>JBCDKS010000048.1:0-1531 GCA_038746275.1 Pseudomonadota bacterium | reverse complement strand
GGGCGCGCAAGAGCGTCTTCAGTTGGATTTTGTTACCGGCGCTGGTTTTGTTGGAATTGCCGTTGCCTTGATAGGCCGATCACACCCGGCAGGCATTATCCCCGCGGCAATTTTGTTTGGCATGCTTTATCAGGGTGGCGCCGAGATCGCGTTTGAGATGCCGCGCATTTCACGTGATATGATCGTGATCATTCAAGGCTTGGTGATCCTGTTTGCGGGTGCGCTGGAGCATATGTTCCGTCCGCAAATCCAACAGGCGTTTTTCATCCTCAGTGGTGGCGCGCGGTCGAACACGGCCGAAACGCCGGCTGCAGGGGAGTGATCGAACATGGGCGCGTTTGACACAATCATCCTAATTCTGGACTCGACCATTCGTCTGGCCGTGCCCTTGATGTTTGCTTGCCTTGCTGGCCTCTATTCAGAGCGCGCGGGCGTGTTTGATATTGGCCTTGAGGGTAAGATGCTTGCGGCTGCATTTGCTGGCGGAGCTGCCGCTGCGGTGATGGGTTCCGCTTGGCTTGGACTGGGCGCGGCAATCGTGATCTCGGTCGCCCTCTCACTGGTTCATGGCTTCGCTTCCATTACCCACCGTGGAAACCAAATTGTTTCGGGCGTCGCGATAAACTTCATAGCGGCTGGCGCCACGATCATCCTCGGCCAAGCATGGTTCCGCCAAGGTGGGCGAACACCAGCGCTGACAGGCGATGAACGGTTCCTTCCTATCAATTTCCCGTTCGCCGAAGCTGTGCGTGACGTACCCGTCGTGGGACAAGTTTACTCCGAACTTTTGTCCGGACATTCAATCCTCGTTTACATGGCTTTTCTCACCGTTCCACTCACTTGGTGGGTTCTGTTTCGAACCCGATTTGGGCTGCGGTTAAGAGCCGTTGGTGAAAATCCTGGAGCGGTCGATACCGCCGGTATTTCTGTGACATGGCTCCGTTATCGTGCCGTCATTTGTTGCGGTATCCTTTGCGGTTTCGCGGGCGCATATTTGTCGGTCGCCCAGAACGCTGGCTTCGTGAAAGACATGACAGCAGGCAAAGGCTTTATCGCGCTCGCGGCTTTGATCTTTGCGAAGTGGAAGCCGGTAAACGCGATGCTTGCATGTTTGCTTTTCGGCTTCCTCGATGCTGTCGCAATCCGATTTGCCGGTATCCGGCTTGGTTTCTTTGAAGTGCCGCCACAGTTCATGCAGGCGCTTCCGTACATTCTGACAGTGATCTTGCTTGCGGGCTTCATCGGTAAAGCCATTCCCCCCAAGGCAGGCGGTCAGCCATACGTGAAAGAACGCTAATATGGCCGATCTCCACCTCCTCTATTCCAAGGCCCGTGAGGCGATGGACAAGTCGCGTCCCACCTATTCGGATTTTCCAGTTGGGGCCGCGATTCTCACGGCCGACGGCGAAATTTTCATGGGTGGCAATATAGAGGTCATTTCCTACCCTGAAGGATGGTGCGCGGAGACGACGGCACTTTCGCACTACGTCATGGCCAACGGTGGAACGATCACCGACATCTGCGTGGTCGC
>JBCDKS010000047.1:0-1567 GCA_038746275.1 Pseudomonadota bacterium | reverse complement strand
ACTGCCCACGCCGATGCCCGCGAGGATAAACACCAAGCCCCAGGCGATCGGCAGCGACGCGTCTCGCAATCGGTATGCCATATAGCCTGCCGCAAACAAAAATGCTGCATTGGTCAAAGCGTTAATCGGCTCGGCCCAGTAACTGGCATCGAGCCTTTCGCAATAGATATCGACGCTTTCAGTCCACTCCATGCTTTCTTCCTTGGCCAAGCTTGCTACGTTCAACGCCAAAGATAGGGAGGATACGATGAAAATCACTTGGCTTGGACATGGCTCATTTCGGATCGAGATCGGTGAACAGGTTTTGTTGCTCGATCCATGGCTTATCGGAAACCCCGTTTTGCCGGAAGTCAGCCATCATGCTGCCGTGGACGGGGCCACCCATATCCTGCTGACGCACGCCCATTTTGACCATGTGGTCGACACGTTGGATCTTGCTCGAAAGCTCAATGTGCCCGTGGTCGGACAGTACGATCTGATGTCCTATTGGGAGGAACATGAAGGCATAGCGACAGTGGGGTTCAACAAAGGCGGCACAGTTGATCTGGGCGGGGTGCACGTCACGATGGTCCACGCGATCCATTCCACAAGCTTCAGCACGCAAAGCGGACCAAACGTTCCCGGCACGGAATGCGGGTTCATGATCGCGGGCGAGGGCCATACGATTTACGCCAGCGGTGATACCGATGTGATGGCGGATATGAAGATTTTCAACGACCTGCATGCGCCGGATATCGGCATCCTCTGCGCCGGTGGACACTTTACGATGGATATGAAGCGCGCCGCCTATGCCGCCAAAACCTTCTTTGACTTCAAAACGGTGATCCCATGCCATTACAAGACGTTCCCCATTCTGGAGCAATCTGCTGACGCGCTGATCGCCGGCTTGCCAGGGGTCAACGTGATTGAGCCTCAGGTCATGGAAGCCATCGAGATTTAGATTGGCAAAATAGGCTTCTTTCTTTTCCCAAAATACCCCCGCCGGAAGCAGAATTGTTTGTCATCGGCGGGCCGCAAAAAAGTCCTTGAGCACCGCCTGACACGCATCTGCTGCAATACCATCATATATTTCTGGCCTGTGATGACATTGCGGGCGCTCAAACACGCGTGCACCGTGCAGAACACCACCGGATTTTGGATCTGACGCTCCGATGTAAAGGCGATTGATGCGTGCCGCAGATATGGCGCCTGCGCACATTGGGCAGGGCTCCAGCGTTACATAAAGATCATAACCGGTCAGACGTTCCAGCCGCAATTCGTGGCACGCAGCACGAATGGCAAGTATTTCTGCGTGCGCGGTGGGGTCATTCCGCGCGCGTGTCTCGTTGCCCGCGCGCGCCATGATCTGGCCTTTGTCATTCACCACCACCGCGCCCACCGGAACTTCTCCGCGCTTTCCGGCGAGGCGTGCCTCCTCAAGGGCTGCGTCCATGAAAGATCGAAATGCCATGGGTGCTGCTTGCCGCGTTTGGGCCGCTTTCGCAAGCGCGAGATATAGGCTAAGCCGCAGGGCATGACACAGCCGCCCCAAAACAAACCTCCCAAGGGAGATCGCATTGCCAAGGTT
>JBCDKS010000046.1:0-1581 GCA_038746275.1 Pseudomonadota bacterium | reverse complement strand
GCTTCAAGGAAGTTCATCGGCGGGTTCCCGATAAAGCCGGCCACGAACTCAGCCGCCGGATTGCGGTAGACTTCGATGGGCGATGCAGCCTGCACGATCTCGCCCTGGTGCATGACGCTGATGCGATCGGCCATGCTCATCGCTTCGACCTGATCATGTGTCACGTAAATCGCGGTGGTCTTGCTTTCCGCCAGAACGCCCTTGAGCTCTGCGCGCATCTCCATCCGCAACAGCGCATCAAGGTTCGAGAGAGGCTCGTCCATCAGGATCACATCCGGTTCCATCGCAAGGGCACGTGCCACGGCAACCCTTTGCCGCTGCCCCCCTGACAGTTCACCCGAATACCGCTTTAGCAGCTGCTCGATATGCATCAGGGTCGCGGTCCGCTCCACGCGTCGTGTCACCTCGTCATTGGGCAGCTTTTGCATGCGCAGACCGAACCCGATGTTTTCGAAAACCGTCATATGCGGAAAGACAGCATAGTTCTGGAACACCATCGAAATGCCCCGATCCTTCGGCGACAGGTGGTCGACCCGGCGCCCACCGATCCAGACTTCGCCGGTTGTTGCGGTCTCCAGCCCGGCGATGATCCGCAGCAAAGTGGACTTACCGCAACCCGAAGCCCCAAGCAGCACCATGAATTCCTGATCCGCAATGGTGAGGTTGATGTCATGAAGCGCCTGGTAGTCTCCGAAACGCTTGGCGATGTTCTTAATCTGAATTTCAGCCATTTGTCTGGCTCCTTTTGTCTGCCGCCAAACCGCTTAGCGGTTGGCGATGCCCCACATGGCAAAGAGGTATTTGCGCACGGCAAAGATGAAGATGAGTGCAGGAACCACAAGGATGAAGCCGCCCGCGAATTTCAGGTGCAGTGGCGACGTATCGAGGTTTTGCAACAGAAAGGCTGTGAGCGTTCGATTCTCGATAGTGAGCACAGCCGCGGCAAAAACCTCGTTCCACGAAATCACGAAGGCAAAGATAGCTGATGCTGTTATCCCCGGCAGGATGAGCGGCAACACCACTTTGGTAAAGGCCGTCAGCCTTGTGCACCCCAGCGTCCATGCTGCCTCCTCCAGCTCCAGCGGAATGCCGGAGAACAGCGAGAAGGTGATGAGCACCGCGAAGGGGATGGCGAGCGTCGTGTGCACAAGCGCCAGCCCGAACACGGTGTCATCAAGTCCGGTACGGATGAACATCACGGCCAGTGGCAACGCCAGCAACGGCAATGGGAACGCCCGCGTCAACAAGATCAGGAGCCGGAATACCTCTTTCCCCCGAAATTCGAACCGTGACAGCGCGTAGCCCGCTGGTGCACCAACAGCAATCGACATGATCATGGTCATGCCGGCTACCAAAATTGAGTTCTTCAAGGCCGTCAGCATCCCGGCGAAGTTTGCAAAGAACGTGAGTGAGCCCAAATCGAATTCCGGCCAAAATGGCTTGGGGAAGCTGTTCACCGTTTCGGGCGAGGACAGCGTGTTCACCAGCAGAAAGTAGATCGGCACCAACACCCACGCGAGCAGAAAGAAAACCGCCGACTTGTAAACAAAGCGCGATGCTTTGCGGGTATCTGTCCCCGCG
>JBCDKS010000045.1:0-1780 GCA_038746275.1 Pseudomonadota bacterium | reverse complement strand
GAGGACAATCATTCGCGAAACCATCTCGAAAGGTCGTGCCGAGGGGTTCAAACCGTTATCCGTTGTGGTGTTGGACACGGGCGGACATCTGAGGGCCTTCGAACGCGAAGACGGCGCCTCTCCCGGTCGGTTTGGGATTGCCCATGGCAAGGCTTATGGCTCCATCATGTTGGGTATGGCAGGTCGCGCGCAGATGGCGCGTGCCGATCAGCAGGCGTACTTCATGGCCGCCATGAACGGCGTCTTCGGCGGCAACGTCGTGCCCGTGCCGGGTGGTGTGCTGGTCCGCGACGAGGGTGGCGCGATCATAGGCGCGGTTGGCGTAACCGGTGATACCTCAGATAATGACGTGATTGCTGCCGTTGCGGGTATTGAAGCGGTGGGGCTGAAAGCGGAGGAGTAAGGCGCCGGGGCGTTGGCACCACGTTCTTTAGCGCGGCAAAAAGCGCCTGCGCTGCGTGTGAAAATCACAGCGCGATGGAACGTTTCCCAGAAGCGCAACTCAAAGGTCGTCTGTTCCAAATAAATCAAAGCCGAGCGCGTCGACTTGGTGTCGCGGGCTTGAACAAACTGCGCCCGCCTCGTGTTTGAGGCGGTCGTCCCAACACCCGAGTGCCTAGCGTTGCGCATTGTCACCAAGCGGTTTTGTCCTGCGCTATGCGCCTCAAAACATCCGCGTAAACTTGTCGGTAGCTCTCCATCATATGCTCAATCGTGAAACGTGTTTCATACCGATGCTTGGCTGCCGCCCCAAACTGCGAACGACGGTCCGGATCCGCAATCAACGCCTTCAAAGCATGCCGGAATGCTATAGCGTCCAGCTGCCCCGCATTGCTGAGCGGAACAATAAGACCGCACGGCGCATCTCCATCGGCCACAAGCAAGGGAATTTCTCCAGCATCTGTGGCAACGATAGGTTTGCCGAGGGCCATCAATTCCAAAAGGACAAGGGGCATGGATTCACCCACAAAGAAACTGGGCAAAATGCCGATATCGCAAGCAGCCATGTAGTCTTGAATGTTCCCGCGATGGCCGTAAAGGTGCACGTGAGGCAGATCCAGCTCTTTCAAATCCTCATAGACAGGCCCTTCGCCAATCAGCATGAGATCTACACTCAGGCCTTCGGAATTAAGAGACTGCACCATCTCAGCGGCTGCTGCCCAGCCTTTCGTCTCAATTGCACGGGACGCCAGACAAAGAACCACGGCGCTTTCGCGCAGCCCCAGCTCTTCCCGCGTGAGGCTGCGGGGCGGAATGACCGGGACGCCATTAGGAATGCGCGTGACGTGGTCCGGCATGCCTAAGCTGTCAAAGATCCGCGTGTTTTTTTCTGCAACCGGCACCCAGGCATCCATACGCTGGCGCATGTAACCCATAAGGTCGGGGAAGCGATGATCAATCTGCGGGTTTTCCAGTATCGATTCATGACAGCCATGCATGGTCGTGACCCACGGCATGTGAGGTATATCCTCGATCCCGTGGGTCGCCACATATGCATCCGCCCACCACATTGAGGAGTGGATGATATCAACATCATAGTTCGCGCAAATCGTTTTGAGGCCAGCGTCACCTTGACCCAATTCAGGAATGAGCGCGACACGGGAGGAGATCTGCGACACGACTTCGGGATGGCTCGGCAGGTAAGCCACATTTGCCAGGATAGCACGCCCGCCCATGGCGGCCCACGCATTAGCCGTGCGCACCGCTAACATTTGCCCACCTCCGGGGGAAAGATCTGACACCACGAAAAGGACGGATGGCAAGTGCTTGCCAGGCTTGG
>JBCDKS010000044.1:0-1825 GCA_038746275.1 Pseudomonadota bacterium | reverse complement strand
TTATCCGCTTGCTCTGCACGATAGCAGCTATTCGGTCGGCCAGATCCTAGACGCGCAAGCACACCGGTCACGCTTGACGCTGCACCCGGTTATGAAATCGAACAGTTTCATCCTGCTGCAAAACTACATCCTCAGCAGCAATGCGGTTGGCTTCGAAATCGAGATCGGCTTGGCAGAGGACAATCCTTACGGACTGGTGAAAAAGCCCCTTACCCTCAATAACGCCAGCAAGATTTCGGTTCAGCTCATCCAACTGCGTGGACGTACGCTGTCAGTGGCAGCCGCAAAGTTTGCGGAACAGGTCAGTGCAGCGTTCGATCAAATGTGAGCGCATAAGGCGAACGGCCCGCCTTAGATGGCCTCCCAATGAACAAGGCGTTTGCCGGCGAAGACAAAGAACGCATCAAGCATGGCACCCAGCAATCCCAGTTGAATCAATCCGACAAACATGCGGTCTACCTGAAAATACTGCCGCGCTTCCTCAAGGCGGTAGCCGATGCCGGCAGAAGAGCCGGTCAACTCTGCGGCCACCAAGCTTAGGAAGGCCAAAGCAGCGCCGAAACGCAGTCCGGCTACGATATGAGGCGCGGCTGCCGGCACAACCACTTCGAAAAACTCACGCCACCACGGTGCCCCAAGGGATCGGGAAGCCCGGATATATGTCTCGGGAACATGCTCCATGCCGTGATGGGTCGCCAGCCAGACCGCCAAGAACACCGTGTAGGCGATGACGAAATATTTCGATTCCTCGCCAATGCCGAACCAAACGATGGCGATGGGCACCAGCGCAATTGCTGGAATTGGTCGCAGGATGTTGAAAAATGGATAGACGGCAAGCCGGACCAGCTGGACCCGCGATGTCAGAATACCGGCCAAAATTCCGAGCGATGCACCCAGCGAGAACCCAACAGCGGCCCGAGACACCGACGTTTTTAGATCCTTCATCATGACGCCGTCGTTGAACAGCTTCACCGACGCTTTCGCCACCTCCCAGGGCCCGGGAAACAGATTTCGGTTCGTCAAGCCGGCGCTGTGCGCGACTTGCCAGACGGCAATGACAAACACTATCGACAGGAGCGGTTTGACCATATCGAGACCGGGGCTTCGCATTACGCTCTCCTAAAATAGTTAACCAGCGCACGGTGGAGCACAAGTTTCGTGTTTGTCAAACGGGGTTAACAAGGACCTTCGCGGACCGGTTGCTGAGATCTTAGGCACATGCTGAAGCAGCCTGATCAATGTTTGGGATCTAGGGCTGATTACGGATTTGCCGGTGCAATCACCGAACAGCGTTGGGGCAAAAATAGCATCACTGCGGTTTCTGAGGATGGTGCAGAGTTTTGGCATAAAAACCATCTGAGCCCGCTCCGCCTGAATGACTGTTTCGATACGTCCCGCTGCGATTGCCGCCTCGTCAACCCCGGTTGAAAAGGGGCGGGTTAGCATAGGGGCAGTGTCCGTCATCTTCGGCGCGGGTGACAAACAAACCATCGCCCTGGACACAACCGACTTGGTCCTCGAGCCAGGCACCTTTACCGCGCTGATTGGGCCATCAGGCTGCGGTAAATCCACCTTGCTGAACGTGGTTGCAGGATTCACCGAACCTACCGAAGGCACCATCCACGTCGATTCCCGTCGCGTCAGCGGGCCGCATCCGAGCGTTGGGGTCATCTTTCAAAGCTTCGCGCTGTTCCCGTGGTTCACAGCGCGGGGCAACGTTAAATTTGCGCTCAAGCGCTTTGGTTTGGCCAAGGCCGACCTTCATGCGCGGGCGATGGCAGCCCTGGACGAGGTCGGTCTTGCCGATCACGCCCGAAAGTTCCCC
>JBCDKS010000043.1:0-2477 GCA_038746275.1 Pseudomonadota bacterium | reverse complement strand
TCAGTCCGGTTGTTTCGTAGCATTCCAACGGCTTTGATTAAGTAGCTGTCATATTCGTCTTCGAACGGCTGACCTTTCCAACCACCCATTGTCTCGTTCAATCCTATGGGGTCCCACAGGGACCACCCTAGTTCTCTAAGCCTATCAATATCGATTTGGGGACGCGCTTTTTTCATGCGCCAAAGTTGGACGTGTGCCGCCAAGCTTACGGCGTTCAATCAAGGAGACGATGGACACTCGGGCTCTGGGCCGACATTCGCTGTAGGTCGACCGAGTGACCGCTGTGCGGAACAAAGCGGCCAATCGCTGCGGTTGCGCAAATGGCGGCTTTACATGATTTGTCGAGGCTTCATTTCCACCCTAGATTTGTGTGTAATGTTGCTTGGAGGCCGCCGATGCACGCAGATAGTTTTGTAAATCAACTTCGCGTCATGGCGGCGCTCGAAGACAGCGCTGCAACGGATCGAGTGCTTGAGGCATTTCGAAACGTCCCCAGAGAGGCGTTTGCCGGTTCAGGGCCTTGGAAGCTTCGGTCACCGCACGAAGGTTTCAGTCTTCCCATTTTAGAGACGCCCGACGCCGACCCCAAGTGGCTCTACAACTCCGTTTTGATTGTCCTTGATGAAGAAAAGGGCATCAACATCGGTGATCCAGTTTTCTGGGCGCGTCGGTTTATGCGGGCGAACGTGCAGCCCGGCGTTCGCATCCTCCAAGTCGGTGCTGGCGTTGGATATTACACTGCAGTTTTGAGCCATCTCGCAGGCCCAAAAGGTTGCGTCGTTGCTTTTGAGGTTGAGCAAGACTTAGCTGAGCGAGCGCGGGAAAACCTCGCCGATTGGCCAAACGCCGAAGTTCGTCATGGCAATGCGGCTACCGATTTGAAAGGTGAAGAAAAGTTTGACCTGATCGTAGCGTTTGCGGGTATCACTCATGTTCCCGACTTGTGGACATCACACCTTTCACCCGGTGCAGAACTTCTCGTACCGCTCACGGGAAACAACTGGTGGGGGGCAATGGTTCTCGCACAAAGACAAAATCAGGGGTTTGATGCAGTCACTTTGGGACGCGTTGGCGTCTATCCGTGCGTGGGAGCGCGCGACGATAAGCTTGCAAGACGTATTTCTGAACTTTTTGGTGATCAGTCCCGTGTCACCGATTGCCGCTTAAGACTGGATACAACGAACGGTACAACTCGAATTGAGCTTGCAGCCTAAAAGCCGCCATTAGTCGATATCGCAGCATCCGGTGTTCTGGGCTCACTCAAGACATTCGCTGCAAACAGCCATAAAGACCCATGTGTGGACAAAGCCGCTGTTCGATTGCTGGGCCAATGGTCGGCTTTTTGCGCTTAACGGCAGGCGGGCTGTAAGCTCCGAAGCAGCAGATACGAGGTTCTAGAAGTTGCTGTTTCCCAGAAGCGCCAAAGCAAACCAGACTATACCTAAACCCGAAAGAAGTTGAAGGGATGGCGCGGCCAGAGTTTGGACGCCCACGTTACGGGACGAAGCACTCACGACACTGCGCGCAAAAATGCTGGAGAGGGCAACCAAAATGGTCGTGGCGGCGGTGCCAATGCCCATCGCAATGACGGCTGTAGCACCAGCAGCGACGATGCCGGTTTGCCAAGCGATAACAAGTAAGAAAAGCGCTCCGGTGCAGGGCCTTACAGCGATGCTGGCCGCGACGAGCACGGCGCCACGCAAAGACGCCATCCGCGTGACGTCGTTCGCCGAGGGCCCATGTCCTCCACAGCCACATGCTGTTTCGCAGTGATGATTATGCGTCGGTGCGGATGTCCGGACACGGATCGCTTTGACGCCGCGCAGCACGAGAAGCAGGCCAACCGTAGCTATGGCGAGATAGCTGGCTGGAGCAAGATAGCTGTCTGCGACATCGGTGAAATGTGCCGCAGAGGCCTGAAGCAGATAAAACCCACCATAGACCAAAATGATGGCCCAAATTGATTGTGCGAGGCTTGACGTCAGCGCGACCATGGCAAGTCGCGCGGCTGAAACTTGAGTCCCCAGCCCGATCCCGCCAATCACGAACTTTCCGTGGCCGGGGCCCAATGCGTGAACAAAGCCGTAAAGTCCTGTCGCTACCAACAAGGCGACCCACGCGCCGGTGTTGCCCGCTCGGATGGCGTGGATCGCCGACGCCATATCATTTTGGAACGCGCGTTGCTGCGCAACAGCCCAGCGGGCAAGGTCTTGCCAAAAGTCATTGCCAGCAATCAAAAAAAGCGCGGCCAGCACTGCCAGAGATACCAACGAGATCGTGTTCCAGAGTGTTAGGCGCATGAGAGAGTGATCCTATCTGCAAAAAGACGACCGACGTTGTCGACCGCCGAGGAGCGTTCCTTTTGAAGATCTGTCAGTACGGCTTGATCGGATGCCGTGAGCTGATCAGGGTCAAACTCTAAAAGGGTGGCATGACAGCCCTGCGTACCGCCATGTATGCGAGGCGGAGCGGCGATC
>JBCDKS010000042.1:0-2481 GCA_038746275.1 Pseudomonadota bacterium | reverse complement strand
CCAACTCCGCGCCCTCTGAGAGGACAGAGGCAAATTTGGTGTATGAGGCAATACCCACATCCACAGGGGGTGTCGGGATGGGCAGGCCAATGGCATCGCCCAGGTCAATAGAGATCACCGTCTTGATCGCCGTATCGTCCAAGAGGGCAGAAAGCGTCGGTGTCGATCCGGAAAAGATCAGGATCGTCTCAACACCGGCATCATTCAACTGATGCTTCAATTCGCGCGGTGTATAGAGTGGGTTGACGTTCACTTGCGTGGCGCCCGCCCGCAAAATGCCCATCATCGCCACAGGGAACGCAAAGATGTTGGGACACATGAGGGCTACGCGATCCCCGCGCGTCACGCCCATCTTGTTCTGCAGATAGGCCGCGACAGAACGCGATGCGACGTCAAACTGCGCGTATGTCATCTGCGTGCCAAAGCACTCAAAGGCCGGCAGATCGCCATAGGTTTTTGCAGCTTGTTCCAAGAGAGCGACAACCGAAGGATACGCATCCGCATCGATGGTTGCAGGCACACCTCTATCGTAGCTCCGAATCCACGGTCTGGACATCGGATCCTCCCTGATCTCGATTTTGGGCTGGTTTAGGATGTCACCGCGCAGGGGCGCGCGGTGACAGTTTCTTTGCGTCTTCTTTGCGTCCGCGGCCGGATTTATGCGGCGCGCTTGCCGTCCAGAAGCTCGATGATGGGCTTCATTGTCTTTTCGGTTTCTTCACGTGCCACATCGATGAACTCTTTAGAATGCGCGGCAGAAGTTTCGATGCGGGTCTGAACGAATGCGGCCTGCAGGGACGCCACGTCGGACAGGGACTTGGCTTGCATGGTCTTTTGCGCGTGGTTGGTGACCTCGCCGTAAACTTCCTGGCCGAAACCCCAGATGGTCTGACCCAGAACACTCAGGCCGCTGTAATACGCTTTGCCAAAGTCGACGGCAGCGCCGGCTGTCTTGGTGCCGGTCTCACGGACTGTTTCCACGCTTGTCGTGATCTGCTCACGCGCAGCAGATGCTCTCTCGGATACGTTTTCCTGGATGCTGTTCAGGGCTGACTTTGTGGCCGCAGTTGCTTCGGTGGCCGCTTTTGCCGGTTTTTTCTTTGCAGTCGCCATGTTCGTTTCTCCTTACTTGGCTTTGGTGCGTCCAAGAGGATGAGCCCCTCGGTTGACGTACATCTATTCAACGTAATGCTGCAGAGCAACATTTACCTTAGGTAATTTCTGAATCGCAGCATATATCCTAAGCAGTTGTTAAAATTCAAAAAATGCTCGATTTTCACCGCGAATCCGGAAATGACGTTCCGTCACAATTCCGCGGACGCGGCTTGGAACGCTCAATAGACAGGCACAAAATGCCGATCTTTTCTCACGTTAAAATGGCATTTTCGGCTATGTGCCGCTGCGTCACGAATCTAGATCGTTCCCACACGTCAAAGAATGGGCTATCCCCGCTTCCGACATTTGGAGGAGGGACCCATAGATGGTAGATACAGATCGGCCATGGCAAGCCTATTACGGCGCAAACATTCGCCCGGTTATTGACCAAGCCACCTATCGCAACATTCCCGACATGATCCACAGCGTGGCGGAGACCTATGGGAAGGCCAAAGCATTCACGTGCGTATTGCCCAATGGCATGAACGGAACCCTGACCTTCAAACAGATCGATGAGATGTCTGATGCGATGGCGGTCTACCTGCGCGAGATCGCCGGTTTGACGTTCGGAGACCGCGTGGCGGTGCAGCTGCCCAACTGTCTTGGCTTCCCAATCGCCGCGTTTGGCATCCTGAAGGCTGGCTGCATCCTGGTCAATGTGAACCCGATGTACACCGCCCAGGAGATGGCAAAGCAATTTGAAGATGCCGAACCTCATGCGCTGATCACGATCGATATGTTTGCCGACAAGGTCGTAGAGGCCACGCGCGGCCATTCCATTCCCAACGTCATCGTCACTCGCGTGGCAGAGTTTTTCCCCGCGATGCCGCGCGGGATTGTGGGCCTGGTGCAAAAGTACTGGGACAAGGTGCTCGAGCCGATCGAAGTGCCCCACATTCGACTGCCCGCCGCTTTGCATGCCGGGCGCGAGCGTGTCAAAGGCGATCGCATTGAGGCCGCCAAATACAGCCAAGAGGTGACGCTCGACGACATCGCTGTGCTGCAATACACCGGCGGCACCACCGGCGTGGCGAAAGGCGCGATGCTGACCCATGGCAATCTGATCATGAATATGGAACAGGCGATGGAGCTTCTCGCCGGGGACATGAAAAAAGGCGAAGAGGTCATTCTGACGGCGCTGCCTCTCTACCATATCTTCGCCTTCACCGTGAACATGCTGTCCTTTTACTGGCTCGGCGCGCGCAATATCCTCATTCCAAACCCGCGCCCGCTCTCGAACCTCAAACGCGCCTTTGAGAATTACAAGATCACCTGGATGAGCGGTGTGAACACGCTCTTTAACGGTCTCAACAATGAAATCTGGTT
>JBCDKS010000041.1:0-2749 GCA_038746275.1 Pseudomonadota bacterium | reverse complement strand
GCATCCATCGGTCTATCGCGCGTTCAAACAAAATGGCTCCGAACCAATATCAATCCGAGCCCTAAAGAAGGATCCGTTGACCGGAACCACCCAAGAGTTAAAGACGCCCAACGACTTGCTGGTCAGAGATATCATCAGCGAGGCATTTGCCCCTACCCCCAAACACAAAAAAAGCCCCACCCGAAGGTGAGGCCAATCTGCTAGAATAGTTGGTTCAATCGCTAGGGCGGACGGGTTGGTTCGGCCAAGCCGTACTTGACCAAAAGAGCCGGCGCAGCGGTTGTAACAATGACGCCGCATATCCCGATCAGCCACAACAGCGGCGCGTCGTCGCTCCATCGTTCTCTCAGGTTCATCAAACTGAAAATGATCGCGCCAATGCCAAGGATCAGGCAGGCAACAACCTGCCCAACGATGCACACGCGCTCCAAGAATGATCTCACTAGCGTACCCCCAATTGCTTTTCGATGAATTGGCGATGTGCCCGCACCGCGCCTTGCAGCCCCCGGACTTGAGCCCCTGCCCGTTGCAACCGTCTGCCGTTAACAGCCCCTATGCGAAGCAGATCCCCGTTAGTTGCGTCATTCTTTGCAGTCACCCGTCCGGGCGGTGCCTTCATCAATTGGCTATCGACCACAGGAGCACGCGGCGCCGACTGCTTTTCCTTGGCCAGGTCGCGCTTGGCGATGGGCGTCACATCCGGGCCGCTATTGGTACTGCCGCAGGATGCGAGGATCAGCACGCTGCAAAAGAGCAGGCTTGCACTGAACAGGAAGCGGACATGTGAGAGTTTCATCGGGTTTTTCCTCGGTACATTGGAGGGTCACGGGCGTGCGGAACACGACTTCCGGTTTTGGCTTGGCTTGAGATGCGGCCCATTTCTCACGGGCTTGTGCGATGGCCTCTTGCGTCTCTCGACCGGCTGACGCTTCCAGCACGGCAAGCTTCTCGTCGCGCTGTTGCAGGGTGCGGGTGATCGCCGCCAGCTTGCGGGCGAGTTCGTCTCTGTTGGCCTGCTCCGCCGCGATCTGAGCGTTTTTGATCTTGCGGAGATCCTCACGAGCGGCATCAATTGCCAAGCGCTGCTCAGCTTGCTCCCGTGCAGTGGCTCGCCTGTCGCCTTGGCCGTCCGCCATGGGCCAAACGGCAAAGCCAACGCAGGCCGCCATCAGCAGCGAAGACACCGGCCAAGTGAACGGCAGACGAGACATCCAAGACAAGATGTAGAGCGCGATTGCGCCGCCAAAGAAGCCCAGCGTCCATAGAGTGGAAAGAAGGCTCCACAGCCAGCCCAGAGGCTCGAACATGGTGGAAAGCATCAGCCTTGCGCCTCCCCGCCACTCATATCTTCAACGGGTCGATCAGAATTGTCATCGCGAAAGCGGCGGCTGGCCCGCCAATGGGGGCGATCATCAAAACGCTTGGAAGCTTCTTTGCTCTGCAAGCCAAACGACATGGCGAAGATGGCAAATGCACCCGGCCACATGATTGCCAGCATGGGCCACTGCATGTCGAAGTATTCACGGCCCCAAAGAATGCCGGAGACGATCGCCTCAATGGAAAACAGCGTTGTGACGGTGACGGACATCAACCCTGCTTCGCGACCGCCGGTCTTTGGCGGCTCCGGCAGCAGGCCCAACAGGTCTGCCAGTAAGCGGAACATCAGACCAGATCCACATATGGCCGGGAAACCCAACCGGTTTCATCGCCAACATTGACCAGCAACCATTCGCCATTTTCATTGGTGATGGAGCGAACCAGATCAACCCCTGTGCGATGCGGCAGGGTTTTGATCACATTGTCTTTCAGCGTTGGCCAAGCGCGAAGGTTGAGCCCGCCACGGGCAATGACAATGCCGTCGATTTCTTCCCCAGTGTCTTTGTCGATTGTCGGCTTATAGTCCCCTCGCCCATCCAAAAGACCGCGCAGGCTTTCCAGTGGAAAGTGAGGCCCTGTATCGACTTTTCGGCCCGGTGAAATTTCCCAATGGGTAGCGACTTTACCACCAAGGCCGTAGTGCTTGTCGATCGCAAGCGCGAGTTCAAATACGGTCTCCAACTGTCGATCGGTAAATTCCAGCCAGTACCGCAAATTGCCGTGGTTGGGCGAAGACATCTCGACAATATCTTCCGGCTCGTAGGTTCCACCAACGCCTTTGAACCGGCCATCCGCCAGTTTCCGCAACTGGCCGGGATTGTCGATCTCGTGGCCGATGGTGAAGGCATTGCAACCGCTGCGCCCTTGATACTTGCTGCGCCCTGCGTGCCATGTCCTGCGGTTCAACGCCTGAAACTGTGTGATTGTGCCGTCGCGAGCAATCAACGTGTGAGCAGACGCTTTTGCACGGGGGCTTGTGAACCACGAAATATCACCACCGGGGGTAACGCCGGAGGCGGTGTGGTGCATGATCTGCGCAATCGGCTTGATTACCCCGCTGCCGTTTGGTGTTTGGCGATAATCCACAGCGGCACCGTTGACGTGGATTTTGTGGCGCTTGATGGTGATGTTCACGGCATTCTCCAATGCAAAAGGGTGCCGTCCCGCCGCCAGAGATGGCGCAGGGGAGGCACGGGTTGATTTTTTGGGGTCTGGGTCGTCAGGCGTCCGTGTCAGCGCGGGTTGCGGTCCTTCAGGATCGCGATATCTATGGTGAGTTGCCGAACTTGCTCGACCAATTCAGAAAGTTTCAGTCGCTCTTCTTCCGACCATCCGCATGTCACCGAAGACAGGGGAGCATTGCTAACCGGTG
>JBCDKS010000040.1:0-2778 GCA_038746275.1 Pseudomonadota bacterium | reverse complement strand
GTGAGAAGTATGGAGCATCATAAGCAGTACAACGAAAGAAGTATTCGCCATAAGTGCACGAACGAGCCGCATCGAAGCGGACATTTTCCAAACTTCAGAAAAGTCCCGCGATTTATGAACTGCTGTCCAAGTCTTCGCTGCGCCAAGAACGAATGGCAGCTATCACCGCCGCCATGCAGTGCGCTTGTACGACGGTTAAATTTGTGTCTAGGCAATTTTAGTCGAAGAAGAAGTGCGCGTTCTGCGACCGTGTTGTTGGGCTGTTCAGAAATGAAGTCTCTGAGAACCACCTTTCCGAAGCGGTAGCTTCGTCCGCACACTACCAAATTGGGCCCGGCAACGCAGATAGCTGCATTCGTGCAACTGCGAACATCCGCCTCGGAACCCCGAATGTCCGAAAAGTCCGCGTCTCGATGCTCCATGCAGATTGCAGTTAAAGTGCGGTTTTGTTTCGCGGCAATCGTGAAAGAGAATGCCCAAAGACTTCGGGCCATTCGTTTTTGTTGGTCTCGCAAACCATCAATAGGCAAACGTCGCAGATACTTAGTTTGATGAAATGCTTCCTTTGCCAAAATTCATCCGTTCTTATCAGCAGCGCTGTTATCTACTGAAAGGCACTCGAATCATACGAGATGGCTGAAAGGTTTCTGCCTCATATGTGATGTTCCGATGCGGACTTGAGAAGAAAATTCTCGAAACAAAACGGTATTTTCTAGCGCTCAGGTCATTCGCTCGACTGTCATTAGAGCCAAGCAAAATCCCTGCGTAGGCAAAAATGACTGACCTAGTGGGTAAGGCTGTGGCGTCCCTCACAGTTCGGCAAAAGGCGTTCAAACTAAGGGTCAGGCAGGCTGACGAAGCTGCATTCGGCGAGCGAACTTTTTCGCTTTCACACCTTTGGCAAATACCTCCAAACGAGCCCTTACGGGAAGAGAACGAGGTATCATTTACAATACTGAGTTATCCAAAAGTGCGTACTTGTAACATAGTATCAAATCTGAACCATGACCGCCATCCGCATCTCAACTGGAGAACGACGGCATGGAATTTTGGACGCTAAAGCCAGGCAAAGGCACCGCCTCTCTGCAACGAAAAACAGCTTCGTCACCTGCGCTTGGCCTGGGGCAAGCACGTGTGGCCATCAAGGCAAATTCACTCAACGCCCGAGACCTCATGGTCGCATCAAGAATGACACCAATGCCTGTTGCGGATGAGCTTGTTCCGTTGTCCGATGGGGCAGGCATTGTTGAAGAGGTCGGCGACGATGTCACCCGGGTTCAGCCCGGCGATCGCGTGGTGATCACCTTCAATCCAGCCCATCAAAGCGGCCCCTATGAAGCCCATATGGCCGCCTATGCCCTCGGCGAAATGCGGTCAGGTGTTCTGACACGTGAAGCGGTCTTTGAGGAGATGGCTTTGGTCAAGCTGCCTGACGAGGTCACATTTGAACAAGCGGCCTGTCTGCCATGCGTTGCCCTGACGGCATGGAACGCCTTGTTCGAAGCGGGTCCGCTCATGCCTGGGCAAACTGTTGTGACCACCGGCACGGGTATGGTCTCGCTCGCCACGGTGACCCTGTCCAAGGCCGCTGGCGTGCAGTGCGGGGTGACGTCTTCAGAGGATGACAAGATCGAACTGGCGCGCGAACTCGGCGCAGATTTTGGCATCAATTACCTGCACAACCGTGATTGGGACAGCGCGGTGCTAGAGAGGACCGGCGGCGAAGGGGCGCATGTCGTGGTCGAGACAGCCGGCCCTCCCTCCATCGCCACCTCTGTGAAGGCTGCCGCACAAAATGGACGCGTGATGCAGATTGGTTTGAAAGGTCTCGAGGGCCCCGCCATCAATCCGCTGGACCTGCTGGTGCGTGGGGTCAGGGTGATCCCCGTCATGGTCGGCTCGCGGGCCATGCTGGAGCGCCTGGTGGCCGCCGTCTCTTTCAACAACGTCACTTTCCCGATCGCCGCGAGGTTTCCGTTCGAGGAGGCCGACCAGGCTTTCGCGTCCTTCGCACGCGGCGGTGGCTTCGGCAAAACGATCATCCTGCACCAGTGAAGGGACGCAAAATGGACAAACCTCTTTCAGGACAAACCGCATTGGTGACAGGCGCAAGTCGCGGCATCGGTGCTGCGATCGCCAAACGGCTGGCGTCCGAGGGCGCGGATGTCACTTTGACGTTCGTTGGGTCCAGCGATGGCGCCAACCGGGTTGTTCATGACATCCAGCAAGCCGGAGGCCACGCACGTGCGGTACATGCCGACGCTCGCGTCAGCGGTGATGGAACGGCCGCTGTCGAGAGCGTCATTACACACCACGGCCATCTCGACATCCTGATCAGTAACGCCGGCATCAACATTTCCAAACCGATCGACGCGCTCACCGAGCAGGATTTCGACGCCACCTTCGGTGTAAATGTCCGCGGCAATTTTGAGATCATCCGTGCGGCGTCCTCGCATATGCAACCTGGCGGCAAGATCGCGGTGGTCAGTGCCACGATCGCCAACAGGTTCTTTGCCCCCGGGCTCGCGCTTTATGGTGCCAGCAAAGCGGCGGTGAACGCGTTTGTCCAAGGATGGGCAAGGGATCTGGGCCCCAAGGGGATCACCATCAACGCCGTCGTTCCCGGCCCGATCTACACAGACATGAACCCAAAAGACACCGACCTGGCCGATCACTTGCGCCAGATGGTTCCACTTGGACGCTATGGCACGTCAGAGGAAGTCGCCGCTTTGGCCGCGTTCCTTGTCGGGCCCGAGGCCGGTTTCATCAACGGCTCCC
>JBCDKS010000039.1:0-2914 GCA_038746275.1 Pseudomonadota bacterium | reverse complement strand
GGCTAATATTGTGCCCCATATGCGTATTGCAATTGTGCAGAGCAAGCCCGGCGACAGTACTGGCCCAGAGAACTTGGCCCCGCGCCTCGATATCTGCTCCGTCTGCGACGGCACGCGGCAGGAACTCTGACAAAAGCCGAAGCGCTTCTAGCCCATAGAGCAATCCCGCGGGGCTTGTGCTGCCTGCGGTCGAGCCCTCGAGAGCATGGGCCACGGCGTCTATACCCGTCCACGCAGTGATATGCGGGGGTAAACTGAGCGTGAGTTCGGGATCAAGCACGGCCTGCGCGAACATCAGTTCTTCCCCCCAGTACCAGTTTTTCCAACCATCGGTCGTGGAGACGATGGCCGTCCTGGTCACTTCTGATCCTGTTCCAGCGGTCGTTGGCACCGCGATGGCTGGCAGACCGTCCGCCGGCATGGGCCGTGCGGCCAGGGCGAACTCTCGTGCCGGGACGCCGCTTGGGGCAATGGCGGCTACAAGTTTGGCCGCATCCATCGCCGCGCCACCACCTATGCCAACCACGGTTTTGGCACCTGCCGCGCGGGCCCTCTCGCAAAGCGCGTCAATCAGTGCCTCTTTCGGCTCGCCGGCCACGTCTGCGGCGATGTCACATGCGATGCCTTTTGCCGCTATATCGTGTGCCAATCGATCGGTGACACCCAGATCCGCAAGGATTGCATCGGCAATCACGAGGACGGGACCACCGCCCAAATCAGACACCAGACCGGGCAGTTTCGCCACGCGGCCTGCTCCAAATGTTACCGGAGGAACCCGGCCCATGTTGAACATATCCATGCGACCCTCATTCGCAAAATGTTGGCACGACCCCTCGCGGTGTCACGGTCCGCATGTCGCTTGGATTAAGTTTGGTAAGAGCATTGATCTCGGGCCGCAAGAATTGTTTTTCATGGTGCCTCCTCGCTCCGTTTTGTCGGCACGACGCCGCTGCGTGACAGGCCTGTAACTCTTGCGTTATGTTATAACGAAATATAGGGTCTAAACGTTTGGATTAGGAGGCGGAAATGCGCACACGTGGCGAAGTCATGCAGTCTAAAATACTGGCGGTATTGAAACACGCCGACGCGGCGCTTTCGGCGTATGGCATCCTCGAGGCCTTGCGGGACGAATTTCCAAAGATCGCGCCACCCACCGTCTACCGCGGATTGGCCGCTCTGACAGAGCAAGGTTCAGTGCATAGGGTCGAATCGCTGAACTCATTTGTTGCTTGCACCAATCACAATCATGATCACGCATCCATCATGTCTATCTGTGACGATTGCGGATCTGTCGAAGAAAGCGAAGCGCCCGAAATATTCGATGATCTCAGTGGTCTTCTCGGAAAAACGGGCTTTGACGCGCATCGCCATGTCATAGAAGTCCACGGCGTCTGTGCCGCTTGCGGGGACCAGGACAACGCATCGTGACACCTGAACGTCCAACACTTCGCCTGCTTCTTATGGGTGCAGCGCCAAGGCTGGCTGTCGCTTTGTTGATTGCCGCGGCCCTTTGGCTGGGGTTCTTTTGGGCCACCATGTCGCCGAGTGCCCTATGACAGCATCCGTAGCCTTGCAAAATCTGAGCCTGGGATATGATGATTTGAGGGCTGTACGGCAGGTGGAAACGGATATTGCCGAGGGCTCTTTGACGGCGATTGTTGGACCAAACGGAGCGGGAAAATCCACGCTTCTGAAAGGCATGACCGGCATCCTTTCCCCGATTGAGGGCAAGATTCAAATGAACGGGTTTGTCCGCGAAAACATTGCTTATCTTCCCCAGCAATCAGACATCGATCGCAGTTTTCCGATAACCGTCCTTGATCTTGTTGCCATGGGTCTTTGGCGCGAAGTTGGCTCTTTCGGATGGCTTGGCCAAAGTCACCGCCACAGAGTGACAGATGCCATTGCGGCCGTGGGCTTGACCGGGCTTGATAAACGCCCCATCGGATCGCTGTCGGGTGGTCAAATGCAGCGGGCCTTGTTTGCGCGGCTTTTGCTGCAGGATGCCAAACTTGTTTTGCTGGATGAGCCGTTCACAGCAATCGATGCGCGAACGATGGCAGATCTGATCCAGGTGATAAAGGGTTGGCACAATGAAGGGCGAACGGTGATCGCTGTCTTGCACGACCACGATATGGTAAATGCGCACTTCCCAAGCACGCTGATGCTGGCACGCGAATTGGTGGCCCATGGCCCCACGCACAAAGTGATGACTGCTGAAAACCAAATGCGGGCGCGTCGGATGTGCGAGGCGTGCGAGAATATTCCTCATACCTGCGGAAAATCTGCCGCATGATATGGGATCTCTTTATTGAGCCTTTTGCCGATTTTGGCTTCATGCGCCGCGCGCTTTTGGGCTGTATCGCGATTGCTATCGGCGCAACGCCCGTAGGTGTATTCCTGATGCTACGCAGGATGAGCCTGACAGGTGATGCAATGGCGCATGCGATTTTGCCCGGGGCTGCCGTCGGGTTTTTGATCTCTGGCCTGTCGCTTGGCGCGATGACCATAGGCGGGTTGATTGCCGGCATGCTTGTCGCTTTGGCATCGGGTTTCGTGTCGCGCATGACGGTATTGAAAGAAGACGCGAGCCTTGCGGCTTTTTACCTGATATCGCTCGCACTCGGCGTGCTCATCGTTTCCACCCGGGGCAGCAATGTGGATCTGATGCACGTCCTCTTTGGCACGGTTCTGGCGCTCGACAACGCAGCACTCATTTTGTTGTGTTCGATCGCGAGCCTATCTATCGGAGCGCTCGCGATCCTGTTTCGTCCGCTCGTGCTGGAATGCGCGGACCCGCAATTCTTACGGTCTGTGAGCAAATTGAGCGCTGTTACCCATCTGACCTTCCTGTGCCTTGTCGTTATGAACCTGGTTGCCGGGTTTCACGCTTTGGGCACGCTCATGGCTGTCG
>JBCDKS010000038.1:0-2948 GCA_038746275.1 Pseudomonadota bacterium | reverse complement strand
TGGTTCTGCTGTCGCTATGCCGCTTCCACAGCTTTATATGGAAGAAGGACTTCTCACAGGTGACACCATGCGTTCGTCCGCTCCGCAGCTATCGCCTAAATCAATCATTCTGTCTGGTAGCAGTTCGTCCATGACCAACGCTCAAGTTGCAAACCGTATTGCAAGCGGCAAGCAGTCACTGCAGCTCGACCCTCTTGCACTTGCCGAAGATGGCCAGAGCGACGTTCTGGAATGGGTTCGGAGCGCGTCCTTTGAGGAAGCGCCTTTGGTTTATGCCACTGCTGCGCCGGAAAAGGTCAAAGCTGCCCAAGAAGTTTTGGGTGTGGAAAAGGCCGGCAAAATCGTCGAAGACACGTTGGCAAAGTGTGCATTAGAAGCTCGGGACGCAGGCGTGCGACGGTTCGTAGTTGCCGGTGGTGAGACGTCCGGTGCCGTTACCAAAGCGCTAGAAGTCACTCGCCTCGATATCGCAGATGAAATTGCGCCCGGTGTCCCATGGACTTTTTGTGTGTCGGGTGGTCATCAGATCGCGCTGACTCTTAAGTCAGGCAATTTCGGTAACGAGACATTCTTTGCTGACGCACTCTCAAAACTGGAAACCTGATGTCTGCTGAGGCGGCCCTTCGTGAACAGATATGCCTTTTGGCGAAATCTATGTTTGATCGCGGTCTTACCGGTGGCAGTACCGGTAACATCTCATCACGGACGGAAGATGGCGGGCTCTTGGTTAGCCCGACTGGAACGAGCTTTGGGAGGTTGGATCCAGCTCGACTGAGCCGACTTGATAAGAACGGTAACCTCATCAGTGGCGATAAGCCCACAAAAGAGATGCCGCTGCACAGCGCCTTTTATGAGACCCGATCAACAGCTGGGGCAGTGGTGCACCTCCATTCTTGTCATTCCGTTGCGCTGTCCATGATGCCGGATGCCGACGTAGACAATTTCCTGCCGCCATTAACGCCGTACGGGATAATGAAACTCGGCAAGGTGAAATTACTGCCTTACTTTATGCCCGGTGACCCTGCTATGGGCGAGGCCGTACGCGGTCTTGCTGGCAAACGCTCTGCAGTCATGCTTGCCAATCATGGGCCTGTTGTAGCGGGTAGGGATGTAGAAGCCGCCTGCAATGCAATTGAAGAACTAGAGGATACAGCCCGTCTCGCGATGATGACCAGGGGTTTGAACCCTCAAGGTCTAAGTACCGCTGACGTTAAACGCCTGGTGACTAAGTTCGATGTGGACTGGGAAGCGTGACCAGGTTTCTGGCCCGTCTCACAAATGAATGCATTGCTAAAATCATAAGAAGCGAAACACCTTCACACTTTGGCTTTATGCGTGGGCTGGGCCCGCAGCACCGACTCTAACTTGTTGCCGCCATATGTAGTGTGGCACCGGTTTGCGCCACACCGTTTAAGTCTGCGTTTGTTGGCTGATCTACGATCACGTTTGCAACGCATTCAAAGGCTTTGCCCATACCGATCAATACAGGATTGTCGCGTCCCAGTATGGCCGCGCCTTGATCCATCTCCATCACGGTGCCAGTCCAGCGTTTCTCATCTGAACGCGAAATGCCAGAAACCATAACCACCGGTGTCATCGGTGAGAGCCCTTCGGACATCACGCGCTCGGCAATACGACCGGCCGTGCGGCTGCCCATATAGAAAATCGTCGTGGTGGTTGGGTCGGCAACCGCACGCCAGTCAATATCCGAAGGTAACTCCCCCTTGCGGCTGTGCCCTGTCACAAAGCGGACCGATTGCGCATAGTCACGATGGGTCAACGACACGCCCAGCGACGACGCCATGGCGAGCGCCGATGTTATTCCAGGTACGATGGAAACCGGAATGTTTTCAGCTTGCAGGCGGCTGATCTCTTCACCGCCGCGTCCAAACACCATGGGATCACCACCCTTAAGGCGCACAACGTGTTTGCCCGCTTTTGCTAGGGTCACCATGGTGTTGTTGATATCTTCCTGCTTACAGCTTTCACGACCGCCCCGTTTGCCGACCATCATGCGTCTGGCTTCCCGTCTCGCGAGTTCCAAGACGTCATCGGAAACGAGATCATCAAACATGATGACGTCGGCCGCTTGGAGCGCGCGTGCCGCCTTCAATGTGAGCAGTTCTGCGTCACCCGGACCAGCACCAACAAGCGTGACACGCCCGGCAGATGCGCCCTTGGAGTGAGCGATGCGTTTGCTATCGGCGAGCACATCCGCCCTTGTAGCTTCGTCCGTTTCGCCTGCGAAAGCACGATCTACAAACCGCTCCCAGAACGCGCGTCGTTGCGGACCGGGCTCTAGCCGTTCATTGATATCGGCTCGCACATCGCGCGCCAGTTCCGCCCATCGCTTGATTGAGGCGGGCAGCAGCGTCTCAACGCGGCGGCGAATGGCCTGACCGAAAATCGGTGCAGCCCCGTCTGTTGATATGCTCACAATGGCCGGAGAGCGGTTGACGATCGAGCCAAACTGAAACTCGCAATAGGCTGGCTTATCGATAACATTGACTGGAACGCCAGCTGCTTTTCCAGCGCAGTAAAATGCCTTGGCTTCGCCGTCGCTTTCCGCGTCGGCAATAGCGATTTGCATGCCCTCAAAACAATCCGATGCCCACGGGCGTTGGTGCCACCTGTACTGATCCTCATCGAGGAGTGTTTCAAAGGCCTCATCTAGTTCGGTGGCATAAACTTCAACAAAAGCGCCAGAAGCAGCCAGCAAATGCGCTTTCCAGGCAGCCGCATCGGAGCCACCCGCTATGAGTACGCGCTTGCCTTTTAGCTTGTAAAAAATTGGAAGGACGGCGAGATCGCCGATGCGCTCTTGTTTCGCTCGCCGCTGCGAGCGCGGCTCATTCCGCTGCGACGAGACGATGCGCATTGATAATCTCCATAATCTCGGACTTACACGAACCGCAATTGGTGCCTGCTTGGGTCGCTTTGCCGACAGC
>JBCDKS010000037.1:0-3265 GCA_038746275.1 Pseudomonadota bacterium | reverse complement strand
CGACAAGACCGGCGACGCCGCGATGAGGGTGACAATCCATAATTGCTGGTGGGTCGGCAATGAACGTCGTCAGCCTCTTGTTCGGTACGCTTGGGTTCACCTGTTCAACAACCTTCACGAGCATTGGGGAACAAGCAGCGGCGGTGGCGAGAACGTTCTTGCCACATACAACAGCCAACTTTACGTCGAGAACAGTATCTTTGATGCAGACGTGAACAAGATTGCAGTGGAATTCGATGGATCACCGTGGATCCCTGTGCCCGGCAACGCGCGGATGATGGGCAACGTGCTTCAGAACGGCGCGCAGGAATTCGAACGCAACCCTGGCTCAGTCTTCACACCTAGCGGTCAGTACACCTACACAGCAGTTCCGGCAGATGCCTCTTTGAAGGCGCTTATACAAAGCGAGGCCGGTTGGCAGAACGCCAGTTTCTTTTAACCGAATGATCGCCAGCGCGTATCCATGGATCTCGCTGAGCGCATTGAGTACGCCGAAATGCTCAAACGGCGCATGGGCCAACCCAAGGACTTGAGAAGATTATGGCAGACAGTTTTTCATCTTATGTGGCAACTCTGGAGGCTCCCGCCTCGGACATTTTTGACATTGCCCCTAACGACAGCACGGACCTTGCATTGGCGACGCGCGCCTTGAACGTTGCCATCTCGGGCACTGTGCGCATCACGACTGTTTCCGGCACCACGGCGACGGTTTACGTCGCAGCGGGTGTTGCTTTTCCGGTTCGCGCCGCCCGTGTCCACGCGACCGGCACGGCCGCGACTGGAATCGTGGGGCTGGTATAGTGTCGATCAGTCTTGGTATTAATTGCGTCCAAGCGGCCCTTGCCAGTTCGTCCGGGTCAAACCTTGCCCCGTCTGAAAACCTGTTCACTGCGGTGCAATCGGCGTTTGATACGTCCAGCCATATTGATTTCCGGGGCAACTGGGAGATCTCAGGCGGTCGTCTGACATGCCTTGAAGTTAGCGCGAACGAAGCGCGGCTCAGTTTGGACACGCCGCTCGTGGCAGGCAACTCGCACATGACGGTTTACGACTTCTCGATCAGCGCAGGTAACCTCAAGATGCAGTTTAGTGGCGACGGGGCATATAATGCACGTGGCGTTACTGAGGATTGGCAAGGCTTTCAATTTTGTTCAAGCGCTCTTACGACGGGCAATTTCACGCGCGTGCATCCAAAACCCTCTGGCAGTTTTTCCGGTTCTATAGACGATATCGCAGTCTATGACCTGTCTGACTTTGATCCGAACACTGTGGCTTGTGACGTTGTAATTATCGGTGGCGACAGCAACGCCACCAATACGACCTCGGACTTTGTGAACCCTAGCAATCGAGAAACGACATACGATCCAAGACTATGGTATCTGCCCTGCCTCAGGACATCACCAACATTTAGCAGCGTCGGGTGCGAACGGCATGTCCCGTTTCCAATGATTGAACCTGTGGTTGGTTCAAGCTCGGGAAAGCGCATGTCTCCGGTCCACGCGGCGGCATCACGTCTTTCAAGTTTTTCAGCAGCGCGCAATCGCCCCCTTATGGTGTTGGCCCTTGGCGATGCAGGCTCTGGTCTCATGACCACCGAAGATTGGAGACACCCTGATAGGCGTAGTGGATCCGGCCCCACTGTTGGCCGTATGTGGGATGAAATGATCGCAATGAAAACGGCTTTGGATGCGCTTGGACCCGCGCATGAAGTGATTGGAGCGATCTGGTCTCTTGGTCAGAACGATGGGTTCAATTCCGCCAGTCCGGAAGGATATGATATAAGCCACACGCCAGAATACAGCGCGTTCTTTGAGGACGTGCGTGATGTATTTGGCGATATCCCAATGGTGATGACCAATATTGCACCTCATTATGCGAGCCACGCGGATATCAATCTTGGTCTTGGCTTTGGATCTTATCGCCAGCAATGGATCAACCGCTTTGATCAACACAGCGGCCACGCCAACGCGATCTCTAACTTTAAGGTGGTTCAGCCAGCGGATGGCAATCCCTTGAATCCATTGGACCACAGTGACCCGCATTACAGTGCTGCTGGTATGCAGGCCAATGGGCGCCAAATGGGCGACGCCCTGTTGGGTTTGTTGTAGTCGGGCGTAGCGGACCAGGAGTGCCACCGAAAAGGCGGGCATTGAGGCTCGAGTGCTTGATGTGTTGAGCCCCCCGCGTTTGGCCATGCAGCGGCTGATTGTTCCTCGAGAGGGGCTCAAGAAATCGATCTATTGCGG
The DNA here is from genome assembly GCA_038746275.1 of Pseudomonadota bacterium. Taxonomy (GTDB): domain Bacteria; phylum Pseudomonadota; class Alphaproteobacteria; order Rhizobiales; family Rhizobiaceae; genus Pseudahrensia. The sequence continues at coordinate 1,019 of JBCDKS010000037.1, read as the reverse complement.
CCTGCCTGCGCGTCGAACTCATCCGAAACGGCGTGATCAAGGATGAGAATCAACGCACCGCCAGGTGCACTTGGAACGCAAAAGGAACGCAACGTCGCCCAAGCTGCGGTGCCAAAGGCGCTGTTTTTCAAGGCGATTTTTGCTTTGCGAGCAAAAATCGCAATTGGCAGGTCCTGCTTTTTGCCGATGACCACGAGTTGTGGCAGGGTGTCATGCAAGCATGACGGTATTTAAAATTGAATGAAACACGTTCAGAGTGATACATGGTTGCCGGGAAAGCGCATTCGTTCGATACAGTATCTTCGGGCGATCGCGGCCCTGTCCGTTGTGGCCTACCATGCTGGAAAACGGGTTGAAACCGAGCTCTCTGAAGCGGCGCTGGCCTTGTTTCATCTTGGCCATGTTGGCGCCGATTTGTTCTTTGTCATTTCGGGTTTCATCATGTGGAGCATCGGCCGCGATGCGCCCAGACATCCGGGCGATTTTCTCCTGCGTCGTGCCATTCGAGTCGTTCCTCCATATTGGATCGCGACCATAAGTTGGGTGGCCGTCATGCTGGTGGCGGGCGTAGGCTGGATCGTGATCACACCTGCGCATGTGGTTATGTCCCTGCTTTTTATTCCCCATTGGAGCCCAACATTTGCAGGCACATTCTGGCCGGTGCTCGTCCCTGGATGGACGCTCCTCTTTGAGATGTTTTTTTATACTCTTTTTGCGCTGACACTGCTGGTCGCACCTCGCTGGCGCCTCGCTTCTTTGACTAGTATGTTGCTTTTTTTGGTCAGCACAGGCGTTGCTACATCTTCGACACTGTCTGCGGTTCAGGCTTATACAAGTCCCTTGCTTCTTGAGTTTTTGGCAGGATGTTGGATCGCTGAATTCTGGCGCCGAGGTTTTACTGGGCTTTGGTTTGGGATTGGTTTGTGTGTGATTGGTGGGTTGATTTTGGTGTTCCTTTCTCCCTTGGCCGTGCCGGACCAAACGTCATGGGGCAGGCCTTTGACATTCGGGGTTTCCGG
>JBCDKS010000036.1:0-3396 GCA_038746275.1 Pseudomonadota bacterium | reverse complement strand
GCCTCCATGGGGAGGTCTTTCCATGCTGTGTAAATCGACAGATCAGGACGCACGTCGTCACCGTAAGCAAGCAGATCAAGGTCCAGGCTGCGCTGCCCCCAGCGCTGATCTCTTTGTCTGCCGAACTCCGCCTCAATTGCGTGCAACAGGGCGAGCAGCCGTTGTGGAGGCTGGTCTGAAAGGAAAGAAGCACATGCGTTAACATAGTCAGGTCCGGCGCCGATCGGGAAGCATGGAGTGCGATAAAACTGGCTCGATTCAAGTTCTGAAACGCCTTCGTCCTCCAGGCGTTCGAGCGCGGCCGCCAATGTCTGCTTTGGCGTCCCCAAAGAAGACGGCATATTTGCACCAAGGCCGACCAAAACCCGTGTTTTCCTGAGGTTTTTGATCAATTTTGCAAACCTTATTGGTTGTAAAATGACGTAGCGAAACGTCTTGTCTCTTGCGGTCTACATACCTACTGTCTCGCGCCATCACCAGTTAGGTTGCTGATTGATTGCTTTTTCCGACATGGCTGGCCCTCTTTTGAAAGGACAACTATATGTTTTACAAGGACGAACGGCTGGCGCTGTTCATCGATGGATCGAATCTGTACGCGGCGGCGAAGTCGTTGGGATTCGACATTGATTACAAACTGCTTCGATCGGAGTTCATGCGCCGTGGGAAATTACTGCGGGCGTTTTATTACACCGCCCTGCTTGAGAACGACGAGTATTCGCCCATCCGCCCGCTGGTAGACTGGCTCAACTATAACGGCTTCACGATGGTGACGAAGCCTGCCAAAGAGTACACCGACAGCCAAGGGCGCCGGAAAGTAAAGGGCAATATGGATATCGAACTGGCGGTGGATGCAATGGAACTTGCCCCACGGGTCGATCACATCGTTCTTTTCTCAGGTGATGGTGATTTTCGCCCCCTCGTTGAAAGCTTGCAGCGACAGGGCGTGCGGGTTTCGGTCGTCTCGACCATCCGCAGCCAACCGCCGATGATCTCTGACGAGTTGCGTCGCCAGGCCGATAATTTCATCGAACTGGAAGATCTCAAAGATGTCATTGGGCGCCCACCACGTGAAGGGCAGCCAATGAGCGCCGATGAGGCCATGGCGCACTAAGCGCGCCACAAGAAGCCTGAAGACCGTGTGAACGACGCGGGCCAACAAGTTTGGACCGCTCCAGAACACCCCCTAGACGCCTGTTCCCAAGACGTTAAAGTTAATATCGGTCGCCCGGTTTTTGCCGTGTGGCCGTTCACTTGCGTCTGTTTCGGGAACACCCATGAGCCTGCAATTTCTTGTCACCGCCTTTGTCGTGGTCATCGCCCCGGGCACGGGTGTGATCTACACGCTCGCAATGGCGTTGGGTCAGGGTCACCGTGCTGCGATCTATGCCGCCCTGGGATGCACAGCGGGGATCATCCCCCATCTTTTGGCAGCCACTTTCGGATTGGCCGCGATTTTGCATACGTCTGCTTTGCTTTTCCAGGTGGTGAAGTTCGCAGGCGTGGCGTATCTGCTTTATCTCGCGTGGCAAGCTCTGCATGCAGACGGCGCGCTTTCGGTACAGCCAAACCGTCAGACAGAACGCCCGATTGTCATCATGAGACGGGGTATGCTGATCAATATCCTAAACCCAAAGCTCTCTATTTTCTTTCTGGCCCTGCTGCCGCCCTTCCTATCCGGCGATCCCGCATCGGCGACAGTCGAAATGCTCGGCCTCGGAGCCATTTTCATGACCATGACCTTTGCGGTCTTTGTCGTTTACGGCCTGTTTGCGGCCACCGCACGTGACCGCCTTTTGGCGTCTGACACGGCCATGCGCTGGCTCAGCCGTGGCTTTGCGGCGGCATTTGTTGCGCTCGGCGCACGCCTTGCACTTGAGAAAGCATCATGACACCGCCCATACCGCGCATGCCGCTTTACCTCGGAATGGCGGGGTTGATACCGTTCTTATGGGGTGCACTCAGCGCAATTTCCCCGGCCTTGCAAAGCACAGGAATAGACGTTCTGGGTCCGCGTTTTGTCGGGCCCTACGTGGCCCTGTTTTACGGCGCGATCATCCTGTCCTTCATGTCGGGCGTCCTGTGGGGTTTTGCGGCACGTCTGGAAGATAAACAGGCGGCTACCGGCTTTTTCTTGTCCGTTCTGCCCGCCCTTTGGGCCTTCTTCACAACGGGAGGCGGCGTAAACAGCTCGGCCATCACATTGATGATGGGCTTTCTTGGTCTGCTTGCGCTCGATTGGTATTTTTGGCGCCTGGGTGCCGCCCCTGAATGGTGGATGCAGCTGCGCATGTTGCTGACGGCGATCGTCGTTGCGTCGCTTGCAGTCATTGTGTTTTTCGCATGACGGCGGACCGTGAAACCCTACGGGTTTATGACACAAAGGCCGCGGAGTATGCGCGCCTTGTTGCAGACACTCAAAACGCGCAACTTGCGGTGTTTATGGAGGCGTTGCCGCCCGGTGGTCACGTCCTTGATCTGGGATGCGGACCAGGAAACTCCGCAGCCGCAATGGCAAAAGCCGGGTTCACCGTTGAGGCGACGGATGCATCAAAGGAGATGATCGCGCTGGCCAGCCGGCATCCTGGCGTGACCGCCCGGTTGGCCAGGTTTGATGAGATATCAGGGACCGACATCTACGATGGGATTTGGGCCAATTTCAGCCTGCTCCACGCCGAACGCACTGAGATGCCCGGACATCTGGCCGCCTTGCGGAAGGCTTTACGTCCCGGCGGGGTCTTTCACCTTGGGATGAAGACAGGAGACGGCGCGCAGCGAGACGGGATCGGACGGTTTTACACGTTCTACAGCGTCGAGGCACTCTATGATCTGTTGCGCAGCGCCGGATTTTCGCCTGTCCATCAGGAAACCGGGGTGGAAAAGGGCCTCGCTGGCACGATGGACCCGTGGGTGGTGATTTTATCGCGTGGCTGAGCTTTTTGCCTATACCGATGGGGCGTGCTCCGGAAATCCCGGTCCAGGAGGATGGGGGGCTTTGCTGGTGGCAAGAGACGGCGAAACGATCCTGCGCGAGCGTGAATTGTCCGGCGGCGAGGCCGAAACGACCAACAACAGAATGGAGCTTCTGGCCGCGATCCACGCGCTTGAAACGCTGAAGACGGCCAGCGCGATCACCGTGGTCACAGACTCGGTCTACGTCAAAAACGGTGTGACCAGTTGGATTCACGGATGGAAGAAGAACGGTTGGAAAACGTCGGCGAAAAAACCCGTGAAGAATGTCGATCTCTGGCAACGGCTGGACGACGCCCAGTCGCGCCACGAGGTCAATTGGCAGTGGGTCAAGGGCCATGCCGGGCACCCCGAAAATGAACGGGCCGACACCTTAGCCCGCGCGGGCATGAGCCCCTTCAAGACAACCGCACAACCGCCCGATTGATG
>JBCDKS010000035.1:0-3480 GCA_038746275.1 Pseudomonadota bacterium | reverse complement strand
TTGGCAAGATGCCGACCCCTTGGTTGTTGGGACGCCGTTTTGGGCCATGGTGCATGGTTACGCCAACCTGCTTGTCGCTGAAAGTCAGATGCTTGATCCAAGACCGGACCATATCGAACAGCAGCTTTTTGCCGTGACAGAAGCGTATCTTACCATTCGAGAAAAGTGACAATCTGACGTGCAAACCGCAAAGGTTAAGCTCCACCGTGCAAGCAGTTCAAACTAAATGTGAGAGGCACTTACATTTTTGTTGAATGTCTGGCGCGTCTCAGGTAACTGCTACGTATCTTCAGGACCTCTCCTTCGATACAGGCAGCTTTGGACGTCAAATGACACATCTTAATTCCCTTGAGACAATGAAATGCATGTTGTTTGGGGCGGTTTTAGCAACCGCTCCCGCGTTGGCGTTTGCGCAAGAAGAGCCCGACAGTTTTGTGGCACTGGGTGCTGCGTCGATACCAGACTACGAAGGGTCCAGCGACTATGAAGCAGGGCCTTTTGTTGCGGCGCGCTTCAATTTTGGAACGACCCGGCTTGAGCTTGAGGGCACCGCTGGTCGCCTGGATGTATCACGTGTTGACGGTTTCGGATTTGGCCCAGCTTTCAGGTATCGCTTTGGACGCGACGATGACGTCGATAACGCGCAAGTGGCGTTGCTGCCTGAGATTGACGACGCCTTTGAGCTGGGGTTTTTCCTGCGCTACGGCCAACCCCTTGGTTTAGCGACCGCAGATGAAGGGGTGATACGTTTGGACATTCTCTATGACGTGGCTGACGTACATTCCGGGGGGGTCGCGGAACTGAGCGCTGCATACACATTCCGCCCGACAGCGCGCCTTGGATTAACGACAAGCCTTTCCACAAGATACGTGTCTGAAAATTTTGCCGACACATACTTCTCGGTCTCTGGCGTTGGATCTGCGGCTTCAGGTCTTCCCGTATTCAACGCAAGTGATGGTTTCGACACCATTGGTCTGAGCGTTGTGGCAACCTACCAATTGTCCGATCGTTGGGGTTTGATTGCAAATGCGTCCGTACAAAGGTTGCTTGGCGACGCAGAAGACAGCCCACTCGTATCGGTCGCCGGGGATGACGTTCAAACATTCTTTGGCTTGGGCGTGACGTACAGCTTTTGAATACGTCTTGCTTTTGCCTGAGCAACAATCACCGACGTTGGTCTCGGGCCTGTGGCGCGTGTATCTTGTCTTTCGGAGGGACGCACAGCGGTACCTTCTGTAGCACGTTAGGTTTTAACAAAGGGGTTGGTTAAGGGTTCAAATGAGCGCTGCCTAAGCTGCTTCAACACCGCGTATGCCGCACACCAACGAACCGGCACGGTGGGCTCTGAACGGTCATTTGTAGGTGTATGTTTGAAGTCTGTCTCACCCGCGTTCTAGGTTGTTGGCTCTCGACGTCTGCAATATCTTCAAACAACCCATGCAACGCACAGATCTGTCTCTCGCAATAACAATCCTCTCGGCTGCCAATTTCGTCGTCGGAATGGGCGCGTTCATGGTCGTGGGCATGCTAAACCCCGTGGCCGAGGATCTCGGATTGAGCCCTGCGCGCGCAGGATGGATAATGACCATCTACGCTCTGTCCTATGCTGTATTGTCGCCGGTTCTGGTTGCCTTGACCGGGCAGGTTGGTCGCCGACGCATTCTTACTTTCGGACTGGCGCTCTTTGCAGCGGCCAATGCAGTGGCGAGCCTTGCCAGCAGCGAAGCAGGCCTTCTGGCTGCGCGTGGGCTTGCCGCCGCCGGTGCAGGGCTTGTGACACCTGTAACCGCCGCCGTCGCCGCGAACATGGCCGTCCCAGAGAGGCAGGCGCGCGCATTGGCCTCAGTGTTTTTTGGCCTTACGCTCGCCCAGGTTCTTGGTGTTCCGGTAGGAAGCTGGGTGGCTTATACGTTCGGCTGGAGATGGGCTTTCGCCATCGTTGCCCTGTTGGCTTTTCCGATCATTGCCCTGATCTGGACACGCATTCCCGCCGGTATGTCCGTGCCGCCCGTGACGCTGGGCGACTTAACACGCACCTTAAGGAACTTCCGCCACCTGCTGACCATTTCCTTTACGGCTGTCTTCATTGGCTCAATCTATGTGGTCTACACCTACCTCGCGCCATTGCTGTCAACGCAGATGAACTTTGGCCGAGATCGAATCGCCTTGGTATTGTTGATCTTCGGATTTGGCGCGGTCATCGGCAATCTTGCGGGTGGTCAATTGACCGATAGAATCGGCGCGACGCGCACCTTGCTGATCCTCACGGCGTTGCAAACGGTATTCCTGCCTTGGTTCTCTGGACTGCCTTTACCGTTGCCGGGATTGATGGCGCTCATTCTGCTTTGGTCGACATGCGGTTGGGCCTTTATGTCTGCACAGCAGGTTCGGCTCATTGCGCTTGATCCGAAAAACGTAAGCGTTCTGCTCGCCCTAAATGCGGCTGCCATCTATGTCGGCAGCGCCATCGGTGCGTTCATAGGCGGGTTCGTGATCGAAACATACGGGTTGGGAACTCTGGGTTGGGTCGCGTCAGCAGGCGCAGTTACGGCGGCTCTGGTCTTGATTTTAGCAAACCAGTTGAACCAACCCGCTGTTAAAGATGCATAGTCATCGCGACGGAGCCGACTTGACCAAAAAAATAATCGTTTTCATGCGCAATCAGCAAACACGTCCTGGGCTCAGTGTCTCCACCTCAGAAGCTACAGCATGGTGCCGTTGGCTGCCAACATGGCGGTGCAGATGGCCCAATTGCCCTTGTTTGTTAACCGACTTAACTGCGGTGTGGCCCGGCGTAGAATCTGTTCCCTATGGGCGTGAAACAGATACTAAAACGATCACAAAATTGGCTGAACGAAACAGAGTCCAGGTCCTGGTCGCCTCTGGGTGCGATCCCAAAGCGTTGGCAAGGGTTCGGACGGCCTGTCGGCTGCGCTCGGAAAAGTCGAGATCAGGGCGTTCTCCGGCATGCCAGCATCCAACACGATCGCAGGCTGCAACGGGATCGAGACATACCCTCTGAGAAACGGCAAGTTTGTCGAACAACGCCACTCCGAAGATGTGGCTGGGCCACGGCACAAATAGGGGCAGGCGAACAGGTCTCACCGCACACGCGGTCCAACCAAACATATTGTAGAAACTGGATCACTACCGACTTCAGATCGAGCGCGGCATTATCAGTAATGTCAAGCGGTGACACATGGACAACGGTCCCTAGCCGCCGTTCATTCGTTTCAACCTTGGGCATGTTGTGGCATTGAAAAGTGGACGTTCGATATGGGCAGTGATCGATTTCCAAGAACGCAGCAGAAAAGCGAGTTCTATAGCTGTAGCGCCCGTGTTTCCGTTTGAACTTTTCTCATGGGTTTTGGCTCCGTGCAAAACTGCAGACCAGTTCCACAAACAGTTTGGCGGATACGGGCGGCTGGGCTTCGTTCCTTTTTACCAGCTTGATCTCGGACGTTTGATCAAACTGCCCCT
>JBCDKS010000034.1:0-4993 GCA_038746275.1 Pseudomonadota bacterium | reverse complement strand
TCAAACACCGGGGGATCTGCATCAACTTCGTTGTATGAGAACGCCTCAATGAGGTCGCTGATATCGCTGAACCCCGCTTCGCGATCTTCTGCGTTCCAGTAGCAAGAAATTCTGCGTTCTTCCGCCATATCAGTTCCCTTTTTTTGAGCACTGAATTGCACCCAAATTAATTCCACACAAAACAATCACAAATTAAAACCAAATGCAAGTTGCATTTAACCCAAAGCTGGGTATAAATTGCGCCCAATGGGTTACTGTGTAAAACCCAGCGGCATGACGGATGGAATTTTCATTGGCTACGGGTTCAATCGAGACGAGCGGGACTTTGCGCACACCAAGTGCGAGCGGCTCTTTTTGGACTACGATGGCAAGGCGCGGATTGTTAAAGGGCGCAAGCGGGCACCCGACACCGAGCGCGTTTTTCGGGATGATCTTATTGAGATGGGTCTGCGCCCCGGCGACACGCTTGTGGTGCTGGACATGAAAGACCTAGGCCAAGGCAACCATCTCAAAGTGTTGGAGCGCATGGGAAACCCCATCGTTGTTGACCCTCTGGAGGTTGAGCCTGCCAAGCTAGGCCGTCCCTACGTCCACGCACCGCCAACGAGAGAGCAGTTTAAGCGCCTACGCCTGCTGTGGACTGGTCCACGCAAGATTGCATCGGTCTTGGAGGAAGCATCTCAAATTATGGGTCGCGACATTAGCCGCGACGATCTGCGCAATATGACGGGGCAGAACCGCGACGGCACACCTCGCGCGGGTCTAAAGCGGAAGAAAAAATAGGAGTCTATGCCGTCACCCCTCCAAAGCCCTCGCACAAGCCTTTGCAATCTCAATAGCCTCAGCACGGCTTAATCCGCCCTGTGCAATCGATCCCGGCCTATCTGCCTTGTAATACACATAGGCAAGCTCAAGGCCGTCAGAACGCCGCTGTACGATCAGCGTGTCATTGCCTGTATCTTGGATTTTGATTTTGGATGCCATGTGCGCACTCCAATGGAGGACGCCTCGTCATGGCTAGGATATGTGGAGAGCGCGGGGGCCGCAAGGCTCCCAAAAGGCGCGAGAAGCAAAGGGCATTTTGGTTTACAGTCACAGGGCTAAGCCTTTGTTTTTCAATGGCCGAAAATAGCGACGGTTTACATTGGGAAAAATGCAATTAATTGATTTAATTGAGGTTTTTGCATTGTACGCAAGGTCTCCAAAACCGTAGGTCGCGGGTTCAAATCCTGCTGCCCCTGCCATTTTCTTATACATATTTGCTCTGTTTGCGGGCTTGAGCCTACGCATTACTCACTGTGTGCTTTGCATTGTTTGGCGTGTTGTTTAGGCTTTGGTTCTCGTTTGCGCGTGGGGTGCACTAACATGAAGACGGCTTTGGTTTGTGGGGCAGGTGGGTTTATTGGTGGGCATCTGGTCAAGCGGTTAAAGGCCGAGGGCTTTTGGGTGCGGGGTGTGGATTTGAAACCGCACGACTTTGTTGCGTCGCAGGCCGATGAGTTTGTTATTGGTGATTTGCGCGAGCAGGACGTCGTGCGTGCCGTAGTCGATCGCACGTTTGACGAGGTCTACCAACTTGCTGCCGACATGGGTGGGGCGGGATACATTTTCACGGGCGAGAACGATGCCCATGTCATGCACAATTCGGCGATGATCAATCTGAACGTGCTTGAAGCCTGTCGGCTGCAAGGCGTGGAGGGCGTTTTTTATTCATCATCGGCCTGCATCTACCCAGCTTACAATCAAGGCGATCCCGACAATCCCAACTGTCGCGAGGACAGCACCTATCCGGCTGCGCCGGACAGTGAATACGGCTGGGAAAAACTGTTCAGCGAGCGCATGTATCTGGCGTACAACCGCAACTACAACATGCGCAACAAAGTGGCCCGCTACCACAACATCTTTGGCCCCGAAGGAACCTATGACGGGGGCAAGGAGAAGGCGCCAGCGGCCATGTGCCGAAAAGTAGCTCAAGCTGTCGATGGTGGTTCCATTGAGGTGTGGGGGGACGGCCTGCAAACACGGTCTTTCTTATATATTGATGAGTGCATTGAGGGGTCGTTGCGGCTGGCACGGTCCGATTTTGAAGGACCGGTCAATATTGGCTCGGATGAGATGATCGCCATGAATGCGCTCGCATCCATGGTGATGGATTTGTCTGGCAAGTCGCTCACCATTCGCAATGTGGCCGGGCCAACAGGTGTGCGCGGTCGCAACTCGGACAATGCCCTCATTCACAAGCGTCTTGGTTGGTCTCCCAGCGTGTCGTTGAGAGAGGGTATGGAAAAAACGTATGCATGGATTGAAGGTCGGGTCACATCCGATCGCGCTGATGCGGCTTAGGCGTTTTCTGTTTTCATAGGTGAAATGCAAGAGGGGGACTGCAACCCCTCAAGCTCGAACGGCTTCCTCAAGTTGAACGGAAACGGGTCCTCTAGATCATTTCTATGTTTGATAGAAACGATTCAGTTGTGGTGCTCACGCTGTCGGCCTCAAGAGGCCTTCGCGACTCTAGGTGGGGGAGGGGCGGCGCATAAGCGCCGGGTTGCTCTTCGCAACCGGGCGGTTCATTCATATTTTGAAACGCTCTAACACCGCGTTTCCCATTCCCTCAACGTGGTTTTGAGAATTTTCCCGTAATTGTTCTTCGGTAGATCAGCAACAAAGCGGTAATACTTCGGCCGTTTGAAGCGGGCGATGGATGCCAGACACAGGGTGTCCAGTTCCGTTTCTTCAATCACTTGGCCATTTTGAGAGACGACGTAAGCAACAACGACTTCGCCCCATTTATCGTCCGGTTTACCGATCACGGAGACCGCTTCCACGTTTGGGTGTCGGGCCAGAATTTCTTCGACTTCCCGTGGATAGATGTTTGAGCCGCCCGAAATGATCATGTCCTTTGAACGGTCGGTCAGGGTCAGATAACCGTCCGCATCCAACCGCCCGATATCGCCCGTCCAAAGCCAGCCGTCCCGCAGGGCGGACGCTGTGGCCTCAGGGTTGTTCCAGTAGCCGGGAATAACCGCGTCGCTGCGGCAGACAATTTCGCCGCTTTCCCCTGTCGGCACCGATTTGCCGTCGCTGTCCACGATGCGCACCTCAACGCCGGTTTGCGGCAGACCGGCGGAGGCTATGCGCCGTTCCCAATCGGGGTGTTTGGTGTCTGCGAACACGCTTTTGGATAGACCGGTGATGGTCATGGGCGCTTCGCCTTGTCCGTACAGTTGCGCAAGTCGTGGACCGAAACGATCCAGAAAGGCTTTTATGTCTTCCAGCAACATCGGCGCGCCGCCGAAAATGATGCATTTGAGATTGGAAACGTGGCGTTCCTTGCAATCCCGCGTGAGCGTATTGATCATGGTGGGCGCGGCGAAGAACACGCAGTCGGGCCAGGCATCAATGAGATCGAAGATTTCTTGCGCATGAAAGCCGCCGGATGCCGGCATTACTTGGCACGAGCCTTTCATCAGATGGGCGAGACCATAAAGCCCGGACCCGTGGCTGAACGGAGCAGGGTGGAGAATGGCGGACCAAGGCGGGTTGGGATCCACGTCCAAAGCGTAGCACTGGCAGGCGAATTGCAGGTTGCGGTGGGTGATCATCGCACCCTTCGGACGACCCGTTGTACCGGATGTGTAGAAGAGCCAAGCCAAATCATCCGGGCGCGTATCGGCAAGTGCGGCAGGCGCGGTCTTCATCAAATCATCAAAGGCTGCCGATGGAACGCTGATGACATCAATGGCGGCTGTTTCGGACAGTGCGTCGCAAAGCGTGGGGGATACGAACACTGTTTTTGCGCCGGACTGTTCCAAGACGAAGGCGATCTCGGAAGGGTGTAGCCGGGCGTTGATGGGAACGCAGGCCAGTCCCGCGTGCCAGCATGCCAGCATGCATTCCAGATAGTGCACGCTGTTGGTCATCAACACGGCGACACGGTCGCCGGCTTGCAGACCCTGAGCCAAAAGACCGGCTGCCAATCGGGCTGTGCGATCGGAAAGCTCACGGTATGAGAAGGCCGGTATCGCGCCCAAAGCCACCGCGGGTTTTTGCGGTGCGGCACGGCCCCATTTATGGGCGAATTCGGCAAAGTTCATGGTCGTATGTTCATCGTAAGGTTTGGTGGCTGAGTTTCATACGCCCAAATAGCGGTGCGTGAGGTCTGTGGTCATGTCTGCGGGTTTTCCTGACCATACGCTGACGCCCTTTTCCAGCATCACGCAGTGATCAGCGACGGTGAGAACTTCGCTCAGCGTTTTGTCAACGACAAGAATGGAAAGCCCGCTGTTCTTCAAAGTTCCGACCGCGTTCCAAATTTCCGTGCGGATAGTAGGGGCAAGGCCTTCCGTTGCCTCATCCAGCAGCAACAGACGCGGGTTGGTCATCAACGCACGGGCAATGGCGAGCATTTGCTGCTCACCGCCAGATAACGTGTCCGCCTTTTGATGTCTGCGCTCTTCCAATCTGGGAAACAGCTTGCAAACGGTTGCAAAATCCCAATGGCTTGCGGCCCTGCTGGCCCACTTGGGAACGCGGGCGGCGGCGAGACAATTTTCGTGCACGGTGAGCGTTGGGAAACATCGCCGCCCTTCCGGCACAAGCCCGAGGCCAAGCCGCGCTGCTTTGTGCGGTGCGCGCCGAAATGTGGTGCTGTGCAGGTCGTCACCGGCAAAGTTCAACGTGCCCTGCGATGCCTGTATCATACGGCATATGGTGCGGATTGTTGTGGTTTTTCCCATGCCGTTACGCCCCATCAGCGCCAGCACTTCGCCTTCCGCAATGCTCAACGAAACGTCGAACAAGACTTGCGACGATCCGTAGGCTGCGGTGAGGTTTTCGACAGTCAGCAGGGGCGTCACGCGTCGCCCCCCAAATAAGCCTGCTGTACGTGTTTGTTGTTGCGCACATCCTCAACGCTGCCTGTTGTGAGAACACGACCGTAGACCAGCACAGTCAGACGGTCGGCCAAAGCGAAGACGGCATCCATGTCGTGCTC
>JBCDKS010000033.1:0-7677 GCA_038746275.1 Pseudomonadota bacterium | reverse complement strand
TTACTCAGCAGCGGCTTCTTCGGCTGGGGCCTCTTCTGCAGGTGCTTCGGCAGCAGCCTTGGCAGCCTCTTCCGCTTCGGCGGCAGCAGCTGCGGCTTCTTCTTCTTTCTGCTTTTTCTCTTCGATCCGCTCCAAAGCCTTCTTGCCCGGCTTGGCTTTGTTGGGGTTGTTGCGGGCATCGCGCTTAGCCATGCCTTCAGCGTCCAGGAAACGCAAGACGCGGTCCGTCGGCAACGCGCCCTGATCGAGCCAATGCTGAATGCGCTCCTTGTTGAGCGTTACGCGCTCGGCGGAGTCTTTTGGCAGCAATGGGTTATAGGTGCCCAGTTTTTCGATGAAGCGGCCATCGCGCGGGGAGCGTGAATCGGCTGCAACGATGCGATAAAACGGGCGTTTTTTGGAGCCGCCACGGGCGAGACGAATACGGGTTGCCATGATTGGATGTCCTTGTGTGTCAATTCAGATGGGTCTGTTGGATGAGATATGTCTGTGCCCGCGCTACTTGCGGGCGGAGTTATGATGCTGGATCACTTCTCGAATGATGAACTCGAGAAATTTTTCAGCAAAATCCGGGTCGAGATTGGACCGTTCGGCAAGACGCCGAAGCCGGTCAATTTGCTCTTGCTCCCGATTGGGATCAGAAGGTGGAAAATCGTGTTCGGCCTTCAGCGCGCCCACAGCCTTTGTGACGCGAAACCGTTCGGCCAAAATGTGCACCAGCGCCGCGTCAAAATTATCGATGGAGTCGCGGTAGGCGAGCAATTGATCCTGCGGGGTCAGTGTCACTTCTTTTTACCCCCAAACGGGCTACCGCCGCCAAGACCAGGCAATTTCGGACCACCGAGACCGGGTAGTTTGGGCATACCGCCACCCATGCCGCCCGGCATGCCACCACCCATCTGGCGGGCCATTTCTTCCAGTTGTTTAGGGTCCATAGTGGATGGGTCGGGCATACCAGCCATGCCGCCTGCACCCCCAGGCATCATGCCACCAGCACCGCCACCAAGACCCATGGCAGCCGCCATCTGGCCCATCATGCCTTTGCCCTTCTTGCCGCCCATGGCCTTCATCATGTCGGCCATCTGCCGGTGCATTTTTAAAAGCTGATTGACTTCTTGAACGGACGAGCCGGACCCGGATGCAATGCGCCGTTTGCGGCTGGCATTGAGAACTTTGGGAACCTTGCGCTCTTTCTTCGTCATGGAAGAAATAATCGCCTGCTGCTTTTTAAAGACCGCGTCGTCCATACCGGACGCTTCAATCTGCTTTTTCATTTTCCCGATGCCGGGCATCATCGACATAATGCTGCCCATGCCACCCAGATTGGCCATCTGGCCCAGTTGCTGCGAAAGATCGTCCAGGTCGAATTGACCCTTTTGCATCTTCTTGGCCATGGCGGCTGCTTGTTCAGCATCAATGGTCTCGGAGGCTTTTTCCACCAGCGAGACGATATCACCCATGCCTAAAATGCGGTCAGCGATCCGCTTGGGATAGAAATCCTCAAGCTCGTCCATCTTCTCGCCGGTGCCCAGCAGTTTGACAGGCTTGCCGGTGACCGCGCGCATGGAAAGAGCCGCACCGCCGCGACCGTCGCCATCAATGCGTGTCAACACCATGCCCGTGATGCCCACGCGACCATCAAAGTTTTGGGCGAGATTGACCGCATCTTGGCCTGTCAAAGAATCCGCAACCAACAGAATTTCATGCGGATTGGCGACGGATTTGATCTCCGCCATTTCCAACATCAACGGTTCATCAATGTGCGTGCGACCGGCCGTGTCCAAGATAATGACATCATAACCACCCAGACGGGCCGCCTGCTCGGCTCTGGATGCAATCTGCACCGGTGTTTGGCCATCAACTATGGGCAATGTGTCGATGCCGGTCTGCTCGCCCAGCTGACGCAACTGTTCCTGCGCCGCCGGACGGCGCACATCCAGCGATGCCATCAAGACCTTTTTGTTCTGCCGGTTTTTAAGACGGGCTGCGAGTTTCGCACTCGTCGTCGTTTTACCGGAGCCCTGCAACCCAACCATCATAATGCCAACGGGGGCCGGGGCATTCAAATCAATGGGAGATTCGTCCTCCCCCAGCATGGCGACCAGTTCGTCATGGACGATCTTCACCACCATCTGGCCAGGCGTCACCGACTTCACGACTTGCGCACCAACGGCCTTGTTGCGCACCTTGTCCGTAAAGGAGCGCACCACGTCCAGCGCCACATCCGCTTCGATCAGGGCGCGACGGACTTCGCGCATCGCTGCGGTCACGTCTTTTTCCGAGAGCGCGCCCCGACGGGTCAAGCCATCAAAAATACCGCCTAATTTGTCGGAAAGCGTATCAAACATGGTTCTTGTGATCCTTGTGCGCACTGGGTTGAAATTGTGCCAACAAGGTAAGGTCTCTGAAGTTTTGAGACCACACGCAAAAAGCACCCGCGGGCGTATAACGCTGGCGGGTGGTGACCTCCGGTGGCTTTGATATCCCCCGTGAAGGGCAAAGGGCCGGTCGGTTGCTCTCGCTTGTGATCAGGCGATTGTTGCGCCGCTCATGGGACAAGCGTTCAAGTGAGTCAAGCCATCACCGGTTTGATAGATCCGCTCAGCGGGCAAAAGCGGAGCGAAGCAGGCTTAAACCCGCAAGCGCAAACAGCCCGGCAACGACGCCATCGATCCACTTTGCCAAACGGCGATAACCGGCCATAAAACCGGACAAGGAGAAAGCCAGCGCGATGGCAAATATGTTCTCGAGACTCAAAAGCCGCCCTCAGAAGTGTTTTTGATCCTAAATCTCTACACAGCGTCGTGAACGTCCGTGATCGAACCGGATCATCATTGTGACCGTTTGCACTTATATCAACGACGCAAGATGCTAATAGGATTGTCAAGAACAGCACCCAAAGAGCGACGGACGGTCGCTCGGAGGGTGTCACACAAAGCGCTTACACGCGCGAGACGCAAACTATGGGGACGACAGGGGCACTCAGAGGAATGATCTCGATGATTATGACCACGAACCACGACCGCGACGCCCAAGGTCACATAGCTTCGCCCCAATTGGACGACAGCGATAACACTACATCATTGGCCGATGCCAAGACGAACGCAAAGCACGCTTTTCAAAAACTCCCAAACGCGATTGGCAAGCGGGTCGTACGCGATGCAACCATCGGAAAAATGAGCGTCTACCCCTACTAAGGTGAGGGCATTGCTTTTCAAGCGCGTCAGCACAGCTCCTGAAACGAAAAAATGCCACATTTGACACGGGTCGATCTGCAGGCCAACCAGACGCGTAGTCGAAAAATCAGTGTGTGGTGGACCCGTTTTGAAACGGCGTACGTTTTTAAAAATTGCTGGACTGATTAGTCTGGGTGCAGCCACAACTGCCGGTGGAGCGCTCGCCTTGGCCAGATCCCGCAATTCCTACTATGACGGCCCAATCTCAGACCACTTCAACGGTGTCGAGTTTTTCAACCCCGGCGGGTATCCGCCCAAAGGGTTTGTGGATCTTATGAAATGGCAGTTGGGCGGCGGGCGCAAAAAATGGCCCGGCCAATATCCATCTCCCTTTACCGCCAAGCCGACACAACGCGTTACGGGGGATGACCTGACAGCAACCTTCGTGGGGCACGCATCGGTACTGGTACAGGTGGACGGCCTCAACATTCTTTTGGACCCCGTGTGGTCCGACCGGTGTTCACCGGTCTCTTGGGCTGGGCCAAAGCGGGTTAATCCGCCCGGCATCGCTTTTGATGATTTGCCACCCATTGACGTCGTTTTGCTCAGTCACAATCACTACGACCATTTGGACATGCCGACATTGGATCGGCTGCACGCCCGCAATGCACCCACCATTGTAACCCCACTCGGCAATGATCTCATTTTGAAGGCCCACAATCCCAACTTCAAAATCGCCGTGGGTGATTGGAACGACACCATCGATTTGTCTCCCACCACTAGGGTCACGCTTGAGCCGATGCACCACTGGTCCGCCCGCGGATTGGGGGACCGCCGCAACGCATTGTGGGCAGCTTTTGCGCTTCAAACCCCCGCTGGTCTGATCTACCACGTGGGCGATACGGGCTTTCACGACGGTATCAACTACAAAAATCTGCTGATTAAACACGGGGCTCCGCGTTTGGCGATCCTGCCGTTTGGAGCTTACGAGCCCCGCGATTTCATGCAGCACCAGCACCAAAATCCGGACGAAGCCGTTCAGGGACATCTGCTGTGCAAAGCGCAATTCACCCTTGGTCACCATTGGGGCACGTTTCAGCTCACAAATGAAAGCATTGAAGACCAGCTAGAAGACCTAGCAGCTGCGCGGGAAAAACATGGCGTGAGCAAAGACGTCTTCCGCGCCTTACAGCCGGGCGAGACCTGGTCGGTGCCAAAGACTGCGGCACAAGCGGCCTAGCGGACAACCATTATGACCCTTTATGAAACGGAATGGGTTCGGCAAAAATCGCGCACAGATGTGCCAGAAGGTCATCTCCCGGTGCACCGCTGGTATTTACGGCATGACAACCCCACAAGCTTACCGAAACCCGCGCCGCCACAGCCCGCTTTGACGATCATGCGGGCGGTGCGCCCCACGATCAATTTCTACCGCTTTTTGTATCACACGGTCGGTGAAGACTACCTTTGGGGTGACCGCCGCCGCATGGATGATGCGACGCTGATGGCCGATGTCCATCAGGAAACAACCCACGTTATGGTGCTCTACCGAGATGGTGTTCCTGCCGGATTCTACCAACTGGACTATGCGCCGAAGCCACGTAAGAAAAGCGATCCTGCGGCCACAGAAATCGCCTATTTCGGTCTCCTGCCGGGCTTCACCGGCGGCGGTTTGGGCAGCTACATGCTGTCTTGCGCGGTGGAACAAGCGGCGATGGCAGCCAAACCTGTGACCCTCAACACCTGTACGTTGGACCATCCGGTGGCACTGCAAAATTATCTAAAGCGCGGGTTTGCGATCATCGACGAAGACGATGAATTCTATCCCGATCCACGCCTTGACGGCACGATTATCCCTACCGCGGCACAACAAGTGCCCACCGTGGCGGAGTTGAAAAAAGCGAGACTCGCAATTTAACCAGCGCTCCGCCATATACCGAGAACGCAAACGCGCGCACCACCTTCAAGCATAATCATCATGTCGGCATCCTTGGTTCCATTTTTGAAAATGAACGGCATCGGCAACCAAATCATCGTGGCCGATATGCGTGGTCGTGCCGACACCGTGACGCCGGATGCGGCCCGTGCTTTGGCGCAGGACGGCAAGACCCATTTTGACCAGTTAATGGCCGTGCACGATTCGTCCGATCCCGCAGCCGATGCGCGGATGATTATCTACAATGCCGACGGCTCCAAGGCCGAAGCGTGCGGCAATGGCACGCGCTGCGTCGGGCGCTGGTTGGCGCGAGAGACCGGCAAAGACCATATGATCTTGCGCTCCGTCGCGGGCAATCTCGACACAACCATTCATCGCGATGGGCGGATATCGGTTGTCATGGGCATTCCGCGCTTTGATTGGGATCAGATACCGCTATCGGAAGAATTCGCGGATACGCGCGGCGTCGAATTGCAGGTCGGGCCCATTGATGATCCGATTTTGCACACACCCTCTGTCGCCAATATCGGCAATCCGCATGCCGTGTTTTGGGTGGACAAACCGGTGGAAACCTACGATCTGGCGCGCTTTGGCTCGCTCTTGGAGCATCATCCGCTGTTCCCGGAAGCCGCCAACATTTCCATTGCCCAAGTCACCAACGCCAATTCCATCATCATGCGCACTTGGGAACGGGGCGTCGGCCTCACGCTGGCCTGCGGTTCCGCCGCTTGCGCCGCCGCCGTTTGCGCCGCCCGCAAAGGCTTGACCGGACGGAAGGTAACCGTCCGCTTGCCCGGTGGGGAACTTGACATCACGTGGCGGGAAGATGGCTTCATCGTTATGACCGGCGCCGCAGAAGAAGAATTTCGCGGTCAACTCGATCCAGTAACCGGCGCATGGATGTTGCATTCATGAGCAAAGTTGCAAAAAATTCCGGTCTCGAAATGATCAATTTCGGCTGCCGCGTAAACACCTATGAAACCGAGGTGATGCGTCGGGAGGCGACCGATGCCGGGCTGGACGCACTGCCTGGCGGTGCCATCATCGTTAATACCTGCGCTGTCACTGCAGAGGCCGTGCGCCAAGCAAAACAACGCATCCGCAAGGCGCGCCGCGACAACCCCAAAGCACGCATCGTCGTCTCCGGTTGCGCCGCCCAGACCGAACCGGATACCTTCGCCACCATGGACGAGGTTGATCTGGTGCTTGGCAACGAAGAAAAGTTGCACGCTCACAACTATCGTCAACTGCCGGATTTTGGCGTCAATCTGTTTGAAAAAGTGCGGGTCAACGACATCATGTCCGTGCGGGAAACCGCCAGCCACATGGTGGAGGCCATTGAGGCCAAAACCCGCGCCTTCGTTCAGGTCCAAAACGGCTGCGATCACCGCTGTACGTTCTGCATCATCCCTTACGGCCGGGGCAATTCGCGTTCCGTTCCCGCCGGTGATGTGGTCAGTCAGATCAGCCGGTTGCTGGACAACGGCTACAAAGAGATCGTTTTGACCGGCGTGGACCTCACATCTTGGGGCCATGATCTGCCGGGCAAACCGTCGCTTGGGCGTTTGGTTCAAGCGCTGTTGAGCAGGCTGCCCAATCTGCACCGCTTGCGCCTGTCTTCGATTGATTCAATTGAGGTGGACGAACCGCTGATGGACGCCATCGGGTCTGACCATCGTTTGCTCCCCCATTTGCATCTGTCGCTCCAATCCGGCGACAACATGATCCTCAAACGCATGAAACGGCGGCATTTGCGGGAAGATACGCTGCACTTCTGTAAGGATGTACGGGCAAAGAGACCTGATATCGTGTTTGGCGCGGACATCATTGTCGGCTTTCCCACGGAGATGGATGCGATGTTTGAAAACACGCTGGCCATCGTCAACGAGGCTGGCTTAACCCATTTGCACGTCTTCCCGTTTTCCCCCCGCAAGGGCACGCCGGCCGCGCGCATGCCACAACTGGACCGCGACATCATCAAGACCCGGGCATCCCGTTTGCGCACGCTAGGCGACACCCGGTTAAATCAGTTTTTGTCACAACAGATCGGGCTCACCCGTACGGTTTTGAAGGAAAACGGCGCTCTGGCACGCACGGACCAATTCACGCCAGTGGAGGTCAACGGCGGAGAACCCGGAGACCTCTTGTCTGTGCAGATTACAGGCCACAACGGGCGGCGCTTGCAGGCCAGCGTGATTTCCAGCATTCAGGCGGCATGACAGATCTGCACCAAAGTGTGCCAAAGCACGAAATGACGCCCCATGGCTGAAGAAAGACAAGGCCTGTTAAAGCGGCTGTTTCGTTTTGGGAAAAAATATGAGGCGGCGGATGGCGAGCCAACAGAGGCTGAACCGCAAGCTCCTTCAGCCGAACCGGAAGTGGTTATCCCGGCTGAAGAAGGTATCAAGGAACATGCGGAAGCGGTAGACATATCGGGGCCGGAACCCATCGATCAATTCATGCCTGAGCCTGAGCCTGAGCCTGAGCCTGAGCCTGAGCCTGAGCCTGAGCCTGAGCCTGAGCCTGAGCCTGAGCCTGAGCCTGAGCCTGAGCCTGAGCCTGAGC
>JBCDKS010000032.1:0-8706 GCA_038746275.1 Pseudomonadota bacterium | reverse complement strand
TGCTCTTCCCGAAGGTACGGAAATGGTGATGCCGGGCGACAATGTTGAGATGACGGTCGAACTGATCGTGCCCATCGCGATGGAAGACCGTCTGCGCTTCGCCATCCGCGAAGGCGGCCGTACCGTCGGCGCAGGCATCGTCGCTGAGATCATCGAATAGGTGATTGTGACCCCAATCCGTCATCCGCTCCGGGCCTTGTTCCCAAGCCGACGGATTCAAACAATGGTTCAAGTCGGGTAGACCCGACTTGAACGCGGCGCAGGCATCGTCGCTGAGATCATCGAGTGAGCAAGTGGACTGCCTGTGGCAGTGTTGAAGACCAAGAGTCTGGCGGCGGATCCTTTTACGGGGCCCGCCTTTTTGTTGGGCGTAGAGCAGGCGTTTCAGATGTACAAATCTGCCCCAAGCCTAAACCATGATCAAAGGGTCAACCGGTCTGGTCAGCTTGCCCTCAAAACATGTTGAAACTGTATTTGTCACACGTTCGTTCACCGGCGTTGCGACGCCCAAGGCCTTTCCCAGTTGTACGATCTTGCCGTTAAGGTGATCGATTTCGGGCCGGCGGCCTTTTTCAAAGTCCTCAGCCATCGAAGAACGGGCAGCGGGATCAACCTTCAACATCTGCGCAGCCAGACGGGTGAACAGGAAGGTTGGCAGGCGCAGGATGGTTGGAATGAGACCAACGGGTGCTTTCACAATGCGCGCCGGTTTGATGCCCAGAGCCTTTGCGACCTGCAATGCCTCATCCATGCAGGCGGCTAGCACCCGCCGCCATTTTGGGTCTGACAGTTGATCCACCAAAGGCAAACCTGAAAGTGCGTTCAAGGCGTTGTTCAAGTTCAAGATCAGTTTAGCAAACTGAACCGCCTCTATGTCGTCGTGGAGGGCGCAGTCTATTTCAGCGTTTTGTAAATGCCCCGCCAACGTTCTCCCCACCGTATTGTTGGGCAGGTGAATGCCGCCCTCTGTGGTGGCCGCAAAGGACGTTGCGTTTTTGCTCACCACATTAAACGCCACCATGCCCGGATAGACATCTGCGTCAGCCAAATGAGCTTGCAGGACAGCGGTGTTGTCCAAGCCGTTTTGCAGGCTCACGACTTGCGCTGTTTTGGTTTGGCTTTTGGCGAGCAGCTTCGAGAGGTCTGCTGCAATGGCAGGGGTGTCGTCACTCTTCGTGCACACAAGATACACATCAGCGCTGCCCACGTCGTTGATGGTGGTGACCACGTTCGCCAAGCCGGGCGCCAGCGCGACGCGGTTGCCATCCATCGTCTGCGCGCTCAATCCGCCGGTCGCTGCCGCTTCTTGAAGCCATCCGCGCCCCAGAAAAGTGACGTCACATCCGCCCGCCGCCAGTCGTGTACCTACGTAACAGCCAATCGCTCCTGCGCCGATGACTGCAACGCGGTAGGGGCCAATGGTGGTCACGCCTTCGCTGCCGCTTGTCCCGCTGTGCGACCCGAAAAAATGCAGCCTCCCAAAAACGTGCCTTCGAGAGCGTTGTAGCCGTGATATCCGCCCCCGCCAAAGCCGGAGGCTTCCCCCGCCGCGTAGAGGCCCGCAACCGGCGTGCCCTGCGGTGACAGGACTTGCGCATGTTCATTGGTGTGAATGCCACCCAAGCTCTTGCGCGTGACGATGTGCAGTTTCACCGCAATCAGCGGGCCGTTGGACGGGTCGAGTATTTTATGGGGTTTGGCGGTGCGAATAAGCTTGTCGCCCAGATAGTTGCGCGTGGCGTGGATGGCCATCACCTGCGCATCCTTGGAAAACGGATTGTCCATTTGCGCGTCACGGGCTTCGATCTGGCTGCGCAGTTTTTCAAGGTCAAGCAGATTGCCGCCGCGCTGGTTCATGCCGGCCACAAGGTCTTCCAGTGAATTGGCGACCACAAAGTCTTCGCCCTTTTCTTTGAACGCCTCGACCGGCCCGGTCGCGCCCTTGCCAAGACGGGACTTGAGCACTTCCAGCCATTTTTTCGAGGTGAGGTCCGGATTTTGCTCCGAACCCGACAGAGCGAATTCCTTCTCGATGATCTTTTGCGTGAGCACGAACCATGAATAGTCGTAGCCGGTGTCGAGAATAGCCTTGAGCGTACCCAGCGAGTCAAAACCCGGTAGGTAGGGTGCGGGGAAGCGATTGCCCTCCGCATCGAACCAAAGCGAGGATGGGCCAGGCAGGATGCGGATGCCGTGGGACGGCCAGATTGGATCCCAGTTTTTGACGCCTTCCGTGTAATGCCACATGCGGTCTGTGTTTATGAGCCCGCCACCTGCGGCCTCCGTGATGCCCAACATGCGTCCGTCCACATGGGCGGGCACACCGGCAACCATGGAGGCGGGTGGTTCACCCAAGCGATCCCGGGGCCACACTTTGCGAACGTGATCGAAATTGCCGCCGATGCCGCCGGAGGTCACAATGACTTTGTCCGCTTGGATTTGAAATTCTCCGACAACATCGCGGTTGGTTTGCGCTCCGCGCACCGCATCGTCCGGTGCCAACACTTCGCCGGACACGCCGCTGACCTCGCCATTTGTTGTGTCGAGCTTTGAGACCTGATGGCGGAACTTAAATGCGACCTTACCTTCGTCGGCGTGGGCACGGACGCGCTTCTCAAAGGGCTCCAGAGTGCCCGGTCCTGTGCCCCATGTCAGGTGAAAGCGCGGGACAGAATTGCCATGGCCGGTGGCGGATGCGCCGCCACGTTCTGCCCAGCCCACAACCGGGAACCAACGCATTCCTAAAGAGTGTAACCACGGCCGCATCGGGCCTGCAGCGAAATCGAGGTAGTTTTTTGCCCATTTGATCGGCATGGCGTCTTCATCACGGTCGAAACCGGCGGAACCCATCCAGTCTGAATGTGCCAAAGCGTGGCTATCTTTGATGCGCATCCGCCGCTGCTCCGGCGTGTCGATCATGAACAGTCCACCCAGCGACCAAAATGCCTGACCGCCCAGGTTCTGTTCGCCCTCTTGGTCCAGCAAAGCCACACGTTTTCCAGCGTCTGCCAATTCATTGGCGGCCACAAGCCCGGCAAGGCCTCCGCCCACGACCACCACATCAAATTTTTCTTGACTGGCCATTGCAGGTTCCTCCCTCATGCCGCTTCTATAACCGTAAACATGCCCGGCCCGCGCAGTTGCGTACACCAAACTACCGATGTGGTCGCCTATAGCGAAGGCAGTTGCAAGAGTGTGGGATCAACCTCAGTCCACTCCCAGCATTTCAAACGCCAACCCGCATTTGCCCGCTTGCACCCCGCTCGCATTCGCAGTAACACCAACGCTGTGCACGGGAGGCTTAAAGCAGATGCCTGATAGCACTACAGTAGGGGTATAGCTCAGTTGGTAGAGCGACGGTCTCCAAAACCGTAGGTCGCGGGTTCAAATCCTGCTGCCCCTGCCATTAAATCAATCACTTAGACGGTTTTCCGGTTTACACATCTGGACCAGTTTACAGCGCGGTTTACAATTGTTCATGCGCTGTTCTTGTTCATCCGCAAAATCACACCGTCAGCTCTGCCTTCGTCGGCTGCGAGATAATGGCGTTCTGCAACGATCAAGCTAACGCCTGCGACCTCCGCAATGTCCTCAATACTGGAGCCTTCGTTGCGTCGTCGGGTGATGAATGTCCCGCGCAGATCGTGAAAGGTCACACCGATGACGGAAGCTCTGCGCCTTGCCTTGCCAAACGAAGCTTGAAAGCCGGATTTCCACGGCAAACCCTTTGAGTTGGTGCAAATAAAAACAGACTTACGATCCATCTTATCCAGCAACGCTTTGAGTTCGGGCGTTACCAATATGGAGACTTTGCGCTTAGTTTTGCTTTGCGTCAGACGAATGCGGGTTCCATCGTAATTGGACCATTTGAGCGCAAGAATGTCGCCCTGACGCTGGCCGGTGTGCAGGGCGATGACAACCGGCAAAACAAGATGACCTGGTGCTGACAAGCGAAATTGAGCGATTTGCGCGTCGGTCCAAAGAAACTCTTTGCGATCGTCTTTGTAGCGCTTGCCACCGCCTTCGCACGGGTTCCAATCAATCACGCCGTTATCTTTGGCCACGGAAAACACACGCTTTAGGGTTGCCCATGCGCGGTCAGCTTGTCGGTTGCTCTTGATTGTATCCCGCCAGTCTTTGAAGTCCCTTCGGCAACCCCGATCCTGTAGGGCCTCGATAGGCATGTCTCCGAACGCCAATCGTATCCATTTGAACATCGCGCGGTGATCGCGCTTTTGGTACTTTCCCAACCGCTCAAAATCGCCGGACGATTCATAGTCGTGTATCAAGCGACTGACAGTGCCAATGCTTGGCGCATCCCGATCCTGTACGTGCTGTTGAAACTCCAAAACAAACGCAGGTGTGTTTGGGTCTGCCAGAATGCGCGGTCCACCGCGCCAAGCGTAATGATAGACCTTGCGCCGCCCGCCCGCCAGTTTCTTGGTGACGGAGTGGAGACCATCAAGCATGACGCGCATCTCTCTTGGCTCTCCATTCATCCAATGCTGAGACATTGGATGATGATGCAATTCCGCTAAGGCGGTCAAGCGCCTGATCTATGGCCCTTCGGTCCCACCGGTGGGTGTGGGGTATAGAATTGGGAAGCCTGCCGACCCGTACCCACTCGCCAAAGCCAGACAAAGACAGGTTGCAATAAGCCGCAGCTTCCGACTTGCTCAGCAAGCGGGGTGCGAGGGCGCTGCCTGCCTCGGGCGGTGTGACGGACGGGCGAGGCATTAGTCTTTCTCACGGCCATGAAAACTGCGTTGGACATCATCCAGAATTTCGCTCGCATCGGATGCACACATCACACAGTCGCGGATGTAGTCCACGTGGTCCTTTGATGTTTCAAAAGCGCGGGTTGATGTGGGCCCGGTCAGCAAGCCGGACGGATTCATTTGCACCACCGGTGCGCCGTCATCGACACTCAAAAGCTCGTGGCGTAAATGCCTCATGCCTTGCACAGCCTCTCGCAAAGCGTTTTCAGCAGTGTCGTGCCAGTCGCTGTCCGAAGACCAGCACCCCGTTGGTGAGCGCCATCCACGGATGGACACAGAGTAGCCGCCCTGAGTGCCGTCGCTTATGGAGACAGTACCGTAGCGACTGGCCAATTCGAACAAGTGCGCATACCCCATTGCACGCAGATCATCATCAATCGGCATGGTGTGGCGCGGGTTCTCAAGGTTTTTGACAAGCTGCTCCATCAGGCGTCCTCGAGCACCGGTGCATCTGCTTGAGAAAACGTCCGGGCTCGCAGTTCGCGACAAATGCCTTTTGTGATCTCCTGTCCCGTCGCATGCCATCGGATCGCGTTGCGAAGCGCCGACATGTTGGACCTCCGCCCCCAGGAGATCCGCAACAGGTTGCACAGAGATCGCAGTTCGTCCGCCCAAAGCATTTCAAGCGCGGCTTCAGGAAGTGGCTGACCAAAAGCACTGCTTGGGAAAAGCCATGCCCTTTCGCGCAGAGTGACACCAACGTCCTGCGGATAGATCCAAACAGCAGCACCCAATTTGCGCACAGATGATGGAACAAATTTGCAAGCAGGCTTGCTGCTGACAGTTGGTCTCATGGCCTGACACAAGTTTTCACTCTCAACCAAGAACTTTTCGTCAAGACAGGCGATGGCATAATGGGAGCACCCAAGCATCGCTGGTACCTGATGATCCAGCCTGTCCAGCTTGTCGAGACGGCTTTTGATTTCGACAACAACGATTTCATCTCGAGAGATTGCAGCGATATCAAAACGGATGGAACCAGTGCCAGCACTGTTTAGCTCGTGAACAATTCTCGCCTCTGGCCGCGCACGTCTCAGCCGCTCAACAACAGCGTCGCGCACCTCGCGTTCTGCGTCACTTGCCATCCTTCGCCTCCATGCACGCGCATCCGCCTTCGCGGGTGCAGCCCAATGCGTTGCCGTCAAAGAAGGGACAGGACGCCGGATTGTCTGTCGGGGTGGCTGGCGTGAGTTGGCGAAGCACATCGTTTAAGGCCCAGACGGCGCTAAGGCTGCGGCCTTCGGTTTGTGCCCGCTCCGCATCTCGTATGGCGCGGTTCAGGATTTCAAAGGGATCGATTACGGTGCTCACAGCGCAGCCTCCTGCGGGTCGTGCTCTTCGCGGGGCGCTCTGTTGGTCATGGCGCGGACGGCCTTGATCAGCGCCAAGCGGTTGGGGCTGGTGAGGGCGACCGCGTGTTTTGCGCGGGCAAGGCGCTGCGGATAGTTGGGGTGATCGCGATGGCTCAACTGGTTTTGCGCCAGCGCTATGGCGTGTTCATCCCGTTCCCAAAACGGCACGTAACGACCCTCTTGGCCCGCCACTGTTAGCGCGTCGTGCTGCACCGCAGTGGTGCCGGTACGGTTCAGGTGGGCGTTGTAAAGCGCATGGGTTCTGCGCTCGCGCTCTATGCTGGCGCGGATTGCCCTCAAGGTCATATCGGGCGTCTTGTATTTGGGCGTCTTCTCGTCACGCAACGTGGACGCGCTGATGCCGGAATTGGTTCTTTGCAACAGGGCGGTGTTGGCGTCCCGCTGTTGGCTGATCTGAAAATTCAACTCGCGACGGCGGGCGCAAACGGCCACGGTCGTGCGGCCCAGTTCACGTGCAACCTCTTGCAGACGCTCCAAGGGCGTGCCGAAGGCTGCGTGTTCCAGCACGAAGTGATCTTCGGCGCGGGTCCATTCCTCGCCATTGCGGGCGGCAAAGGGCGGTGTGATGCGGTCGGTTTTCTTGGTCATGGCGCGTCTCGGTTCTCTCACCCGCTGCCAAACGCAAAACTGGGGCAGCGGGCGGATTGGGGGAGTTGATTGGGGATAAAAAACCCGCCAGCCCGTCCGGTGTGCTTGAGACATGGTTCCCATAAGGCTCCGCACACGGCTGGCGGGAGAGCATCAACCGGCGGGGGGCACGCTTGCTTGGGGGAAGGGCGCGTTTCCGGCGGTGGATGAAGGGGGGATATCAGAGGGCGGGATGTCGCCCCGCCGTTCAGCCCGGGCGTTTTGCCAAAGCGTGAAGCGCCTGTGGGCAGTGGGCCAGTTCAGGTCGATATCGTTGACCGTCAGGTCCAAGTCTCGTTGCAGGTCAGCCTTGGTGAAGCTCTGGTCGTTCAGGAAGGCCTGTTTGAGCCGGTCAAACAGCATCTGCTCCACCGTGAGTGCGTCCAGGTTGAGCCAGTCTGACGCAGCTACCGTGGCTTCACCGTTGTGTCTGGCCTCAACGGTCTGACGGGCGGCATCATCGGAATAGACCTCACAGCGGATATCGCTTTCGCGACGGTGCGGGTTGGCTTTGCAGCGGCGGCGCACTTCCGCCTCCAGCTTTTCCATGTGCCGATCGTGCTCATAGTCGCGGCGGCTGATGTCGCCCGCCGGGGGCAGGGGCACGCCGTCGAAGCCGGAATAGAAATTTGGGTGAGGATAGAAGGTCGAACTGTTGGGCCCACGCTTTTGGGGCTTCGACGGTTTCTTTGCTCCGCCGTCGCGAGCGGGGCTCGCTACTCCGGAACCCCCGCCAAACAAACCCGCTGCAAAGCTACTGCGGGCAATGAACCCATTGCCGGAAAAGTCGGGTTGCACAAAGGTGGCCGCGAGGTGCGGGTGCGGAGCCAAGGCATTCAACAAGGCTTGGACTGATGAAAAAGGTGAGGACATGATCCGCTCCATCGGGGTTTCGATGGACGGAAAATAAGAAGGATTAATCCTTCATGTCAACAGAAAGAAGGAAAAATCCTTCTATTGATCTCAAAACCGAGGTTCAATTCTGTCGTTCGGATTTGAAATCATGATGGAATTTGGTCGCTTGGGGCGCGTCAAAAAAATGGCAAAGGCCAGCGACATGGCTGATCTGGTGGGGCTGTTCCAAAATTATGGTAGGGCAAGGATGGTTTTGCGTGTTGGCCTCATTTTGCTTGCTGAAAGAGGTATGGTGTGGTCAATCTATAGGTGGGTGCAGTGTAGATTGAGGTATAAATTTTGGGGTTCAAAAAGTATTGTGTTTTTCTGGTTCTTTTACCGCTTGCTTTTATCTCAGGCTGTCAAACTAGCAATCAACCTTTGGCACCCAATACATTTCGATACGATGCCCCGCAGCGCGCTGCCAAAGAAGCTGTTCTCAGGGCGTTTTTAGAGCAAAATTATCGTTTGGTCCGAGATACTGATCTTAGTGTGGTGGTGGAGCGAGAGAGCCAGAATGTGCTGGCTAATGCGCTCTTGGGTTCACAGTTTGATCCGACCGTAGAAGCGCGGGTGACCATTACTTTTTTTGGCGACAACCCAACCAACGCACGCACCCAATTGGAAATTGTGGCCAATTCCGGCACCGCGTTTGAGCGTCGGTCCGACGCATCTAACAACGTTGACGGTCGCAGACAGGTGTTCCGCATTATGAGTACGGCCAAGCTGTTTGTCAGCCCTGGAGTTTCAGCCCCGGCTGTTCCAAAGCAAGGTTAGATGCCTATGAGCTCTCGCCACGGCAGGATGCGGTGGATCGTCCTGATGTGCTTGAGTTTGAACTTGAGTTCTGCCGGTGGGTTGTATTGCAGGGCCACAAGTTCCGTGTCGGTTTTGCGCACGAATTCTTTGACCGATGCATAGATTGCGCCGTCGCGCTCTTCCTGGATAACGATGATATCACCTGGCGAGACGGGTTGGCGCGGGTGGGCTGCGATGGGATCTCTGGGTTTATAGAGCGGCATCATGCTGTCGCC
>JBCDKS010000031.1:0-11924 GCA_038746275.1 Pseudomonadota bacterium | reverse complement strand
TCAAACACCGGGGGATCTGCATCAACTTCGTTGTATGAGAACGCCTCAATGAGGTCGCTGATATCGCTGAACCCCGCTTCGCGATCTTCTGCGTTCCAGTAGCAAGAAATTCTGCGTTCTTCCGCCATATCAGTTCCCTTTGTCAGTACCCCATTTGCGGGTGCTTTTTTTGTGTGTCCT
Source organism: Pseudomonadota bacterium (assembly GCA_038746275.1). Taxonomy (GTDB): domain Bacteria; phylum Pseudomonadota; class Alphaproteobacteria; order Rhizobiales; family Rhizobiaceae; genus Pseudahrensia. Next base: position 11,744 of record JBCDKS010000031.1, on the reverse strand, counting down.
GTTGAGGTATTTCATAATTCAAAAATATCGCTCTGTAAAGTGCGTAATTGAAAATTGTGTGCGAAAATGCAAACTGTGTGGACAGGTGCGAAATTCGCGCCTAATGCAACAGAATGAAGAGAATTGCTTATGGGTATCGTCGGAGACAGTCAGACTTCGGGAGGCTGGAATACGACCACATCTTTTTCGACACGGATAAATCGCGCCCTGTTTTGGCCGAGACTATCCGCGATTATTTCTATGGCGGGCACGGGGACGTTCTTGTGCTTGTGAGCGAGGACGATTTGCCTGTTCGGGGGCCATTCCGCGCTGCGCTTGAAGCAAAAGGCGTTGAAATTCAGGTCAATGATCTGACCGTCAAAAAGGAGCCCGGCAGGCCACCTGGTTTTGCACCCAACCAAGAGCAAAGGGCTGAAGCACTGAAAATTTGGCAGACGCCTTACTATGAAACGCATGCGGCAAAGCTAGTGAGTGATTTGATGGGATACGAAGTTACCCGATACCAATTGCGCCGCGCCTTCGGGGATCGTGGCTTCAAATCAGACGACGAGTAGTAGGATTAATTGCTAAATTTGGTTCCGCCATCCGCGTTTGCATATTGCCAACCGTGGCATTTGCGCCATCTGGTGTGCGATCCAGAGCCGGGCTCGTGCTGCTTCTGCAAACGAGAGATCGCGATCCCGTTTGGCGCATATGGTAAGACGTGCGGGTGCATTTATTGCGGGCTCGAGAGCGGCGATATTGAGCCAATTGACAAGCCATTTAACTGACTGACTTAGGAGACTGACCGATGGATAGCTTGCCACTACAATTGCAGAGGGCCGCACAAAATCACTGCCCTGACCTGGACTTGCCGCACGATCTTGGATTGGTCCTCTTCCGTAAAGTGTTCCGATTAAACGGTAATGAAGAGCATGATTGGCTTAAACATGAAACGCTGTCCTGCCCGCACTGTAATGGGTCTGGTCACAAAGACGACGTGACCCAAATTTAAGCTGACAACTATCAGGAGCCTTGCAGCCCCCGCGGTCTCCACATATCCTAGCTATGACGAGGCGTCCTCCATTGGAGTGCGCACATGGCATCCAAAATCAAAATCCAAGATACAGGCAATGACACGCTGATCGTACAGCTGCGTTCTGACGGTCTTGCGCTTGCCTATGTATATTACAAGGCAGATAGGCCGGGTGCCATTGCACAGGGCGGGTTAAGCCGTACTGAGGCTATTGAGATTGCGCAGGCTTGTGCGAGGGCTTTGGAGGGTTGAGGGCGACTAGGCAACTATTGCAAAATTTGCAATAGTTCAGAAAGAAGGATGCCCAAACACGCTTCATTGCTATGGAGTGGGGTGCAGAAAATCAAGAATCGCCGGGTGATGTAGCGGTATCTGCTTCACAGCAAATTCTTCGCACTCATCGCGGTTCAGCCCGTCGCTAACTTCATCAAAAATGCAGCTTCTCGCGGCTCGGATTTTGTGTGTTGAGCGCAGGATATCGCGGTCCAAAACTACCACTAGTGGAGAAAGCGGCGTGTCGCGTTCTAGTGTGGCGTAATATGTCGCGAAACGAATGCAGCGCGTCAATGAGAGTACCATATACGGCACGTCAAAGCTGTACTCTGGATATGATGCGCACCGCAAAACGCCGCTTGCTTTCACAGTTTTACCGTTTGGCGTCCCATGGTAGAGAAAACTTTTCATTCGGCGATAAGTTTTAGTCTCTCTGCAACGCTTGCAGGGCTTCCTTGGCCGCTCAACAAAAGTCGGGCCTGTGTTCGCATTGCAGTTTTGAGCCTTGTAATTTCAAGTTCCAATTCCCGAACCTTATTGATGGGTCTTTGCGTTGTTTGTCTAGCCTGCATCATTGCATTCCTTCTAACTGGCCACGCGGGCTACTTATCGTCTGTGGTTTCGGTCAGTTCGCGACAACGTTCGCAGTAAACAAAACATCCCATTTCAGCGGAAATAGGCGCAGGCAACCATCTGTGCCCAAACAGCTTGCAACGAAGTTCGATGGCTAACCCAAGGATGCAAGCGCCGTAGACGTATAGCGTTTCCATTATTCTATTCCTCTTGCTCGCACCCGTAATCCGTGGAATATCCGTGGAAAATCGAGCGTTGGTTGAATTTCTGTAGTTATTTCAATGGCTGGACCGCGCCTTCACACGGCAGGGGTCAGGTGGAATCCATCAGTGCTTTGCGCACCAGCTTTCTTGTTCTTCCAGCAACGCGATGCACCCGCTTTATCTTAGCCCTATCGCACATGAACGATACGCCGTCCCCCAAATGATCTGGGTCCGGGAGCAGAGTTCCTTCGGGCACAACTTCGTAAACTCGGTCGCCTTTTGAAGACGCATAGAGAGCCGCCGTATAAGGGCAGGTCGAGACGTAGACTTTGGAAGTGTCGCAAAAGTTCAAATGTGAGTATTGCGCAAGGCTTTTGGCCCCCGTCACGTCAGGCGGCAAAATGTATTCCTTAAGCCCATTGGGCCCGCCGTGGTAGTACTTCAAATTATCAGCCATCACTCACGCCCTCGCAAAAGGTGCGGGGAGTCGTGATAGGTTTCTAAGTCTTTTCAAGGGGCTTGGGCTTTCCCTTACCTTGCCAAAAAAGACAATAAAATCAGATATATAAAGGGTATTGTGGTGCCCCCTGCCGGACTTGAACCGGCAAACCCGATGGGTGACAGATTTTAAGTCTGCTGCGTATACCAATTTCGCCAAGGGGGCGGCGGGGTTGAGATAGCCGCTTTTTGTGGGCGGGTCTAATGCCGATTGGTAAAAAACGGCATCTGATTTGTCGATGTGCCTCACGTGAGCCAGACATAGGTCAAGCCTCAGGCGCGGTGTAAGTAAATACCAGCACTATCAACACACTCTGGCATCGAAACTCTGTTTGGCGCTAAGCAAGAGGTGCGGGGCTGCTGCGAACATTTAAGCCCTGCGATTCGAATGACGAGCGGTTGCAACACCAGCCGTATTTGGGGGATTTCCGATGGCCGGGCTGATTGCGCTCGCGTGCGCCTACATCATGAGTCAGTTTTACCGCTCGTTCCTCGCGGTCTTGACGCCAGACTTGGTGCGGGACTTGGCCATGACGAACAACGAGATGAGCCAGGCTTTAGGCGCTTGGTTCATCGCTTTTGCAATAGCCCAGTTTTTGGTTGGCCCAATGCTCGATCGCTTCGGCCCCAAACGCACGGCATCGCTTTTGCTTGGCATGAGCGGGGGCGGGGGCACGTTGCTTTTTGCGGTGGCAACGGCACCTTGGATGGTCATTCTCGCCATGGGTCTGATTGGCATCGGCTGCGCGCCTGTGCTCATGGCGGCAATGACACTGTTTCGGCACGGTTTCGACCTGCGCCGCTTTGCGTTTCTGTCAGCCACGTTCATCGCTATCGGCAATGCGGGCAACTTGCTTGGCAGCGCGCCTTTGGCTGCCTCCACGCAATTGGCCGGTTGGCGGACGGTCGTCTTGGCATTGTTTGCCGTCACGATGGTGATCGCCATCGCCGTCTTGGTTTTGGCGCGCGATCCCAAGCTTCATTCCATGCACGACACCGAAGACCAGCCCGACGGGACGCCTCTGTCTGGTGGCAGTTATCTGGCCTTGCTCGCGGACCGCCGTCTTTGGGCGATTTTTCCGATCATGGGGCTGAGCTACGCAGTCGTGGCTAACATTCGCGGCCTTTGGGCTGGGCCGTTTTTTACGTCGGTGCATGGTCTCGGCACCACCGAGATAGGCAACATCACGCTGGTGATCGCTTTGGCCATGGTGGTGGGCAGTCTTGTTTACGGTCCGTTGGACACGCTGTTGAAATCACGCAAATGGGTGGTGTTCGGCGGGACGTTTATCATGTTTGTTGCCCTGCTGGTTTGGACACTCGATCCGGGTGGGTCTGTGGGTCGTACAACAGTTCTGCTTGGCATTATCGGTTTATGTGGGATTTCCTATCCGGTGATCATGGCCCATGGCATGGCGTTCATACCGCAAAACCTCAGCGGTCGCGGGCTGACATTGCTCAACTTCTTTTCCATTGGTGGCACAGGCGTTATGCAGAGCGTGTCGGGTTTTGTGTACGAAGCGTCCGCCCAGCCAGGCGAGCCGCTCAGCGGCTTCTCGGCTGTGCTCTGGCTCTATGTTGGAACGACCGCGTTTGCCTTGATTGTCTATCTGTTTGCGCAGGACGCACCGCCGCAGCCAAAGGGAAATTGATCCGACCCGCGAGGGAGATTCCTAGAGTACCGCCCGCACGGTCCCAACTTCCATGCCGTTCCAGTTTTTCAACGTTGGTGCTGCCAGTGCTTTCAACCCATCCTGCAAAACGTCGTGGTCTGGCAACAGGTGTGCGAAGACCGTGGCCATCATGGCCTCTGCGGCGCGCGTGGTTCCATCTTCGCACTTAAGCGCAATGCCGAGCCCTAATTCGGGAATGGCCCCACAAAAAACCCCTTCGGCTCCTGTTTTGGCAAACAGACTGCCATCGGTCGCTGAGCTCTCTCCCAGTGACATCAACTTGGTGCAAAACCGGTTTGTGCCCGCCATGTGGAAAGGCGAGGCCATGCAGGCGTTGAGCAACCGTTTGCCAGCTTGGGCGCGTTGAGTTCCCAGTCCCGTGCCGGTCGCCATGCGGGCAAAGCCCTGTGCCATAGCGGTCAGTGGGATCGCATAGGTGGGAATGGAACAACCGTCTATGCCGCGCACATCTTCTGTGTGAGCGGCACCAGTGACCATTTCCATTGCATCACGGACGGCGTTTTGCACGGGATGGTCGTGTTTGATGTACCCCGTCGGGTCAATGCCGGTATGGGCCGCCGTGCAGACAAACCCGGAGTGCTTGCCCGAACAATTGTTGCAGATCGGGCCGGGCGTGTCGTCCCAGATGGTTGTTTGATGGCGCATCACCCACGCCTGTGACGACCAATGACCACCACACTCCAACACGGTCTCATCCAAACCTGCCTTGGCCAGCATGCGCCGTGCGGTCTCGATGTGACCGTCTTCTCCCGAGTGGGAGGCGCAGGACAACGAGAGTTCAGCATCGCCAAAGCCGAGCGCATCTGCCGCACCGGACTCGATCAGCGGTAGAGCTTGTATCGCTTTCACAGCAGAGCGGGGAAAAACCGGCTTTGAGACATCGCCCAGCGACAAGACGGTCGCCCCATCGCCGTCCATGACGCTAATCGAGACTGGGTGGACGCTTTCAACAAGTGACCCGCGCGTGATCTCAACATAGGCGGGTTCTTGGGACTGTGTGCTCACAGTGCCTCTACCCATTCTATGATGCGGTCTGCAAAGGGCTGATTGTTTTGCGGGCTCAACACATCTCCAGCGATCACGTGATTGTAGGCATCGCCGGAATCGCTCACTTCAAATACGGTTGCTGCACCGCCACCCTCTTTGCCCCAACGCTCGGCGATAGCCTTGGTCACATCGGACTTTACCACCCCGTCGTCGGGGTGAAACACGAAAAGGGCAGGGCGCTTCGCCTGCTCAAACGGAAGCGCCCGCGTATGAGCCACAATGGCTTGCATGGGGATTACGGCCACCGTTGGATAGGTTGTGGTCCACCACTTCGCTTGGCCTTCGTTTGCCGGTTCAAACGAGCGTTGTGCCCCAGCAATGATCGGCACGATGGCGCGGGCGAAAGGCATGGTCAAAATTTCCGCACTGCCAGCTTGCACCGTGAAATTGGGAGAAACCATCACGTGGCCCGCAACGCCGTCCATTATTTCGGGTTTAAATTCCGCCCAGCTCGATAAAGTTCCGCCTGTTGAGGTGGAAATCACGATCACCTTTTCGCCGATGCGGCGACCAATTTCGAGGGCTTCTGCCGTGTCGTTCAACCAGTCATTGACAGTCGCTTCCGCCATGGCATCGCCATCGCGGCCATGCCCTTTAAGGCGTGTGAAATGCAGGTTGGCGCCAAGTGTGTTGGCCACCATATCCGGCACCGGGCGTATTTCCTGTGCGGTGGCTGAAAAGCCGTGGATGTAAACGATAGAGTAGGGCGTTTTGCTGCCCACGTTGCCGTTGTGCCAAACCACCTGTTTTTCCGCGCCGGGTGTAATGGCCTCAACGCCTGTTTCACGCCGTTTCAAATAAGACTCGATGTCGTCCCCCACCTGCGAGGGCGCAAAAGCCAGCACTTCGTCCACCGGTTCGCGCGGACCAAGAACAAACAAAAGCCCGCACAGAACCAACAGACCAATCAAAAACAGCATAAATTTGCGCACCATAGGTTCGCTCCTCCCAAAAAGTGAGCGCATACTGTTCACCCAGCAGTGCAAGCGCAAGCGCGAAGGCGCGCTGCCAACAGTGTGTTGGAATTGCCCATGATGTGATCAGATTTTGATGGTCGGCGCTGAACGCGCGTTGGCTTCGATTTGTCGGTCTACCGGGACGAGAAGCTGACACCCAATTCATAGCCCCGTCGCCACGCAACGCGTGCCTTGGTGTGAATGCCTTCCTGACGGCATTTCAAAACGAACGTATCGGGAATGCCGGCGTGGGATGCCACACTTATACGCGCGCCGCGTGAGTGAATATCGCGCAATGTGCAGGCGATCACTTGGCCCGTACCTTCGATATATATGCTCGCAGATTTCGTGATTGGCTCGCGTGTCTCGCGCCGCTTCTGCCCGCTTGCGGTTCGGCCCGATCCCATAGAGCCACGCCTGTTTGCAGAATTGAACACGAACCCCCCTTTTTTGGCCGCTTTATCACCAGCGCTTTTTATATCTGGCGGATCGTTAAAGGCGGGTTGCTAAAATCTGCGCAATTTGAACCATCTGAAAAATAAAAGCCAAGTGTCAGTGCGTGGGCGGGGACCGCCATCTTACGATTGGTTTCAAATACAAAAGCCCGTCCGCGATGGCGTAATCGCGTACGGGTATTGGCGCTGCAGGGTCGTAGTAGAGATGTGGGAGGCACTCTGGTCGAGACCTTGGCGACGCCTTATCTTACACGGGGCCCTTGTCTTGCACTGGGCCCTTGTCTTGCACTGGGCCTTTGTCTCGCACTGGGAAAGGGGTGGTGCTGTGGCCGTTCTAGCGCAGGACAGCAGTGGCCCGGCGCAAGGTCACGCGGCGGTTGCGCCATTCTTCCCACTGGCTGGGGATCAACAGATATTCCTCGCCATACCCCACCGTGACCAAAGAACGGGCAGGAACACCAAACCAATCGACGAGCGCATATTTGAGCGATTGAGCACGGCGTTCGGACAGGTCCAGATTCGAGCCGTAAGAACCGACAGCATCCGTATGACCTTCAATCAAAAAGCGCTCGTAACGGCCAAACCGCAACATGGCGTTGGCAATAGCTTCCACTTTCCAGCGCTGTGAGTGTGGGATGCGGGCGGAACCGAAGGCGAAATTGATGGCTTGGATATCAATAGAGGGCAACGAGCTGCGCACGCGGTGATCGCGCTTCAATTGACCAACACTCAATTTTCCGTGCCGGGGCCTTTGGACATGGCGACGGCCCCGGTCCGACCGGTGCGCGTGCCGTACACCACGCCGGACGCGCTGGCCACGTTTCACACGGACACCGCGTCTGATAGCGCGGTTTCGCGTTTGCTTGCCGGACCGTGCGGCGGCGGCACTTGGCTTGCCGGAAAGCTGTTTGAAGATTTTTTCAGCTGTGACCATGCGTTTGCTGGATTGCGCTGCGGCATCGCCGGCTTGGAGCGATGTGATGCTGATGACGGCCGCTAAAGCTGCGAAGGCACCCAAGGCACGGACGCTCGTAGACTTGCGCGAGGATTGTGCAATGAGATGTGAGAAGAAGGACATTTTGATCTCCCAAGACGCACCGTCTGCTGAATGGTTTTGGTTCAGACGGGGCTAGTTTTTCGCCTCTGTATGATTCGAAGCGTCGGTTGCGATGGGGTGGTTCTATGAAATCGGGGCTGAACGCGTGCTGATCACGCTGTTCATCTCGCGTTTAGCTGGAATCAGCGGTCTTGTTTGAGCGTCCAGGAAACCTTCCGCGACCAGCAAACAAGCAATTGGATGTCTCAAATCGCTCAGTTTAAGGGTGCAGTCGACAGATACGCCAAAAATAAGTCCGCTCATCCTATTTCTGCCGGATTTGGGTGGCCAACAGGCTTGACGGAATAGCGGCGTGCGACTACGACACCGCTAACTCAGGGCAATGTGAGCCGCATAATTCAGCGCGCCTAGCGCCGAATGCAAGCGGCTCAAACAGGTCTTGTAACACCGAAACACATTTCTGGCGCAAGAATTCCTGTGGGAATTCCTCTGTTTTGAACCCGGTGCCTCGGCAGATTTCTGTCGCTTGGCACTTTCGCGCATCTGCTTGGCGGGTCAGCGCGCAGTTCAACGCGGGTTCGTTGGAGACGCTCTGGTCCCATCCGGGACGCCGTAATCGTCCGTTCACGGACACTCGATTGATGTCAGCTTGTCTGACTTAGAAGAACAAGGACTTGTCCATGCCGACCATCAACCAGTTGGTTCGCAATCCGCGCAAAGCGCCGATAAAGCGCTCCAAAGTGCCTGCGATGGAACAAAACCCGCAGAAGCGCGGCGTTTGCACACGTGTCTACACAACGACACCTAAGAAGCCGAACTCGGCTCTGCGCAAGGTTGCCAAGATCCGCTTGACCAATGGCTTTGAAGTCATCGGCTACATCCCTGGTGAGGGCCACAATCTGCAGGAACACTCCGTGGTGATGATCCGCGGCGGCCGCGTGAAAGACCTTCCCGGCGTGCGTTACCACATCATCCGCGGCGTGCTCGACACGCAGGGCGTGAAAGACCGTAAACAGCGCCGCTCGAAATATGGCGCCAAGCGTCCGAAGTGATCCTCACGGTGTGAGGATCATCCTGGACGCCGAAAGCGATCCGGGATTTCGCGAATAGAATTTTTTAGAAGAGAAATAAGATGTCCCGTCGCCACCGCGCAGAAAAACGTGAAATCAACCCGGACCCGAAATTCGGCGATCTGGTGCTGTCCAAATTCATGAACTCCATCATGTTGGACGGCAAAAAGTCGATCGCCGAACGCATTGTGTATGGTGCTCTGGATCAAGTCGAAGAAAAGTCGCGTCAAGATGCGCTGCCCATGTTCCACACCGCTCTGGAAAACATTGCCCCGCAAGTGGAGGTTCGTTCCCGCCGCGTAGGTGGTGCTACCTATCAGGTGCCGGTTGAAGTGCGTACCGAGCGTCGTCAAGCGCTTGCGATCCGCTGGTTGATTGCGGCTGCGCGCAAGCGCAACGAAACAACCATGGTTGAGCGTTTGTCCGCTGAATTGCTGGACGCCGCAAACAACCGAGGCTCTGCCGTCAAGAAGCGTGAAGACACGCACAAGATGGCTGAAGCCAACCGGGCTTTCTCGCACTACCGCTGGTAGCCCTTCATTCGTCGCTGGTAACCCCCAACCTGCACAAAGAGATCTGTTATGGCACGCGAATATAAACTCGAAGACTATCGCAACTTCGGCATCATGGCGCATATCGACGCCGGTAAAACGACGATGACCGAGCGGATTCTCTTCTACACCGGTAAAATCCACAAGATGGCGGAAGTGCATGAAGGTGCGGCGACCATGGACTGGATGGCACAAGAGCAAGAGCGCGGCATTACAATCACGTCTGCTGCGACCACGACCTTTTGGCAGGGCCGTGACGGCAAAAAGCGTCGCTACAACATCATCGACACCCCCGGTCACGTGGACTTCACAATTGAAGTTGAGCGCTCGTTGCGCGTGCTTGACGGTGCCGTTGCACTGTTAGACGCCAACGCGGGTGTTGAGCCGCAGACAGAGACCGTTTGGCGTCAGGCCAACAAATACAACGTCCCGCGCATGATCTATGCGAACAAGATGGACAAAACCGGCGCGGACTTCTTCCGCTGCGTTGAAATGGTCCGTGAGCGTCTGGGTGCAACGCCTTGCGTGTTGCAACTGCCCATCGGCGCTGAAAACGAATTTGAAGGCGTTGTCGATCTCATCGAAATGAAAGAACTCGTCTGGAAGGGCGAGGAGCTTGGTGCAAGCTGGGACGTATTGGATATCCGCCCGGAGCTTCAAGAGCAGGCTGAAGAGTATCGCGAGATGCTCATCGAAACCGCTGTTGAAGTCGATGAAGCGGCCATGGAAGCCTACCTGGAAGGCGAAATGCCCAACAACGATCAGCTTCGCGCATTGATCCGCAAGGGTTGCATCAACGTCGATTTCTTCCCGATGATGTGTGGCACAGCCTTCAAAAACAAAGGCGTTCAACCCTTGTTGGAAGCTGTAACCGACTTTCTTCCAAGTCCGCTCGACGTGCCGGCGATTGCAGGTATCGATGTGAAGACGGAAAAAGAGATTGTCCGTGAGTCGTCCGACGAAGAGCCCGTTTCCATGCTGGCATTCAAGATCATGAACGATCCGTTCGTGGGTACGCTGACTTTCTGCCGCATCTATTCCGGCTCCCTGGAAACCGGCGGTTCTTTGACCAACACGGTGAAGGGCAAGAAAGAGCGCATCGGCCGTATGTTGCAAATGCACTCCAATGATCGCGTGGACATCAAAGAGGCGTATGCTGGTGACATCGTTGCTATTGCCGGTCTGAAAGAGACCACAACAGGTGACACGCTTTGCGACAACCTGCATCAGGTGATTTTGGAGCGTATGGAGTTTCCCGATCCGGTGATCTCCATCGCAATCGAACCAAAGACCAAAGGCGACCAAGAGAAAATGGGCATTGCGCTCAACCGCTTGGCTGCTGAGGATCCATCCTTCCGCGTGAAGTCCGACGAAGAGAGTGGTCAGACCATCATCTCCGGTATGGGCGAATTGCACCTCGACATTCTCGTCGACCGCATGAAGCGCGAATTCAATGTGGAGGCCAACATTGGTGCGCCACAGGTGGCTTATCGTGAGACGATCACGCGCGAAGCCGAAATCGACTACACGCACAAAAAACAGTCCGGTGGTTCCGGTCAGTTCGCGCGCGTGAAAATCGTCTTCTCTCCAAACGCAGAGAGCGAAGAGTTCGAATTCGAATCCAAGATCGTGGGCGGTAACGTTCCCAAGGAATACATACCGGGCGTTGAAAAAGGCATTCAGTCGGTCATGGACAACGGTCCGGTCGCAGGCTTCCCAATGCTGGGTGTCAAAGCCACGCTGCTCGACGGTGCTTACCACGACGTGGACTCCAGCGTTCTGGCGTTTGAGATCGCTGCCCGCGCAGCGTTCCGCGAAGGTGCTCAAAAAGCCGGTGCCAAATTGTTGGAGCCCATCATGAAGGTCGAGGTGGTGACGCCGGAAGACTACATGGGCGACGTAATAGGCGATTTGTCATCCCGTCGCGGCCAGGTGGCCGGTACGGAAACCCGCGGCATTGACCAAGTGGTCACAGCCATGGTGCCGCTGGCCAACATGTTCAAATACGTGGACAGCCTGCGCTCCATGAGCCAAGGCCGCGCACAGTATTCCATGGTCTTCGACCACTATGAGCAGGTGCCTCAGGCGGTTGCTGACGAGGTTGTCGAGAAATACGCATAACGATGAGATGACGCTTCAAGAAGCGTCGTCAAACCACTGAAATACGTTGATTTTTTAAAATCAGCGACATGTCCTAAACACGAAAGTGACGGAGAGCCGCTATGGCGAAGGAAAAATTTGAACGCAATAAGCCGCATTGCAACATCGGCACGATTGGTCACGTTGACCACGGCAAGACGACGTTGACGGCTGCGATTACGAAGTATTTTGGTGATTTCAAAGCCTATGACG
>JBCDKS010000030.1:0-14360 GCA_038746275.1 Pseudomonadota bacterium | reverse complement strand
CGATTTGCGCACCCATGTGCGCAAGGAAATCGGCCCCATCGCTTCGCCCGACGCGATCCAATTCGCGCCCGGTCTGCCCAAAACCCGCTCCGGCAAGATCATGCGCCGTATCCTGCGTAAAATTGCCGAAGACGATTTCGGTTCATTGGGCGACACATCAACTTTGGCCGACCCGGCCGTTGTCGATGATCTGATCGAAAACCGACAGAACCGCCAATCCTGATCAGGCTTTAGATCATTTCTATCTTTGATATGATCGATTCAGTTGTAGCACTCACGCTGTCGGCCTCAAGAGGCCTTCGCAACCGAGCGGTTCAATCAAATTTTGAACCGCTCTAGCAGGCGGACGGATGGAATATGCACTACTTGGAACGGCGCAGTTTTTGCGCCGTTTCTGTTAAACGGGTTTGACGCTGCTCAACCGTATCGCGTGACACGCCCCACAAGAACGAGAAAGACTGGAAACCTTCTTCGGTGATCCTGTCGGTGTCCAGCGCATGAACCACTTTTTCCAAAAGCTGCGCGAGTTCCACGCGCAACGGTTCCAGATCGGCTTGTTTGTCAGCAGCACGCGCGCGTTTGGCGATGTCCAGCAGGGCTTCATTATAGTCATCGCCACGGTTTTTAGCCTTCGCCTGCATGCTACGGCGCGCCGCCAAACCAAAAGACGCCAACATCGCAAAAATGGTGACAATGAGTGCCATGGGCTCCGCATTTTCCTGCAGAAAACTCGGCTCATCACGATTATAGTAGCGCACCGCACCCTCATGGATTGGCAAAGAAGCACCACTGTTTAACGTTGGTTGAGTGATCGCTGCCGAAAGCGGCATTCGGATCAACAAGTCCAAACGGTGCTCAAAAACAACACGGGTCAGTTCTGCGATTGCATCCGCATCCACCGCCTCATTCGCCACCAACAAGCGATTCAAACTGGTCGTACTCATGTCGCGATCCGGCCAAGGGGGCGTGCCATTAAATGATCCTTTCACAATCCGCTGCGGTGTTAAAAATGGCCGCTTCAACGCCATGGCTTCGGCTTGATCGATTTCAATAAAATCCATCCCGACCCGGCGAATGCCCGCTTCTTCCACAAAAGCAATCAACAACGGGTCACGGATGGAATTGAGGAAGAACACCGCGTCCACTTCGCCGGTCAAAAACCGATTCACAGACTGCAGGCGCCTGGAAGACTGGGATCGGAACGAATCCATGGCCATCCCGTAGTGATCTATGATTGTCCAAAATGCCTTCTGACCCGGACTGCCCGATTCAGGAATTGCGACGCGTTTTCCGGCCAAATCATTGACGGACCGGATGTTGGAGCCGCTGCGGGCGATCAGCAAAAAATAGTCCGGAAAAAGCCCGGCAACGAGATTCACATTGGGCACCGCAGGTGTGTTGGAGGCAATGGTGCCCAGATCAACGCTACCCCGCTGGATAAGCGAAATGTTGATGGATGAGTTTCGGCTTTCGCGCACCTGCAGACGCAAGGTCGTGCTGTGGCGCTCTAGGACTTCGGCAATATCTGCGATGAGACGAAAAGAGTCACTGCCCCGTGGGCCGGCCACCGCTGTAAGCGTAGTGATCGGTTGTTCCCGCAACCAAACATACCACGACCCGATGACCGCAGCGACAAGCGCAGCGACCAATAAAAGCCCCGCAGTCCAACGCCCCCCCATTTCCGGGTTTAACGACGCTTGTTGCGCGCCGCCAACGTGCGCAAACGCAGGGCGTTCAACTGGATAAATCCATGGGCATCCTCTTGATCGTAAGCACCGGCGTCATCCTCAAAGGTTACCAGTTCTTCCGAATACAGGGACTGCGCACTGTCACGCGCCGTGACCATCACATTGCCCTTGTAGAGTTTGAGGCTCACGTCCCCTTCCACATGGGTCTGGCTTTCATCGATGGCCGCCTGCAACATGCTGCGCTCGGGTGAAAACCAAAAGCCGTTATAAATCAGTTCGGCATAGCGCGGCATTAATTCGTCTTTGAGATGGGCTGCCCCACGGTCCAGTGTGATGGACTCAATCGCCCGATGCGCGGTCAGCAGGATCGTACCGCCGGGGGTTTCATAGACGCCTCGGGATTTCATGCCGACGAACCGGTTTTCAACCAGATCAAGCCGCCCGATGCCATTGTCATGGCCAAGCTCGTTCAAACGGGTAAACAGTTCGGCTGGGCCCATGCGCGTGCCATTGATCGCAACCGGATCACCCTTTTCAAAACCGATGGTAATGTCGGTTGCCACATCAGGCGCTTCTTGCGGGTCGATCGTGCGCATGTAGACATATTCAGGCGCGGCAACGGCCGGATCTTCCAGCACTTTGCCCTCAGATGATGAGTGCAGAAGGTTGGCGTCGACAGAAAAGGGTGCTTCGTTGCGCTTGTCCTTGCCGATCTGGATTTGGTGGGCTTCGGCGAAATTCATCAAATCAGTTCGCGACACGAAATCCCATTCCCTCCAAGGGGCAATCACGCGGATATCGGGATTGAGAGCATAGGCAGCCAGTTCAAACCGCACCTGATCATTGCCCTTGCCGGTGGCACCGTGGGCGATGGCGTCTGCGCCTGTCTCTTTTGCGATTTCAATTAGGCGTTTTGAAATCAGCGGACGGGCGATGGATGTGCCAAGCAAGTATACACCCTCATAAACGGCATTGGCGCGGAACATGGGAAAGACAAAATCGCGGATGAACTCATCGCGCACATCCTCGATATAGATTTCCTTGATGCCCAAATTCTCGGCTTTGCGTCGGGCTTCTTCCAACTCCGCACCGCCTTCGATGGTGCTTTGACCGAGATCAGCGGTGAATGTCACCACTTCCGCTTCATACTCGGTCTGGAGCCATTTCAGGATGATGGACGTATCAAGACCACCGGAATATGCGAGCACGACCTTTTTAACGTCGCCTTTTTTGATTTTTGACATGGATGCTTCGTGATTTAAGCCGAACGGTCGAGACGCAAAACGAAGCGCGCGCACACAGTTCGGGCGTGTTGGAATTTGGCCGCACTTTACCGGCTTGCCACCGCATCACAAGCCAACAATCGCGTCCCTAGCGATGAAGCGGCGCAGCCATACGCTGACCCCAGTTCAAAAAGGCGTCTGCGGTGCGTTGCGCCAGCGGCGTTGCTGCATACCAATAGGCAAAACAAATGCAGGTCACGGACAGTGTGGCCCCGATGGTCACGTCGGAAAAGAAATGCCGACCAAACGCCACCCGCAAACCGGCCACAAAAATCGCAAACGCCAAGATCAGACCGCCACCCCCGACACGCCAAGCCACAGGAAGAAGGGGCACCAACCAGAGCAGCCAAAAAGCCGCCGCAGCCTCCCCAGAGACAAACGAGCAATTGCGGGCGCATTCGTCTACAATGGTTCCCGGCAAGGAGAATTCGCGCGAACCGCCGAATTCCGTGGTTTGGAAAGGTCTTGCGCGGCCCCAAAACTCTTTCAAAATCCAATTCGTAATCAGCAGTGGGCCCAAAAAAAGAGAAATTAGCCCAACACCGGACAGTTGGATCCGTCCGCGATCCGGTTTCGCTGAAAACACAAATGCGGACATCAACGCCAGCACTGTCAGCACCATGACGGCGCGTGGCGTGGTCATTCCGATGTTGCGTAATCCGTCCCAAAAAGGGCTGTGAACTAACGGAAATGTACCGCAAACCCGCCAACTGGGCGCAGCGGCCTCACAGGCTTGAACAACAAAAAACCAAGAACTGATGGCGGTGTCCCACTGCGGGTTCGCACGAAAAATAAAAAGCAGAACCGCGGTCAAGGCAAATGAAACAACCGTGGCCCAACCCCAAAAACTGTGTTTTTCCCAAACGCCCATAGACCGTCGCTTCACACTTTCATTCAGCAAACGCGGACCAAACCAGCCCGCCGCAAAATCATTGCGGCCATCATTGCCCCAATGAGCCAACCCGTCCAAACAGAAGCCTTAAAGCAGACGGCATAGCGCCCGTCACCCGCAGACAGGTTTCTAGTCATGAATTTTCTCATTGATTTTCTGCCCGATCTTGCCGTCATCGCCGCGTTTTCCGTGGCAGCCATCGTATTGTCGATCACACCTGGCCCGGACATGACCCTGTTTTTAAGCCGCACCCTCAGCCAAGGGCGCATGGCGGGCATGGTCAGCATGTTAGGGGCCACCACAGGCACTATGATACACACCGTGTTAGCCGTGGCGGGCATATCCGCCTTGATTGCGGCTTCGCCCGTCGCCTTCGGGGTGTTGAAAATTGCGGGTGCGCTTTACCTGCTGTGGTTGGCCTATCAGGCAGTTTTCAGGGGTTCTACATTCAAGCTGGAAAACGAAAAACCCAAGAAACAAGCGACCCTAAAGACAAGCTTTTTGATGGGCATCGGCGTCAATTTGTTAAACCCCAAAGTCGTGCTTTTCTTTATGACGTTTCTGCCCCAATTCGTCTCCGCATCGGACCCGGCAGCTTGGCAAAAGATGCTGTTTCTGGGGCTCTTCTTCGGACTGCTGACAGCGCCCCTGATGGCGGGTATGATTTATGCGGCCCGCAGCTTTGCCGATACGTTGCAAAAAAAGCCACTGGTTCAGCGCGCAATCGATTACGTGTTCGGGTCTATCTTCGCGCTGTTTGCAGTTCGCATTTTATGGGCCGACAGCCGCTAGCCGACAGCCCACTTGCGGTACTTTAAGGCCGGTCTTCCCCAAGCCATTTGCCCGCACGATGACCGGCGATAACCCAGTGAACGAAGCCGCCTACAAAACCGGCACTCAAAACGGACAGCCAGATTTGAGATGGCGCGTACGCACCCTCCAGCGCAACAACCAGTGCATTCATCCCGCCGCCGGCAATCACCGCGGCAATCCCCACCAATCCGCCGCCGATCACGTGTATCAAAAACGAGCGGGCACGCGCCATTTCGGTGATCAAAAAAGCGGCCAACAGAGGATAAATGGCGCTCAACCAAACCGCCCACACGGTAGCGACGGCAAAGCCTGAAGCGGCGAGCACAACGGCCTCATCGTCCCGCAGCCACCGGACGTCGCCTCCCAAAAACAAGGTGATCGTGAGCATGAGTGCGGCGCAACCCGTGGCAAAAAAGGCGGAAAGCGCAAGCGTGAAACAGCGCAATAAAGCGCGCACAAACAAAAGTGGAAGGTTCAAGCGCCGTGCCCGGCAACCATGCTGGCCATAGCTTCCATGGCCTGACGCTCTTTGATCCGCATCCGTTCCGACTCGGATTTTAGCTGACCGCAGGCAGCTAGAATATCACGACCCCGTGGCGTGCGTATAGGCGACGCATAGCCGTTTGCGTTAATGAAATCGGCAAAAGTCTCAATCTGCTCCCAATCAGAACACTCGTACCGCGACCCCGGCCACGGATTGAACGGGATCAAATTGATCTTGGCGGGAATGCCTTTCAGCAACCGGACCAATTCCTTGGCGTCCTGCAAACTGTCGTTCACACCCTTCAACATCACATATTCAAAAGTGATGCGCTTGGCATTGGATACACCGGGATACGCGCGGCATGCGTCGAGCAATTGGGCAATGGGATATTTCTTATTAATCGGCACAATCTCATCGCGCAGCGTGTCGTTGGTGGCATGGAGAGAAATCGCCAACATACAGCCGATTTGATCACCGGTGCGCCCGATCTCCGGCACAACGCCGGACGTTGAAAGCGTGATTCGGCGCTTCGACAGGGCCAAGCCCTCGCCGTCGGATGCAATCAACAGCGCCTTCTTCACGCTGTCAAAATTGTAGAGTGGTTCCCCCATCCCCATCATTACGATGTTGGTGACTTTACGATCGCCCTCCGGGATGAACCCCTCGACTTGCGCATCCCTGTTGGGAAAATCGCCTAACCGGTCCCGGGCGACGATCAGTTGCATCAACACCTCTTCCGCCGTCAGGTTGCGCACCAGTTTTTGGGTACCGGTATGGCAAAACGTGCAGGTGAGCGTGCAACCCACTTGGGAGGAGATGCAAAGCGTGCCCCTGTCTTCTTCGGGAATATAAACCGTCTCCACTTCAACAGGGCGGCCTGCGCCCCGTGGCGGAAATCGCAACAGCCATTTGCGCGTCCCGTCTTCGGAGATCTGCTCTTCAACAATCTCCGGACGCTGCAGCGTAAACGCTGCTTCAAATTTGGTGCGCAGATCTTTGGCGATGTTGGACATGGCCGAAAAATCGCTGTGCCCACGAAAATAGATCCAAGACCACAATTGAGAGGCTCGCATGCGGCACTGTTTTGGAGGGACCCCAGCCTGCTCCAGAGCCGCCGCCAACTCGGCGCGGTCCAACCCGATAAGCGATATGCGACCATCGTTCCCCGAGCCCATGAGGGCATCGGCGGCAGCACGCGTCTTTGAATTGAGCAAGTCTAGCGAATGGGCCATTGGGGCGCTCTTTTTATAGCAAGCGCACCCTATATGACGGCCAGAGGGGTCCCGTGCAAGGCGAGTGGTTTGATGCGCCAAGCACCAACTCAAAACCCTATTTACAGTTGGACGCCTCTTTAAGTGCGGCTGTCACGCCGGACAAAGAGTAGGTATAAGACGTCTTCGTACCACGGCTGGACTGTCCGGACACTTTCATGCTGGAGCCGGCCCGCATCGCGTTCACAAGAGCAGGTTCTTGCGCAACGTCGCGCACCCAAGCGTTATTGCCCTTGGCAAACAATTCAAACGTCTTTCCGTCTACTGTGACGGTCACCTGCGTGTCTTCCTTAAGGGGATATCCCACCTCGACTTGCGGTTCAAAACCGGTGGAACCATCGGGCTTCTGGCTCACCAAAAAGAACACATCGCCGTGGTTGCGGTCCGTTGGTTCTTTTACGGTTGGGATGGAAAGAACATAACAAATTTTCCCGGCGCGGGCATCATTGTAGGTATAGGCACCCCAAGCGTTGTGCTGTTTGATTACCGTGGGCGTCTGAGCAAACGCGCTTTGCGGCGCTGCAACACCCATCACCGCACTCGCGGCCAAGGCCATAAAAGCAGAAGTTAAAATTTGTGTTTTTGCGTTCACGTTCATTCTACCCACCAGATCATTGCTACAGTTTGCGCTTTGATGTTCAGCACCGAAAACACGCTTCTTACGCTGCCCCGGAAACCGGTACTTTTTGGACAATGCGGTCTTTTTTCAAAGGACTTTATTGACCAACACAGCCCGCCTCGCAGAATGCGTACTTGCGGTTAGAAAATACTGAACAGACATGGTTAATGATGTGTCTCCCAAACCGGTATCATCCTGCAAAATGCCGCGGCCAGCCGTTTCTAGTCCTTGAGAATGCCGGTCCATTTTGACGAAAATACGGAAATGAAACATGCCGTGAAAGCCCGTTGGGATCACAAATGCCTCAACGGAAGGACATGGGCACTCACAGGCATACTATGCCTTGGTTTTGATAACCGGAGTGGCTTCTTTGTAATGCACCTGCCGGTTGCGGCCTTTCCGTCCAGGCTGGCGCTTTCCTCCCGAATACGTGGGCGCGCCGTGCAGGTGAGCGATCAGCGGTTCCACCGGTCCGCCGGCCCGCACAGGCCGTTCCGCAAACCGACCCAAGGACTGCACCCGATCATACATGATGATGGCACCGGCGGTCGCCACATTAAGACAATAGAGCGTAGGTATTTTTACCACAAACTCGCACTTCGCCGTCAGTTCCGGCGATAACGACCCGTTTTCCGGGCCCATCACATAAGCCGCCTTGGCGGGATGGCGAAAGCTGGGAAGTTCAATCGCATCTTCTGTCAACTCCACGCCCACCAACCGACAGCCGTCCGGCAGTAAAAGGTCGGACACATCAGCAAAACTGTACCAAGGCATGTGATCCTGGCTGCGCGTGGTGTCAGAAGGGGCGCCATCCTCTAGCAAAGGATCGGGCAATCGATGCCCTTGGCTGACGGTGAACACAAAACTCGCACCGAACCCATACGCGGTCCGTGCGAGATTTCCAAAATTCATGGGCTTGGAGATCCCCTCCGCCCCGATACCAAAAAACCCCCGCGCAGCCATCGAAAACTCAGCCGGCGATCAGCTTGATGTATTTATCAAACACCCAGCCGGAAGGGCAGGGACCATTGTAATTGCGCACGCTTCGCGTGGGCGAACTCACAAAGCAGTCTTGTCCGCCTTTGGAATACACGACACCGATCCATCGGCCCCGTGTTTCACACATCCACACGCCCTGTTTGGGCCCAAGTCTATCCAACTCTCGGCCTTGGCCGGACGGACGGTTTCTCACAGACAGGTAATTGTCGCCGTTCGGGTTCAACCGATAAACCTCGCCAAAGCCGCCGCAGGCATCAAATTCAGGGCCGTCCAGCCCAAGCCGGACCGGCACGGATTGCGCAGCCGCAATCTGAGGAACGACCAAGCCAAATGCCAGTGTGCCCATGGCCCCCAAACGCCTTATCCGTTTGAAAATTGATCGATCCATTGTCACGTGTCTCCCAACGAAGTTCCCCTGCAACCGCAACGATAAGCAACAGCGGCAAAGATTGAAAGCGCTGTCGCCGGGAACGCTGCCTAGACCCGACGGACCGGTCTGATAAACAACGCGAACACAGCGACAGGCCGACATAGGCCACGACCGGGAGGAACCCAGAATGACTATGAAAGCCCTTTTGTCGAAAGAACCGGGCCCTCCCTCCACGATGGTGGTCGAGCTGATTGAAAAGCCGACACCAAAACCATTTGAGGTTTTGGTGAAAGTGAACATAGCCGCGCTAAATTTTTTCGATTGCCTGATCATCGAGGACAAATACCAGATCAAACCACCACGTCCTTTTTCCATCGCCGCGGAGATGTCCGGCGTCGTGGAAGCCGTTGGAGACAAAGTCGAGGGTTTCAAACCCGGTGACCGTGTTTGCGGCTACATTCAAGGTGGTACGGCCCGCGAATACGTCACGGCACCTGCCCTTGTTCTCTCCCACATCCCCGATGGCGTGAGCGACGAGGTTGCAGCCTGCATCATGGTCACCTACGGCACGTCTTATCACGGCATCAAGGACCGTGGGGAATTGAAAGCCGGCGAAACACTGGCCGTCTTGGGCGCTTCCGGTGGAGTGGGTCAGGCTGCGGTGGAACTCGGCAAGATCATGGGTGCCCGCGTAATCGCCTGCGCTTCGACCGATGAAAAACTCGCCTTTGCCAAAGAGTGTGGTGCCGACGAAGGCGTCAATTATTCGAACGAAGATCTGAAAACCCGCTTGAAAGAGCTGACCGGCGGAAACGGCGTTGACGTCATCTACGACCCGGTGGGCGGTGATTTTGCTGAGGCCGCATTCCGCTCGGTCGCTTGGGGTGGTCGATTTCTGGTGATCGGCTTTGCAGCCGGTCCAATCCCGAAAATTCCGTTGAACCTGCCTCTTTTGAAAGGCGCAGACCTACGAGGTGTGTTCTGGGGCGCCTTCACCGCGCGTCATCCGGAGAGTAACCGCAAAAACATCGACGATTTGTTGGGCTGGCTTGCAGACGGCACGCTAAAACCGCATGTCGACAGCGTCTTCCCGCTGGAAGAAGGCGCAGCCGCGCTGGAAAAAATCGCTTCGCGTAATGTAAAGGGTAAAGTACTCCTGCGGGTGCAGTGACCGGTTAAAGGTTCCGGGTTTCAGCAGCAGCGTCAGCACCATCGGGAGCGGGCGTTGAAGACGGCGCGTCGTTCTCCAATTCCGTACCGAGCGCTTGACGCGCTTTCTGTCGGTGCTCATCGGTCATATGAGTGCCAATCAGTGTGACCGCTGCGGTTAGAACAGCCAAATCATCGCTGAAACCGACAAACGCCAAAAGGTCCGGAATTGTATCAAGCGGCATCACAAAATAGGCCAGAGCCGCCATCAAAGTGGCACGCACTTTGAGCGGCGTCTTTTTATCTGTGGCACAGTAATAGGCCGCGCCTACATCCTCGGAAAACGGAATACTGGCGGCAACCGCCCGCAATTTGGGCCATAGCTTGCTGCGCACATTTTCTTCGCGCTTTTCGGCCTCTGCCACCGGAACAGGAAGCAAAACTTTGTCTATTTCTGATGGTTTCATAGCAACCTCCGCTTTTGAAATAGGGTGAAGTGTGGCAGCTCACAAGATAAACCGCCTTTAAGCACCAGGCATGCCTGAAAAACCTCACCCGGAGACGTCCTATGAAACTGAACAACGAACACGCCGCCATCATCACCGGTGGTGCATCCGGTCTCGGGGAGGCGACGGCCCGCAAACTGGCGGGGCATGGCGTAAAAGTATGTGTGTTCGATCTCAACGAAGAGCGCGGACACATCGTAGCAAAAGACATTGGCGGCGTGTTTGCGAAAGTGGACGTTTCCGACGCAGACAGCGTCGCAGCCGGATTTGAAATAGCCCGCGCGGCCCATGGCACCGAGCGTATCTTGGTGAATTGCGCAGGCATCGGCCCGGCCATGAAAACCGTCTCCCGTGATCGAAACACAGGCGATGTGCGTTTTCACGATCTTGGCCTGTTTGCAAAAACCATTGCCATCAACTTGACCGGCTCGTTCAACTGCATCGCCCATGCCGCGGCTGGCATGGTGGACCTTGATCCAATGACAGAAGACGGAGAACGGGGCGTCATCGTCAATACGGCGTCGGTTGCCGCCGAAGACGGACAAATCGGCCAGGCTGCCTATTCGGCGTCCAAAGGCGGCATCAAAGGCATGACCCTTCCCATCGCCCGCGATCTGGCCCGCGACGGTGTTCGCGTGTGCTCGATCTTGCCCGGCTTGTTCAAAACACCCCTGTTTGAAGGACTGCCGGAAGAAGCAGTTAAAGCTTTATCGGTTTCGGTGCCGTTTCCATCCCGGCTTGGACGTCCAGAGGAGTATGCAGATTTGGTGGAGCACATTTGCACCAACGAAATGCTCAACGCCGCCTGCATTCGTTTGGACGGTGCCATTCGTATGGCACCAAAATAACAGGCTGTGCCAACAGCGAAAGTTTCTGTGTCGGGGGCTGTTATCCGTTAAAAAGAGCGTCCAAGGCCTTCGCCAATGACACGTCCAAGTCGGTCAAACCGTCTGCATCATGGGTGGTCAACGTCACGTCCACACGGTTGTAGACGTTGGACCATTCGGGGTGATGGTTCATTTTCTCCGCGATCAACGCGGCGCTGGTCATGAAACCGAACGCATCCACGAAGTTGGCGAATTTAAACTGCCGATGGATCGCATCACGCCCCGCGTCATGGGACCAACCGGACAAAGCAGCCAGTGCGTCCGCATGATCTTGTCCGCCTAACCGTTGTGCCATCCTGCAATTCCCGTTCTGTTATTGTGACACCCCAACCTGCTTTCTGGAGCGATATCAGGCAACCGCTCTTGGAGTCACAGTGCAAACCTGTGGTGGTGGTCTCAACCTGCGACAGTTTCCACGCTGCGAGCGCGCCAGAGCAAAAACAGCGCGTAGTAAAAAAGAAACCAGACGATGAATATTTCTTGGAACTCGCCCGGACGATAGACGAGATATTCAGACAAACCCGTATGCTTTTTCAAAGCCCGGTAAACCCAGCCAAACGCAATCAGGATCGCCAGCCAGCGCAGCGCTATTGGCGGATAGGTGAAGTCAAAACGGGCTGGCAACAAACCGGGTTTGTGAACCAAAATCCACGGATAAATGATGCCGGTAACCACGATCCCAGCCATCAAGATGCCACGGGGCAGTTGATCGAGCAGATTGCTAACGTTGTGCAGGTTGGTTTCTTTTTGGTCATTCAGCGTCGCCCAACCCTCAGGCGTCACCCAACCCAAATAATGCTGCCCCCAAGAGGCTTCCTCGCCCGCGAGATAGACCCCACCCAGAAACATCGCAAAGCACCAGAACCGCAAGAGGGGGTCAGATTTTGCAACGTCGCAAAACGCCAATCGCAATCCGATCAATCCGGTGAGAAGTGGCAGGAAAAAGTGCAAAAACTCCAAAACTCCCTGCCGTTCGCTGGCGAACCATTTCATGAAAAATGGCGTGTAGGCATAGGCCACCAAAGGGATGGCGATGAACACAAAAGTCGGAAACCAGATTGTCCAGAACGATGAACTGGCTTGGCTTTCGGCCACGTAGCGATCGGGTGGGTTGCGAAACAAGACTTTCATGGAAAGACCAATGACAAAACGGTAGAGCATTCGGCACACGCCCAACGCGAGACGCGCTCTTTTTGTCATAATTCTGTCGTGAAACCTAGGGCGCTTCGGCTCAGGCGTCTGCGAAATGAGACCTAAGGGGTGGCTCTGTCGAGACGATCTCCAATGGCCACCAAGCCTCCGTCGCGTAGGGCCCGCCGCCAGTGGACTCCTTGGCCGAGTACAAAACAAAACGCGTTGGAACGAAGGATTGAGCGAAGAGTGAGCCGTTGTGCCCAAGATAGCGCGCAACCGCTGCCGGCTTCACATTGCGACAGCGACCCAACGTGACATGCGGGCTGAAACGACGCGAATCGGCTGCTAAACTCAAAGTCTGCATGAGCCGCTCTTGGCCCGCTTGCAGCGCCGTCAGGTCGGGCGTATTAACGATGCCCGCAAACACACTGCTGGGTTTTTTGCCGCCAAACGCGGACAATTCAGAAAATTGGATGTTTGGCGCTTTCCACGGCTTAAGCGTCGTCTTTCGATTCAGGGCATCGACGATATCATTGGCGACACGTGGACTGACATCGCCGATAAAACGCAACGTGATGTGAAAATCCGAAGGCTCGATCCAGCGCATGCCTTCAACACCACCCTGGACCAGTTGCAAACTGGCGGCTTGGAGGGGTGGAATTTCCAGACCCGTAAACAGCCGAGGCATGATGCATCATCCATAAGCGTTTCGCCTTGCTGTCAACATGGGTGGCCACAACCGGACTGTCCAGTCATGAGCATCGGATCACGTATCGTCCCGTTCGCTCACCTCATCCGGCAATATGATCGTCACAACCCGGCCCTCCAGATCAATTTTGGGAACGTTGTGTCGCGTAAATTCCAAGAACCAAGTCTGCGAACCGCTACCGGAAATCTCCAACAGATCCCCCGCACCAAAGTCCGGCACGGCCACAATCTTTCCCTGAGCCTCCCCGGCCGCATCCATCACGGCGCAGCCAATCAGATCGGTGACGTAAAACTCATCTTCATCCGTATCATCTGGAAGTGCACTGCGTTCGACAAACAGATCGAGCCCGTTCAGCGCTTGCGCTTCGTCGCGATGATTGACGCCTTTAAATTTCACAACCATCACGGATTTGGACGGCCGCATGCGCATGATCTTGAACTTGCGGCCATCTTGGGAACGCAGCGACCCGTAATCACCCAATGCATGCGGGTCAGCCGTGAAGGTCTTCACCCGCACTTCGCCCTTGATGCCGTGAGGTCCACCAATGGTGGCCATGAGAATCGGAACTTTCATCACTAGATTGGGCGTAACCGATCAAGCATAAAAAACTTCGTCACTATGTCATCAAGAGATGCTGAGTCTGCGAGTGAAATATCTACAGACAAGATATCCCGATAGCGACCATTGGAATTGACGACATTCAAAAAGTGTTCAAGACAAGATAATCTGATGTTCAAAAAAATTGTATGATGACGAAGTTGATAGTCTTGTGGTAATCGCGCGAAGGGGTTCTCATGCCCTAACCATGCTGCTCCCAATAGCATACATAAAGTGGAGTTTGCTAAATAAGCTTCTTCCGATTGAATGTTTTCATCATCAATTGGGATGAAGGGCCGAACAGCCATGATCGTCGCAGCGGTCAAGCCAGCGCGCTTGTGTTCGTTAGTAAGCGAGTCATTTGGCATACGTTTTGACCGATAAGCATCATTTAAAAGAAAATAAGCACGAGACAGTATTTCGGGAGCATCTGCATGAACGAAAGTCTGCGACTTCACTTCAACAAAGTTGCGTTGAACGAGTTCAATACCAGCTGAAAAAAAGGTCATACGCTTTCGAATTTTTTCGAGATGCGTACCAATATTTTCTGTCAATATTATTTGCCTTGACGCAGTCTTTGATAAATCGCGTTCTGCATCGAAACAAAGTCTTCTTCCATAGAATTCAGATTAGCAATTGCAGATTTTTCGTCAGCTTTTTTCGAATGGTTGTTGTCCAACCATTGTTTACAACGATCAACTGCTGGACCTGCGTAGTTTGTAATGCCGTATCGTTTTTTTGGCATGTCAATCCTCAAAATCTCTTGACATAGAGAATCAGACCCGATTCTCCATGTCAACATTCAGAAAGTAACAAGGTTACTCAGCAGCGGCTTCTTCGGCTGGGGCCTCTTCTGCAGGTGCTTCGGCAGCAGCCTTGGCAGCCTCTTCCGCTTCGGCGGCAGCAGCTGCGGCTTCTTCTTCTTTCTGCTTTTTCTCTTCGATCCGCTCCAAAGCCTT
>JBCDKS010000029.1:0-15410 GCA_038746275.1 Pseudomonadota bacterium | reverse complement strand
CGGCAACCGCGTTGAAGCATGGCGCGATGAAATCATCGAGGCCGGATGGGCGTTCGCCGTCACAGACGAAGAACTCGAAGACAGCATCTACAGCTACCGGACACTGCCCGCCACGGTTGAATATGACGAAGAAACCACGGCCAAGCTTGCGGCACTTGAAGAACGCCGCGACGAAATCGGCGAAATTCTCAACGGTGAAGAATGCGACGACGAGCAACACCGTGCTCTCGATACGGAGTGGGACAGCATCGAGGCTCAGATCGAGCAGATCGAAGAAGAAAACACCACCTACACCGATGCAGACAAAGCCAAGTCCGGGTGCGTCTTCATGACCGAGACAGGCCGCGTAGCTTACGCCGTCGTGGTGCCTGAAAAGACCAGCGAGGGCACCGCTGACGGCATCGAAGGCGACGACGCTCCTAAGCCAGAAAAAGACCCGCTGGCAATCTCAGCGGCCTTGAGCGAGCGCCTGTCGGTTTCGCGCACGGTGGCCACACGCGAACGCTTGAAGGAAATACACAGCCTGCAGGCGCTTAAAATCATCGCCGCCTGTCTGATCACCAAGGCAAGCAACGGCGCGGCACCAATGCAAATTCGCATGGACAAGCCCCGCGACATTGAACGCGATTATTCGGCACAGCCCTTGGACTTCGTGAAGGTGTTGAAGAAGCTGCAAAAGGCCGGTGACGTGGAAGCGGTGATCGGTCAACTGATGGAAGCGCTCGCGCCTGTGATCGACCTGTCAGACACATTTGTCACGGGGTACACCAGCCAGTGCACCACGGATGCGGCTAACCTCGCGCTTGAAACCGTCGGAGCAGACTTGCACGAGGCCTTTGACGCCGAGGACTATTTCAGCAGCGTAGGCAAGCCCGTGTTGCTGGAAGCCATCAAGGATGTGCACGGCAAGAAGGTGGCCGAAACCATGAAGACGGCCAAAAAGGCCGATTTGGCAGACTACGCCTTGCGGGCCACTGAGGGCACCGGCTGGCTTCCGCCACAGATGCGGATGAAGGGCTACACTAAGCCCAAAGTCGTAAAGCCAGACCTCGAAGACGTGAAAGAATCCGCATAAAGATAGTCGATGGACGGGGCAGCACGTTTGGCCCGTCCATCAACTTTGGAAATTTTCATGACCGAACACGAACGAGCGCGGCAATGGCGGGAGAACATGGGGTTGTCCCGTGACCGGCTATCGGAATTGGTGGGGTTTTCCGCCAGCCGCATTTCCGAGATTGAGGCTGGCATCAGTCGGACAGATGGTCGACCAGTGAGCGACGGCGTGATGCAGCGCTACCGGATGGCTTGTGCAGCCGTCGCCCTAGGAATCGAGTTCGATTGGGACACGGCCACTGTGCGGCCGTTGCAGAGGGTGCAGATCACTACGATACGTTCAGAACAATAGGGCTCTCTTGGTGTAGTCCCGTTTCCTCAATCCGCGAGCGCTGGTTTTCTCCAAGCGTAATCCAATCGAAGTATTCTTGCGCCACATTGGTGACTTCCATGTGAGCCACCTTGCACAAAGAGCGGGTTTCAAACGCCCATAGCAGGCATTGCTTCCTCAGCTTTTGCTCGCCTGACAGACCTTCAATATTACTCACCGTTTCTCTCCCATCTGCCTCTCAAGCGCCACGCGCCTTTAGAATTTCACTGTCCCATCCAAGGTGCCAGTCGCGCGGCTCGTCACTGTCTTCACCCGCTTTGAAGTCAGGTCCACCGGCCTGCAGCACCTCGTCCGTGGTCGCTTGATCAGCCAGATTTCGACACTTTCGCGCAGCTGCCGCGCCTCTTTCAAAATCACTCATTTCGATTTCCCTTCACGCCATCTAGTGAACTCGTCAGCCGTCTCGCTGTCGCAGATAACCACCTTCAAATCCAAAGCCCCTAGCAACAGCGGAAGCGACACCAGACCAAGGGTCCGGCCATACTGCTTGTCCCAATTTTCCAGCTTGTTCGTGTAGCCCTCAGCCAGACCAGCGCGATGATCAACCGCCTCACAGGACAGTTTGAGCATGTGCCGCCGAGTACGCGCCGCTTCGGCAATGTCACCGTAGGTCTTCGTGACTACGATCATGCATCCCCTCCCGCGCTTTCTCGTCAGCATGAACTTGGCGCTTGGCAGCCGTCTCGTCGGCCACCATCTGCATCCGCTTGGCATAATCAGATTGCAACGGATCAAGCGGCTTGCGCACCGGTGCCGCCGTGTCCCGTTTGAACTTGTCCAAGATCGCTTGAACCCGTGCCGGATCCACCTTCTCCCGTTCTTCGTCCTGGGCAGATGATCGTTGCTCGACTTTTGCCCGAAGAAGGCAGTTAACCTTCCCCTGCATCATCGAGCGATCGTTCAATGCCCGGGCGCACATCTGCGACATGACGGCAGGCGTCGGCGGATAGTTGAAATTCTCTTTGCCGGTCACGCCGCGGCCTTGATCCCAAGCGTCAGCAGCATCCCAGATAACCTCGATGGAAAAGCGAGCAAGCGCCTTCACGTATCGCATCATCCGCGCCTCATCACCGGCTTCGCCCAAAGAGCGATAGGTGTAGGCTGGCAAGAACTCAGCCAAAACTTCACCCACCTGTTCGACCGTTGCCGGATACGGTGAGACGCTGGACGCTTCCCGCATTTGGTTCAGCGTCGATAATTCGCCCTGCGTCAGCCGACGGGGCAGAGAACCGTGCCGAGCCACCCAATCGCTCAATTGCGGAACCCAATCCGGACTGGACAGGATTGCTGGACTGGCGGGCCGTTGGTTGGGTTGGTTGGCTGGAAGGTTCATCGTTCCATCGCTCTTGGTTAAGAAAGGTTGCCGGATTGAGCCACTGACGGTCAGGAGGTTTGTCGCGCTTGTATCGGCCAACACCGGCAATGATGTTTTCAGCCGAGGCACCACGTTTGATTGCTTTGCCGAATGCATCGACCGCCGCTTTGCGGCCAACCTTGTTCGGCCAATCGTCCCAGAATCGATTGAACCAAGCGGTCAGTTGTTGCGGTGACGGTTCTATTTTCTTGGGAGGTGCTTCGCCAAACAGTCCCGGCTCGCGCGCGCGCCCGTGCGGTTCTGAGCAAAGCGAAGAACTATCTGGTATCTGGTATCTGGTATGCTTAAGCCCGGCTTGAGCGTTTGCTTTATCAGGTTTGTTTGTTTTCAGTGCCTTAGCCCGCGCACCCTTTGCCCCTGCGGAACTCCTCGATTGCGATTGACTCTCGACTTTTTGGAGCTCTTTCGTCATTCGGGCGCTTTGCCAAACCCCATCGCCCACATCAAAAAGAGCCTTCATATCCGGCCTGTGAGCCTTCCATTTCTTGACCGATAGGCGCGTGATGTGGGCTAGCTTTCGGTCATCATCTGGCAATTCGCCACCGGCGTTCCACATGGACATGAGCAACAGCAAATAGGCGCCATGCTGCTCCGTACTGAGGTGCATGGTGTCCCCCAGATAATCCGAAACGAACAACTGCATGTAGGGGCGACGGCTCATGCGAAGTTAGCCTTGGCGCGACGCCAGTTCTTGCGAAGAACAGCTTTTTTGCGCCGCTTACGAGGCGTTCTTTTTGACCCCGGAGAGGCTGTACACGTGATGAATAACAGCCATTTGGCACCCTCAGCGTCCGTTGCAGGTCTGACCACATAAAACCATTCAGACTTGCCCTGAATGTAGATCGTGTTGCGCTCCTGCTTTGAAGGCTGAAACCGCTGGGCGCTGAGGGCGAGCTTCACATCGTCAAAGATCAAACCTTTGATCAAATCCAGTGAGTATCCGTGCGCCTCCATTTCCGCGCACAAATGCGCGTAATCCGCCACCAGCAGTTTCAGGACGCGCTGCGCGTACCGCAACAGGCAGTGATGGGTGACCCGATACCGCTCCAAATCTGTTGGCAGGCCCGACATTATCCGTCCTCCCCAAATCTATGCGTTTGATCGCCCCAGACGTCCCACCCTTTCATCTTTTGGCGGGAGAACAACTCAATGCGCCGAGCGTGCGGCATCAGCTGCTCAGCCGCATCGAACGCTTCATCAGGCTTGCGGGAGTGTTGCCGAGCCGTGGCCATAATCGCCGAGCAAACGCCGTTGGTGGTTTCAGGGTTGCCACGCGTCGCAATCAAAAAGGGCTCGTTGGCAGATCGCAGGCGATAGCCCGTGCCGAATGCCAAGCCGCCCTTCTTTGTCATTTTGACCCACGTTCCGGCCGTCTTGAACGTGAAGCCCCACGCATCAAGCACCGTGAACGCCTGATCAAGCATCGGATTGGTGGCCCAAAGCCACAGCAGACAGTCAGGCCGTGCAATCGAGGCTACGGGAAAGTCGCAAATGTCAGACAGGGACGCGCACGAGTAATGCGCCTGAGCGGACTTTGCCGCGCCCGTTTCTTCGTCAAACAAACGGAAGGCCCATGGCGGATCAGCCATGATCAAATCGTATTTGCGCACGGGGAAAGGCGTCATGGAGCGACACCTTCCAACGACCGGATAACCACAGTTATGCCCGGTTCATCACCCCAAAGCTTTCGAGAGCGCGTGTCGGCAATCTGGGAGTCGTTAATGTAGGCAATGCCCTCAACAGCGTCCTTGATGATCTTGCTAAGGTTGTCAGCATCGGGCTTCGTGTCTTTCCAAGCCCCGCCAACCGCTTCGCGCCTTTTGCGCGAATGGGACTTGGGCCGCGGGAACACCGCGATCAATTCATAGGACACAGGCCCTTCAAGCGGCGGTGTATTCATAGCGTCGGCACATTCGGCCTTGATCATCGCCATGTAGTTTTTTTGTTTCGTGGGCGTGAACGAGCGGGAGCCGAAGCGCCCCGCTCGCGCCCACGGCACCGCCACGCCACGAATGGAGAAGCGGATTTCCGTCATGCCGCTTCATCCGTACTAACGTCGTCATCATCAGGTCCGGACAAAGCCTCGACCGGCGCGGGCAACGCCTTGGTATCTTCTTCTTCATCTTCGCCGGCATCGTCCTCGTCATCCTGCAGATCCATTTTCGGCTCGTCAGGGTCAGCATCCGGCAGCGTATCGTTCGCCATATACGTTTCGGCATCCACCATCAGGATCAAAACACTGTCCTGAAAGCAGTCGCCCAGGCGCTCGTAGTTCACCTGCGTAAAAGCCGAGACCATCTTGCCCTCGATGAACGGGCCGTCCTTGTTGGACTTCAACTGAACGTTCTGGATGGTGGCAGGCACGTGCTCAAAGCCGTTGCCAGCCGCCATGTGAACGGCACGGCGAACAAGGTTCGTGGCCGTGCGATCCAGCGCTTCAATTTTGTCTTGCTGATCCTGCTCGCTCAGTTTCGACCATGGCGTTTCCATGGAGCGCACGTGTGTCAGCAGAGCATCAAGCGTGTCGCGTTTCAGATTTTCGGCCTGCCCTTCAAGCTTTGGGTTATCAGTCATGGCTTGTCCTTCTGGTTGGTTTGCCGTTGGGGTTGAAAAAACGTGCGACCGAAGCGCATTTGAGCGACAGCCAGTGGAACGCCACGGACAGGCCATAAAAGACGTCGGTAAGCAGTCGGCGCATCACGCCCTCCTATCGGGATATTTCCGCTTTCAGATTTGCCAGCTGCTCGGTTTGCCACTCGATGCGCTGCTCGATTTCCCGCAGGCGTGCGCTGCGCTCGAAGTCGCGCCACCAGCGCGTGTCCGCACCGCCCATGATCGCCTGCATGAATGGGAACCCGGCGTCAGAGCGCAGAAGATTGGCTTGCGCTTCGCCGGAAATTTCATTGTCGCCAGACAGCCACAACTCAGCCGCTCGACGGGTCACGCCAGCCCGCGACGCAAGGTTGATAGCAGTTTTAGACGGCCACATATGCCGCGCCGCTGCGCAGATCGCCTCAGAAGCACGAACAGCGGTTCGGCTCATTCCGAAGGACAATTGAGCCTTGCTTGCACACACTGAACTCATTCCGCAGCACCCGCATTAACCAGGCCATCTTCATGAGAACCACCGTTAGAAAACAGCAGATCGTTAGGCGTCACCACGTTGTTTGTGACCCTCGCAATCTTTGCCATCAGATCAATCGAAGGTTTGCGCCTGCCCAATTCTATTCGGCAAACGGTCTGCTTCGAACATTCCAACTTTTCAGCCAACTCACCCTGAGAAAGGCTGTGAAGCGTTCGGTATTTTTTAAGTGGATGTTCCATGGGGCAACGCCGTTACCATCTAGGAAACTAATTCGTCAATCAAAAAATTGCCATCTAGGACAACGACCAACTTTCAGTGCCAGCGTAATGTATCCGTCATGGTAACGCGCATTGGCCCAAAGACTCTGAAACAGCGCCGCATCTTTCTGCGTGAGTGGAGAGAGCATCGCAACCTGACGCAAGAGCAGCTTGCAGACAGAATCGGAACTACAAAAGCCTCAATTTCTCGCATAGAAAACCTCGCACGAGACCCACAGCTTGGCTTCCTTGAGGCCGCTGCAGAGGCCTTAAACTGCACCCCTTCCGATATTTTGTCGCGCGACCCGGAACAACCTACCGCAGATCAGCTGCTCCAATCACTGACCGAAGAGCAGAAAAAGCAGGTGGTGGACTTTATGGAGTTTGTCAGACGAACAGGCACAGATGGATAGCCTGACCCAATTAGGTCTTGGTTTGCTGTCCATCATTTTTGCGATGGTCACTGGAATTTTCTTTGGGATTGTCTGGCTGGCCATAATCATTTTGGCTCACGCTGCATTCATATGGCCTCTTCTTGCAGCGCCCAAGCAACAACCTGTTTACCAAACCATTGGTCGTCTTGCCGTCGGCTTTGTAGGACTTTGGCTCGTCGTTCAGTTTTCCAACCTGTTGATTCGACTAGGACTTCCCAACATCTTCTATTAAATCAAAAAGCCAAATTGCCACCTAGGTAACTTTTTTCTTGACGCTCATGTTTCCTATATGGCAACTGTCACATCACAACGGAGAGTGACACATGACAATTGAACTGAAAATCGCAACGCAAAAGATCACGGAACCCGGTTTCTATCGCCTGCCTGAAAGGGCGTATCACGCTGACCCGTGCCCGGTTCCGTCACTCAGCCGCAGCATCGCGCAAACGGCTTTGAGCGCTTCACTTGCTCACGCCAAGGCGATGCATCCTATTCTCGGTCACTACGAAGATCCTGATTACAGTCAAGCCGCAGCACTTGGCTCTTGCTGCCACGCACTCGCATTCGGTGGGTTTGACGAGTTAATCACCGTCATCGACGCCGCCGACTTCCGGGGCAAAGTGGCAAAAACCGCGCGAGAAGAGGCCGAGGCCCAAGGCAAAACAGCCATTCTGCAACCGTATTACCAGACAGGCTTAGAAATGTATGCCGCGCTTCTGCAGTCGCTCGAAGACTACAATCATCCAGCCACGAATTCGTTGCTCGATGGTGGCATGGCCAAAGAGCGAGGCCACGCGGAAGTCACCGCCGTCTGCATGGACGCCAACGGTATTTGGCTGCGCTCACGACTCGACTGGATGCACGTCGCTGATGATCGCGTGACCATCATCGATTACAAAACCACCGCATTGAGCGCCGACCCGTTCACCTTGGGCAAGACGCTGTTCAATCAGGATTATCACTTCCAAGACGCCTTCTACACGCGCGTTATCACGCAGCTTATGCCCCAAATTATGCAGGGCAACATGGCGGTGGATTTCCTGTTTTTGGTTCAGGAAACCAAACCGCCATACGAAGTCTCGCTTGCCCGGATCGACATGGCCGGTCAGGTCATTGCCGCCAAAAAAGTAAGCGCCGCCATCCGGCTTTGGACGCAGGCGATCAACGAAAACACGTTCACCGGCTACCCACGCCGCATCGTCACCGCCGACATGCCCGCCTGGGAGGAAACGCGGTGGCTTGAGCGCGAGGTCAGTGATCCGCGCTTTGAAGGCCTTCCGCCAGACCGGTTTATGCAAGCCGTTCCCCAGATTACCGACAAAACCAAGCGTTCCCCCGAGGACATTTTGAGGGCCGGATGACCATTCAATTCAGCAAAGCGCAGCGCACCGGCCAAAAGGTGCTTCTCGGCATCGCGGGCCCGTCGCACAGCGGCAAGACATACTCCGCACTTGCGGTGGCAACCGGCATCAAAAACGTTGAAGGCGGAAGTATCTTCGTCATCGACACGGAGTCTGGACGCGCCGGTCACTACGCAGATCAATTCGACTATCAAATCTACCAGATGACAGCGCCGTTCAGCCCTGAGCGCTACCTTGCCGCCATCGAGGCCGCACACAAGGCCGGTGCCAGCATCATCGTGATCGATTCCATGAGCCACGAGCATGAAGGCGATGGCGGGCTGCTGGATATGCACGAAGCCGAACTGCAGCGCATGGCGGGCAATGACTGGGGCAAGCGCGAGCGCGTCAAGTTCACCGCTTGGATCAAGCCCAAAGACCAGCACAAGAAACTGGTCAACCGCATCCTGCAGCTTCCGGTGCACATCATCTTCTGCTTCCGGGCCAAAGACAAACTGGTCATGAAGAAGAACGCTCAAGGCAAGAACGAGCCGGTATCTGCTGGCTGGACGCCGATTGTGGCCTCAGGCCTCGACTATGAAATGACGGCGCTGCTTGTTCTGCCCCAAGAGGCGCAAGGCAGGCCAGACTTCAAAGCCACGGCCACCAAACTACCGAACTATTTTCATCAGTTTGCCCATGACGGAATGCAGCTTTCCCAACAGTTTGGAGAGAGCATTGCTCAGTGGGCCAATGGAAGCGGCGCGCTTCCCAAGGAAGGTCAACCTGCCCCTCAATCTGACCAACCTGCGCCGCAGTCGCCCCCGCAAAGCAGTGCTGAACATAATGTGGGGGCGACACCCTCTTCTGGCGTCCTGAGTAAGTATCACGCCGAACTGGCCGGATGCATCGACAGAGACATGCTGGCTACAGCCCATGCTGGCTTCAAACACCGCTTTGAAGGAGTCGACACGCCCACGCGCAACACCGCGCAAGAACTGTTTCAGATGCACCAGAAGCGTATTGCCGGAACCATTTCAGCCGACGACTGCAATGAAGCCGCGGCCATGCTGACGGGTGCCGGATAATGAAGTGGTCCCCGCAACAGGACGGCGCGCTGCTCAAGGCGGCTGAGTGGTTGGCCAATAGTGATCAGCCGGTGTTTCGCATCTTTGGCTATGCAGGGACAGGCAAAACCACGCTGGCGCGGCACTTGGCCGAGGGCGTAAAAGGTCACGTCGCCTTTGGAGCCTACACGGGCAAGGCCGCGATGATGATGCGAAAGAACGGCGTTCCCGACGCCGGCACCATCCACTCCATGATCTATCATCATGAACTCGACCCGAAGTCGGGCACGTTTAAGTCCACCCTCGATGACCACGGCGTTGCAGCCAGCGCCGATCTTATCGTCATCGACGAGTGTTCAATGGTGGACGAAACAATTGGCGCCGACCTGTTGTCTTTCGGCAAGCCCATTCTCGTCTTGGGCGACCCTGCGCAGCTTCCTCCGGTCAAAGGTGGTGGGTTCTTCACCAACCACGATCCGGATGTGATGCTGACCGAGATACACAGACAAGCGGCTGACAATCCAATTATCGCCATGGCCACCACAATCCGCGAAGGCGGCCGCCCCTCACACGGCACCTACGGGGACAGCAAAATCATCCCTCGATCAAGCGTGACCGAGGAAGACATTATGAAGGCCGATCAGGTCCTCGTTGGAACCCATGCCAAGCGCGCCACATACAACGCCCGCATGCGCACCAAGCTCGGCCGAAAAAGTCATATGCCGGAGGAGACGGACCGCCTTGTCTGCCTTCGCAACGATCGCACACATGGGCTCGCAAACGGCAGCCTTTGGACCGTTCACAGGGTCAAGAACAAGATCCCCGGTGCCATTGCTGACAACACGGTGCGCCTTGTCGTCATGAGCGAGGACTTCCCAAACGCCAAGGGAGTCGACGTCTCAGTGCGCGAAGAGTTTTTTCAAGGCTGCGGCAACCAAGTTGAATGGAAGGAAAGGCGCGGCACCCAAGAGTTTGACTATGGCTATGCGCTGACGGTCCACAAGGCCCAAGGTTCGCAGTGGGATTCCGTCTACGTCCTCGATGAAAGCGGCGTTTTCCGCGATAGCGGCCCGCGCTGGCTATACACGGCCATCACCCGCGCCGCTGAAAAAATCACGGTGGTGGCGTAATGCCATATCAGCCAAATGACATATGCTCCGCCTGCAGGTTCTTTCGCCGCATCTGCGGCAACCGAATGAATGAGCGCGTCGGGAATTGCGAACTGCACGAACGCGAGACCGGCGCAGACGAAACCTGCGACCACTTCAAGCGCTACACCGGCAGAGGTCCATCCAAGAAGTCCCCTACAGTTTCTCGTCCAAGTCGCGCCGTTGTTGCTCGCAAACTCGGTGCCCGGGCAAAGACTATTGCCGCCAAGCGCAATCATGGCGCTTGGCTAAGCCACTTCAACGAAGTGTTTCACACGGCTCACAAGGCGCTGTGCGTCACACATATGGACGGCCAGAAAACCGGAATGCGGATGGCCATTGCCGACCTGAAAAGGCTTGTCCCGCAGCCAGACCAGTACGGCGACCTGAGCGAAATCCAGAGAGCGCAGGCCGAAATTCTGACCATCGCTCAGCAGCGCATTGCGAACCTCGATACTGTCCAACCCGAACCGCCAAGCACCACGGACACGCTATGACGCAGAAGCTGTTTCTGAGCGACGAAGAGATCGGCGAAATCCTTGGTATCGAGGACGTGAAGTCGTCATTGGCCGCGCTCGAAAGAGCGGGCTTTCCTGCACGGGATCCCCTTGTTGGCAACCGCCGCTACTGGCCTGCCTGCAAGAGGTATTTTGACGCCGCTTACGGAATCACGAAATCATCTGCCTCCCAACCCCAAAGCGATGGAGCAGAACGATGGGACGATTGACCAGAAAGCCACGGCTGCAGGATGCCCCCGGGCACAAGGTGCGCAAGACGAAAAACGGAGAGACGATCTATTGGGTTGCGAAACAGGTTGTCCGCGACCCGCAGGGTTTCACTCCGCTGACTGTCCGTTTGCACGGCGATGATGACGCCATGGCGCAGCGGTGCAGAGTGCTTACCGCAGAGTTGAGAGCGTGGCTTTCCCCATCCGTTGCAAACCATCGCGTTGCCTTTGATGGCACGATGAAGGGCGTGATCGCGCTGTACCGACGGCATCCAGAAAGCCCGTACCATGACGTGAAGGCCAACACGCGTCGCATGTATGACGAGA
Organism: Pseudomonadota bacterium; assembly: GCA_038746275.1. Taxonomy (GTDB): domain Bacteria; phylum Pseudomonadota; class Alphaproteobacteria; order Rhizobiales; family Rhizobiaceae; genus Pseudahrensia. The sequence continues at coordinate 4,206 of JBCDKS010000029.1, read as the reverse complement.
GCCTTGACCTTCTGGAAAAGACAGTTGGCGCGCGCGTCATTGGCCGACTGACTGGCATCGACATTAAGCGATGGCACGGCAACTTAAAGAAGCCCGCCAAGGCTGGCGGTCCGGAGCGCGTCAGGCGCGCCTACAAAGCCATGCAGTTGCTACGCATCGCCATGACCTTTGGCGCCGTATGCGGGCATGAAGAGTGCGAGCGGCTTTCCAGCATCCTTGGCAAGATGCGCTTTGAACAGCCTAAGCGCCGCGAGAAGTTTGTTTCGTACCAGCAATCTACGGCAATTATCGAGGAAGCGCTGAGCCGCGGCCTTCATTCGGTGGCGCTCGGCCAAGCCCTGCAGTTCGAGCTCACTCTTCGTCAAAGCGAAGTCATTGGCTCGTGGGAAGAAGATGATGGCGCCGGTGGCGGCATCGTCCACCTCGGCCGGAAGTGGGGCGACGGCCTTACATGGGGCCATATCGACGCCTCCGGCATTCTCAACAAAGAAACTACGAAACGCGGTGTGAAGGCGTTGCACAACGTCCTCGCAAGCCCTGTTTTGATGCGATTGATCGACATGGTTCCGCAAGAGAAGCGCATCGGCCCGATGATCATTTGCGAGACAACCGGGCGGCCATATCGTTACCGCCATTGGGCGGGCACATGGCGCAAGATCGCCAACGCCGTTGGTGTGCCAGCAGACGTGTGGAACCGCGACTCCCGCGCAGGAGGGATCACCGAAGGCTTTGACGCCGGCGCCGACCTCGAAACCATGCGCCAGCACGCAAGCCACACCGATGCGGCCATGACCAGCCACTACAACCGCTTGACCGTATTGAAGACTGAGAAAGTCGCAAAGCTGCGTCAGGCTCACAGGAAAAAGGATGAGTGATGGCCCTACCATATGAAAATGCCACATCGGGCGATCGCGCATACGTCGAAATGCAGAAGTTTCTGGACAAATTCGGTTGCGACAACTTCGGGATGATGACCAAAAATGCAGATGGCACGACCCTCGTGACCTTCACCCACAATGGAAAGGCCATATGCATAGAAGCGTCATGGAAAGGCTACGCCTCGGCCTGGTTGGCTGAGTATCCATGGAACAGTCGCAGAAAGAGCGACCGATCAACGTGGAATGCTCGCGCCATCGCACAAGGTAAGATCGCGGTTCCCTCCATGATCCGAGATTGGGTAAAGGCCCAAATCACAATGGTCGAGATTGGTGCTTTCGAATTCGACGAAGCTTTCTTGCCGCATATTCAGCTGACGGACGGTCGCCGCGTGATCGATCACGCTCGCGACGGCGGCTTGTTAGGTTTGCCGAAGCCTGATGAAGGTTGAGGTGGCTCGATGACCAGCAAACCCGACACCTGGAACTCACCTGAGGCAAGGAAGCGTGCGGTGGCGGCACTGGCTCGTTTGGCCAAGGAAAACCAAAAGCACATTGTTGGAGAAGGGAACATGGACGACATGATCGAAGTAGCGATCAACGTTCTCACCTTCATCATGTCTATTCACCCGCTGAGCGTCCCGGCAGCCAAATGCACTAGCGGTAAAGACCCAAACCACGCCTTTGGAAGAGCGCAGTGGGACGCTTTGAGTGAAGAGGATCGATACTTCTTTTTCTGCTGTGCCTTCTCAGGAGCAGCTAGAGGTTGTTTCGGTCGTATGTATCCAGACGCCGATGCGCCAGATGGAAGATGATGACGACGATGAGGCCATCACTTGCGACACCTGCGGCGTCAAAATCGCAGACGGCGAAGAGGTTCTTGTTGGCGGCGAAAGGTATCTTTGCCCGGACTGTGACGATGATGAAGTTTACGGCTCATACGAGGACCAACACCGCTACCCATAACGGCTTAGAACACTGTCAGAACAAAAGTGCAGAACGCACGTCAGAACGAAATGGAGAGAAAATGGCACAAGTGATTGAAAAGAATGGTGCACCCGGAGCGATTCGAACGCCCGACCCCCAGATTCGTAGTCTGGTGCTCTATCCAGCTGAGCTACGGGTGCAGGTTGCGTCAGACTGCGCCTGACGACATGGCGGTGGTATAGAAGGCGCCCAAGTTTGGCAAGTGTGGTTACGTCGAATTGGGCAACCGTTTTGCGCTGTTTTTTGCCCGGCAACAGTCAAACGAAACACGGTGGAATTGGTTTTTCAAACTGCCGATTTTGGATTGCCAAGGGCGTGACCGGTCGTGGCTGCTTGTGTTGGTTGCACACCGCAACTCCGGTTGCTTGACCAACCATTGGCGTTTCGTCTTTTCCAAGGCTGACCAGCACAATCCCGTCTCCGTGCATAAAAAAGGCCGCCCCGAAAGACGGCCTTGACCGGTGTTTGCCGGCAACGGTGGCTTGCTTACAGAACCACAACTTTGGAGCCATTTGGCACGCGCTCGTACAGATCGATCACGTCTTGATTGATGAGGCGGATACAACCGGATGAAGCGGCCGTGCCGATAGATGCCCAATTTGGGGTGCCGTGCAGACGGAACAACGTATCTTTGCCTCCCTGCATCAAGTAGAGCGCACGGGCACCGAGCGGGTTTCTGATGCCACCGGGCATGCCGCCATTGCGGTAGCTCCACTTTTCAAGCTTTGGGCGGCGGGCAATCATCTCTTCTGGTGGTGTCCATTTGGGCCATTTGGCTTTCCAACCAACAGTGGCTGTGCCGGACCATGAAAACCCCTGACGCCCCACACCGATGCCATAGCGCATGGCTGTGCCGCCACGCTGCACCAAATAAAGAAAACGCGCCTTGGTATCGACGACGATAGTGCCTGCCTTGTATTTGGTGCGGTAACGCACCTGCTGGCGGTACAACCGCTTGTCGATTTTTTCGACCGGAATAGCCGCGAGGGCGAACTTGCCGTCCACACGCGCCGCATAATCGCTAATGAATTTCACGGACGGGTCGTCCTTGCGGAACAGTGAAGCGACGGTTGTCTCAGGCTTCGACTTCGCTTTGTTTTTCTTGCTGTCGCGCTTCAAGGCAAGCTGGGCGCGGGCTTCTCGCTCCGCTTCCCGTTTTTTGGCACGGGCAAGACGTTCTTCGGCCGCCTTTTTGCGCTTTTTCGCGTTAATGATGGCCGTTGCCGCGCGACGCTCGCGGCGCTCTGCACGGGATACGGCTCGATCTGCACGGCGCACCGCCCGTTTAGCTGAGCGAATTTCGCGCTTTTTTGTGCGCAATTTTCTTTTCAGGTCCGCTTTTTTGTCTTCGGATTTGGTGCGTTCCATCCGACGCTCAAGGCGGGTGGCGGAGCGCTCCAGCTTTTTCAGCTTCCGGGCTTCAGCCTTGGCTTCCTTGCGGGATGTGCGCAGGTCTGACCGGGCTTCTGACCGCTTTGCGGTATAAGACGAGATCGCCGGTCCCGTGTAACCGGAGGTCGAGCGGCTGGAGGTGGAGCAACCGGCCAAGATGAGCGCGAGGGCCACCACAAGGATGGGCCCGAGGGCTGTGAAAGGCCGCTTGCCAAAATTTGCAAATGGGATGTTTAGGGGCGCTGACATTGCAGGGTAATTCCTTGAGGGCTGCGAGACAGGTCCGGGCAATCGTTCCGGCTGCATGTCGAGACGTTATGGTGAACGCCAAGTTAATAAATATTTACCAAGGTTAAGGCCGCCGCAAAATTGACTCAATTGGTATTCGGCGTTCCCGCCCCCTTGGAGACCGGTTTTGGGCATTTGAGGAGCAAGTGCGGCATATCTGCATCATTTGACACGGATCATTGATTGAAACAAAAGAGGAACGGACCGAAGCGGATCAAGCCATGCCCATCATTGCTCTATCGACCTCCAACCCTTTAAGTGATGGCCGTCAGTCAGACCGGGCTTTGGACATCAGGTGCGGAGTTGAACGGCGGTTTGAGGAGATGGGTCACGCGACACTGCCAGAACTTTGTCTGCGAGACGGACGCCGGGCTGATGTTGTCGCCATTTGCCCCAAGGGGCGCATCACCATTGTGGAGATCAAGTCCTCAGTGGCAGACTTTCAAGCGGACACGAAGTGGACGGACTATCTGAACCATTGCGACCGGTTTTACTTCGCCACTCTTGCCGATGTCCCCGCGCATATCTTCCCCGAAGACCGAGGATTCCTTGTGGCTGACCGGTATGGCTGTGAAGTGGTGCGAGAGACAGATGCAGAACCGGTGAGTGCTGCACGGCGTAAGGATGTGCATTTGCGTTTTGCGCGGCAGGCGGCCCAGAGGCT
>JBCDKS010000028.1:0-26440 GCA_038746275.1 Pseudomonadota bacterium | reverse complement strand
GCATCCATCGGTCTATCGCGCGTTCAAACAAAATGGCTCCGAACCAATATCAATCCGAGCCCTAAAGAAGGATCCGTTGACCGGAACCACCCAAGAGTTAAAGACGCCCAACGACTTGCTGGTCAGAGATATCATCAGCGACGTCATGCGCTTTTATGGGCCAATGACGCCAAGCAAGTTGGTAGCCCTCTCGCACGCCAAAGATGCGCCCTGGTCAGTTGTCGTGGACAAAGCAAGAACAAGTGTTGCAATGGGGATGCGCATACCAGATATTCTGATCCAAGAGCGATTCCAACATCATAAGGTGTCCTTGGGAGCCAGCTCTGTTGCAGGAGAGCCCCCAAGTGACGATGCGCCCATTACCTGAAATTGACCTCGCAAGAATTGCCCCACTTCCGGAGGATATGAAACGGAAGAACCTAGAGCAAATGAAGGCAGGGCGTCCTCCCTTTACTTACAAGCCTCTTCGGTCCTGTTACAGTGACATTTTCAACATCCAACCGGATTTGGCATTTGGTTCGGCAGCACGAACTGATTGGAACGTTATTGAGGGCCTAATTCGCAAGCGGTCTAAATCAGAGAAAGAGATCGTTCACAATTTAAGAGTTGCAAGAGGCCTGCACGGTTTTGCGACCTCTGGACGTGTATTTGGACGCAAGCACGAGTTTTTCCCGCTGTCCATGGGCGTCGGTCGCAAGGTTTCTTTCTGGTTGCCGATGGTCCTCGCTATAGACGATCAACCCCACGCAATCTTTGTTGAGCCGCGGCGTTCGAAGGGGCTCACCGCAGAGGGAAGACGTGTTGCATTCTCGATGATGCATGAGCGCATTCGGGCCGCAGACGAGGATTTTGCCGATTTAAAACTCGCAATCGTTCGCTTCTCCGACCCGCATCAAAATAAACGCGACGCCCGATTGTTCGTTGATGACGGGATCGACCTTTTTTCTCTTGACGAGCTGGAAGCGATGGTTGCCTCAACCTATGCAATGTGGGCTGAAGTTCTCGACGAGCGGGAGGCTGAAACACGTCGCCGAGGTACAGGTACTGGCCCGTTGATCTAGCAGAAATTTCTAGAATAGACCTGTGCGACAATTGCCGCGCCAGTCTGGTAACCTATTGAAAAAATTCAAATCTTGTTTGGTTTGTAATCAGTAGGTCCGCGGTTCGAGTCCGTGTGGGGGCACCAAAAATTTCAAGAAATGAGACAATTATACGAACGCCGTTTGGCGGAAAACGCTGTATTCGCGCTTGGGGTTCTGGTTGGGCTCCCGCGCATAGGTGTTCAGCAGTGCAAGCCGTTCCAAAATCTTATCCTGACTCTGTGGACGCTTGGAGAATGGTTCAGTCGTGGGCGCTTGGAGTGGTAGCCGTCTGCGAAGGAACTCATCCGACTAGCCGTAATACTGGCTCTGAGAGATGCGTTCTTGGCTACAACGTTCCGCAGCCGTGTCCTCGCCGCGCAGTCCGGCCAGCACCATCCCAATCCTGTCTTCGGCGGAATACAGTTTGCGCGTCTTGTGGCGTCTATCCTTCACCGTGCAATCAGCCGCATCGGCATGGCGTTGGGGTGTATGTCACCCTCTTAACTGATGTTCAGTAAAGATGAGCCAAAAACTCTCCCTTAGACAATCAGTTCAATTGATCCCACTAGCGCTGACGGAGAACAACTGCACATAGTCCTTAAGCAGCGGCACATTGTGGACAGAGGCAAAGACCAATGATTCGTGTGATTTCACCCAAAAGCAGTTCCCGTTCAAACGGAACCGTTTGAACGAAAGGTACAGCGCTAAAACAATGGGCTAGAGACGAGAAAGATGATGTTGCCGGTGGGTGCCCGAAAGGTAGGTTTGTTGTCCAATGCCTAGGCTTCTGTACGACGGCGCGTGTCGTTCCACAGGATGCTGGGGCGTAGACCGTAAACATTGCTGTGCCGCCACCGGAGGTGGTTTGTGCATCGTCTATGAAACGGGCATTCACGCCTGATGTGCCGATGTCGATGGCGAGATAGGTTATGCGACGCTCTATCTGGGAAGCTTGGGTGTGGTGGAGTGGCTCTGTACGCCAATGATCACGCGCTCTCTCAAGCCGCAGACTTTCCTGGCCACATGCGCGAGAATACGCCATCGCGTTTGATGATGGCATGGTGCAGGGCTGCACCGATATGCATGGCAACCAAGATGCAGATGGCCCACGACCCGTAATAGTGCGTGGATTTGGCGATTGCGGCCATTGCGTCGGATCGAGGCACGAGAGCGGGAATGCCCATCACGTCCAGCGCTTCGATTGGGAAGCCGCCAGCGCGCACGCGGATATAGCCGGAAAGTGGCATAAGCACCAAAAGCCCGTAGAGCAGGCCGTGAGTCAGACCCGCAACCCGGGCCTGCCAAGCGGCGAGATGCGGGGGCACCGGTGGCGGCGTGTTGCGCCAGCGATAGACGATGCGAACGGCGATCAGCAGCAGCAGCACAACCCCCATGTTTTTGTGAAAAATGAAGAGGTTGTTTTGCAGCCAGCGCGGCAGACCATCTTGGATCATCAGCACACCGACGGGGATCATCAGCAGGATCAGCGCGGCCATGAGCCAGTGGATGAATTTTGCCGGCGCTTTGTGGGTCGGCGTCTTGTCAAATGGAGAGGGCAGATCGACACCGCTGTTTGTCTGGGCTGGAATTGTCATCGGTGAATGGCCTCACTATGGTCAGGAGATGAAATCAAGCCCCAAACGCCAGTGTCGTCTCAATTCTATCCGCTGGGCAAGGGGTTCGTTTGAAACGGCATGATTTTTTGGAACCGACTTTTCCATGCGCGCACGGACCACGGCATGAGCACTCTCACTGCGGCGCTGAGCATGGCTTACAAACTGAACCTATTAGTTATGGGTGAACCGCGTCATTGGGTTCATGCGCGCCCGGCAATGCAATTTGCTGTCATGGCTTCGCTTGGGCTTCTGGCGGTCGCCGCGGTGTCGTCGTTTGTGTTCGAAGAGCCGGGCGGGGCGGGGGTCCTCGTTGCCTCCTTGTTTCACGCGTTTGCAAGCGGCGTCGCTTGGAACGCCATGCGCACATCGTATCACCATCCGACCATTGGGGCGTGCAACACGGTTACGCTTGTTCGTTTGGTTTTGACTTCGGTTCTCGTTGGAGCCTTGTTCGATGTCGTGCAAGTGCCTTGGGCATTGTTTGCATTGGCTTGTGCCGCCTTTGTCCTGGATGGGGCTGACGGATGGTTGGCTCGCCGCGAGGGGCGGGTCTCCAGTTTTGGTGCCCGGTTCGACGTGGAGGTCGATTCGGTGTTGGCGTTGGCCTTGGCAATCCACGCTTTTCAAAGTGGCACATTGGGTGTCTACGTCTTGTTTTTAGGGTTGCCACGCTATGTGTTTTTGGTCGCGCAACTGCCGTTCCCGTGGCTCTCAAAAGACCTGCCGGAACGGTTTGCCCGCAAGCTGGTGTGCGTTGTTCAGATCGCCACTTTGCTGTTTTTGGTCTCGCCTTTGGCAGATGCTGTTGGTTTTGGCGTGGCGCAAGGCGTGGCCGTCATCGCGGTCGCTGCGCTTATTTGGTCGTTCACGCGTGATATATATTGGTTGTGGACGCGGCGCGGATGAGGGCGTTGAGACATGGCGGCTTGTTGGCGCTCGTTTGTGCCACGCTCGTGTTTTACGTCGTGTTGATGTTACCCAACCATCCAGCCTCCGTCGGGTGGGGTCTTTGGCGCGTTTTTCCGCTAGAACTGCCGGTGATCATGCTGGGGCTAGTGGCCTTGAGCGGCACAGCGTTGGCAAAGCCTTTGCGTCTTTTGCTGGCCGTTGTTTTGACGCTGATTGTGATCCTCAAATGCGCGGACTTTGTTAGCTACAATGCGCTTTCGAGACCGTTTAATCCGGTCTCCGACTTCCCGTTGGTTGAAGCGTTTGTCCGTCTTTTGATCGGCACTTTAGGCGCTTTTATTGCAGGTGTTACAGTTCTTCTCGCCCTCTTGGCGATCATCGCATTCGGCAGTGTAGTGTGGTGGGCCACAGGCGTTTGGGCACGGCTTGGCCTGTCAAGCAGCAGTGCGAAATTGGCAGGGTTTGCAGCCGTGTTGGCGACCGGTTTGGCCATTGCGGATATTGGCCACACGATGGGCCGTTGGGACCTCGGTGCGTCACCCCCTGGCGTCGCGTTGACGTCCCGCATCGCGGTGGAACGGTCGCTGCTCATGCGCAAGACCGTGGCTCGGCTGCATGCCTTCAAAAAAGAAGTGGCCGAAGACCCCTACGCAGAGAAAACAGGTCTGCTGAGCGCAATCGACCGCGACGTGTTGGTTGTCTTTGTTGAGAGCTACGGGCGCACGAGTTTCGACACACCCCTTTATGCCAAGGTTCACCGGGAGACTTTACAGACATATCAGGCGCGGTTGCGCGGCTTGGGCCTGTCCATGCGTTCCGGGTTTCTCATATCCCCAACCAGCGGCGGGCAGAGCTGGCTGGCCCATGCCACTTTCTCAAACGGCCTTTGGATCGACAATCAGGTCAGCTACGCGGCTGCTTTGTCCAGCGGGCGGCAAACGCTTTTTCACCACGCAAGCCGCAGTGGCTTTCGAACAGCCACAGTCATGCCGCAAATAACGCTGGAATGGCCGGAATCGAAGACTATGGGCTTTGAAAAGGTGCTCGTTTCAAAAGACCTTGGCTATCGCGGGCCAAGCTTTAATTGGGTGACGATGCCGGATCAGTTCACTTTATCCGCGCTGGACCGGTTGGTGAGAGACGGCAGCGATAAGCGCAACCAGTTTGCTCAAGTGGTGCTGGTCTCGTCCCACGCCCCTTGGGTGCCCGTAGCAAGCTTTTTGCCGTGGGACAGTGTTGGTGATGGCAGCGTGTTTTCGGGCATGGCCGCTTCCGGCGATGCTCCTGAGGTGGTTTGGCGCGATCGGGACCGGGTGAGGACCCAATACCGCGCGGCTGTGGACTACGCACTGAAGACCGTATTTGAATACGCCGTCTTGCACGCGGCCAACCCACCATTGATTTTGGTGGTGGGCGATCACCAAGCGGCTGGTTTCGTGGCTCTGGATAACCGTCCACACGTGCCCATTCACGTCATTGGACCAGAAGCTCTCACGTCGGCTTTGTCGCAAGCCGCGCCTTATCGCGGCCTTCTTCCGCCTGATGATGCAGCCGCTACACCCATGAATGCGATGCGCAATTTGATGTTGGAGGCTTTTTCCCCCAAGGCCCATGGATTGGCTGACAATTGATCATACCCATCTTCAAAAAACACAGAAAACGACTGCTACAAGCGATGCAAATCATCGCTTTTGTGGTGATCGCTGTCTGGTTGCTGCTGTCGGTGAATTGGAACGAAGCGGTCGGTTTGCTGGCATCGGCAGATTGGCGCTGGTTGATTGCCGCTGCGGCCGCACTGACGCTTCAAACCGTCTTGTCAGCACTGCGCTGGCGGATCACCGCCGGACGTCTTAGTATCGTCATGTCCGTTCCGCAGGCGGTGGAGGAGTATTACCTGTCGCTGATCTTGAATCAGTCGCTCCCGGGCGGTGTGTTGGGTGACGCTGGCAGGGCTGTGCGGGCGCGAGGGCAGGCGGGTCTCATGGCCGCCGGGAAATCCGTCATCTTTGAGCGTTTGGCGGGCCAGATGGGGCTGGTTGCAGTTCTTGTCAGTGGGCTTTGCGCGGCAATTTTTTATCCGGTTGAAGGTGGCACTGCGCAAGCATTGGTCAAAGGTGCGCTTTGGAGTTTTGGCATTGTCCTCCTTGTTGTCACAGCCACCGCCGTGGTCTTTTCATGGCGCACCAGTTTGGGCAGTCAGATGCACAAACTGCTGTGTCCATTCTACACGTGTGTTTTTGCTCCTGACGTTTGGCGTTCGCAGGTGACGCTTAGCTTGGGCACCGCCATTTGTAATGTCGCCGCCTTTGGGTTTTGCGCCGCTGCATTGGGTGTTCACTTCGGTTTGATCACGCTTGCCGTTCTTGTGCCGCTTATTCTGTTTGCCATGCTGCTACCACTCTCCATAAGTGGTTGGGGCCCGCGAGAGGGCATCGCTGCGGCGCTGTATCCGGTGTTTGGAGCCACGGCGGGGGAGGGGTTTGCCACCAGCATCGCCTTTGGTTTGGTTTTCCTAGCGTCAGCCCTGCTAGGCTTGGTGCTTGCATGTCTGCGTCCAAATGCATCTGTTATTGGGCCGCAAGACGACACTAGAACGAATAAACCGAAGCGTGAGCCTGCCTGATCCCAAACAACGATACGACCACTTGCCATCAAAGGAATATGACATGAAATCTGCCAGTACACTGACCCGCCGCCGTTTGTTAGCCGCCACCGGATTTGCATTGGGCGGCGCCGCGCTAGGCAACACATTGGCGGGTGGTTTCGCGCAAGCGCAGTCAACGTCTGCGACGCCGGTGAGCCTGCAACTGTCTTGGCTGCATTCGACCCAGTTTGCCGGCAGCTACATTGCGCAAGACCGTGGCTGGTGGAGCGATGCCGGTCTTGATGTCACATTGCTGTCCGGCGGCCCCAACGCACCGGTAGAGCCCCCCGTCGTCTCCGGCGCAGCGCTGGTTGGCATCTCCGCCGCCGATTACACCGCCGCTGCTGTTGCCCAAGGCGCACCGTTTAAAATTATCGGTGTTGCCATGCAAAAGAACCCGTTTGCCATCACGTCTTTGACGAAAAACCCGGTCAACAAACCTGCTGATCTGGTGGGAAAGCGCATCGGTATGGCCCTCGCCAACACGCCGGTGTTGCAGGCGCTGTGCACGTTAAACGGCGTGGACATTAACGCGATTAAAATCGTGCCTACACAATACTCTCCCCAACCTTTGGTGGCCGGTGAGGTCGATTGCCTTTTGGCTTGGGAAACCGATCTGCCTGTTGCGCTGACCGTGCAGGGCGTCGACAATGTTACCATGCTGCTGGCGGATCACGGATATGCAGTGCACTCACAAACCTACATCGCAACAGATGAGAGCCTGAAAACCCGCCGCGCCGACGTGGTGGCCTTGATGAAGGGCGAAGTACGCGGTTGGGACACCTATCAGGCCGATACGGTTGCTGCGACCGACCTAACACTGGCAAAATATCCTGATGCCGGGTTAGACCGTCCCACACAGCTTCTACAAGCGGCTCGCCAGGTGCCGCTTATGTTCTCCGATCTCACGGAGGCCAACGGCTTTGGTTGGTGGACGGAAGAGACTGTGGCCGACAACATCAAGACGCTGGCGCTACTCGACCGAACGGTGACACCCGCTTTATGGGACCGGACAATCTTGGAAGAAGTGCACGGGGCCTGATCGCATTCGTGTCTGTCCCCGTCGTTTGCTCCGGGCTCGCCAAGACCTTTCCTTCCGGCGTTGAGGCACTGCGCCCAACGGATGTGAGCTTTGCAGCCGGTCAAACCACCGCACTGGTGGGGCCATCCGGTTGCGGCAAGTCAACCCTGTTGCGCATGGTGGCCGGATTGGAAGAGCCGAGTGCCGGGTCGGTTTCCATAGACGGCGCCCCTCCGGCGCAGATGCTCCGGGACGCCCGCCTCGCGGTGGCGTTTCAGGACCCGTCTTTGCTGCCTTGGCGATCCGTGCGCAAAAACATCGAACTTGCCTTGTCGCTCGCCCGTCGACCGGTTGAGGAGGCGCAGATTGATCAGCTGATCCAATTGGTGGGCTTGGACGGATTTGCGGACACACGTCCCGGGCAACTGTCTGGCGGGATGCGGCAGCGGGCAGCGATCGCGCGGGCATTGTCCACGCAGCCGGATTTGCTGTTGCTGGATGAACCGTTCGGTGCGGTGGATGAATTAACGCGGCAGCAACTGGTACACGACTTGCCGCGCCTTTGGGAGGCGAGGGGAGCCACAACAATCCTTGTCACCCATTCTGTCAGCGAAGCGGTGATGCTATGCGACCGCATTCTTGTTTTGTCGGCGCGCCCCGGCAGAATTGTGGCTGATATCACCGTCGATATTCCCCGCCCACGCCATGCCGCTATGGCGCGCCTGCCAGCCTATACCGAATTGGTCGACACGGTGTTTAACGCTTTGGCCAAAGGCATGGCGGACCATGCGTTGCAGGCAGCGCAGTGATGGTCGAAAAAGTGTTGGCCGACACCGCTCCAACCCGAGAACGGAACCCGGCGCACGCAAAACTTATCGGCCCATTGATTGCGTTGGTGGTATGGGAGCTTACCGCCCGCGCTTTGGCGGGATCTTACGTGCTGGCTGCCCCGTCAACTATTGTCGTTTTCATCTATCAGAATTTCGATCTCCTCAGCCGCGCACTCGGTGTGACACTTATCAATGCCGCTGCCGGGTTCCTGATTGGCAATCTGGTCGCGATCACGCTGGCCATGCTCGTGGCAGTTTGGCCCAAGAGCGATGCCATGGTGCGCGGTTTGGCGCTCATTGTCTTTTGCTTGCCGCTGGTTGCCACAGGCCCAATCCTGCGTGTGGTCTTTGGTCCCGGACCTTGGCCCCAAATCGTTCTGGCCGCATTGGCCGTGTATTACACGACGCTCATTCCGCTCTTGGTGGGTTTGCGCGCGCTGCCATCCGGTTGGTTGGATTTGGTGCGCAGTTACGGGCGGGGGCGGTGGGCCGCACTGCTGCACGTGCGCGGTATGGCATCTTTACCCTATCTCGTGGCGGGCCTGCAGATCGCAGCACCTGCCGCCTTGCTCGGCGCGATGGTGGGGGAATTTACGGGCGCAGACCGTGGCATGGGTGTGCTCACCGTGCGTGCCATGCGTGGCATGAACGTCGATCTCACTTGGGCCTTGGCGACGCTAGCGACCGCTGTCGCTGTCCTGAGTTATCTCGCCGTTGGATGGTTTGCGCGCCCGTATCTGCAAGATGATCCGCCGGTAATCCTCGCGGCGCCGCCAACAGTCCGTCGGTCCGGTGGGCGTTTTGGCCCGCTCGGTACAACGCTCACGATCATTGTCGCCACTCTGGCGCTCTGGTGGGCGCTGTTAAACTTGCTCAATCTGAACCCGTTTTTTGCCAAAGGCCCGGTGGAGGTCTTCGACGCGCTGTTTTTGGCGTCGGATGCGAGCCTTACTCGCGCAACCCTGGGCGCGGCCTTGGCGGAAACGGCGGTGTTTTTGTTCCCCGGCTATCTGGCAGGGTTGGCCGCCGGTGCTGCGCTCGCGATGGGGCTGATCCTGTTTCCGTCGATTGCAGGCACGGCGATGCCACTCGCCATCGCACTGCGCTCGGTTCCGATCATTATCACAGCGCCATTGGTGGTTTTGATTCTCGGCAGAGGTGCGGTTGGAACCGTCGTGCTGGTGGCGATCATGGTGTTTTTTCCCACCTTTGTCGCCTGTTTGCACGGGCTGCGCCAAGCGCCGGAGCAGGCTGTTGATGTGTTTAGAAGCTATGCGGCAAGCCCTCAAGACACGCTGCTTCACGTGCGAATTCCAGCCATGTTGCCCGCTTTTTTCGCGGCCGCGCGGATGAATGTGCCAGCCTCAATACTCGCCGTCACCGTCGTTGAATGGCTGGCCACGGGAAATGGTGTCGGCAGCTTGATGGCCCTGTCCGCCTCTTTGTCGGATTACGACATGCTGTGGAGTTGCGTCGTGCTGATCGCCGTACTGTCAGCTGCGGGCTATGGAGCGATTGGCACTTTGGAAAAACGCGTCTTGGCCGCCTATGCACCGGAACAAATTCGTTGAGTGTGATGCCCCAAAAACCAGACTCCAAAATGCGCAGCGCAGCGTTCGCGATCCCGGGCGATATCAACACGGTCACCGGTGGCTACATTTACGAGCGGCGTCTGCTCGAAGAGCTGCGCGCACTCGGCCACGACGTGTTGCACATCCAATTGGGTGATACGTTTCCGGACCCAACACCCGACGACATGGCCCACGCCGTAGACGCATTGGTTGGGCTGCCAAAGCACCGTGCTCTGATCCTGGATGGGCTGGTTTACGGATCGATTGAGACAGCGGGATTGGCACAGGTCAGCGCGCCCATCATCGCGATGATCCATCACCCTTTGGCACTGGAGACCGGGCTGGCCGCCGCCCGCACGGATCATCTGTTTAAGACCGAACGGGACAATCTCGCGCTGGCGCGTCACGTGTGGGTGCCCAGCCAACACACCGCCCACATTCTCACAACCCAATACGCAGTGCCAAGAGACCGCATAACCATAGCCCAACCTGGCACGGAAAGAAGGGTCCAGCCGCGCAAGACTGACAGTGTTCATTCGCCCGATGACATACCACTCATTCTATCAGTCGGTATCCAACACCCTCGTAAGGGCCACGACGTGCTGTTACACGCCCTCGCCACTTTGAAAGACCTGCCTTGGCGTACCGTCATCGTCGGTTCTGCACACGATCCAGACTATGCAAAGGACTTGGAGACCCTCGTTGAAGATATCGGCCTGACAGGTCGGGTGGAACTGGCTGGGCGGACACCACAGACCCGTTTGAATGGTTTGTTTGCGCAAGCATCGGTCTTTGCGCTTGCCACTCGATATGAAGGCTATGGAATGGTGTTTGACGAAGCCTTGGCTTGGGGGTTACCTATTGTGTCCTGCGCAACCGGGGCCGTGCCTGACACTGTGCCCGCGGAGGCTGGAACACTGGTGGCACCGGACGATGCGCCCGCATTTGCCGACGCTTTGCGGCACATCCTGACGGATCAAGCATACAGAACGCGGATGGCCAATGCCTCGAAACGGGCGGGGGAGGCGCTGCCCAACTGGCAGCAAACGGCCCGGATCGCCGGTGGTGTTTTGAACGGTCTCGATGCATGAACGCCACCCCTAAGCGGCCAAACGGTATGACGCGCGTTAAAGCGCGGCATCAACCGCATCCGGTCCGACACGCCGCCGCCATCGGACGGTCTCTGGACATTTATTATCGCGACACCGCTCGTAATGAACGCATGGACCGGCTTAACGCCCGCTTTGTTTCCGAGGGCGGGCTGGCTTTTGACATTGGCGCCCATGTTGGCGACCGGACCGCGAGTTTTCTGCGTCTCGGCGCAAGCGTTGTCGCCTTGGAGCCGCAGGTCCAAGTGTATCGTGCGCTCCGTTTGATCCACGGTCGTGATGCAAGAGCGGTCCTGAAATCCCAAGCCGTTGGTGCGCAATCAGGGAATTTGGAAATGCGGATTAACGCTGCAAACCCAACCGTCTCCACGCTCTCACCGGATTTAGTTGAGGCGGCCCACACCGCCCCGGGCTGGGACGATCAAGTTTGGGACACCACAGCTACGGTCGCGGTAACAACTCTGGACCGTCTGATCCAAGAGCACGGGCTTCCAGATTTCATCAAAATCGACGTGGAGGGTCACGAGTTGGAGGCGTTGCACGGGCTAAGCCATGCCGTACCAGCCTTGTCGTTCGAGTTCACAACTCTGCAACGCCGAGTGGCTGACGATTGCCTGCAACGTTTGACTAATATTGGAGAGTATGAGTTCAACTTTAGCTTGGGTGAAGAGCATCGCCTGATCGACCACAAGTGGCTGGGCGCAACAGGCATGAAAGACTACCTCCACAAGCTGCCTGACTCAGCCAATTCTGGAGACGTTTATGCCCGCTTGACGTGAACCGCTGCTGCTGAGCCCCGACGGCGCAGCAAACGATTGACACACACGCGGGCCTGCCCTATCCGTCTGCGGCCGCGTCGGATGACGCGACACTACGTATCCCGTGGATATCCATCGCAAAGCGTGCGCGCGGTGTCCTGTCAGTCAGGCGAAATGGTCTGGCAAAGGAGGGTGCGTTTTCTCCCGTCGCCCGTGGATTGTCCGTGGGCGCGTCTTATTGAGGAAATGCCATGAGCAAGCGCCATAGCACCAAATACAAAATTGACCGCCGTATGGGCGAAAACATCTGGGGCCGCCCAAAGTCCCCGGTGAACCGTCGCGAATACGGCCCCGGCCAGCACGGCCAAGGCCGCAAAGGCAAATTGTCTGACTTCGGTGTGCAGTTGCGCGCCAAGCAGAAGCTTAAAGGCTATTACGGCAACATCACCGAAAAGCAGTTCCGTAAGATCTACGGTCAGGCGTCTGCGATGAAGGGCGACACGTCCGAGAACCTGATCGGCCTGTTGGAGTGCCGTCTTGATGCGTTGGTCTACCGCGCAAAATTTGTCGCCACGGTGTTTGCTGCGCGCCAGTTCATCAATCACGGCCACATCATGGTCAACGGTTCCAAGGTCAACATCCCGTCTTACCGCTGTAAGCCTGGCGACGTGATCGAAGTGCGTGAGAAATCCAAACAACTCGCCGTCGTGTTGGAAAGCGTCCAGCTGCCGGAGCGTGATGTGCCGGAATATGTGTCCGCAGACCACAACAAGATGTCGGCCACATTCGTCTCTGTCCCGGCTTTTGCCGACGTGCCTTACCCGGTGATCATGGAACCAAACCTGACGGTCGAGTTTTACTCACGTTAAGTTCGCGCTACAGACATTCCAAAGGGCCGCCCGGTGGGTGGCCCTTTTTTGTTGCCGTATAAGGAAGGACCGCCCGCTTTGGACAGTTTGCTTGCGCCCAAATCTCCAAATATAAATGACGATGCGTGCCATCCGCTGTTCCGCGATGTGCCTTCCGGTGTTGAGTTCAACAAACTGCGCAAGCGGTTGATCAAAAACACGCGCGAAGCGTTAGACCGGTTTGGAATGGTCACGCAACGTGTTGATGGACGGCGACCGAAATGGTTGGTGGGCCTGTCCGGCGGCAAAGACAGTTACGGTTTGATGGCGCTCCTGCTGGACCTGCAAGCGCGGGATTTGCTGCCGGTCGATCTTCTGGCCTGCAACCTGGATCAGGGCCAACCCAACTTCCCAAAGCACATTCTGCCGGACTGGTTGACGGCCCACGGCATTGAACACCGGATCGAATATCGCGACACCTATTCCATCGTCACCGAAAAAGTGCCGGAAAACGCCACCTATTGCGCGCTGTGCTCCCGCTTGCGTCGGGGCAATCTGTACCGGATCGCACGGGAGGAGAATTGCGACGCCCTTGTACTGGGGCACCACCGTGAAGACATCCTCGAGACGTTTTTCATGAACCTGTTTCACGGCGGTAAACTGGCCACAATGCCGCCCAAACTTCTGAACGACGACGGCGACTTGCTGGTGCTGCGTCCCCTCGCGTTGTGCGCTGAAGATGACTTGGCCAAGTTCGCCGCGCATATGCAATTTCCCATTATCCCTTGCGACCTCTGCGGCTCGCAAGACGGGCTACAACGCAACGCGATGAAGGCCATGATCGCGGACATGGAGACTAGAATGCCCGGCCGTAAAGACGTGATGATCCGCGCCTTGGGCAACATCAATCCCAGCCACATGCTGGATACAGAAGTGTTTGACTTTGTTGGTTTGGAGCCTGACGTCTAGAGCCAATCACCGCTTCTTTGGAGCGCTAATTGCCTCTAGCTTGTTGTTTTAACGCGGTTCCTTTCGCTCAAACTGTTCCGTTTGAACGGGAACGGCTCCAAGCGAAAATCTCTGCCGTCGTCATTGCGGGGCTTGTCCTCGCAATACATGCGGCCGCTTCGGTGGTCTTGGAACGGATTGCCGGGCCACGCAGTGCAACGACGTCGTAAACGGGTAGCAAACGTCGTGTCGTAGAGCCCCTCACTCGGCACCCGCTTCCATGAGCGGGTCCGTCGCCCGCCAAACAAATTCCATCAGGGGTAGTATGTCCTTCCCAAACCTCACGATCTGTTTGATCAAGTCTGGGGACAGGGCCAAGTCTTCACTGATCGGGCGGCTGACAATAAACATTTTCAATTTCAGCAGGCGCTGCAAGTCTTCGCCCTCAGCAGTTTTGAACGCATTGGGCAGGCGCGTGAGCGTGTGCTCCGTAGAAAATGCCAGATCGTTTTTCTCGAGTTGCTTCTCGATGCTGACGAAATCGGACGTGCGAGCAACGATTTGCTCACGCATGGCTTTGAGTTGCGGAGAGGGCGGGTACCAAAGACCCGACGCGATAAAGCAGTTGTCCGGTTCAAAATGCATATAGATTCCGCCGGTGTCTTTTTTGGTGCCTGTGCGGGACAAGACGGCGCTTGCGTTGGTTTTGTAAGGGTTTTTGTCTTTCGAGAAACGCACATCGCGATAGATGCGGAAAGGTGACGTCTTGCGGCTTCCGCGAAACGGCAGGCCGGCTTTCTCGCGGGCATCGCTCGCCGCTTCGGCCAGGTCGCCCAGCGGGGTCTTGACTTCACTTTCGTACAACGCCTTGTTTTCGGCAAACCACTCGCGGTTGGCGTGGAATTTCAGCGCTTTCAAGAACGGGAAGGCCTGTTGGCCAAAGCCGGTAAATGTCGTGTCGGTCATGTCTGCGGTCCAGTCCTAGTCTCGTTTCGCAAGTCTATTTGTAGTCTGTGCCGATCCCAAACAGTTTGCCCCGCTCGCCCCAAAACACCAGTCCAAGTGAGATGCAGCCGCATAGCGAAAAGCCGAGCAGCAGTGGTATCGTGGTGCCATCAAACAACTGCCCGATCAGCGCCCCCAACACGCCAGCAACACCCATTTGCAAGAAACCGAAGACGGCCGATGCCATGCCCGCATGGTGGCCCAGCGGCTCCATGGCCAGTGCATTAAAGTTGGTGCCGATAAACCCGAAGAAGAAAAACATCATCGCGGTGGCCGCAGTGAAGACCAGCATGGGCGGACGTCCGCCATACAGCGCTGCCACTGCGGTGAGAGCCAGTCCACATAGAATGAAGCCTGCAAGTGCAGTGTGGGAGAGGCGTCGCATGCCGATGCGATGCACGATCCGCGAATTGATGAGCGACGACAGTGCAATAAAACCGGCACCGGCTGAAAAAGCCACGGGGAACCAACTGCCCAGCTCGTAAATGCCCAAAAAGATCTGTGGTGCAGAATTGATGAACCCGAACAGACTTCCAAAAAAGGTGGCCATGGCCAGTGCATAGGCGATGGAACTGCGCTGCGTAATCACGATGGAAAATGCGTTGGTAATGCTGGCCGCAGTAAGCGGATTTCTGTTTTCCGGTGCCAGCGTTTCCGGCAGACGCAGCGCCACCCACGCCACCAGCGCGAAACCGAACAGGGCCATGAACACGAAGATCGCCTGCCAGTTGGCAAAATCCACCATCACCTGGCCCAGTGCCGGTGCCAGTATCGGGATCACCATGAACACCATCATGATGATTGACATGATCGACGCCATATCGCGGCCTGCAAAACAGTCCCGCACCAGCGCCACAGAGGCCACGCGCCCGGACGCTGCTCCAAACCCGGCGACCGCCCGGCCGATCAACAGTGCTGTAAATGAAGTGGCGAACACGGACGCTAAAGCCCCCAGCGCATAAACCGTCATCCCGACCATGAGTATATTGCGTCGCCCAAACCGGTCCGACAGGGGCCCGAACAAAAGCTGACCGCAGGCATAGGGCACAACATAAGCGGTGACGATCCACTGCGCGGAGTTACCGTCAATTGAGCCGAGGGCCGCCCCGATCACCAGCATGGCGGGCAGCACGATGTCGATGGCCAAGGCCGTGCTGGCCATCAGCGACGCGCATATCGCGATGAATTCGCGATAGGGTATTGGCGCGCGGCTGGCCATTGAACCAACCGTTGCGGACGGTTGAACCGGATCCTGCAATTTGTCCGGTGCTGGAGTTTGCGTGGCCATGATGGTCTTGGTTTCGAGGCAGTTCAAAGGAAAAGCCCGCAGAGTGGGCTGCGGGCTTTCTACAATTGCCGATTGTTGAAGAGGTGTGTTTTACGCCGTGGCTTTGCCGCCCATCACGACGCCCTTGGCTTCCAGCATCGTTTTTAACTCGCCGGACTGAAACATCTCACGGGTGATGTCACAACCGCCAATGAACTCGCCCTTGACGTAAATCTGGGGGACGGTGGGCCAATTGGTATAGTCCTTGACACCTTGGCGCAGGTCATCATCGGCCAGCACGTTCACGCCTTTCCACTCGACACCGAGGTAATCCATGATTTGGGCAACTTGTCCCGAAAACCCGCATTGGGGGAAGGCGGGTGTGCCTTTCATAAAGACCAACACATCGTTGGATTTCACTTCGTTGTCGATAAAGTCATTCATGCTCATGGTGTGTATCCTTCTGCCGGGTTTAAGATCCGGTATCTGCCCCTACACCTAAGCCCTGTGCGTGGCGATTGCCAGTGGTTGAATGGCGACGATTAGCGCGAAGCATCCAACATGCAGCGCAGTCACACACTGGCTGTAGCTTTGCGACGGTTCTCCCGCCAAAACACAAACAGGCCTGATCCGGCGATCATGAAAATGCCCACCCACGTAAACGCGTCGGGAAATTCAGAAAATAGCACAAAGCCATAGAATATCGCCATGATGAGTGACACATATTCAAACGGTGCCACCGTTGCCGCCGGAGCAACGCGATACGCCTGACTGATAAGATAGCCGCTCGCCGCATTGAGAAGACCCAAAGCCACCATGTAGCCAAGGTCGGTCACGGGAGGCCAAATCCAGGGCCGGAAGAGAAATTCGAGCGACGGATTGGCCGAGCCTGCAAAACGCCCGTCGCCGAAGGCCAACCCCAAAAGCCCCATCACGAGCATGAACGTGCCCTGGATATAGGCGGCCATGGTGGAGGCGTTTTCCGTCACACCCAGTTTGCGCGTGAGCATGTGCAAGGAGGCGTAGAATACGGCTGCAAGGATGGGCAGCAGAGCCGCCAGTTGAAACACGCCCAGTCCAGGCCGCATGATCACAAGAACGCCCACCAGGCCAAAGCCAACCGCAGCCCAACGCTGTGGCCCAACTGTCTCTCCCAAAAACAGAACAGAAAACGCTGTAATCAACAGGGGCGCGATAAAAAACAGGGCTGTCGCTTCTGCCAGTTGTAGCGCAGCGAGACCCATGAAGAAGCTGAGATTGGCGCCGATAACAAACGACCCGCGCAAAACGTGCAACCGCCACCGTGGGGAAAGCAATTTGGTCAGCCCGCCTTCCAGCGGCACAAGGACCGCGACGATTAACACAAAGGCCACCGTGCCGCGAATGAAGATGATCTGCGGCAAGGCATAGTCGCCGGACAACAGTTTGATCACTGTGTCGTTGAGCGAAAACGCCAACGCTCCCAAAACGGCGCACAAGATGCCCAGCCGTGGCCGGTCAGCGACGGCGGCGATGGTGCTCAAGACTGCGTTCGATCTTGCGCGTTGCCCTCATTGCCGACTTGATTGTCTTTGATTTTTTTGCCGGGTTTCGCCTTGAGTTGCGGCCAAGCCGGTGTCATCGGCCCTTCGCCGGTTTGGACAATGTCGTAATCCGTCTCTGGCTGCCAATTGTAAGCCTTTTTAACGTCCTTCGCCTTTGCGCGTCGCTTGCCGCTGATGATGTACCAAAGCAAGGCAGCGGCCAATGCAAACACAATTGCGTATCCGATCAGCAAAGCTTCGTTCGACAGGTCCATGATCGCATCATCCGCTTGAGTGTGAACTGTGTATACAGCGCGGGCTTGGTCCACCGCAGGTCTTTACCGTTGCACCGTTTGTTGGAAAAAACCAAGTTGAGGCGAATGACCAGCGGGAAACATATTCATGTCAGACGATCTTTGGAAATTGGGTGCGGTGGACTTGGCCGCAGCAATCAGGGCCAAAACCATCAGCGCCAAAGACGCGGTGAACGCAACGCTGGCCCGTGTTGCTAAAACCAACCCGGCCTTGAACGCCATTGTTGACGATTGTTCCCACGACGCGCGGGAGGAAGCCGTAGAACTTGACCGAATTTTGGCGCAAAGCGGACCGGTCGGTCCGCTGCACGGTGTGCCGGTGACGGTGAAGGAAAACATCGACCAGAAAGGCTATGCCAACCCCAACGGTGTAACAGCCCTGAAGGACGTCATCGCGCCGGGTGATTCCCCCGTTGTCCGCAATCTCAAACGGGCAGGGGCCATCATCATCGGGCGCACGAACACGCCGGAATTTTCCATGCGTGGCACCACTGTGAACGAACTCCACGGCAGGACCTACAATCCATGGAACGACTGGTCGTCTTCCGGCGGCTCGTCCGGCGGTGCGTCCTCCGCAGTCATGGCCGGTATGGGCACGTTGGCCCATGGCAACGATATCGCGGGTTCCTTGCGCTACCCCTCCGCCGCCACGGGTGCGACATCCGTCAAGCCGGGTCTGGGGCGCGTGCCGGCTTGGAACCCATCGCAAACCGCAGAACGGGGTTTGGTTGCCCAACTGATGTCTGTGCAGGGCGTCATCGCCCGTGAGGTAAAGGACGTGCGAGCGGGATTGCAGAGCCTGATCCACTACGATGCCCATGACCCGTGGATGGCACCCATGCCATTTGACGGCCCTGCGATGGAAGGAAAACCAAAGGTCGCCTTCACCAAACAGGGCTGCGGTCGGCCGCTACATCCGGCGGTGGATAAAGCGATGGATACGGCCCGCGATATGCTGGTGGATGCCGGCTATGAGGTTGTGGAACCACAATTCCCTGACATAGAAAAGGCAGCCAAGCTGGCTGGAGGGTGCCTGTTTGGCGAGTTTAAGGTGCTTTTGGACGATGCGATTCGCACCCATGGCAGCGCCACGATCAACAGTATCTTTGACACTTACTATGAACTGATGCCGCCACTGGAAGGCGACGAGCTCATCCGCGGCATGGCGGAGCGCTCACACCATGTGCGTCAGTGGCAATTGTTTTTGCAGGACTATCCGCTTCTGCTCACACCCTTCCTACCTGTGCCGACATATGCCTGGGATCGCGATGCACAAGGTGTGGAGGGCGCGCGCGAAGTCTTGGGCGGTGCCCATTGGAGTTACGGCATGAACTTTTTGGGCATTCCAGCCGGAAGCATCGCATCCCATTTTGACGATGAAATCGGCATGCCTGTCTCCATACAAATAGTCGGCCAACGCTGGCGCGAAGACATGATCTGCAACGCATGCGAAGAAATAGAATCCCGCGCCGGAACCATGGCCAAACGCCTCTGGGACGTGATGGCCTAGATTTCAAAACGGCGCGGTTTAAACAGGCCGGTGCGAACGTACTGCGAGCGAAGAGCGAGCCGGGCGGCCAGCCCGCCCCAACGGAGCCCTGAGCACAGCGAATGGCGTGAGTTCAAACTTTGGGCCCACCGCGAGCGAAGAGCGAGCCGGGCGTCTAGCCCGCCCCAACGGAGCGTTGAGCGCAGCGAATGGCGTGAGTTCAAGAATGGTGCCCCCTGCCGGACTTGAACCGTACATTTTCTGTTTCTGTCATAATGCATAACCTATTGTTTTTAATGATCTTTGTAATTTGCGAAATCTAAGGTGCGGGGAGCTTGACTTGAGGTGCGGGGAGAAGGGTCTTTTTTCTGTTGGCGCAAAATGCCGAGGCAACCTTTGCCGCCGTCTCTTCTCCCCAATCCCAAAACATCACATTCACGGCAAACAACACCAAACGAACGTTGTCTTTTGTGTATCCTTTCGCACTATCAATTCGGTCGATTGATGGTGAGTAAGGATCAAGGGTTTTTGCCTTAGCGTCTTCTAGCAAGAACGGTATTTTTGTGATGCTGCACGCGTTCCCCTGTTTTTTGGCTGTTTTCACAAGCCATTCAATGGTTAGGTCGTGTGCCATCGATTTGCTTTCAGCGCGTTTCCGCGACCTTGTAAGCGCCTTTTTCAGTTTCTTGGTTACATTGGCGCGATAGATTTGAGCATCGGTCTTGCGTTTTTTGACAGATCGAAAAGAGGCCTTTTCAATCTGGGATAGTCTTTCTCTGTGGGCGTCGTTCGCGGCTTCCCAAAATGCAGTCAGGTCTTTTGGATCGGGCAAAGCAGTCTTCCGAGCACCCTTTCTTAGGTGATAATAAAAGCGTTTCGCGCCGCTTGCATCGCGCTCTGTTGTGATGTGCGTCTTAGCGTTCGCCCGGTTCACTGTTCTTGCTATTTTCATGTTGCCCCTCTCCCTGATTTAAGGTGCGGGGAATTGGGCTGATTTTCTCCCAAGATAATTGTCCTGCGGCTGGCCTTGCGAGTGTAGCGTTCGGCCTCAGAAAGTTTCTTCCATCCGTACTTTGACATAAGCCAATGAGCCGTTTTCCCAGCTTCTGCGTCCAACGTGGCGGCAGTCTTACGGATGCTGTGAGCGCGTATTCTTGACGGGATACCTGCCGCATTGCAGGCATCGTCAAACCAAGCCCCAAAGCTGTGCTCTGTGAACGGATCACCGTTTTCGCGCACCACATAAACCGATTGGCCCGCTGGCGTTGTCTGCGTCACTGCAAGCAATTCCGGGACATTTGGAATGTAGCAAATCACGCGGTTTTTGCGTGCTTCTATCTCGTGCATATCATCACGATTGTGGAAGCGTCCAAGCCTCACCAAATCGCCGCGTCTAAGGCCCGTGTGAAGCAAAACCTCAAAGGCGCGACGCTGGCATGTACCCCAAGCCCATGCGCTGCGGTAATCAGCAATCATGTCTGGCGTCCAAATATCCCATCCGTCGCTCTTGGTCACATTGGCACGAATGCCAACGGTGGGGTCTTCACCCTCTTCGATATGGCCCACTTGCTCAGCCCATTTGTAGAATGCGCGTATAGCTTTGAGAAAATTGTTTGCAGCGTGAGGCGGACGTTCCACCATGACGCACTGGATGGTTCGTTTGGTGACACACTCAGGCCCGCTGTCTCCCGCCGCTGTGGCGGCATCCTGAAGCAATTTGCGGCGCTGCTTTTGGGTGGCCAGTTCGTAGGACAAGAAAGCCCTGCTATCGAGGTACTGGCTTACCATCCAAGCCCATGAGCCTTTGTCGGCCTTTTTCTGTTTGGGTGCGTCTTCGCCATATTCCGCAGCACGAGCGGCGGCGTAGAACTCCGGCGATCCAAACGGCTCCGGAAGGCGTGTTCGCTTCCCACGCCCAATACGATGATACCACTGCAAACGGCCATGGCGTGACCGCTCAGAGTAGACGTGCGGAGGGCGGGGCTTAGGCATATCCATGCTAGAACCGCACTTCCTTGCTCTCGGCAACGGACGGCTTGCGTGTTTCCCCGCTATCCACCGGCACGAACACGATCCCGTCTTTGACAATCTTGATCGTCTCGCCACGCTTATCAGCGACGGCAAGTGCGGCCTCTATCTGCTTTCGTGTTGCGGCGAGAGGTCGGGACATGTGCTAAGGGTTCCCAAGGATTTCGTTGCGGATTGTTATGGAAACAACAGCTACCCAAGCCACAGGCCAAAACACGGACACGAAAAAGATTGTTGCCCAACGTTTTTTCGTGGCGGGCATGTCATTTGACGAGTAGACTGCCATCAGTTGAACGGCAGTGTTGATCGCGCCTACCAAATAAAGATAGGTGGCCATCACTCACTCCCCCTTTGGTGGTGACGGGAGGGGTTGCCAGTGGGTGGGTTCGTATTTGATGCGGGGATTTCCTGCAGTCCACCCGCTTCCGTATTGGCTCATAAAAAGCACGGTATGATAGTTTCCATCCCACGTAAGAATGTCTGTCCCATCCAGCGGCGCTGTCTCTATCGGCTGCCAGTCGTTATTTTCCCGCACAACGTTCATGCACAGATCCACTGCGTGATGTCCCACAGGTTGCGATCCATCGGTGATTGCAGCCAGTTCATCACTCACTCCCCCTTTGGTGGTGACGGGAGAGACGGAGAAGCGCCAATCAATCTCAAGAGCAGATCGCACTCGCACGTGCCGCCCTTGGTGCAGCCAAGCGCATTGCCATCGAAATACCGGCATTCGACCTTTCGGTCGCGCTTTAAAATTGCAATGCAAGAATCTACGGCATGATATCCAACTAGGTAACTGCCGTCTGTGATAGCGGCTTGCTCGTCTCGGAGGGCCTCGAAGTCTTCGAGTACGGTCATTCTTTGTTTTCCTTTCGATCATCCACGCCCAACGGGTTCCCGTTGATGCAAAACACCGCTTCAGGGTGTTCATCGCCGCATGGTTCGTGTGGTGGTTCGTTCGCGCACGCGCCCAAGAATAGGGCAAGGAAGACGGTGGAAGCGCCGCCCGCACGATTGGCAAACTTGCGACCAGACTGAATCTTTCGACCCTTGGGCCAAGTCCTCTTCGGCCCAGCATAGGCCTTGCATTCTTTAGAGCTGGCTTTCGGTTTGCGCACATCAGCAGGAAAGCTCAGCAAGCCTAATTCCATCCAAATGCGCTGCGTCTCATCGATCGCTGAAAGCCAAATACCGGCAAGATGCTGTGATCGGTGGTTATCTGCGTGATCATGGCAACTGGAGCAGGCGAATGCCGCCCAAGTGTCATTGGTTTTCAACCCCATGCCGCGGGCTAGAGATGGGGCGTGAGCCAACACCGTTGTTTCTGGATCAGCATTGCAGATGCCAGGGATGCGCATAGTGCAGCGCCGTCCCCGTGCGCTCTCTCGAAGCTTTTTAGAGCGGGCTATCACTTGATGGCCTTTAGCTCATCAAGTGTGATGCCCAAGGCCGCAGCAGCGTCTTCCGGGGCTCGGCCGTCGATCATCCGACATATCTTGTTGGAGGCCTCAAGAACCACATCACCCGCCTTCTCAAGGGCGGTGAAATTGTCCTGCTTTATGCCCGCTCTCTCATCCGCACTAACGCCCATGTAGTAAGCAGCCGCAAACGCGCGCAGAGCTGCCTTTTGCTCATTTGTCATGTCGGTGGTGAGAGCCGGAACCTTAGCTTTCAAAACCTCCTGCTTCTGAACCGGCACCCCAGAAGTGCCGGTGTTGCCCGAGGCGTGGGCGCCCTGATCCCCGCCTCGGGCTTCATCGGCGGCTTGCGTGCTGGGAGCATCACCAGCCTCCGATTCTTCAACCGTCCCTTGTGGGATGGAAGGGGAGGGTTCTTCCGCCGGTTGATCGCTTTGGTCCAAGTTGAGTTGCCCCGCTACAAAGCCAGCAGAGAAGCCCTCTCTGGGGGCTGCCGCGTCGGCGTTTGACTGCGCGTTTACTCGATCGTTAAGCTTTGGTTTTTCAGGAGTGACATCTTTGGCTTGATCTGGGCCATGGAAGTTCTGTGCTTCTTCTCGATCATAGACACCAAGCAAAACCTCTGGAGTATGTCGCCGTGCCCAGGCGCGCGCGGAATAGTATCCCAATTGCTGTCGAGGATCTGTCTTCCAGAGAGGTGAGTTTTGCGGGTGTATGGTTCCCTTTGGTGGGGACTCATATGGGAGCGTTTCGCCGTCGATGTCGCCCTCGCAAAAGCACACCAGATCATCGCCTTCGCCTTCATAGCGATAGCGCAAGCGCCCTTTGATGCCGGATCTTGTGTTTACCACAGCCGCAATGAGTTGGGCTTCATAGGCAATCTTGTCGTTGACCACATAGGATTTAGACGCGACCGCAAACGGACTCATCTCCCATTCCATGGCTTGGATTGTGATAGCCATGCAGGCGCCGGCCTGGCCCCTCAAATGCCCGGGAATAGCAACGCCACCCTCAGACATTAGCTGAGCAAACTTAACGACTTCAGCGAGGTTTGCCGGCGCCAATTTACTCCCGGCAGGCCCTGCGGAAATGCCAACCGCAGTTGTGCTGATGCCGCCGTCATAGCGCTCTACAGGGTTTTGCGTGGTCATGCGTTTTCTCCAATCAGTGAATTTTCAATTCTGGTGCGCGCCCATGAAGGCATCTCCAAAAAGCCGGCATCGCCGTCCCATCCAGAAACTCCGGGCCAATGATTTTCGGATATGCAGCGCTCAAGTGTTTTGAGACCTTGGGTCAGTTGTCGCTCGCCCAAATCGATATCGTGCTCTTTCAGCACCATCACGCGGATGTCGTAGGGTGGCGTCTTCTCGCAGAAGACCAGAACATACTCGCCGAATTCGAACGGTGCCGGCATCACGTCCCGGGCTACACGGCGGACAGATGCCGCCTGGATGTGCAGGCCGTTATTGGAAACCGCTTTTTGCAAAGCATCATCGGACAAATCCGCAGCAGTTTTCAGATCACCAAAATTACCGTCAGATATCGGCATGCTGTCTGGACGCGCGCGGAGTGCGACAGATCCGATGTGCGTGACCATCGTGCGCTCGATCCGGCCGTTTAAGACGCCGGTATCACGAATGACCGGGTCTTTGGCCAAGGACTCGGCCATGTATTTGATTGTGTCCAGATCAGCTTGAGTGATCACCCATTTGCCAGTAGCTTCCTGCTTGGATAGCCATTCCCGGCAACTCAGATTGTTGCCGTTCCAATCCCGGCCATCCGGTGCCTTGTTCGGGCGTTTCACGTACCGGTCCCAGAAGCCCATCTCGCCCAACAGAAGCATGTGCGCAGCGCGCCCAAACTTCAGCGGCTGAGTGTCGGGTGCTGGCTGCCGGTTCTCGTTGAACGGACAATGAGCCCAATAGAGCGAAGGGCGCTCAATCAGCATCTTCAGGCCGGATGATGATATCGACCAACGGTCGAACAGCGCGGTATCGTTGTGGTAGCGCTCAATATCGACGTCGTTGTAAATGCCGGGCTCAGTTATCTTGCCATCGACATAAACCCGCTCATCGGAAACGGCGCGCTTGGCATTAACCTGCGCAAGAACCCGTTCGGTAATGGATCCGATCTGGTCCATTAAGCCGCAACCTCGAACCGAACATGGCGGATATCTCCAGCAACGATCGCGGCAGCAACACCTTCAGCGTCTTGGCTGTCTAGGCCAATGATGTCGGTAACGACCTCGGACTGAGCGACTGTGCGAAGTTTTTCTGCTTGTTGTTCAGCCTCCAATCGCTGTTTCTCAGCTTGTTCGGCAGCAGCCTTTTCTTCCGCTATGTGACGGGCCTCTGCTTCAGCGATCTCCTGGTTGCGCCGTCGCTCCGCCTCTTCATACTCCTTGGCGCGACGAGCCTCTGCTTCTTCAGCCTGACGAGCAATCTCCAAAGCGGCCTGCTTTTGCCGTTGTGCCTCCGCTTCAGCAGCCTCTTGCGCTTCGAGGGCTTGTTTCGCCTGACGGTCGGCCTCCAGCTTCTCCGAGCGGAGTTGTTCAAGCTCTTGCCGATCCTTCTCAGCCCGCTCATCGCGCAAACGCTGCTGCTCAGCTTCCCGCACCTTCGCCTGACGAAGCTCTTCAGCTTGATCCAACTGTTGCTGGATCTCGCCGCGGCCCTTCTCAAAGATCGTTTTCAAAGCAGCCAGAAGCGACGAAGCCTCTTCGCCCCGATCACCCCAGTCATTGATGCCCCGCAGCTCCGCAAGCCGGGCTTCTCGCTGATCAATCAGATCCAGCCCAGACCCCAATGGGATGTTGGCCATATCTTCCATCTCGTGAAAGATGGCGATCTGCTCTTCTGCACGCTTTCTCTCGGCCTCTTCCAGATCAGTCAGTGGCTTGCGAACAGTGTCCTGCGCCAACTGCAGCCTGCCTTTCAAGCGGCTGCGGCCAGCATCGATCGCCGTGACCTTCCTTTGATAGCTGTCTTTGGCTTCCTTGCCTTTTTTGTCCAAAGCTTGTTTCAAGCTGCCAAGGGCGGCTGCGGTGGAGCGTATAGCGTCTTGCCCAGTTTTGGTGCTTACATCGTCTCCAGCCTCGGCAGCGATTTTCCTGGCTTTGTCCGCAATTGCGTCAAGATCAGCCTCCGCCTGAAACAGCGCCTCCGCGTCCGTTTCTCCCAGATCTGCAAGCTTGATGAGGCGTTCTTTGATGGTTTCGGTCATATCCAACCCTCTTTCTTCAGTTTTGCGCGCGCTTCATCTCGGAATTGTTCCTTGACTGACGGCTTTACGGTGGTGTCCCAGCGCTTGTCCGCATTCGGAAGCCGAGCGAATTCGCGCCATAAATCCTGCGCTGTCATCTCAACCAGACCGTCTTCCGGAAATGCCTCCGGACACGGCTGATGGAACTCCCAATCGCTGTAACTCACGACCAATCCTCTCCGCTGCGGCGCGCGCATCAGACGCGGTTTTGTCAAGTTGCAACTGCTGCGCCCGAGCGCGATTGACCCATCTCTGAAGAATGTCTCCAGCACGGGCATTCGTCGGCTCTTGGCTCAGAGCATGGATCGCTGAAAGGACGTCTGGCATTGGCTGCTCCGCCCCCAAGAGCAAATCGCCATCCGAGAAGTCCAATGGGGTATCAAAACCTGAATCACTCATGTGCCGCCAAAGCTCCATTTCGTTTTCCGTGACGACAGGGATGCTGCAACAATCAACACAAGTCAACATAAAAAATGTTGATAACACGAAAAGACGCAATGCGTGTTGACTTATGGGGAGGAAACAGAGCAGAAAAACGAAAGAACCCCACCGATCCTTTCGGAAGGGCAGGGTTCAGACCGATTGAGCTTGGTGGCAGATCGGTGTCAACACTATATGTGGTGTTGTTACCCCAATCAACCGTCAAAAATCACAAATTGGTCTAGCGCTCAGAATTTCTCGGAGACCGATTTGGCTGTGCGTGAAGACGGATAAAATGGGATGTAGCCGCGTCCAACATGAGGGTTCTTGGCAGTCGAAAGACTGGATGCCGCCCTCGGCTACCGCAGGACGATCTGTG
>JBCDKS010000027.1:0-46724 GCA_038746275.1 Pseudomonadota bacterium | reverse complement strand
TGCGTAGGTTGAGCTCATCTGATCGGGGGAACACTCGACGGATTAAGCTGTAACACGTGGAGTAAGGACCAAACCCATGACAAACATTTCTCGTTTCTTCAAAGATGAATCCGGCGCAACTGCAATCGAATACGGCCTCCTGGCTGCTTTGATTTCCATCGTCGGCATCACCGCTTTCGGCGCCGCTGGTACGCAGGTTTCTGCTGCATTCCAGAAAGCTGCTGACGAAATCCAGGCTGCAAACAGCTAATCGGATTTTCCGGCCAAGCCGCCGCCCCGCCTCGGCGGGACGGCGCACGCCGGAGCAGACTTCGAAGGTCACCCTGTCCACAGGGTGACCTTTTTTGATTCCAATTGAGATTTCCAAGACCTGTCGCAGCGTTGTTAACGGCACATTAGCGGCGAAGCTGTAGTGCGTTTCCAAGACACGGCTTGCACGCAGCAACTGCAACGGACAGGCTAAACGACCTCGACACAGCCTCATCCGGCTCGCCAGTGGAGACCCCAATGCTAGAACAAACCGCCGGTCTCGCCATTTTTGCGATCTTTCCGATTTGCATGATCTTTGCGACCTTCTACGACATTTTCACCATGACGATCCCAAACAAGATCGTGCTGGTATTGCTGGCCGGGTTTCTCATTCTTGCACCCATTGCAGGGATGAGCCTTGAGACATCCCTCTGGCACGTTGGTCTTGCGGTGGTTATCTTGGTGGTTGGCTTTGCCCTTTTCAGCATGGGTGTCATGGGTGGCGGCGACGCGAAGCTGCTGGCTGTGTCCGCCCTTTGGCTCGGACCGGAACAGACGGTGGTGTATCTTCTGATCGCCAGCCTGTTGGGCGGCTTGCTGACGCTCATCATTATCCGCGGTCGCCGTATGCTGTTGCCACAAAGCTTGTTGGGCGTGCCATGGATCACCCGACTGCATGACAGCACCCAGGGCGTGCCCTATGGCGCAGCCCTTGGCCCGGCGGCCCTTTACGTGTTCCCGGACACGGTGTGGATGACATTTGCCACCGGTGGGGGCCTAATTGGCTAACGCCTTCTGGCTTCGACACAGCCTTGTTTTTAAGGGCCGGACGCTTCACCGCGATCCGGCCTTTTTATTGCTTTGCAGAAGCATCGTGACGGGCTGAAAAACACAACACTTTGTTAACCATACTGTTTTGGACACCATTAACCATAAGTACACCAATCATTGGCATTAGTAGGAGCACGTTACTGCGTTTGCGTTTGGAGTGCCTGCGTTATGAAGCCGATCCAGATTATCCTGATTGCCGTTGCCGCCGTGTGCGCGCTGGGAGCGGGTTTCATCATGATGAACCTGTTGAACCAGCCGGCGCCGGAAGTCGCGGTGGAAACCATCGTTGAGAAAGCGCCGGAAAAGCGCGTTCTCGTTGCCCGCGAAAACATTCTCATGGGTGCCAACCTGACGCGCGATAACATGGAATGGCAGGCATGGCCTGAATCCGGCGTGCGCGAAGGGTTTGTTACCGAGGACATGAACGCGGAAGCCATGGAGACTTTTGAGAAGTCCATCGCCCGCTCGACCTTTTATGCAGGCGAGCCCATCCGCGAAGAAAAAGTGGTGCGCTCTGACTCGGGCTATCTGTCCGCCATACTACCAGCAGGCAAGCGCGCGGTGGCCATCACGGTGGAAGCGCAAACGTCTGCCGGCGGCTTTGTTCTGCCCAACGACCATGTCGATGTGATCATGAGCTTTCAAAACGACAAAGAAGAATGGGTCACTGAAACCATTTTGGAAAACGTGCGCGTCCTCGCCATCGACCAGGTGATCGAAGAGGAAAACGGCGAGAAGTCTAAAGTCGGTGACACAGCGACCTTAGAACTGACCCCGGAACAGGCCCAGATCATCTCCGTCTCCAGCCGGATCGCGCAAAACAACCTTATGCTTGCCCTGCGCAGCATTGAAGACATCAAAGAAGAGGGCACGGGTGGCGCATCCCATCTGCTGTCCAACGGCTCGCGAAAAAAGAAGGGAACCATTCGTTTGGTTCGCTTTGGCAAGAGCAACGAAATCCGTCCAAAAAAATGACCCCATCTGAGCGGTTGCGCCCGGCGCGACCACGGCCTGAAGCCATCAAGAACCGCCCTTATAACCGCCTTGATAACCGAGTGACCGATATGCAATTTGCTTCATCCAGTTTTGATCGTGCCACGAAGAAGCGCGCTGCGGCCGGTTCAGACACACCGCTGGCCAATGGTCTGCGCGCAACCCTGAGCACGATGACCCGGCGCGCAGCATCGCTGACCAGCGTTACCGCGTTGGCATTTACAACCGCTTTCGCGCCACTTGCCCCGATTGCGCTGACATCGCAGGCCCATGCCCAGTCCCGCGCAGCCCAAAGCTATGTCAAAATCGATCCCGCATCCTCCCATGAGCCAAAGCGGATTTACCTTGGATTGAACAAGTCTCTGGTGGTCGATCTGCCGGCGGACGCCCATGATATTTTGGTGGCAAACCCATCGGTTGCCGATGCTGTGACGCGGACAGCACGTCGTATCTATCTGTTTGGCAAAGAAGTGGGCCAAACCAACGTTTTCGTTTTTGACGGTAAAGGCAAACAGATCGCCGCAATGGAAATTTCCATCGAGCGCGACATTGCCGGTCTTGAAGAAACGCTGGGTCGCCTGATCCGCAACTCTGACATCCGTGCGGAAATGATCAACGATAACATCGTTCTCACGGGTTCGGTTGTTACACCTCAAGATGCTGCCCGTGCGGTTGCTCTCGCTGAGGTGTTTGTGACCGGCGGTGAAGCCACGCAAGGTTCCAGCACCACCGGTGGTAACAGCCTTGCGGCCATCTTTGGCAGCGAGCCCAGCAGCCGCGTCGTGAACCTTCTCAAAATTGCGGGCGAAGACCAAGTGCACTTGAAGGTCGTGGTCGCAGAAATTCAACGCTCCGTCGTTAAACAGTTGGGCATCCAATCGGGTGTGACCAATCCGGGTGGAACCGGCGCTGCCGATTCTGTCGATGGCTTTGGCTTCGGCGTGTTTGGCGCAGGTTCTTTTTCCGAGCAGGTTTTGGCCCGCACGTCGGCATCCCTTGGCATTGAAGCGGGTGCAAACCGTTTGTCGGCCACGCTGACGGCGCTGGAACGTACCGGTGTGATGCGCACACTGGCTGAGCCGAGCCTGACCGCTGTCTCCGGTGAGAAGGCGCATTTTAGAGCCGGTGGCACCTATAAAGTCCCGCAGCAGATCGAAAGCTGTGACGGCGGCATCACCTTTACCGACCAGGAGTTGGGTGTTGCACTAACCTTCACACCGGTTGTGCTGACCGAGGGTCGCATCAGCCTGAAAATTCGCACCGAAGTCTCCGAACCCACCAATCAGGGTGCAACTGCGATCTGCCCCAATGTGAACTTCATCGGCGTGCGCCAGCGCATGGCGGACACAGTGGTGGAACTGCCCTCCGGCGGCTCCATGGTGATCGGCGGGCTTATTCAGGACGACGTGCGCCAGGTAGTTTCCGGCACACCCGGACTGAAAGATCTGCCTTTCTTTGGCTCGCTATTCCGCTCCCGGGAGTTCGTGCGCAACGAATCTGAAATCGTTGTGATGGTGACGCCGTATCTGGTGCGCCCCGTTGCCCGCAAAAAACTCGCCCAACCGGATGAAAACTTTCAGCCCGCCAGCGATGCCGCCGGTTACTTTATGGGACGCATCAACCGCGTTTACGGCACCAAACAAGGCAACCTCCCCAAGGGCCGTTACACCGGCTCCATCGGGTTCATTCTCAAATAAGGCCAGCAGTAAAGCGTAGGTACCCAATGATGACCCAAACACACATCACCATGCAGCCGGTCTTAGCAGGGCCAACCTCTCGCGACG
Source organism: Pseudomonadota bacterium (assembly GCA_038746275.1). Taxonomy (GTDB): domain Bacteria; phylum Pseudomonadota; class Alphaproteobacteria; order Rhizobiales; family Rhizobiaceae; genus Pseudahrensia. Next base: position 42,867 of record JBCDKS010000027.1, on the reverse strand, counting down.
TCGCGGTGCGCCATTCCACCAAGCGCAGTTCTTTCACGCGTATGGTGATTGCGGGATCGCTCGTAGCCGGTGCTTTAGCATTGGGCGGTTGTGCCAATCACTCCAGTCAGCACTTTGCGGTGGGCACAACGACCGACCACTATAAAACACGCCACCCCATCATCATCGATGAAAAAGAGCAGACGCATGACGTGCCGGTGGCGCGGGGTTCCTATGACCTTCCCCTTTCTCATGCGAGTGCGGTTGAAGGGTTTGGAGACCGGTTCCTGACGTCGGCCAGCGGGCGCATCCTCGTGATGGTTCCGCAAGGGTCAGCAAACCAAAAAGCAGCCCGTCGGATCGCAGACAAGGTGGTGGCAACGCTTGAAAAGCGCGGCATCCCCTCCCATCGCGTTCAAATGGTTTCCTATGACGCGCACCAACATGGCGCAACGGCCCCTGTCCGTCTGTCATACTCAGCCATCAAGGCGAGCGTAGACGGTTGCGGCAAGTGGAATAAAGACCTGGCCCAGTCTGGCGACAACAAAAACTACCACAATTTCGGCTGCGCCAGCCAAAACAACCTTGCAGCCATGATTGCCAATCCAGCAGACCTGCTTGGGCCGCGCGGCATGAGCAGCGTGGATGCGGCACGACGCGAAAATGTCATCAAAGACTACCGTTCCGGCGATTCCACCAGCACGACCGACGACTTCGCGACTATCGAAACCATTTATTAAGTCTGGTGGACGGAGTCTTGCAAAACACAGTTTGCAGCTCAAACCCCGAGACCGGCAGGAAAAGAGATCATGTCTGAACTGGCACAGGATCAACAAGCACAACAAATGGCACTACAGGCAGCCGATGCGCCTTTGGAGCCGGGTGCTGCACACCCGGCAATGGCACAACCCGGCATGGCACCTGGCATGCCGCCGAATGCGCAAATGGACCCCGCACTGATTGGGCAGCCTGCAGCGGCGGATGCCGCGCACCTGCAAGCCCATGCGCAGCAACAAATGCAGGCGCAGATGCAACAAGCCCAGATGCAGCACGCACATCAGGTCCAGCAGCCACAGCAGGCATATGCGCCCGACCCGGCCATGCCCGCGCAACCAGCAGCCTATGCGCAAGTTGCGCAGCCGGAGCAGGTGCCAGCCGATCACGGACAGGTGCATGTGTCTGCTGAGGATATGGCACACATACGGCCCGTCCCACGCGTTGCTATACAGGCTTTTTGTGAAACACCCGGCGTGGTGCAAACCATTGAACAGGCTGCCGGTGACCGGCGCATGGCCAAAGCCCATGTAAAAGCCCAGTTGGGTGGTGTGATGGCTGCGGTGGATTTCTATCAGACCGCCACAACTCCAAACCTGATCATCGTTGAAACGCGCAAATCAGGCGGCGACCTGCTGCACGAATTGGAGCAGCTTGCCGAAGTCTGTGACGAGGGCACCAACGTCGTGGTCGTGGGCCATCGCAATGACGTCCAGATGTACCGCGACCTCATTTCACGAGGCGTGGCGGAATACCTGGTGGCACCGGTGTCCATGGCCGACGTCATGGAGATTGTGACAACCCTATTCGTGAATCCGGACGCATCGCCCCTGGGCACGAGCTACGCCTTTATCGGCGCGCGTGGTGGCGTGGGATCATCAACCGTCGCGCACAACATCGCATGGGCGATTTCATCTAATTTCAGCAGCGATGTCGTGCTGACCGATCTGGATCTTGCCTTTGGCACCGCCAACATCGATTTCGACCAAGACCCGGCACAAGGTGTTGCAGAAGCCGTCTTCTCATCGGACAGGATTGACGACACATTCCTCGACCGGCTGTTGGCGAAATGCTCGGATCATCTCAGCCTCTTGGCTGCTCCGTCGACGCTGGACCGCGAATACGATTTTTCCGCAAGTGACTTTAATCAACTTATCGAAGTCGCCCAGCGATCGACGCCGAACGTCATCGTTGATCTGCCCCATGCATGGACGGGTTGGACACGGGAAGTCTTGGCAAACGCGGATAAAGTGATCATCACCGCAACGCCCGATCTTGCCAGCCTGCGCAACAGCAAAAACCTTGTCGACACGCTCAACGAATTGCGTCCCAATGACGAGAAGCCTTTCTTGGTTCTGAACCAGTGTAACGTGCCAAAACGTCCGGAAATTTCGGTGGAAGACTTCGCCGGGCCTCTGGGCATCGAACCATCCGTCGTGATCGATTTTGACCCGGCCTTGTTCGGTTTGGCTGCCAACAACGGGCAGATGATTTCGGAAACCGATTCCAAACACGCAATCTCTGCGGCCTTTGACACGATGGCCAACATCTTGACGGGGCGCCGGGAGATTGAAGCGCCTGCAAAGAAATCAATGGGCAGCTTCCTGTCGAAACTAACCGGTAAGGGCAAATAGGCCCGAAGGCCCAACGATTGTGGAAACGCCCTTGTGACCAATCGAAACGCGGGGGGACTGCACCCGTGACGCGATAAACGGCACAGCGTGCCGTGGAGACTTGAAGAACTGAAATTGGGGAGCACAGCTCCCAAGAACGGGATAGAGTATCATGTTTGGCAAACGGGGTGGATCAGGAGCAGAGGGCGGAGGCGCACCGCGCAAACCGCTGGCCATGCCACAATCAGCTGCATCAGTGACACCACCCATGCAACCGCCCGCTCAACACCAAGCCGCGCCGCAAGCGTCGGCACCGGTGCCCGGCGCGCTGCCCGGCGCACCGGCCGCGCCACCAGGACAAATGGGCTCGCCCATTGGAGCACCCGTGCCCGGGCAAATGCCGGGTGCGGTCCCCAACGGCATCCCCGGCGTCACACCCGGCGCCGTAGGCGGGCCCTCTCCCATGGGACAACCCCTGCCGCCCGGCACACCGCCAGAAGGGCCGATGGGCGCAACCCCGCCACCGAAGAAAAAGAAATCACTCGTGGTGCCGATTGAGGATGAGGTTCCTCAGCACCAGGAAATCAAGATCAAATCAGAAGAGTATTACGACGTTAAAACGCAGGTTTTTTCGGCTCTGATTGACACGATCGACCTGTCGCAATTGTCCAAACTGGACAATGAAGGCGCCCGCGAAGAAATCCGCGATATCGTCAATGATATCGTGGCGATCAAATCCATCGTCATGTCGATTTCGGAGCAGGAAGAGCTGCTCGCAGACATCTGTAACGATGTGCTGGGCTACGGGCCGTTGGAACCCCTTTTGGTGCGCGATGACATCGCCGATATCATGGTGAACGGGGCTAAAAAAACCTTCATCGAGGTGAACGGTAAAACGCAGGAAACCAATGTGCGTTTCCGCGACAACGACCAGTTGATGAACATCTGTCAGCGCATCGTGAGCCAAGTTGGCCGCCGCGTGGATGAATCCTCTCCAATCTGTGATGCCCGCCTTGCGGATGGGTCTCGTGTGAACGTGATTGCGCCACCGCTGGCTCTGGACGGTCCAACGCTCACCATTCGTAAGTTCAAGAAAGACAAGCTCACCCTCGATCAGTTGGTGAACTTCGGAGCCATTTCGCCCGAAGGTGCTGAAATCCTAAAGATCATTGGCCGGGTCCGCTGCAACGTTGTTATTTCCGGCGGTACAGGTTCGGGTAAGACGACCTTGCTGAACTGTCTCACCAACTTCATCGATGAAGATGAACGGGTGATCACCTGCGAAGATTCCGCCGAACTGCAACTTCAGCAACCGCACGTGGTGCGCCTGGAAACGCGCCCGCCCAACCTGGAGGGCGAAGGCACGATCACCATGACAGATTTGGTGAAAAACTGTCTGCGTATGCGCCCTGAGCGTATCATCGTGGGTGAGGTGCGTGGACCGGAAGTGTTTGACCTTTTGCAGGCGATGAACACCGGCCATGACGGCTCCATGGGCACGATCCACTCCAACTCACCGCGTGAATGTCTTAGCCGTATGGAATCCATGATTGCCATGGGCGGTTTTACCCTGCCGCAAAAAACTGTGCGCGAAATCATCGTTGGCTCGGTGGACATCGTCATTCAGGCAAAGCGTTTGCGTGACGGCTCCCGCCGGATCACCCACATCACCGAGGTGATCGGGATGGAAGGCGATGTGATCATTACACAGGATATTTTCCTGTACGACATTACCGGCGAAGACGCGGACGGAAAGCTTATCGGCAAGCACCGCTCTTGCGGCGTGGGCCGACCCAAAATGTGGGATCAAGCGCGCTACTTTAACGAAGAAGAACGCCTCGCCCGCGCGCTCGACGCATCGGAAGAGAAGCCGGAATTCTAAACCAAATCCCGCCAACCCACCCCCATCACAGGACCCGCCCTCTTCATGTTCGGCATTGATATTATCTACATCGCCTTTATCGGCCTGATCGCTGTTACGGTCGGCCTGATTGGCTATGCGGTGATGTACAATTCCATCGCCAGCGATAAAAAAACCTCCGAACGAATGAAGAGCTTTCAAGTCGATGCGAAGACCAAGGCGAAGGTTCAATCCAAACGGCAAGACGAAAAGTCCCGGCGTAAGGCACGCGAAGAGACGCTGAAAAGCTTGGACAGCCAACGGGCGTCCGGCAAGAAGGCGGCCAAGCCAAGCTTGGCTGGCCTGCTGACCCAAGCGGGAATGACGATCAGCGTGCGCAATTTCTATTTTGTGTCCGCAGGCGTCGGCCTGCTGTTTGCATTTCTGGCCCTCGTCATCGGCAAAATGCCATTTTTGGTGTCGATCGGCATCGGTTTCGTAATGGGCTTTGGGATGCCGCGCTGGTTTGTGGGTTTTAAGCGCACCAAACGTTTCAACAAATTCGGTCACGCCTTTCCCGGCGCTATCGATATCATCGTGCGCGGTGTTCGGTCCGGTCTTCCTCTTAATGACTGCTTACGGGTTATCGCCAACGATGCGGATGAGCCGGTGCGCAGCGAATTTCGGAAATTGGTGGAAGCCACACAAATGGGCATCACCGTGCCAGACGCATGCGAGCGCCTTTATGAAAGCGTGCCAACATCAGAAACAAACTTCTTTTCTATCGTCATTGCGATCCAGTCGCAGGCCGGTGGTAACCTGTCGGAAGCCTTGGGCAATCTCTCCAAGGTTCTGCGCGAACGTCGTAAAATGTCTGACAAAATTAAAGCGGTTTCGACCGAGGCGAAGACCTCAGCGATCATCATTGGGGCGCTGCCCTTCGTGGTGGCGGGCATGGTGTGGTTCACCTCGCCGGATTATCTCGACCCACTGTTTTATACGACGTCCGGCCACAAAGTGTTGGCCGTCTGCGCGCTGATGATGGTGGGCGGGATCGCGATAATGCGCAAAATGATCAACTTCAAATTCTAGGGCTGGTAACATGGTCACCTACATTCTCCAGCCACACGTTTTGTTGGCCATCATCACAACGATGGGCGTGTTTGCCACGATCCTAACGCTGATCATGCCAATGCTGGCCAAGGACAATTTGGGCAACCGGATGAAATCCGTTGCGCTGGAGCGCGAGCAGTTGCGGGCGCGGGAACGCCAACGCCTCGCCAGCGAGAGTAAAGAAGGCCGCAAAAAAGCTACGAAACGAGAGCCGGGCGCTTTGGTAAAAACCATCGTGGACAAGCTTAACCTGCGCACAGCCCTGGCGGATGAAAAAACCGAAGCCATGCTAATCCAAGCCGGTTATCGCGGTCAGTCTCCGCTGTTTATCTTTTTGGCTTTGCGATTCGGCCTTCCCTTTCTGTTCATGGGTGTCGGTGCGCTTTACCTGTTTGTGATTTCCGATCTCGAGTGGTCATCAAACCGCAAACTCATCGCTTCTGCCATTATCGGCTATCTCGGTTTTTATCTGCCCATCGTGTTCTTGAACAACCGCCTGAAAGCGCGGCAATTGTCGATTACAATGGCATGGCCGGACGCGCTGGATCTGTGTCTGATCTGCGTGGAATCGGGGATGTCCATCGAAGCGGCGTTCCGCAAGGTAGCGGCAGAAATCGGACCGCAGTCCATCCCGCTTGCCGAAGAGCTGATGTTGACAACAGCCGAACTGTCCTACCTTCAAGACCGCCGGATCGCGTATGAAAACCTGACCACCCGTACCGGTCTGGAGGGTGTGAAGAACGTGGTCTTGTCGCTCATTCAAGCGGAGAAGTACGGTACGCCTCTGTCCGCCGCGCTGCGGGTTTTGAGCCAGGAAAACCGGGATCAGCGCATGTCAAAGGCCGAACAAAAAGCGGCCGCACTGCCACCGAAGCTGACCGTTCCGATGATGGTTTGCTTCTTGCCCGTCCTGTTTTGCGTGATCTTGGCTCCGGCTGTGATCAACTCCATGGAAATCTTTGCGAGCCAATGAGGGCGAACCGCCTCGCCACGACCGGTCCGCCACACTGTGATGCGGCGAGGTGAAATGAGGTCTTCGGCAATCGCTTTCTAAGCCGAAGACAATTTGGCACTGTGCTTCGCAACGACCCTGCGGAGACTGACCTTTGATTGCCACACGATTGACCGAGCGCTTCGGCCTCGAACACCCAATCATCAGCGCACCCATGGCCTTTGCCGCGGGAGGGCGGCTTGCCTCCGCCGTCAGCCGCGCAGGAGGTTTGGGCTTGATTGGCGGCGCTTACGGCGACCCGGATTTTCTCGATGCCGAGTTTCTGGCCGCTGGAAATGATCCCGTCGGTTGCGGGTTTATTACATGGAATTTGACTGAGGCTCTCGAACGGTTACCGGAGTTGTTTGACAATGTTTTAGCCCGCAAGCCAAAGGCCATGCTGCTCTCCTTCGGCGATCCTACGCCCTATACCGGAGCACTGTCTGAGGCAGGCGTGCCCCTTATCTGCCAAGTCCAATCGCTGCGTGATGCCCGGCACGCCGCCGCAAGCGGGGCGGCGGTGATTGTGGCCCAAGGTGCGGAAGCCGGAGGCCATGGCGAAAGCCGGGGAACACTCTCCCTGGTGCCAGAAGTGGCTGACATGCTGGCAAAGGACTTCCCTGAGACCATTTTGGTGGCTGCCGGCGGCATAGCGGACGGGCGTGGCTTGGCAGCGGCGCTCATGCTGGGAGCGGAGGGTGTTATGATTGGCACCCGGCTGTGGGCGTCGGAGGAAGCCGACGTGCACCCCGCCATGATCGACGCCGCGATCAAAGCCACAGGAGACGACACAATCCGCTCCAGCGTAATGGACATCGCCCGGCATCTCAAATGGCCGGAACGCTACACCGCCCGTGTTCTCAAAAACGCATTCACCGCTCGGTGGCACAACGATATTTCGGGGCTGTTGGAACAGGCAGACGAACAAGCGGCCCTCTGGAAAGAGGCTTGGAAGGAAGGCAATACGGAAATCGCCAACACGTTTGCCGGTGAAGCCGCTGGACTGATCGCCTCCGTCAAACCGGCGCAAAAGATTTTGGCGTCGATGGTGGGCGAAGCGGAGGTCTTGCTAAAAGAGCATTGATCGCTTCCGGGTGTAAAAACCAGTTTAATGGGGGCCAGCAGTCTGTTTCAGCCCGCTTTCTTGTCTTTGTCCTTAAGCTTGTTCCAAGCGTTCTGCTCGGTCAGCATCTGGCGCAGAAATGAAATATTGGCCTGCGCTTCGGCGGGTGGCAGTTCGCCAGCCGCCACAGTTTCCGCTTCTTTAAAACGACCCTGCAAGCCGATCACAAGCGCCAGGTTTTGGCGCACGCGGCTATCTGCACCGGGCAGAGCTATCGCTTGGCGCAGATAGGCCTCCGATGAACGCAGGTCGCCTGTCAGAAGGTAGGACATGCCCAGGTTTGAGATAACCGATGCTTCATTGGGTTTCAGGTCCAGCGCCTTGCGGTAGCTCAAACGGGCTGCCTTTGGCTGGCCCAATTGGTCCAAAATTGCGCCTTCGGCGGAGTGGAGTTTCCAGTCCGGTTGATCCGGTGTCTGGGCGCGCCGCACAGTGGACAGGGCTTTTTTGAGCTGTCCCGCACCGGCCAGTGCCTTGCCATAGGCGGCCAGGACATCGCGGTCGTTGGAATGGTGTATCGCCATTTGCTGCATGACAGCGAGGGCTTGTTCATTGCGCCCCGTCATGCGCAGCGAGGTCGCGAATTGCAGACCCACACGTTTGTCTTTGGGACTGCGGGAATATTGTTTCGACCAATAGTCACTGGCCTGTTTCAACTCCGTCATGGACATTTGAGCGACAGGTTTTTGCAGGTTTTTAGGGACAGACCCGGTGGTCATACGCTTGCTGGCGCAGCCAGAAGCGATAAGGACAGCAGACAATAAAAGGGCGGGAACGAGACTGCGACGCAAGACCGACATGAGAAGCGCTTTCCGGCATAGGGCAGAGAGCGCCGCCAGCCGCAGGAAGTGCGGGAGGGCTCATCTGCCACGGTTTCACGCTTTAGAAGTAATCTGTTAACCCTAATGGATGGTTAAGCGCGACCGCTGAGACACTGGAAATCCTCGCAATATGCATATCGATACAGACCCCTCCGCCCCGTTTTCTGGCCCGTCGAAAAAGGCGGTTCCAATCCGTGCCATGACGGATGCCGGGCTGAAAGCGATCCTTGCAGACTTGTCCGCAACGCAACGCGGCTGGATTGAAACTACGGGGTTTGAAGCAAAGGCGGGCACACATTGCATGGTGCCCGGGGACGATGGACGCCTGGCCATGGTGTTGTTTGGAACGGGTAAAGCACCGAAAGAGGATACAGGGGCAAACACACCTACGTTCGATCCTTTTGAGATGGCGGGGCTGCCGTGCAAGCTGCCAGCCGGTCTATATTCGATTGAGGGGGTCGCCGCTGCAGATGCGCAGTTGGCTTGGGGTTTGGGTGCGTATTCGTATGAGCGGTACAAAACTTCAGCCGGCCCAAAAACCAAAGATGCAAAAACAGCGCGTCTGGCGGTGAAAGTCAGCTCTGACACGACAGTGACATTGGAAGGTGTGTATCTCGCGCGGGACCTGATCAACACGCCGGCCAATGATTTAGGCCCAACCCAGCTGGAGGCGGCCTTTAGAAAACTGGGGCGGACCCACAAGGCCAAAGTAACAGTCACCAAAGGTGATGGCGTGCTGATCAAGCAGTTTCCCATGGTGCATGCCGTGGGCCGCGCGAGCGCGGACGCGCCCCGTGTTCTCGATCTTGTATGGGGCAACGCCAAACACCCGAAAATTACACTGGTGGGCAAGGGCGTGACCTTTGATACCGGCGGCCTCAACATCAAGCCAGGCGGCTCCATGAGCCTGATGAAAAAGGACATGGGCGGCGCGGCCAATGTGATGGGGCTGGCCCATATGATCATGGCAGCGCACTTACCCGTGCGGCTGCGCCTGATTGTGGGGGCGGTTGAAAACGCGATTGCCGGAAATGCGTTTCGCCCGGGCGATATTTTGCAGACCCGCAAAGGCATCACCGTGGAAATCGGCAATACGGACGCAGAAGGCCGTTTGGTGTTGGGGGATTGCCTCACATTTGCAGACGAAGAAAAGCCCGAACTGTTGTTGGACATGGCAACCTTGACCGGCGCAGCGCGTGTGGCGCTGGGTCCCGACCTGCCGCCCTTTTACAGCGGTGATGATACGTTTAGTGCCGAACTCGCGAGCGCGGGGAATGCGGTGCACGATCCGCTCTGGCGCATGCCACTATGGCAGCCGTACCAAAAGATGCTGGCTTCCAAAATTGCTGACGTGAACCACATCTCCACCGGCGGATTTGCCGGATCCATCACGGCTGCGCTTTTCCTGTCGCGCTTTGTTGAGAACGCGAAGGCCTGGGCGCATTTCGATATCTTTGGCTGGGTGCCGTCTGACAAGCCGTGGGCCAAAACAGGCGGTGAGGCACAGGCCATTCGTGCCTTGTTTGCAGTCCTCAAGGACCGCTATCCCAGCGCTTAAACTTGCTCCGAACTGCGGCAGCCTCCATTAACTGTCGCGCTTCCTACAGACTTGAAGCCGTGTGGAAAACGCGCCAGTATGATTCCGGTGCCGGAATAAGTACTGTATCAGCCTTGCAGGCATGGAGACCCATATGATTGCCATGCGGCCCGGACAGGCACTCGCCCTTTGGCACCAGGTCAGCCTCGCGCAGGTGCACGCGGACGATCCCGATCTGACGACGCGCCAGATGGCCGTTTTGCTGACAGTATATCTTGATCCCCCGCCTCACACCGTGCGCGGCTTAGCTGCGCATTTGGGCGTTACCAAACCGGTAATCACAAGGGCCTTGGACACGATGGGCATCAAAGGCCTCGTGGCCCGCCGTCGGGACGAACGGGACCGGCGCAATGTCTTGATCCAACGGACTGTCGAAGGGTCGGAGTATCTGGAGCGGCTGGGCCTACTAATCGCAGATCAAGGCCGCACGGTGCCACTTTAGTCGTCGTGCCGAACACCTCCGATCCACAAGACGTGCTTGACCCAAGACTAAACGCCTACCGTCCTGATATCGCCGATGCACGGCTGAGGGACCGAGTGTTCGCCGATCGCTATGTTGATGGTCAAAGGATGCGGGTGACTGTTCCGGTCGCTGATCTCTTAAAGACTCCACACGCCGATAGCGGGCTGCAGGCTCAGGCGGTGTTCGGCCAGGACGTATTGGTTTTTGACACCCTCAAAGGCGACGATGGACAGGGATGGAGTTGGTGCCAAACCGTCAGCGATGGCTATGTCGGCTACGTGCGGTCGCACGCACTGAGCCCTGCGGAGACGCCACCAACACATTTCATCATCGCGCCCCGTAGTTTCATCTATAGCGAGACCGATCTGAAAAGCCGATGGACCGCCTGCCTCTCCATGGGATCGCATTTGGCAATTTGCGACTATGAGACCGTGCGGGGTACGCGGTACGCGATACTGGAGTTTGGTGGGGCGATGTTTGCCGATCACATATCTCCAATTGGCGCTTGGCAAGACGATCCGGTCACCGTGGCCGAAACGCTCCTGAACACGCCTTATCTATGGGGTGGGAACACCGGATTCGGGATCGATTGTTCCGGTCTGGTGCAATTGTCCATGGCCTGTTGCGGTCGCACCGTATTGCGCGACAGCGACATGCAGGCCGCATCCATCGGCACGCCGTTGGAGGGAGGACCAAAGTCCCTTCAACGCGGCGATCTCGTCTTTTGGGATGGGCATGTAGGTATGATGTCGGACAGCCAAACGCTCATCCACGCCAACGCCCACACGATGACAGTGGCACTGGAACCTCTTGCGGTCGCCATTGAGCGCATCAATTATCTATACGGTGAACCCACTGGCTACCGTCGGGCTTAGATCATTTCTATCTTTTATAGAATCGATCGAGTTGTGGCGCTCACGCTGTCGGCCTCAAGAGGCCTTCGCGACCCTAGGTGGGGGAGGGGCGGCGCATAAGCGCCAAGTTGCTCTTCGCAACCGAGCGGTTCAATAAATTTGTGAACCGCTCTAGTACCCGCGCGAGCGGTCTACCAAGTGCTCAAGCGGCTGCCCGTTTTCGTACCGGGTGATTTGGGTAGCGACATGGCGGGCCAAGGCGGCGGGGTCGCTGACCGCGGCCATGTGGGGGGTGATGATCGCATTATCAAAGCCCCAAAGCGGGCTTTCCTTGGGCAACGGTTCGGTTTCAAAAACGTCCAAAGACACGCCGAACAGTGTGCCATCCTGCAAACAAGAAACAATATCCGCTTCGATCTGGCTGCCACCCCTCCCCGCATTGATCAAAATCGGGGCTCCGAACGGACCGTTTCTGGCCAGTTTTTCAAGCAGCGGGCGGGCCAAAATACCGCGCGTGTCGTCGGTCAACGGGAGCAGGTTCACCAAGATATCGGTCTGGGACAAAAATCCGTCGAGTTCTTTGCGACCGGCAAATGACGTTACGCCGTTCATCTGTTTAGAACTGCGCGCCCAGCCGTTCACCTGAAACCCAAGCGCCAGTAAAACCTTGGCGCAGGCCTGACCCAAGGTGCCCAGTCCCATGATACCAACACGAAAATGGTGGGCGGCGGGTTGCAGCACTTCATGCCAGTCTCGCTCACGCTGCTGGCGATCATAGGTGCGTTGGCGGCGCAGGTGCATCAGCACTTGCAACACCACCCATTCCACCATGCGGCCGGTGAGATCAGGATCAACAAAGCGCACCAACGGCAGATCAGGCAATTGTGGATCGCGGACAACGTGGTCCACCCCGGCACCCAAAGAAAAGATCACTTCAAGGGACGGGAGATTGGCAAACAGGCCCGGTTCCGGCTGCCATACCACCGCATAACGAACGTCCTCCAAGGCGAGGTTTTGAGCGCGCGCTTCGTCCAAGAGCACAATGGGGCGATCTGGCAGAGCCGCTTCAAACGCTTCTTTCTTGCCTGCGATGTCCCATTTGATATCGAGCAGCACTGGGGCGTTAGCAGCGGTGTTGGTCATAACGTCATCATTTACCAAGAAGGCGGGACTGGTGGCGGGCGAAGGTCAGTAAGGCCACCATAGCGATGCCGTTTAGGATGCGATTTTCATCCACCGCCAACAGGGCTTCCTCCAAAGTGAGCGTGATGGGGAATGTCTTTTCGCTCTCCCCTTCCACACCAGCCACACTGACCAGATTGGAGGCGTTCACCTGCGCATAATAAAGGTGAATCACCTCGTCTGTGAGACCGGGCGTGGTGAGAAAAGTGCAGAGCTTTTCAACACGGACTGCGTCCAAACCCGCCTCTTCTTTTAGCTCGCGGATGGCCGTCTGTTCTGGCGTTTCGCCGGGGTCGATCAGACCGGCAACCACCTCCACACAAAACCCACGCCCCAATGCCAATTGAGCGCCAAGACGGAACTGCTTGATCATCACCAAACGGTCGAGCGCGGGATCATACACAACGACAGCAACGGCCTCCGGAGCACGCACCAATTCGCGCCGCGCTTTAAGCCCGCTTTCGGTCTCTTGGTAGTGGGTGGTTGTGACGGTGCGAAACCCGGTGTGGTCGGTGGTTTCCTCCGTGATGTCCACGGGCATGAAAACGTCTTCAATTGTGACGGTCGGGTGCCCCGGGGGGTTAGGGTTTGTCATGTTGATTTACTCGCTGACAATGCCGCCGGGTGCGGTCTCCAAGTCGAAAGCCGCTGCCATCAGGGCCTTGGTGTAATCGGTTTCCGGTGCATCAAAGATTTTGGCAGACGGTCCGCGTTCCACCACCTGACCCATGCGCATAACCATCACCTCATTGGCCAAGGCGCGCACGACTTTGAGATCGTGGGATATAAACAGGTAAGACAAGCTGCGCTCATCTTGCAGCCGCAACAGCAATTCCACCACCTGCGCTTGAACGCTCATGTCCAAAGCTGATGTCGGTTCGTCCAGCATGACAAAGCGCGGTTCGAGAATGACCGCACGGGCGATGGCCATGCGCTGCCTTTGGCCACCGGAAAACTCGTGCGGATACCGGAAGCGCGTATTGGGGTCGAGACCCACCTCCTCCAGCACGTCTGCGACGCGCGCGTCGGCTTCATCATCGGACAGATGGGGCTGATGGATGGACAGACCCTCGGCGATTATTTCGGCCACCGACATGCGCGGGCTGAGCGAGCCATACGGATCTTGAAACACGATCTGCATTTGGCTGCGCAGCGGCTTCATCTGTTTGAACGAATAGGCCCCGATGTCCTTGCCGACAAATCCGATGCGGCCTTGGGACGAAATCATGCGGGTGAGAGCGAGGCCAAGCGTTGTCTTGCCTGAACCGGATTCCCCCACCACTCCCAGCGTCTGCCCCTCGCGCAAAAGAACATCGACGCCGTCCACCGCCTTCACGTGGTCCACGGTGCGGCGGAAAAAACCCTGCTTGATCGGAAACCAGACTTTGACACCCTGACCTTCAAGAATGATCGGTGCATCTTCATCCAACGCAGGGGGATCGCCTTTCGGTTCAGCGGCCAGAAGATGCTGGGTATAGGCGTGTTGTGGGTTGTTAAAAATTTCGGCGGTGGGGCCGGTCTCCACGATCTTGCCGTTTTGCATGACACAGACACGGTCGGAGATTTTTCTGACGATGCCCAGATCGTGGGTGATAAAGAGCATGGACAAGCCCTTGGCCCTTTTGAGGTTCGCCAAAAGCTCAAGAATTTGCGCCTGCACGGTCACGTCCAACGCGGTGGTTGGTTCGTCGGCGATGATTAATTCCGGCTCGTTGGCCAATGCCATGGCAATCATCACACGCTGGCGCTGACCGCCGGACAATTGGTGTGGATAAGAGCCCAAACGTTTTTCGGCATCGCGAATGCCAACCTGGTTCAAAAGGTCAAGCGTGCGCTCGCGGGCCGCATCCCCCGTCACGTCTTGATGAAGTTCCAAAATTTCGCCGAGTTGCCGCTCAATTGTGTGAAGCGGGTTGAGGGATGTCATCGGTTCTTGGAAGATCATCGTAACATCGGAACCGCGAACGGCCCGCAAGTCACGCTCGTCACTGTCGAGAAGATCATCGCCCTTAAACAAGATCTGCCCACTAGGGTGACTCGCCGCCGGGTAGGGTAAGAGCTTAAGGATTGAGAGCGCTGAGACGGACTTGCCCGAACCGGACTCTCCCACCAGAGCCACAGTTTCCCCGCGACCAATATCAAACGAGACTCTGTCGACGGCGGTAGTGGTTTTGCCAGAAACTGTGAAGGCAACCGACAGGTCACGCACAGACAGAAGCGGTTCAGACATCCCAAGCGCCCCTATTTGAAGGTCTTGCGGGGATCAAACGCATCCCGCGTCGCTTCGCCGATGAAGACCAGCAGTGACAACATGATGGAGATCACCAGAAATGCCGTCGCCGCCAGCCACCAGGCTTGCAGGTTATTGCGGGCCTGCTGGACCATTTCCCCCAGAGAGGGAGAGCCAGGCGGCAAGCCAAAACCCAAAAAGTCCAAAGCGGTCAAAGACCCGATTGAGCCGGACAGGACGAAAGGCAAAAAGGTGAGCGTGGCCACCATGGCGTTTGGCAGCAAATGCCGGAACATGATGGTGGCGTTGCCCACGCCCAACGCACGGGCGGCATTCACATATTCAAAATTGCGCGCTCGCAAAAACTCCGCCCGGACGACCGAAACAAAGCCGGTCCAGGAAAACAGCAGCATGATCCCTAACAGCACCCAGAAACCGGGCGGCAGGATCGATGAGAGGATGATGAGCAAGTAAAGGAACGGCATAGCGGACCAAATTTCGATAAACCGTTGGAACACCAAGTCTGTCCAACCGCCGTAATAGCCCTGCACTGCGCCCGCCGATATGCCTATTATCGCAGAAAAAATTGTGAGGCTCAGACCAAACAGAACGGAAATGCGGAAGCCGTAAATCATGCGCGCGGTGAGATCACGGGCCTGATCATCTGTACCGAGCCAATTGTAGTTTCCGGGCGTGCACAACGGGTCTTCTGTGCCCTTTTCGTACTTCCGGCAGGCCTCTTCCGTGTCCAACAACCATGTGGGCGGGGACGGTGCGGGGCGTGGCACTTCATTGTTTCGGGTGCGGTAATTGTAACGGATCGGCGGCCAGATCATCCAGCCATTGGCCTCGATCTCTTCGATGTTGACCGGATCACGGTAGTCCGTCACCGGTAGAAACCCGCCGAACTTCTCCTCCGGATAATCGACAAAGACGGGCATCAGAAGCTCGCCCTTATAGGAGATCAAAACCGGCTTATCGTTGGCGATGAACTCGGCAAACAAGGACAGGATGAACAGAACAAAGAATATCCAAAACGACCAGTAACCCCGGCGGTTTGCCTTGAAGTTTTGCCAGCGCCGGTGGTTCAGGGGCGTTACACGAAACGGTCCCACGCGGGTGTCGGGGCGACCGCGATACGTCTCCACGGGCAGGCTGGGTTCTAGCTGAGCGGGGTTGGTGGGGGCGTTCATGATCAAACGTCCCGCCGGTCAAAATCGATGCGGGGGTCAATCCACGTATAGGTGAGGTCCGACAACAGGCTCACCACCAAGCCTATCAGTGAGAAAATGTACAAGGTCGCAAAGACCACCGCATAGTCGCGTTGCAGCGCCGCTTGGAAACCCAACAGGCCGAGTCCGTCCAGCGAATAGATCACCTCAATCAGCAGCGAGCCTGAGAAGAACGCGCCGATAAACGCGCCGGGAAAACCGGCAATCACGATCAACATCGCATTGCGGAACACGTGGCCGTAGAGCACTTGGCGTTCATTGAGACCTTTGGCGCGGGCCGTTGTGACGTATTGCTTTTTGATCTCGTCCAAAAACGAGTTCTTGGTGAGCAGGGTCGTTGTGGCAAAGGCGGCGAGGGTAAGTGAGATCAGCGGTAGCGTGAGGTGCCAGAAATAGTCGATAATCTTTTCCCACCAGGACAGTTCAGAAAAATTCTCCGAAACGAGCCCTCGCAGGGGGAACCAGTCGAAAAACGAGCCGCCGGCAAAAAACACCATGAGCATCACGGCCACGAGAAAGCCGGGGATCGCGTAAGCCACAATGATGATGCCGCTGGTCCACACGTCAAATGGTGTGCCGTCATTGATCGCTTTTTTGATGCCGAGCGGAATCGAGATCATGTAGGAAATCAGCAGGATCCAAATGCCCAGCGAGATCGACACCGGCATTTTTTCCAAGATCAGATCGAGCACCGATATGGACCGGAAATAGCTCTCCCCAAAATCAAAGCGGGCATAGTCCCAGATCATCTTAGCAAAGCGTTCATGGGCCGGTTTGTCGAAGCCAAATTGCTTTTCCAACTGCGCAATGAACTCTGGATCGAGACCTTGAGCGCCGCGATATTTAGAATTGCTGGCCCCGCCGCTGGAACTGTCTTGAGCGTTTGTGCCCGCAGAATCAAAATCGCCACCACCGCCGGACACCCGATCCGTGGCCGACCCGCCTTGACCGGACAATTGCGCGATCACCTGTTCCACCGGGCCGCCTGGAGCGAACTGGATGACGATGAAACTCAGCAACATGATCCCAAGCAAGGTCGGGATCATCAATAACAGGCGTTTTAGTATATAGGCAGCCATGGGGCGGCGGCGTCTCCTGTCGGGTGGCCGAGAGGATGAACCCTCTAAAGGCCTTTTTCCAGTGCGGCCGCCTTGTCTGCGTCCAGCCACCACGTGGTTTCAACCGGAAACCAATAGTCCGGCTTTGTTTCGGGAATACCATAAATGTCCCAAAAGGCCGCACGGTGATTCGCCGAATGCCAATTGGGAATCCAGCTATGCGTTGAACGCAAGACCCTGTCGAGCGCCCGCAGGATGATGACCAGTTCGTCTCGGCTTTGCACCGCGCCGATTTTCTCGATCAGTGCGTCCACCGCAGGGTCAGCCAGGCCGGCCAAATTCTGTGACCCCGGTTTGTTGGCATTCCGCGAACCGTAAATTTGTTCGATACTTTCCTGCGTCGGCGTTGGCGCATACCCCAAGGCGCGCGTCGTGACGTCAAAATCAAACTCGTCCAAGCGGCGCTGATATTGGGCGGGATCAACCAGACGGATGGATGCAGTGACACCCACCTTGCGCAGGTTTGCCACCCACGGGTTCAGCACGCGCTCGAAGGCTGGGGAACGCAGCAAGATTTCGATCACAAACGGCTCGCCTTTATCGTCCACCAATTGCTGGCCATCGCGTTTCCACCCCGCTTCGCGCAGCAGGTTATTGGCCACACGCAGCAAGGCGCGGTCGCTGCCGGACCCGTTGGAGACGGGTGGGACGATCGCTTGACCAAACACTGCCGGATCAAGCTGATCGCGCAGCGGTTCAAGCAAGGCGAGTTCTTCAGGAGATGGCACGCCCTGCGCCATGAAATCCGACCCCTGAAAATAGGATTGATTGCGGGCGTAGGCGTCAAAGAACAGCGTGCGATTGGTCCACTCGTAGTCAAAACAATGGCTGATGGCGGACCGTGTGCGCGGATCGGCCAGTTTGGGCCGACGCAGATTGCAAATCAGCGCTTGGGTTGATGGGCGTTTTTCAGACGGGAACAATTGACGCTTGACGCGACCATCGTTGAAGGCCGGGAAGTTGTATTCTGTCGCCCAGCGGGAAGCGCGAAACTCCTGGCGAAACAGAATATCGCCCTTCTTAAAGGCTTCAAAAGCCGCCTGTCCGTCCTGAAAAAACTCCAGACGGATCGTATCAAAATTGGCCTGTCCCCGGCTCACCGGAAGATCGCGCGCCCACCAGTTCGGGTCGCGATTGTATTCGATAAAGGCTCCGGCACGCAGATTGCCGACCTTGTAAGGACCCGAAGCCAAAGGCGCTTCCAGCGTGGAGTCCGCAAGATCATTGGCTTCGTAATACGCCTTGGAAACGATGGGCAAAAGCGCGGCTGTGAGGATGGCACGGTCAGACTGCTGCCCGTTGAAGCGTAGTTCCACCTGAGTGGGCGAAAGAGCAACCGCTTCCGAAAGGTGTCGCAACTGGACAACGATGTCCGGATGACCCTTTTCCTTAAGCAACGTGTAAGAGGCCGCCACGTCTTCCGCGGTCAGGGCCGATCCGTCATGAAACCGCGCTTCCGGTCGCAGGCTGAAACGGTAGGTGTTGCGGTCTGCGGATATCGTTACGTCCTTGGCCACCAGACCGTAGATCGCAGAAGGCTCGTCCCAAGCGCGGACCATCAAGGTATCGAAAATCAATTCCAACCGCGGCGGTGCATTACCCTTGAGCACCAGCGTGTTGAGCGTGTCGAAGGTTTGCGGGTTTTGATTGAACGCCCAGTTTGGCGCTGTGAAAACAAACTTGCCACCCTTGGGCGCGTCCCCGTTGGCATAATCAAATTGGGCAAAATCCACCGGTTTGCCCAATTCCCCGAAGGCAGACAGACCGTGGACGGGCGTTTCAGTGGGATTGGACGCCAAAGACAGGCCCGGGCGCAGGCTGCTCGCCCCCAGCACAAAAGCACTCAGAGAGAGTTTGCCGAACTGGCGGCGGTCCAGCACAGTCATCAGTCCTGTCCCAAGGCTGCGGCTTTGACAGGATCGATCCACCAGCTTTCCAGATCGTATCCGATATAGGTTGGTTGCGGTTCCGGAATGCCAAATTTGTCCCAATAGGCCACGCGGTCTTGTGCCAGATACCATTGCTGGATGGAGTAGTGCTCAAACAGCAAAATCCGGTCCAACGCCCGCACATGGGCGATCAGTTCGTCACGGTTTTTGGCCAAGATGATGCGATCCACCAATGTATCGATGACGGGGTTTTTGATGCCGCCCCAATTGCGCGATCCGATCTCATCCGCCGATGTGGAGGTCCAATAGTCGCGCTGCTCGTTGCCCGGTGAGGTGGACTGGAACGCGCCGGCCACAACCATATCGAACTCAAAATTGCGGATGCGCTGGATGTATTGGCTTTGATCCACCACGCGGAAATCCACCGCCATACCCAAACGTGTGAGCGCCGAAATAAATGGTGCGTTCACGCGCTCGCTGGCTGGATTGGAGCCTAAAATGGTGAATGTGAATTGCTCGCCTTGGTCGTTGACGAGTTTGCCACCTTCGGATTTCCAACCGGCCTCCTGAAGCAGTTTGAACGCTTGTCCGAGAAATTTGCGGGTGTCCCGCCGTGTCTCATAGACTGGGTTTTCGTAGGGCTGTGTAAACAAGTCCTCGGGAATTTTGCCACGGAACTCTTCCAGAATTTCCTTCTCGCGGCCTTGCGGCAATCCTGTCGCGCTCATCACCGAGCCGCCAAAATAGGTCGCAAGGCGGGTGTATTGGTTGAAGAAGAGATCTTCATTCATCTGCCGGAAGTTAAAGGCCAGATTGAGCGCTTTGCGCACTCGACGGTCCTTGAACTTGTCCCGGCGCATGTTGGGCACCCAACCCACCATTGGGTAATTAGCCGTCTCATCGAACGTGACTTTTTTCACCTTACCTTCGGTGATGGCAGGAAAATTGTATTCCTGCTGCCAACGGGCGGCACGATTTTCCTCACGAATGTCTTCAAAACCCCCTTTTTGGAAGGCGAGCCAAATGGCGTTGTCATCCAGAAAATAGGTGTATTTGCGCGTATCAAAATTGAACCGGCCTTTGCGAGGCGGCAGGTCGGCGGCCCAATAGTCCTTTACCCGCTCCCATTCGATGCTTGACCCAGCCGAAAAGCTCTTGATTTTATAAGGACCACTGCCAAGCGGGGGCTCCAACGTTGCAGTGGTGAAATCGCGCTTGTTGCCGTTAGGGTCCGTCCCTTCCCACCAATGCTTTGGCAGGACAGGAAGATCGCCCATAATCTGAGGCAATTCACGATTGTTGGTCTGGTCAAACAGGAAAGTGACCAAGCGTTCGCCATCAATGCGCACCTCTTTGACATTCTTGAAATAACGTACGTGCTGCGGGGAGTGCTTTGTGAGCGTCTCCATCGACCATTTGACGTCTTCAGCCGTGATGGGCTTGCCGTCATGCCACCGGGCATTGGGGTTGAGGCGGAAGGTGGCGCTGGAATAATCCTGCGGCCATTTTACCGCTTCCGCAATTAAGGCGTGGGAAACGGCCCCTTCATCCACGCCTTGAGACATCAGCGTGTCCCACAAAAACCCACCAAAGAAAGTCAGACCCGCGGCCGCGTTTCCCTTCACAATAAACGGATTGAAACTGTCAAACGTGCCGTTGACCGCTTGATTGAGCGTCCCGCCCTTCGGAGCATCCGGGTTTACGTGGGCGTAGTGTTCAAAACCGTCCTTATACTTGGACGGGTCCGCTAGAGACGTTGTTGACTTCCAGACATCATAGTCCGCCAAGGCAGAGTGCGGCGCAGCTGCGGTTAGGGGAACAACAAGGGAAAGGGCAAAGAGCGTGGCTCGGGAGAAGCGCTTCACATAAGCCTCCGGATTGGCGTTAAGTCATAAAAGCAATTCCAACAACGTCGTGTCAGATTAAGATCGCGTCAAGCCACGATCCTGTCAGCATGAAACGCTGATCGCCGCAGGCGCAATGCTTTGCGCAATCGCTTCGTGCCGGACACAAAAAAGCCGGACAATAGCCCGGCTTTTCGACAGTCGCCATTAAACTGGAAGCTATGAGCCGGGCAGAGGAGCCGGGTCGGCTGACAAGGACCGCAGATAAGCGATGATGTCGGCACGTTCCGCAGTTTTCTTGATGCCGGCGAAGCCCATGGACGTGCCCTTCACGTGGGCCCGTGGACGGAACAGGAAGCCGTTTAACTCTTCATACGTCCAGACTTTACCCTCGCCATACGTGGTCAAAGCGGAGGAATATCCAAAGCCTTCAACACCGGCGATGGCACGGTTCAACACGCCGTAAAGGCCGGGGCCGACTTTGTTTTTTCCGCCTTCGACAAAGTTGTGGCAGGCGGAGCATTTTTTCTTGGAAACGTCTGCACCCTTGTCGACGGAGGCGGACGCCAAGACAGGCGCGATGGGATCATAAGGCGGCGGCGCGGGTTCGCCCGCAGTGGAGGGCGTATCGGCCTCAGCCACTTCAATTTCGTAGCCCGGGTTCTCTGGAGTGTCGCTGTGATACAGCGCGTCCGAGAGGAACGTGATGCCCATCACGTAAAACGCCATGCCCAACAGGGCCATAAAAACAAAATTCATGTTCGCAGAATTCACGTGCCGCGCTCCATTGTTCGGTACACATTGAAAATGGTGCACATGGCTTCATCCGTCAGACTGATTATACACTGACCACGACGTGATCATCAGGCTTGTTGGAAAACCCCATGCGCGGGCAGGCTCCACACACCGCGCACCCATTTCTCGTAATTTTGCGCGAAACTATTTCTTTTGCATGAGCCATGCAACACCTATAACGGCGGCTTGATTGAGACTTTTGACCCCTAGCTCGGTTTACGACGCCACTGCGTTGGTTCATGGGCGGGGCGAGGCTTTTTTGACATCCGTTTGATCGCGACAACAGCGCACACCATCACAGCCCATTTCACCGACCTGACCTTTTTTATTGACGCCCTATGACAGCTTCCAAACCTGATACACTTGTTCTCGTACCGGCCCGCATGGCCTCTACGCGCCTGCCGGGCAAACCCTTGGCGGACATTGCGGGGGTGCCCATGATCGTCCACGTGATGCGTCGGGCGATAGAAGCTGATGTGGGAGATGTTGTCATCGCCACCGACACTCAGGCCGTTGCGCAGGCAATTGAAGATCACGGTGGGCGGGCCGTGATGACGCGGGAAGACCATCCTTCCGGATCAGACCGCATCTGGGAAGCCCTGCGAACACTTGACCCTGAAGGGGACTACCAAACCATTGTCAACGTGCAGGGCGATCTGCCCACGCTGGACCGTGCCTCCATTCGCGCAAGCCTTGCACCGCTCGATGAACCGTCCGTTGATCTGGCAACTTTGGCCACAGAAATCACAGACGAACAGGAGCGGGCCAACCCAAACGTCGTGAAACTGGTGGGAACAACCAGTGGTGAGAACGTGATGCGCGCACTTTATTTTACACGGGCCACGGCACCCCATGGCGATGGTCCGCTTTACCATCACATCGGGTTGTACGCTTGGCGGCGGGCTGCTCTGGAGCGATTTGTCTCTCTCCCGCCCTCGCCGTTGGAGTTGCGCGAAAAGCTGGAACAATTGCGGGCGTTGGAAGCGGGTATGCGCATCGATGCCGCGCTGGTGGACACGGTGCCTCTGGGCGTGGATACACAACACGACTTGGAAAAGGCGCGCACGGTCCTCAGCTAGCGGCGCGACCGCACTCTTCCAACAGTATCAATACGCCGGACGACGCGCGCACAGACAAAGACAAGGACGCTTTGGCCATGGCCACCGAGCAAGCCGCAAAAACCACTTCTCACGCCATCAAACAGGATCACCGGTCCGGTCGCATCGCGTTTCAGGGGGAGCCGGGAGCAAACTCCGACACGGCCTGCCGCAACGTCTATCCCAATATGGAACCGCTGCCCTGCCCAACCTTTGAAGACGCTTTCGAAGCGCTCAAATCCGGCGCATCTGATCTGGCCATGATACCCATCGAAAACACACTGGCCGGGCGGGTGGCGGACATTCATCAATTGCTTCCCAATTCCGGCCTGCACATTATTGCAGAATATTTTCTGCCCATCGATTTTCACCTGATGGCGCTGCCGGGCGTGTCCCGCAGTGCAATCGAAACCGTCTACTCCCACATTCACGCCCTGGGCCAGTGCCGCGACATCATTCGCGACAACAATTGGAAAGGGGTTGTGGCAGGGGACACCGCAGGCGCGGCCAAAATGATCCGCGACACGGGCAATTCTAAAGCTGCCGCCCTTTCCCCTCGGCTGGCGGCTGAACTATATGACCTCCATATCTTGCAGGAGAGCGTTCAGGACGGAAAAAACAACGTCACGCGCTTTGTCATCCTGTCACGCGAGCCGGAGGTTCCCGCCAAGGATGACGGCCCGGCCATTACAACCTTTATATTTCGTGTCCGGAACGTACCGGCTGCTCTGTATAAAGTCATGGGTGGTTTTGCCACTAATGGTGTGAACATGACCAAGCTCGAGAGCTACCAGATCGGCGGCACGTTCACAGCAACGCTGTTTTACGCAGACATTGAAGGCCATCCTGACCAAGCCAATGTTGCGCTGGCCATGGAGGAAATGGGGTTCTTCAGTGCTGAACGCCGGGTTTTGGGCGTCTATCCCGCCAGCCCCCAACGGGCGACGCACAACTGATCTTGCCATCGGTGAAAAGTGGCGTTGGTCCTCTAGATCATTTCTCTCTTTGATAGAATCGATCCAGTTGTGGCGCTCCCTAGGTCGGGGAGGGGCGGCGCATAAGCGCCGGTTTGCTCTTGGCAACCGAGCGGTTCAATCAAATTATGAACCGCTCTGGCAGTTTCCACCCAAACGGAATCGTTTGAATGAAGCGCTTACCGGCTCTAGCCGGGTGAGCGCCTGAGGAGGTTGGAGACGCGCATCGTATCCACAAGGGTTTTGATGACCTCTTCGCTATATCCGCGTCGGCGAAACTGATCTTCAGGGTTGACCAAAAAAGCCGGAGCTTGGCGGTTCAAGGAGGCCAGTGCCAAGTCTTTACGGGGCAGATCACCACGCAGCGCCGCCCCCATAGCAGCGGCCAGCGCCAGAAGAGGTGAGCGCTCAATGTCCATGGTTCGGGCGATGCGAGCGGCTTCGTCCACCTGGCCAGCAAGCTGCGCGCCTAAAAAGAAGTAAAACTCCATCCAAGCCGGTCGCACGCCCAACAACACATCGGCCCGACTGAGCAGGGCACGCCCCGCTTCAATCTCACCCACCGAAATCAACCACGCACCGTAGTCTGCCAGAATATCGGTATCGAAAGGATTGAGCTCCACAGCCCGCAGGCCAGCTTTGCGGGCCTGATCCCTGAGGCGGCGGACCTTGAAGACAGCGAAACGGGCCTGATGTGCCCGGGCACTTTGTGGAGCGAGTTCGACTGCTTTTTGAGCCGTGGCCATGGCGTCCGCCAACGGATCTTGCGACTGCGGATTGCGCTTTTCACGGTACTCGTCCAACAGCAAAAAAGTGAGCGTGGCGTGGACGACCGGCAATTGACTGCCGCTTGCGATCAGATCTTGGGCGCAGGACCGGGCTGCCAGATGCTTTTTGTCGCTCTCGGCATAAAAATATGCGTAGACCTTGGTCAGGCAGGATTCTGACTCGCGCTGGGCGATATCGGCATGGATAACGCCGTAAGGCGACCCGATACTTGCAAAGATCGAGCCCACGATTTGCGGCACGCTGCGGTTTTCCGCAGAATTGGGAGCCCCAAAAAGACGTTGAGTGGACCAGATAATCTTGTTGTCGGACGTTCTAATCAGATTACCGTAAAACCGGACCAGAGAGCCGCGCGGGTAAGCGGTTATGACGATCCGGTAGTCCACCGGACCGGTTGCCGTGACCGGCTGAGATTTGACGAGCTTGCTGCCAAGAAATTGTAGATCATCAAAACGGGATACCGTGACACGCACCGCCTCTGCGGTCTCCGAGGGTACATACCAATCGGGATAGGTTGGCTCCGGCAACACAAAATCAACGCGCACGGTGGGACGGATATCTGGCACCCCAGGGTTTTTAGCTGTATCCGTAGCTTTTTCCGTCCCGCCCAGGGAGGCGGGCAAGCTGCCGCGCTGATTTTGCAACACAAATAAAAGCGCCAAGAGAACAAAACCGACGGCAATCCCTGACGCAACGCGCCCAACAGTAAGGTTCTGTTTGAAATCCTGCTCAACGATGGCGGTTTCAGGGTGCATTTGAGGCTTCTTGATCCCGGTTTGCAAATCGCTTGTGTCGGCGCTTGCAGGCTCCGGGGTTTGCTCCTGATCGATTGCAACCAATGGGTCTGGATTTGCTGCCGTGAAAGAGAAGACCGGAATGTAAGAGCCCGGTTCCAACGCGATTTGGACCGGGTAATCGTCCCGATCGGCCCCGGCATTGAACAAGGAAAGCGACTGCCGCAACCGACCCGC
This sequence comes from Pseudomonadota bacterium, assembly GCA_038746275.1. Lineage (GTDB taxonomy): Bacteria > Pseudomonadota > Alphaproteobacteria > Rhizobiales > Rhizobiaceae > Pseudahrensia. Next base: position 17,581 of record JBCDKS010000027.1, on the reverse strand, counting down.
CGCGACACGAACGGCTGCATTCGTCTGCGGGTCGAAATCCTCCGACCGGCCCAAAGCGTCCACCGCAATTGTGTAAGCCTTTATGTCTTCTGATTCACCGGACAGTGTTTTTTCAACGATAAAGGTCAAAAAGTCGGTCAGTTGGGACGATGTGCTGAATTGCTCGGATTGCACAATATCTTGCAGGGCGGCGCGGACCTGCCGTTTTTCACCTGCTGAATATGTGACCGGATTTGCCATATGTCCCATGCTGGCGCTGATTGCCGCGCCGCTCAATGATTGCAAACGACCCGCCGACTGTCCGCCAAAAAGAGGCGGGAGGGATCTATACTGGCGCTCCCCGTGCCAATGGTGCTGACAGCTGCGATGTAAAGTCAAGCGGGGCGGAGGGTACCAAGCCGGTGCCGGAAGGGTATCAAAGCGACGCTGCACCCACCGTAACGCCTTTGGTTGTCACAATGCGGGACGTTGGCCAACCGTTAACCGCGACAGGCCACGCGGAAAGAAACGGTACGGTTAAGTGGTAAAGCAATCCATGGTCCGCGTGAGCGTTGCAATGTCTTCGTCCCGAGACAGGCGGTGATCGCCCTGCTTGATCAGTGTAAGCGTCACGTCATCGTGAACCAAAGCGTCCACGAGCTTTAGTGCATGGGTGTGCGGCACGTCCGGATCGGCCATGCCCTGCAGGATGTGTATGGGAGCGCCAAAATTTAGGTCTCGATCCAGAACTAAATTGTTCCGCCCGTCTTCAATCAAGGATCTCGTGATGATGGTAGGTTCGTGCGAGTACTCACTCGGTTCTTCGATGAAGCCCTCAGCCTCCAAAATCTGTTTCTGCTCAGCTGTGAAATTTGGCTCCATCAGCATTTGGGTGAAATCAGGAGCCGGAGCGATCAGCAAAAGCCCAGCCAAACGATCCGATCCGGCGACTTTTTGCAGTTCCAACGCCATCCGCAATGCGATCCATCCACCCATGGAAGAGCCGACAAGCACTTGCGGACCGGTGGTTGCCGTTTCCAAGACATGAAGACTTTCCGACACCCAGCGCGAAATCGTGCCATCGACAAATGAACCGCCTGATTGGCCATGTCCGGAATAATCAAACCGCGTGGCCGCGAGCCCAAGCTCTTGGCAATGCTCCACCATGGCCTGCGCCTTGGTGCCGGTCATATCGGAACGGAAACCGCCCAACCAGACAAAGCCAGGGCGTAGCGTGTTCGCATGGTTTTTCGCGTTTTCATTTGATGCAACGGGTAACGAACGGACGGCCAAATCTGTCGTCTCACCTTTCCAGAGGTGCTGGATTGTCTGCGCTCGTTCCATTAAATCAGGCCCCTGAAACAGCGCAGCCTAACCCACGATCGTCTTGTGTGAGCTGCGCTTGAAAGTGGATATGAGGGTCCTGTTTCAAAGGACCGTTTGAACACAAGGAAGTATCACGATCACCCGGCCCGCCCAAGCTTCTCCTGCCGCTGAAACGGCGCCCCCTTCAACCGGCGAAGCACGTTACACCGTATTGCAGGCAGTGCCCGAAATGGAGACGGGCGGCGCTGAAAAGACGGCGCTGGACATCGGGCGGGCGCTTGTGGAAGCGGGGCACCGATCTATCGTCACAAGTGCGGGCGGACGCATGGTCGATCAATTGATCGCCGAAGGCAGTGAGCACATCGCACTGCCACTCCACAACCGCGACCCTATCAGCCTGTGGCGCAACAGCAGGGCCATCGGAGCGCTTATCCGCAAACACTCCATCGACTTGATACACGCACGGTCGAGGGCACCCGCATGGTCGTGTCTTTGGGCGGCGCGACGGACGAACACACCGTTCGTCACAACCTATCATGGCGCTTACAACCAGCGCAGTTGGTTGAAGGCATTTTACAACTCCGCCATGGCCCGGTCCGACGTTGTGATTGCAAATTCCCACTGGACCGGGCGACTGGTCGCTGAGCGCAATCCGTTTGCAGCTCAAAGAATTGTTCCCATCGCGCGGGGCACCGATTTTTCAGACTTTGATCCCAATGCGATTAGCCAAGAGCGTCTTGCGGCGTTGCGCACTGGATGGGGCATAGATGACCACCGTCCGGTCATCTTAAATCTTGCCCGGCTGACCCATTGGAAAGGGCAATCGGTTTTAATTGATGCCGCTGCGCAGGTGATCTCGCAAGGGACAGACTGCCAGTTCATTTTGGCAGGCGACGAACAGGGGCGGACAGCCTATCGACAGCACCTGCTGGCACAAATAAAGCGATTGGGATTGCAAAGTTCCGTACAGCTGGTGGGCCATTGTGACGATCCCGCCGCCGCCATGAAGCTGGCCGACATAGCCGTTGTTGCCTCTGTGGAGGCAGAAGCGTTCGGGCGGGCTGCCGTGGAGGCCAGTGCCCTCGAGACACCTGTCATCGTAACAAAGATTGGCGCTGTGGTGGAAACGGTCTTGGATGTGCCGGACGTTGCAGCAGCCAAACGGACAGGGTGGAAAATTCCGCCCAACGACAGTGCAGCACTCGCAAACGCCCTGCTGGAAGCGCTGGCCTTAAACCCCGATGCGCTGTCGAACGTTGGGCGCAATGGGCGCGCTTACGTGATGCAAGAGTTTTCCTTACAGCAAATGATCGACAAGACACTGAACGTGTATCAAAGCCTTATCCAACCGCAGCGCCCTTGAACACGCCGACCTCATCGGGCCCTTGCCCTTTTGGCTTTGCAGTCTGGACCGGTTCCACAGTCTGACACGCCTCCACACGGTGCAGCAATACGCTGTTTTTGACGGGAATATTGTGCTAGCCTTTTGCCGGGCGGAGCCCTATGTACCGCCAATTCACCCCGAAGTGGCCGCGCGCCACCCTTCGACACAGGAGACATTCGCTATTCGTCGTCCACACAGAGCCGCTGCATCGCAAAAGTCGGGCCCGCGCGCAAACAACGAAATTACAGCCCCAGATGTGCAACTGATCGATGCCGAAGGGGAAAACCACGGTGCCGTTTCACTGGAAACTGCACTGGAAATGGCACGGGAAGCCGGTTTGGATTTGGTGGAAATATCCCCGACCAACCGTCCCCCCATCTGCAAAATTCTGGATTTCGGCAAATACAAATACATGGCCCAGAAAAAGGCCGCCGAAGCCCGCAAGAAGCAGAAGACCATTGAGGTCAAAGAGATCAAAATGCGACCCAACATCGACACCCACGATTACGATGTGAAAATGCGCTCTGTCCGCCGCTTTTTTGAGGAAGGCGACAAGGTGAAGGTCACATTGCGTTTCCGCGGACGTGAAATGGCACACATGAATTTGGGCATGGACCTTCTTAAGAAGGTGAAAGAAGACACCGAAGAAATTGCCAAGGTGGAAGCCGAACCCAAGCTCGAAGGCCGTCAAATGATGATGGTTTTGGCTCCCAAATAGTCCTTGGCGCTAGATGTCGTGTAAGCGCATCTCAAGCCGGCTCCCAACTTTCGAAAATTGTCTCCGGTGGCGATCGGCCACCGCACCGCACAGTTTACCCGTTAGGCGCTTCAATTGCCGAGGCGGCCTATAAGGCACTTTTGTGATTAAACTCACAAAAATATTTACCGTTTGGTCAAACAACGCTCTAAATTCATAAATATTTGGCCAAAACGATGCCCGTGAAACTGATTTGGTTGACGTAACGCAACATCAAAGGTCTATCATCTGCTCGGGCGGGTTGATCGGTGCGAAATGGGGAATTTCGACTTTCTATTCGTGTTGCAAAACTCTCGCGTTTTGCGGTCTTAACCGTAACCGCCCTGCCTAAGAATGCGCTTGGGGAAAAAGGTGCGGGGTGGCTTTTATGGACGGCATTGTACGCGAAAAGTACGACGATCTACTGGAACGCGTCAGCGAAGAGACCAACATCGAACGCTGCATTCAGATCATCTGCAACGATCTCGCGGTTGACTTCGTCACCTATCACATGGGTTTCAACGAGGGCAAAAAGATCGATACGCCGTTCGTGCGAACCAACTATCCAGCCGACTGGGTGCGGGAGTACTTGGTCAAGAACTTTGTCGAGTTAGACCCGGTCGCCCAAGCCGGTTTTCAGCGCACGTTGCCGTGTTTGTGGTCCGATCTGGATTGGAGCAGCGATGCTGCACTCACCGTGGCAACCAGCGCTATAGACCATGGCATAGGTTCATCCGGTTACATGGTCCCCATAACGGATCGTCGACAGCGCAAAGCGATGGTTAACTATTCTTCCAAGAGCGAACGCATCATTTGGGCTCGTTTCGTGAAGGAGAATGCAGCTCTCTTGGCGGAGCTGGCGGAGATACTGCACCGGCACGCTATCCTCGATATATATGGGCGGGAGGATGAAAAACCATCGCTGTCACCCAGAGAGATCGAATGTTTGAGTTGGATGGTTCAAGGCAAAGATGCGGCAACCATTGCCGAAATTCTCAATATCTCGGAGCACACGGTGCGCGATTACTGCAAGTCAGCGAAGCATAAGCTGGGTTGTGCGACGCTTTATCAAGCCATCCACAAGGCTACGCTTTTACGTTTGATCGACAGCGACGTTCCGACCTGAAGTTTGAATGCAACCCCCAAAAAGTGGGGGGTTCATTCTGGGGAATTGTGCCTTGGATGATGCGCGCCGACCCTAGCCTTGGGAACAAACGAGGCGGGTGTCATGTTTATCATCATCGAAGACCACAACCGAAAAGATCACGCGAAGCTGATCAGCCGAATGTTCAAACTGCGCGAAGAAGTTTTCTTGCATCAGTTGGGCTGGAACGTGACTGCTGGTCCGGCGGGTGAGATCGACGTTTATGATCGATGCAGTCCGGCCTATCTGGTATGGTGTGATGATCGTTTTGAAACGCTCTACGGGTCACTGCGCCTGCTGCCCACCACGGGGCCAACGCTTCTTTACGATGTGTTTCGGACAACGTTTCCCAATAATGCAAGCCTTTCGGCACCTGGCATTTGGGAGGGCACTCGCCTTTGCGTAGACAATGATGCTCTGGCGCGGGATGGATTGGAAATCGATCCAAGGCAAGCGTTTTGCATGATGTTGCTGGCGCTTTGCGAAACGGCCTTGGACCACGGCATTCACACCATGGTTTCGAATTACGAGCCACCGACACGGCGCCTGTACACGATGGCAGGGGCACCGATCCAAGAAATCGGACGTTCCGATGGCTTTGGGCGGCGACCGGTGTGCGCTGGAACGTTTGAGGTATCAGAGACGGTTTTAGCCACCATGCAACACCGTTTGGGGATTGGTGAGCGGCTGATGGCACCAAAGACTAACACGAATCCGCGTATCCAGCGTCCGCAGCCGGTTGCCCCACATCATGGCGGATTTTCTGAGTCAGAGGATCCCAGGGGGGTATTTGAGCGCGACACGGTCGCCGCTTAACCTTGGTGCCCGTCCGCGCTCTCCAATGACACCGCGGACGGGCAGTCTTTCTTCCAAAAGATCACGCCTGCTGGCTTGAAATGCATAGGTCCCTGGGGGCCGGGGGCCTTGAGGGCTCAGGGGGCCCAGGGGGCCGGGGGGCCTTGGGATGGCTTGGAGACAGGAATTGCGCTTGGGCGCATCAGCTGAGACGAGCTGTCCAACCGCTCAAGACAGCGCAGTCAACGTAAACGACTTTGCCGATGCGGTTGAACCAAGCGTGCCAATCTCCGCAGACATCGCATTCATGGCTGCATTTGGCATCTGTGAAACTGTCTTACGGGCGTGCGATGCCCGCGCCAAGACAATGGACGTGAGCGCAAGCTATGTCTTGGTGAATTCCGGCACCGTGACGGATATCGAATATGCCCGCTGTTTGGCAATGTCTCTTGGCCTGCCGTTTGAGCGTGATACGCCCGCCTTTGGTGAGGCCTTTCACACGCCACCCGATCCCGTATCGCTGGTCAATTTTTCGACAATGGTGGCAGTACCCCAAACAAACCGACAGACGGCTGACGTTCCAAGCGTGGGCACCAACACTCCGTTGGCACCAAGCCAAAGACCTCCAAACGAAGTCAAGTTTGCTTCCGATCTGCGCAATCCAAACTTCCATTTAGCACCCAATGGGCGGTTTCTTCCGGAGATTGCTCGCTGGCTGGCGCGTTGGCCTGATAAGGCTGCACGCTTGTCTATCACCACCTCCCGCATCAACCGCGCCGCCTTGATCGAACGGGCCTCAACTGCCCTGACCAACACGGCCCGCAACGCACTCGCACATCGGTCTACCGCACTTTCCGCACGATTGGTCGTCACGCCTTGGCAGGCGGTCTCGCTCTTCCTGTTGGCTCAACTGCTCATCGTCAGTTGGATGTTTGCTTCCGGTGCCACCGCCCATACGGTGCACTTAATCGCCACAGGGTTTTATCTGGGATGCGTGGGCGTGCGATTGTGGGCGGCCATGAGCCACAAGCCCCTTAAGGCCAAACCGTTACAGCATTGTCCAGATCACGAACTGCCCGTCTATTCGGTTCTGGTGCCGCTGTACGATGAAGCCTCACAGATTGGCCCGCTCGCTCAGGCCTTGGATGCGTTGAATTGGCCGAAGGAACGGCTGGAAATTAAACTGATTTGCGAGGCGGACGATCATGCAACGCTGGAGGCGGCACACAGGGCCTGCAGCGCGCGCGGTCGCGCGCATTTTGAGGTCATTGCTGTTCCCCCTTCCCTGCCGCGCACGAAACCAAAAGCCCTGAACTACGCATTACAGGTTTGCATCGGTAGGTTGATCACCGTGTACGACGCGGAAGACCGGCCGCACCCCGGCCAATTGCGGGAAGCGCACAACGCTTTTTTGACCAACGATCAGCGCGTCGCCGTTTTACAAGCACCCTTGGTGGTGGTGAACGGCAAGCGCAGTTGGTTTGCTCGCATGTTTGCGATTGAGTACTCGGCGCTGTTCGACGGCTTGCTGCCCGCGTTGGACCGGGCTGGATCGTTTGGTCCCCTTGGAGGCACGTCTAACCATTTCAAACGCGCAGCGTTGGACCATATCGGCGCGTGGGATCCGTACAATGTGACGGAAGACGCTGACCTTGGCATTCGAATGGCCCGTGCAGGACTTCAGTTTGCCACGCTTGAATTGCCGACCTACGAGACCGCGCCACAAACAGCCTCCGTTTGGTTTGGTCAGCGCACCCGCTGGTTTAAAGGGTGGATGCAAACTTGGTTGGTGCACATGCGCCAGCCCTTTCGGCTGTGGCGGCAACTCGGCACCAAACAGTATCTTGTTTTCCATCTTATGATCACCGGCATGATTGTCTCCGCCCTCATCCATCCCTTGTTGTGGTTGGGCGTGGCCTATTACGCGACACAGTTGCTGCATTTGGGCCAAATCAGCCTGACACTGTCCGGTCTTTTCTATCTGGATTTAGCGAGCATACTCTTGGGATATGCCACAATGGCGGCCCTTGCGATGCGGACGCTGCCGCAGCGGAATATGCAAGCACTGGCACCCGGCCTTATTGGCTTACCTGTGTACTGGCTGTGTCTGTCTGCGGCCGCGTGGCGCGCCCTCCACGAACTGCTTCGCCGTCCACATCACTGGGAAAAAACCCAGCACAATGACTTTTTGGGGTCTTGAGGCCGGTTTCTGTTGAACCATAACCACCGAAACAGCCAAACCCTGTTGAAGGTCGGTAAAGAACCAAACTGCAATGGACTGACTTGAAAAGATGGCGCACCGGCCCCAACAATCCTGGGAGTCCGTATCGCATCGAACCTGTATAGTGAACCGGACATTATGGGAGGCAGATGAGCGGAACTTTTGACCTGCTCCCCAGATTGTCCTCGTTTATAAGTTAGCCCTGTTTCAGTTTTGGTCCTGAATGGACCGGGTTGCGTATTCGGTCGGCGTCATGCCGTCGAGGCTGGCATGGGGTCGTTCATGGTTGTAGTCGATGCGCCATTCTTCGATCAGATCGCGTGCATGGCGCAAGTTCGAGAATAGATGCTCATTCAAGCACTCGTCGCGCAACCGCCCGTTGAAGCTCTCGACCAAGCCATTCTGCATCGGATTTGCCCGGTTGGGGGGCCTCACGGTTGGAAAAGCCGTAGGCGAGGTCAGCCGTAACTGCGGCGTAGTTCGCTTGCACCAGGATGACCGCAAACAGCAGCAAGGCGTATACGAGGACACTCAGGACTTCGATTGTCATTGGGTATTGCCCTCTGGTTTGGCCTCGACCTCGGCAACGAAGGTAAGCACATGCGCGAGGTAATCTTCGGCAGCGTCTTCCCATGCGTAGTGCGCTGCACCCTTGATGAGCGCGAACCGGCTGTTCGGCAGGAGGTCGGCGAGGCGCTTTGAATTGGAAACAGATACGAAGGTATCGAATTCGCCGTGCAGCACCTGAATAGGGGTCTCGATTTTTCGCACGTCGTCTTGGAGCGATGGCGTCTCGTTCGGATAGCTCCCCAGAAAACCGACCTGGCCCCTGAGTTTTGCAAAGGTCGTGGAGCCCGCAAGGTAATCGGCCTTGGCAGTAGGGGTGGGGCGGCTAAGCCGGTACCCGATCGCATTTGCGGCCGCGCAATAGATGCGCCCTCCGATCGCACCACCGGCGGAAAGTGTCGCAAATTGAATTGCGCGCGAGTAGACCAACTGCCTGAACAGCCACGCCCCGTCGACGGCCCCAACACAGCCAGCATCGCCGAGTGTGGCAGACTTCAAACGACCAGCCGTGTCGGCCATGAACCTGAGGCTCATTGGCGTGCCAATATCTGGCCCGATAAAATGCGGATGACTAAGGTCGAAATGGTCGAGGATTTTGCCGAAGAAGCCCGCGTGTTGGCTGACCGTTGTGACATGGCGTGCGGCATCAGAGCCGCCATGGTTCGGCAGGTCCACAGCGACCACATCGAACTGTTCGGCCAGCCGATCCCACCATGCGTCGTAGGTCAGGATACTCATCGGTTGCGGGGAGGTCAGGATGACCTGCGGCTTGCCCGGATTGCGCACAGCGGCGTATCTGATCCGCAAGCCGTCGATTGTGCAGAACTCAAGGTCCATCATAACCCCTTACCCTCGCGCGGTCACAGCACGCAGCGCGTAGACCGGCAAAGCGAGTGTGATGATGATGCGCGGAATATGCCCAAGCAGCCAAAGCATCCGGATTGTGCCCGCATTCTCGTCCGTCACTGGACCGGCTAGGGCGATGCCAGTGTAGAACGAAAGCGCATCGGCAACGGGAGAGCAGACCACCTCTGCAAGTCGCACGTTGAGAGGCATATGGAAAAACACCGTAATCAAAGTGACCACAAGATAGAGCCAAAGCGCGATAACCCAGTTGCGTCGCGCTTCAGGCAGCCCCCAGTCCAGCCGTGCCGACAAGATCAGGCCAACTGGCATCAAGAGGAACAGTGGCATTATCGTATAAAGAAAGTTGCTGAACTGCGGAAAGAACTGTGCAGCGAAATCGGCGGGGGGCAGGCTCAGCCAGTACACCCCCATGGACAACCCAATAAACAGGTTGGCACCACCGAACGCGCCGGAAGTGATGATGGCCAGCGCATTCACGCGGCCTCGATAGGGATCAGATGACATGGAATGGACCTCCTGCGGGGATGTTCAATGGAATTCGGTCTTGGAAAATTGGCGGAAAGCGAAGCCCGGTGCGATCCGGCTAAGCCACTTAACCTGCCGAGCTTGGCCCAGCAGCATCTCGGGCTGGTCGTCGCGCAGACCTTGCAAAATCCCGCGCACCAAATTGTCCGGTGCCATCTTCTTGAAGTTGTCGGACTTGAGACCGGCGCCCATGTCGGTGTCGACAACGGGGGGCATCGCCTCAAACACAGTTATCCCTTGTGGCGCCAACTGATGGCGGAGGGCCTGGGCCGAGTGGTGCAACAAAGACTTCGTGCCGGAGTAAACCGGAGTCGCCGCAGCCGCGACAAAGGCAGCTGCCGAACTGATGTACAACACGGCAGGCTCATCGCTACTTTCAAGCAACGGCAAAGCACGCCGGGTCAGTGTCAGGGGGGCGACCGAGTTGGTTGCAATTTCGCGCTCGATCTTGTCGAGTGTGTCAGGGTCCGATGCAAAGTCATACGCCAGCAGAATGCCGGCATTGTTGATGAGCAGGTCAATCCGGCCATGGCGCGACTTGATCTCCTCGATCCAGCGTTTCTGATCTTCTGCCGATGTCACATCACCGGGCATTGGCTCAGCCCCGGTTTCCTGCGCGGCAGTCTCCAATGTGGCTGCTTTGCGCCCAGTAATGATGACAGTATTTCCAAGCGCGGTAAGTTGCCGGGCAAATTCCAGCCCGATGCCACGCCCGCCTCCGGTAACGAGTATGATCTTGTCGTTGAGTTTCACGCGCGCGGTCCTTGTGCAGCATTGGTCTTCTGCAAACATGGCGAACGTCCTGACGGCGTTCCATGATAAATGGCTTGCAGATCGTTCCAATGACTTGCAGAAAGTACCAAGGTGATTGCGTGTTTTCGTCGAAACCGCTTTTGCTGATCGTTGGTGGTTGCGACCGCCGGACTTGGTATACGGGAGTCGCCTGACATGTTTGCCTACACATCAGCGGTGCTTTCCGGGCCGCTTTGCGGGATGCTCAATCTGGACTGGCACAAAGTCATGGCCCATGCCGGCCTTGGTTTGGCGGACCGCGATGATAACGGGTTTCTGGTATCCGCCGCCGAGTACCTGCAGCTCTGGACCGCCATGATGGAGCTGACACGTCAGCTGGACGTCGCGAAGTTTTTGGGTCTGCGCATGGCCAGCGGTCCAGCGATCCCGGTGCTCTTTGCTATGTCCAGCGCGCCTGATTTCGAAACGGGGGTCACACGTCTGTCGGCTTACAAGAGCCTGTTTGGACCGATGGCTTTCAACCTCGAGCGTACGTCTGACGCTTTCACCGTGCGTGTCACTCCATCTGAACAAAACCTCTCGCTGCCGCCAACCTTCAGCAGCCCGCAGATTGTCTACTTGCACGCCAAGACAATGGCACTGGCCCGGCACCGCTTCCTCCCACAAAAGGTGAGCGTTCCATTGCCAAGGGCCGAACGTGAGGACCTGAGCGATGTATTCGGAATGGTGCCGGACGATGGCACCCCGACACTAAGCTATAGGATTGCCGATGCATCCGTTCCGTTTGTCTCGGCCAACCCCGAACTTTGGGAAGCAACCGAGGCGGATTTACAAAGCCAAGCACTGATTCAGGCTAACGAAGCCGACGTCGCTGACCGCGTTCGCGCGGTGATGCTCGAGGCGTTCTCCGTCACGGACCCGACACTGGCTCACGTCTGCGCACGTCTCGGTATGAGCCGGAGCACGCTTCTGCGCCGTTTGGCAGCAGAGGGAGCGACGTTCCAAGCCCTGCTGGACGAGACACGTAAGGATGTCGCCTTGCGCTATCTCAAGAAGAGCGATCTCAACAACCAGCAGATATCCCATTTGGTCGGGTATCGGGATCCAAACGCATTTCAACGTGCGTTTCGGAAATGGACTGGGAAAACACCCCTGGAACTCCGCGCCAAACATAACGGTCGAGCGTGAACCTGTCGGCTTCAAAGACGCGAAGTGGCTAAACAGACTGCCGCACCGTTGTTATGGTAATGCTGCTTGATCAGCGCCAAAGGTCAAAGAGAACTGAGACGATTGAAGCGAAAGTTGAAGGCGGCTTAAGCCTCTGGATCAACTAGAGAAAATGGTGCACCTCGATCAAGAAAGTTCGAACACCTTGTTCGAAACTCTCGCTGACTGGGAACGTCACCTCGCATCAATAGACCCAAAGGGTCTGGGATGCGACGATGGACCGGACTTCACGAAATGATTTCAATGAGATAGCTTCCGACGAGGTGATGGAGCCAAAGAAATATCCACCGCCCTTTTCGCTGCGCCTGACCGAAAAAGAACGCGCACGCCTTGAAGCTGAGGCGGGCGATCTATCGCTTTCTGCCTATATTCGCGAGCAACTATTCGGCGAAGACGCCTCTCCGCGTAAGAAGCCGGGTAATAGTCCTGTTCGCGATAAAGAAGCGCTTGGCCGCGTCGTTGGCGCTCTCGGCGCGTCGCGCCTCTCTGCAAACCTCAATCAACTTGCGAAGGCCGTGAATACGGGCTCATTGCCTGTCACGCCTGAAACTGAGGCTGAAATCAAACAAGCCTGTGAAGGCGTCGCCGAAATCCGCGCCGACCTTCTGCGCGCGCTTGGTCTTACCCTTGAAGGTGGACCATGATCTTGAAAGCCAAAGAGCGCGGGGATGCCCCGCAGCTTGGGCGCTATCTCATGGGACAACGCGATAATGACCATGTGGAACTGCACGAGGTGCGCGGCTTCATCAGCGATGATCTGCACGGTTCACTCTTGGAAGCGCACGGCGTGGCCCAAGGCACGCGCAGCGAGAACTACCTTTTCTCTATGAGCTTCAACCCACCGCGTGGCGAAACTGCCAGCACAGAACAATTCGAAAAAGCCTTCGATCAGGTTGAGCGCAAGCTCGGCTTGGATGGCCAGCCGCGCGCCGTGATCTTTCATGAAAAGGATGGTCGTCGCCATGCGCATGTCGTCTGGTCAAAAGTGGATAGTGAAAGCATGACCGCTATCAATCTTCCGTACTTCAAAGCGAAGCTGCGCGATGTTTCGCGCTCTCTCTTTATAGAGAATGGTTGGGAGATGCCGCGCGGCCTTGAAGACAAAAGGCTTCGCGATCCTCTGCAATTCACGCAAGCCGAATGGCAGCAAGCACGCCGCGCTGGTGTTGATCCCAAAGAGCTGAAGGCTGTTTTCCAAAAAGCTTGGGAAGCATCGGATGATCTCGCCTCATTTCAGCAAGCGCTGGCTGAACGCGGCTTCAAGCTCGCAAAGGGTGATCGTCGCGGCTTCGTCGCTGTAGACTATCGCGGTGAAGTCTATTCGGTTGCGCGGCTAACTGGCGTTAGGACTAAGGCGGTGAAGGCAAAGCTTGGTGATTCTGAGGAACTACAATCTGTTTCAGAAACGCGCAAAGCCATTGCCGAAGGCATGACGGAAAAGCTGCAAGGCTTTATCCGAACCGCTGAACGCGATGCGCAGCGACGCTTGGCCCAGATCGACTTTCGGAAAGCTGAGGTTGTTGGCCGTCACCGTGCCGAACGCGAAAACCTCACCCAATGCCAGGCGCAGCGCTGGCAGGCTGAAACGAATGCGCGCGCTGCACGCTTGCCAAAGGGCATTTCCGGCGTATGGCATCGCCTAACCGGGCGCTATAGCAAGATCAGATCGCAAAATGAACGGGAGGCGCTGGAAGGCATACAGCGGGATCGCGCAGAAAAAGACGCGCTTATTGCCCGCCAGCTTGATGAGCGCCAAAGGCTTCAACAGGACATCGATATTCAAAGGAAAGCCGCAAACGACGAGCTGATGCAGCTACGCGAAGACGTCGCCAGCTATATGGAGCTAGACAACAAAGACCATACGCAAACGCAAGATCACGAAAACGATCACACTGGACCGAATGACGGACCTGGTCGCAACCGTTCAAGGCGCTCGCGACGCTTTGAGCCTTAGACCTTCAAGATGAGCTGCGCTTTGCAAGACCGGACTGTGATGCTTTCAGCCATCACCTTTTTGATCAGGATTTAACCCCGACCCATCAGGGCCTTCATTGGCCTAATTATGATGTGCGAGGGCCGTGAGGCCCTGAACGGTTCGGGGCCTCCTGACAAAAAGGAGGATACCATGAAACCTTTATCTCAATCCGATGCTTCAAAGCTCAGCACGGCCAATCTCTACGGTCTGCGCAAGCAAGCGTTCATCGCCTTCACCGGCGCTGAACGTGACACGCAAGACCAGCGTGATGCCCTCGCTTCCATGCATAACATCGAAACCGAGCTCAAGCGGCGTGGTCCAACGCCATAGGCTCCATCGGCTGGCCTTCGCGTCAGCCGACTTTCTTTCCTTAGAACCCGGTTGCGCCTGCAACCGGACTAGGCCAGCGCCAATGAGCGGGGGAAGCCGTCAAGACCGCAGACATCGGAGGGGATCACCCGCTTCTGCACAAGCGAAGCGCGGAAGAACGGGGAAACCGCTGGCTGCGCCCAAAGGGTTTGGTCTTGATGGATGAAGGGCCGCAGGCCCCTATAACCAGATACAGAAAAGCCAGCCCGAAGGCTGGCATCAATTCACGCGCAAGGGATCGAAGCCGACTGGCCGAGACTATAGGCTCGGTTCACGAGAGTCCGTCCCACCGCGCCAGTGGACGGTGCGCCCTAAGGCATTGTTTTTCCGTAATTCACCAACCGCCTGTTTTATTGAAGTATTGCACAGAATCGCTATGCTGAATGTAAAGAATTGTGAGGCACATCATTGAAAGCAGGTCCCGTTACAGTCCGACAACTCCTGGAAAACCGGCAGCGCTTTTGTGTGCCGATTTATCAGCGTCACTATGTGTGGATGCGCGACAAGCAATGGGAACCGTTCTGGAATGACGTGCGCACCAAGGCGATTGAACGCCTGAACGGGCGGGAGCGCCGGTTCTCACACTTCATGGGCGCAGTCGTGCTCGAAGCCCGCGGGTCCGTCTCATCCCGTCAAGTGACCTCGTTCCAGGTGGTGGATGGCCAGCAACGTCTGACCACATTTCAGCTCTATCTCGCGGCGGCGCGGGATTATGCCTGCCAGGCCGGGTTCACGGATACGGTGGGCCTCATCGAGGGCTATCTGTTCAATGAAAAAGAGCATCTGATGGAGGACCCGGACGTTGAGAGGTTCAAGGTCTGGCCCACAAAATACGACCGTGAGCTGTTTCAGGATATCGTCACGTGCACGCGGGATGATCTGCGCAAGAAGTACCGCCAGCATTTCTACAAGGACCGGGACAAAATCTACGGCTACAGCACCGTCCCCAAACTCCTTGGGGCCTATGGCTTTTTCTTCGACCGCATCAAACATGCGGTGGAGAGCGATGATCTCGAAGATGATTTCGCCGAGACGATTGATCTGGACGCGGATGACGAGGATGCCGCCGAGAGCGAAGCGGATGTGAGCGAAGCCGATCAGGACCTCGCGGCCATGGAGCTGCGCCTCGATGCGCTATGGGAAGCCCTGATTGAAGAATTCAAAGTCGTCGAGATCACGCTGGAAGAAGGCGATGATGCGCAAGTCATCTTCGAGACGCTGAATGAGCGCGGCGAGCCGCTGCTCGCGGCCGATCTTGTGCGCAACAACATCTTCCACCGCGCTGATGCCAGGCAAGAGAACGCTGACAAGCTGTTCCAGAAATACTGGACCGGGTTTGAAGATCCTTTCTGGAGCGTGATGGAAAAGCAGGGCCGCTATAAGAAGGCCCGGATTGAGTTCTTTCTGGCCAATTTCATCGCCGGAAAAGTGGCCGGTGAGGTGACACTCTCTAAGCTTTTCAGCGAGTACAAGGCTTTCATCAAGATACAGGCTAGCAAGCCCGAAGATGGCTACGCCAGCGTTGCGCAGGAGCTGGAGGATATTGGAGCCTATGGCGCGCTCTACCGGCGTTTGCTGGAGCGTGACCCAGGCGATCCACTGGGGCGCTTTGCCAAGCTCTTACACCCGTGGGATGTGACAACGGTTTATCCGTTGGTTCTGCGCCTCTGGTCCGATGACACCATGAACGATGAGGACAAAACTGGGGCCGTTGATATCCTGCTTGCCTTCATCGTGCGCCGCGCGATCTGTGGCCTCACTACCAAGAATTACAACAAGTTTTTCCTCTCGGTCGTCCGGCATCTGGAGGCTAACGGGTTCACGTCTGCGAACCTAGCCACCTTCCTGAAAGCCCAGAGCTCTGAGAGTGCGCGCCTGCCCAGCGATGCGGAATTCGAGCGCGCTTTCACAACCGCCCCGGTCTACGGCAAGCGGCTGACGCCCTTTCGTGTGCGCACCGTTTTGGAAGCCATCGAACGCAGGAAGCGTCAGAAATTCCATGAAACTAATCAGCTGGCCGACGACCTCTCGGTCGAGCATATACTGCCCACGCAATGGGAAGAGCACTGGCCGCTGCCAAGCGGCGAAAAGCCGACCAAAAACGAGACCTGGCAGGCCATGTTTGCCAGCGAGGAAAACAACACGCGGATTGGCGAAATCGTGCGTCGCAACCGTCTCCTGAATACGTTCGGAAACCTCACAGTGCTGACAAAGCCGCTCAATGCTAGCGTCAGCAACGGTCACTACAAAGGCAAGCGTGATGCTCTAACCGATCATTCGCTGCTGGTGCTTAACCGCGAGATCATTAAGAGCGAAGAGTGGACTGAAGACGAAATCGAAGCGCGCGGCCAGGCGTTGCTCGACGTGGCTAAGTCCATCTGGCCATATCCGGATTAAGGCTGGGTCCGCTATGGCAGAGTCTGCAAGACGACGACGCGGAAACAACCTTGAGCGCTGGGAGATTGCTCTGGTCAAAGCCATGCTGGCGCGTGGCGGATACAACGATCAGGACATATTGGCATATTTCACCAGGCCCACACGCTCGATCAATCATCGTGTGATCGGCGAGATCAGAACCGAGGCCCGCCATCGAGCCCTGCGACCTGCATCAAAAGACGAACTCGACGCATTCCTTGCAGAGTGGCCTGCGATTGATCCGCAGACGGGACTGAGCCTGCGCGGCGACGAGCTGCTGATCAAGGCGCGTGAAGCCATGATCGCTGCGGTCCACACTTTCAATTCCGCTGGACTGACGTTTCGGGCCGAGCTGTATATCGTCACAGCGATCATTGCGTGGACCTACCTCCTTCACGCCTACTATCGGCGGGAAGGTGTCGATTATCGCTACTATCGGACCAGAAACGGTGTACGTGAGGTTGAGCGCACGCCCGCAGGCGCGGAGAAGTATTGGGACCTTACACGGTGCCTCAATGACAATCGCTCACCGATTGATCATGGGACCAAACAGAACCTCGAATTTTTGATCGAGCTCAGGCATGAGGTCGAGCACCGATCTACGAACCGCATTGATGAGGCCGTTAGCGCTAAGCTTCAGGCGTGCTGCATCAACTTCAACGACGCCATAAAGACTTTGTTTGGCAACCAATATGGTCTTGAAACGCGATTGCCGCTAGCGCTGCAATTCGTAACGTTCAGTCCAGATCAGCGAGCATTGCTCAAAGCCGCCGGGAGCCTTCCCGCACATATTGAGACCATGATGGACACGTTCCACGACAGCTTGAGCCACGATGAACAGGCTGACCCGCGCTTTGCCTATCGCGTGGCATTCGTTCAAAAGACTGCAAATCGACCCCAGAGCCGCTGATCTAGCAATTGAGTTCGTACAGCCGGATTCAGACGAAGGGGCGGCCATCAATCGCGTGCTCCTGAAGGAAACTGAGAAGTCAAAGTACCGACCCATGCAAGTTGTGGCGAAGATGCAGGAAGACGGATATCCTCGTTTCACAATTTCCAAACATACCGATCTGTGGAAGGCGCTTGACGCCAAGAACGCAGCCAAGGGCTATGGCGTCGAAATACTGGACGGCCAATGGTATTGGTATGAGACCTGGATTGACCTGAGACCCGTTTCTTCCTCCATTTTTGGGTAGAGTTCGTCCCTGACAAGGAGACGAAGAATGAGATCATCAAGGTTCAGCGACGAGCAGATAATCGGCATGATTAAAGAGCAGGAGGCAGGTACGCCGACGGCT
>JBCDKS010000026.1:0-52301 GCA_038746275.1 Pseudomonadota bacterium | reverse complement strand
GACATGGCCCCGCTGCTGGACCTCGTGATGGACCACGTTCCAGAGCCGTCCATCGAAGAAGGCGAATTTCGCATGTTGGCCACGACGATTGAGGCCAACCCCTATCTCGGCCGCATCCTGACCGGTAAAATCACCTCCGGAAAAGCGGTGCCGAACCAGTCCATCCACGCGCTCGACCAAGAGGGCGCCATCGTTGAGACCGGCCGCATCACGCAGGTGCTTTCGTTTGAAGGTCTGGATCGCAAACCGGTCACGGACGCAAAGGCGGGCGACATCGTTTCCATCGCTGGCCTGACCAAGGCGACTGTGGCCGACACATTGGTGGCACCGGGCATCAAAGAACCGATTGCAGCGCAGCCTATCGACCCACCCACGCTCTCCATGACCTTCCGCGTCAACGACGGCCCGCTGGCCGGTCAGGAAGGCGACAAAGTGCAAAGCCGCGTCATTCGCGACCGCCTGATGAAGGAAGCCGAAGGCAATGTGGCGCTGAAAGTCACACAGGTTGAAGGTACCGACGCCTATGAGGTTGCCGGTCGCGGTGAATTGCAATTGGCCATCGTCATCGAAACCATGCGCCGCGAAGGGTTCGAACTCACGGTGGGGCGTCCCCGCGTGTTGATGGAAACCAATGAAGCGGGTGTGAAAGTCGAGCCGGTCGAAGAAGCCATCATCGACGTTGATGAAGAATTTTCCGGCGCCGTCGTTGAAAAACTGTCAAAGCGCCGCGCAGATCTGGTGGAGATGAAACCCTCCGGCGGCGGTCGCGTGCGGCTCGTGTTTCACGCGCCCACACGCGGCCTGATCGGTTATCTGTCTGAACTGATGACCGACACCAAAGGCACGGCGATCTTCAACCGCACGTTCCTGGAATATCAGCCCTATCGCGGCGACATTGCTCAGCGCCACACCGGTGCACTGATTTCCAACGGCGATGGCAATGCGGTGGCCTTTGCCATGTTCCACCTGGAAGACCGTGGCCCGATGATGATCCATCCGGGCGACAAGGTTTATCAGGGCATGATCATCGGCGAGCACTCGCGCGGCAATGATCTGGAAGTCAACGTGTTGAAAGGCAAACAGCTCACCAACATGCGCTCTTCCGGCAAGGACGAGGCGGTAAAAATCACCACACCCTTGAACATGACGCTCGAAAAAAGCCTTGCCTACATCACGGATGATGAACTGGTGGAAGTGACACCGAAGAACATCCGCATCCGCAAGCGCTTGCTCGATCCCATCGACCGTAAACGGGCAGCCAAACAGCCCCAAAACTGAAGCAACGGCTCCGGTCCAAGCGGGGCCAAGTGGGTAACACAGGAACGGTCAGCACCTTTATAGGATGGGTTGACCCTCTCTAAAGCCTTGCGTTCAGCGTCGAGTGGCTTACCGTCCCGCCTCAAACTGACCGGGCAGGACGGGACACACAAGCGTGGCAATCAACACTCAAGGCATGACGCCTGACGGCGTCTCGGTCCCCGATCCCGTAAAAGTCCCCAAACGCGGCATTTGGGGATGGATGTTTTTCGACTGGGCCGCTCAACCCTTTTTCACTGTCGTCACTACATTTATTTTTGGACCCTACGTGGTGTCCCGTATGGTGGACGACCCTGTGTTCGGCCAAGCGGCTTGGGCATGGGGCGTGGGGATCGCCGGAATATTCATCGCCTGTTTGTCGCCCGTCTTGGGTTCCATCGCCGACCAGACCGGGCCGCGCAAACCGTGGATTGCCGCCTTTGCAGTGGTGAAGATCGCAGCGCTTTGCGGTCTGTGGTTTGCCGAACCCGGATCGAGCGTTGTCTGGGTTTTGGCGTTATTTATCCTCGCGACCATCGCTGCGGAATTTTCCACCGTATTTAACGATTCCATGATGCCTTCGCTCGTCTCCAGCGAGGCAACCGGTCGCGTTTCCAACACCGCTTGGGGCTTGGGGTATCTGGGCGGCATGATCGTGCTGTTCATCGTGCTGCTGTTCATTGCCGCCAGCCCTGACACCGGAAAAACGCTGCTCGGCGCAGACCCGATCTTTGGTCTGGACCCCGCTAAGGCAGAGGGGGATCGCGCAACGGCACCCCTATCGGCGCTTTGGTATCTGATCTTCCTAATGCCCATGCTGCTGTTTACGCCAGAGCGTGTGTCCCGCACCCAGTCGCTGGCTAGGGCCATCCGTCTCGGCACAAGCGAACTCAAATCCACTCTGTCGGAAGCGCGGCAGAAGGCCGGTGTCTTTCGCTTCTTGATTGCCCGCATGATCTACCAAGACGGCGTCAACGCCCTTTTAGCGCTCGGAGGCACCTTCGCGGCGGCCATGTTCGCGTGGAACATTACAGAACTTGGCATTTTCGGTATCATCTTGAACCTCGTTGCGGTTCCAAGCTGCATCATCGCAGCCATGTTGGACAAACGCGTTGGCTCAAAAGTGCAGGTTGTGGTGTCCATTATCCTGCTGATCATAGCGACCATCGGTATAATTTCGACCACGCCAACATCAACGCTGTTTGGAGCGCTCAGTTTTGATCCAAACGTCGGGGACGGGCTTTTCGCGAGCGGTGCGGAGAAAGCCTATATCGCTTACGGTCTGTTGATTGGCGCAGCCTTTGGACCCGTACAAGCGGCCAGCCGCTCGTGGCTCGCCCGCTCCGTGCATCCCAATGAAGCAGGTCGGTACTTCGGCCTTTACGCGTTCTCGGGCAGGGCGACGAGCTTTCTAGCCCCTTTGATGGTCGGCACCGTGACAGCCATTTCCGGCTCGGCCACCATGGGCATGGCCACCATTTTGATCTTCTTCGTGGTTGGCCTGATCATCCTGCTGCCAACGCCCTATCCGGCCGCCAACCCGCACGGTAATCAATAGGCTGACTGAGCAAGGTGCTAATGACGGAAGTTGCGCATGCCGGTGAAGACCATGGCAAGTCCAAGATCATCGGCTGCCGCGATGACTTCCTCATCGCGCATCGAACCGCCGGGCTGAATGAGCGCGGTTGCACCCGCTTCCGCTGCGGTCACCAAACCATCGGCAAACGGAAAGAACGCGTCAGACGCAACAACGGATCCCTCGGTGCGCGCTTGGGCCCATCCGGCGGCATCGGCGGCATCCTGCGCTTTAATGGCGGCAATACGGGTTGAATCCACCCGGCTCATCTGCCCCGCACCGATGCCCGAGGTCACACCGTCTTTGGCATAAACAATCGCATTCGACTTCACATGTTTTGCGACTTTGAATGCGAACCGCAGATCACGCAGTTCCTGCCCGCTTGGCGCACGCTTCGTCACGCAGCGCAGATCGTCTGCGGCCAGCACACCATTGTCTCTTTCTTGGACCAGCAGTCCGCCGGAGACAGGCTTGAACGTCAGTCCCCCTTGGGCGGGGTTGCCCAGTGATGGTGTCAGCAACAAACGAAGGTTCTTCTTCGCCGCCAAGACGGCTTGAGCAGCATCACTTGCCCCCGGCGCAATGATAACTTCGGTAAAGATCGCCGCGAGCGCTTGCGCCGTTTCTTCGTCCAACTCGGTGTTGCAGGCCACAATACCACCGAAAGCAGACACGGGATCACAGGCCAAAGCCTGCTGGTAGGCCCCAACCAACGTATCAGCCAAAGCGACACCGCAAGGGTTGGCGTGTTTAATGATCGCCACGGCTGGCCCATCAGAAGGATCAAACTCGCTCACCAATTCGAAGGCGGCATCCGTGTCGTTGATATTGTTGTAGGACAGTTGCTTGCCCTGGATTTGCTGCGCTTGCGGGACACCCACCCGACCGTCCGGCAGGCTGTACAAAGCCGCTCTTTGATGCGGGTTCTCGCCATAGCGCATGGTGGACATCAGTGCGCCGCCAAACGCTCGGGACGGCGGTGTGTCAATCGCCAGACGCTCGGCCATCCAGTTGGAGATAGCGGCATCATAGGCCGCTGTGCGGGCATAGACGGCCTGCGCAAACCGCTTGCGATCCACCAGCACCGACGCACCTTTGTTGGTTTCAAGGCCTTGCAAGAAACCATCATAGTCCTGTGGGTCAGTAAGAACGGTGACATAGGCATGGTTTTTGGCAGCCGCCCGCAGCATGGCCGGCCCACCAATGTCGATGTTTTCAACGATCTGCTCGTCGGCTGCACCAGACACCATGACCTGTTCAAATGGGTACAGATTGACGACCAACAAATCGATGGCCGGAATGCCATGCTGTGCCATGGATGCGGCATGATCATCTGCATCCCGAATGCCCAAAAGACCGCCATGCACGGATGGATGGAGTGTCTTCACCCGCCCATCCATAATCTCTGGAAAGCCTGTCACATCAGAGACGTCCCGAACGGGCAGACCGGCCTCAGCCAGAGCCCGCGCCGTGCCCCCCGTGGACAAAAGTTCCACACCCCGCGCCACCAGCGCATCAGCCAGTGGCAACAGCCCGGTTTTGTCAAACACCGATAGCAAAGCGCACTTGATGTCCACGCGGTCGGGAGCGGAGATAAAGCGGCTATCAATGGCCATGGGATCAACCTGTCAGGTGCGAGCAAAACGTGCCCCGTTTTACGCCTTGATCCACCGATTGAAAGGCACTCAAAGTGGAAACGCACAGGCTTGAGCAGTTGGTTTAGCCATCCATATCCCCGTCTGTTAGGAGACGATTGACAACAGTGAGCATTACCGGCGTGGGCAGAACCATGAAAACAGTTTTGGGCATTGAAAGCAGTTGCGATGAGACCGCAGCTTCGGTGGTGCGCCGTCATGCGGACGGTTCCGGCGAAATCCTGTCCAACGTCATTTTGAGCCAGATCGAAGACCACGCACAGTTTGGCGGCGTTGTTCCGGAAATCGCTGCCCGCGCCCATTTGGATGGTTTGGACGGTGCCATCGCCGCAAGCCTCAAAGAAGCTGGTGTGACGTTTGAAGACTTGGACTCTGTGGCCGTCACCGCGGGTCCCGGACTGTCTGGAGGTCTTATCGTGGGCACCATGACCGCCCGCGCGATTGCTGCCGTCCACAACCTGCCACTCATGACCATCAACCATCTTGAAGGTCACGCGCTCACCGCCCGGCTGACCGATGGTGTCGCGTTCCCATATTTGTTGCTGCTGGTGTCTGGCGGTCACACCCAGATATTGCTGGTGCGCGGATTGGGAGACTACCGCCGTTGGGCCACAACGATTGATGATGCGCTGGGAGAAGCTTTCGACAAGACGGGTAAACTGCTGGGTCTAGCCTATCCAGGCGGCCCTAACGTGGAGCGCATGGCGCTTAACGGCGATCCAAAAGAATATGCATTCCCGCGTCCTCTTTCCGGGCGGGACACGCTCAACATGTCGTTCTCGGGCCTTAAAACCGCCGTGCGCCACGCCATCGAAACTGCCGATGTAACGGAGCAGATAAAGGCCGACATATGCGCGTCATTTCAAGCGGCGGTGGCCGACATTTTGGCGGACCGGGTCCAGCGGTCGTTCAACCGGTTTGAGCGCGAGTTGGGCGGGACAGCGACGCTCGTGGTGGCGGGCGGAGTAGCAGCCAACACCCTTTTACGGAACCGATTGCAGACCGTTTGCGATGAGCACTCATGGGCATTATCCGCCCCGCCTCTGGCTTTGTGCACCGACAATGCCGCCATGATCGCCTGGGTCGCATTGGAGCATTTAGCCGCCGGCACGATGCCTCCCCCACAGGCGGGCATACGACCCCGCTGGCCTTTGGACGCTGAATCTGCACGGGCCAGCGCATACGGGTCCGGTCGCAAAGGCGCAAAGGCGTGAACGGCGGCCACCACCTTTGCATACTCGGCGCAGGCGCGTGGGGCACGGCCTTGGCGCATTGCTGGGCACATTGTGGGGCCGGGAACCAACTGTCCGGCGCCCCACGCTTTGAATCCGTCAGCTTGATTGCACGAACGCAAACGCAAGCAGACGATATTGGCCATGCGGGTGAAAATCAGCGCTACCTGCCGGGCCAAAAACTGGCAAAAAACCTCCACGTGACGGGCAACTTGAAGGCGTTGAAAGCCGCCACCCATGTTGCTTGCGTAACCCCCGCCCAAGGCTTTGCGGACCTGTCAAAAACCATTGCACCGCTCTTGCCACAAACGACGACGCTGCTTCTTTGTTCCAAAGGCATTGACGCCGCCAGTGGACGCACCATGTCGCAAATTGCAGAGGCGAACCTTCCCGGCCGCCCGGTCGCTGTCCTTTCCGGGCCAAGTTTTGCCCATGACGTGGTGCGCAACCTGCCGACCGCTGTAACATTGGCCCACCGAGACGGTGAGGACGCGGCCATGGCGTTGGCGCAACTCTTTTCCACTCAGTTTTTGCGCATCTATCCCACCGGTGATGTTGTCGGCGTAGAGGCCGGGGGGGCTCTCAAAAACATCTTCGCCATCGCTGTCGGCGTCGCCCGTGGTTTGGAACTGGGCGCGAGTGCAGAAGCCGCCCTGACCGCCCGTGGGTTTGCGGAATTAACCCGCTTGGCCGTGGCCATGGGCGGAGGGGCGCAAACACTGTCAGGCTTGTCAGGGCTTGGCGATCTGATCCTCACCTGTGCCAGCACACAATCCCGCAATTTCGCTTACGGCGTTGCCTTGGCGCGTGACGAAGTAACACCGGACCTCCCTCTCGCCGAAGGTGCAAAAAGCGCGCAAGCAGCCTTGAAGCTGGCGCGGGACAAAGACATCGACGTCCCAATCATCGAAGCCGTCTCAAACCTGATTGCAGGAGCGCTCTCACCATTGGAAGCGGTAGACGCTTTGCTCTCTCGCCCCCTGCGCAGCGAAACATCATCTTGACGCCAGCCCCCTTGGTGAACACAAAAGCGGTGAAATCCTGTCTGGAACCGAACCCATGCAATATTGGCTGTTTAAATCTGAACCTTTCAAATGGTCTTGGGACCAGCAAAAAGCCAAAGGCGATATCGGGGAAGAATGGGACGGCATCCGCAACTATCAAGCTCGCAACAACATGCGGGCCATGGAGTTGGGGGACCGCGCGTTTTTCTATCATTCCAACGAAGGATTGGACGTCGTTGGTGTTGTTGAGATCAACGCGTTAAGCGCGCCGGACAGCACAACCGACGATGAACGATGGGACTGTGTCCACGTGCGCGCTTTGGCAGATATGCCCAGCCCTGTGAGCCTCAAGGACGTGAAAGCCAACTCCAAACTGGCCGATATGTCCCTCGTCACGTCCATGCGCCTGTCAGTACAGCCGGTCAAGGCGGATGAATGGGTCGAAGTCTGCCGCATGGGCGGCCTCGACCCTGAGACCCTTAAACCAGTTTAACTTTTTGCCTGCGCGGCTTTGGTGGCTTCCGTGAGCGCCGAGATTTCCGCCCGCATGGACTGAATTTCTCGTAACATCGTTTCTTGATCCACGTGCAGTTGGCCCCGTTCTTTCGCGGCCTCTTCGTCATGCTCCGCCTGCATGGCGGAAACGATGATGCCGATAAACAGGTTCAGCACAGTAAACGTCGTAGACATGATGAACGGGATGAAGAACGCCCATGCATACGGGAAAGCTTCCATGACCGGGCGCACAATGCCCATGGACCAGCTTTCCAACGTCATGATTTGGAACAGCGAATAAGCGGACGCACCAAGCGTGCCAAACCATTCTGGAAACGCCTCTCCGAAGAGTTTGGTGGCCATCACAGAGAAAACATAAAACACCAAAAGCATGAGCACCATGATGGAGCCCATGCCGGGCAGGGCAGCCACCAGACCGGTCACCACTTTGCGAAGCGACGGGATGACAGACAGCAGACGCAAGATGCGCAACACGCGCAGAGCCCGCAACACGCTGAAACTGCCCGAAGCTGGGATGAGAGCAATGGCTACCACCACCAGATCAAACACCCGCCATGGGTCGTGGAAAAACCGCAGCCGGTGCACATAAAACCGCATCAAAAGCTCGATCACAAAAACCACAAGGATAGCGCTGTCGATGGCAATCAGCGCCGGGCCGATGCGCTCCATAATCCAAGGGAATGTCTCCAAACCCAGAATGATCGCGTTCAGCACCACCAGTGCAATGATAAAAAACTCAAAGCGTTTGCTGATCAGGAGGTCGGCAAGACGAGCGCGCATGGGGTTTCCTTCGTCGAGTAAATAGGGCGAATGCGTCGGGTCGGCGGCTCCAACTCCAGCTCCAAATACGAGATCAAGCACAGTTTGTCAGCCTGTCTCATGCATGCGTGGTCGCAGTCGCTGTTCTTGTCGTTCATCCCGCCACTTCCTAGGTATTGTGAAGCCCAACGCAGCCCTTCCATCCGCGCGGTTTTTTAAGAAAAGGTCCAGTATGTCATCCAACGTCGAGACTTCGAACGGTCAGGCAAACCGACAGCCGATCAACCCGGCAATTTTCAACTGGGACACAAGGCTGGGACTGCCCCGGTTCGACGCCATTGCACCGTCTGATTTTACCAATGCCTTTGACCATGCGCTTCAACAAGACCGCATCGAAATCAACACCATTGCTGATAATCCGCAGCCTCCAAGTTTTGAAAACACAATTGAGGCACTGGAGCGATCCGGCGAAGCGCTGAATCGCGTGGCCTCAATTTTCTGGAACCTGATCGGTGCCCACAGCAATGAGGACCTGCGTGCGCTTGAACGTACGATCGCGCCCAAAATGTCCCAGCACAGTTCCGAAACGGGGGCCAATGCGAACCTCTTTCAACGCATCGATACTCTCTGGCAGACCAAAGACACGTTGGAGCTTACGGTGGAACAAACCCGCGTTCTGGAACGCAAATGGAAGGGCATGGTGAAATCCGGTGCCGCGCTCCCAAAAGAGGCGCAAGAAGAACTCGCCACCATCAATGCGCGGTTGGCCTCTCTGGGGGCTCAGTTCTCGCAAAACATCTTGGCTGACGAAGCTGATTGGTCCTTGCACATCACCGACGACGCCGACCTAGACGGACTTCCCGCTTTTCTGTGCGACGCCATGGAAGAGGCTGCGCGGGAACGCGGTTTCAACACCGGCTATTGTGTCACCCTTTCGCGCTCCATCATCGAGCCTTTTTTGACCCACAGCACCAAGCGCAATTTGCGCGCACAAGCGTTTGAGGCATGGACCAGTCGGGGACGCCATGAGGGCGATCACGACAACCGCCCTTTGGTGAAAGAAATCCTCGATCTTCGCCAACGCAAAGCAACTTTGCTCGGCCATAAGAGTTTCGCCCATTTCAAACTAGAAGACCAAATGGCGAAAACGCCGGAAGCTGTGCAAGAGCTTTTAGAGACCGTATGGGCCAAGGCCCGCACACGCGCGCTGGAAGAAGAAGCACAGTTACTGTCCCTCAGCGCATCTTTGGGCGAAAACGAACCGATCAAACCGTCAGACTGGCGCTACTACGCGGAGCAAGTGCGTCAGGCCAACTACGATTTCAACGATGCGGAATTGAAACCCTATTTTGCGTTGGACTCGATGATCGAGGCCGCTTTCGATGTCGCAACGCGCCTCTTCGGTGTTCGGTTTGAAGAACAAAAAGGCACTGCCGCGTACCATGAAGACGTGCGTGTGTTTCGGGTCTTTGATGCTGCGGGGGAGCCAAAGGCGATCTTTTTGGCAGACTATTTCGCTCGCCCAAGCAAACGCTCCGGTGCGTGGATGAGCGGCTTTCAAAGTCAACACATGTTGCCAAATACAAGTGATAACCCGGACGCCAAAGAGGGTCAGTTGCCCATCATCGTCAACGTGATGAATTTCGCAAAAGCCGCAAAGGACAAGCCCTCTTTATTGTCGCTCGACGACGCACGAACCCTGTTTCATGAGTTTGGCCACGCTCTGCATGGCATGATGTCGAATGTTACCTACCCCAGCGTCTCGGGCACCGGTGTGGCACGCGATTTTGTGGAACTGCCCAGCCAGCTTTTTGAGCATTGGCTGATGGTGCCCGACATCCTGAAAAAACACGCCCGTCACGTAGAGACCGGGGAGACCATTCCAGATGCTATGTTAGAAAAACTGGAGGCGGCTGAACATTTCAACGCCGGATTCCAAGCGATCGAGTTCACCGCCTCCGCCCTGGTTGATCTTGCATTCCACACACCACAAGCGGAGGGGGCAAACGATCTCGACGATGTGATGGCGTTTGAAAACAGCGTACTGGACGCACTGGGAATGCCAGCCTCCATCGCCATGCGCCACAGCACACCGCATTTTGCCCATGTGTTTTCAGGCGATGGATATTCCGCAGGCTATTACAGCTACATGTGGTCGGAGGTTCTTGACGCCGATGCGTTCAACGCCTTCGAGGAGACCGGCGATCCTTTTGATCCGCATATGTCCAAGAAATTGTTGGAACACATCTATTCTGCGGGAGGGTCAGTCGACCCGCACGAGACCTATACGGCGTTTCGCGGAAAAATGCCGACCCCGGATGCCATGCTGGAAAAACGCGGTTTGATGTAAACGGCACCAGGCGGGCAGGCTCAGGTCCGCCCGCATTCACTGGTTCGCCCAGCCTTTTAGGCGGCAGCCCTTCGCAGGGCGTAGCTTACATTGTGCATATCCTGCAGTTCACCCTCAGCGTTGACAGTCACCACGCGGTCCCGACCGGTGTGCTTGGCATGGTACAACGCTTCGTCGGCTTTTTCATACACTGTCTCTAAGGTCATGCCCGGCAGAACTTCCGCCACACCAAAACTGGCGGTTACAGCGTTTTCGTTGATACAGCTGTGCCGCCTGTTGCGAATAGAATTGCGGAACCGCTCGGCGATGGAAGTCGCATCCTCCCGGCCCACACCGCGCAAGACGATGGCAAATTCTTCGCCCCCCACCCGGCCACACAAATCCAGATCGCGGGTCAAGTCGCGGAAGGTGCGCCCGACGGATGAAATGATAATGTCGCCCGCCGCATGGCCATAGGTGTCGTTGACGATTTTAAAGTAATCGATATCGCACAGCACCAACGAAATGCGTCCATTGGCTTTGCCAGCCTGTTTGACGATGGTCTCCGCTTCGGACCAAAACCCTCTGCGAGTGAGCACGCCGCTGAGTTGATCCGTCAAATCATTGCGTCTCTGGTTCGAGATCCGGCGTTCAACGCCAGAGGCAAGAAGGCTACTGCCACACCCCAAAATGATGATCCCGGTAAAGAATTGCAGCGTATTGAAATAGTTGGTTTCAAGAATTTGCGCCGAGAACACATCGTTCAAGAAGCTGTTCAAGAACACGTGGATGCGCGCCGTAAACAACACGCTACCCCCCAAAAGCAAACCGCCGGTAATCAAATCCACCATGCGACGTGGGCCGGATAAACACATCGCAAAACCCATGGTGAAAAACAAAAGGCAGATGACTTCACCCACCACCACAAACGCGATGCGCTGGTTTTCCATAAACAGCATGACGGTGAGCGCGACGCCCACAATGATGGCGCACCCTTGTAAACCATATTTGGGGGACCGCATCTGATGACTGGACAGGCCAACAAGGCCCGATCCCAAGGCAATGGTTGTGGGCAAAAGCAGCAGGGGCAGAAACGGCCCGATCAGGATCTCCGCCCAAAGCGATAACATGGCAAAGGCAACCGCGGCAGCGCTAAAGGCAACGCAAAACGCTAAAGAGTCGATCTGTTTTCTGTCAGAATGCCAAAGCCAAAGAAAACCGGAGCTGATAAACATCAAAGCAATCGGCAAAACCAGCAATGGTAAATGTTCGTTCGACATAGTGTTCTTCCTGCACCCCCACGCGATACTGTAGGTCAGGAAGGTTTATGGAGGTTTTCTATTTGGCCCCAACACCGAAACGTCAGCGCGAAACACCACACGCGGTTAACAGAGGCCTAAGCAACGTCCCGACCGGACCGGGACGCCTAACGCAGACCGCACTCTACAGTTCGCGAACGTCCACAAAGTGCCCGGCAATACCGGCGGCTGCGGCCATTGCGGGTGACACCAAATGGGTCCGGCCTTTGAAACCCTGACGGCCTTCAAAATTGCGGTTAGACGTGGACGCGCAGCGCTCTTCCGGCTTCAACCGGTCGTCATTCATGGCCAGGCACATGGAACATCCAGGCTCGCGCCACTCAAAACCGGCCTCCAAAAACACTTTATCAAGGCCTTCGCGTTCCGCCTGCTCCTTCACGAGACCGGATCCCGGAACCACCATGCCGGAGACGGTATCGGCAATCTTTTTGCCTTCAACGACGGCGGCGGCCGCACGCAAATCTTCGATACGACCGTTGGTACAGGAACCGATAAAGACCTTATCGACGGCAATATCGGTGATCTTCGTGCCTGCCGTCAGACCCATATAGTCTAGTGCCCGCTGTTTTGACGTGCGCTTGTTTTCATCTTCAATTTCTGACGGGTCCGGCACCGCACCCGTCACGGAAATCACGTCCTCCGGTGAAGACCCCCAAGACACGATGGGCGGCAGATTGTTGGCGTCCAGTGTCACGACTTTATCGAAGACGGCATCGTCATCGCTTTTCAGTGTTTTCCAATACTCCAGAGCCATGTCCCAAGCCTTGCCGGACGGCGCCTTGGGTTTGCCTTTGATATACTCAAACGTCTTTTCATCGGGCGCAATCAAACCGGCACGGGCCCCACCCTCAATCGTCATGTTGCACACTGTCATGCGCCCTTCCATGGACAGGGCCTCGATGGCGCTGCCACAAAACTCGATGACATAACCGGTGCCACCAGCGGTGCCGATTTCTCCGATAATGGCCAAAATGATGTCTTTGGCGGTCACGCCATCGGGCAGCCCGCCGGTCACTTCGACCTTCATATTCTTGGCTTTTTTCTGGATCAGCGTTTGCGTGGCCAAGACGTGTTCAACCTCTGACGTCCCGATGCCATGGGCCAATGCACCAAATGCGCCATGGGTGGACGTGTGGCTGTCGCCGCACACGATGGTCATGCCTGGCAGCGTAAACCCTTGTTCCGGCCCGATGATGTGCACGATGCCTTGGCGCTTGTCGGTCTCGGAGTAATATTCCACACCGAAGTCAGCCGCATTCTTGGCCAGGGCTTCCACCTGAATACGGCTCTCTTTGTTGGCAATGCCGTTGGCACGGCTGGTAGTGGGCACGTTGTGATCCACCACGGCCAGAGTTTTGTCCGGCGCGCGCACACCGCGATTGGTCATCCGCAGACCTTCAAAGGCCTGAGGCGACGTCACTTCATGGACAAGATGCCGGTCGATATAGAGCAAGCTGGTGCCATCATCCTGCTCGTGCACCAGATGGTCGTTCCAGATTTTGTCATAAAGCGTCGTCGGTGCAGACATGGACATTCCTCTTTGTCGTCGATGCCGAAACCGCAACTATCGGCACTCTCCCTCATGCGGCATCATATGGGGTATGGAACCAATTGCCGTCAAGAAATTGTAGGGGAGATGAGTGTGCTGCAATTGGAACCTGGAAACACCAACGTGACGCCCTATCTTACGATCGAAGACGCACCAAATGCGATATTGTATTACAGAGCGGTTTTCGACGCGGACGTGACGGGCCAGATGATGGCAGAAGATGGCAAGCGAGTGACGCACGCCACTGTCAAAATCGGTGATTTCGTCTTCATGATGTCCAGCGCGTTTCCAGAGTTTGGTGGACACATGGCGCCGGACTCCGAGCGCGGCTCCCCAGTGGCAATTTCGCTTCGCTTGGCCACTCCAACCGAGGTCGACCG
The DNA here is from genome assembly GCA_038746275.1 of Pseudomonadota bacterium. GTDB lineage: Bacteria > Pseudomonadota > Alphaproteobacteria > Rhizobiales > Rhizobiaceae > Pseudahrensia. The sequence continues at coordinate 38,686 of JBCDKS010000026.1, read as the reverse complement.
CATCTACGCAAAGGCACTGGAACACGGTGGATCAATCAGCGCACCGCCCCAAGACATGTTCTGGGGAGATCGGTTTGCCCAGGTGATCGATTGCGCCGGACACCGCTGGATGCTGGCGGCCAAACTCTGAGATGTGGACCATAATCGTATCTCTGTTTTGCAGCTTGTTTGGGGTCTGTGATGATCAGGGGTGTCGGACCCTGACGCATAAGTTCGCAAGCCATACGGTTTGCAGCTACCAAACCGATCAGGTCTCCATCCGCCTGCACCTGAGAGACAAAGAAGGACAACCCTATCGACGGCTTTCACGTTTGGAACGTGTGATGGCAGAACAGAAATCGCCATCCAACATGCTCATGAACGGTGGCATGTATCACAGCGATCTTGGGCCGGTCGGGCTGTATATCGAGAAGGGAAAACAGATCAAATCGATCTCCACCAAAGGCGGTTGGGGAAATTTTCATTTGCTCCCCAACGGGGTGTTCTGGATGAAGAACGGCCAAGTGGGTGTCAGCGAAACTAAGGCGTATTTAAAGACCAGAACCAAGAAAGAGCGCCGACCTGACTTTGCAACCCAATCCGGACCCATGTTAGTCATCGGCGGCAAACTTCACCCGCGTTTCTTGAAGAATTCCGACAGTCTGAAAATCCGCAACGGAGTTGGCGTGTCCGCCGATGGTAAGACCATCCACTTCGCGATTTCTCGACAGGCTGTCACGTTCCACGCTTTCGGAACGCTGTTCAAAGACGCTCTTAAAACGCCAAACGCCCTTTATCTTGATGGCACGGTGTCTGCCATCCGCGCGGGATCAATCAGCCAGGGCGGGTGGCGTGCGTTAGGCCCTATGATTTCGGTGACGAAGCGTGCCAGCGCTGCCAGTAAATAAATGGGCAGTTACACCCACGGGCGGCTGGCTGCCAACTTGGTCTCATAAGTGTCGATGGACTCAGCTTTTTCCATCGTGAGGCCAATGTCATCAAGGCCGTTTAACAGACAGTGCTTTTTGAAGGCATCAATTTCAAATGAGATGGAACCGCCGTCCGGGCCTGTGATGGTTTGGGTTTCCAGATCAACGCTCAAAACAGCATTGGACCCGCGGCTGGCGTCATCCATCAGCGCTTCAAGTTCTTCTTCGCTCACTGTGACGGGCAAGATGCCGTTCTTGAAGCAGTTGTTGTAAAAAATGTCGGCAAAGCTTGTAGAGATCACGCAGCGAATGCCCCGGTCCAACAGCGCCCACGGGGCGTGCTCACGGGACGAGCCGCACCCGAAATTGTCACCCGCCACCAAAATGGAAGCCTCACGATAGGCGGGTTTGTTGAGCACAAAATCGGGGTTTTCGCTGCCATCGTCGTTTAAGCGCATTTCGGCAAACAGACCTTCTGCAAGCCCCGTGCGCTTGATGGTCTTAAGATAGTCCTTGGGGATGATCATGTCGGTGTCGATATTGATGATGGGCAGCGGCGCTGCAACGCCCGTATGCGTGGTGAATTTTTCCATCTCAAAACCCTCGTTTAACTGTCTGGCATCAGTCTGGCGCTGGCTGTACACTAGCCATCTAGGATCGCCAAGAGATGAGAAATCAACAATGCGCCTCTATCGCATGATCACCGGAACCGACGATGATCAATTCTGCCATCGCGTGTCAAAAGCCTTGTCAAACGGATGGGAACTGGCGGGCAGCGCGTCTCTCACTTTTGACGCCGTGCGGAGCCGGACGATGTGCGGTCAGCCGGTGACGAAAGACGTGCCAGACGAAGACTACAGGGAAGATATGAAACTGGGCGAATACTGAATGGTTCAGGCGGGTGGTGCTTAAAGGTCATGCTGGACCTCTACGCTCAGGATTCGTTCTTTACGCTGTCGGTGGCTGGACGGACCGGATTGGTGCTTCTGTCGGCCACCATGGCTGGATTGACCCTTTGGCTGGCGTGGCGACTGAGCCGAGGAAGGCACCTCTTTTTACGCGGATTGATCGGGTTTGGCCTGTTTGCGGCGTTTGAATGGCTGTCGCCACAGGTCTACTACACCTACTATTTGACGCTGTTCAATACGCTCAAGAGCCAGTGGGTGATTGGTTCGCCACCCGGTTTGGCCACGCTTTTCGGTTTGTTGACGTTTACTGACAACGCCAATCTTTCGTTTCACAGTCGCGGCCTTTTGGGTTGGGCGTTGATACTCCTACCGCTCGTCAACGCCTACCGAGTGCGCAAGCTACTCGGCAGACTTTAAAAACCGGTCGTACAAGACTGCCAGAGCACAACTCGCGATCCGGGCTTCTTCGCTGTCCGCACGGCTGGTGAGGATAACCGGCACTTTTGCACCCACAACAAGGCCCGCAGTCTCGGAGCCGCACATGAAGGTGAGCGCCTTAAACAGGATATTCCCCGCTTCAATCGACGGCACCAAAAGCACGTCCGCCTTACCAGCCACTGGCGAGGTGATGCCTTTCAAGTCCGCAGCCTCCACACTGACCGCATTGTCCAGTGCAAACGGCCCATCCACCAGACCGCCCACAACAGCACCATCCTGCGCAGCGTCCGCAACAGCGCGCGCCTCGATAGAAGAGGCAATTGCCGGATTGGGGGATTCTACCGCTGACAGCACCGCCACTTTCGGCTCCCCAATTTCCAAGGCCCGTGCCAAATCCACGGCGTTTTGCGCGATGGAAATCTTGTGCTTCACCTCCGGTGCCACATTAAGCGCAGCATCGGTGATGATGACGGGCTTGGGCCAATTAGGCACATCCATCACAAAGCAATGGCTCGTGCGCTGCGCGGTGCGCAAGCCGTCTTTCTTTCGGATAACGGCACTAAGATAAGTGTCGGAATGAATGAAGCCCTTCATCAGCCCATCCGCGTGGCCTGCAATCACCAGATCAACCCCGGCATGGGCAGCGCCGTCTTCACCCTCGGCATCCACAATCTCGTAGGCGCTGATGTCCATATTGCCAGCGACGGCGGTTTCTTGAATCTTCGCAAGTTCCCCCACCAAAATAGGTTCTATGAGGTTCTCTTTCGCAGCCAACAAAGCTCCGGCGAGCGCTGTTTCCTCTTCCGGGCATATGACTGCAGTGCGCAAGGGCGGCAGCGGTGCGCATAAGTCCAGCAGATGCGCAAAATGCGGGCGGCTTTGTGCAGTGATGGAATGTCCGTTTGTACTGCTCTGCGTCACGACCGAAATCCTTAAATTAACCTTCAATCAATCAATGCGCCTGCCTACCCCGACTGCGCCCGCGCTTCCAGTCGCAATTCACACGCCTCGCGCCACGAACTGGATTGGAGCCCGCACAATCTTGCAATCCAGCGCGATATATGGTGCCTCGGTCTCAGCGATATCGGCAGTTTGAAAGCGAAGACTCCATGACAATCAAAGTTTTGAAAGTGGGCGGATTTTTCCCGTCAGTAGCAGAAGACTTGGCCAAGGAATTTGACGTGGTGGAGGCCGCCGACCGGGACGCTTTCGCAGCGATGAGCGACGCGGATCTGGCCGACATTCAAGGGTTTGCCACGTTTGGCTGGGCCCCCAAAGACGTCATGGATCGCATGCCTGCGCTCAAAATCGTCTCAAGCTTTGGCGTGGGATACGACGGCGTCGCAGCAGATCACGCAGCGCAAAAAGGCGTGATGGTCACACACACACCCAATGTATTGAACGATGACGTTGCCAATCTGGCCATCGCGCTGATCTTGATGACGGACCGGCGTTTGGTGTGGAACGACCGCTACGTCCGCGAAGGGCGGTGGGACGAAGAAGGCAACACGCCTTTAACCCGCAGCATCCGTGGCAAGAAAGTTGGCATTGTCGGTCTAGGACGCATCGGTGAAGCGATCGCCGAAAAACTCTCCGTCTTTAAGTGCGAGACGGTATATCACTCCCGCAACGAAAAGCCGGGGGTCCCTTACAGCTACTTTGGCAACCTGACCGAAATGGCCAAGGCCTGCGATATTTTGGTGGCGATCACACCGGGCGGACCAGCCACAGACAAACTCATCAGCCGCGACGTCATGAACGCTCTTGGCCCGCAAGGCACACTGATCAACATTGCTCGCGGCAGTGTGGTCGACGAACCGGAAATGATCCTTGCCTTACAAGAGGGGCGTCTGGGCGCTGCCGGTCTCGATGTGTTTGAAAAAGAACCCATCGTGCCCGAGGCGCTCTACGCGATGGACAATGTTGTGCTCACCCCCCACGTAGCCAGCGCCACCGTGGAGACCCGGCAGGACATGTCCGATCTGGTGGTGGAAAATCTTGTTACATTCTTCGAGACCGGCAACCCGGTAGCGCCCGTTCCGGAAACCGCCCATCTGGCAAAATCGTAGCGCTAAGCCCAAGCAACGCGCTTCTTTTATGATCGCAGAAGCAGCATGACAGTTTTGATCGTTGGCGGCGGCATTGGCGGCCTCGCCTTTGCCTTGACATGCCACCAGGTTGGCGTGCCGTTTCGGGTGTTTGAAGCAGCCCGTGCGATCAAACCACTGGGTGTGGGGATCAACATTCAGCCCAACGCAGTGCGGGAACTTTTCGCACTGGGCTTGGAGCACGGCCTGACATCCGTCGGCATTCAGACCCGAGAATACGGCATGTTTACCAAACATGGCTTGGACATCTGGACGGAACCAAGAGGCCTGCTCGCCGGATACAACTGGCCGCAATATTCCGTCCATCGCGGCAAGCTGCAAATGCTGCTCTACAACACTCTTATCGAGCGTGCGGGACCCGATTGCGTGGAAACCGGCTGGCGGGTGCAGTCCTTCGAGAACATGTCCGACGGGGCCACGCTTTATCTTAAATCAGCCGACACAGGCAAGCAGCGCTCGGTGAACGGTTCATTGGTGCTTGGAGCCGATGGCATTCATTCTGCGATAAGAGGACAGATGGTGCCCGAAGAAGGCCCACCCATTTGGGGTGGCGCTGTGCTCTGGCGGGGCATAAGCCGCGCCAAACCCTTTCGCACCGGCGCATCCATGGCCCTTATCGGCCATGCCAGCCAACGGATCGTGTCCTATCCAATCAGCGAAGCGGTTCCCAAAACTGGCTTGGCCGACATGAACTGGATTGCCGAACTGACCTACGATCCATCTCAAGGTTGGAACAAGGAAGATTGGAACCGGCAGGCCGCGCTTGATGATTTCCTGCCGCAATTCGAAGACTGGCGCTACGACTGGCTGAATTTTCCCGACATGGCCCGTAAAGCCGATACGGTTTACGAATACCCGATGGTAGACCGCGATCCGCTGCCCTGCTGGACGCAGGGGCGTGTGACGCTGCTGGGGGACGCGGCCCACGCCACCTACCCGGTCGGCTCCAACGGCGCGAGCCAGGCTATTATCGATGGCAGACATTTGGGCGCACAATTTTTGGCACATGGGATAACGCCAGACGCGCTGCAAGCCTATGAGGCCGCCATGCGACCTGCCACCGAAAAGGTGATTTTGGCGAACCGGGGCAGCGGGCCAGATGCGGTATTGCAAATGATTGAAGACCGTTGCGGCGGTCAATTTGACCGTTTGGAAGACGTGGCGAGCCACGAAGAACTGGCCGATCACGCCAGCGGCTACAAGGCTATCGCAGGATTTGCCATTGAAGCGTTGAACGCCGCGCCGGACCTTATCCCCAAAGGCGCAAGAGTCAGCGAATAGTCCTTTGCATTAAAGCACAGTCAAACGGGTGTTCCGAGACAACTTGGGCAACAACAGGCGCATCACGTGAGGTGCTACGGCCACGCACCCTTCGGTTGGCTCAAAGTCTGGGCGGGCGATGTGGAAAAAGATCGCGCTGCCACCCCGTTTGAGCCGACGCGATACATTGTGATCCATCACAATCACGACGTCATAGAGACCATCATCACGCATCAGAGTTTCGTGGCTTGCTCTATACGGCACTTTCACCGGCCGGTTGTAATTCCGGTCACCCACGGCATCGCACCAACCGTCGTAAGGGGATGTTCCATAAAGCGAAAGCCCGCTCACCGGCCGGGAAACACGATCTTTGCGCACGTATCCCCAAAGCAGACGAAACGACCCGCGGGGCGTTCCCCCATCCCCTTCCCGCTTGATTGTCACCACACCCGAACGCCCTAAAGCGCAGGGATAGACTCGCCCATCAACGCTCAAAAGCCCCTTAAACGGGTCACCTGGACGGGCACGCACGATGAGATGATAGGGAGTTCTTGCTGATGGCCTGAAGCGCTTGCCTTGATTTTTCTTGCTTTTTTTGACCATCGTCCCAATCTGCTCACATTTCGCACGACACACTCACATTCACGTGTGATCAACAGGGCAACAAGTTCACAACACCGCTTCAACGCCTAAATAAGCGGAGTTATTGCAAAAAATGCCCATTTTGGAGACTGACCGCAGATGACCGAACGCACCATCCTCCTTGTTGATGACGACAACGACCTGCGGGAGGCCTTAACCGAACAGCTGGAACTCTATGAAGAATTTTCGATCCAGCAAAAAGAAACCGCCACAGAGGGCATTAAAACCGCTCGCGAAGGCCATCTTGATCTGTTGATCATGGACGTGGGTCTACCGGATATGGACGGACGCGAAGCGGTAAAACTGTTGCGCAAGGGCGGGTTTAAATCCCCCATCATCATGCTGACCGGCCACGATACGGACAGCGATACAATTTTGGGCCTGGAAGCGGGTGCCAACGACTACATTGCAAAGCCGTTTAAGTTTGCCGTGCTGCTCGCACGCATTCGCGCGCAATTGCGCCAGCATGAGCAGAGCGAAGACGCCGTCTTCACCATCGGCCACTACTCTTTCCGCCCCGCGCAAAAGCTGCTGGTGATGGAAGATGGTGGCAAAGTGCGTTTGACCGAAAAAGAGACGGCCATCCTCAAATATCTTTACCGCGCGGACCAAAAGGTCATCACCCGCGATATCCTGCTCGAAGAAGTGTGGGGCTATAATTCCGGCGTAACCACGCACACTTTGGAAACGCACATTTACCGCCTGCGGCAAAAGATCGAGATCAACCCGTCCAGCGCAGCTTTGCTGGTAACGGAGTCCGGTGGTTACAAACTGGTGCCGTAAGGCCGTCTCGGCCTAAGCGTCATTGCAGGGCGTGTCCTTGCAATCTATGACATCCTCCCAAGCCTGCCCGATGCACTTCAGAGCCACGCCTGCAGCTGCCGGAGTAGGTTTCGCGTAAACCAGCGCTTTCATCGGCGCGAATATCGACTGAGCGGAGCGCCAACCAGTGTCACTTGATTCCGACATTCGCCTTCTGGGCACGGTGCGCCTGTTTCAAGGATTTCGCATAGACCATCTGCGCCTTTTGGCCTTCGGCGCGGAGAAACGCTTCTTCAAACGCGAATCCCGGATTTACCGCCAAGACGCCTATTCCGATGGCGGGTACGTTGTCGTAAGTGGAACCGTGGCATTGGTTTCAGGCCTAAACGACACGCTCATTTCGACCCACCAGCGCGGATCGTTGATCGGCGAGATGGCGCTGATCAGCCAAACGCATCATGCCGCTTCCGCCATCGCGGAAGAAGACACGGAAGTTCTGAAACTCCCACGGCCCCTCTTTTTACGCATGTTGGAGGAATATCCCGAGTTGGCCGTGCTGTTGCAACAGCGCATCGGAGCATCGGTCAACGAATTCGTGGATCAGCTGGAGCGCATCCGCGCGAAGCTCGATCACGCCAACGATTTGGTCAAACGGCCCCAAAGTTAAAGCAGGCACCTCAGATCGAAAATGTCGCCATGACTGGAACGTGGTCAGACGGTTTTTCCCAACCCCGAGCCTCCCGAAGCACATCAATGCCCATCAGTTTTTCGGCCACCGCGGCATCGCCCCAGATATGGTCCAGCCGGCGTCCTTTGTCAGCCGCATCCCAATCACGCGCACGATAACTCCACCACGTGTAGATCTTCTCAGCCGGATCGATCTCCTGCCGGATCAGATCCACCCAGCTGCCCTGCGCTTGCACTTCCTTTAAACCGTCGGTCTCAACAGGCGTGTGACTCACCACCTTAAGCAGTTGTTTGTGAGACCAGACATCGGTTTCCAAAGGCGCGATGTTGAGATCGCCCACCAAGATAGACGGAATGTCGTCTGATCGACTGCTCAACGCTTTCATTTCTTCGATGAACTTCATCTTGTGATCAAACTTTGGGTTGGTCACCGGGTTGGCCTCGTCGCCGCCCGCAGGCACATAAAAATTATGCACACGAACCGGTCCAATCCCGGTTTCAAAGACACATTCTATGTGCCTCGTATCGCCCATTGCCACGTAATCCGTCGTCGAAATTGCAGCCAACGGACGTTTCGAAATCGTGGCTACGCCATGGTACCCTTTTTGGCCGTGCACAGCGAAATGCTCATATCCCATGGCTTTGAGAGCCTTGGCGGGAAACTGGTCATTTTGGCATTTGATTTCCTGCAGACATAGAATGTCCGGCTCGTGCTCGCGTAAATACCGCTCCACCAAACCAATGCGCAAACGCACCGAGTTGATGTTCCACGTTGTCAGTTTGAAAGCGCTTTCCACCATCGTGCTATGACCGTCTGGTCGCTAACGACCTTAAAAACCAAGACACGCAATGTGCTGAGGCAGAAGGGCAACGGCAAGACCACAGAGGGCCCGGTGTGCGCCCTAAAGTGCGTCGTCCACCGGCAATTGCATGTTGACGGGCAAATTGAGAACTAGTTGCCGGGCTCTTGGACGTTCTGCAGACGGCGCTGGTCCATGCGGAACAGGCGCTGCGACAGACGCACATTGTTTTGCACGTTGAAGATCATCACCGATGTGTCTTTTCCCTGGTCATCCGTGATGGTCCACTGACGCAATTCGTAGCTCTTGGGGTCAAACATCAAGGTGATCGTGGAGTTACCAAAGATGCTCTTGTCGCCCAATATGACAGTCGTAAGATCTTCTTCCCTCTTGACCGATTTGATGGCCTTGTCGTTCACATCGATACGGTCGGCCAGCAAAAGACGAAGTGGTGTTTTACGGAGTGGGAAGAAGTCCCAAGTTTTCAGCTTGCGATTATTGATGCCAACGGTCCGACCGTCGGCCTTCACAGTGATGGGGGATGGTTTAGCGTAATCGAAGCGGATTTTGCCCGGACGTTTGAGATAGAACTTTCCACCGGTCTGCTCACCATTGGGGCCAAATTGGATGAACTCACCGGCCATGGATGGCACGCCGGAAAAATGTCGGCTGATCTGTTCAACGGCCTTGCGGTCTTTACCATTGATTTTAGCACTGGCCGCCTGCGGCGCGACAAAAGACACGGTGACCGCAAAGAAAAGTGCAATGGCAAAGCAGAAGCCTGAATACATGCGTTGAGAAAAGGACATTGGGTCGAGGTTCCTTACAGACCGGGAGCAGACCGGTGATCGGTCAAATGAACCGACAAAAATCGGCGTGCTGCGGGCAAACCGGCCAACAAACCGGCTTGAGCGGCACCATGAATAACAAACGTGCGGGTTGGCGCGTATGTGGGCGCACATTGGGACGCGATTATGGCTGAATGGGCAAACATCAGATGGTTTCATCCTCGCCGGGAACCAAAATCTCGCGTTTGCCGGCATGATTGGCGGGGCTAATCAGACCGTCCTGCTCCATGCGTTCAATCAAAGAGGCCGCACGGTTATAACCAATAGAAAGTCGACGCTGGATGTAGGACGTTGAAACCTTGCGGTCACGCAGCACGATGGCAACGGCCTTGTCATAGGGATCATCGGAATCCCCCATGCCCCCGGCATCTCCGCCACCTTCTGAACCGCCCTCTTCGTCTTCCTCTTCCGTTATGGCCTCAAGATATTGCGGCACACCCTGGGCTTGGAGATGGTTGACCACATCTTCCACTTCCTGATCGTCCACAAACGGCCCGTGCACGCGGGTGATGCGACCACCACCGGCCATGTAGAGCATGTCACCCATGCCCAGCAACTGCTCGGCACCGGACTCGCCCAGCATGACTCGCGAATCGATTTTTGAGGTCACTTGGAAGGATATACGTGTCGGGAAGTTGGCTTTGATCGTACCGGTGATCACATCGGTAGAGGGGCGCTGCGTGGCCATGATGACGTGAATGCCGGCGGCACGGGCCATCTGCGCCAGGCGCTGCACAGTGCCTTCAATGTCCTTGCCGGCCACCATCATCAAATCAGCCATCTCGTCGATGATCACCACGATATAGGGCAACGGCTCGAGATCCATTTCCTCGGTCTCGTAGATTGCCTCACCCGTATCGCGGTCAAACCCGGTTTGTACGGTACGGGTGATCGTCTCACCTTTGGCCAGGCTGTCGCGCACCTTGGTATTGAACCCGTCAATATTGCGCACGCCCAGTTTGGACATTTTTTTGTAGCGCTCTTCCATCTCCCGGACGGACCATTTCAGCGCAACAACGGCTTTCTTGGGGTCCACCACAACCGGCGTGAGCAAATGTGGAATGCCGTCATAGATCGACAGTTCCAGCATTTTCGGGTCGATCATGATGAGTTTGCACTGTTCCGGGCTCAACCGGTACAGCAGAGACAGGATCATCGTGTTGATCGCAACGGACTTACCTGAGCCCGTCGTGCCCGCCACCAGAAGGTGGGGCATCTTCGCCATATCCACGATGACCGGCTCGCCGCCAATTGTCTTACCCAAACACATGGGCAGTTTGGCCTTGGTTTTCTTAAACTCGCCGCTGGAGAGTTGCTCGCGCAGGTAGACGGTTTCACGCCGCTTATTGGGCAGTTCAATACCAATGGCGTTGCGGCCCGGAACCACTGCGACACGGGCGGCAATGGCGCTCATGGAGCGCGCGATGTCTTCGGCCAAACCGATTACGCGGGAGGATTTCACGCCCGGTGCGGGCTCCAGCTCGTACAAAGTAACCACAGGGCCCGGGCGCACTTTTATGATTTGGCCCTTAACACCAAAATCATCCAGTACCCCCTCCAGCAGATGAGCGTTCTCCTGCAGCGCCTCGGTGGAAAGCGATGGGTCTTCCACCGCACCTTGCGCCTCGGACAGCAACTCCAATTCGGGAAGCAAAAAACGACCCTTTTTGGTTTGCGGTTTGCGCGCCCTTACATTGCTGCGCTCAACAACCGGTTGCGCCGCGTCTGTGTGCGGAACCGGATCATCGTCTCCCGCTGCATCCACCGGCACGTCGCGCATGACAGGTTGGGCAGAACCAGCAAAGCCGTCATCCTCCCAAGGGGCCTTGTCCATCGCTGGATGGCCGTGGTTGTCTTGATCCTCGGAAGCAGGTTCATGCGCCGCCGCAGGTGAAGTCGAAAAACTGGCAGGCGCCTCACGCGTTTCAAAACTGGGTTCAAGTCGCGAGGAAACAGCCGGTTCTGCTACGGTGTTTTCGAGGACATCAAGCCCGGCGTCGTACGGTGTATCGCGAGGGAACGGATACGGTTGGTAACGGGGTTTTGCTGTGAAATCGAAAAGCCGTTTAACGGTGGTCCACGCGCTCATCCATATGTGAAGCAAAAAGCCCAACATCAAAGCGAAAGCAGCACCCAATCCGCCTGATGCGGGATCATCATGGGGCTCGCCGTCAAAGCCACTGGAATGCGCATCGGAATGAAAATCGCCGGATACATCAGAACCCAAATCGTTTTCAAACTCGGCAGTCTCTTCGGGTGTTCTCCAGATGCCACGGTGCAAGTCGAAGGCCCGAAAAAGCAACCAAAGCCCTGCCGTTGAAAAAACTGCGCCGAAAAACACGGCACTCAAACCGCTGGGATAGGTGCCCATAAAGGCGCGGGGGATGTTTAAGACCGCATCGCCCACCACCCCGCCATAACCAACCGCCAAGGGCCAACCCTGTGAAATTGAAACGCATCCAAGCGCGGCTGCAATGCAAACCAGTCCACCCAGGCCATAGGACAGACGCACCAAAAGGGGTGATCCAATTCGCCGGGTTAGGTGCACGAGCCCCCAAACAAACGGAGCAGCGACCAGAAGGAGCGACGCAAAGCCGAAAAACTGCATGGAGAGATCGGCAAAGCTGGCACCCCAAAACCCGAGCCAGTTTTCAGCCTCAGACCCGTTGGCAAATGTCAGGCTTGGATCGCTGATGGTCCATGTCGCAAGCGCCACGGCACCCAAGGTGCCAAACATGCACGCCAAAGCCGCAAGAATGCGGTGAAGCGAGCGAAAGAACAATGAGGCCAGCGGGCTCAAAGACATTGGATGGACGGGTGGGTGGACCGAACGATGTGCGGGGTTCCCGCCGTGGACCGCGGGCGACCGTCGAGTGGCGGAACGTTTAGCCGTGACAGGCCGTGCCGGTTCAGACAGATCAGCACCACCCGCAGCAGCCAATCCGGAACCGGAATGCGGCATGTCGATGCTGATGTCCGGTCCGTTCATAAACTCGCTACCCGTCCTACGATCACGCGGCCAAGGCATCGATGCGGTTTGTTAAAACGCGCGATGATACTTTTGGCAAGGTTTCGCGCACTCTAGCGGGCGGGTGGTAAAGAGGCTGTTAACCATGCCCGCTTCGTGACTGGTAACTGCAAAATACAAAAAAGCGTCGGCACAAAACGAAACAACCCGCCAGTGTTGCCACGGGCGGGTTGCCATTCGAAGGGTGCGCTCCCTTACGGGGGTTTCAGTTTGGGAGCGCGGAGAGGTTTAGCCTCTTCCGAAAGTAAATTCCGGATAGGCCTCCACGCCGACCTCGCTGCGGTCGAGGCCGTTTGCTTCCTCTTCCTCCGAAACCCGGAGACCGATGGTAAACTTCAACACGTACCAGACGATTGCACTGAAGATGATGGTGAAGACCGCATAAGATGCGATACCGACCAACTGGGTGCCGTAGCTGGCATCGCTGTTTGTCAGCGGCACAATCAACGTACCCCAGATACCCGCGAACAGGTGGACAGGGATGGCACCGACAACATCATCGATTTTGAACTTGTCGAGCAGCGGCACAGTCAACACCACGATCACACCACCAACACCACCGATCAGGATGGCAAGAAGCGGAGTTGGCGCCAGCGGCTCGGCCGTAATGGCCACAAGACCGGCCAATGCGCCGTTCAAAGCCAAGGTCACGTCCACTTTGCCGTACATGATCTGTGTGACGATCAGTGTAGCCACCACACCACCGGCAGCAGCCAGATTGGTGTTAGCGAAGATGCGGGACACGTCGGATACGTCACCGATAGAGCCCATGGCGAGTTGTGATGCGCCGTTGAAGCCAAACCAACCGAGCCACAGGATGAATGTACCCAGTGTGGCGAGCGGAATATTGGAACCAACCATTGGCATCACTTTACCGTCGGCTGTGTATTTGCCCTTGCGAGCGCCGAGGATGATCGCGCCGGTCAACGCGGCCCAGCCGCCAACGGAGTGAACAAGGGTCGAACCAGCAAAGTCCTGGAAGCCCATGCCGTCCAACCAGCCAGCGCCCCATTTCCATGAACCCGCGATTGGGTAAATGAAACCGGTCAGCACAACCACGAAGATCAGGAAGGGCCACAGCTTGATGCGTTCAGCAACCGTACCGGACACGATAGATGCCGCGGTTGCCACAAACACCATCTGGAAGAACCAGTCGGAAGCGGTTGAATAACCGGTGGCCAAAGCGTTTCCACCAACATCGTCCCAGCCATAGGGCGCGAACGTACCGATATAGCCGCCATCAACGCCGGTATACATAAGGCTATAACCGACAACCCAGTACATCAGACCGGCGATGGAATAAAGCGAGATGTTCTTCAAACACTGCATAGACACGTTCTTGGAACGCACCAAACCGGCTTCCAGCATGGCAAAGCCAGCCGCCATGAACATGACCAGGAAACCACCGATCAAAAACAAAAGCGTGTTGAAAATGTAGGCAACTTCGGGCGTCACCGGAGGCGGCGTCGCCGCATCTTGGGCAAAACCTGTGCCCACTAGTGCCAACGAACCCGTCAGGGTCGCGGCGGCCAAAAGGCCAATTTTTTTGGAAAGTATCATTCTATTTCCCCTTGAAAGGATAGTCGTGAACTCACGATGTGCCGTGTGCGGGCACCATCGAAAGATCAGAGGGCTTCTGCGCCGGATTCACCGGTACGAATGCGCACTGCCTGCTCCAGGTCGTACACGAAGACTTTGCCGTCCCCGATTTGGCCGGTTGAAGCGGAGTCGCGGACGGTGTCCACAACCTGTGCGGCCTGCGCGGCGTCCACTGCGATCTCAAGCTTGAGCTTGGGAACAAAGTGCACAGCATATTCGGCACCGCGATAAATTTCGCTCTGCCCTTTCTGACGGCCATACCCCTTGACCTCAGTCACTGTGAGACCCTGCACGCCAATGGCAGACAGGGCATCACGGACTTCGTCAAGCTTGAATGGCTTGATGATTGCCATGACAATTTTCATGTCCAATTCCCGTTTATTGTGAGGTCGACACCCTATTGGCCAACCCCTTCGTTACCCCCGACCGCGCCGCAGCACGATTGGTTAACGACAAGTTATTCAATCGCCATGCCAGTTTGGAAAAAGACCGGAATATTCAATAAATACAGTCGGTTATGGACTTTGAAGAGACGGCGTTGCCTAAGATTGAGTCAAATTATGCTCACATTTTCAACACAATTGGCCATCTGCACAATGTTTGCCTATTTTTTAATCAATAACGGCCCGCCATGCCCAGTTTCGAGTCACAGGGCTCGACATATACCTGCGACGGCAGCACGGCTTGCGTGCCAGGGCTGTTGCGCCGCATAACCAATCCAACGCAGCGCGACAGATCAATGACGACCGTCGGAGAAACCTATGGCTAAGAACTCAAAACAACAAAGCACGGTAAGCGACGCCGTTATCGCCGGCGGCGGCTATGTTGGCTTGTGCGTGGCGGTGGCGATCAAAACGGCCAGTCCCCATCTCAACATAGCTCTCATTGACGGCGCTCCTGAAGATGCCATTCAAAAAGAAGAGAGGGCGTCTGCCATCGCCGCCGCTGCCAGCCGCATGCTGGATCAGTTGGGTATTTGGCAAACACTGCTCAAAGACGCACAACCGATCAAAGAAATGATCGTCACCGACAGCCGGACGGCCGACCCCATCCGCCCGGTCTTTTTAACCTTCGGCGACGTAAACGCCGATATGGCTCGAAACGCAGAGGCGTCAAGCGAGCCATTCGCACATATGGTGCCCAACCGCGCGATGATTTTGGCCCTCCGAGAACGCGCAACAGCATTGGGCGTCGACATGCGCCACGGCGAAACGGTGGAGGGATTTGATACCGGTGACATCACCACCATTGTCCACTTGGGTTCCGGCGATGAACTAACCACCCGTCTGTTGATCGCCGCGGATGGTGTGCGCTCGCGTTTGCGCGATCACGCCGGGATCAAGACGGTCAATTGGAACTATGGCCAAAAGGGCATCGTAACCACGATCGGCCACGAGCGCCCCCATGAAGGGCGCGCCGAGGAGCACTTCTTGCCGGGGGGTCCGTTCGCCACCCTGCCACTTTCCGGAAACCGCTCGTCCTTAGTGTGGACCGAGCCGGATGATGTTGCCGACCGGTTGATGGCAGCAGACGATTTCACCTTCGAGTTGGAACTCGAACAACGCTTTGGCCATAAGCTGGGTGAACTGGAAGTCCTTGGGCCGCGCCGCGCATTTCCCTTGGGTTTGACATTGGCACGGTCCTTCGTGAAACCGCGCCTCGCATTGGTGGGCGACGCGGCCCACGGCATCCATCCCATTGCAGGCCAAGGGCTCAATCTGGGCTTCAAGGATGCCGCAGCCTTGGCACAGACCATCGTGGAAGCAGACCGGCTTGGCCTCGACATCGGTTCCATGGCCGTCTTGGAGCGCTATGAGCGCTGGCGTCGCTTCGACACCGTACAAATGGGCATGGTGACCGACGTGCTGAACCGTCTGTTTTCCAACGACATCGGACCTTTGCGCACTCTGCGCACAATAGGGCTTGGCATTGTCGACCGTTTGCCATCCATAAAAGAGGCGTTCATCAACCAAGCCGCGGGCCGAGCCGCCAGCAATCCGTCCCTGTTGAACGGCGAAGCGATTTAGTCGAAAGGTTGTTCAAACAGGTTGGTCTGATGGTTCAGCACCCACAATTCGCCGGTAGAAATATCGAACCACGCGCCGTGCAGGGCGATTTGTTCACGTTCCAGCAGAATGGAAACGCAGGGGAACGTCTTTAAGTGTTCAATCGATTGCTTGATCGATTGCGATTCCAGCTTCCACTGCAACTCTTCTGGTGATTCCGCCCCCGTGCACACCATGCTTTCAGCGACGGGGTCCAGAAGCGAAATCCACTTGCCGATAAAATCACCGGGGGACAGGGGTGCATCCGCTTCACCTGTCATCTGATGGCGATAGGTGGCAATACCGCCGCAACGGCCATGGCCCATCACAACGATGTGGCGCACACGCAACCCTTGGACCGCAAACTCCAATGCAGCCGATGTGCCGTGATAATCCCCGTTTTGCTCGTAGGGCGGCATGATGTTGGCAACATTGCGCACGACGAACATTTCGCCGGGAGCAGCACCAAAGATGGTTTCGGGCGCAGACCGGGAATCGCAGCACGCGACAATCATCGTGTCAGGCGTCTGACCTTTTTCTGCCAACTGTTCGTAGCGTTCCCGCTCGCGTCCCAAGCGATTCTTGCGGAAATGGGCATAGCCACCCAACAGCGAACGCGGAAAATCCGGCTCGACCAGCGTGCGTGGCGGTTTTGCTTTGGGCTTCCCCGGCGCGGTATTCGGTTTGGGCTGGTACAAGATGAGCTCCCTCTCACCCGATGATGCACCATTCAAACAGAGTTTGAGCCAAAACAACAAGCACCACTTGGTACAATGCGCGCCTTAGTCGTCCAAATTGCGTGCTTCAGAGATCAGAAGGATCGGGATACCGTCGCGAACCGGATAAGCGAGCTTGGCTTTTTGAGACACCAATTCTTGCGCCGCGTCATCAAATTCAAGCGGCCCCTTGGTTTGGGGGCACACCAGCAAATCCAGCATTTTTGGCGAAAGGCGCAATTCCGCATCCATAAAGAGGCTCCCAATCCGCGCGCGTCTCGATCAATGACTTATTGAAGTGTTGCGGAGCTTTCGCTGTTATCCCGCGCCAGCGATATTTCCGTCATGGCGACCAGCGTTTCGGCCCGGGTTTTCAAGTCAGGGGCTTCCAGCAGAGCCTGTTTTTCCGCCGGTCCGTAGGGGCTGAGCATGGAGAGCGTGTTGACCAGCGTTTCATTGCTCGCCTCGCTTACACCTTCCCAGTCGGCTTGCATGTCATTGGCTTCCAAAAACGCCTTGAATGTTTCCAGCAAACCATCACGATCAACGGCACGGGCGGCCTCTGGGCTGTCTGTCAAATCCTCTGCAAAGCCGGCCACCTTTGCCATCCGGTATCCATCTTTGATGGGCAATTCTTCCATCAGGCGAAACCGGCTGACACCGGCCAAATTGACCATCAAACGACCGTCGCCGGATTCCTGAAAAGCGGTAACACGACCAAGACAGCCGACGTCGCAGAGTTGCGGGTATTCGCCCTCGTCCGATGGCGCATCGAGATCAAAGCGCGGCTGGATCATTCCGATCATACGGTCAGATCGCATGGCCGCTTCGATCATAGCGAGATACCGGGGTTCAAAAATATTGAGCGGCATGTTGCCGGCGGGCAGCAAAAGAGCGCCGCTTAACGGAAACAACGGCACGCTTTCTGGCAGGTCGGAGAGGCTTGTGTAGCTGTGGTTACCGGCTTTCATGGCAATTCTCCTGCGTTAAATTCTGTCCTCTAGTTAAGCTCAGCGCTCACAAGCGCAATGAGGCGAATTGTGCCGCACCTCAAAGCCTTAAAGACCAATTGGCCGTGTGGCACATCGCCGTCACGAAAAAAGCACTGAGGAAAGCGCGCGACGTCCCGCAATGGTCGCTTCGTCGGTTGGGCCCCAAGTTTCAAAAAACTCAACGAGCTGTTTGCGGGCGCCATCCTCGTTCCAAGCCCGGTCCGTGCGCACGATGGCGATCAGTGCCTCAATGGCCTCTTGCCGCTGGCCTTTTCCATTGAGGGCCACCGCATAATCAAACCGCGCCTGATGGTCTTTGGGATTGGACTCCACAGCCGCCGCTAAGGGTTCAAGATCGCCTAGGCTGGCGGCCTTCTGTGCAAGATCAAGAGCTTTCACCAGCCCGGCCAGAGGCTCTTTATCAAGGTGTTCTTCTGGCACATGAGCAATCAACTGCGCGGCCCGCTCGTATTCCTCGACCGCCAAATAGCAATGACCGAGACCGGCGAGAGCGTCCAAATTGCCCGGTTCGCCCTGCAGGATGTGACCAAAAAGTTCGGCCGCTCCACCAAAATCACCCGCTTCGCGCAGCGTCTCGGCTTCTTCCAACATGGCTTCAACCGGCGATATTTGAGGGCCAGGACCCTGAGCCGCCACCTTATCGATAAAAGCCCGCACCTCGCTGTCGGGCTTCGCACCCATGAAGGCATCAGCAGGGCGACCATTGATGAAGGCAACCACGGCAGGGATTGACTGAATGCCCATCTGACCGGCCACCTCCGGATGAGCGTCAATGTCCATCTTGCAGAGCGTGACTGCGCCGTTGGCGTCCGTCACAGCTTTTTCAATGACTGGTCCCAATTGTTTGCACGGCCCGCACCACGGAGCCCAAAAATCGACAATCACCGGAGCCGTCTTAGAGGCTTCAATCACATCAGCCATAAAACCAGCCGTTGTAACATCCTTCACAGCAGGCCCTGCAGCAGCGGCACCACCGGGTTGCGATGCCACGGGAGCAGGCTTCGTGGCACCCATCGACGCATTGCCGAAAGATACAGTGGTGTTGCCACCGCCCATATTACCGCTTGAATATCCGCTCGACCCTGACCCGTATTCATTGCTCATCGTTTCAACACCACCTGTCTCAAGATCGATCGGCTCCTACAGTCTTGAAAACATTTGGAGAGCGTCGCTCTAATTGATTGTCTTTAAGATGGGAGTTTGCACCCCATTTGCAACCGGGATGACAAACGCCATCCCAATCGCGCGATCCCGCGAAGTCACCGCTTAGTCCGCCGTCTCAACATCCAAATCAACGATCATGGGTTTGTGACCGCAGTGTTCTGCAAAAACCAAAAGGTCAGAAACGAGCAGGGTCACCGTCGCATCATTGCGCAAGGGATGACAGTTGATTTTTTCATGCGCCAGAAGCGACTTATCAATCGCAAAAGTCACTTGTTGTTCACGGTCGTTGATCACGCCCAATGCCGACACCGCTCCGGGTTTTAACCCTAGCGTGGCCTCCATTTTCTCGGCAGAGCCAAACGAAAACCGACCGCTGGCCCCCATCAACTTGTGCAAGGTCTTGAGGTTTATATCACTGCTTTCCTGAGCGGTGAGCAAAAACAGCCGACCTTTTTTGTCCTTCAAGAACAGGTTTTTGGTGTGCCCACCTTCCATCGTACCCCGCAACTCTTGCGATTGATCCACCGTAAACAAGGGCTCGTGTTCATGGGTCACCACATCAAAGCCGCAAGCTGCGATGTAATCGAGCAAGGTTTGAGGCGTTACAGGCACAGGTGGAAGAGTTGGGAAATGGGTCATGGAGCAGCAAATTTCAGCTGATGGTGCGCCAAGCCCGATACCATTTGAGCTAACCGTTCGTCCAGCCATTCGTCGAGACAGGCGGGGCGTTTGTAGCCCTTACGTCGACCGTCAATTTCCTGTGGCTAAGCCTCTTGCAATGCCCCAGCCATTGCGTCATATACCCCTCGCTTGGCGCATAGCGTCAGCCGCCCGAGCGGGCGTAGCTCAGGGGTAGAGCGAAACCTTGCCAAGGTTTAGGTCGTGAGTTCGAATCTCATCGCCCGCTCCAAATTCTTCTATGTCTAGAGACGGAACGCGCTTTCTGGCAAACGGACGATTTCTGGAAACATAGACCGCTTCCAGCCATGTGTTTCAAAGTGGCTCCTTTCACTTAAACACGTCCGTTCGAACCCACACGGCTCCACAGGCTTACAGATCAGCTTGATCTTTACGGTCGGGCATCAAGGCCTTCGCAAGATCAAAAGATCCTGGTTTTGGGTGGGCACGAAGTCTTTAATCTCAAAGAACGGTTCGAAGGCAGATCTCACCGCATCGCGTGTTTGTTAGACGTCCAACAACGAACCTTTGACCTGCGTGGATAAGGACGCGCTTGGATCAGTCGATTGAATTTCTATAGCGGTTCACAATTTGATTGAATCGCTGGGTTGCGAAGAGCAACCCGGCGCTTATGTGCCGCCACTTCCCCACCTGGGGTCGCGAAGGCCTCTTGGGGCCGACAGCGTGAGCGCAACAACTGGATCGGTTCTATCAAAGATAGAAATGATCTAGGATGAAACCCATGCTTTTGTGCCAAAGACAACCAAGTGACGGCGTTACTGTAACCACTTGTCAGGTAACGCGCCTCGTGGGACCCGCGCTCGTACGTTATCTTGAAGTTCTCGGCATCTCTGGCCTGCGTTTGCAAAAGCAAATTCCCGGGAGGAAACGGAGCGCGCGAAACCGGAGTGATGGTCTTGCCCGGCCGTTGGCGCATATAGGTCTGAAACCCAAGCCGTGCTCTTTTTAGCCGTTTTCTGTCGCGCCAAACCCAAAAAATGCTGCGCAATGCCAATCACAGCAAATTTGCGGACTCGCCGGAAATCGTTCAACTCATCGGCAGGCGGTTGAGCGCAGGCAACACCCTCAATACAAACGCGAGTTCACCGACACAGGCTTTGGTGGGCTCTGCCTTTCGAGGGTTCACGCACGTAAAGTCGATCCTACCCGGTACAGGCAACGGGAGCATCGTCACACTGGGGAACACCGAACCCCAAAATTGAAGCCGTTCCCGTTCAAGCGCAATCGTTTGAACGAATGGAATCGCGTCAAAACAACAAACCAAGGGTGCAATGATGCTCAGTCTGCACTGGGAACAAGGGCCCGCTGCATGATGATGACATCGTGCCAGCGATCAAACTTGTAACCGACAGACCGGTACTGACCGGCTTTATGAAAGCCGAGAGATTTGTGCAGCGCAATAGACGCTGAATTGTCAGCCCCTCCGATGGCGGCGATCATCTGGTGAAATCCAGCCGTTTCACAACGCTCAATGATAGCGGTTAGGAGCGTGCGAGCCACGCCCCGACGTTGAGCAACGGGAGACACGTAGACCGAGTTTTCCACCGTAAAGCGATAAGCTGGCCGTGGCCGGAAAGCCGACGCGTAAGCATAGCCAAGAACGCAAGCCGCCTCAGTAGCAACGATATAGGGATATCCACCGGCTTGAATGGACGCCATGCGGGTTGCCATCTCTGCAGCATCCGGCGGCTCAATCTCGAAACTGGCCGCTTCGACCAGAACTGACCGTCCATAGATCGCAGAAATTTGCTCGCAGTCGTCCGCCCAAGCGTCCCGTAGTTCAAACATACTGTCGACGGACCCTAGAATAGAATGCCACGCTTTGGTTCCGGCACAGCGCCATCGATACCGGGATCGTCGGGACGTCGGTCCAACACGCCATCCTGATCAGGATCCAAATCGGCGTTCTTGAAGGGAGACGATGATTTCACCGACGCGTCTGCTCCAGCCTTCTGCGCACCATCACCCTTATTGCCGTCTACGACCACCGCTGGTTGATCATCGGATGATGGAGTATCAGCAGCTTCCTCTGGGCCGGCCATGGAGGCAAATCCACTCGCCTGCGCCTCCGGCACATTGGGCGACTGACCCGATACAGTAGTGGACGCCATATCTGCCTTGGCCGTCGAAAGATCGATCACCTTATCGTCCGATGTCAGTTCTGCCGCTGCGACAGCGTCGTCATCAGATGCTGAGGCCTCTTTCTTCTCAGGTATGGCGTCAGCTTTGGTTGCGGGTTCTGCGGCGGAACTCTTGTTAATTGACATCGTTGCAGCACCGCCAATCAACGTGCCCGCTGCACCAGCCAAAGTCTGTTTTTCCTGCGCTCCGCTGATCTCTTTCCCGGCCTTGGCATCATTGGTCGAACTGGTTTTGGGCGATTCCGGCGCAGCATTTTCGACGGGTTTTGACACCACTTTCATGCCCGTGACAGCGTCATCTGTACCCAAAATATCGGACCCAGTTTCGATCACCTCATCAGCCAGTGGGTGGGGTGCAGCAACCGGCACTTCGTGCGTCAGCTGGCTGTAATCGGGACGATCTTCTAGCGCCGCGCCGCGCTCATCAACCGGGATTTTCCATTCAAACGCGCCGATCCGCCCTGACACGGGAGAACATGGCTTCCATTCGTCAACGGCGATCCCGTCTGCCACCCAAGCGGCATCACGGGTTGCCGTTACAGCACGCGACAGCCATTCGCGCACGCGGCCCCGGTCCCCGTGTTCGGCCTCCTCAATGTCAGCCATCAAAAGGCAGGCACGTTCCGTGGTTTCGTTGCGCAAGATAGCCTTCATCGCATCGCGCGCTTCGCTGAAGTGTTCGGCCTCAATGGAAGCTTTGGCCAACACGTATTGACCTTCCACATTGTGGGCGCGCTTGGTGTTCAGATCGACAGCCCGCTTCAAACGATCCTCGGCGGAATCACCGATACGCAAATGCACATAGGCATCCGCAACATCTGGGTGTGGTGTGTCTTTCCAAGTGGTTTCCAGAACTTTAGCCGCCTTGCGCAAGTCTCCCAATCGCGCAGCCACACGCGCTGTCACCACAGCCGCCGGGGCAAAGCCGGGCTGCAATTTATGGGCGGCGAGACCATGGGCCTTAGCCTTATCGGGTGAGGCTGCCTCTTCCTGCTGCGCCAAAGCGGTGAGCAGAACGGCCTTTTTATATTTGTATTCATCCTGCTCAAACAGACCGGCAGATCGATTGGTCTCGAGAGTTCGAAGTGCCTCTTCCCAATTGCCAACCATGGCTTGGCCACGCAGCACGGCCTGTGTGGCCCAAGGAGTGCCCGGAGCCTCTTTATTGGCTTGATTGGCAAAATGTGCAGCCGCTTCTGCAGCCCCTTCTTGTTCCGCTTCGATGTGCAGACCACGCAAGCCCAGCAGGCGCGTGTCGTCGTTTTCCAGCATCGTCTCAAACTTCTCTCGGGCTTTATCGTGATCGCCCTCCAGCAGGGACGTCTGGGCGTCCAACATGGCCACCAAAGGCTCATCGGTTAGATATTTTCCAGATTCTTTTGCCAGCAACCGCGCCTGCTTTGCGTTGCCGGAATTGGCGGCAATCAGGCCCTTTGAGAGCGCATTGTACCCTTTGTCCCGCAAACGGCCCTTGCGCCAGCGTCCAAAAATTTCCGGCGAATGCAGAATACCGGAAACGACCCACCAGACGGCCATTGCAACGGCCACCAGCACGCCGAGTATCACCACAGCCTCCATAAGAGACACATCAATGCGCGCGTTCGCATAGGGCCACTCAATCGCCACAGTACCGGGGTTATCCGCCAGCCAGGCCAATCCAAACGCCAGCGCAAACAAAACAATAAAGAACAGGGCAATTTTGGTCATGGAGCGCTCGACAACTCGGTTTGGCTTGGCAATTCAGGCCTTGGAAAGGGGAAGATACGGACGTGAGACAAAGTCACAGCCAGTTTGCGATTGCGAAGGGATCACCCATCCTGAGGCGCGGCTTCACCGCTCATCACAAATGACTGGATGGAAGAGGTCAAGAGACGGTCGGCCAGCACCCGCCCAGCGAGAGCCGCATGCCAGTCTTTAGAAACCGCCTTGCTGGCGTCAGGAAGTTTTGCCCATTCCGCGTCAGCCGTGGTCAAATCCTGCGTCTTTAGCGCAGCTGCAATCCGGGACGCTATGGCTTGCGCATCGTCTCCTTCGACGGCGTTGAGAGGTTGCACTTTCACCAAACTCCAAGCCGCCGTCTTCAAGCGGTCGAGAGGCGAGTCCGCCTCCGATTTCATACCTGCGGTAACCAATTCACCGCGCAAGGCGCCAAATTGGTTGTCCAGTGCAACGGCAGTGACAATTCCGGTCGCCGCAAAGGGTGCAAGGGGCGACAGTTCATCCCCTTCCACAAATTGCTGCATGACAGCCAAAGATGCGGCAAACGGCACGCCGCGATTGATGTCATTGACCAGCGCGGCCGCCGCAATTGCGCGTGCCGCTTTCTTGTCAGCCCCGTTTTGGGATTGTTCAACCAGATTGGTCACCGCTTGCTTTTGCCCTTGTACCTCCTGGTCGAGATCGGTCAGGCGGGCATCCACCTTGGCTTGCAGTTGTGCCATGGGCTCGGCCGCAACTGAACGCACAGTATCTGTTACGATTTGAGCCAGCCGGTCAGACTGAGCCGCTTGGGCAGCCATTGCCGTCTCAAAGCTTTGAACACGCTTCGCCAAGTCTGAAATCTGCACGGCATTTGACGCTCCCGCCTGCGTCGCTGCGGTCATGCCTGCTTCCAAACT
This sequence comes from Pseudomonadota bacterium, assembly GCA_038746275.1. Lineage (GTDB taxonomy): Bacteria > Pseudomonadota > Alphaproteobacteria > Rhizobiales > Rhizobiaceae > Pseudahrensia. The sequence continues at coordinate 14,302 of JBCDKS010000026.1, read as the reverse complement.
GGCAAGGCTTTCTGACGAATTTCCAGCGTTTTTCGGAGCAGCACTCAAGGCATCAATCTGCGCTTTCAGGTCATTTAACCGGCCATCCAATGCAGCCAGACTGGCATCCTCGCCAGCAGCCCCACTTGATATAGAGGACGACAGCGTAGCCATGTCGATTTTCAAGCCGGCCAGAGTTTGCGACAGAGCGGAAACCGCCTTCTGATTTTCACTGGCCTGTTGGGAGAGGGTTTGGCTCTGCGCTTCAACCGCTTCCAGCGACGTCGCCAAACCGGCAGCCTGCGCACCATCCTCATTGCCTGCCGCTGATGGCAGTTCGGTCAGGCGAGCGACTACCGCCGCATCGACCGCTTCTTTTAGGGCTGTCGCATCGACAGTAGCAGGGCTTTCGCTTGCACTGGCCACTGTGCCTTCCAGTGATGCTATTCTATCCGTCAAAGCGGTGGTCGTGCTGTTGAATTGATCCGAGCTGGCAAAGGCGTTTGGATCAATGGCCTGTGCAGACCCGCCGGGCACGCCCAACAGGCCGGCATATTGAAGACCACCGGCGCCACCCAGAGCGATCAAACCGCCGACGACGGCCGCAACCAGTTTTCCAAACAGGCCGGAAGACGGTTTGGCTTGCACTTTTTGAGACCCACCAGCTGCGGTTGATGCTTTGCTCGACGGAGATACCGAAGAAGAATTGGCCTTGGCAGGGTTGGCAGGGTTGGCAGGGTCTTTAGCGTCGACAGATGTCGCACCTGCAGCGGGTTTGGGGTCCAACGATGTCTTTTCAGCCGCCTTGGGAGAGGGCGTCTGTTTCGCATTTGCGGGTACGGCAGTGGTTGTGTTTTGTGCTTGGACAGCATCCGCGGATTTAGCGGCAGCTGCGGGCTTGGCAGAAGTTGCTCGAGCCTCACCGTCAATCGTGATCGGCTTGCGTGTCGACTTGGAATGACGGGGCGGACGGGCAGACCCTGATCTGGGCGCAGCAGCGGTCGATTTTTTGGCAGACGCATTACCTCCCGTTTTCTCGGCCCCAGTTTTTTCAGGCACCTCCGTTTGAGATTGGGACGCCTTGTTCGTAGCAGGCTTCGAAGTATTGGTTTTTGAGGACTGGGGCTTTTTCATATCTCACCATCGATGCCGACAGATCGGCCTGTTTTGCAAAGGGCGCCCGAGCCTCTCGGTCCGCCCTGTGGGATGACGTTAGGTTACATATCCGGCAAAATTAGGCTACGACATTCCCACCGTAGGATGCCCATTTTTGCTCAATGAAAGTCAGGTTTATTTGGCATAGCTTAGCTTGCTTCAGGGCAAAATTTCAAACAGTGCAGCTTCCGTTGGTTTACGGGCCACGCGACTCAGTCTTTGTAACTCTTTGCCAAGCGCCGCCCGCACGGCTTCACTCAAAACCAGACAGACAGGCGGCCCCGCAGTTCTTTCAGCGGCAGCCTCCACACGCAAGTGCCTGTATAACTTTGAAAAACAGGCCGCCGTGCGCGGTGAATAGAGCAAAACCGCAGCAATCTCGCCATTCAACAACATCGCCTTCACAGCAGGGTCAAACCGCAACGCTGTTTGGGTCTCATAGACGGGCCAAGAAACCACTGTCACGCCTTGCTTACGCGCCAACATGGTCAAGTCATGGGCAACAGCGGCTGCAGATGCATAGAGCACGGGCCGATCATCAATACACTTCTTAAACGTCCATTCCGCCAAACGCTTAACAATATCGAGTGCCGATCCGTCGACATGGTCCACATCGCGAAATCCAACCTGTTTCAGGGCATCTGCGGTGACGGAACCGGTGGTTAAAACGGGTAAAGACATAAAAGAAGGCAGCTGGTCGGAAGCCGTTAAACAAGGCACTGCGTTGGCGCTGGTGATTATAAGTCCACCAAAGTCACCACTCGGTTGCGGCGACCTAAGCATCACAACCGAAAGCAAGGGATGCACCACGGGCTCATAGCCAGCAGTCGCCAAACGTTTAGCAGTCTTTTGTGATTGTTGGAGTGGCCGTGTGACGAGAACCTTCACGCGTCTTGCAAGCCCGGCTCAAGCCCATGCAGCAGATCCTGAAAAGGCGGCGCTTGTTCGGTGTCAACAATCGCCTTCTTGGTTTTAGGAGAAGGACGGGCGCTGCGCCGCTCCATGTTCCACCTGATTTCAGTAGCACCGGATACCTCGCCGGAGATAACCATTTGCTCGGTTTTACGGGGAGCCCCGTCGCCGGAAAAACAAATGCTCTCCTCCAGATTGATGGGCGCATCCGTGCAGGACACCGTCCAGGCCACGCGGTTCTGCGCGGCCAGCAGGATGGAATGACCGTTGGACAAAAGACTTGCGCTGATGCCCGGCGGCAAGTGAAACCGGATCGCGAAAGGCACAGGCATCATCGTCCGGTTCGGGTTTGCAGGTACGAACCGGTCAATACCCTGCAAGGTTGAACCGTCCTTCGAGAGCGACAGCACACGCTCATGGATCAAGCTGAAACGGTCTAGATACCCGTCGTGCGAAGCGCGCAACGTCTCAAACCGCCCTTCGACCTTTCGGGTGGCACGCACAAAACGCGGCCCATCCAGTAGGGCATTTGGAAAATAAGCCTGTAACGGCGATTGTTTGCGAAACCGCGACGAAGACGCATCGCCCAACACAGCGGTGGAATGGGCGGCGCTGGCACGGGCGAAGGGAAGATAGGTGGACCGGTCCAATTCCGGCACACCGCAATTGGAAATGAAAACGGTCTTGTTGGACGACAGTTCGAAAGCCAGCGTCCCGGCAAAGGGTTCTGCCTCCACTGTGGCGCTAACGGGAGCGCCGGTATCGACCAGCACCGTGGTGGAAGCCTTGGAGAGACGTTCGTAACCACTATGGGGAGCCGACATGGGTGGCGTTTCGAGGCCTCGGTCCTGGCTCAAAATCGCATCCAGTTGGGACTTTGGTGTCGCGCCGGTCCCATTGAACTGCGCCAAAGACCCGTCACCGTGCTGAAAAAACCGCAGAGCCAGCACCATGCGATCTATGGCCGAATGCAGGTTTTTTGGTCCGGCCTGACCCGATTTCTGAAAAAGACCCTCCAGCGGAATAAGGTCGGTCAAAATATCGACCAGAGACACCGGGTTGCGTGTGATGTGTACACCGTCGGGCAGAATCTGCCGATCCAATGTTCGCTCCAGATCACGCACGGCCAAACGCAGAATTTTGTCTTTCTCCCCCAGACACACCATGCCGTACACCAGTGCGATCTGGGTTTTCAAAGAAGGCAAGCCCGGGCGGGCATGAGCCGTGGTGCGCTGCAAATACCAGACATGACGTTGCAAAGCCTGCACAAAAGCGGCCTGGCGCGCCGGGGTGGGATCATCGGCAACCAAGTGAGCCGCGTTGAGCCACGCGATCAACCGCATGGCTGCAAGCCGCGTTTGCCAAACGGGGGATCTGCCCGGCTTTCCATGCCGCGCCGTCCAATCCAACACCAACGCCATGGCATGGGTGCGCGACAGACCGGAATCCGCAGCTTCCAAATGGCTTAACCAGCGAAACCCGTGAAGGTGTTGAAACCAATCCGCAGACGGTGCCGCCATGTCAAAGGGTGATTCCCCATGGGTGTGAACAGATCGGCCGCTAAAGGTAAAAACGCCGGAATAAAACTCCCGCGCGATACGCGCGTCACCGGGCCGCAAATTGGTGGGCTGAACGGCCAAACCGGTAGACTGAGCCGGGAGAGATAAAGACGGCAGTTGAGGGAAAGACCGGCGCGCTTGCAGGTTCAGGAGACGCCATGCCTCTCCCAGTGCCATACGGGATCCAAAAAGCAGATTTGGCGCAGTCATAAAAAAGGCCCCCGTGTTGCGCAAAGCTAGAAACGCTCACTGGCTCGTCAAGCCGATCAAAAAAGCAAACTTTTGGAAACGCGGTACCCTGTCCAGCGATTCGTAGCGTAGATCAAACCGTCACCGCTTGAAACGCCTTTGAAACGCCTGAATGGCGTGAATCGCCCTGTGGCTGTTTTATCTCACCTTGCGAAACCGCCCGGCAAAAAATCCGTCCAGACCCTTAAAACGCCCTGCCTCTGACGGTGAAGACGCGTCCGGCGTTTCAAATGCACGGCCGTGAATTGGCAGACTGCGCAACGTGTGCTGACCGGTGACCAACTCATCCATGCCATACACATCATCCGCTGAGATCGGGTCCGGAATTAGACCGGTGCCCTCCGATCCCAGTTTGACGATCTGGTTGTAGACGTCTTCACCCTCGGCACGGTCGATTGAGCAATTGGCGAAGACCAAAACCCCGCCGGGCTTAACGTAGTTGGCGGCCCGCAAAACCATGGACTTTTGCAGCGCCGCAAGCTCCAAAATTGTGTCGGCATCCTTGGTCCATGCCACGTCGGGATGACGGCGGATCGTTCCGGTTGAAGAGCAAGGCGCATCCAAAAGAACCGCATCAAACTGGTCTGGCGGTTCCCAAGTCAGTAGATCCCCGGCAACAATGTCCACATCAAATCCCAACCGATCCATGTTTTGCGCAAGGCGTTTGCGTCGATTGTCAGAAATTTCAAGCGCCGTTACCATACCGCCAGCATTCACCATTTGGGCTGTTTTACCGCCCGGTGCAGCGCACAGATCACACACCGTTTGACCCGCCAGTGAACCGAGCAAGTTGACCGGCAGCGCAGCCGCAGCGTCCTGCACCCACCAGGCACCTTCTGCGTACCCCTCCCATTGGGTTACGTCCCCCCTCTGGTTCACGCGGACGGTGTTGCCAAACAGATGCCCGCCCCCCAGGCGCTGCGCCCAGTTCTTCGGATCAGCCTTCACCTGTAGGTCGATCACCGGCTCCAACAGGTGCGCTTCTCCAATCGCCAGCGCTTTGTCTTTTCCGTAGGCGGTACGCAGACGCTTGAAGAACCAATCGGGTGTATTGAGGCGCGATGGTGGCTCTTTAAACACCAGCGGCCCCGCCTCTTTGTGGCGCACCAAACCGCGCAAAACCGCGTTGGCCAATGCCTTGAACCGTTTGGAGCGCTGGTCACTGGCGATTTGCGTGACGGCCAAGTTCACAGCGGCACTGTCCGGCACATCAAGATACAAAATCTGGGCAGCCGCCACGTGCAGCGTGTGAATCAGGTGGCGTGCGTTCTTGGGCGGAGGTCGATCAAACTGTTGCGCAAGTGCCGCTTGAATTTCTCCGCGGTGGCGCAGGGCTGACGTGACTATCGCGCGCACCAAAGAGCGGTCCGGCGGGGAAAGGCGCATCACATCCCCCAGCGCATTGGCCCCGTCCAGCAATCCGTCCAAGCCACGCCGATCATCGATCACACGGGTCAACACCAGACCGGCAGCCTTCCTGGACGCGAGCCCTGGCTTGCTCTCGACGGCATGGGATGGTCCGTCGTGGCGATCCTCATAGGAGCGCTTTTGGACAGGCCTCTTTTGTTTGGCGTTATACGGGTCTAGGGGGTCAGGAATAGCGTGCTCATAGGGTCACATTGGCTACGGCTCACTCCCATGGACCCTTCTTGTTTCCTTTGGAAGTGGATTGTGAACCAGATACGTCTTTGCCACGGCTGCGCGACAGCCGATCCCGTTCACTGGCAAAAGGCGAACGGCGTATCTGGCCGGCATTGCGGCCCCACTGTTCTTCCTGTGGCTGATTGCGGATCGCTTCTTCTTCGCGGCGCAAGCTTTCGCGATCCTCCACCATCTCATGCGCCATCTCCTCCAGAGCCGCGATCCGGTTTCCGGTATCCGGGTGGGTGGAAAACAGATTGTCCATCGATTGCCCGTTGAGCGGATTGATGATGAACCTATGCGCAGTGGCCTTGGCTTGCTCCGCCGGCGCGTTGATCACGCCCCGGGCATGGTTTTCAATTTTGCGAAGCGCGTCCGCCAGCCAAAGCGGATTGCCGCAGATTTCCGCCCCATCCTTATCGGCCTCATATTCCCGCGTGCGACTGATGGCCATCTGCACGATCCCGGCAGCCATGGGTGCCAAAATCATGGTCGCCAGCACGCCTATAAAGCCCAGCGGGTTGTTGCGACTGCCGCCAAAAAACATCGCAAAATTGGCAATCATCCCGATAGCACCGGCCAGCGTGGCCGTGATGGTCATCGTCAGCGTGTCGCGGTTTTTAATGTGCGCCAATTCATGCGCCATCACAGCGGCAACCTCCTCGCGCGTGAGGCGCGATAAAAGACCGGCACTTGCGGCCACGGCAGCATTGTTTGGATCGCGACCGGTGGCAAATGCATTGGGCTGATCGGTCTCAATAATGTAGACTTTCGGCATGGGCAGGTCGGCATTCGCCGCCAAGTCCCGCACCATACCCACCAGATCAGGCGCTGACTGGTCATCGACTTCACGGGCATTGTGCATTTTCAACACCATCGCGCCGGAGTTCCACCACGAAAACAGGTTCATCCCGGCGGCCAGAATGAAGGCCAAGATCATCCCGGTCTGCCCCCCAATCATAAAGCCGACAGCCATGAACAAAGCCGTCATGGCTGCAAGAAGCATTGCCGTTTTCACCAAGTTCATGAACCCAACCTCAAAAAATAACGCCCTTTCGGCGCTCAATCATTGCTCTTAAAAATGGTGTCAGTTTGCCCCAAGTCAACGGGCACGAAATGGGATAAGATTGTACCGGAAACGACAATGGTCGCAGACTTCTAAGGTAAAGGTTTGACGTTATGACAGACAATCCCGAATTTCATGACGATCCGGCGACACATACCGATGCACAGCAGGCCGACGCACAGCAGATCTCGCAAAAGACTTTAAGCCCAGCTGCAAAGCGCGCTCTTGCTGAGGCGAAGGCACGCCGCGAGACGACCCAAGCCGAACAGAAGGCGCGCGAAAAAGAACTGCAAGGGCGTGCCGGTCCTGATCCAGTGCGTTATGGCGATTGGGAAAATAAAGGAATTGCATCAGACTTTTAATACACTTTTAAGTTGCATTAAAATTAACAGGGTTGTAGGAAATATGTCCTATGATCTTACAGTCCATCGCCACCTCCCGATTCAGACTCACATCTCTATGGCTTCTCAAGTGTGTGCTGCTGAATGCGCTGCCCGCAAAAAACGCAGACGCTCAAAGCACAGCCCAAATCACACCCATTGATCGCCGTGAAATAATCGAAGGGCCGGTAACCGCAACCGTGCTTCGCGTGCGCGACGGAGATTCGATTGATGTGTTGGCACATATATGGCCGGGACAACGCATCGCGGTTTCCGTGCGCCTGCGGAACATAGACGCCCCGGAATTGCGCGCCCGGTGCCAAGAGGAAAGGCTGATCGCAAAAGCGGCCAAGCACCATTTGATATCCTTGATTATGCAAGCCGGTACCAACCCCACCATCACCCTCTACAAAATTGGTGGTGGTAAATATTTTGGCAGAATTCTCGCCAGCGCTCGAAGCAGCAATGGCATCGACATCGGCCAGAATATGATCAAAAGCGGTCTGGCCGTTCCATATCGCCAGCGAAAACGCCAGAACTGGTGTGCCGTTCGTCCCGCAATCTTAAACTAGATCATTTCTATCTTTGATAGAATCGATCCAGTTGTGGCGCTCGCGCTGTCGGCCCCAGGAGGCCTTTGCGACCCTGGGTGGGAGGAGGGGCGGCGCAAAAGCGCCGGGTTGCTCTTGGCAACCGAGCGGTTCAATCAAATTGGGAGCCGCTGTAGTTTTTCATGATCCAACGGGGGTCGCCCAACCGCAACACCTGACCGCGCCAACAAAAAAGGGGCCGTCCAGTGGACGACCCCCGCATTTTCAACAACCGTAAAGGTCGAAACGCGTTTATCAGGCGGAGCGTGAAGGCTGCTCCAACATCCCACCCTCAAACAAAGACCTCATTGGCTTCGTGAAATTGCTCGACATTAGATCACCTCCTTTCGATGTGTTTTGAACCCACAGATTATGGGTCGAAGAGCTCATGCTGGCAAGGGGCAGCAAGCCACCAAGACAAAACCGGCAAAAAGGTCGCGGCAAAGAGAGAGTGGGCACCCCTAAAGCAGCTCATCCAGCTGACGCGCGATCCAAAACCGAGGAATGAAATGCCCTCTTTCGTGCACGTCCAATGTCACGGTTTGTCCAGAAGCACACTGAGACCACGCATGTCTGATGAAGGGTAGAATGTCGACGGCCTGCCAAGCGGACTTCACCGGCTCTGCGTCACCACAGCCGTTGCGCCGCCGCCAATAGGCAACAGCTCCCTCCACATCGCCAGCGTCGCCGAATGGATAGCGCATCACCGTGTCGGAGGTGCCGTGAACGTGACGGAAGGAAACCGGCCGCTCGCACGTGTCACCGTCCAAAGGAACCGAACCGGAAACAGCAAAGACCGCTGCGATCTGGGTTTTGCTGTGGCACGCAAATCGCCACGCCATCGCACCGCCATAGGAATAGCCGGACACAAAAATCTTGCTGGCATCAATGGGAAAGCGTTTCTCCAAGTCTTTCAAAACCGCGTCGGCAAACGCCACATCCTCGGTTGTAGACGTCCAGAAATTCCAGGTGCGACCTGCCCCGTTTGGCGCCACAAGCAGGACGCCCCGTGTCTTGGTGGCACCGGCGATCCGGCTGTGTTTCATGATCAAAGGGCCCTGACGGCCCCACCCGTGAAAATGCAATAGAACCGGCAGCGCCGTCTTGCCGTCCCACCCCTCCGGCGGCAGCACGTGATAGGACCGTGTGCCCAAAGAACAAGCGACTGCTGCTTCACAAGCGACTTGAGGAGAAGGCTTAGAGGTCGCATCACTTGCGAAACTTGGCCAAGACCAAGCGACGCCGATCATGGCAAAGATGAAAACAGAGACGAAGGAAAGCATACGCGCAAGCATCCTGTCGTTTACCGCGCAGACCCATCACGGCCAACTAAAAACCTTGTCACCTCTGGCCGTAAAAGCGATCAGCTGTCGCGATCAATACGCGCCTGCCAACAATTGTTCGAGGCTGAACGCACGTGAACAAAACAAATCTTCGGATCATCAAAAAGAGCTCTTGAGCGGTCGATGATCGCCGTGTTGGGCACCACGCCGCCTGATCCGTAAACAATGGTTTCGTCTGCCCGGTAACCGCGCACAATATAGGTCGGACTGTCCGCAAACACTTCTGGCAAGCGGCTTGATGCGGATAACGCAGCATCGCAATGGGCCTGACACGATGCTTGACAAACAAAGGCCGGACCTACTTCGGCGTAAGGCTGAATAGTCGAAAACGGGCGCAGCGCAAACACAAGATAAGCCTCGCCTTTGGGAATCAATTTGAGACAATGACGGCAAGGAATACCCTCCCCGTCCGAAATCGCACGCGCTGCCGCTTGGCCGTTGGCATCAGGTCCGCCCGCCCGCAAAGCATCGGCCTCTTCCGTACTCATCCCTGAAAATCTTATGGACATGCAAATCTCTCTTGGTGACACTTTCGATCAGGTATAAACGCTGCAACTCCGGCAACCACCCGATACTTGGTGACCACTGTGTGCAGACCTTCATCACGCCAAGCGCCGGGTGACCCTTAGCGGAAAGAGAAGCAAAGATGGTGCTGACAGTCACCAACCGACAGGCAAGACAGGTTATCTTGCACCTGCAGGGTCTCACCCGGCCACCAAACCAAAAGTTCGAACCGGGCGAATTGCTCGCCATGATCGAACAACTGGGATTTGTGCAGGTTGATTCCATCCAATGGGTGGAACGGGCACAGCACATGATCTTGGCAGCCCGGTCCCAAGCCTACCGCCCGCGCGATCTCAAACGTTTGCTTGAAAAAGACCGAACCCTGTTTGAACACTGGACCCATGATGCATCCGTCATTCCAACACGGTTTTATGCCTATTGGAAACACCGTTTCACCCGCCACGAAGCCAAGATCCATGCCAAGTTCTCCAACTGGCAGGGGGAAGGGTTTTTAAGCCACTGCCCACAACTGATGGACCACATTCGCGACCATGGTGCGGTGCGCTCAAGAGACCTGGACAAGCCGCAAAAGGCTCAATCCGCCCCTTTGGAAATGTGGCAATGGCATGATGGAAAAGCCGCGCTGGAATTTTTGTGGCGCACCGGAAAACTGGTGATCAGTGGCCGCGACGGCTTCCAAAAAATCTACGATGTGCCGGAACGCGTGCTGACCGGAGCCACGTTGGACGAAAGCGTCTCCCACGCCTCATTTGTGGATTGGGCCTGCCGATCTGCATTGGACCGTCTGGGCTTTGGAACCCCCGGAGACATTGCCCGCTACTGGGATTTGATCAGCATCAAAGAAGCCACCGCATGGGCGGACAGCCACCTAAACCAAGGGGACGCTAACAACACCCTGCGCACGATCAATGTGGTGGGACATGACAAGACGGTCATCAAAACCTTAATCGCCCGAGCGGACATTGAAAGTGTGATCGCCAGCCTACCCCCGGTACCGAGCCGCATACGAGCCCTCTCTCCATTTGACCCGGTAGTTCGAGACCGGAAACGGCTGGAATGGTTGTTTGGCTACGAATACAGGATCGAAATTTATGTCCCGGAAGCAAAGCGCCGTTGGGGTTACTACGTATTCCCCCTGCTGGAAGGCGAACGGCTTATCGGGCGCATAGACATGCGGGCACGCCGGACCCACGACCAATTGGAAGTCAAACGCGTCTGGTTGGAAAAGGGTGTACGATTCGCACCCGGTCGAAGAGCCCGGCTCGACGGTGAGTTGTTGCGGCAGGCACGCTTAGCGAATGTCAAAAACATCGTCTGGCTGGATGGCGCCGAACCCGATTAATCAAGTCGCACAATTTGGTTTTTCACCAAAATACCGGTAACCGCTGCACGGCAGACCGCTTGAATGACGCGTAAAAGCGCAACACCTAACACAATGAGATGACCCATGCTTGGAAGCATCAGCCCCATCGGCTTCGTATTGGCCATCATCGCCTCCATGGCCATCGGCGCGGTTTGGTACACAGTTCTGTCCGGGCCATGGATCAAAGCCAACGGCTTTGACGAAAGCGAGATTGCAAAAGCGCAGTCCGGAGGTGGGGCCAGGATCTACGCAACCGCAGCACTCAGCCACGCCATCATGGCGCTGGTGCTCACTGCACTGTTGTACCACATGCAAGCCTATTCACTCGCCGGCGGTCTCACAGTGGCGCTTCTATGCTGGTTGGGCTTTGTAATAACCACGATGAGTGTGAACCATCGTTTTCAAATGAAGCCGTGGTCGCTCACCATTATCGACGCCGGGCATTTTTTGATGGTTTTGTTGGCACAAGGGGCGCTCCTTGGTGCCTTTGGTGGCACGGCCTGACGCGGGTTTCAAATCCGTCGGTTACCACGTGCGGCGTGGTCCGTTGTCGATGTGGAAATAGCCGGATTTATAGCGTTTGAACCCGCCGACGCTGGGGTGATTGCGCAAAAACCGGCTCAAGCCTTTCGTATTGCCGTAAACGTTGAAATCGACCGCGCGACACGTGAGGTGGTATGAACCCCTTTTACCACCCACCCGACGGTTGTGCGCCCAGGACCTGTGCGTGCTGTTGATGACCACGCGTCCATATCGCTTCGCGACTGTGCGCAATACGTTTTTCAAACTGTTGGGCACACAACGCCAAGGCTTGTTCACGGAAATGCCATAGGACTTGCCCTTAGGCACTTTGGGCACACGAATGGCAGCGACTTTTGTGTTTGAGCGCTTCTTGGCCTTACGCTTTGCAACACGGCTGTGAACCGCTGCTGGCGGCTTTTGTTTGCTAAACGATCTCAGGACGCGCCTTTTGCGTAAATTGCGAGCGGTCTTTTTGGCACTTTTGGTTTTGGCGGTCCGAGTATTTTTCGCGCTGGATTTCATTTTCTTGGGCGGCGAAGCAGCATCGCTCTTGCGCGCTCGACGCCTGTCCCGACGCGCCTCCGCGCGATCTTCACGCGCTTGCCTAAAAGCGGCCCGCCTTTGCTCCCGGGCCTTCCGCGCACGCTCTCGCGCAGCCACGATCTTGTCTTGGCGCTGTTTCAGCTCCGAACCAGGGGAAGAAGATTTCTTGCTGCTATGAGTGCTCTTGCCGGACTGCGAAGCTGATTTCGAACCGGGCTGAATGCCCATATCGATGCCCGAGTTAGCGATCGGCGAGCACGCCGCCAACACCAAACAGACAGCCGACAAACAAACAACACGCACAAAAGACATTGGCTCAAACCAGTTGTTATAAATTCAGCGCCGCCCCGGGGCAGGTGTAACGATTTTTTGACACTCCGTCCATCGAAGCTGATCGTCGCTTGATCCGGCAAACGGTCGCGGACGCGGGACCAAAGAGTGGCAATCCCAAGACCTCAAAAAGAGCCCTGACTATCACGCTTAGAGGGCTTCTTCTCTCGCGCAAAAGGCGGTCGTCGGAAGTCTAATGGACGAAAGCCCGCTCTGGTTTTAGCTTTGCGGCGATATTGGCGGATCGAACCCGCCAAGGGAGGACATCGAGATGGAAACTACACTTTATCCTGTCGAGCAGGAGGTTGCTGATCGCGCCCATGTCGACAACGCGGGCTACATGGACATGTATGCCAAAAGCGTCGCCGATCCGGATTCCTTTTGGGCCGAACACGGCAAACGGCTCGACTGGATCAAGCCCTATGTCAAAGTGCAAAACTGGTCCTACGGTTACCCCGACGTTTCCATCAAATGGTATGAAGACGGCACGCTCAACGTGTCGGCCAACTGTATCGACCGGCATCTGGAAAAGCGCGGTGATCAGGTTGCCATCATCTGGGAAGGCGACGACCCTTCCGATGATGCCAAGATCACCTACCGCGAACTCCACGATCACGTTTGTCGCCTCGCCAATGTGATGAAGGCCAACGGCGTCAAAAAAGGCGACCGCGTTACCATCTACATGCCGATGATCCCGGAAGCCTCATATGCCATGCTGGCATGCGCCCGTATTGGCGCCGTGCACTCCATCGTGTTTGGCGGCTTCTCTCCCGACGCTCTGGCGGGCCGGATCGTGGATTGCGATTCCAAATTCGTCATCACAGCCGATGAGGGCTTGCGCGGCGGCAAGTCCGTGCCGCTCAAGGTCAACACAGACAACGCTATCGAGATCGCTGCCATCTCCAACGTACATGTTGAGCATGTAGTCGTCGTTCGAAGGACAGGTGGAGCCGTTGGCTGGGAACCGGGCCGGGACATCTGGTATCACGAAGCCGTCGAGACGGTGGACTCAGTCTGCGAGCCCGAAGAAATGAACGCGGAAGATCCGCTGTTCATTCTTTATACGTCCGGCTCCACCGGCCAGCCCAAGGGCGTGTTGCACACGACCGGCGGTTATCTGGTATGGGCATCCATGACCCATGAATATGTCTTCGATTACCACGAGGGCGATATCTACTGGTGCACCGCCGATGTCGGCTGGGTCACGGGTCACAGCTACATCGTTTATGGCCCCCTGGCCAACGGCGCCACCACCTTGATGTTTGAAGGCGTTCCAAACTACCCGGACACATCCCGCTTCTGGCAGGTGTGCGACAAGCACCAGGTCAACATTTTCTACACCGCACCCACGGCCATCCGCGCGCTGATGCAGGCCGGTGATGGCCCCGTAAAATCAACCGACCGCTCGTCCCTGCGATTGCTGGGATCCGTGGGTGAACCGATCAACCCGGAAGCCTGGGAATGGTACCATAAGGTTGTTGGCGACAGCCGCTGCCCCATCGTGGACACCTGGTGGCAGACGGAAACCGGTGGCATCATGATCACACCTCTGCCCGGTGCGACCGCGCTCAAACCCGGCTCCGCGACCCGCCCGTTTTTTGGTATCCAACCGCAATTGGTGGACAATGAAGGCCACGAACTGACCGGCGCCGCGGAAGGCAATTTGTGCATCACTCACTCTTGGCCCGGCCAAATGCGGACGGTGTATGGAGACCACGAGCGCTTCGTTCAAACCTATTTCTCCACCTACAAGGGCAAATATTTCACCGGCGACGGCTGCCGTGTCGATGAAGACGGCTACTATTGGATCACCGGTCGCGTCGATGATGTGATCAACGTATCCGGTCACCGCATGGGCACGGCTGAGGTGGAATCCGCGCTTGTTGCTCACGAGACGGTCTCGGAGTCCGCCGTGGTGGGCTATCCCCACGACATCAAGGGACAAGGCATTTACTGTTACGTCACGCTTATGGCGGGTGTGGAGCCAACCGATGCGCTTAAGAGCGATTTGCGCACCCATGTGCGCAAGGAAATCGGCCCCATCGCTTCGCCCGACGCGATCCAATTCGCGCCCGGTCTGCCCAAAACCCGCTCCGGCAAGATCATGCGCCGTATCCTGCGTAAAATTGCCGAAGACGATTTCGG
>JBCDKS010000025.1:0-54861 GCA_038746275.1 Pseudomonadota bacterium | reverse complement strand
GCCCCTGTCAACGGAACCGTGTCGATGGATGGATCAGGCCTGATCACTTTTGTGCCCGATGCCAACTACAATGGTCCGGCATCGTTCAACTACACGGTGCGTGATGCCAACGGCGCGACCAGTGACGTTACTGTCGATCTCGATATCATCTCCATCAATGATCTCCCGACGGTTGATCTGAACGGCGGCCTGAGCGGCACGAGCAATGATTTGACCTTTGTTGAAAATGGTCCTGCCATTGGGCTGGTGCCAATCGATGTGGCCTTGGCGGATGATGATGATACCGACTTGGTATCTGCGCAGATCGTATTGACCAACGGCAATGATGGGGACGTTCTAGAGATCGCAGCCCTTCCTGCCAGCGTCACGGCGCTGGTGTCTCCCGCCGCTGGGCTTTCCGCACCGGGTACGATCACGGTCACTTTGACGGGTGGTGCAAGCTTGGCTGATTACGAGTTGGCTTTGCAGGCTATCACTTACCGTTCAACCTCCGACGATCCTGACACTGCGCAGCGCGTGGTGGAGATCAGCGTGAACGATGGCGATGACACGTCTATCGTTGCTTTGAGCCGTGTGACGATCACAGCCGTCAACGACGCACCGCAAGCGCAAGATGATGGCGTGCCCGTCGCGCTGTCCTTGCTAGAGGATACGACTTTCACATTTGATCCCGTCGCTTCCAACGACTTCGATCTGGAAGGCGATGTTCTGACCATCACGCAGATCGACGGGAACGCGATTGCTCCCGGCGGTTTCGTGACGTTGACATCGGGGCGGGTGGATCTTGATGCGAATGGAACAACGCTAACCTTTGGTCCGACGCCCGACAGTTTTGGGCCGGTGAGTTTCGCCTACACGGTCTCAGACGGTGTGTTGGACGATACGGCTACGATCAATCTGGACGTTGTGTCGGTCAATGATGCACCCATCGCGGTGGATGATGGTCCGATTGTTCTTGTCGAGGATGATATCGCCTATTTCGATCCGGTTTTGTCCAATGACAGCGATGTCGAAGGCCAGGCCCTTTCAATCACGCAGATCGATGGCCAAGCCATCGCGCCGGGTGTGTCCGTATTTGTGACCAACGGACAGATCACCCTTGGTGTGGATAACCGCACGCTCGAATTTGTGCCGAACCCGGACTATTTCGGCCAAACCTTGATCACGTACACAGTGAGCGACGGCATAGACCGGAGCGATGCAACGGTGACGTTTGATGTGACACCTGTTGATGATGCAGTGACGGTGATGGGCACGCCGACAGATCAGGCGTTTGAAGACGGTGAAACCGTGACCATTGGCATGGCCGCTTTCTTCAATGATCCAGACGGTGATACGATCACGTATTCCGCAACCGGCTTGCCGGGCGGTTTGGGCATTGATCCGCTCAGCGGCATCATCAGCGGACAGGTGGATGCGGATGCGTCGCAGTTCGGTCCTTATAGTGTGGTGGTGGAAGCTTTTGATGGCGCAAGCTCCACGGTCTCGACTTCGTTTGAAATTGCGGTCAGCAACACGGTTCCGGTTGCCGGGGCAGATGTGGACACCACTGTCACGGATGGCGATGTGGTGGTGATCGATACGTCAGCGCTTATTGTGGATGCAGACGGTGATGTGCTCACCTTCACCGCAACGGCATTGCCAACATGGCTGACGCTGGATGCTGGGACAGGTATTCTGTCCGGTGTGGCGCCGTCCGACGCGTCCACCTTTGGGCCAATCTCTATAACTGTGACGGCTGATGACGGGGAGGGTGGCAGCGACCAGCTGAACGTGACGATTACCCCGAAAAATGCGTTGCCAGTTGTGTTGGGATCAGCCCCCGACCTGCAATTGCGTGATGATGATTTGGTTTCTTACGATGTTGCCGCCCATTTTTCCGATGCCGCGCCCGACAGCGATGTGCTGGTCCTGAGTGTGACTGGGCTGCCGACTGGTGTGAGTTTCGATCCCGTTACAGGTTTGATTTCTGGCTCTGTTGCCAGCCAAGCAAGTGGTTCCGGTGTGTTCACCGTCACCATGACGGCAGATGATGGCCAAGGGGGTGTGGTGTCTGACGGCTTCTCCATCACCGTTGGCGGGGATGATCTTATTGAGACGCCAAGTCTTTTCGCTGCGTTCAGCGATCTGGTAGACGAAGAAGACATTGATGATCCGGGCGCAGACCTTCAGTCCGATCTGACAGTCTCTCATGTTTTGGGCGTTACAGGCGGCACACCCAGTCTGAACCTGTCTGACGATGTGGTTCGGGTTGCGGTGAATGCGATTGACCGGCTGCGCAGCGGAACAGATCCAATTGATGATCCTGTCGATGTGAGCGGTTTGTCTTCGAAGCAGTTTGCGCCGCAATTTGTCTTCGCTGACGGATCAAGCCTGCTGGATTTCAACAATGGTTCGTTCCTGGATGTGGACCCTCAGAGCCCGCTTTATGATGCGGTGACAGTGTCTGCTACGGCCCGGTCCGGTTTGGTTTTGATCGAACTGAACGATCGTTCCGGTAAAGATATGGCTGTCAACCAAGTGCGCCTTGCTGTTGGGGGCATGGAGAAATGGCCGTCCTGGATGACGATGGTGCGGGACAAACTTATTTCGGTTCGTCCACCGCAGGATATGCAGGTTTTGGATTTGACGCTGGCCATGGTGTTTGAGAACGGCCAATCGGTTGTCAAAACCGTGCGCGTGGACGTGGAGACCGGAGTTGTTAAAACAGTCGCGAACGGCCCCGATACGACCACAGGGACAGATTCTAAACCAAATGGTTCCGAAAATGTTTTGACGGAAAACCTAGATCAAAAGAAGCGTGCGCAAGATGACACCGCCTTGAGCGGTCTCAGGGGTGCGTTGAGCGAATAAGAAGCAATGATATTGCTTTAGATCATTTCTATCTTTGATAGAACCGATCCAGTTGTGGTGCTCACGCTGTCGGCATCAAGAGGCCTTCGCGACCCTAGGTGGGGGAGGGGCGGCGCTTAAGCGCCGGATTGCTCTTCGCAACCGAGCGGTTCAATCAAATTGTGAACCGCTCCAACACATTCAAATCATGTCTTATTTTTTAGAGGGGCGCTTCCGGGCGCCCCTTTTTTTTAGCTGATCAGGTCTTTTGAGTGGCTCGGTGAAAAGGCCAATTCGAGCAGCATGGTAAATTATCTGTCTCATTTTCCCGTGCCGTTAAGCGTTCATTAGTCATGAACTGACAAATTGCAGAGGAGTTCGGGTCCCGCGTTGCCTATGCGGTGTTTGGTTCCCGGGGGGCATATTTTAGTACGAGGAATAGACCAGTGAAGCGTATCCTTGTCTCGTCGTTTTTGGCTTTAAGCCTTAGCGCCTGCACAATTACACCAAAGCCGTTGACCACCGGGGCGGTTAAATCTTTTGCCAGCGATACACTCGGACGAGTAACGCTTGGCCAAGAGCCAGTTACCAATGCGATCACGCTGTACGAAGCGATGGCGCGGGCGCTGAAATACAATCTCGATTTCAAGGTTGAGATGTACAACGAAGCGCTGGCCAGCAAGCAGCTGGCTTCGGCAAGACTTGAAGCCTTGCCCAATCTTGTGGCGAACGCAGGGTATGTTGGCCGCAACAACAATTCCGGCAACACGGGTTCACTGACGTTTCCCGATAAGGACAAGTTCCAAAACGATATCACTTTGTCTTGGAACATATTGGATTTCGGCCTCTCGAAGGTGCGGGCTGAGCAGGCCGCTGATGAAGTTCTGGTCGCCACCGAGCGTCGCCGTAAAATCATCAACCGTGTGATCGAAGACGTGCGCACCGCTTACTGGCGCACGATTTCGGCTGACCGTCTGGTGGAAGGTTTGCGCCGTTTGGAAGGCCGGACGAAAAAAGCGCTGCGCAACTCGCAGGCTTTGCAGCGTGACGGCATGTCCTCGCCTTTGACCGCGTTGACCTATCAGCGCGAGTTGGTGGAAATTCAGCAGCGTATTCAGCGTCTGCAAAAAGATCTGTCGCTGGCAAAAATGCAATTGGCTGCGTTGATGAACATTCGTCCGGGGGAGCACTTTTCTCTGGCCATGCCAAAGCGCCATGCGGCCACCGCATCCCTGGATATGAACGCCGAAGATATGGTGTTTGCCGCCCTCGAAAACCGGCCTGAAATTCGGGACGTGCAATACAAACTGCGCATCAACAAAAAAGAGACCAAGGCGCTGCTGCTTGAGTTGTTGCCCGGTATCAATCTGTTCGGCGGAGCCAACATCGATTCCGACAGTTATCTGCTGAACAGCAATTGGGTGGGTTGGGGCGCGAAAGCCACATTCAACCTGTTCAATGTGTTCAAGTATCCTGCCAAAAAACGCACGGTGCAGGCGAAAGACGAAGTGCTGGACGCCCGTGCACTGGCTGTCACCATGGCCATCATGACGCAAGTGCATGTGAGCCGCATTCGCTACGGTCATGCTCAAAAGTTATACCGGACCGCGTCACGGCATCTGAAAGTTCAAAAAGGCATTTTGGGTCAGATCAAAGCCAGCCACCGCGAGGGGCAGGCTAGCGAACAAACGCTGATCCGCGAAGAAATGAATACGTTGGCCAGCCGCGTGTCTGCCGACATCGCCTACGCCGATTTGCAAAACGCCTACGCCAACATCTTCGCCAGCATGGGTGTTGATCCTTATGCCGGTGATTTGAGGTCCTCCAGTTCCGTATCGGAATTGGCCGGTGAGTTGCGCGAATTGTGGATCGAAAGGGGTGACCGAAGCGGTGTTGTCCGGGCGAAACACTCCGCAACATCCCACGTGGTGACGTCTGCCATCAACTCCACGCCTGACGCTGGCGGCAATCCGGTGGCGATTGTGCGAGCCGATGACGCATGGGCCGGACTGGAGAAACCATCGTCCGTGAACGCGATCCCTGCGCGCAAGAAGCGTTCTTTCTTCGCCGCTTTTGTATCCGGCGGTGACAACGGGCGTCGCGCTACGCGGAACCAAGAGCCTGGCAACTAAATTTCGCGGAGCGGGCCGGACGCGTTCGCTTTTTGCATCAGTTTTTACTCGCGGGCGGACCGCACGTATTAGGGGAATGAGACCATCATGAAACGGATTGTGACGCACACAACGGCTGTCCTTCTCGCCGCAACCATAACCGCGGCTTTGCCACATATGGCGAATGCCGAAAGCGCATCCTCTGCTGTTAAAACAATGACGGATGATGCTCATAAGGCTGCAACACGCAAACATATTGATCCGCAAACCACCGGATCGGTGCGTTCTGCAAATGCCTTTGACGCCCGCGGTGTGGTTGTTCCAAACGCAGAGGTGACTTTGGGTGCCGGGTTGGCGGCCAAGATTTCTGAAATGCCTTACAAAGCAGGGCAAGGTTTCCGTCGCGGTGATCTTTTGGTTGCGTTTGATTGCGCTCGCCAATTGGCAGACCTTCGCGGCGCCAAAGCCACCATGGGCAAAGCTGCCTCATTTTATAAAAGCAAAAAGCGTTTGAAAGAACGTGGTGCTGCCGGTTCTCAAGAAGTGTTTGAAGCCGCTGCCGATGTTGCTAACGCCAAGGCCGCTGTTGATGGCCTTAGTGAAGTGCTTTCGCTTTGCAAAATCGAAGCGCCGTTCAACGGTCGTGTTGTTGAGCGTCACGCTGAAACCTATGAAATTCCCGCGCCGAATGCTCCGGTTCTGACCGTTGTGGATGACAGCGCTTTGGAGCTTGACCTCATTGTGCCATCCAAATGGCTGCGCTGGATGAAGGTTGGTTCCACGTTTGATTTTAACGTCGATGAGCTTGGCCAAAATTACCGTGCGCGTGTCGCTCGTTTGGGTGCCAAGGTGGATGCGGTCAGCCAGACGATCAAGCTCACGGGCACGTTTGTGGCACGTCCAACCAGCGTTCTGGCCGGCATGAGCGGTACGGCGAAATTTGAAGCGCCGTCCAACCTTTCCAACTGAGTTTTCACCCAACGGTATCCCGCCCATGCGGAGAGCGGACAACGCTGATATGAAAAACGCCCCGTTTGCACAGGCCGGTCGTGCATCCGCCCAGGTTTCTCAGCAGGTCTCGCCGCGCATGGCGGGGCTTGATCGCAAAGCGGCGCAGCCGAAACCGAAGGCGACGAAGAACGGAGGTGCCGCTGCGCCCGTTCAACCAGTAACCGGCGGTTCGCAGGACGGTGCTCTCTATCAAGGGCTGCTGAACCTCGAGCGTGAAACGCGGCAGGCCGGTAGCGAAGCGGAACTTGGCTATCTGATGGTCAACGGATCGCGCGTGGCGGTGCAGTACCGTCAGGCCATTTTGCTTAAGCGTTCCGGCGCCTCTAAACATATCGTCTCCGCCCTCTCGTCCCTCTCAGCGGTGGATCGTAATTCCACGTTTGTACGCTGGATGGAGCGGCTTTGTTCACAAAAGCTAAAGGGCGATAACCTTTCCAAGGTGCTTGTCTTTGATGCGCGCATAGATTCGAACGATGGCGATCTTGACGCCTCAACCTATCCATTTTCACAGATTGCGATTTTGCCCCTGCAACTGCGCGATGGCACCGTGTTTTCTCATTTGGTGTTCACGCGCGAAAAGGAATGGGACGAGAAAAGCCTCGTCGCAGCAGCGCGGCTCTGCGAGACCTATTCCCATGCCTATGAGGCGCTGACCGGGCCAACGCGCGTCAAGCGTCGCTTGCGCTCTCGGTCGCTGCTCTACGGTATGGCCGCGTGCACCATCTTGGCCGCTGGTTTCATCCCGGTTCCATTGAGCGTTCTGTCGCCCGCCCAGGTGACGGCAGCTGACGCCTATGTGGTGGCAGCCCCGATTGACGGCACGATTGAAACTGTCGAAGTCAGCCCGAACACGCAGGTCGAAAAGGGTGCGCCGCTGTTCACCTATACGGACACGGACTTGCGCAACCGCGTGAAGCTGGCGGGGCAAGCGGTGAGCGTTGCCGAAGCGCGGTATCAGCAAAACCTGCGCACGTCATTTTCTGATCCGAAAGCCAAACGCGAATTGTCGATCGCTCAAAGCGAACTGCAATTGAAAGCGGGCGAATATGATTACGCGCGCGATCTGCTTGCGAACACGCGAGTGACGGCCGGGGCCTCGGGTATCGTGTTGTTTACCGACAAAGATACGTGGACAGGCCGCCCCGTAGCGACCGGAGAGCGCATCATGCGCATCGCCGATCCGGCCAAGGTGGAGGTGACGGTCAATCTTCCGGTTTCCGATGCCATCGTCATCGAGAAAGACGCTCGCGTTCAGCTCTATCTTGACAGCAACCCGCTGCAAGCGGTGGACGCTATTTTGACCGCCGCTAGCTTTCACGCCAAGCCGGATGGCGAGGGCGTGTTGAGTTATACAGTGCGGGCCAAGTTTGTGGGCGATGATGTGCCCCGCATCGGGTTGCGCGGGACCGCCAAAGTGTATGGCGAAGAGGTGAGCTTGGCTTACTATCTCTTCCGCAAACCCCTGTCAGCGATCCGGCAATGGACCGGGTTCTAAACACGCTGGGCAGCATTGCCCCCGCTGCAGGTGGTGCTGCCGCTTCGGAACCCAAAGAGCCGACGCCGCTTCCCGCTCTCCGAGATGACTTGGAAATTGTGCCCACCGCGCCCCAACGCAATGGCGCGCCTGCTTGGGTGATCTTTGATCCGGTCGCCGGTCGATACTTTGAGATCGGGCGTGAACTGCTTGACATGCTGATGCTGTGGCGCATGGGCACGGTTGAAGATCTCGTGAAGGGCGTGCGCACTGAATACGGACGCACCGTAACGCAAGAGGATGTGGAGACAGCGATTCACTTTCTCATTTCCAACGCCCTCGTGCGGGATATCCCCGGTAATGACTTCAAGATGATGGCGGCGAAGGAAGCGTCAGCCAAAAAGTCCGTCTGGTCGAATGCCATGCATTCCTATTTGTTTTTCCGCATTCCGCTGTTTCGGCCTGACAGGTTTTTGCAAGCGACGTACCCTGTGGTTGCCCCGCTGTTTTCGCGTTTCGCAGTGCTGCTTTACGTGTTGATGGGGCTGGCGGGGCTGTATCTCGTCTCCCGCCAGTGGGAGCATTTTTCCACTACATTCCAGTTCATGCTCAGTTGGCAGGGGGCCATTCTTTACGGATTGAGCCTTGTGGTGGTGAAGTCGATCCACGAACTGGGCCATGCCTATATGTCCGTGCGCTACGGGTTGCGGGTGCCGACCATTGGCATCGCCTTCATGGTGTTGATGCCGGTTCTCTACACGGACACCAGCGGGGCTTGGCGGCTGCAATCGCGCGGCAAACGCTTGATGATCGACGGGGCCGGTATTTTCACCGAGCTGACCTTGGCTGCCGTAGCGACACTGCTTTGGGCGTTCCTGCCTGATGGCGGTTTGCGGCTCTGCGTGTTTGCAGTTGCCACCACGTCTTGGATCACATCACTGGCAGTCAACCTCAACCCGCTGATGCGGTTTGATGGCTACTATATTTTGGCGGACTCATTGGGGTTTCAAAACCTGCAAAACCGTGGCTTTGACATGGCCAAATGGCGGCTGCGAGAACTGCTTTTTGGCCTGGGGGAGCCCGCGCCCGAACCGCTGACGCCTCGCCTGCGGCGGCTTATCATCGTTCATGCTTGGGCGACATGGATTTACCGGTTCTTTCTGTTCTTGGGCATCGCTCTTCTTGTCTATGCCTTCTTCATCAAGGTCGTGGGCATTCTTCTTTTCATCGTCGAAATCATTTGGTTCATCGCCCGTCCCGTGTGGAAAGAGATGTGCCATTGGTGGGAAATCAGGAGCAAAATCATGTCTGCAAAACGCATAGTGGTGACCGGTGGTTTGCTTGCCTGTCTGCTCGCGCTGGCTGTGATCCCATGGTCCACGCGGGTTTCGGTTCCGGGCCTGGTTACGGCGGAGCATGAGCAGGCCTTGTTTGCGCCCTTTGCCGCGAAGATCAGCCAGCTGTCTTTAGAAAACGGGCAGGTGGTGCAGGCTGGAGATGTGCTGGCGCGTTTGGACGCGCCCAAGCTTGATCAAGAGGTGGAATTGGCGCGCGAGCGGGCACGGTTGCTCGAAAGTCGTATCGACCGGACCGGCTCAGATTCCATCGACCGGGCGTCGTTGCTAGTTTTGGAAAATGAACTCAACGAAGTGCGCGAACAATTGGATGGCCTGCGCCGTGTGCGCCGTCAGTTGGTGGTGCGCGCGCCCTTGAGCGGGGTGGTGACCGATGTTGACCCCGAATTGCATACCGGCCTTTGGGTGAACCCCAAGACGCCCATGGCCATTGTGCAGGCGCAAGAGCAGGTGATGATCAAAGGCTATGTCGCCGAGGGGCAGGTTTTCCGGTTTGAACCGGGAGCGCAGGCGACTTTCGTGCCGGACAACCCAGAATTGCCCATTATGAAAGCCACCGTCAGGTCCGTCGCGCAGGCGGCCTCTGACACACTCGACGAACCATATCTGGCGCTGAAATTTGGCGGCAGCGTCGCCACCGAAGAAGCCCAGCGTCAGGACGGTGATCCCAATGACTTGCGCCCTCTCAAGGCTGCTTTTGCTGTGGTGCTGGACCCGGTTGTGGCCAGTTCAAAAAACGCTGGCCAAGCCACGGCCATGCCGCCCATGGCCCTTCGCGGAGTGACGCTGATCGAAGGTCGTCCGGAGAGTTTTTATTCCCGTGTAAAACGCCAGGTATTGAAAGTGCTGGTGCGGGAAGTGGGTGTTTAAGGTTCTCTACTCCGCCGCCAGTGGTACAGGTTCCAAGCTTGCTGTTTGCTTACTGTCGTTACCGGTTTCAAGACAATCCGGTTCCATACTCTGCTGAGCCTTGCGCTTGCGCGCATAGAGCAGCGCGAACATGGGTGGGGTGAAGTAGAACGACACTACCGTCGACAGAAGTACTCCGGCGCCAACTGCCATCGCAAAGGGTGGCCAAAAACCTCCACCAGCCAAAATGAGGGGCAGGAAACCGCCAAACGTGGTGATCGTTGTACTGACGATGTGGCGGCTAGATCGCATGACCACACTTACCATGGCGTCGCGATCTCCATATTTTGCATCATTGTCCGCTTGCAGGCCCGTCAATATGATGATGGCTGCGTTGATCGATACACCAATTGAGCCAATGACGCCGATGATGGCGTTGATGCCAAACGGATATTGGAAGACTGCCAAGGCCAAGATGCTCAGGCCGGCTGATAGAAGGCAGACGACAGCTGCGATCATGGACAGTCTGAAGGAATTGAAGGTCAGTACGATGGTGGCGATCATCAAGGTTACAATAAGCCCGATGGAAGCCAGCAGATTGTTCAGCGTGTTTGAACGTGCATCACTGTCACCACCAAGCTCCAACCGGTAGCCCGCTGGGAGTTGAAAGCCGCTTTTTTCCAGTTCGGCTTGGGCCGCTTTTAAGGCCTCTTCGGGCAGCACGCCGCGCAATAGGAACGCTTGAACAGTGTTGACGCGTTCGGCATTGCGCCGCGTAATGGAGCCGTCGCTGGGAACCAGTTTGATTTCAGCAATGGCCGACAGGGGAACGCCGTTGAAGCCGCCTTGAGCGGTGGCAGATGCTGCGGCGGGGGGTACGATGGTGAGGTCGGAAATGGCTGCCAGGTTGCCCCGCACATCGTTTCCAAGGCGCACTCGTATATCCAACTCTTCCGTACCTTCGACCATGGACCCGCCAACAACACCTTCCAGTCCGGCCTGCAGTTGACGGCTGACCGACGCCAAATCCAAACCAAGAAGACGGGCTTTCGCTTCATCAACATCCACCGCAACCTTGGGAGCGCCCGCATTGGCGGTGCTTCGGGTTACAGTGACAGGATCCAGCCGTAAAAGAATTTCACGAACCTGATCGCCATAGGCCTTCAGCGTTGCAAGGTTTGGCCCGACAAGGCGTATTTCAACCGGTGCGGAAACCGGTGGTCCTTGGACAAGTCCACGTACCAGCACCTGAACCTCGGGTGCCACGGCTGCCAAATTCCTCTGCAAACGGGGGAGGAGTTCTTCCGTGGCTGCAGCAGAGCTGGTGGTGATGAGGGCTTGGGCGTAGCCCGGCGCATTATCGCGACCACCGACGATGTTGTAGTAGAAACCGGGGGCTGATTTCCCCACCACCCAGCTTACATTCGTGATGGAGTCTTCCTCGGCCAGTTTTTCGTCCAGCCGTTCCACGATTTCGGCCGTCTTGGTGAGCGGCATGCCGGGCATGCCATCAAGTTCAATGTAAAACTGATCGCGATCCACACCGGGAAAAAACTGCGCCGTGAGGGTCGGCATGGACAAGAACCCAGCCACCGGCAGGATAAGCGCCAGCGCGATCGAACGGACCGGATTGGCGACAGACCAGGCGAGGCTTTTTGAAAACAGCCAAGCGACTGGTCCGCCTGGTATGCCGGATTGCAATGTTGACGCACTCGCCTTTGCAGGCATCATCCAGCCCGCGATGGCTGGTGTCACTGTGATGGCAACGATGAAAGACCAGATCAGCATGATCACCACGGCCATGGCGATGGAGCCGACAAAATCTCCCGCTGGGCCGGGCAGCAATATCATCGGTGTGAAGGACAGTGCCGTCGTAACCGTCGATGCAAACAGAGGACCGAACAGCCGCCGCACCGACTGGCTGACGGCTTCCGCTCTGGCCACGCCCAGTCGAATGCGTTGACCCACGTCATCTGTCATCACGATGCCTGCGTCCACCAGCAAACCCAGTGCCACGATAAGACCTGTCACGGACATTTGGTGGATCGCCAACCCCATGATGTTCATGGTCGCAAGCGTGGCCAACGATACCACAGGCAGGATGATTGCGACGATGAACGCCGCTCGAATCCCTAGCGTGATCAACAACACACCCACCACAAGCGCGATACCGATGAGCATGTTTTGACCCACTTCCATCAAGCGGTCTGCCGTATAGGTACTTTGGTCAAACACCAGCGCAAGTTCCAAGCCGCCGGGCACGTTTGGTTGATAGGCCTCAATGGCCGCGCGAACGTCTGCACTCCATACATCGACTTGCAAGCCGTCTTCGAGCTTTGCCGCCACCAATATGGCGGGTCTGCCATTTTGTTTTGCAATTTCTTCATTGGGCCAGCGGGGGCCTCGTGTGACGTTTGCGACGTCGGCGAGCCGCGTAACTTGCCCTGCCGCGTCCCGTGCAACGATCACATCTCGTAAACGGTCTAGCGCTTTTACTTCACCCTGAACTTCGATGACGAAATCGCCCGTGGAACTGCGCAGGCGCCCGGCTTGAGTTTTGCTATCGGCTGCCTCGATAGCACTCGAAACCATGTCCGGTGTTAGTCCCAGTGCTGCAGTCCGTTCGGGATTGAGGGTGATGAGAACTTCTTCATTGGGCGCGCCAAACACTTCCACCAATTTCGTGCCGGAGACATTACGCAGTTCATCCGCCAGATCGTCTGCGTAGCGTTTGATAACGGTCATGGGCACGCGCGCGTGGCGGGCGCTGAAACTGGCAATTGCTGCAAAAGCGCCAGCGCCGTCCGACGAGAATTCTGGCTCCTGTGCTCCGGGTGGGAACTCCTGGCGCGCATCGACCAAAGCGTCCCTAACCTGCGACCAAATCTGCTCAATCGCATCATCTGGAATCGTGTCTGCCAGTTCGATTTGCACGATTGAGATGCCGGTGGAGGAGACGGATTCAATGGTGTCGATTTCAGGGATTTCGCGCAGTTCATCTTCGATTTTGGCGGTCACCAGCGTTTCAACACGGCCGGGCTCCGCCCCCGGATAGGGTGCGGTGACCGTGGCGAACAGATTGGTGATGGTGGGATCTTCTTGTCGACCAATGGCCAACAGGGAAGAGATGCCCGCCGAAATGAGGACGAACAAAATCAGCGCAACGACGCGTGGTTCGCGAAAGGTAAGCGTGTCCATCAGTTTGACGCCTTCGCACCGTTGCTGGGTTCCGCTCCCACGATGCTGATCCTTTGGCCGACGGTTACCTGATGTGGGCCGTCTGTTATAAAGCGTGCTCCATCTCCAAACGTGCCGCGCACGAAGGCTGCGTCTTCTGTGGCGTGCACGATCTCTACGGCTTCCTTGCCGACGACCGTACTGTTATCAGCGCGCTGAACGACGGTCTTGATACTCCACAATCCGCGTACGCCTTCTTCCAAGGCGCTGATGGGTACCATGGCTCCTGACTGCGCAATGCGCTGTGAAAGGACGAGGGTGCCAGTCTGCCCGAATAGGGAATTGCCACCGTCCTCCAACTCGAAGCGTACGATCTGCGTGCGGGTCGTGGCGATTACATCGGGCGAGATGGAGATCAGTTTGGCTTTAAGCTGTTCGGTTCCGAAGTTAACTTCGAAAATCTGGTCCTTGCTGAGCGACGCAACGAGAGATGGAGTGATCCCAACGCGAAACTGTGCATCGGCATTTTGCAAGAGCGATACAACAGGCGCACCGGCTGCAGCTGTTGCACCGGCGTCCAAAAAGCGTTGTGCCACGCGACCGCTAAAAGGAGCGCGGATGACGGCTTTTTCGAGCTGGATGGAGTTTGCAACTAAACCGGCATCGATCTCCGCCAAACGCGCATTGACTTCCGCCAATCCAAACACGGCTTGGTCCATCGCCTGATTGCTGGCGAAGCCTCTATTTTGCAGTTTTGTTTGCCGGTCTGCCGTGCGCTTCAACAGATCAGCCTGTGCTTGAAGCGCCCTTTTGGAGGCGGTGAGACGGCTTCTTTCAGCCTCTAGCAGTCTTGTATCGAGTGTGGCTAAAACGGTGTCTTTCTTGACGGTGTCGCCTTCGTCCACGCTGACTGAAACAAGTGTGCCGCCTTGTTCAAAAGCAATCGATGTGCGCTGCAAGGGTTCAACTTGTCCTACAAAACGACGCTGAACCGAGTAGCTGTCTTGAAACGCAATCTTAGATACGGCGATGCTGACAACGGGTGCTGGTGTGACGCCCGGTACGGCGGCAGCCCGATCTGATATAGTGCTGGTTGCCAAGATGATCGCGCCGACAGCGACGCCAAAGACGATCAGAGTTGTCGTTATGATGGAGAGTCGGCGGAGCGCTCGTTTCATGACTGAGGGTGACGATGTGGTGGAAGCCATGCGCGTTTTCTGCCAATTTGGTTAAATTGAGTGTTTTGCATAAGTTAATACCTGCTACATATGTAATGATCACTTACATTATCAAATGACAAAGAAACAAACCGCATGCTTGTTGTTGCGACATGTTGGAACGTACAAGGGCTGCGGGCCCCTTGCATTCACAGAGGCGACGGCGGGGCGTGTTTCGTGAGCTTTCGTCTATAATCTCGTACGAATGCGTGGGGCCGGTTGGGGTGATGGCAAAAAAACCTCAGCCATCTACGTAAAACCGCGGATGACAGCCGCATTCAAAAGGGAGCATGAAGGTCTTGGTCGAAGCGAAATCGCGATATCACCATGGCGATCTGCGTGCCCAATTGCTCGTTGCGGTTCAAGAACTGATCGAGACCAAGGGCCATGCCAATTTCTCGATATCAGAGGCCAGCCGTTTGGCCGGTGTTTCCAGTGCTGCACCTTATAAGCATTTTGCCGACAAACCAGCGATTCTCAAGGCGTTGGTTTTAGAGTGCATGGAGCGCATGTCAGTGAAGATGTTGGCTGCAATTGCCGATCTGCCGGTGGGCTCCAAGGAGCGTCTTGATGCGCTGGGGCAAACCTATGTTGACTTTGCCCGGCAGGAGCCGGGCATGTTCCGTCTGGTGTTTGGCCTCACGGAGGCCCACCAGGGGGACGACGAACTGTCCCAAGCGGGACAACAGGTTTTTGGCATTGTTATACAAGCCACCGCAGAATGTCTGGGGATCGAAGCGTCCGCTCCCGAAGCTATGGAGCGCGCCTATATGTTGTGGAGCTTCGTCCACGGCCATTCGTTTTTGGTTATTGACGGCAAGGTTGAAGCCCAAAAAGTGAGTGTTGATGACGCCAAACTGTTGCGCGGTATTTCGACCGCGGTTTTGCAGATTTGACAATTATCGCCGCCCGGCTGTGCGGCTGACTTCATTCCGTGTTCCCTTCAAGCCTATTGCCGATACGCTTCACTCCCCGGCGGCTGTGCAAAGCAGCGTCTTTGCTGGCAATCCCCCACACACGCTCTATAGTTAGTGGCAGGTGTTTTTAGCTTGGCCTCCAACTATGGGCGGCCGCATGGAGAGATGTTATGGCCAGCATGGCGAAATTTGAGTCCGAGATTGAAAAGACCCGCTCTACCATTGAGGAGATGCGCGGTAAGATGAAACAATCCGGCGTCGTGCTGGAGAAATTGTCCAAATCTGGAACGATTGGCGATGCGGATTTCGACATTGAGAATGCGCGTATCCAAGATGTGCTGAGCCAGCAAAAGCTGATGGAAGGGAATATTGCCGATCTGATCATCGGGCTCGAAGACGCCACGAACGTTTTTGGCGAAGAGTTCGAAAGCATGAAGAGCATGACGACATGGGAAACCATTGTTGGCATTTTTTCCAAACAGCGTGCGCAACGTATGCGGACTGACCGCGTTCGTAACATGTCATTGGCCGGCAACTTGCAAGAACTGCTGACTAAGTCGGACACGATAACTGGGATCCTCAAAGAGCAGGAGACCGTTTTGAAAGAGCGGTATGAAACCTCGGAAAACAGCCTGCGCACCGTGATTGAGCGCCGCAAAGGGACCATTGAACAACTGGAGACGACCCAGGCGCGTATCGAAGAGTTGAACCCTCTCTTGATCGATATGGAAAATCAGATTTCCGTTGCCACCGACCAGTCCAAGCGGGCGGAGTTAGAAGGGCAGCGCTCTGAAATGGCCACAGAGTATAACGCCGCTCAAGCTAAAGAGCAGGAATTGCTGGCGGAGAGCCAGACGTTGGAACGCTACACATCGATGTTCCAAACCTTTGTCGATTCGCTCAACAACCAGTTGGCAGCGCAGGCGACTCTGATCAACAAACTGACCATCGACACTGAACAGCGCATCGTCTTGTACAAGGCGTTGGAAGATTCATTGAAAACGGCTGCTCAGCAGGAAGTGGCACACCGCATCAACACGCTGGGCACCAAAGTGGATACGGCTGCCGAAACCACCATGGCCGGCATCGGTGCGGCGGCGCAGAGCCATATTGGTGATCTGTTGGAAATGCACGAGCAAAACATGGTCTCGACCAAAGACATTCAGCGCCGCAAGCAACTGGCTGATGAAGCATTTGCCCGTCGTTTCCAGGACGTTTTGGATAAGCACAATAAGGCCGACTATGTGGCGCAGGGCTAAGGCCGTTTGGCGTCCTTAGAAGAAAGACCGTACGTGGCGACGAAGACAAAACCCGGCGGACGTTCAAACGCGTCTTCCGCGAATGATCCTATAGCGAGCTATTTTCGCAGCACGGACTCTGCGCTGGATGGGCTGGACGCCTATCTGCGCGATGATAACTCCCCGCTTTATCGCCATGAATTGGTGGGGGCGATCTTAACGCTTTACATTGAGATGTTGCGCCAATCCTTCCGCGCTTGGCGCAACCGAACGGCGTTTTCGGAGAAGTTTCGTATCAACAGGGCCGAGTCTGGCTATCCTGTCTTTCAACATGTCCTGGATTTGGCGAAGGACGCGACGGTCGCCGACTCGCGTTTGAAGGAAATGCCCTCTGCCGATGATCTTCGTGAAGAGATGATCGATTTCATCCTGCTCAAAAAGAAGTTCCCGGCCCCCATGAAACAGGCCATGGCGGAGCGGCTTTATTTAGAAGAGTTGAAAAATGAGACGGTGTTCAAACCGTTCGTTTTGCCCACGACCGTCAAGGTATCGGTGAACCCCAAGACCGGCCGACCCTTCTACATCGTCCATTGGGGCGCTTTCGATGGCTCCGCCCATCTGCCGATTTGTTATGTGGCGGTGATTGAAGATTCGTCTGACAAGATGATTGCGCAACTGGTGGGGCGCGATGGCAATCTTCAAAAAGGTTTGGATATTCCGATGCCAATTGAAGGGCTGTTGAACCCCGAGTTGGCACATCAGTTTGACGATTTTTGTGAGAAAAATTCTTCTTACAGCCTTACTTTGGCGACGATCGCATCGAACATGGATGCAGATTTCGACACGTTACATCCGACCCAGTTGCGGCGGGTGGTAATGGGTCCGTTCTATTCCAGCGGGGTGACGGCCAACGGTGGTCTGGTTGGTGATATTCTGGGCAAAGTCACCCGTCCGGAAAACGCATGGATGTTAACGTGGACGTTGCAGGAACTGTTCGCGATTTCTGAGACCCCTGCCAAATGGGGGCTTTGGGGATCCACTCCCGCCAAACAAACCTACCACATCGACACGACCGATCTGGACGCGACCCGAATGGGCGTCAGTGCATATGAAAATCACGCCTTGATCCCGCATGAGGCCTATCAAGCGATTTACGCCAGCGGCGAACGTGACCGGGTGTTTGATGGCTACAAAACCCACGTCGTCAGCGGCGGGCAGGTGCTGCGTGATTTTTGATGCGTGGAGAGACTTGAGCTTAGTTGGTTCGCAATTAAGTTTTCTAATGCACGCGGACTGGAAATCGGAGGACGTAGAATGGCTTCTCGAGAACGGAACAAAGACGATTGGGAAGAGTACTACGCTCAAGAAAAGCGTATCTCGGAACGCAATATGCGTGACCTAGAAGGCCATCGCGGTTGGCATGACTATGTCAAATTTGCGATTGGTGGACTTGTGGCGGTAATTGTTGCTGTGATTGTAAGTTAGTGTTTTTGCATGGATGAAGAGCAAGAACTCGATCTTCACTTGAAGCGTCAACAGGTTGTGGAGAGCCGTGCAGTCTCCGAAAAATATCGAATGGAAACAGAGTACATTCGAACTCAAATTAAGTTCTATCCCTATGTAGTGGGCTCAGGGGTTGTTGCTGCCCTCATCGCATTCTTGAAGCTCGTTTCTTAATCCCGGAGTATTTCTATGGATGCTGCACTGACCACGCTTTCTGAAGGCGATATTTCGAAACATCTTTCCGTCGCGCAATCGATGGTGACGCAGTTTGTGCAGGTTGTGACGGGCAAGGCCGAGAGCGCGACCGAATTGGCTGGCACGCGTCGGCGTTTTGTGTCGACGGTCTCGTCGGCAGGTGCCAAAAGCACGAACAAGGTTGAGTTTACGCAGTCCGTCGCAGCGATCTCCCCCGATGATGGTATGCTGTCGCTGGCGCAACATGGGCTGGTTTATAAGGCGCGTCGCGCGGTGGCTGTCGCTTTGGCGATTTCTGACAAGTTCAGCGAACAAACCGGACTTGACGCACTGACTAAAAAGAACATTTCCGGTGATCTATCCGGAGCCGATTTGGAGCGCTTCCGACCCTTGGTGGAAAGTTGTGCTTATGTGGCAGCGTTTTCAGCCAGCGCTTACCTCCTGCAAATGCTGCCTGAGGATGGAGAGGCCGCCAGCGATGTTGCTGAGCCGGACTTCCTGTTTGATACGCCGCAAGATGCGCTGAAAGGTTTGGTCGCGTGTCTGGATGACGCCGTGGCGGGCGCGAGCGACGACAGAGTAATGGCGGCACGGGCAAGAGCAGCTGCTCGTCTCGCCCTTGATGAATTGCTTTTGCGCAAGGGCCGGTTCTCGGCCTTGGGATCGTTTGAACAAACCCATTTGCGGCTTGAAAGTGATGGGTTTGAACTCAACGGGTTTGATGTGGCACCGGGTGCGAAGCGCTCCAAACTGGTCATGCAGTTCAAAAAGCCCAATGAGATTATCGGCAACCACATCGCAAAATATCAGTCCATCAAGCTTGCCAAGATGTTGATGGCCTATGACTTCGAACGCCAACTGAACCCGTTTGTGGATTTGGGCGGCTTTCTTTTCACGTTCATTGGCGATGGCTCACCGGGAACGGGTAAGACCATTTTGATCCAGATGATCGCAGGCATGGTGAACGACTATTGCCAGGTTGCCGGTTACGGCTTCACCTATCAAAACTTCGGTGTCGACGAGATATCGTCTTACCAAGGTAAAAGCGGTCAAAACTGCAAGCAGTTCATCAACAATGTGCTCAACCCAAAGACCATCGGCTTTGGAACGGTGGATGACATTGACCAGATTGCGGCTAAACGGTCGGATGATCGGGCCAGCGCCGGCCAACAGGAAATCACGGCTGTGTTGATGGAGAGCTTTGCCGGCGCCAACACGGTGGTGCGGGGAAATTGCTCGTTTGGAATGTTTTCCAACTATCCTGAAAACGTGGATGACGCCCTGCGCCAGAGGGCCGGTGCGCGTTGGCTGGTGGACGGTCCGCAAACGCGAGACGACTATATCGATATTTTTGCGCTTTTGGCTGGCAAGAACCACGCGATACCCTTGGGCGATCATGAGCTATTTGAAGCGCAGGTGATTCAAAAGGCGGTTGGAGAGGCTTATTCGCAACTCTCCAAACCGCAAGAGGGCGGCTTGTTAGAGGTCTACAACCGTTTCATGGACGAGGTGGGCGAGCCCAAGACGATGGCAGATGTGGGCACTTACCTGCACCGTATAAAATTGGCTGAACCACGTTTTACAGGTCGTGCGATCAAGAACATCACTGACGCGATTAAAATGCGCGCTATGGACATCGAATTGCCCGATGAATGGTTCGAAGATCCGGCGGTGTTTATGCATAAAAACTATGAGACAAAACGCGACATGATTGCGGAACTGCGCTCCCCGTTCACGATGGATATGGTGATGCAGGAGATCAACCGCTACGCGGACTCCGAGTTCCGCTACACAGACAAGAGCGATAATGCCGCTGTGGAAGAGATCATTCGCCGCGAGCGTCAGCGTGAGAAAGCAATTGGCGAAATCGAAACCATGAAGGCTGAGGGGCGGTGGTAAAGCATGTTGTTGAAGCTCACTTGGTCTTCCACTATGTTGGCTAGGTTAGCCAGAATGCTGATCTAAGATTGGATAGCCCGTGGAAACCGTTGGCACATATGAAGCGCGCAATCAGCTGAGTTCGCTTTTGGACAAGGTGGAAGCTGGGGAAGAAGTGACGATCACCCGTCACGGTAAGCCTGTTGCCAAACTGGTGAAAGCCGAGGATGATGAAGCAGCGGTGGTGGCCCGCCGTAGAGAGGCTGTAAAGCGCATCCGCGAGTTGCGAGAAAGCTTGCCCAAAGACACGCTAAAGGGCCTCTCAATCAAAGATATGATCAACGAGGGTAGACGTTGAAGCTTGTCGTGGATGCGTCTGTTGCAGTTGCCTGGACTTTGCCCGACGAAACTAGCCGTTTGGCAGATGCGGTTTTGGCCGAGATAGCCCAAGGCGGAGCGATGTCGCCTGTGTTCTTCAAACTGGAATTTGCCAATGTGCTTGCTATGGCTGTTCGGCGATCGAGAATTGATGCTGGCTTAAGGGATCGAGCTTTGGAGGATTTTTCAGCCCTCGGTTTCGTATACGATAATGAGGGTTTGGATGCTGCCTGGACGGTGATGCCGAAACTGGCTGAGAAGCATCGCCTTTCAGTTTACGACGCTTGTTACCTCGAACTTGCCAAACGGAAATCGCTTCCACTGGCCACGTTGGACAAGAATTTGAGCCGCGCAGCGCACGAGGCTGGCGTTCAGATTTTTGAGGCTGTGGCATGAAACTGCTGGAAGAATCCGAGTTGATTTACGGCCGCATGATGCGGGTGGACGAACCGCATCTGATCGACCGTTACAATCAGGCGCTGGTTGGGTTCAATTTGAAACCCACGGTGCTCAACTCGTTTCGCATCGATATGACCGGGTTTTCCCCTGAGGTCGCCGAAGAGCTGGGGGATCGGCAATATCTTGATCCGGGCGGCATCAATCGCCGGTTCATTATCTTGTCCCCAGAGCAACAGTTTTTGCCCGTGGTGCACACCGCGTTTTCGAATACCGGTCAATTGATGCACGAGTTTTTTGCCGCCAACGCGAAGGTTATCAACGCGCTGACCATTCGCGATGTGGTCTATGGTGAGATCGATGACCCGGTCTTGGAAGCGCGGGACATCGAAGACCTTCTGGCGATTGAGCAGATTGAGTTTAAGGTTTTCACGGGCACTGATTTGTCCCGTCAGGCGCTCAAGTTACGTCGCTCAATAGACCGATTGCGTAAGGAGCCGGACGCATGGCGCGATGATGCGATGCTTCAAGAGATGGTCGATCTGGCGGTTGTGTGCGGTGACATTCGCAACAATGATCTCGTGCCGAGCGAGTTGGTGTTTCGTCACAATACGTTTTGGACAAGCCATTTCGATGGCGTCTACATTTTCATCGATCCTGATCAGACCACCGTTATCGGGAACCCGGACGCACCCGGTTTCCGCCGGTCTCGTCCTTGGCAAGTCAGCTACATCGATGCGCGGGACGGTGATTTGGTCTATCGTTTTTTGGTGGAGACAGGCCGGGTGCAGATGCCTCGAGGCCGTTGGATCGAAGAATCTGGATTGCTGGACCATCGCATTCGCATGTTGGTGACAGCCCTTGCTTTCCATGAGGACGAGGATGCCAACCCGAAACCTTGGAATCATCGATGGCTCAATGGCTGGGTGAAGGACAACGCCCGTCTGGTGGACAGGGAAGGGACTCTGCCTTTTCTCCAGTGGGCAAAGCGGCAGTTGGAAAGCTGGTCGAATATCGACATGGAAGA
This sequence comes from Pseudomonadota bacterium, assembly GCA_038746275.1. GTDB lineage: Bacteria > Pseudomonadota > Alphaproteobacteria > Rhizobiales > Rhizobiaceae > Pseudahrensia. The sequence goes on along the minus strand of JBCDKS010000025.1, from coordinate 33,303 downwards.
AGTTGATCCGCGTGGTCGCTTTATATTGTCCCGTGCGCGGCCGGGCCATGAAGATGCGTGGTTGGTGAACCGTTTGATCGGTGATTATGTGCCGTTCGACTATTTGACCCGCTATGTTTTCAACAAGCCGTCTTTTTATGAAGATTATGAAGAGTGGGGCGCGGAACGCCGCGCGCACGTTGTGAAAAGCGTGTCCAAGGCCTATCTCGAAAACAAGACGGCTTTGCGCCGTGATATGTTTGGCCTTTCGGACTGAACCAAAGTCCGAAACAAGATGATTTCAATGTGTGGTGCCAACTAAGGCGCCGAAAAGGATTGTGTGATGCTGGACCCGGTGGTGAACTTTTTCACGATGGTGTTTCACCGGATGGGACAGGGCATTGGCTGGCTCATCGCTTTGGTGTTGTGGCCTTTTGTTGCGTTCACGGCTTGGGTTCGCAAGCGTGGCTGGATCATCAAAGGCTCTGTCGCAGCGATCCTGCTCGTAATTTTGGCGGGCTATGGCTACTTCATCTACGCCACGCAGGTTTGGCACGGCTACGACCCTGATTATGCCAAGAAGTATGGCGTTGGCGCACAAGTGGCTTTGTCTGCTGGTGCCGTGTCTCCCGTGGTTGCAGATACGACGACCACGGGAGCAGACGGTGCCGCTGTTGGTAATCCCGATGAACCCGACGCGCAGGCGCAGTCTGATACGCAGCCCGGTGCGCCCGCGCCTGCGATTGGCGCGACGCAGTGTGTCCCCTCACGCATGGTGCAGGCTTCGGTTGATCTGTTGGACTTCAACGTCAACCAAAACAACTGGGTGCCTTCCATGTTTCTGTCGAAGCTTGGCTTCTTCGGGGTGGAGTGGAAAAACACGCCCTTCATGGACAATAAAGCGGCCTTCCAACTGGGTGTGAACCAAGCTTTGCGCCGTGTTTCTGTGGAACTGGTGGACCGTCTGGGCCGGGTCCGCGGAACGTCCAGCATTGACCAGAATTTGCAGGATGCCCGTCAGAGCCTCGCCTATGATGAGGACAGTTGGTACTTTTCGTTTGATCCGTTTGGCCCCCGCTCCACCACGCAGGCAAACTACCGCCGCGCCGCCCGCAGCCTCGATCTTTTTAATGAAGCCTTGTCCAAGTGCTCTTCGAACTTCGATGCGCGGCCCGACAATCTGCTTCAATTCCTGGATCGGGTGACCAGCGATATCGGGTCAACCTCGGACATTTTGCGCAGCCGCATGGAGGCCAGCAATTTGGGTTGGTTTGATCCGCGCGCTGATGACCGTTTCTGGTTCGCCTATGGTCAGCTCTACGCCTATTACGGGATTATGACGGCTGTGCGCGCGGACTTTGCGGACGTGTTTGCCAATCGCAATCTGGAACAAATCTGGATACGCACGGAAGAACAGTTCCGGTCGGCGTTAAACATGACGCCCGCGATCATCTCCAACGGTGGTGAGGCCAGTTGGATCATGCCCACCCACTTGGCCACGATGGGCTTTTATGTCCTGCGCGTGCGTTCGAACCTGATCGAGTTGCGAGACGTTCTCGACCGCTGAGGGTCTCTTGCGCCCTTGAACGTTTGCAGACGCTGACCTGACTGGCTTGGCCCGACAGTGCGTTACTCTTATCGGTGCTGGGCTTTGCCACGGTTGGTCCCTTGGTGTGCAGCACGTTCCAGCGCGTGAGAAAATCAATAATGCAATCTATAGTAGTATTTTGTTTACAAGTTGCGGCCATAACAATACACAACTTATGCGCGATCAAACATGATTCGCACCTATCATGTCGAACTGACCCCCCTGCTTTTCCTCAGTTCGATGTGTCGCCCGTGCCAAGCGGGTAACTACGGAGGCCCGGACCATCCGCCCGGTTCGGGTCTCCACTTTCTCCTGTCTGGCGAAAGACCGTGTGAAACGACCCATCCTCGCCAGAGTGATACTGGGTGATCCGTGGGTGATCCTCGATTGATCCTGGAGCGATTTTGAGCGATCAACGTGCTTGTCTTTGTCGAACGACGGCAGTACGAGACAAGCATGATGAACACACGCACATTCCGTTCCGCATGGTGGGGCCGCTAGCAGCGGCCCGGGAAAGCGTTTGTGAAACGTTTGTTGTAAAACACCCTAGCCGCCCCTCATTCGGGCGGCTTTTTTTGTGCCGTGACGATTGTCGTAACCATGGATGAACGGGCGCAAGACAAGGACGACTTAAATGCCAGATGCAAAGGCGGCCAATACCAAGTCGCATGATCAACTTGAGTTCGTAACGGAAGGCGGCATTGAGATCACACGCAGTCGGGTAGCGACTGCTTATGGCGACGCGGTCGACAGCTATGTGCGCCAACTCGATACCAGACGCGGCGCAGTTTTCTCATCCAACTACGAATATCCGGGCCGCTACACCCGTTGGGACACCGCGATTGTGGACCCGCCTTTGGGCATCGTCTCTAACGGACGTACCATGCGTGTGGAAACATATAACGAGCGCGGTGAGGTGCTCCTGGGGTTTTTGGAGACGGCTCTCAAAGATGAGCCGCACATCGCGTCAATGACACGCGAGCCTGATCATTTATCCATAACGGTCAAAGACCCGGACGGTGTGCTCAGCGAGGAACAGCGGTCCCGCGCGCCCACCGTGTTTTCCGTTTTGCGCGCCGTGGTAGCCCTGTTTCGCAGCGACGAAGATGCAAACCTCGCCCTTTACGGTGCCTTTGGTTACGATATCGCCTTTCAGTTCGATGCGATTAAAACACGGTTGAAGAGGCCGGACGATCAACGCGACATGGTCATGTATCTGCCGGACGAAATCCTGGTGGTGGATCACCACGCTGCACAGGCTTGGAAGCAGCGTTATGAGTTTGCGTTCGACGGTCAGAGCACCGAGGCGTTTGAACGTGGGGGAACGATTGAGCCCTTTCAGCCCGCTTCTCACGACCCGGGCCGGGGTGACCATGAACCGGGGGAATATGCCCGGCTGGTGGAGAAGGCCAAGGAGAAGTTCCGTCGTGGTGATCTGTTTGAGGTGGTGCCGGGACAGGTCTTTACCGAGCGCTGCTTAAACCCGCCGTCGGCCATTTCGCGCAAACTGAAAGAGATCAATCCGTCCCCCTATTCGTTTTTCATCAATCTGGGGGAGCAGGAATATCTGGTTGGGGCCAGTCCGGAAATGTTCGTTAGGGTGGAAGAGCGGCGGATTGAGACCTGCCCCATCTCCGGCACGATCAAACGGGGCCGGGACCCGATTGAGGACAGCGAACAAATCCTCACTCTGCTGAACTCCAAAAAGGATGAGTCCGAACTCACCATGTGTTCGGACGTGGATCGCAATGACAAAAGCCGGGTCTGCGAGCCCGGCTCAGTTAAGGTCATCGGGCGCCGACAGATCGAAATGTATTCGCGGTTGATCCACACAGTCGATCACATCGAAGGCCGGTTGCGCGAAGACATGGATGCTTTTGACGGCTTTTTGTCTCACGCATGGGCGGTCACCGTGACGGGCGCACCGAAGCTGTGGGCTATGCGGTTCATCGAACAACACGAGAAAAGCCCGCGTGCTTGGTACGGCGGTGCTGTGGGCATGGTTGGCTTTAACGGCAACATGAACACCGGCCTAACCCTGCGCACCGTGCGCATTAAAGACGGTATTGCCGAAGTGCGCGCAGGTGCAACACTGTTGAATGACAGTGTGCCCGAGGAAGAGGAAGCCGAAACCGAGTTGAAGGCGTCCGCCATGTTGACCGCTGTTCGGGAAGCCGGGCAATCCAATGCGGATGCTTCCAGTCGCACGTCTGCCCAAGTGGGAGAGGGGAGGCGCATCCTTCTGGTCGATCACGAAGACAGTTTCGTTCACACGCTGGCCAACTATTTCCGTCAAACCGGTGCGGAGGTCAGCACCGTTCGCTCACCCGTCTCGAAGGCGGTTTTTGACACGTTTGAACCCGATCTTGTGGTGCTGTCCCCCGGTCCCGGCAATCCGCAAGACTTCGACTGCGATGCCACCATCAAACTTGCGCGCGGCCGCGATCTTCCGATCTTTGGCGTGTGTTTGGGCCTTCAGGCGTTGACCGAGAGTTATGGTGGGGCACTGGCGCAGTTGGAGGATCCCATGCACGGGAAACCATCGCGGATCACAACCCAAGGAAACTCACTTGTGTTTTCAGGCCTCGACCGTGAACTGACCGTGGGGCGCTATCATTCGCTCTATGCGGATCGTCAAAAGCTGCCCGATGGTTTCGTGGTAACTGCCGAAACCTCGGACGGGGTTATCATGGGTTTTGAACACGAAAGCGAACCGGTTGCGGCTGTTCAGTTCCATCCCGAAAGCATTATGAGCCTTGGTCAAAATGCTGGTATGCGCATGATCGAAAACGTGGTGGCACATTTGCGTGTTTGACGCCTCTGGCTGTGCCTTGAGACCTTTTTGGAGACGCGCACAATGAGTGCTCAACCCTCATCTCAGTCAACAGAGGTGGGCTTTGCCATGTCGCCACTGGCGGGCTTGATGTTTGGGTTTGCCGCCTTTGCGCTGTTTTCCGGTCATGATGCGATCGTCAAACATCTTGGCAGCACCTATTCGGTCTTTCAGATCCTGTTTGTGGCGGGGTTGTTTTCCTTTATACCGGTCACGATCATGATGGCGGCGGACCACCGGTTGGACAATTTCCGCCCGCACCACCCTTGGTTGTTGGCTGCCCGCGCCCTCACCAATGTGGTGACCATGTCTGCCGCGTTTTACGCATTTTCAGTTCTGCCGCTTGCGGAGGTCTATGCGCTGATTTTTGCAACACCATTGCTCATCACCGTGTTGGCCGTTCCCTTGCTGGGAGAGACCATCCGGCTGCGGCGCGGATTGGCAGTGCTGGTCGGTTTGGTGGGCGTGTTGATTGTGATCCGGCCGGGCGGTGCGGATTTTTCCATCGGCCACGGTGCCGCTTTGGTGGCCGCGTGTGGTGGTGCGCTTGCAGCCATCGTCGTGCGCAAACTGGGCCGCACGGAACGGGCTACGGTGATTATACTGTATCCCATGTATGCCAGCATTCTCACCATGGCGGCGCTGCAACCGTTTGTGTTCAAGCCCATGGTGCTTACCGACATGGCGTTGATGGCCGCCATCGGCCTCATGGTGGTTGCCGCACAGGTTTGCATCATCAGCGCCTATCGAAGGGCCGCAGCCTCCGTCATCGCGCCCATGCAATACAGCCAGATGTTATGGGCGATTTTGTTCGGTGCGCTGTTTTTCGACGAGTTGCCCGACCTTTGGGTCGGTGTTGGATCAGCCGTCATTATCGCCAGCGGTCTTTACATCGTGGCGCGGGAAGCCAAGCCCGATGTGTCCGTAACCACACCACTGTTGCGCAATCCCAACATTCGACCGGACACAGGCCCAACGCCAGGCCCCAATGTTCATCGTGATCTGGACAAGGGTTAGGCGAATAAACGCTACAGCACCTTTGTCATGCAGACGCTCTCTTCGCTGTCGAAATAGTCCGCAAAAGGTGGACAGTCGGAAAAGCCGTTGCGTTGGTAGAGCCGCCGTGCGGCTTCAAACTCTTTCATGGTGCCCGTTTCCAAACTGAGCCGTTTGTAACCTCGCTTCCGCGCTGTCACTATCAAATGGTCAAGCAGTACTTGTCCCACACCCCGGCCACGCGCTGCCCGCAGTGTGTGCATGCTTTTGATCTCGCCATGTTCCGCGTCCAGTTCTTTCAAGGCCACGCAACCCAGAAGCGTCTCATCCTCAGTGGCACGCCAGAACGTGATTTCGGGCACGCGTAAGCCATCCAAATCGAGGGCGTGAACGTTTTGCGGTTGTGAGGCTGCCCGGCAAAAATCGAGATGGGTTTGCAAGAGGCGGGCGATGTCGCCACGGGACAGGTCGTCGGCTTCAATGGTCAACATGGCGCTTTGGATGCGATATCGGGGGCGTTGGGAGCTGGCAAAGCTCATTAATTTCAAGGCTAGCACAACGAGGCGCATCCGATCCATGATCCGGCGCATGTCAGGTTTGAATTTGAATTTGAAGAGGTTTCGTCATGCCGCATCTCGTCGCGGACTATTCCGCCAATCTGGCCGAAAGGTGCGATATAGAGATGTTGCAAAACACTCTTTACGACGCTGCCGTTGCCAGTGGTGTTTTTCCTTTGGGAGGCATCCGCGTGCGGTTCCATCGGGCTGAGATTTATGCCATCGCGGATCGACACAAGGACAATGCATATCTATCGGTCGTGCTGCGAATCGGTTCCGGACGTTCGCTGGAAGCAAAGAAGACGGCGGGGGCGTTGATCTTTCAGACACTTGAAACGTTTTTTGCCGATGAATTGGCCGGTGGCCATTTCATGCTGTCTGTCGATATGGTTGAGAATGACCCCGACGTCTCATTTAAGGCCAATGGGGTTCACGCCCGGCTTTAATCCGTCGGGGCGCAGGCCGCAGTGTCGGGTGGGGTTTCCGTGTCAGCAGTCCCATTCGGCGTTGGATATTGGACTTATTGTTTGCGACAAACTGCCGTTTGGTAGTGGGTTAGGCTGGACAATACATACAGTTCAAGTCAAACAGCCGCCATGGCTGAGGCGCGAACGTGCGCATGCGCTCGCGCGCGGGGTTAAACATAGGCGAAAAGGGGTACATCCTTATCGCTGATTGGACCACAAGTTCTTGGCACACTGAACGTTGAAGACCTGAAAGGATTGGTCGATGAGCGATCATCAAACAAGCGACCACGACGCTGGCAAACGCGATTTTCTTTTTATAGCGACCGGCGCTGCAGGTGTCGTTGCTGTCGGCGGGATCGTGTGGCCTCTGATAGCCTCGCTCGGTCCCAATGCCAGCGAACAAGCTGCTGGCGCGCCAACTGAAATCGATGTGTCCACCATTGAAGAAGGCCAACAAGTGGTCGTGATTTGGCGTGGCGCTCCGTATTTCATCCGTAAGTTGACGGAAGAGGAAGTGACTGCTGCGACAGAAGCTTCGCAAGATGTATTCCGGGACTATGCCCCGGTGGAAGGCCGCATCGCCTCGGTTGAAGGTTCCGATGCGAAGTGGACAATCATTGCGGCCAATTGCACCCATCTTGGTTGCGTGCCGACGAAAGTGGACGTGGGCTTGGACGGCTGGGTTTGCCCCTGCCACGGTTCGATATTTGACGTTACAGGCCGTGTGACCAAAGGTCCTGCGCCTGTGAACCTGCCATTGCCGCCCTATGTATTTGCCAGCGAGGACACCCTCGTTATCGGCACTGATCAAGCCTAGCAAAAGGAGACTGAACGATGAGTGGCCCCTCAAGCTATCAGCCGTCCAACGGCTTTATGAAATGGATGGACGCCCGTCTGCCTCTGCCACGGCTGATGTATGACAGTTTTGTGTCCTACCCTGTTCCCCGCAACCTGAACAATTTCTACACGTTCGGTGGCATTCTTATGGTGGTGCTGGTCTCACAGATCATTACCGGCGTCTGGATCGCGATGCATTACACGTCTGATGCGCAATACGCCTTCGAAAGCGTCCAGTTGCTGCGTCGTGATGTGGCATTTGGCTGGACCATGCAGAGCTGGCACGCCGTGGGCGCGTCTTTCTTCTTTGTGGCGGTGTACATCCATATTTTCCGTGGCCTCTACTACGGCTCGTATAAAGAGCCTCGCGAAGTGCTGTGGATTTTGGGTGTGATCATTTACTTGCTGATGATGGCAACTGCCTTCATGGGCTATGTCTTGCCTTGGGGTCAGATGTCCTATTGGGGCGCGCAGGTGATCACCAGCTTCTTCTCCGCCATTCCGCTGGTGGGCGAGAGTGTGCGCGAGTATCTGCTCGGCGGCTACAATGTTGGTAACGCTACGCTGACGCGTTTCTTCTCACTGCATTATCTGCTGCCGTTCATGATCTTCGGCATTGTGATTTTGCACGTGTGGGCACTGCACGTGACCGGCCAGACCAACCCGACCGGTGTGGAAGTGAAGCAAAAAACGGATGTTGTACCATTCACACCCTATGCGACCATCAAGGACGCACTGGCACTGGTCGTGTTCTTCATCGTGTTCGTCTACTTCGTATTCTTCCTGCCAGACTATCTTGGTCACGCGGACAACTACATCCAAGCGGATCCGTTGAAGACGCCTGCACACATCGTGCCGGAGTGGTATTTCCTACCCTTCTACGCTGTGCTGCGAGCCGTGGACTTCAACATCACCATCCCGTTCACCGAAATCATTTTGATGGATTCGAAACTTGGCGGCGTGTTGGCAATGTTCGGCGCGATTGCGGTGTTGTTCTTTGTGCCTTGGTTGGACACATCTGACGTGCGTTCCACAAACTATCGCCCGATGTACAAGATTTTCTTCTGGGTGTTTGTGGCAAACGCGATCTTCCTCGGCTATCTGGGTTCGCGCCCTGCCGAAGGTATCTGGATCCCGCTCACTAAAGCGTCGACCTTCTGGTACTTCTTGCACTTCTTGGTGATCATGCCGGCGCTTGGCTGGTTTGAAAAACCGCTACCGCGTCCAGCCAGCATTACTGATGCGGTGTTGGGCAAAGCGTCCGGCGCAGGTGCTGCCCAATTGGAAGGTGCAGCCGCTGCACCGGAAACAAAAGCCTAACCGGCCTATCTGGCTCCGCACCCGCTTGAGGATGCGGGGCCAATCCTCTTTCGACTGACGATATGTTCGCATGAGTGTATGCGGGCTTCTGGAGTGAACGTTCTCATGATGACTGTTTTTGGAAAGCTGGGATTTGGCGCTGCGGCCATGACCGCCATAAACAAGTGCCTGACGAAGGGCATAGTGGCCACGCTCGTGGTGACAGGTGTGTCCTTCGGTGCGCTTGCCACGCAGGATGGTGCGGAAGCCGCCGCCTACCCAAAGAAAAAACCGCGTGAAGTGGAATGGAGCTTCGCTGGTCCGTTTGGCAAATGGGACAAGGCGCAGTTGCAGCGTGGTCTTAAGGTCTACACGGAAAACTGTGCGTCCTGCCATTCGATGAACCTGCTGTCTTATCGCAATCTGGCCGACCTTGGTTACACCGAGGATCAGATCAAAGCCTACGCCGCTGAGTTTGAACTCACCGACGGGCCCAATGAAGACGGTGAAATGTTTGAGCGCACCGCGCGCCCGACAGACCGGTTTGTTGGTCCTTACGCAAACGTAAAAGAAGCGGCCGCGCTTAACGGTGGTGCGGTGCCGCCAGACTTCTCGCTGATTGCCAAAGCACGTGCGGTGGAGCGGGGGTTTCCGACTTTCATCTTCGACATTTTCACCATGTATGCAGAAAGTGGGCCGGACTACATCTACTCGCTGCTGACCGGTTATCCTGAGGAAGAGCCCGAGGGCGTCGACGTATTGGACGGGCTGCACTACAATCCGTATTTCGCGTCTGGCACAGCCCTCGCCATGGCCGCTCCCCTGTCCGACGACGTGGTGGACTATGACGATGGCACACCCCAAACGGTCGATCAGTACGCGCAGGACGTATCCGCATTCCTGATGTGGGCTGCTGAGCCTGGTTTGCCGGACCGCAAACAGCGCGGCTTCATTATCATCATGTTCCTCTTGCTGTTTGCCGGCTTGCTGTACTTCACCAAGAAGCGGGTGTGGGCGAACGTTCCGCATTAAGCTTGCCTGCCGCTTCGAACTCTTAAGCCTCGGATGACACCATCCGGGGCTTTTTTGTGATGCGTCAGCATCCTGTTTGAGCCAGAGTGCGATGGGATAAACATCTATGACGTTTGACTGAAGGAGCGGATGCGGGATGGAAAAATCACTGACCGAAGAATTGCGGGACAGTATCCGGGCAATCCCCGATTATCCGAAACCGGGTATTGTTTTTCGCGATGTCACTACCCTGCTGCAAGATGCACGGGCGTTTCGCCGTGCGTGCGATGCATTGGTTCATCCCTATATCGGGATCGGTTTGGACCATGTTGCCGGCATTGAAGCGCGCGGTTTTATCTTGGGCGGGGCAATCGCCCATCAGTTGACGTCCGGGTTTGTGCCCGTTCGGAAGAAGGGCAAATTGCCCGGCAATACGGTGAGCATCGCCTATTCCTTGGAATATGGTGTGGACGAGATGGAGATGCACCGTGATGCCGTGAGGCCGGGTCAAAAGGTGCTGTTGGTGGACGATCTCATCGCAACTGGCGGCACAGCGGAAGCGGCGGTGAAACTGCTCAAAGAAATCGGTGCCGAGGTGGTTGCGGCCTGTTTTGTGATTGATCTGCCAGATCTCGGCGGACGCAAGCGTATCGAAGATCTTGGTGTTCCCGTACGCACACTGGTTGAGTTCGAAGGGGACTAAGCCAAAACTGGTCGCGGCACCCAATTGCGGTCATCGTGCCAAACACCGGGCGAGCCACTGTGCCAGTCATAGTCCGATCATAATGCCGGTCACTGGGTCCTTATCGTCACCGCTCCGTCCATTGAGCACACAACAACACCGTTTTGATTGATGCCCTGCGAGTGGCTCATCATCATGCCCCAGCCGGGCCGTTTGGGGTTTTTGCGCTTTCCGGTAAGTGTTGATGTGTATGTGATGGTGTCGCCCACATAAACCGGGCTGCTCCATTTAAGATTGCGCACTCCCGGCGACGGGCCGAACGTATCCGCCGTGATGGGCTGGCCGCACAGGCGCTCCAACTCTTTGCGGCCGTTGTCTATGTTCAGACGCATCCAGACGCTGAACGTGTGCCAGCCGGAGGCGCAAAGAGCGCCGAAATGGCTGTTTTGCGCGCCTTCGTCGGATAGGTGAAACGGCTGGGGATCGAACTTGCGGGCAAACTCGATGATTTCTTCGCGGCCAAATGTATGGTGGCCGAGGTTTTGCACCAGTCCGGGTTCTAAGAGTTCGAAAACAGTTTTGTCACTCATGGACGATCTCCGAACGAAGCGGCACGTTCCTGCGCCGCTGACGCAGTGGCCACCATGCCGCTGCCGGACACCTCCATCACCACGTCGCCGTGCTGGTTCCGCACTTCGTAGCGAAAGATAATGATCCCGCGCTCGGGGTTTGATTTTGAAAGTCGACTTGAGACCACAGTGGACGTTCCAGAGAGCGTATCCCCCGGACGGACCGGTTTGAGCCAACGCACTTCGTCCAAACCCGATGACCCGTCCGAGGCGCTGTGGAGCAGATAGGAATCGCACATCATTCTCATGAGCAGGGCGCAACTGTGCCAACCGGAAGCGATGAGACCGCCCACTTGTGCGGCTTGCTGCGAGTCCGGATCGATGTGAAAGGGCTGCGGGTCGAACTGAGTGGCGAAATCGATGATGTCTTCCGCGTTTACGGTGACCGGTCCCAATGGGAACTCTTTGCCTTCCGGGAAATCTTCAAATGTCAAAAGGTCAACAGCCAACGCGGAACCTCATCCCAACTGCCAGACGAAATAGGTGGGTACAGCAATATACGCCACAACGCATGTGAGAATTATCACTCTAATAAACCAAGCCTTGAAACGCGTGAACAGCAAAGCCGACAGACCAATCCCTAGGATCGCTTCGAAGAGCATGAAGCTGCGGCCATGGTGGTCTGGGTCCCAATAGGAAACCGGAGAGACAAATTTCCAATCGGAAACGGGCCACAAATGCCGATGTGCGTCTGCCACATGGACAGGCAGATCGCCCGCGATATGGATGAGGGCAGCCAAGGTTAAAAACAGTGCAAACAGGCCGATACGGAACATGCCCGGCGCGGCTCGCAAGAGGATCAGGCCCAAGGCGAGTGTGATCGCATAAAGGGGTATCGAGTTTCCGGCTGCGGTGTATGTCTGCCACGGCTCTTGCCAATAGAGTTCGTTCCAAACCGTGGCCTCCGGGATGCCGCGCAGTTTGGACCAAAGCAGTAGGCCGTAGATCGCGATGTCTGGCACAATTGCCCCTGCGATCACCGCCGTGTTGCGCAGGGTGCTGCCGGGCTTTGCAAATAGGGCGGATGCCATCAAAACGTGTGTCTGGCTCATCATGGCCGACAGGCCTTAATACGGTCTATCATGCCGGACCGGGTTCGCGACGCGTGATCACCATGGGCAAGCCGTTATGCGGTTGAACAGTGATCTTCATGACCGGATGGGGCGGTTCTACGCCCGCATATTCAAAGTCCAGCGATCTGAGCAAGTGTACCAAGGCGATGACGGCTTCCTGCATGGCGAAGCGTGCGCCGATACAAATGCGATGGCCAAGACCAAACGGTACGTAACTGTAGCGGGGAATGGTCTTGCGCTGTGCGCCAAGAAAACGCTCGGGCTGAAAACTGTGGGCGGAATCCCAAAGGGCAGAATGGCGATGCAGAATCCACGGGCTGACCAAGACTTGTGTGTCAGCCGCAAACCGGTGGTTTCCAAAGCTGACGTCTTTCGTCATTTGTCGGGCAATCATAGCTGCCGGTGGATAGAGCCGCATCGCTTCTTCAAAACAAGCCGTTATCCAAGGAACGTGTTTATCCCAGTTGGCAGGTTCTGCCGTGTCGATGTTCAAAGTGTCCGCTTCGGCCTGCGCTCGCCTTTTCGCACTTGGGTCTTGGCTTAGCAGGTAGAGCGTCCACGCCAAGGCGCGTGCTGTGGTCTCATGACCGGCTGCGATGAAGGTGAGGATGTTGTCCTCAATTTCCTCAATGGTCAGCGTCTTGCCGCCAGCCGCCGCGTCATCTCCCGCATCGGCCTTGAGCAGGAGTGTGAGGAAATCCTCCGGCACCCCTTCTGAACGGTTTATGCGTAGGCGACGGCTTTCTGCAGCGGTGCGCACGCCAGTGCGCAACCGTTGAATAACTTGGGTCGATCCGAGTTTGCTCAAGCGCGGCATCCAGTCTGGTGCACCGATGAGATCGAACGGGTCAGGCCGCGAGAATTTCTGCAGGATTTGGTCAGTACCCTCCAAAACTTCTTCTGCCTCATCGTTGAACTCGCCCGAAAACAAAGTGTCGGAAAGGATCGCGTAGGTGAGGTGGCTCATGACAGGGGCGAGCGGCGTGGGCGATGGGCCTGTTGCCATAGTGGCGATAAATCGCTGCGTCGCCCGGTCCATGATGCGGGCAAAGCCGGCGACATGGCGTGGTGCAAACACGGGTGCGATCATGTGCCGTGACCGCGTCCATACCTCGCCTTCTGCGGTTAACATGCCATCGCGCAGCATCGGTCGAAGCACGGCTTGCCGCACAGGCTCTGACCGCAAAAGTTCGGGCTTCTCGACAAACAGATAGCGCATGAAGTCCGGGTCGTGGACGAAGACCAGAGGGCGGTTCAGCACCCGGCTTTTGCTGATGGTCTCTTCGTATTGCAGGTCTGTGAAGACTTCCAAAGGGTTGCGCAGCAAGGCTGGCAGATTGGCAATTGAGAGCAGCGTCTTCCACGTCGATCCGTTGGGCGAAGGCATTGGATCGAAAAACGGTGGGATGATGTGGCCGTCTGGCGAGTGTGAAAGTGTCAGTGCCATTTGGGTCTTTTTGCTCGCGCTTTTTAACTCTATTTGCCGCAGCCTGCGCCAGAGACCCGTGCCGGGTCAGAGGTCAATTTGACCTGAAAGGCAAGCCGGACAGCGTGTGTCCCTTACAGGGGCGGTAGACGGTCCGCTTCCAAAGCTTCGAACTCGCGCTGTGTATCGACTGTGTAGTCGCGGGTGAGAGGGGCTGCATCGCGCGCGCGGGACAGCTGCATGTGGAACACCAATTGCGATCCCGTGCGGAACATCGCTTCTGCTGAAATGAGATAAAACTCCCACATGCGGGCAAAGCGCTCATCATACATGGCTTCGACTTCTGCCCTGTTGGACTGAAACCGCTTTTCCCAATGGGCCAGAGTTTTGGCGTAGTGGACCCGCAAGAATTCGAGATCCAAACACCAAAGCGAGTTGCGTTCAACGCTTTCAAACACCTCGGACAGGGCAGGCGAATACGCGCCCGGGAAGATGTATTTGCGCATGAATTTGCTGGCCATTCCGGGGGGGCTCATATGGCCGATGGAGTGGATAAGGGCGAGGCCTTCGTCGGGCATGAGTTTGTTTAGTTGTGCGAAAAACTCGTCATAGTGCGACACGCCCACATGCTCAAACATACCCACGGAGACAATGCGGTCGAACTGCTCGTCTAACTCACGGTAGTCTTGCAAACGAAATTCAACACGGTCGGACAAGCCCATTTCGGCAGCGCGTTCGGTGGCCAGTTTCTGCTGTTCGGTCGACAGAGTTACGCCCACCACCTTCACATCTGCCATCGACGCGAGATAAAGCGCCATGTCGCCCCAACCGCAGCCAATGTCCAAGACTTTAAGGCCTGGTTTCAGGTTCAGCTTCGCTGCGATCAGGCGCAGTTTGTTGCGCTGCGCCTGTTCCAGCGACTGGTTGTCATTGTGAAAATAGGCGCAGGAATAGAGCATGTTCTTGTCGAGGAACAATTTGTAAAACTCGTTCCCCAAATCGTAGTGATGCGCCACGTTTTGCTGCGCCTGTCCGACCCTGTTGGACTGCTGTTTGCGGCGCGTCAGCATCGACAGGCTGCGCAAGGCCTTTTGTAAAGGGTAGGCGGCCAGCGAGAGGCGGTTTATGGAAAAAAGATGAAGGAACTCGCGCAAGGTCGAGCCTTCTTCGAACGTCATCGTGCCGTTCATATACCCCTCGGCGGCGGCAATCTCTGACTTGAAGACAAGGTCGCGATAAAGGCGCTTGTCGTGCAGTTTCATCACCACTTTTGGTCCCGGTTTGCCGGAAAAGACGTGCCGTTTGTCGTCGGCGTCAAGCACTTCAAGCGTGCCGGTTTTGATGAAAGCCTTCATCATGTGAGACAGCGGAAACATGGGCGCGTCTTTCGCGAGGAGCAAATATGCTACCGAACGTAGCGGTGTACTCACGCAGACACAATTGGAACGCACTGTGCAACTGGAAAAGATTGGTTTTGGGGGCGGATGCCATTGGTGCACTGAGGCTGTATTTGACGCGTTGCACGGTGTGGAGACGGTCGAACAAGGGTTTGTGCGCTCGCGTCCCCCAAATGATACGTGGTCAGAAGCTGTGGTGGTTCGCTTCGATCCGATGGCGATCAGCTTAGATGTCTTGATCGCAATCCATGTTGAAACCCATTCGGCCTTTTCCAGGCACAGTATGCGGCACAAATACCGTTCGGCAGTTTATGCGGTTGCAGTTGGGCAGGCCGCCTTTGCGCGAACTGTGTTGGCCGACATAACAAATGATGCCGGCCAAACGCCGATTACAGAGATCCTTGAACTTACGACTTTCAAACCATCGGATAAGCGCTTTCACAACTACTACGCGACTGATCCCAGTCGTCCATTTTGCAAGACGTACATTTCGCCGAAGCTGGCACATTTGCGTGCGGCCCATGCCAAGCATGTGAGGGATTGAGACTTCTTCGCAACCGAGCGGTTCAATCAAATTGCGAACCGCGCCAGCTTTCTGTTTTCACGCGGTCTTTTTCGCTCAAGCGCTTCCGCTTGAACGGAACCGGTGGTGGCAGCTATACGGTGGGGGGCTATGTGTTGAATTTGAACAGCAGCACGTCGCCGTCTTGCACGACGTATTCTTTGCCTTCGTCCCGTGACTTCCCGGCTTCTTTGGCGGGCACTTCGCCACCCAGTGTGACGTAGTCTTCGTACCCTATTGTTTGTGCGCGGATGAAGCCGCGTTCAAAATCTGTGTGGATGACGCCCGCAGCTCCGGGTGCCTTGGTACCCTTTGAGATCGTCCAAGCGCGGGTCTCTTTTGGACCGGCTGTAAAATATGTGATCAGGTGCAAGAGGTCATATCCGGCCTTGATCAAGCGTGTGAGCCCGGACTCTTCAAGGCCGTTCATCTCCAAAAACTCGCCTTGCTCTTCGTCGGGCATTTGGGCGATTTCTTCTTCGATGGCGGCGGAAATGACCACCGTGCCGGCCCCTTGCTCGGCTGCCATGGTAGCCACTTTTTCAGACAGTGCGTTGCCGCTGGCTGCGTCTTCCTCGGCAACGTTGCACACGTACAAGACTGGCTTTGATGTGAGCAATTGCAGGCCGTTGAGGATGCGCAAATCCTCCCCTGCGATCTCGTCCAGCAAGTGTCTTACGGGCTTGCCGTTTTGCAGTAGATCCAACGAAGCTTCCATCATGGGCAAAACAAGCTGAGCTTCCTTGTCCTTACCGGTGGCGCGTTTGCGGGTCTGGTCGACGCGCCGCTCCAAGCTGTCGAGATCGGCCAGCATCAGTTCAGTTTCGATGGTTTCAGCGTCTGCGATCGGATCGATCTTGCCTTCGACATGGGTGACGTCGTCATCTTCAAAACAGCGCAGCACGTGAATGGTTGCGTCCACTTCGCGGATGTTGGCCAAGAATTGGTTGCCCAAGCCTTCGCCCTTGGACGCACCACGCACCAGGCCGGCAATGTCCACAAACGCGATGCGGGTCGGGATAATCTCCTTGGACCCTGCAATGGTTGCGATTTCGTTCAAGCGGGGGTCGGGTACTGCCACTTCACCCGTGTTGGGCTCAATTGTGCAAAACGGATAGTTGGCTGCCTGTGCAGAAGCCGTGCGGGTGAGCGCGTTGAAGAGGGTGGATTTGCCAACATTTGGCAGGCCGACAATGCCGCATTTGAAGCCCATGGGGGAGCAACTTTCGTAGTTCAGGAAAAGATGGTTTCGGGTTCCATGGCGGTTGGATTGATGATTGCCATGCCCAGCACGGACGTATTGCCAGCCATGTCCTCAGAAAGAAAGTGCGAACATCGTTGCTCAATCGCGCAGGCCAACATGATGCAATCCCACCACGCATACTGCGTGGTGTTGCGGATCTTGCTGGCGACTAAGATGGTGTTGGTGGTCACTGTGTGACGGCTTAAGGCCAAAATGGTTTTCGCCGCCGCAAAGACATCATCCTCCGACCATGTTTTGAATTTTCGAAACAGGACATTGATGAATTCATTAGCTACCTGATACGAGGCAACAGCGGCGTTCTCATTGCCCGCCGCGATCAGCCATTCCGTGCACTGTTTGGCCTTTGACGTGTCTTGGGCGGTCAGAGCGTAGACAAATGTGTTCGTGTCAAAAAAGACCTTAGCGTGCGTTGGCTTCATCGCGGCTGGGAGCCTTTCCGTTTTCATCCAGAAGACCGTCTAGACGTGGACCTTTCAGAAATTGCTCCATGAGCTTGCGCTGCTCGCTCATACCGTTGGGGTCGGGTTGGGTTGGCTTGGGTTCCAGTGTCTCGCTCACGGCGCGGGCTACAAATTTTGACACGCTGAGACCCGCCTCAGCCGCAGCGATCCGCGTGGCTTTGAGCAGATGTTCATCCATCGTAATCGTGACGTTCTTCATACAAAAACCTCGTGTTTTCGTGTTCTCGTGTTACACGAAAATAGTGCAAATTGGGGTGTTTTCCAAGGGTTGTCGCGCTTGAGTAGGTTGGGGTGCTCGGGGAGGCCAACACTGACGCTCGAAGCAAGCTTTCTTACTTGTCTTTTTTGCCAAACAGTTTGGACAGCATGTCAGCCATGGGGCCGCTGGACGGCATTTGTTTTGGTCCAGAGCCACGCGCTTGCCGGATATTGCTTTTGCCTTTTGGAGCGGCTTTGCCTTTGGCACTCGTTTGGCCTCTTGCGCCGGACGGTTCGTTGGACCCAATTCTCAAAGCAAGACGGTTCATGAAGGCTGCGTCATCGCCCTTTACGAGCATGTCTGCGTTGCGCGCCATTTCTTCCAAGAGTGGATCAAGCCAGACATGGTCGTCTTTCGCAAAATCGCCGAGTACATGACCTGTCACCCGGTCTTTATGGCCCGGGTGTCCGATGCCGATGCGGACGCGGCGATAGTCTTTGCCAAGATGCGCATCGATGGACCGGATGCCATTGTGGCCACCGGCACCGCCGCCGGTTTTGATGCGAACCTTGCCCGGAGCCAAGTCCAACTCGTCGTGCAGGACGATGACGTCGCTCAACGGGATTTTGTGGAAACGGGCGGCCTCGGACACCGATCGACCGGAATCGTTCATGAACGTTTCGGGCTTGAGCAACATGACCCTCTGGCCATCCAGAGTGCCTTCGCTCATGAGGCCGCGATATTTCTTTTTCCAAGGCGGAAAAGAAACATGGCGGTGAATTTCATCCACCGCCATGAAGCCGACATTGTGCCGGTGATTTTGGTATTTCGGGCCGGGGTTGCCGAGGCCTGCAATCAGGATCACGCAATGGCCTTTCAAACCGGTCTGATCCGCACGGATAGTCCACGCGGATCAAAGCATCTGGATTTACTCTTCAGTCTCGGACTTCTGACCGGTCACTTCCGTGACGGGTGCTTCCGGTGCTTCATCCTCCTCACCAGCGTCGTCAGAGCGCAGGCCGGCAGGCGTTGCGATGGTGGCGATGGTGAAGTCGCGGTCGGTGATGGTTGGTACAACGTTTTCCGGCAGATCCACTGCTGAAATGTTGATGGAATCACCGAGATTGAACGCGTTGAGGTCAATCGCGAAGTTTTCCGGAATGGCGTTGGCCGGGCAGTTCACTTCCACAGTGTGGCGAACAACGTTGAGCACACCACCGGCTTTCAAGCCCGGGCAGGTTTCTTCGTTTTCAAAGTGTACCGGCACTTCTACGGTCACCTGCGTTTTACGCGAGATACGCAGCAGATCCACATGCATCACGCGGTCGCTGACTGGATGAAGCTGATAGTCTTTTGGCAGCACTGTGTGCTCTTCGCCATCCACATCGATGGACAAAAGGTTCGTCATGAACCCGCCCGCGTGGACTTTAAGCGTCACTTCCTTGATGGGAAGGCCGATTGAAAGAGGGGGTTTTTTGTCACCATAGATGACGGCGGGCACCATATCGTTGCGACGCATTTCCCGTGCGGCCCCCTTGCCTACACGGTCGCGCGCTTGGCCCTTGAGCACTTCAATATCGCTCATCGGTTTCTCCTAAGCGTTGTCAGAGGTCACCGGGCGGATGCGCCCGGCTCAGTTGTCAAGACAGTTCGTATCGGTTGCGCAGAATGCGCTTGGACAACGTATCGAAAAGACGGCTGACCCGCGTTCCCTCCAGGGGTGTCGACGCGGTGGCGGCGGTGTAGCTGAGAAGGGACAAAGGCGCAAGAGCGCGCGATCTCGCGACAGAAGCGCACAGGCTTCCGGTTGTGATGGCGAGGGTTTTCGGGCCTAATTATATAAATTTCAGAAATTACTGAAATCCGCGAAAAAGCGATGCTGTCCAACACCGAGCAGGAATTTATCATTCATTTTGGCGAGATGGGGTCCAAGTGGGGTATCAACCGCACGGTGGGTCAAATCTACGCCCTGTTGTTCCTCAGCGAAGCGCCGCTGAATGCCGAACAGATTGTCGAGCGGTTGTCGATTTCCCGGTCCAACGTCTCCATGAGCTTGAAGGAATTACAGGCGTGGGAACTTGTGCGCATGAATCATGTGCAGGGTGACCGGCGGGATTATTTTACCACGCCCGAAGATTTGTGGACCATCGTTCGCACGCTCGTCGAGCAGCGTAAAAAACGCGAAATCGATCCAACACTGACCAAGTTGAGGGAACTGCAAATGCAGGCGCCCGCTGATGGCGAGAACGGTTATGCGATGGAGCGTATCGGCGAATTGGGCGAACTGATTGAGCTTTTGACCGGCTGGTATGACGACATGAACCGGTTGGAAACCGAGCGCTTGGTGCAGTTGTTGACCCTGGGGTCGAAACTGCAAGGCCTTATCGGCAAAGCGGAGGGGGTCATCCCTTTCTCGTTTGGCGGCAAAAGGCGGACCGCACAAACATCTAAAACATCGGACGGGGGAGCAGCCTGATGGAAGGCACACTGGACACCTTACTTTTGTCGCGCATTCAGTTTGGCGCGAATATTTCGTTTCACATCCTGTTTCCCACCATCACTATCGCTCTGGGCTGGGTGCTTTTGTTTTTCAAGTTGCGCTTTAACGCAACCGGTGACGAGGGCTGGATGAATGCCTACCGGTTTTGGGTGAAAGTGTTTGCGCTTTCCTTCGCCATGGGTGTTGTGTCCGGGATCACCATGAGTTTCCAATTCGGCACGAATTGGCCGGGCTTTATGGAGACAGTGGGCAATATTGCCGGGCCGCTCCTGGCCTACGAAATCCTGACGGCGTTTTTTCTCGAAGCGGTGTTTTTGGGGATCATGTTGTTCGGCTTCTCCCGGGTCCCGAGCTGGCTGCATACGACGGCAACCTTTCTGGTGGCTTTCGGGACCACGATGAGCGCGTTCTGGATCATCGTGTTGAATTCCTGGATGCACACCCCTGTCGGCTTTGAAATGCGTGACGGGGTGGCGTTTGCAACGGACTGGGCGGCGATCGTGTTCAATCCGTCCATGCCATACCGTTTTACACATATGTTGCTGGCGAGTGGCCTGACGGTGGCCTTCCTGATCGCGGGCTTGAGTGCCTACCGTCGCTTGCGTGGAGACACAGATCGTTCCGTGACCATCGGCCTGCGCTTTGGTGTTGGCTTGGCCGCCTTCCTCATTCCAGTTCAGATTTTGGTTGGGGATCTCCATGGTCTCAACACGCTGGAACATCAGCCGCAGAAAGTGGCCGCGATGGAGGGCAATTGGGAAACCGGTCCCAACAAACCGCTCATTTTGTTTGCTATGCCCAACAAGGAAACACGTTCCAACGACTTTGAGATCGGTATTCCAAACGGTGCCAGCCTGATCCTTAAGCACAGCGCCGACGGGGTGGTGCCGGGTTTGAACGATTTTGTGGCGGAAGACGGCACTGTGCTGCACCCACCCGTAATGCAGGTGTTCTGGTCCTTCCGCGTGATGATCGGCACAGGTCTGGCCATGCTTGCTCTGTCTTGGCTGGCCGCGGTGATGCTGTGGCGCAGACGCACGAGCGGAGACAGCGTCACCGCTTTGCCCAACCTCGTTTTGTACGGATTGGTGGGTATGAGCTTCTCCGGCTGGCTCGCCACTCTGGCCGGCTGGTACACGACGGAGATCGGGCGTCAGCCGTGGCTGGTGCAGGACGTGATGACGACGGCTCAAGCGGTGGCTGATGTCCCGGCACCGATGGTGATGACGACGTTGATTGCGTATCTGTCGGTCTATGCCCTGCTGATCGCCGCCTATATCGGTGTGCTGTTTCATCTGGCGGCCAAGGCCAGCCGTGGTGAAAGCTTGCAACCCCTCACACCATCCTCCGGCGCGGCGGAAGTTGCCGTCATACCGGCTGAATAGGGGATAGCATCGTGGAGCTTTTTGGTGATCCGGCAGTGTGGCTGCCTCTCGCATTTGCCGGTCTGATGGGCACATCGATCCTGATCTATGTGGTCTTGGACGGGTTTGATCTGGGCGTGGGTATCCTGTCGCCCTTTGCGATGGAGCATCAGCGCGATCGGATGATCGCATCCATCGGCCCGTTTTGGGACGCCAATGAGACGTGGCTCGTGTTGGCAACCGGCTTGTTGCTGGTGGCTTTCCCCATGGCCCATGGCACCATTCTCACGGCACTCTATTTGCCGGTGGCGGTCATGCTGATCGGGCTCATCTTGCGCGGCGTGGCGTTTGAGTTTCGTGCGAAGGCACGCGTTAAGCGCAAGGCCCTTTGGGACAATGCGTTTTTTGCCGGCTCGCTGCTTTCCAGTCTTTCCCAAGGCTTCATGCTGGGCCTCTACATCATGGGCTTGGAGTGGACGCTGCCAAACGTCATTTTCGCGTCAATCACCGCACTGTGTTTGACCGCAGGCTATGCGTTTATCGGGGCGGCGTGGCTCATCATCAAGACCGAAAACCGTTTGCAGGAGCAATCGGTTCGGTGGGCCAAGACCAGCTTGTTTGGAGTGATCGGTGGCCTGTTTGCCGTGTCCGCCGCCAGCCCGTTGGTGAGCACACGTATTTTCGACAAATGGTTTTCGTTTCCCGAAATGCTCTTTTTGGCGCCACTGCCGCTCATGTCGCTTGTGTTGCTGGGCGTGTTGTTCATCGCGCTCAAGCACTTACCGGATGAGGGGGATCGTTGGCGGCATGTGCCTTTTGTGGCAACAACGCTCTTATTCGCGCTGGCCTTTGCCGGTTTGGCTTACTCGTTTTATCCATACGTTGTGCCGGAAAAACTGACGCTTTATGAAGCCGCGAGTGCGCCGGAAAGTCTGTTTATCATCTTGGTGGGGACATTGTTCGTGCTGCCCACGATCATGGCCTACACGGTGCTGTCCTATTACGTGTTCCGCGGCAAAGCCACGGATCTCCGTTACGATTGATCGATGACTTGCTGGGCTAAAGCGGTTCAATCAAATTGTGAACCGCTCTGGCTTGTTGTCCTGACGCGGTTCCTTTCGTTCAAACGGTTCCGTTTTAACGGGAACGGTCCTTAAGATCAGTGCTTTGGCCGAGGTGGAAGAAGTTTGGCTCTTTCACTCTGGGATAGATCGATCCTCTCAGGTTCTTTTTCGGCGGTTGCGCACTCGGGATCAAACGGGTGCTTGCAGCGGGTGCACATGAATTGATTTGGACACTTCGTACGCCAGCATTGCACCGGCGTTACCTCGTTCATAATTACCCGCTCGCAGTGGAGGTTAAGCGAAGATTTGAGAAGAATAATCTCCCCTTCGATGGCAGTTGCATTGATCAGGGCGGTCAGCTCTGAGGCATTGTCTACGGTTTGAAACTCTTTTTGCGGCCCATAGTCTACACCTGCGCGGATAGAGTTGCTCTTGTCCCGCAGCATAATGATGCGGTCAGCGTATCGGTCTGCCGCCTTGCACGCTCTTCTGTATTGGGTTGTGCCTGATCCGGCATAGTCAGAAATCTGACCGATAAAAATCGTCTTTCGAGGCGCGCTTGAGTTGGCCAAAAGGCCGAATGCATCCGCCAGTGTTGCGCTGGGTGCCTTTGCAGCATCGTTTATGAAAATTGGTCGGCCTGGTTGTTGATGCAACGAACAGCGGCCAACCGCATTGGTGTAGTCTTTTGCCAAATAGGCGATTTGCGAAAGAGACAGTCCCAACCGATGTGCGCAGGCAATTCCTCCGGCATAAGACGGGATGATTTGGGTGCCGATTGCATCAATCTCGAACCTTTGCTCATCATCGCCAACGGTCATGGAGAAGGCGATGCCATCTAGCCCCCGGTCCTCAATTGTGTGAACGCGATAATCACTCTGCGGGTCCTCGCCAAAAAACAAGGTCGTGCAGGGAGACTTGTTTTGCATGGTGCGAACCAGCGTATCATCGCCGTTTAACAGGCAAAGCCCCGTCGAAGGCAGCGCACGTACCAGTTCAGCTTTTTCTTTCGCCGTCGCCTCCAGTGAACGAAAGGCCGAGTAGTGATCGGTGGAAATTTTCGTGACGATTGCAACATTGGGCCGAATGACTTTTACCTGCGGTGCAATTGTGCCGGGGCCACCCGAGGCTACTTCGAAAATACCCATGTCTTTTGAAGGTTTCAGCCTTCGCAAATTGCCTATATTTCCGCGAATGGTGTTGCCGCCGAGAGGGCTGACAACCTCAAATTGCTTTGAAAGCACGTGGCCCAAAAAAGCGCAGGCCGATGTTTTGCCAACGCTGCCGGTCACGCCGATGACGGGTTTGTCACCAAAAGCTGCACGAGACCGTTTGGCCTTGATGCGCCTGATGAACAACCGCCGCTTATCGTTGAACCTGCGCCAACGCTGTTTCAGCGGTTTTTGCGGCTGTTTTTTCATGCGTTCTCACCATTGTCGGCCGCCACCAAAAGCCGCGAGCCCTTCGGTTGCGTTTGGGCCAAACGGGTTGCGATGCACCGTGCCATGCAATTGGCAGCATGTGTGTTGAGGAATCCGCCTAGAGCCACCTCATCAATGATGTGCAATCCGATGGGAATGTTGGCCTCCACCACTACCGGACCGTCTGGAGAAAAGCCAACGTCCCACCCGATGGCATGAGCATGCTCCACGCTCTTGTGGAGTTCGATGACCATCGCGCAGGCCTCTTTCCAACCGGGAACCGTTTGCCCGCTTAGAACTTCGCCGGTCGCCGGTGAATGGCTCGTGTAATTGGCTGGCCCGAAGCACAATTCCGTATAGCCGGGGCCCATGACTCCAGACTGACTGTTGAGGCTGAACCCGGTTCCGCCGCTTGAGATATTGTCCACCGAAGCGTTTTGATCGGCGGGTATGCGCATAATACAGCGTCCCACTGTGACCGATCCATCCGGTGTTCGATGGGTGTCTATGCGTGCGGTGGCGAATGCTTTACCCGCCCACTTTTGGATGGCTTCACTGTTTTCAATCAACTCCTGCAACAGCAGCGGCTTACCAATTTCGCGGCAGCGCTGTTGCATGTGGTCGATGATTTTGTCCTTGGGGACCACCAAATTTTGCTGTGCCAAACAGAAAGTGTCGCCGTCTTTGACCCAGCGTTCGGCGTGTTGGCCTTTGCTGCCCCGGTCTGGTTTTGCAAAAAAACTGGTCTCGGGCGCGGGTATCGATTTTGAAGCCTCGGTATGATCAGGTTTCAACAGAGCCAGCATCTTTGGAGCACGATGACCGGTGGCCAAAACGTGTTCCGCCAGCTTGTGTTTAGAGCAAATGCGCTCGATGGATTTGTGCGTCTTGTCGACGCCCAGACAAAACATGTTTGCGTCGCGGAATATCCAGTATGGCACCATTTGGTCTTGCTCGGAGCGATTGAGACCGGCCAGACCGCCCAGGTAGTAGTCGTCTGCTGCCACCCCGTTGCGCAGGTATAGACGGATAATATCAAAGAATTGGTCTGTTATGCCCTTTCCGTAAACAGCCCGCGCTTTGTCACCATACAACCAAATCATCTGCACAACTTCTTTGGGAACGCGGTAAAACCAGCGCTTGGTGAGTTTGAACGTTGCACCCCACCAATTGTGCGTATGGATCCCATTGTGGTGGGCGGCAACCGCTGCGAGCAAGTAGTTGCGATTTGTTGGAGGCAGCTTTCTGAAATTCTGAAAGGCTTGAAACGGCAAGGGCCGCGCCTGACGAATTGAAGCTACGCTGTACAGCTCTTTACCCGCGGACATGGACGACCCGCCGCAGTGATCTAAGGGCGCTTGTTGCATGAGATATGGAGCACATGTCCTGCCCGATGGCTAAACCAAACTGTTACCGCGCGCTGTTTGAACCCGGGGCGGCGGGACTGTCAATTTCAGTAAGTGGCGGACACTCCGCACCAACCAGTAGGCGCGAGCCTTTTGGTTGCGCTTCCTTTAGCCGGATTGCGATGTGCTCGACCATGCAAGACGCGACTGTCCACGTGAAGAACCCCCCCAGTTTGACCTGGTCCGGCGGGTTGATGCCGGTGGGCATGTTGGCTTCGATAACGGTGGGGCCGTCTTCTGAGAAGCCCACATCCCAACCAATCACCGGAAGATCGGTCAGCGTCTCGTGCAGTTTGGTCACCATCGCGGTTGCCTCTTGCCAACCGGGTACGACTGATCCCGTCATTTCAGCGCCTGTGACAGGGGAGTGGCGCGAAAAATCCGCCGGTCCGAAACCAGCTTCGGAATAACCGAGCGCCAGCACGCCGGTGTGCGCGTCCACATGAAACCCCATTCCCCCATGGGCAATGTTGTCTACAGAGGACAGCTTACTGGCCGGTACGCGCACCATGGCAGGACCCAATTTTGCCTTTTGACCCGGCGGCAAAGAGGTGATGATGCGGGCGGTTGAAAGCGCGTTGCCCGCCCACTTCTTCATCGCGTCCTTGTTTTCAATCAGTTCCTGCACCACCAGCGACTGTCCGATTTTCCGCGCCTTGGCCATGAGATGACTGATGATTTCATGTTTTGGTACGGTCAGGTTCCGGTTGGCCAAATAGAACTCGTCCCCTTGCAGCACCCAGCGCTCCGCATGTCGCCCTTGGCTTCCCCTGTCCGGTTTCACAAAAAAACTCTGATTGATCGTGGGAAACTGGGTTTCTTCGTTGGATCCGTTCGGATCAATCAAAGCCAGTGTTTTGGGAGCATTGAAACCGGCCTCCCGCACCAAGTGCGTCAGCCCCGATTTTGAGCAGATGCGCTGAACAGTTTCATGGGACTGATCAACTTTCATGGAAAAGTACAGCGCGTCGCGGTACATCCAATAGGGCACCATGAGATCGTGTTCGGCTTGCCCGACACTGGCTAAACCGCCCTGGTAATACTCATCCGCGCCAATGCCATTGCGACAATAAAGACGGAAAATCTCCGAGAGTTGATGCCAGACCGTTTTGCCGTAGAGTTTCCGCGTTTGACCGGAATGGTGCCAAACCATGTAAGCGATTTCGCGCGGCACCTTAAACAACCAGCGCTTGCCATACTTCAATGCCGTGCGCCACGGGCTGCCTTTGGCAACTGAGCCATGATAGTGGGCAGCGACGCCCGCCATAAACAGGTTGCGATCTGTGACCGGCAGCTTTCGGTAATTTTTGAAATTTTGGAACGGTAGCGGGCGGCTTTGGCCGACTGACTTGAACTTGACAGACTGCTTTCCTGCAGCCTGCGCATCCGGGTCTGTCGGTGCCGCAGACACTGCACGCGGACTTTGGCTCATCATATCTTCTCTTCCAGACAGGAGCGCCCCCCTTCTGGGTGAGGTACAGAACACCTGCTGTCAACGCGGATGGTATGGTCCTGACCAACGGGCCGCCGGGTCGCGTAAGCGGATTCGCATCAATCGAACAGGCTGGAGACCGACTGTTCCAAGGCGGTGCGGTTGATGGCTTCGCCGATTAGGTCTGCGATTGAGATCACACGGATGTTGTGCGCCGCCTCCACCGCTGCTGTCGCTTCGATGGATGATGTGATCACCAGTTCCTTGAGTTTTGATGCGCTGATGCGGGCCACCGCGCCCCCGGAAAGCACCCCGTGGGAAATGTAAGCGGTCACGCTGGTAGCGCCATTGGCCAACAGGGCTTCTGCCGCGTTGCACAGGGTGCCACCGGAATCGATGATATCGTCGATCAGGATGCAATCACGCCCGGACACATCGCCGATCACGTTCATGACTTCGGATTCGCCGGGCTTGTCTCGACGTTTATCGACGATGGCCAAGGGTGCATTGACACGGCTGGCCAACGCACGGGCGCGCACCACACCGCCAACGTCCGGCGAGACGACCATCAGATTGCCGATGTCATAGTTCGCCTTGAGGTCGCGGCTCATGACCGGAACTGCAAACAGATTGTCCGTTGGAATATCAAAAAAGCCCTGAATTTGTCCCGCATGAAGGTCCAACGTCAACACGCGGTCCGCACCCGCTTCAGTGATCATATTGGCCACCAGCTTGGCGGAAATTGGCGTACGCGGGCCGGGTTTCCGGTCCTGCCGAGCATAGCCAAAGTAAGGCAGAACGGCGGTGATGCGCTTGGCTGAGGAGCGACGCACAGCGTCGATCATGATCAGCAGTTCCATCAGATTGTCGTTGGCCGGGTAAGAGGTGGATTGCAGGACGAATACGTCTTCGCCGCGCACGTTTTCATTGATCTCAACAAAAATTTCCTGGTCGGCAAAGCGGCGGACCACACATTTGCCCAAGGGCATCTGCAGATATGCAGCAACGGCTTCCGCCAAGCTCTTATTGGCGTTTCCAGAAAAGAGCTTCATGCCGAGGACCCTGCTGGGGGAAATCTGTGCCTTGCGCACCCACGCGGGCGCTATAGCAATGCCTTGCCAGATTCGCAAAAGCCAATTGCCGCGATGGTTTCATTTTCTCACAGGGTGTGTGGCAAACCGGGTAATAGCCTGTGCCTTTGGTCTCGCTTATCGTTTGCACGACTCAATGTTGGACCCATTCAGCGCTGGGGCGCTGGTAGATGAGCCGTTAAAAGATGGACATGAACCAACCCGCCGATCAGTTTGCACTCGTCCCTCCTTCGGAAGCGGTGAAACTGTTGACGAACAGATCAAGGGTCGCTTGTTCGCGTCCTGCAAACCGTAGCGTGGTTTTCAACATCACACTTCACCTTGCGACCCTGCTGAACACGTTTGTGCACCCAAGCCTAAACTTTGAGCATCTGCATCGGATGGCGGGACAGACCTTTGGGTTTCTTTTCGCCGGTAATGTAGGTCTGCCCCAAGGTCATGGCGGTTTCTGTGTCGCTGTCCATGATGATCATGTGGGCGAATAGGGTCATGTTGGGCACGATGACGTGCTCGTTTCCCGCATAGAACATGGGCTTATCCATCCAGCAGGGGGAGAAGACGGCCCCCACGCTGTAGCCACAAGCGTTTAAGCGGTGGCGGGAGAGATTGTGGGCGTCCATGGCCTTTGCATGGGCGTCAAACACATCGCCAAAGGTGTTGCCCGCCACCATGGCGTCTTCCACCGCGGTGAGGGCTGCTAATGCTGCCTCGAAGTACGGCGCGTGTTCCGGGCGTTCCTTACCAACCACCAGCGTTGCCATCATGGGGGCGTGGTAATGGGCGAATGCGCCGGACCATTCCAAGGTCAGTTGATCGTTCTTGGACAGTTTGCGCCGCCCGGACTTGTAGCGGCACAGCAAGGCATCATCGCCGGAGCCGATGATGAACTCATTGCCCGCATAATCGCCGCCACCTTCAAAAATCGCGCCCTGCATGGCGGCAAGGATCAGGCCCTCGTCCGCACCGGCTTTGGCCGTCGCCAAAGCGGCATCGAGCGCATCGTCGGACAGTTTCGCTGCCTTGCGCACGTGTTTGAGTTCCGCGTCGCTTTTGACGGTGCGCATCATCGGGATGAGCGTGGACTGGTCTTGCGGTTGGGCGAAGGTGGTCAGCATTTCGTCGAGCAGGCGGCCGTAGTGAGCATTGAGGCCGGACGTGTCGTACTCAACACCGATGCGCGCGCCGAGCAGGTCCATGTCTGTGAGCAGGTTTTTCAGATCGGTCACCGGCTTGGCCGTTCCGCCGTCCTTCCAGACCACGATCTCGTCCAAGGTGGATGTGTGCCGCGCCTGCCGCAGATCGGCGGAGCGGGTCAACAGCGCCATTTCGCCGGAGCGTTTCACGACGAGAGATTGGAAAAAGCAGTAGCCAAATGTGTCGTAGCCGGTGAGCCAGAACATGCTTTCTTGAGAAAATAGCAGCATTGCGTCCATACCCTTGTCCGCCATGGCGGTGGTGAGCTGGTCTACGCGGGCGGCAAATTCTTCGCGGGTGAAATGGAGCATAAAAACGTCCTTACGGCTCTAAAACGATGGCTGAGAGCTGGCGGCCATAGTCCGGCTCTTTGCGATGGGTTGTGCGGCGATAGGAATAGAACTCCTCCTCGCTTTGATAGGTGCAGTGGCCGGTTTGGCTCGCCGTTACACCGGCTTGGGTGAGGCGCGCCACGATGTAACCTGCCAGATCAAACATGTGGTGCGATGGCTTTTGCGAAGGCTTGAAGAAGCGTTCGTTGTCTGCAGACTGTTGCAGGAAAGGCGTGGGGAAATCTGGCCCTACCTCATAGCTGGCTTGCGAAATCATGGGGCCAAGAACGGCGGAAATGTCGCTGCGCTGCGCGCCCTCGGTCTCCATCGCCGCCACCGTGTTTTCCAACACACCTTTGAGCGCACCTTGCCAGCCGGCATGGGCCGCCCCGATCACCCCGGCTTTTGGGTCGGCAAAGAGCACCGGCCCACAATCGGCGGTGACGATGCCAATGGCTTGGCCCGGGGTGGATGTGACGACAGCGTCGGCTTTTGGGCGTCCGCCTGAATGCTCGGTTGACCAGTTTGTGTCAGCGCGGACAACGTCTGCGGAATGTACCTGATAAGGGCCGATGATCCCCGCAGCCTCAACGCCCAAATGGGCGGCCATGCGCCTGCGGTTTTCTTCGACAGCGGCTCTTTCATCATTGGACCCTAAGCCCGCATTCAAGCCCGCAAAAATGCCCGTTGAAATCCCGCCATGGCGGGTGAAGAAGGCATGCTGAATGCCGTCGCATGCGGAAAGCGTAGCCGCTTTGACTGGTTTGAGCTCTGTCGAGATCATGGGAAAATCGGTAGTGTGAGGGCCGCAAACGTTGGCGAGCCTAGCAGGCAATTGGCACATGGCAAGCTGTGCACGGGTACCGCTATTGGAAACCCGGCCAGCGTTCACCCAGTGATGCGGGCGCGCCAAAGGCGAAGACTTTGAACAATGCGCCCATGCCGTTGGGGTGTTCGCCAGCACCGGAACCGGAGGGTAAGACCAGCCGTTCCACTGCAGATTTGAGTTGCGCCTGAACGGCCGGGCTTTTGCTTTGGCCCAAGCTGCCGCACCGTTCCGCGATGCCCAGTGCTGCTAAAAACGCACCCTGCGTGGTGGGTGGTGGCACAACGCAGCCCGCCTGTTTGGCCACCTGCACAAGCGGTTCAAACGCAACATGGCTGGTTAAATCTGCCTCGCCGGGCCGCTCTAAAACGTCCACAAATGTGTGGTCGCGCATGGCTTGGAATGTGTTTGACGGTTTTGCGTGGCCGTTCTCCAACGTGCCGTAGTCGATCAAGAGCGCAGCGCCTTGGTTCGCAACCAGACGGGTGGCCAAAGCTTGCACGAAACCTTCTCGAGCCGGGGCCGTCTCAATGATCGTACCATCCGGCGCATCGTAGTTTGGAACGGGGACCAGCGTGTTGGGACGGGTGGTGAAGTGCAGTGCTGTGGCCGCACCGTTGTGTACAGTTTGCGGTTGCGGGGTAAGACCGATGGCCCGTTCGTGCCAATTGTCTCCCATCTTTACCCATTGGCGAAAGGGCAGCGCGTCCAGCAATTCGTTGCCGATGAGGATGATCGGTTGGTCCGGCAGTTGATCAATGTCGCGCACCCATTTGATACGGCTGAGATGTTCGCTGAGCGTCAGGCTCTGTTGCTCACCCAACGTCGGCGAAATTTCCACCAAGTGTATGTCCGCGGCTTCCAAGAAGCCGGGCAGGGCGCGTGCGACCCGTAAGAAGTCCCGCATGAGTGTGCCCCTGCCGGGACCGATTTCCACCAAACTGAACGGTGCGGGGCATCCCAGCGCCTGCCAAACCTCCATGCACCAGACTGCTATCATCTCGCCAAACATCTGGCTGACTTCCGGCGCGGTGATGAAGTCTCCGCCGCTGCGGTTGGCCGAGGCCCGCCCGCCTATCGGGCGTGTGGTGGTGTAATAGCCGTGGTCCGGGTGGGTCAGACACATTTGCATGTAGTCGGCCACCGGCATGGGGCCTTCCATCAATATGCGGTTGCGCAGGATGGGCAAAAGCGGGGATGGATCGTTTGGATCATCCTCGTCACTGTATCGTTGCTGCTCGCTCATGGCGTGTCAGTCGTTTCGGCCGCCACGTCCTCAGCAGTGCGCCAGGGTGCGCGGTTGCCCGATGACCACATGCCCCAAGCGCCGATGGCCAGCATGGGGAGCGACAAGACCATGCCCATGGTCAACCAGCCTCCGGCCAGGTAGCCGATATGGGCGTCCGGTTCGCGGAAGAACTCAACAATGATGCGGGATGCGCCGTAGCCAAAAACCCATGCGCCACCGACAAAGCCCGGAGTGCGCAGTTTGCGAAACGCGCTGATCAAGACGAAAAGTACGATGAACAGAAGCAGACCTTCCAGCGCCGCTTCATAGAGTTGGCTTGGATGGCGGGGCAGCGGGCCGCCGTTTGGAAACACAAAGGCCCACGGCACGTCCGTCGTGCGACCCCAAAGTTCTGAATTGATGAAGTTGGCCAAACGCCCAAAAAACAAACCAAAGCAGGATGCGGCGGCGATGACGTCCAACAACGAATAGGGCGAAAAGCCCTGCGCCCGCGCGAACAACACCATCGCCAAAATGGCGCCGAGCGCGCCCCCGTGGAAACTCATGCCACCATCCCAAACGGCGAAGATCTGCAACGGGTTCGAGGCGTAGAACGGCAGATTGTAAAACAACACATAGCCCAGGCGCCCGCCTGCGATGATGCCGATCACGGCCCATGTGAGGAAATCGTCGAGTTCTAGCGGGCGGATGGGGGACGGGTTTGTCGCGCCGGTCTCGCCTCTCGCCAGCCAGTATCGCGGCGTCGCCACCACCCGCTTGGCAAACCACCAACCCAGCAAAATGCCAACCACATAAGCCAAGCCATACCAATGCACAGCCAGTGGCCCGATCTGGATCAAGACCGGATCAATGGCGGGGAAGGTGAGTGCGGAAAGCGTGGGGTAGAACACAGGTGTGGCCAGGGGCGAGAGAACTTGTACCACCTATGTCGCGTGCCTACCGGTTCTGGGCAAGGGGGAGGGGGAGGTAGTTGGGTGGCTAAGAGATGTGGATGTTTGTTAGGTGGTGCAAAAAGCATCCTTTTTGCATCATCAGTCTGAATGGCCGAGATGCGGACAAAGCGTCGTTGTTCCAAGTCTACGTTCGTGTCAGGCGAATGTCTGATTTCGTAGCGGAGAAGCCGATACGGACACGCAAAACTGGCTGCAATTCGGACTCACGATACTGGATTTATGTTGCGGCAATTGAGGTGTAATCTTCATTGCCGCAACAAGTGTTAGGCTGCTGCCTTCCCGCTGCTGCGGGTCCACTCAAATTGACTGAACGCAGGGTCAACGGTTGTCTGAGCGATGTGATTGGTGTAGTTGCTCAAGACTTTTTGTGCCACGCCGAGAATGACCTCAAGGACTTGCTGCTCGCCATATCCGGCTGCATAGAATGCGTCCAAATCAGCTTGCGTGACATGGCCACGGTTGCGCGCAACGATCAGCGCAAAGGTGCGTAGGGCTTCCAGTTTGCCGTCACCCAACGGTGCTTCGGCGCGCAGCGCCTCGTTCAGTGCAGGATCAACATTCATCATGCCTGCAAGCGCTGTATGGGCAGGGACGCAGTATGTGCATTCATGTTCAACATTGATCGTCTGCCAGACAACCGTCTGCTCCTTGGCGTTGAAGCTGGTTTTCTGGAAGGCTTTATGAATGGCACCATATGTTTGCAACAGTTGAGGCGCACCCGCCATCACTTGATACAAGCCAGGCACAAATCCAAAGGCTTTTTCGTTCTGAGCCAGAATTTCTTTTGATGCTTCTGGTGCTGTCTCAACAGTGTGTCTTGTCAGTCGGGTCATTGTAGTTTCTCCATTTTCTAGAGGGTTGGGGGAGGCAATTAGGCAATGCTCTTCTGTCCGCTGCACCATCTCACGACCTCTCGAATGTCGAAGAGCAGAGAGATTGAGTTCACGACAAAGACCGCCGCATAGGCGATGTAGGCAAGGCTAGTGTTTACGGGGGTCTGAGCGAGATAACTTCCCAGGATCAGAACCTGCGGCGTCCAAAATACGAGGTGCGGGAACGCCAACGCGGAAGAAAATCCGTTTTGCGCCCAAGCGATGCCAAGGTTGGGGATGAACCCAAGCATTGACAGGAGCGGTATGATGAAACTGAGTGGGCCATCCACAAGCGCAAGCGAGAGGAAATTTGCTGGCGCGAGAAAAAGCATCATCCAG
>JBCDKS010000024.1:0-63065 GCA_038746275.1 Pseudomonadota bacterium | reverse complement strand
GATGACGGTCCGGTTGCGCTTGTTGAAGACACGATTGCCACCGGCACTGTGCTGACCAATGACAGCGATGCGGACGGCGATGCGCTGACGGTGACGGGCTTTACCGTTCCAGGCCTCACGGGTCCGGGTGCGGGGGGGTCCTTTGGCCCCGGCGATGTGGCCACCATACCGGGTGTGGGCACGTTCACGCTGGATGGTGCAGGTACTTATACGTTTACCCCCGCTGCCGACGTCAACGGCGTCACCCCGCCTGTGATCACCTATACGGTGGATGACGGGTCCGGGACGGCCAATGCCACGGCCACGGCGACGCTCACGTTTGGAGCGATTGCAGCCGTCAACGACAATCCGGTTGCCAGTGCTGATGCGTTTACGGTTGTTGAGGACGCCGGGTTGGCGACGTTGGGCAATGTGATTACGGGCGACAGCGGGTTTGGGTCTGACAGTGATGGTGACGGGGATGCGTTGGTTGTTGCGTCGGCGCGTGTTGATGGTGACGGAGACGGCAATCAGGATGTGTTGGTTCTTGGGACACCGACCTTGATCACCAACGCCAATGGTCCTGTTGGGACTGTGACGTTGGCGGGTGACGGGACCATCTCGTTTGCGCCTGCTGCCAATTACAACTCGGCCTCTGGCGGGTCTGTTCCTGTGATCACGTATGATGTGAGCGACGGGGCGGGCGGATTGTCGAGTGCGACTATCACGCTGGACGTGACGGCGGTGAACGATGCGCCTCAAGCGGGTGATGACTTCTACATCATCAATGAAGATGCCGTGGTGTTCATTGATCCCAGGACCAATGACAGTGATGCGGACGGGGATGGCCTGACGATCACTCAGATTGACGGTCAGCCTGTGACGCCGGGTGGTGCTGCGGTTTCTGTGGCCAACGGCAGTGTTGCTTTGACGGCGGGCGGGATTTTGCAGTTCACGCCGGATGCCAATTACACGGGCACGCTCAGCTTCACCCATACGGTGGATGACGGCACGGGCGCTGCGAACGCGACGGATGTTGCCACGATCACGATCCAGGTGGACCCGGTCAACGATGCTCCCCAAGCGGGTGATGATGGTTTTGTGACGGCTGAGGACACGGCTGTTACGATTGTCGTTGGCGGCAATGACAGCGACGTGGACGGCGATACGCTGACGGTCACGGAAGTTGACGGTCAGGCCATTGTGGACGGTGGTGCTGCGGTTGCTGTGGCCAACGGCACGGTGGCGCTTGTGGGTGGTGATTTGGTGTTCACGCCGGCTGCGAACTTTAATTCCAGTGATGGCGGTCCTGGTGGCGGTCCTGTGAGCTTCACCTACACGGTGGATGACGGGTCCGGTGCGGCGACTGCGACGGCGACTGCGACGGTGACGGGGACTGTGACGTCTGTGAACGACGCGCCGGTTGCGGTGGCTGATACGGCGTCGGGTGTTGAGGACGGCGGGTCTGTGACGCAGACGGACGCTTTAACCGGGTCCGTGTTGTCCAATGATGGCGATGGCGACGGC
The DNA here is from genome assembly GCA_038746275.1 of Pseudomonadota bacterium. GTDB lineage: Bacteria > Pseudomonadota > Alphaproteobacteria > Rhizobiales > Rhizobiaceae > Pseudahrensia. The sequence continues at coordinate 61,559 of JBCDKS010000024.1, read as the reverse complement.
GATGTGGATGCGCTGCCACTGACGGTGACGGGCTTTACGGTTGCCGGCATGGCCGGACCACTGCCCGGCGGCGGGTTTGCCCTCGGCACGCCTGTCGCGGTCACGGATGGTGTTGGCGCGGTTGGATCGCTGACGGTGAATGGCGACGGGACGTTCACGTTCACGCCTGCGGCCAACTGGAACGGTACGGTTCCGGTGATCACCTATACAGCCGACGACGGCACGGGCGCGGCCAACAGCACCTCCACAGCCACGCTGACGATCACGATTGCTTCGGTCAACGATGCGCCGGCCGCCGGTGATGATACCTTCATCACAGATGAAGACGTTGCCGTGACCATTCCTGTCCTCACCAACGACAGCGATCCGGAAGGAGCTGCCCTTACCGTGGTAGCGGTGGACGGTCAGCCTATCCTTGACGGTGGTCCAGCTGTGCCCGTGGCGAACGGTACGGTCGCATTGGTGGCCGGTGAACTGGTGTTCACCCCGAATGCGAATTTCAATTCCGACAATCCGGCTCCTGGGGGCGGCCCCGTGACCTTCACCTACACGGTGGATGACGGCACGCCCGGCGGGAACGCCACGACAGCGACTGTGACCGGGACGGTCACCAGCATCAACGATGTGCCACTGGCTGTGGATGACAGCATCACCACCAATGAAGACACGCCGGTGACGATCCTGGTGACCGCAAATGACAGCGACCCTGATGGCGATCCGTTGACGATCACGCAGGTTGACGGCCAGCCAATAGTAGAGGGCGGTGCCGATGTGCCCGTCACCAATGGCGTAGTGACGCTTGTGGGAGGAGACTTGATCTTCACGCCGGATGCCAACGTAAACACGGACGGCACTGCACCGATCACGTTCACCTACACGGTCGAAGATCCAGCCGGCATGGCAGCCACGGCCACTATAGACGTGACGGTGCTGCCGGTGAACGATGATCCGGTTGCAACCATTAATCTCTATGCTGTTGCCGAAGACGCCACTCTGTCTGCAAATGTACTGGGCGACGATACTGGAGCGGGTATCGACTCGGATCCCGATGGTGACGCGCTGTCAGTTACTGGGTTTACACTCACCGGCGAAGCCGGGCCGTTCCTGATCGGCACACCCTACACGATAACTGATGTGGGTGACGTGACACTGGATGCGAACGGTGATCTCACCTTCGTGCCTCTGGCGGACTATAACAGCACTTCCGGACCGGCTTTGCCGCAACTCACATACACGGTGAGCGACGGGAATGGTGGAACTTCTTCGGCTACGGTGGACATTACCGTCACAGCTGTGAACGATCTACCAATCGCAACACCTGATACGGCTAGCGCCATTGAGGACGGCCCCGTCATTTCGGGCAATTTCCTCACCAATGATTCCGATCCCGAAGGCGCTGCGCTCGTGGTGGGCGTCGCAACGGTCGATATCGACGGTGATGGGTTGCAGGACGCGCTGACGCTTGGAACGCCTGCCAATATCTTGAATGCGACCGGTGATCCGGTTGGCCAATTGCAGGTCAACGCGGATGGCACATTCACCTTCGCACCGGGTGCAGACTTTAATGGCGTTGCGCCAATTGTGTCCTACTCTGCCAGCGATGGTGATGGTGGCATCGCGATCTCAACTCTGACAATCACGGTCACACCGCAAAACGATGTGCCGGTGGCGGTCGATGATGGTTTCACGACGCCTGAGGAAACGGCAGTGACCATTCCAGTTGTGCCGAACGATACAGACATTGACGGCGATGCGCTGACGGTGACCTCGGTGGACGGACAGGCGATCTCAGATGGCGGTGCAGCCGTGGCCGTGGCCAATGGCACGGTTGCCCTTATAGGCGGTGAACTGGTGTTCACCCCGGCTGTGGATTACGTTGGTGCAGCCACCTTTACTTACACCGTGGATGACGGGAACACCGGCACGGCGACCGCAATCGTGACCGGAACAGTATCGAACGTGAACGATGCCCCCGTGGCGCAAGATGACACGTTCACACTGGATGAAGACGGTACTGTTCTCATTCCGGTTACCACTAATGACACAGATGTGGATGGCGATACCCTCACGGTCACTCAGGTTGACGGTCAGCCGATCGTAGACGCCGGGGCAGCCGTGCCCGTGGCCAATGGCACCGTGGCCCTGCTGGGCGGCAATCTGGTGTTCACCCCGGACGCAGATTTCAACACGGTTACTGGCGGCCCGGTGGCTTTCACCTACACGGTTGATGATGGCAACGCCGGAACGGCCACGGCCACCGTTACCGGAACAGTGAACCCCGTCAACGACGCCCCAATTGCGGAAAACGATGCGGCCAACGGCTCCGAAGACGGTCCTGCCGTCACGGTGGACGCTCTCACCAACGACAGCGATATCGATGGGGATACGCTGAGCGTCACACAGTTTACGATTGCCGGTGAGGCCGGGCCATTTGCCATCGGTGTTGCTTACACGATCAATGGAGTGGGTTCGGTTTTGGTGGAAGGCACGGGCCTGTTCACCTTCACACCGGCAGCTGATTTCAATGGCACCGTCCCGACGATCTCTTATACAATGAACGATGGAAACGGGTTGGATGCCACCGCCGATGTGGTCTTCACCATTGATCCTGTCAACGATGCACCGCTCGCGACGGTCAACGCCTATACTGTGGCTGAGGCCGGAACCGTGACGGGCAACATCATCACGGATGATACCGGAGTTGGCGCTGACAGCGATGTGGACGGCGATGTGCTGTCGGTCACCCAGTTCACCATCGCAGGTGTCGGCGGGGTTCAACCCTTGGCAACCCCGGTCGCGCTGACAGGGTCCAACGGTGCGATTGGGACGCTGACGGTGAATGGCGACGGGACCTTCACCTTTGTCGGTGCCGCGGACTACAACACCGCCGCTGACGGGCCCTTGCCGACCATCCTCTACACGGTCGATGACGGCAATGGCGGTTCGGCGCAGGCGGCTCTCCAAATCACGGTGACAGCGGTCAATGATGGGCCGGTGGCCACCGATGATGCGCTCACGACAGATGAAGACACGGTCTTGATGGGCAATGTGATCGCGACAGACAACGGTTCCGGGATTGATGGTGATGTGGATGGCGATCCGCTCACCGTTGTCGCTGCAACCGTGGACGTCGACGGATCGGGCACGCAGGTGCCGCTTGTGATCGGAACGCCGACAGTTCTGTCCAACGCTGTTGGGCCTGTCGGTACGCTCACCTTGCAGGGCGATGGTGGCTTCACCTTCGATCCCGCGACGCATTACAACACTTCTGTTGGCGGACCGGTTCCCGCGGTCACGTACACGGTATCCGATCCCGACGGCGAACAGGATAGCGCTACACTCATGATCACGGTCGCACCGGTCAACGATGCGCCACGATCGGTGGATGACAACCGGACCGTTGATGAAGACGTGGCCACACCGCTCAATGTGACACTGCCAACGGACATCGATGATGCTGCCAGCGCACTCACGGTGCTGATCAATCAGGTCCCCTCGGCGGGCCAAGGTACGGTAACCTACACCGCAGATGGGGGTGGTTTGGTCACGGTGACCCCGTTCATAACGCTGAGTATGGCGGAACTGGCGACGCTCACTTTCACCGGCGCACCCGACTACACGGGTCCTGTTGACCCAATCCAATATGTTGCCTTTGACGATGATGGCGAGGTGGACGGGCAGTCTGATGGCGCAGTGTTCATCACCATCCAACCCGTTAACGATGCACCAAACGCCGTCGATGACGGGCCGTTTGCGACGGTGGAAGACACGGTGACGATCGGCAACGTGCTGACCAACGACACGGATCCGGATGGCGATACACTGCAGGTCGTAAGCTTCGCCATTCCCGGTGGGGCCGGTCCAATTACAGCCGGTGGCACGGGCTTTATCGCTGGTGTTGGCACGTTGGTGATCGATGCAAATGGCGACTTCACGTTCACACCTGTTACAGATTATAACGGCGCCGTACCAACCATCACCTATACGGTTACGGACGGAAATGGTGGCAGCGCGGCTGCATTTGTTACCTTTGATCCCGTCACAGGTGCCAACGATGCACCAATCGCCGTGGACAGTGCTTACACCACTGCTGAGGAAGTGTTGCTGGCGGGCAATCTGATCACCGATGACACGGGTGCTGGTGCTGACAGCGATATCGATGGCGATGCACTATCGCTCTCGGGCTTCTCAATCCCGGGCGAGCCGGGACCGTTTAACTTCTCAACACCGGTCTTGATTGTCGGGCAGGGCACTTTGGTTGTGGAAACCGATGGCAGCTTCACGTTTGATCCTGCTGTGGACTTTAACGGAACCGGGCCGGTCATTTCCTACACGCTCACCGACGGCAATGGTGGCAGCGACACGGCCGTGGCCACTATCACGGTGACTCCGGTCAACGACGCCCCCACTGGTGTCAGCGCCCCTGCAACAACTCCGGAAGATCAGGCGGTAAGTGGCGCGGTGACGATGCTGGACATTGATGGTGACATGCCAATGGCAACTCTCGCCATCGCTCCTGCCAATGGTGTTGCCCTGGTCAATCCGGATGGCACATGGACCTACACGCCGGTCGCTGATTTCAACGGCAATGACGCCTTTACGGTCACCATTGATGATGGTGCTGGAGGATCTGCAACGGTTTCCGTGGATATCACTGTAACGCCCGTTGCGGACGTCAACGATGATCAACTCACGACGCCGGAAGACACGCCTATCACGGCCAATGCGCTCACGGGCGCCGGAACCGATGGCGGCTTAAATGGTGCGGGCGCTGACACATTTGAGGGGCCGGTTGTCATTACAGCCGTCACCCAAGGCGGCAACGGGTCGGTGACCTTCACCGCTGATGGAAATGTCACCTATACGCCGGACGCGAATTTCAACGGCGTGGACTCGTTCACCTATACGGTAACGGCAGCGGGGACGAGTGAAACGGCCACGGTGTTCGTCACCGTAACACCGCAAAACGATGCCCCTGCTGGCACTGCAACTCCTGCGTTAACAGCGGAGGAGACACCGGTCTCCGGTGTGGTGGTCATGACCGATATCGATGGTGATATCCCAACCGCAACGTTGGATACGCCTGCCAACAACGGCGTTGTGACGGTCAACCCTGATGGCACATGGGACTACACCCCCAATGTGGACTTCGAAGGCGTTGACACGTTCCTGGTGCAAGTGGATGACGGTGGCGCCGTGTCCACGGTGTTGGTGGAAATCACGGTGGCAGGCATCAATGATGCGCCTGACGCAGTGTCCGACAGTCGTATAATCTTTGAAGACACGCCGACGGCTTTGATGATCCCGTTGCCGACCGATGTGGACGATGCGCCGACAGCCCTGTTGTCGATCGTCATGCAGACACCATCTTCGGCACAGGGCACGTTGACTTATGTTCCGGACACGACACCGGGTGGAACGCCCGTGACAGTGACATCGGGCATGTTGTTGACCAATTCGGAACTGTCGACGCTGGTCTTCACCGCGCAGACCGGTTTCCTTGGCGCAGCCAATCCGCTGGTCTACATCACGTCAGACGATGAGGGTGCCACCGACGCGGGTAGCCAAGCCACCATCGCCATTACGGTAAGCGATATTCCGCCCGTGACGACGGCCACGGAGCCGCCCCAGACAGTCGATGAAGACGCGGTGCTGACCGGTTCCATTGACATCGTGACCGGGCGTCCCGTGACGGTGACGGAAGTGACGCCGCCGACCAATGGTGTGCTGGTGATTACCGATCCGACCACCGGTGACTACACCTACACTCCAAACCCGGACTATAACGGCCCCGATCAGTTCACCATCTTGGTAGATGACGGTCAGGGAAGCCCGGTTACGGTTGTGGTCGATGTGACGGTCAATCCGGTGGATGATGCTCCCGTTGCCACAGTGCCTGTGCCATTTGTGACCGCGACCGACGCATCCACGGTGACGATCGATATGAGCCCGTTTGTAACGGACGTCGACTCAACCCTCACATGGGGTGCGACGGGTCTGCTGCCCGGCATCATGATTGATCCTGTAACGGGTGTGTTGACGGTCGACCTGCCTTCCGACGCCTCCCAAACGGGCCCGCACGTCATCACCGTGACGGCGGATGACGGGATCAACCCGCCGCTGGTACTCACGCAGGAAATCATCGCGACCAACGTGCCGCCGGTGAGCCTGATTGCGCCAAGCTTGACGCTGTCCGACGGCGATCCTGTGAACCTGTCTGGCGCAGCCCTGTTTAGTGATGCTGACGGAGACACACTGGTCTTCACATCACCGGACTTGCCAATTTGGCTCACTCTGGACCCGGTCACCGGTGTGGTGACGGGCACGGTGCCGGTCGGGTTTGAAGCTGGAACGATCATCGTTGTGACACTGGTGGCAGACGACCAACAGGGCGGCACGGCCACCACCACCATAACGCTGAACCCGTTCGCGCCTTCTTCCTTCATCGAGAATACCGGTCTGCCGGTGGATGAAACAGATACGGATGTTGCCCCGCCACAGGCTACAGAAACGCCGGTCGTACCATTTGTGGTGGATGCGGTGAACGAAATCCAAGACCTCAACGGCACGGTCGCTCTCGACGGGTCCGAAGGCGTGGTGCTGGATGCGGTCGATGCCATCGACGCATTGCCATCCATGATCAAAGCCGATCCGGCTGATCCGGAAGTGCAGCGTGCCGTTGAAGCAATTGAAGCGCTGCGCAAGGTGCATCAGGAAATCGCCATCGAAAACGGATCGGCGTTCGATACGTGGGACGTGGAAGGTCTGACCGGCTTCTCACTGCGCTTTGGTTATGGCGACAGTCTGGATATGCCTTTGGACGGTGAGGTGATCTACGAGCCGGGCGCTGGCATTTTGGGTCAGCTGATCATCGAGACCTATGTACGCAACCGCATCCTGTTCATCGATGTAAACAACAGTTTCGATCCTAACGTCCAAGGCATCGTCAGCAACTATTCCGTGCGCATGGCGGACGGGTCGGAAGTGCCCGATTGGGTGCGTGTGGTGCGCGATGGCTTCATCGTTGCCGAACGCCCGGCCAATCTGCTGGACTTGGAACTCACCATTACAGCGCACATGCAGGACGGCTCAGAGATTTCACGGTCTGTGCGCATTGACGGGCCAAGCGGCGAAATCCAGCCCTTGACCGGTGGAATCGGGCCGTCTGATCCGGCGACCCCATCGGGCTTTGATCAGCAGTTGAGGAAAATGGCCAAGGACCTTTAAGCTTGCTTCGCCAAGCCCGCTTGCTTGGCTTCGCTTGTTTGATGGTCTGTTTGAAAGCCCTTCCTTGACCCAGCTTGAACCGCTTGTTTTCTCCTCGCCCGCAATCGCGGTTGCGGTGCTGTTGATCGTTGCTCTGGGGTCCATCGTTCAGGCGGGTCTGGGCATGGGGTTCGGGCTAACCGCTGCCCCGGTGCTCGCCTTGCTCGATCCAGCCTTGGTGCCCGCAGCCGCGCTTTATCTCGGCATGGCCACCGCAATCATCGGCGCAGCCTCCGAGCGCGGCACCATCGTGTGGCGTGAAGTCGGTATCGGAATGGTGGGGCGTACCACGGGCATCCTCGCAGGCTTGGCCGTGTTGGTGTTTTTGGTGTCAGACGTCAGCGTGTTTCAGCTGGTGTTTGGCAGTGTTATCGGCATCGCGCTGCTGTTTTCCATTTTGGGTTGGAACCTCGCGTTGAACGCCAAAAACCTTGTTTCCATGGGCGTTGTATCCGGCTTTATGGGTGTCATCACGTCCGTTGGCGCGCCGCCTCTGGCCTTGATTTACCAGTCCCGAAAGCCCGAACTGGCAAGGCCCACACTGGCAACCTTCTTCGCTTTTGGTGGGTTCATGTCCCTGACCGGGCTATACGCCACCGGACTGGCGGGCTGGGACGATGTTTGGATGGCGCTTTTCATGGCCCCGGCTGCCATCATTGGTACAGTGTTGGGTCGACGGATGCGCGGTCGTTTCTCTGCCCGCTACAGGCCGTTGCTTTTGGGTGTGGCGGGGGTGGCCGCTGTGCTCTTGATCGCCAAGGGCAGCTTGGGCACATGGCTCGCCTAATCAGCGCTGCTTGGCATTAGCCGTGAACAGCTTTTGCCCGGCGACTTGATATCCATCGATTAGGGCTTGGGCCTTGGATGAGATCAGCCAGGCTTCAAAAGCCAAAGCAGCCGCCTGCGCAATATGGGGGTGTTTGGCCGGGTTGACCGGCAGATAGGCATACTGGTTACGCAATGCTGGATCGCCGGAATACAACAAAGCGAGATCAGCCTTGTTGCCAAACTTAAGCCACGTCGCCCGGTCCGACAGGATATAGGCGTTTAGCCCCGCTGCTGTGTTAAGCGCCGCCCCCATGCCGGAACCCGTCTCGCGGTACCAGTGGGGCGCGAACGTGCTGACATTGGCCCGATCCCACAATGCCAGTTCCTTTTTGTGCGTCCCGCTGTCATCTCCGCGGCTCACAAAGACAGAGCGCACCGCTGCAATGGAACTAAGTGCGGCACCTATAGTGTTGGCTGCACCCACATTGGCCGGGTCTAGTCTTGGCCCGATGAGCACAAAGTCGTTGAACATGATTTCTGTGCGTCGCAATCCGTGACCACCGTTCACAAATGCCTCTTCCGCCGCTTTAGAATGCACCAAAACGGCATCCACATCGCCCGCCGTTCCAAGTTTGAGCGCTTGGCCCGTACCCACGACGATCAGTTGGATATCGATGTCCAAATCATCCTCGGCCACCGGAAGCAGAACATCGGCCAGACCGGAGTTTTCAAACGATGTCGTCACCGCCACCCGCAGCACTTGGCTTGCTGCAAAGACAGGCAGAGCCAATGAAAAAGCCAATGACGAACCCAGTACCAGCGCGGCCAACACACTTAAAAAAGGGCGCATCATTCTACAATATCCCCCGCCAGGTAGTTTCGCGCGGCTTCGGTTTGTGGCCCTTCAAAAAACAACTTGGCTGGCGCCTCCTCCAGCAAATGGCCACGGTGTAAAAAATAAATATGACCCGCGAGGCGACGGGCTTGCCCAAGATCGTGGGTGGCCAAAAACACCGTTCGCCCGGATTGCGAAAACGCGTGCACCGTGGCCTCAATCAAGCGGGTCGTTTGGCCGTCCAGATTGGTGGTGGGCTCGTCTAAAAACAGCACATCGGGATCAACCGTCAGCGCGCGTGCCAACGCGAGCACCTGCTTTTCACCACCGGACAACCGTTCTGCTCGCGCGTTTAGAAGCGTTGACAAACCAAACCGTCCCGCCAATTCCCGCGCCTTGTCCTCAGCCTCTTTCTTTTGAAGCCTCTTGAGCAACAGTGGATACATCAAATTGCCCAGCACCGTGCGACGCAAAACGATGGGTGTTTGAAAAACATAGGCCCGTTGATAGGCCGCTTGCATTGCTCCCTCGGGTCCGTCCGGCCAAACAATCGATCCGCTTTTGAGCCGCTCCATCCCGTGCAGCGCCCGCAACAAGGTAGATTTGCCTGCGCCGTTGGGGCCTAAGATCACGTGAGTGCCTCGCAATGGAAGGTCCATTGAGACACCATCGAGCAGCAATTTACCCGCGCGCAGAACGACGATGTTTGTGACACTAAGATGATGGGGTTGCGTCACCATCTTGCCCGCCTTTCTGTGCCCGATAAGAAGTGCACGGTCAGGCTGACCAGCACCGCCAGTGTGATGAGCACAAAACCCAGTCCGAGGGCCAGCGCGAAGTCTCCGCGAGACGTTTCCAAAGCAATCGCTGTGGTCAGCACGCGCGTGGCTTGGTCGATATTGCCACCCACAATCATGATCGCGCCCACTTCCCCGATGGCGCGACCGAAGCCCGCCAAAGCTGCGGTCAAAAGGCCTCGGCGTCCGTCCACAACCAGTGTCTGAATGCGCTGCCAGCGCGTTGCGTCCAATGAAATGAGCAGGTCGTGATACTGCGCCCACAAATCCCGCATAGCCTGATGGGCAATGGAAGCGATCAAGGGCGTGACGATCAACACTTGGGCGATGATCATGGCCGTTGGTGTGAACAACAGGGCCAAGACCCCGAACGGCCCGGACCGCGACAGCAGAATATAGACCACCAAGCCAACCACCACCGGTGGCAGACCCATAAGGGCATTAAGGAAGGCGATCACGAACCGTCGCGTCCGAAACCGACGAATAGCTAACCAAGCGCCTAAAGGCATACCGATGATGGATGCGATCACAACGGCGGTGACGCTCACTTGCAGCGAGCGCAGCGCAATCTCCATCAACTGTGCGTCTGCGGTCACCACCAGCCAAAACGCTGCCACCAGACCGCCCCATACATCACTCATGGCAGCGCCTTATAGGGATTTTGAACGGGTGACCATCGCGATTGAAACTCACGCTCGCAATCCGGCAGCCAATAGCCACGCGCGTTGGTATTCCACGCCCATAAAGACAGCCAAGAAAATGTGTCACAGCGGGCCGCCCACTTTTTTCCAAGCGCGTTGGTCTCAAACTGGCTAAATAGACCTCATGCTGGTTGATGTTCAAAACGTGCGCAAATCCTATCCCACCGAGGAAGGCGTTTTGGAGGTTCTGCGCGGAATCAACTTCCAGTTGGGCGCCCACGAGCGTGTGGCCCTGACGGGTGAATCCGGAAGTGGCAAAAGCACGCTTTTGCACTTGCTTGCAGGTTTGGACGCTTTCGATAGCGGCGATATTCTGTTTCAAAACCGCAGTCTGGCACAGTTCGGTGAGCGGGAACGGGCGGATTACCGTCGCTGCGACGTGGGTGTGGTTTTTCAGCAGTTTAACCTCATTCCGTCTTTGTCTGTCATGGACAACATTGTCTTTCATGCCCGCTTGGCGCAGCGCCACGATGCGGCTTGGGCAAACGAACTGGTTGAACGGCTTGGCCTGTCCGGCTTCACGGCCCGCTACCCGGAGCAACTGTCGGGCGGGCAACAGCAGCGTGTCGCACTCGCAAGAACATTGGCGGCCAAGCCCGCTCTTGTGTTGGCCGACGAGCCCACCGGAAATCTGGACGAGGCCACGGGCGATGGGGTGATTGATCTGATTTTGGAATTGTCAAAAGACGCAAGCCTCGCTGTTCTCATGGTCACCCACTCGACCCGGCTGGCCGCCCGAATGGACCGTGTGGTGCATCTGACGCGCGGACAACTTACAGAGGAAGCTTCTGCCCTTGGTGCAGACGCCTCACCGCCTTTTGCCAGTGCGGGAAGATAGGGCCGCCCATGTTTGCTCTATCGCTTAAGGCTCTGCTCAGCCACTGGCGTCGCCATCCGGGTCAACTGCTGACACTTGTGTTGGGCTTGGGATTGGCCACCGGCCTTTGGTGCGGCGTACAAGCCATCAATGCTGAGGCAAGGGCGAGCTACGACCGGGCTGACGAGACCTTGGCAAGGTCCTCCCGCGCAACCATCGTCGCAAAAGACGGTGGCATGATCTCCACGCAGACTTTTGTCGCGTTACAGCGGGCGGGATGGCGCACGTCCCCCCAACTGGAAGGCACATTGCGCATCGAAAACACGCGCTTCCGTATCGTGGGTATCGAACCTTTGACTGCGCCGCCAGGTCTCTTATCCGGGTTGATCACGCCCGCCGCAAATAACGGTGCCCAAACAGACAGTGGCGAGCAGACACTTGGCATAGATACGTTTCTCAATCCGCCCGGCGTGCTGATTGTCCATCCTGATAGTGCGGCTGTTCTTGCAAACCAAACCGATTTGCCGCCACAGCGGCTGTCCACCACCGTCTCCCCCGGGGTGATCGTGACCGATATATCCGTCGCCCAAGACCTGCTCAAAAAACCCGACAGCATGAATGTGCTTGTGGTGCGGGGGGATCAAATCGACACCCGTCCGCCTTTGGAAGAGGTGGCTGACACACTCGAATTGGTGCCGCCGGAGCGCTCGAGTGACATCTCTGAACTGACGGGAGCATTCCATCTCAATCTCACAGCATTTGGATTTTTGTCCTTTGCGGTCGGTCTGTTCATCGTGCGCGGCGCGGTGGGGCTGGCCTTTGAGCAACGGCGCACAATGGTGCGCTCGCTGCGTCTGCTGGGTGTTCCCAACACCACGTTGATGTTGGCCATCGGCGTTGAATTGTTGGTGCTGGCCACTGTGGCGGGTGCGCTGGGTATCTTGCTGGGCTACGCCATCGCTGCCGTGTTGTTGCCGGACGTGGCGGCCACCTTGCGCGGATTATATGGTGCGCAGGTCGCCGGATCGTTGGAACTGCGCTGGCAGTGGTGGGCAAGCGGTATGGCCATCGCGCTGGCCGGCACGGCGCTCGCGGCAGCCGGCAGTCTTTGGCAAACTTCGCGCCTGTCGATTTTAGATGCCGGCCGCGCCCGTGCGTGGGCCATGGCTTCCGGAAGCACCCAGCGCTGGCAACTGATTGCGGCTCTCGCCTTAGGCACCTTGGGGGCAGTGTTGTTGGTTGCAGGTGAAGGGCTTGTGGTAGGTTTCATCATCTTGGGGGCACTGCTGTTATCTGCGGCGCTCATCTTGCCCTTTGTACTGGCCACGGTTTTGCGTGTGTGTGCGGGCTTTTCCAATTCGGTTGTTGTGCAGTGGTTTTGGGCGGACACCCGTCAGCAGGTTCCCGGCCTGTCCCTCGCGCTCATGGCTTTGCTCTTGGCACTGGCGGCAAACATTGGTGTCAGCACGATGGTCGGCAGTTTCCGCGACACGTTCACCGGCTGGCTGGACCAACGCCTGTCGGCACAGCTTTATGTCACTGCCAGCACCCAAGCGCAGGCAGCGAACATGCGCGCATACTTGACCGACAGGGCTGACGCTGTCCTACCCATCTGGAACGAGGACGCGCGACTGGCAGGTCAAAAAGGTCAGATATTTGGCGTGTCCGATCATCCCATTTACCGCGAGAACTGGCCGCTGCTCAGCCGCACGGCAGACGCTTGGGATCGTGTGTTGGCGGGCAAGGGGGTGCTGATAAACGAACAATTGCACCGCCGCGCTGACCTGCAATTGGGAGACACACTTGCTTTGCCTCAAGGCGATGCGCTTCCGGTGGTGGCGATCTATTCTGACTATGGCAATCCGCTGGCGCAGGCCATGGTGACCGTAGATCTGCTGGAAGGCTGGTTTCCTGATCTGGAGCGCAAGCGGTTTGCTGTTGTGCTTGCGGATAATCAAGCCGCCGCTTTGGCTGATGACCTGCGGGAGCGGTACGACCTCGCCGGACGTCAGGTCGTGCAGCAAAATGTGGTGAAGGCGTTTTCGATCCGCGTGTTTGAGCAGACATTCGCCGTCACCGACGCCCTCAACGTGCTCACCCTTGGCATCGCAGCATTCGCGATTTTCACCAGTCTGGTAACAATTGCCAACATGCGTCAGCCGCAGCTTGCCCCCGTTTGGGCCATGGGCGTGACCCGCCGCAAATTGGCAATTATGGAAATTATCCGCGCGGTTCTTTTGGCGCTGTTCACGGCGCTTTTGGCCCTGCCGGTCGGGCTGGCCTTGGCGTGGTTGCTGCTGGCGGTGGTCAATGTGGCAGCCTTCGGTTGGCGCCTGCCGATGGCGTGGTTCCCGGTGGAGTGGCTGCGCCTTGGCGGCATCGCGCTGGTGGCGGCGGCTTTGGCGGCCTTGCTCCCGGCCTTGCGCCTTGCCCGCACTCCGCCTGCAAGACTGGTGCAGGTGTTCACCCATGAAAGGTGAGGAATGATATACGCACACCTTCCGATAAAGCCTTGGCCGATCAAGCCTTGGATCATCGCGCTGGTCTGTCTGGCGCTCTCGCTGGCCTCCTTGGCATTCGTGAACACAACGGTCAGCGCCCAAGGCTTTGCCGGTCTCGGCACGACGGCAGACGGGTTCGAAAAACCGGACCCTGACAAACCGCTCGTGTTTCCCCGCGATCACGGTGCCCATCCCGATTACCGCATCGAGTGGTGGTATTTGACGGCCAATCTGCAAGGTACGGACGGCAAGACCTATGGCGTGCAATGGACCCTGTTTCGCTCTGCCATGCGTCCGCCCAACAAAGATGCCGTGCAACTTACGGGCTGGAAAGATGGTCAAACGTGGATGGCCCATGCTGGGCTAACGACGCCCGACACACACTTTGCAGCGGAGCGTTTTGCCCGGGGCGGCACCGGACAGGCCGGGGTTCGCAATGGCGCAATCGAGCCGTTTGAAGCCTGGATCGACGATTGGTCGCTCACCTCAACCGCCCAACCGGGAAAGGACGCTTACAGCGCCATGACCGTCCGCGCCACCGCGCCGGAATTTTCCTATACGCTCAACCTCGATGCCCAAGGTCCCTTGGTGTTTCACGGTAAGGAAGGCTTCTCGGTCAAGTCTCCCGAAGGGCAGGCGAGCTATTATTACTCCCAACCGTTCTACACGGTCTCCGGTACGCTCAATCTGCCCTCCGGTCCTGTTACCGTCACCGGAACGGCTTGGCTGGATCGGGAATGGTCCTCCCAGCCGCTTTCGAACAATCAACAGGGTTGGGACTGGGTTTCGCTCCACTTTGCGGACGGCGCAAAAATGATGGGCTTTCGCGTGCGCCAAACCGATGGCGGTGACTTCACCTCCGCCACATGGATCGAACCGGATGGCACCACAACACCCTACGGCGACGGCGCGGTGAGTTTCGAACCCCTTGGCAAAACCGCAGTCGCCGGTCGCACCGTCCCCACCCACTGGCGTATCAAAATGCCGAAGCGGGACTTGGACATCACCATCAAAGCCGTCAACGGCAAAGCCTGGATGCCCCTAAGCTTCCCTTACTGGGAGGGCCCGGTGGCGATAGACGGCAGCCACCCGGGGAAAGGGTATTTGGAGATGACGGGGTATTGAGGGAGCCTTTTTCGCGTATAACGGTGTGTTTTTTTTACAACATTCGCAATTCTGATAATTTAATTCACTCGTACAATACGGTTTGATTTTAATTTTTTCAAATAAGTGATTGATTCATCATGAAAAATAAAATTTGCATCCTAAAAATTGAAAGTTTTACAATATGATAAAAATTTGTAAGCCTTAATAGGGTTAATGTTTTGAATAGTTAGTTTGATGAAAAAAACACTTTGTTTAATGACTGTTGTCGCGTTGGGAGGTTGTCAATCGGTAGCGGAGCAAGCCTTGGATGGCGAAATAGTAGTTGATCAAGGTGCTCGAGGGTCCCCAAGAGTAACTTCGGTCGGCATCTACAGGCTGCAAGCATTGAAAAGAGGAAAGATTGTGGCGAAACGATTTTGTTCCATTTCATTGAACAGTGCGGGAATTAAGGTTTTGAGCAAAGAGCTTAATAAGTCGTCGAAAACATTAATGGATAAAAAAGCAGCCGATGGATTCAAATTCAGTGTGAACCCGATAACCAAGAAAAAACGGTTCCAAAACATTAATGTTCGGGCTGGGGTGACATTTAAGGGAATACCGTCGTCACGCCGAGTAGTGGAAAAATATTCAGTAAATAGATACCTTTTGTCGACTGAAGAAGACGGCGAGACAGTGGATTCAGACTATATTATGAGGTCTGTTGGTCCAAAGTGTAGGGCGAGCATAAATAATAGTAGTTTGTTTAATTCGTCCGGTAAGCCGGTTTTCGTTTACTCCATTGCTAAGGGCGATTTCATTTACTCAAAATTTGACGGCTTACCTGGTCTCACATTGGAGTGGCTTGATAAATCCGGAAAAAAAACATTCGGAGACATAGCGTTTTCTAACGAGAATGGCTTGATTTATGACAGAGCTTACAATCGGGTTTTTGGTTATGCATATTTTCCAATTGGTCAGCATTCAGCCAGAAAAATTCCAATACGGCGGTAAAAAAGTGCCGGGATACAAGTGATAACCAAATTATGGTAGTCGAGAATGCCTATTCACATCTTTATACAATAAATACCGGAACGGCTCCGGTCCGCCGGCTGTGCAGGCTTGGGGGCAGAACGCGCGCAGCCACATGAAGTCGCCCGCTTCAACTTCCACCCAATCGCGGTTGAGTTTGTAGACGCCTTTGCCTTGCAACACGAACAGGCCGTGCTCCATCACGTGGGTTTCGGGGAAGGGAATGCAAGCACCGGGCTGTAGCGTCACGATGGTGATGTGCATGTCGTGACGCATGTCCGCCGGGTCCATAAACCGGGTCGTTGCCCATGCGCCATCCGTGTCCGGCATCGGCGTGGGAGCCACGGCATCATCGCTGGTGACGAGCACAGGCGGTGTGTCCAGCCCGTCCACAGTGGCATAGCGTTTGCGGATGAGATGGAATTGCAGGTTGCTGCTGTGCAGGTTCCACAGCGTCCACATGGCACCGGGGGGAATATAGGCAAAACCACCCGGCATTATGAGATGGGTGTCACCATTGACCGTCAGTGTGGCAGTGCCGCCCACAACGAACAACGCCGTCTCGATACCGGTTTCAGTGTCCGGCCGGTCGCTCCCGCCGCCGGGTTGAACGTCCATGAGGTAGTGCGAAAACGTCTCGGCAAAACCGGACATGGGGCGTGCCAAAATCCAGGCACGGCTGTGGGCCCAAAAGGGCAGGTCGCTGGTGACGATATCGGTCATCGTCTCGCCGGGGATCACGGCATAGGCTTCGGTGAAAACCGCACGCTGGGTCAGCAGGTTGGATTGTGGGGGCAGGCCGCCCTTGGGTGCGTGATAGGTGTGCTTGGTTTTGGGTGTTGAAGTCACGTCAGCATATCCTTGAGGCGTAAAAGCGCGATGCGTTCCACCTGCTCGCAGGCAGTGGCAAATTCCGTCGCCCGGTCATGGCCAATGCGCTGTTGAAACGCCGTCAGAATGTCCGCCTTGGTGAGCCCCTTCACCGCAATGATGAAGGGAAAACCAAACCGTTCGGTGTAGCGCCCGTTAAGTTCGGTGAACGTTGTCCGCTCCTCATCGGTCAGCGCGTCGAGACCGGCGGAGGCTTGTTCTGCAGTGGACTCCGCCGTCAATTGTTTGGCCGCTGCCAGTTTGCCCGCAAGGTCCGGATGGGCTCGGAGAACGCCAAGACGTTCTTTCTCGCTGGCAAGACGAAAGCTCGTCCGCAGGGCATGGTGCAATCCATCGGCACTGTCATGGGACGGTCCGACACCAAATGCGTGGGCGGCTTCCGCGATCCATGGTGAGTGTTCAAACACGCCGCCATAGCGCTGCACAAAGGCGTCTTTGTTCATCGTGCTGGGGCGGTCCAGTCCTGTTGCGACCGGCAAATGATGTTCCTGCCAGTGGCGGGCGATATCGATGCGGCGGGCAAACCACACGTCGCCAAAAGATTGGGCATAGTCGATAAACCGGCGCAAAGCAGCGACGCGACCCGGACGGCCCACCAGCCGGCAGTGGAGGCCGATGTTCATCATCTTGGGCTGCCCGGCCAGACCCTCGGCCCGCAATGTATCAAACGTGTCGCGCAAATAGGCTTCGAACTGGTCTCCGGCGTTAAAGCCCTGCGGCGTTGCAAAGCGCATGTCGTTGCAGTCCAGCGTGTAGGGGATGATCAATTGATTGCGCCCTTCATGTTGACGCCAATAGGGCAGATCATCGTCATAAGCGTCGGAGACATAGGCAAAGCCCCCTTCCTCGCTCGCCAGATCCACAGTGTGCTCGCTGCACCGTCCGGTATACCAACCGGTAGGCCGCGCGCCGGTGACAGCAGCGTGGATGGCGATGGCCTCATCCATATGCGCACGCTCTTCCTCGCGGGAAAAATCCTTGTACTCGATCCATTTCAGACCGTGCGATGCGATCTCCCAGTCGGCCTCCAGCATGGCGGCCACTTGATGGGGCGAACGCCGCAACGCCGTGGCCACACCGTAGACTGTGACCGGCACACCTGCCTGCGTGAACAAGCGATGCAGCCGCCAAAAGCCTGCGCGCGCGCCGTATTCGTAGATCGATTCCATGTTCCAGTGCCGCTGGCCGGGCCAAGCTGCAGCGCCAACAATCTCCGACAAAAACGCCTCGGACGCTGCGTCTCCGTGCAGCACCGCGTTCTCGCCACCCTCCTCGTAATTGACCACAAACTGCACAGCGATGGCCGCTTTGCCGGGCCACTGTACGGCGGGCGGGTTGGGGCCGTAGCCAATCATGTTGCGCGGGTAGATCACTATGGGCCTCTAAGGTCAAAAACGAGCGATGACAAAACGGAGCCTCTTGTCCGATCAATCCGCGCGGCGGTCAATTGGTGCCCGCCCGACGGACATGCTGAACAGTGTAGTTGATTTGTTCAGCTTAGCGACGCACGGCCTGCTCGTACCAGCGTACGATGGCTTGCCGTTCATCGTCGGTCATGTCGGTCAGATTGCCCGGCGGCATAGCGTGGCTGCGCCCGGATTGCAGATAGATTTCGCGGGCATAGCGGGCGACATGGTGGTCTTCGTCCAACACCACACCTTTGGGCGGCGCGATTATGCCTTCCCAAACCGGCTCCACCGCGTGGCACATGGAACACCGGCCCAACACGGTCTCTGACACATCCTGAAAATCGGGCGCTGCTGCAAACACCGCTTGGCGCGGTGTCAGGGTTGCGGCGCTTGCTTCATCCACATCCAGTTTGGGATTGGTGGAAAGCCAAGCGGCCATCACGAACAACACCGCGGTTGCGATCCACGTCCAGGTTGGGTTTCCGGCGCGTGCGTGGATGGTGTTGAAATAATGCCGAATGGTGACGCCCATCAAAAACACCAGTGCCGCGATCAACCAGTTGTACTCGGTCGCAAACGCCAGGGGGTAGTGGTTGGAAAGCATCAGGAACAGGACTGGCAGCGTCAGATAGTTGTTGTGGGTAGAACGCTGTTTGGCGATTCTACCGTATTTTGCATCCGGCACGCGCCCCGCCTGCAGGTCCGCCACCACAATGCGCTGGTTTGGCATGATGATGAAGAACACATTGGCCGACATGATGGTGGCCGTGAATGCCCCCAGATGCAAAAACGCGGCCCGCCCCGAAAACACTTGCGTATAGCCCCAGGCCATCACCACAAGCAGGAAAAACAGCAACACCATGAGCCTTGTGTTGTCGTCACCAAAGCGCGATTTGCAGAGCAGATCGTAGATGATCCAACCGAAGGCCAGCGAGCCGACTGAGATAGCAACCGCCTGCCAAACCGAGAGATCTGCGACCGTTTTATCGATCAGAAACAGATCGGCCCCTGCGTAGTAGACGATGGCCAGCAGCGCGAAGCCCGACAGCCACGTGGAATAGGCTTCCCACTTAAACCATGTCAGGTGGTCGGGCATGCCTTCCGGCGCAACAGCATATTTTTGGACATGATAGAACCCGCCACCATGCACCTGCCACTCTTCGCCCGTGGCCCCTTGCGGCAACGGGCGGTCGCGGTGAAGCCCAAGGTCGAGTGCGATGAAATAAAACGATGAGCCGATCCACGCGATGCCGGTGATAACGTGCAACCAGCGCACGGCAAACGACAGCCAGTCCCACATCACCGCGTAGTCATAATACATGCCTGTCTTCCCTCATGCGTATTTCGCACAGCCCGCTTTGCCTGGACTTTCCGGTGCCATGGTCAGCAAACCAGCCTTCTTATTTTCACGCCTTTGGCCGCCAAGTCCATGCCTTTCGCATGTCTCCCTCGGTCACACCGTCCCCATAGACCGCTGGCGTCATTTGATCTCGCTTGCGAGCGGCTTGCGCAAGCCTATATCTCGGCTCACCAAACCTGCGTTCAAACGCTCAAATCAGGATCAGCCCGATGAAATCTGCCAGCACCTATCTCGAAGAAGCCAACGCTGTCGTCACCCGACTACCCTCGCAAGAAGCGGTCACCAAGCATGGGTCTGATGGGGCAGTGTTTATCGACGTGCGCGACTCCGGCGACATTGCCAAAAGCGGCACGATTGCAGGCGCATTGCGCATTCCGCGCGGCTTCATCGAGTTCGCAGCCGACGCTGACATGCCCTATCACAACCCCGCTTTGACCAAAGATGCTGATCTGTACCTCGTCTGCGGTGTCGGCGGCCAAGCAGCCCTCGCCGGCAAAACGCTCAAAGACATGGGCTATACCAAAGTCACCAATGTTGGCGGGTTCAACGATTGGAAAGAAGCCGGTGGCCCAACCGAAGACAGCTAGTGTAACCGCCTGACCGGCAAACAGAACCAGAAACGAACACGGAGCTGCCTTGGAAACAGGGCGGCCTTTCCGGTTGTAAAGTGAAAGCAATTTGGCTGGGGAACCTGGATTCGAACCAGGACTAACGGAGTCAGAGTCCGTGGGTCTACCGTTAACCTATTCCCCAATGTGGCGCTGTGCCTGTACGCGAGTGCAATAGGGTTTCGCGGGGAATCGGTCAAGGTGCGGTGCAACATGGCGGCACTGCCGATCCTAAGACGACCACAACTGACGGCCACTACTACGGGTTGGCCAGTTCCATGGGTGGTGATAGTCTGATCGAGACAACGTAACACGCGCCCCTTTTCCATTGCAGTCTTATGCGCCTTGAACGCATAGATTTTGCAGGTGGGGGTGCCGAGGTAAGATCCGTGTCCGACACTTCGTCGGGAGACAGCGCTCCCAAGGGAGCCGGATCGGAAGGCACGGGCCAAAAGGGCCCGGCAAGCACTGCCAACCCTCGCAAAAAGGGTGGCAGGAGATGGCGACCAAGAAGGCGAAAACCGTCTTCAAAGGGTAGAAGGGACGGCGTTGAGAACGCCGCGCAACAGCCATCTGACGCAGGCCAACCGATCGGCTTTGACAAGCCAGATGCGTCTAACATCCCGCGCAAACGGGGTGATGCCACGAACACGCGCTCAAGCGACACCGGCGGCGGCGCGAAAGGTCGACATCATGGTCAGTCGGATCAACCCGCAAAGCATGCCGACGATTCTGGTATGCGCGCAGATGGGCGGAGGCGGGGGAAGCGTTGGCGCAATCGTCACAAAAATCAGCAAAAGAACGTCAGTGGCATTCCAACAGATAAGCCGTCTGCAGATGCCGATACCGCTTCCACACCATCTGCCAACAGGGGTTTGGGGCGCGATGGTCATCCGAACCAAAACTCTGACAAGCGCCGTCGGACCCGCAGGCCAAATCGATCCAAACATGGTGACCAACGCCGCGCCAAAGAGAGCGCAGATCATGGATCAAACAAGGGTGCGCAAACGCTCGATCCGGCCAATGCACCGCAACCTTCTGTTTCTCAAAACGCTTTTGTCGCGCCGGCCATTGCCTACAACAAAGCCCCGCCAGCCTATGCCGCGCTCGATTTGGGAACCAATAATTGCCGGCTCTTGGTGGCGACGCCACAGCAGCCGGGGCGGTTCCGGGTCATCGACGCGTTTTCGCGAATCGTCCGCCTGGGCGAAGGGTTGGGTGCAACGGGTCGCTTGAGCGATGCCGCCATGGACCGTGCGGTATCTGCGCTGCAGGCCTGCGCAACCAAACTCAAAAGCCGCAATATGAACGGCGTGCGGTTGATCGCAACCGAGGCCTGCCGTCGCGCCACCAATGGGGCAGATTTTCTCGACCGTGTCGAGCGCGAGGCCGGGCTGAAACTGGAGATTGTGGACCGCGAGACCGAGGCCCGTTTGGCCGTAGCAGGTTGCGCTTCCCTTGTGGACCGTGAGGCACGGGGCGTTGTGCTGTTTGATATTGGGGGCGGCTCGTCAGAACTGGCTTTGCTCGATCTCAACAAACGCAAGCGTCATGATCTGGGGCCGGCGATGATCTCGTGGACTTCATTGCCGTTGGGCGTCGTCACGCTGTCTGAAAAGCATGGCGGTGGCCGTCTGGTCACGCAGGCCGTCTTCGACACGATGGTGGATGAAGTGACCCAGATGATAGCCGAATATGAAGGCCGCGACGCGCTGGCCAGCGTGTTTGAGCGGGGCGAGGTGCATCTGCTCGGCACGTCCGGCACGGTGACCACATTGGCGGGCATTCATCTCAACTTGCCAAAATATGACCGGCGCAAGGTGGACGGTGTTTGGATGTCATCACGCCAGGTCACCCAGATGATCGATGGTCTGGTGGCCATGGGATATGAAGAACGGGTCAAAAACCCCTGTATCGGCCATGATCGTGCCGACCTTGTTCTGGCCGGTTGCGCCATACTTGCCGCCATTCAACGCACATGGCCCTGCGAGCGCTTGCGCGTTGCGGACCGGGGCCTGCGTGAGGGTTTGCTGACAGAAATGATGAACCGTGACAACGCTTGGGTCCGCCGCAGCGGTGGTGGGGGCGGACGCGCCCACCCCAAGCCGCCTCACAAGAAGCGGGAGCACGGGCCGCAGGACAGGAGCCAGCAATGAGCAGGAAATCGGGAAAGGGCGCTGGTGGTGGCGCGGGACGGCCGGGTGGCGGTGGCCGCGCGTCCGGCGCCAGCCGTGGGTCCAACATCCGCAACATGTATACCAAAGTGAAGACAGCGCGGGGACGCAAACTGTCCTCCACGCTGTGGCTGCAGCGCCAACTTAACGACCCCTATGTACAAAAGGCCCGTGCCGACGGCTATGCGTCCCGTGCCGCCTACAAACTGTTGGAGATTGATGAACGGTTTGAACTTTTGCATCCTGGCCTGCGCGTGGTCGACCTTGGTGCAGCCCCCGGCGGCTGGACGCAGGTGAGCGTGGCTAAGACTGGCTCTATTGCAGATGACATCCGCGTGGTTGGTATCGACTATCTGGCGATGGACGATGTGCCGGGCGCGACGATCTTGATGAAGGACTTTTTGGACGATGACGCGCCGGACCAATTGATGGATGCGCTGGGCGGGCACGCGCCCGATCTGGTCTTGTCCGACATGGCGGCTCCCACCACCGGCCATCGCCGCACGGACCACATTCGCACCATGGCGCTCGTGGAGGTGGCTCTGGACTTCGCGCTCAAGGTCTTGCGGCCGGGGGGGCACTTTTTGGCCAAGACCTTCCAAGGCGGCACGGAGGGCGAGCTATTGGACTTGATGAAGCGCAATTTTCAAACGGTGCATCATGTCAAACCGCCCGCCAGTCGCGACGGGTCTGTGGAACTCTATCTTTTGGCGTTGGACCGCAAGGCGCGGTGAACAATCCATCTTGGTAAGTGTAGGCCCGCATGGAGTGTGCACCACAAAAATGTGAGACGCTTTGTTTTGCTGGGTAGGTTTTGCGCGTCTATTTCCCGGCCGTGCCTAAACCGCGACATAGTTCCACGCGTAACTCGACTATAAACAGTGCGCGTTTAGCCCCAACCGGAGAATGTTTTTATGTCTTCCACCCAAAAATCCAGCCTGATCGCCAGCCGGAGAACGGTGCTCAAAACCGCCGCGATCGCTGCAACTGCTTTGGCGACGCCCATGGTCATGACCCGTGCAGCCTTTGGTAAAGCTGACATGCTGGGCGCGACGGCTCCCGCGTTTCAACGTTTCAAATTGGGCGCTTATGAAGTCACCGTTATCGCTGATGGCCAAGCCGTGCGCGAAGGGCCTCACCCCCTGTTTGGTCCCAATCAGAGTGCCGAAGACATTGCGGCGTTGATGAAGGAGAACAACCTTCCCGAAACGCAGGTGGCTTTGCCGTTCACGCCTGTAATCGTAAACACCGGCGAGGAGCTGGTTTTGTTTGACACGGGCAATGGCGCAGCACGCCGCGCCGGTGGTGTGGGCAAATTGCGCGCCGCGATGCAATTGGCTGGCTACACGCCGGAACAGATCGATGTTGTCGTCATCACCCACATGCACCCCGACCACATTGGCGGCATGATGGAGGGTGACGCGCCTGCCTTCCCCAACGCCCGTTACGTGATCGGTGAGACCGAATACAATTTCTGGACTGACACCGCTCGTGCCACCGGGCCAACTGAAGGCCTGCACAAACTGGCCATGAGCAATGTTGCACCCTTTGCCGAAAAAGCCACGTTTATCAAAGACGGAGCAAGCGCTGTCTCCGGCGTGACCTCGGTCGCCAGCTTTGGCCACACGCCGGGCCACCTGTGCTACATGATCGAGTCACAGGGTAAGTCATTGATGGTGACCGGCGATATCGCCAACCATTTCGTGATCGCCTTCCAAAAACCCGACTGGGGCTTTGGTTTTGATGCGGACAAAGACGCAGCCAGCGCCACGCGCCGTAGAATTTTGGGTCAGTTGGCGAGCGATAGGGTGCCGTTCATCGGTTATCACATGCCATTCCCCGCTGTGGGCTACGTTGAACCGATGGGCGATGCCTTCCGCTACGTGGCGGAGAGCTACCAACTCGATCTGTAAGAAGCCCCCACCGTTCAACAAGCACTGAACACAAACATCGACGGATTTTGCCAGTTCGCAGGGTCCGGCGGTTGCGTTTGAGGGCGCAGCCAAATTTATGGGTGCGTCTTCACAGGCTGCTGACCCGCTCCGGTTGGGCTGCCTCAGCCGCTTGTTCTTCCGCAAGAGCTTCTTCTCGCGCCCGTTCCCGCGCTTCGCGCCTTCGCTGAAACCATCGTCTCAACGGGCTTTTCGACGGTTTTGCTTTGTCGTTCGTTCCCGCGATGTTTTCAGCCTTGGACGGTTTGGGAGCAACAACGGTGTTCGAAACACTTGGTGTCGGCTTTGTAGTTTGAGGGCGCTCTAAAGATGCCGAGTGCGTTGGGACCGTTGGCTCGTTGCTGCTCTGCTGCGCCTGCTGACGCCGACGCTGAAACCAGCGTCTCAGAGGGCTGGACGTTGCCTGGACCGGCTTGGCAACTGCCTCTTTGGGTGCGGGTGGTTCTGATGCCAACGCAACATCGGTCTTGCTGGCTTCGGGCTTTTCTGAATCTTGTACGGTCTCGACCACCACAGGGGTCGCAGGCGCTTTGTTCAAATCCACCGGCTTTGTGCTGGCCAGAACGGTTGTAGTTCTTTCCAGCTCCGACCCTTTGTGAACAGTGTTGGCGACCACCGTCCGCGATGGCGCACTCGGCACCAACGGAGTGACCATGGCGATTGACGTCTCGTCTGGCGTGGCATCAAGAGGGATTGAGACCGATGGTGTAATCGAAGGAGCCGGGGATTTTGCTGGCACGCGTGAGGCCGACGCAAGCGCCGCTGGCTCTCGGGCCGGTGTTGCGATGGCAACTCGGACACTGTCACTTGCAGGTGCGGGTGCAGGTGCAGGTGCAGCCACGCTCGGTTGAACCGTTGGTGGTTCAACAGCGCGAACCTTTGCCGCCTGCGAAGGTGGTGCAGATGCTTTGGTCACAGCTTCGGCAAGACGGGGCGAAGTCCGGTCCAGCGCAGCCACGGCGACCGTTTGCGTCTCCGCCGAGCGCGTCTCAACGGCTGGTTCCGTCGGCACCAGAGTCGTATTGCCGGTTACAATGGTATCCGTCACATTCGCGTCTAGGGCAGTGACAACGTTTTCGGCCGGCATCAAAGCGGCGATGTCAAAGCTCGGTTCTGGCGCTTTTGCAATGAAACTGCGCTTTCCGTGGCGTTTTTTGATTTCGTGGTGTTTTTCACGCAGGCGGGCGACGAGGGTCTTGCGTTCCGGTTTGGCGCGCGCCACCGCCGTTCTCTTGGGTGCTTTGCCCGAGTTGAGTTTCGCGATCATCGGTGCGGCATCGTATAGGTGTTCGGGCGCCCTTCGCCCTTTAATGTGGACGATCTTGTACCCTTCACGATCCAGCCTGCGCAAAAGCTTGGGCAAAGCCTGAGCCGTGCGCCGTTGAATATCGTGCATTAGGATCACGCCGCGCTTTTGGCGATCAAGCTGGCGCATTACGCGGTTGACAACGCTGTCGCTTGACCCCTGTTTCCAGTCTTGGCTCATGATGGATGCGGAGACGGGGAGAAGCCCCTGCGTTTTTACGACGCTGTCCAACCGGCTGTTACGGGCAAGATAGGGATAGCGGAACAAATGCGTGTTGCGTTTCACCTCAGGCCCAAGCGCGCGACGCACAGCGTTGAACCCTTTTTCGACATCGCGGGCGGAAGCCGAGATGTGTTTGCGGGTCAGGTTGCCGTGCGAATAGGAGTGGTGGGCTATCGTGTGTCCCGCTCTTGCGACATTGCGCAAAGTTGATGGGTAAGCCCGCGCCATCGCACCAACCACGAAAAACGTCGCCTTGGTGCAGTGCTGGCGCAACGTGCGCAAAATCTTGTTGGTCGTGTAGGGGCTGGGGCCATCGTCGAAAGTCAACACAACTTCTTTGTGTCGCAATCCCATATTGCCACCGTTGCCGACGCCATAAAAGGACTTGTCCCCGTCCAGCATGATTGTGCGCTCCACCCCCAGACAAGCGTGAGCTGCACCTGCAAACAGCAGGCTAGACAGTACAACAGGTAAGTATAAACGTCCCGCATATTGGGATCGTCTGTTACGCATTGAGCGCACTCCCGATGTCGATCTGGGTGCACTAAAAACGAATCACTTCCCCAAGCTTCGGGATCAGCTAGACACAGAATTTCGCTTTGAACACAGGGATAAACGCGCGGCTAAAGCGTCTCTTGTATGTTGCGGTTTTCATGCAACAGTTGGCTGTTCAGCGCTTGCTATGGCCAAAGCCGTTTGAGGCGGTCGCCCGGACACTCTCCATTACATCTTACGCCATCCAAGCTTTCTTCTCGCTGCGGTGTCCGTGCCCCTTTCAACCGGTCGACATGCGTGTTAGCGCACGGCGTCAAACGTGATGGCGCACCACGCAGCCCAACCGGCTTCCAATCTGCCCATCAAAAAGCCCGCGTGGCTCGTGAACGTGTCCAGCAATGGGCGCTGGACGCGCAAAGTGTGGCGGCTGCAAGAGGTTTGATATGGCGCAAATTATTGAGACGGTAACCGGTCAGCAGGCGCTGACCTTCGACGACGTGTTGCTGCTGCCCGGCCATTCCGAGGTGATGCCTGCCCAGGCGTCTCTGCGATCGCGGCTCACCCGTGATATTGAGCTCAATCTGCCCATCCTGTCGGCGGCCATGGATACGGTCACCGAGTCCCGCTTGGCCATCGCCATGGCGCAGGCCGGCGGGCTTGGTGTCATCCACCGCAACCTCACGCCGGAAGAACAGGCGGAAGAAGTGCGGCAGGTCAAAAAGTTTGAAAGCGGCATGGTGGTCAACCCGCTTACCATCGGTCCCGACGCCACCTTGAAAGACGCGCTTGATTTGATGAGTGCGCACCGCATTTCGGGCATTCCTGTGGTGGAAAATGGCGGGACCGGCGGTCATCATACCGGACGCCTAGTGGGTATATTGACCAACCGCGATGTGCGATTTGCCTCCGATCCCGGCCAGCGTGTCTACGAATTGATGACCCGCGAAAACCTGATCACGGTGCGCGAAGGCGTCGATCAGGAGGACGCGAAGAAACTGCTGCACACCCACCGGATTGAAAAACTGTTGGTTGTGGATGCCAAATACCGGTGCACGGGCCTCATCACGGTCAAAGACATGGAAAAGAGCCAGCTCAACCCCGATGCCACCAAGGACGAGTCCGGCAGCCTGCGGGTGGCCGCAGCCACAACTGTTGGTCCCGACGGCATGGAGCGGGCCGAGCGGCTGGCCGATGCGGGTGTGGACCTGCTGGTCATCGATACGGCTCATGGCCATTCCCAGCGCGTGCTGGAAGCTGTGACACAGGCTAAAAAAATCTCAAATAGCTTGCGCATCGCTGCGGGCAATGTGGCCACACCGGACGGCACGCAAGCGCTGATTGATGCGGGCGCTGATGTGGTCAAAATCGGGATCGGACCCGGCTCCATCTGCACCACCCGCATGGTGGCCGGCGTGGGCATGCCACAGCTTTCCGCTATTATGGGCGCGGTCGAAGTTGCCAATAAGGCCGACATTCCGGTGATCGCGGATGGCGGCATCAAATTTTCCGGTGATCTTGCTAAGGCTTTGGCGGCGGGGGCCTCCATCGCCATGGTGGGTTCTCTCCTGGCGGGCACGGATGAAAGCCCAGGCGAAGTCTATTTGCATCAGGGTCGGTCGTTTAAAGCCTATCGCGGCATGGGCTCCGTTGGTGCCATGGCCCGGGGATCGGCCGACCGGTACTTCCAGTCGGAAGTAACCGACACGATGAAACTGGTGCCCGAAGGCATTGAAGGCCAAATGCCCTATAAGGGCCCTGTCGGCGGTGTGTTGCACCAATTGGCCGGTGGATTGCGGGCGTCCATGGGCTATGTCGGCGCAGGCACGCTGGATGAGTTTCGTGATCGCGCCCGGTTCGTACGCATTTCCAACGCGGGCTTGGCGGAAAGTCATGCCCACTCCGTTTCCATTACCCGGGAGAGCCCGAACTATTCGGGCCGCTAGACCATGGACATTATAGAGCCGCTTTGGACTGCAGCGTCTGACGTGAAGCTGCGCCTTCTGGTGTTCATCGTACTGGCCAATATGGCGTTGGTGTTGCGCCTGTATGGACTGATGGCCCGCAAACGCTTTGCCGCCGCCAAAGAGGGGCGTGTGACCGTGGACACTTACCGCGCCACCCAAAACGAACCGGAGGACGTAGCTGTTTTTAATCGCGCGCTTAGCAACCAGTTCGAAGCACCGGTGATGTTTTATGCGCTGATCGCAATTTCGCTGGCGCTTGGTGTGTCGAGTTGGCTGACGGTGATCCTCGCCGCCATATACGTTATGCTGCGCTGGATGCATGCTGCCGAGATGACCGGTGATCATGATGTTTTAAAGCGCCGTCGGCTGTTCATCCGTTCCATCACAGTGCTGATGGCTTTGATGGTGGAAGTGGCGATTAGTACGCTGCTTTGGGCTTAGTACCATGCGTTTGGGTGGTCGCGTACAAGCGGCAATTGAGGTTCTCGCCGATATCGAAAAGCGCAAACGGCCCATAGCCGAAGCGCTGAAAGACTGGGGTCTCGGCCATCGTTTTGCTGGCTCCGGCGACCGGGCTGCCATCGGAAATCTGGTTTATGACGTTCAGCGCACCCGCGCGTCCGCAGCCTATCTCATGAACAGCGACAAACCTCGCAAACTGGTGTTTGCGACGCTGATGCGCTCTTGGGGTTTGGACGGTGCCGCGCTGGCGCAAGCGTTTGACGGCGACAAATTTGCCCCGGACCCGCCGACGGATGATGAGGTTGCGCGTTTCGCAAGCGCTGATCTGAAAAAAGCCTCCGCCCACGTGCAAGCCGACGTGCCGGAATGGCTGTCTCCACTGTTGGAAGCCAATTTCGCCGAAGAATGGATCGCGGAGGCCCAAGCCTTAGCCACCCGTCCGCCGGTGGATTTACGGGTCAACACGCTCAAGGTTGGTCGCGAAAAGGCGGCGAAGTCGTTGGACGTGAAGGGCCTGCAACCCACGCTGATCGCGCGCAACGGCTTGCGCATTGCGGCGGGCGAGGGCCCGTCCCGTCAGCCCAATGTCACGGCGGAGGGCGCGTTTCAAAAGGGCTGGCTGGAGGTGCAGGATGAGGGCAGCCAGATTGTCTCTGATCTGGTGTTTGCCCGCCCTGGCGAGCAGGTCTTGGACTTTTGCGCGGGCGCAGGTGGCAAGTCCCTTGCTCTCAGCGCCACCATGGAAAATCGCGGTCAAATCCATGCCTACGACATCGACAAGAACCGTCAAAAGCCGATCTATGAGCGGTTAAAACGGGCGGGTGCACGCAATGTGCAAGTCCATGCACCCAACGCTGATTTGTCAGACCTTGTGGGCAAAATGGATCGTGTGGTCGTAGACGCGCCTTGCACCGGGTCCGGTACGTGGCGGCGGCACCCCCACACCAAGTGGAAACTCACTCCCCAGACACTGGATGAGCGCCTACGCGAACAAGAGGAAGTATTGAGTGAAGCGGCACCTTTCGTGCGGCCGGGTGGGTTTCTCACCTATATCACGTGCAGCGTGCTGCCGGAGGAAAACGAAAATCAGATCGCCTCTTTCTTGGACGACAGCCCGCAATTTGAGCTGCTGTCGGTCGGCGAAGTCTGGCAGGACCTATTTGGCTTCGACAAGCCGCAACCGTGGTCAGCCGATATGAAGAGCATAACGCTTACACCGGCTTCCACCGGAACAGACGGTTTCTTTTTTGCGGTGATGGCCAGACGCGGTTGATCGGGCTACTGTTACTGACGTAACGAGACGTGCCCACACAAGTTCGAACAGCATTATGGCCAAATTCATTTTATTGACTGTCTTCATCGTTGGCGTGGCCGGGGGTGGCGCATTGGTGGGGATGAATTTCCCGGCTGATGCGTGGTTCGAGAGCCTCAACAAGCCCTTTTACAATCCGCCCGGATATCTGTTCGGCATCGTGTGGCCGATCCTGTATGTGTTGATCGCCATTGCCGGTTGGCGCGTCTTCACCAGCGAGGGCGAGACACCGGGTTGGGGGCTGTGGGTTGCGCAGATGCTGTGCAACTTCGCTTGGCCTGCGGTGTTCTTCGGTGCGCAATTGGTGGGCTGGGCCATCTGGGTGTTGCTGGCAACACTGGCGTTTTCCGTCACCTTCATCGCGGTGACTTGGGAGCGCGACCGGATCGCAGCGCTTTGCTTTTGGCCCTATGTGGCCTGGCTTACATTCGCTGCCGCCTTGAACATCGGTTTTTGGGCTATCAACTAAGCCCTCACGCTTACTAAAACCCGCACCGAAAAGCCCCCGCTTCTGCACGTCCGGACGTCCGGCTATGTGTGCGTTCTCGCACAGTGCACTCGGGCGAACCGTTGCCCCGGCCACAAAAGACACCCTAGTTATTATGATGGAATGGACAGAATTTTTAATCGAGCAGTTCGCCTCGCCGGGAAAGCTCGTCGGGCACTTGTCATATGTGCTCTTGGTCCTGTCCATGATGATGCGTTCCATGACATTGCTGCGCATCGTGGCCGTCTCTGCCGGGGTGACCTCCGCATTCTACGGTTACTTTTTCCTGCGGGATTTTGTGACCGTTTTTTGGGAAATCATCTTTGTCACGGTCAACCTGCTGCAATTGCTGATACTCGAGTTTGAAAACCGGCGTGCGCGTTTTTCGGCAGACGAACAAAAATTCATCAAGGCCAGCGTTCCCAAGGTGGAACGTGCCCGTGCCAAACGCCTTTTGAAAATCGCTAAACTGTGCGACCTCGCTCCCGGCGCGGTTCTCACCGAGGAAGGCAAACCCGTGACTGCGTTGACCTTTATCGTGGAAGGGGCTGCCAGAATCGAAAAGGGTGGTGCCATGGTTGGCGTGTGCGGGCACGATGACTTCGTTGGCGAAATTGGCTTTATGACCGGCTCGTCTGCCACAGCAACGGCAACCGTCACCCATTCCGTGCGCGGTTTCAGTTTTGAACCGGAAAAACTGCGTGCGTTGTTGGACAAAGAGCCCAGCTTGCAACAAGCCATGGAATCGAGTTTCAACCGCAATCTGGTTGGCAAACTGGTAAAGTCCAACGAAGGGCAGGGCGCGATCATGGAGCGGGCGCTCGAAGCATGAAGGGCTTCGGAAACGCTTGCTTCATACGCTCCTAAAATGGCGCGTTAACACCGCAACGGTTGATAACCCTTGGCGCACACCGACCCTCACATTGCGATGCAGTTGGCCTTCGCTTACACGGCAGTGAGCCATGACGGAGCCCTAAAATGACCACGCCTGAAACCCACGCCCACACTGTCCTGATTTTGGATTTCGGCAGCCAGGTTACGCAGCTGATCGCACGGCGTGTCCGCGAGAGCGGTGTTTATTGTGAGATTGTGCCCTATCAAAGCGCGTTGGAAGCCTTTCAACGCCTCGCGCCAAAAGCGGTGATTTTTTCCGGTGGGCCCGGCTCGGTGCCCGAGGATGGTTCTCCCCGTGCGCCGCAGGAAATCTTTGACAGTGGCGTGCCCATCCTTGCGATCTGTTACGGCCAGCAGACGCTTTGCCATCAATTGGGTGGTCGCGTGGAAGGTGGCCACCACCGTGAATTTGGTCGTGCCGATGTGACGATCATGGGCGACAGCCCTTTGTTTGAAGGCATGTGGGAAAAAGGAAAATCCTACCCTGTGTGGATGAGCCATGGCGACCGCGTCACGCAGTTGCCCGATGGTTTTGAGGTGGTCGCAACGTCCCCCAACGCCCCCTTCGCTGTCGCGGTGGACGAGGGCCGTAGCTACTACACAACCATGTTCCACCCAGAGGTGGTGCACACCCCGGACGGCGCAAAGCTGCTCTCGAATTTCGTGCACAAGATCGCCGGGCTGGAGGGGGATTGGTCGATGGCCGCCTATCGCGAGCGCGCGGTGCAAGCCATCCGCGATCAGGTGGGGGACAAGCGTGTGATTTGCGGCCTGTCAGGCGGCGTGGACTCCTCCGTTGCGGCTGTTTTGATCCACGAGGCGGTGGGCGATCAACTCACCTGTATTCTGGTCGATCACGGCCTGATGCGCATGAACGAAGCCGCGGACGTGGTCGCAATGTTTGAACAGCACTACGATATCAACCTCGTCCATGTGGACGCTGCAGATTTGTTCGTCGATGCGTTAGAGGGCGAAGCGGACCCGGAAACCAAGCGCAAGACCATTGGACGGCTTTTCATCGAGGTTTTCGAGGCGGAAGCCAAGAAAATTGGCGGCGCGGATTTTCTGGCCCAAGGCACGCTCTACCCCGACGTTATTGAAAGCGTGAGTTTCACAGGCGGCCCGTCCGTCACCATCAAATCGCACCACAATGTGGGTGGACTGCCGGAACGCATGAACATGGCTCTCGTGGAGCCGCTGCGGGAACTGTTCAAAGACGAAGTGCGCCGGCTCGGCCGCGAACTTGGCTTGCCCGACAGTTTTATCGGTCGCCATCCGTTCCCCGGACCGGGGCTTGCGATCCGTTGCCCCGGTGGCATCACACGCGAAAAGCTGGAGATTTTGCGCAAGGCCGATGCAATCTACCTCGATGAAATCCGCAAAGCCGGTCTCTATGATGACATCTGGCAGGCTTTCGCCGTGCTGCTCCCGGTTCAGACGGTGGGTGTGATGGGGGATGGAAGAACCTACGAATTCGTCTGCGCCCTGCGCGCCGTCACATCCGTGGATGGCATGACAGCCGATTTCTACCCCTATGACATGGCTTTCCTCGGCAAAGCTGCCACCCGCATCATCAACGAGGTCCAAGGCATCAACCGCGTCGTCTACGACGTCACCTCAAAGCCCCCCGGCACGATTGAGTGGGAGTAGCTTGCGGCTTTGCGGTCTAAGCGTCGCGTAGAATTCAGCAAGGTGTTGATCCAGATCAAAGGAAATGCCGCTTGAATCTTGTCTTTTGACCCGTCTTTATGCGCAATGGTGAGACCATCAGGCGAAAAAAGGGGTTTGGAATGGCTTCATCTGAAAACCCGGTTCCCAAATCGGCTCAACCCCTGCCTGTTCAACCACGAAGTCTGTTTCAGGCGCTTCAAGTGCGCGAAGTGACACCGCAGGATGTAAAAGACGCCCTGCGGGCCGGTGTGATTGATTTTCTTCGCCGCCCGGTTCTTAGTTCGTTTTTTGGCGTGGTGTACGCCGTCTTCGGCTTGGTCTTCATTTTGGGCCTGCTGGTGTTCGACAAGGTTTGGATGACGGTGCCCGCCGGTGTCGGTTTCCCTTTGATTGCGCCGTTCATGGCTGTGGGTCTGTATGAGATGTCCCGCCGCTATAAGGCCGGTGAAGCTTTTACGTGGTCACAGATCTTCACCGTCATCTTTAAGCAGCAACGCCGTGAATTTGGTTGGATGGCCTTTGTCACGCTCTTCGTGTTTTGGATTTGGATGTATCAAATCCGGCTGCTGCTAGCCCTGTTTTTGCAGTGGCAGTCGTTTTCCACGCTGGATGGTCTGGTGACCATCATCACCACAACCACAAATGGGATGTTGTTTTTGGGCGTTGGCACGATTGTGGGCGCCTTGCTGGCGACGGCGCTGTTCTCGCTCACCGTAATTTCCATGCCGCTCCTGCTGGACAAAAACATCGATTTCGTCTCGGCCATGATCATCAGCGTCAAAACCGTGCAGGCGAGCCCTCTGGTAATGCTGGGCTGGGGCGCCACCATTGCGGTCTTGGTGTTCGTCGCATTGCTACCGGCCTTTCTTGGAGTGATCATCGTGCTGCCCATACTGGGACACGCAACGTGGCATCTCTACAGGCGCGCCATCGATGACAGCGCACTCACCGCTCAAGAGGGCTAGTCCGGACTGAAACACGAGTTCAAATATGAAGGAAGTGCCTTGAGGAATGGAGGGCGGCCAAGCGGCGGTGCGGTTTTTCTGGTGACTTTGTGATTGGTCTCACCCCTCGCTTGAGCCTAAATGCGGATCAGGATAGCAGGGCTGCTATAAATTTCTAAAAGGACGGGTTTGATCAGTGGCTGTTTTAATCCTCGGTTTGATCGTTTTTCTGGGCATCCATTCTGTGCGCATGGTCGCGCCGGATTTCCGCGATGGCGTGATCGCCAACCGTGGCGCAAACACGTGGCAAATCATATACAGCGTCGTTTCAATCGCGGGTTTCGTGCTGTTGGTTTACGGATACGGTCTCGCCCGGGAAAATGCAGAGCAACTTTACCTGCCCATCTCCGGTGCGCGGGGCGTCGCTTTGATTGTGATGCCAATCGCCTTGGTCCTGCTGATTTCCTCGCAGGGGCCGACTGGTTACATCAAAAAATCGATCCGCCACCCCATGCTGTGGGCGATCATTTTGTGGGCAAGTGTGCATCTGGCCAACAACGGCGATACGGCGTCTGTGGTGATGTTTGGCGCTTTGCTGGTTTGGGCGGTTTTTGATCTGGTATCTTGCTACCGGCGCGGCGGCACGCCCCCCGCGGCCAGCGTCGCTGGTGACATTGTCGCCGTCATTGTGGGCCTGATAGCGACTTATGTTTTTGTCAGTTTCCTGCACCAGTATTTTTTCGGGGTTGGCGTGATTTAGTCCGAAAAACCGCTTTCGAGAGACCGGGAGTAGCGGATTTTAACCGACAGTTCCAATTGGCCCCTTATCAAAAGGCGGGTTTCATGTAGAACCCCACTCACTCTTCCAACGCTGGATGCGTTGGGCACCTTGGCCGACGGATCGCCGTCCGGCGGCATTTGATTTTCAGGTTAGCAAAGCCATGTCAGACGATTCCTTTATTCGCGAAGTCGAAGAAGAGCTGCGTAATGAGCGGCTGAAAGAGTTTTGGGCCCGCTTTGGCAAATACGTCATCGCTTTGGCGGTTTTGATCGTGGTTGGCACAGCCTCCTACCGTTTCTACCAGTGGTATCAGTACGACCAGGCCAGCAAGGCCGGAGATGCTTTCATGTCCGCCGTACGCCTGTCAGAGGAGAACAAGCCCGATGAGGCGATTGCCGTGCTTAAGTCCATCGGTGCGGAAAGCACGACCACCTATAAGGGGCTAGCAAATCTCCGTCTTGCTGCGGAACTGGCCAAGAAGGGCGAAAGCCAAGCGGCCATTGAAGCCTATGATGCTGTGGCGGCCGATGGATCACTGGATCAAAACATGCGGTCTATTGCCCGCATTCGCGCCGGCATGTTGCTGGTGGACCATGGCACTGTGGCGGATGTGGAAAGCCGCGTCAGCCAATTGGCCGGACCCACTGCGCCCTACCGGTTTGCCGCCCGCGAAGCGATGGGTCTTGCCTATCTCAAAGCCGGTGATCTGACCAAAGCCCATGGGCAATTTACAGAATTGGCGGGCGATGCCGCCACACCACAAAACCAGCAACGCCGTGTCCAAATCATGTTGGCCTTGATCGCCTCACGGGGCGGCCCTCGAACCGGCGAAGAACCCCCTGCTGCTGCCAGCGACGAAGGCTAGCTTCCGCAACGCGCCTTTCCCAATGCGCGAGGCCCGAAAGGGGCATGTCATATGAGTTTTGTCATCGCCATCGTGGGCCGCCCCAACGTGGGCAAAAGCACCTTGTTCAACCGGTTGGTGGGCAAGCGTCTGGCGTTGGTGGATGATCAACCAGGCGTCACCCGCGATAGGCGTATGGCCTCGGCCCGTCTGGGCGATTTGAACTTTGAGATCATTGATACGGCCGGCCTTGAAGAAGCCGATGATACGTCCTTGGAAGGCCGCATGCGGGAGCAGACGGAAGCCGCGATCATGGATGCGCAGGCCACGCTGTTCCTGATTGATGCCCGGGCGGGTGTCACCCCGCTCGACAAAGCCTTCGCAACGTCCCTGCGCCGCGTTGGCACACCGGTCATTTTGGTGGCCAACAAGGTGGAAGGTCGCAAAGGCGACGAAGGTCTCTACGAAGCCTATTCCATGGGGTTCGGGGAACCGGTTGCGATCTCTGCAGAGCACGGCGAGGGCATGGCCGACCTGCGAGACGCAATTGTGGAAGCCGTGGGCGATGAAACCGCTTTCGGTGAAGCGGGCAGTGACGACGAAGAAGATGATACAGATTTCTTCGCCACTGCAAGCGGCGCAAAAAGTGCGGGCGCAGAGGGCGATTGGCTGGACGCAGCTTTGGGCTCCGCCATGGCAAAGGCTGAGCAGGAGAACCCAGACGATGCAACCGATCCGTCTGTTGATTTGGACGAAGACACCCACATTCCCCATTATGATCCCAACCGCCCCCTCAAGATCGCAGTCGTCGGTCGTCCCAATGCGGGCAAGTCCACGCTGATCAACCGCATGGTCGGCGAAGAGCGGCTGCTCACCGGCCCGGAAGCCGGCATCACCCGCGACAGCATTTCTGTTGAATGGGAGTGGGGCGGCAGGAAGCTGAAGCTCTATGACACGGCCGGCATGCGCCGAAAGGCGCGTGTTCAGGAAAAGCTGGAGCGCTTGTCCGTGCAGGACACGCTGCGGGCTATCCAATATGCCGAAGTCGTCATCATCATGTTTGACGCTACGATCCCTTTTGAGAAACAGGATCTGCACATTGTCGATCTGGTGGCCAAAGAGGGCCGAGCACCGGTCATCGCGTTTAATAAATGGGACCTGATCGAAAACAAGCAGGTGCTGCTCACCGAGCTGCACGAAAAAACCGAGCGTCTGCTGCCGCAAATCCGGGGCGTTCCCACTGTCACGCTCTCCGGTGCGAGCGGTAAGGGTATCGAGCGTTTGATGGAGGCGGTGATGGACATAGACCGCTTGTGGAACACGCGGGTGCCCACTGCACGGCTGAACCGTTGGTTGGACGATGTGCAGGCCTACCATCCGCCCCCGGCCGTTTCCGGCCGCCGTGTGCGGTTCAAATACGCAACGCAGGCAAAGGTGCGCCCGCCAACTTTCGTTGTGCAATGCACCCGGCCCGAAGGTCTTCCCGCGTCCTATGAGCGGTACATGATCAACGAACTGCGGGCTACGTTTGACATGCCGGGCGTGCCCATTCGTCTGTACCTGCGCAAAGGCGATAATCCCTACGCCAAAAAGAAAAAACGCCACTGAGACGGTTGCCCGCCTGGCACCGTGCACTTGGGTGAAAGCGCCCAAATAACCCCAAAGCCGCCATGTTTGCACCAAGACTTGGCCAAACCGCAGGCCCATGAGCGCACGCACATCGTGGGTACGGCCCGGTTAACCCAAAATCAAGGTTAACGGATCAATCTGACCGGCGGACACAGCGGGTTTGTGTTGGCCGACGCGCGCGCGGCGCGATCCAGAGTGCCCGCTACATGTTTTTACGACTGGTGAGGTTTGTTGTATGCGGTATTTGTTCGGCGCAGCCGTGGGTGCTCCTCTTTCGACACTTAAAGTGGGGTGCGCCGTGCTGATGGCCACTGCCGCCATGCCCTTGGCCCCATCCGCCGTAGCACTACAAGACATCGCAGAAATGACCGGCACCGAAGTGCGCTCGTCCGCACGCTGGGTGGCGCGTTTGGAAACGGTCAACCGTGGCTCCATCCACACGATGGGTGCAACCGATGCCGGTAAGATCACCGGCGAGTCGGTCGATAAAGTCTTGGCCGTCCGCACCAATGAAGACCTGCACTTGTTGGGCGCTTCCCACACGTTGGGCACCGGTCGCCCTATGACCATCAACACCGCCATGAAGGGCCCACGGGTTGTCACCGCCAAAGTGGCAGCCAAGCGTGACCTCAAGCAAGCCGCTGTTGCTCTCCTTTCGGTTGAGCCATTGGCGGGCGCGACCGGAGTCAATCCGAAGCAGCAAAAGATCGATCCGATCATCACGGGCGGGTCAGATACGCGCATCGCATCGGCCAAGACGACGCAACTGGCGCTCGCCGCTGCACGGGTTGGCGCACCCACTTCCGGCGAAGACGCTGTGAGGGCGGCCAAAGCGCATCTACTGGCCATGGCAACGACATTCCGCATGCAGCAGGACGGTCTCTCCGCCCTTCCTGACGTGAATGCTGCCACCAGTGATCCGCTTGTTACGGCCATGTTGCCAAATGACGGTTCGGGTGCGCGCCGTTCGGTCATCTCCGGCAGCCAAATGAAACAAGCCCGCGCTGCTGCCCGCCAAATGGCGAAAGTGGTGGACCGGATGCGCAACAAAGCAACGGGCAGTGCAACTGCACCTTCCACCCTGTCGGCCTACGCACCACAAGAAGCCTCCATCGCCAGTGCATTCGCATCGGTGTTGAACAAGACCCATACCAGTGCCACCGGCAATTTGATCAAGTTGAGCCCAAAGGACCACAAATGGGCCGCCTACGATCTGCCCGCATCATCCTACACTCCGCGCCAGCGCAAGTGCTTGGCAGCCGGTATCTATTTTGAAGCGCGGGGTGAGCCGATCTTGGGTCAGAAGGCTGTGGCGCAAGTCATCTTGAACCGCGTGCGCAATCCCAAGTACCCGGATTCGATTTGCGGCGTGGTCTACCAGCACAAACACAAGCGCAACCGCTGCCAGTTTTCCTTTGCCTGTGATGGCATAAAAGATCGCATCGGCTCGCCTAAACACTGGGAGATCGCCAAGCAGATCGCCAATGACGGGATCGACGGCAAATATTGGCTTAAGAGTGTGGCTTCATCGAGCCACTATCACGCGGATTATGTGTGGCCGCGCTGGGGCAAAACCATGCACAAAATGACGAAGATTGGCCGCCACATCTTCTATCGCACCTATGGTGGTGGCTGGAGCTAAACGCCCAAGGCTGTCATAAGTGCGGCCTATTCCCGCGCAGCTTGCTGTTCCCGTATGCCGGGAAACGGGCCGATGTGATGGGTGTCGTGCTCAATCTCAAACAGGTTTGCGTAGAGGTTTGATATCCATAGCTTGCCGTCGGTTGTGAGGCGCAAGTAGTCCACCGCCGGGCCGATATAGGGTTCAATCGAGTTCCAGAAGAAGTCCGGATATTTGTCGCTCAAGTCCGCTGGTGAACTGTAGCCCAACTGCTCAACCACTCCGCATTCCACGAATTCGGCATAGAGCGCGTTGCTTTTGCGGTGATAAAACGGGTCGCCCATCTGTCCAATCAGATCTGCGGCACGCACGAGCGCACCTTCGCTGGTTGTGGATTGGTGCATTTCGTTTTGCGGAATGGGAAAACGCGTCATTTCGATCATGTTGCAGATGCGTTCTTCATCAACGTAAGCGGACTGTGAAAACCGTTCGCGGGCATAAATCTTGCCACGATCAATATGATAGGGCGTCAGGAATGCGTCGGACGCTCCACGCGGCGGCGTGATGGTCTCACCTTCGTCATTGATTACAAAGGCTGTCTTGGTGTCGCCTGAACAAATGCCGCGCACGTAGCCCACATCGTGCATCAACAATCCGATGGTAAAATGCAGCCAGTCTTCGGGCGTCAGCGCCTCTGACATCAGGCGACCCATAATGATTTGCTGCCCGCATAGCGTCACCATCACCGTGTGATTGACGTCATGATAGAGCGCGTTGGAATTGCCGATCCGCTCCAGCGCAAGCTTGGCCGCGCCACCGACATAGCTGGCATATTCCGGTTTCCGATGCCCAAAATAGTCCATATAGGTGTCGGCCAGCACGGTCCCCAAATTGGACGCGATCAACGCGACAGGATTGAAGTTCCCCATCAGTGACGTCTCCCTGTTTCAACAAAGCCCATTCTGCCCAGCAGCGAACGCAGCCCTCAGCTTTGCAGTAGAAGAAGCAACTGTAAGCCAAATCCTTATCTCTGGCGAACGTTAGCAGGCCCAACAGCGTTTGATGTTTGACGTGGATCAGCAAATAGGCGCAATAACACCATCGGTTCCCGCCATTATTCCGCAGTTTGTCAGACAAGCCTGTGACACGGTGCCGGGACCGCCAGTCCGCGAAGCAATTCGCGCCCGAAGCGCATCGTTATGAGCAAATTGTCGT
Organism: Pseudomonadota bacterium; assembly: GCA_038746275.1. Classification (GTDB taxonomy): domain Bacteria; phylum Pseudomonadota; class Alphaproteobacteria; order Rhizobiales; family Rhizobiaceae; genus Pseudahrensia. The sequence goes on along the minus strand of JBCDKS010000024.1, from coordinate 21,518 downwards.
GAGCAACATCAATGTCCAAGCCTGATCCTGATGGGGACGAAAGTGGCGCTGCCCATGACGAGCGTCTTGAGCGGTTGCGCGCCAAGCTGGATGCGAGCCGCAAACAGGAGACCGTGGCGCAGAAAAATCATCAGGCCAGCGCTGAATCGAAAAAAAGTATGGCCCAAGCGTTCCGCTTGAGCAGCGAGTTCATCGCGGGAATCGTTGTGGGTGGTGGAATCGGTTATCTGATCGATACGGTTTTTGGCACCTCGCCATGGGGCTTGATCGTGTTTCTTTTGCTGGGGTTCTGTGCCGCTGTGGTCAATGTGTTGCGGGCTGCGGGCATGATGGTGCGTGGCAGCTATGAAACGGTGACGCCGATCGTCCGATCAGAAGACGTCTCAGAAGACGGCAAACAGCCAAACTTTAGTGGTAATCCATCGGGAAAATCAGACGTTCAAGACTGATTTTGTTATGTAATTTCGAGGCGCATCGGTTCTGGGTGACGCGGTTTTGACGCATACGCCTTCTTGCGGGTTGGCACAGGGGCGCAAACCGTGCCACACGGGCGCCAGAAAGTGTGGCGCGGCGGCATAACAGACTTGAGTTTGTTGGTGTATTTGTGCCAAACGTCCGACGCGGCCGAGGTCGCACACCGGTAACAGACATTTGGTCTGAACAGACCATGACGACAGAGCGGACGAGGCACACTTGGCTAGCAATCCTATCGATCAGTTCAAGATCTCAAAAATTCTCGACCTCGAGATCGGTGGTCTGGACATTTCGTTTACGAATTCGGCCCTTTTCATGGTGGCAACCGTCGCCATCTCAGCCTCGTTTTTGATCATGACGACCTCCGGCCGCGGTTTGATTCCAGGCCGCATGCAGTCCATGTCTGAAATGCTCTATGAGTTTGTGGCGGGCATGTTGCGCGATGCGGCAGGCTCGGAAGGCATGCGGTTCTTCCCGCTTGTTTTCTCACTGTTCACGTTCATTCTCGTGGCAAACATGCTCGGCATGGTCCCTTATTTCTTCACATTTACCAGCCACATCGTAGTAACCGCCGCCTTGGCCATGTTGGTGATTCTCACGGTTGTTGTTTACGGCTTTTACAAAAACGGCATCGGTTTCTTGAAGCTGTTTGTCCCTTCCGGCGTGCCTGGGGTGCTGGTACCAATCGTGGTGTTGATCGAGGTAATTTCTTTCCTCTCACGCCCTATCAGTCTGTCCGTGCGTCTGTTTGCTAACATGCTGGCAGGACACATCACACTGAAAGTGTTCGCCGGTTTTGTAACCAGCCTCGGTTCACTTGGCGCACTCGGGGTCGTTGGCGCCGCTCTGCCGCTCTTGTTCACTGTGGCTCTTACCGGTCTCGAATTTCTTGTCTCGTTCCTGCAAGCCTATGTGTTTGCCGTGCTCACATGCATGTATCTGAACGATGCAATCCACCCTTCACACTAATCCCACTTTTCCATCTGATCGACGAAGGAACATAAAATGGAAGTAGAAGCAGCAAAAGCAATCGGTGCTGGTATCGCATGCCTCGGCATGGGCGGCGTTGGCATCGGTCTGGGCAATATGTTTGGCCAGTATCTCTCCGGCGCATTGCGCAACCCGTCAGCAGCTGACGGCCAGTTCGGTCGCTTGATTTTCGGCTTCGCTGTGACGGAAGCATTGGGCATCTTCTCCCTGCTCGTCGCACTGCTGCTGTTGTTCACCTGATACAACGCATCCACGATTGGCTGGCGGCGTTGGACAAACGCCGTCCGCCCGTTTTGTAAGTTCAAGACTGACGGACCATCGGCATGGCAACGACCAATACCGAAGTGGGCGTGGACCCGGGCGCTAAGACGCCCTTCCCGCCCTTTCAGACGGAGACCTTTCCATCGCAATTGCTTTGGTTAGCTCTGACGTTCGGGCTGTTTTATTATTTGATGGCCAAAGTCGCCTTGCCGCGCATTGCCTCCATTTTGGAAGTGCGTAGCGACCGGATTGCACAGGACATTGATGAGGCCAATCGCCTTAAAGATGAGTCCGATGCAGCCATTGCAGCTTATGAGCATGATCTTGCAGAGGCACGGTCCCGCGCACACACCATCGCTCAGGAAGCACGCGATAAAGCAAAAGCCGAGGCAGACGCAAACCGCGAAACTGTGGAAGCCGACCTAGCGGAAAAGCTGGCTGTTGCGGAAAAAAGCATTGCGGCCACCCGCGATGCGGCCATGTCGGAAGTATCAACTATTGCCGAGACCTCCGCGGAAGAGATCATCAAGCAGCTGTTGGGCGGCAAGGTGACCAAAGCGGAAATCGCGGCAGCCGTCGCAGGCGCGAAGGGCTAGATCGGGACCATGGACTCAACATTTTTCGCATTCGTTGGCCTTATTCTCTTCTTGGCCTTGGTCGTTTACTTGAAAGTACCTGGATTGGTCGGACGCAATTTGGACGCGCGTTCCGATAAGATCAAAAGTGATTTGGAAGAGGCTCGCTCCTTGCGTGAAGAGGCTCAGCAATTGCTGGCCGAGTATCAGCGAAAGCGTAAGGAAGCCGAAAAAGAAGCCGAAGAAATCATCGCTTCGGCCAGCCGTGAAGCAGCCGCTTTGAAGTCGGAGGCCGAACGCAAAATGAGTGAGTATGTAACCCGTCGCACCACTTTGGCGGAGCAGAAAATTCAGCAGGCGGAAAGCCAGGCGGTTGCCGAGGTACGGGCTGCATCTGTTGACGTCGCTGTGCAGGCTGCTGAAAGCGTGATCGGCGCAAAGCTGACCGGTGCCGCTAAGACGCACGTGTTCAAAAAAAGCTTGGCGGAAGTCAAAGCACGCCTGAACTGATAGGATTACGTTTCCTTGATCTCGAAAGGCGTCCGCGGTCTCGCCGGGCGCCTTTTTTATGACAGCGCTGTCTTTTTCAAAGCTTCTTGTACGGGGGCGTAAGTCCTGCGGTGCAAAGCGCAAGGGCCGATCACGGCCAATTGGTCTCTGTGCGCCTTGGTGGGATATCCTTTGCTCTTGGCGAAGCCGTAGCCTGGATACAGACGTTCTGCCCGAACCATCATCCGGTCCCGCGCCACTTTCGCAACTATCGACGCTGCGGCTATCGACAGGCTCTTGGAATCGCCTTTCACGATAAGCGTGGCTTGGCAGGGCAGTTGGGGAGGGTAGGCATTGCCATCTATCAGCGCCCAGTCGGCTGGGGTTTCAAGTGCTAGGATTGCGCGCCGCATTGCATCAAGTGAAGCCGCTCGGATGTTCATGTGGTCAATCAGGGCTGCACCACTCGTCGCGACGGATACTGTTGCGTGAACCATTATGAGCTCAAACAAATGGTCCCGCTTGCGTTCAGTCAGCGCTTTAGAATCGTTAAGTCCGTCCGGTATAGCGTGAGGGTCTAAGATCACGGCAGCCGCAACCACAGGCCCGGCCAGCGGGCCGCGCCCAGCTTCATCCACGCCACACACGCTCTGGTAGCCGGAACGGTGGGCATCAGTCTCAAATTCGAACGTCGGTGTGAGTTTCATAAAGCGCGGGAAACCGAAGTGAAGGAACGCAAACCCATGCCTTCATCGCCGATTTCCCGCAAGTCATCCGGTACCGCTAACGAGGCATAAGCGGCCGGAATTCGTGGCGGCGGTATCAACACGCCTTAGATCATTTCTATCTTTGATAGAATCGATCCAGTTGTGGTGCTCACGCTGTCGGCCTCAAGATGCCTTCGCGACCCTAGGTGGGGGAGGGGCGGCGCGTAAGCGCCGGGTTGCTCTTCGCAACCCAGCGGTTCAATCAAATTGTGAACAGCCTTAAAAGAGCGACAGCTGCGCACCGGACAGGGCTGTGGGTTCAAACAGATCGGTGCGCAACGACATGCGCATGGGTTTCAGCCCAAGCCGCTTGCTGGCAATGTCAAAGCGTCGGCCCAATTGCCATGCATAGGGACCGACGCCCCGCATGCGCGTGCCAAACTCCGCATCATAGTCCTTGCCTCCGCGCATGGAGCGTATCAGCGACAGGACATGGGTGTACCGGTCCGGGTAGTGGCGCATCATCCATTCCTTGAACAGCCCGCTCACTTCATTGGGTAAACGCAATAAAATATAGCCCGCATCTCGCGCTCCATTGGCTTTGGCCGCGTCCAAAATGCGTTCCATCTCCTGATCCGTGAGTGCGGGTACGATGGGAGCGACCATGACGGAAGTTGGTATTCCGGCATCGGCCAATTTCTTGATCGTTTCTAATCGCAAGGCGGGTGTTGCAGCACGTGGTTCCATAGCGCGTGAAAGTCGCCGATCCAATGAGGTGACGGAGATAGCGACCCGCGCCAAGCCACGTTTTGCCATGCGGGACAAAATATCGATGTCGCGTGTAACCAAGGCGGACTTGGTAACGATGCCGACCGGGTGACCGGTCTCCTCAAACACCTCGAGAAGGCTGCGTGTGACACGCCAGGTCTTCTCGATAGGTTGATAAGGGTCGGTGTTCGTGCCCATGGCAATGGGTTTTACGTCGTATTTCGGGGACGACAGCTCACGGCGCAGCAGCTTTGCGGCATCCGGCTTGGCAAACAGTTTGGCCTCAAAATCCAAACCCGCTGACAGCCCCATATGGGCGTGGCTTGGACGCGCAAAACAGTAGACGCATCCATGCTCGCAGCCGCGATAGGGGTTGATAGAGCGGTCAAAGGGCAGATCGGGCGACTCGTTGCGCGTCAGAATTGTCCGCGCTTTTTCGACGGTGACGTCGGTCTGAAATGCGGGCAACTCGTCGAGGCTCTGCCAGCCGTCATCAAAGGCGTGGCGACTAACGGGTTCAAAACGTCCGCTGGGATTAATCCCCGCCGCCCTGCCTCTGCGGCGCGCTTCGGTAACCCGCATGCCGGACCGGGCAACCACCGCCTCCGTACGGGCAACAGTGCCCTGAGGCGCAAAGGCATGGGCGTCTGCTTGAGCAATCGTGTTGAATGTCTGATCCATCTGCGCTCTCCGGTTGATCGGCCAACGCATATATTCCTAGGATGAAAAATAGAACAATACAAGAACAAAAAAGAGCGGGTTAGTTCATTTGCCTCCGCGCCGCATGTGCTCGTCCAAGCGCGGCATGATTTCCACAAAGTTGCAAGGCCGGTGCCGGTAATCCAACTGCGCCTTCAAAATTCCGTCCCACGCGTCCTTGCAGGCACCGGGCGACCCGGGCAGGCAAAACACGAAGGTCGTGTCCACGAGCCCAGCTGTTGCCCGTGACTGGATCGTGGACGTGCCGATCTTTGCAGCGCTTAAGTGATGAAACAGCGTTGAAAACCCGTCCATGCGTTTGGAAAACAGCTTCTCCACAGTCTCCGGCGTGATGTCGCGGCCGGTAAAGCCCGTACCGCCGGTGGTGATTACAACGTCTATTCCGGGGTCAGCGCTCCAGTCCGACACAGTTTTGGTGATGGCCTCGGCCTCGTCAGGCACAACGGCCCGATGGGCGAGTGTGTGACCGGCCTCTTCCAGTCGGGCGACCAATGTGTCGCCAGAGCGGTCCTCGGCAATGCTCCGCGAATCGGAGACTGTCAGCACGGCAATGGACAGGGGCACAAACGCACGCTGCATATCCAGTCTGTCCATCACTATGACCTTTCAAAAACCTGTTGTGGTCTAGATAGTGCGCCCCGCGCGCACCCACCACCCGCTGTGGCTTGTAGAAAGGACCGAGGCGGCAAACTGCGCGGATTCGTCATCGGCAAACACACCAAAACAAGTTGCACCCGATCCAGACATGCGCGCCAACAGACACCCCCGTGCAGTCTCCAAGGCGGCAAGACATTTAGCAATGACCGGTGCGGATCGAACCGCGGGCAATTGCAAATCGTTACGCTGCTCGCTCATCCATTCCAACCAATCATCATTGTGGGAATCCACAGGCATGTGTGAGAGCGGCGTATGTGTCTTGTGTTCAAGATTTGAAAATACGGTTGGCGTTGAAACCGCAACACCCGGATTGACCAAAACAATCGGCAGTGAAGGCAGATCAACCGGTTCAAACACATCTCCAATGCCGGTTGCCCTCAAGGATGAACTGGCAAGGCACATCGGAACGTCTGCACCAAGCGCAAGAGCAAGGGCGTGGAGGCCATCTGATGGCAGCGGGTGGCCGAACATCTCCTGCAGGGCCAGCAGGGCAGCGGCCGCATCGGCTGACCCACCACCAATGCCAGAAGCTATTGGCAAGTTTTTTGTAAGATGAATATGAACGGGCGGCAGCCCTTGCCCGCCGACATTGCGCCTCATAGCTTCACGCCATAGGGCCTCCGCGCGACACACCAGATTATCCGCGTCCATTGTAAGCCCGCTTGCAAAGGCGCCGGAGAGGCTCGCCTTCGGTGCATCGGACAGCATCACGTCCAACCGGTCACCAAAATCGGCAAAAGCAACCAATGTGTCGAGCAAATGGTAGCCGTCACCGCGCTGCCCGGTGACGTGCAATGCCAGATTGATTTTGGCTGGGGCCAGTCTGTGTACCGCGGTCGCCTGAGCGACCGTGCCGGTTCCAGTCATAAGGATGGCCACACTTTATCGGATTTCGAAACGAGAACGCCTAACCCTTGTCCGGATTTTTGGCCTTTTCCGCTTCCGCAGCCTCGCGTTTCAAGACCACGTCCAAACCGTTGTTCAGCTTGTCTTCGATGCGGGCGATATCGGCTTCCGGCGGATCAAGTGCCAGCGCATGACGCCACTGGAACACCGCTTCCAGACGACGGTTGGCACGCCAATAGGCATCACCCAAATGGTCGTTAATGGTCGGGTCGCCCGGTCGCAGGTCCACGGCCTGTTCCAGCTTGTCCACCGCTTCCATGATACGGTTGAGGCGATAAAAAGCCCAACCCAGACTGTCCACCATATACCCGTCATTGGGGCGCAGCTCGACCGCTTTGCGGATCATGTCGAGACCCTCTTGCAGGTTGATGTTCATATCCACCCATGAATAGCCCAGATAGTTCAGCACGCTGGGTTGATCTGGATAGAGCTCCAACGCTTTCTTGAAGGCTGCTTCGGCCAGCGGCCAGCGTTTTGTGCGCTCATAGGCAATGCCGAGACGGTAATACAGGTTCCAGTGATACCGCTTTGGAGCGTCTATCCGGTCCACGATTCCGGAGAGCACAGTGATCGCGGCATCGTATTTTTCGTGTCGCGCCAGCACCGCAGAGTACGATAGATGCGTGATCAGATCGTCCGGACCGGTTGCAATCAATTCGTCCAGCACTTTGCGGGCCGGTTCCAGATCGCCCAACTCATCCAAATTGAGAGCAGTTTCCAGTTTTGCGATGCGGTTGTGGGGCGAGGCTTCCGCAATTTGCGAAAACAGATCATTGGCGCGCACCAACATGCCGTTTTTGTCAAACTGTCCCGCCAGTTCCAACAGGATATTGTCGCTTTTGGGCGCCAGCGTATGGGCTAATTGCATATAGATGCGGGCAAATTGTTGGCCGTTTTCACGGTCCAGCGCCTTGCCGATGTTCAAGAACACTTCGGCTGCGCCCCGTGCTGCCGTGGTAATGGTGAGATCTGGCAGAGTGGACGGCGTTCCCGCCATTGCGCTGGCTTTCAGCTCCAGCAAGATGTTGTTTTCCGGCTGCCGCTCCAGACCACGATTGATGATTGTAAGAGCACGGTCGGCTTGGTTGTTTTGCAAATAGGCCTGAACGAGGGCCACCATCGCACCGTAATAGGTGTTCGGGGCCGCTTGGCTGGTGACAGGGTTGTCATAGGCCTCTTGCAGGCGGCGAATGCCATCCACGGTGTTGCCACTGGCAAGCGACAACAGCCCGCCGTGATATTGAGTAAAGGGCGCAAACCACTCCGGCCCGGACAGAGCATCAACCGTTGTCAGCGCTTCTTCGATATTGCCTTGGCCAAATTTTGCCCAACCGGAAACAAGGCCAGCGATCAGACGGTCCAGCGTACTGCGCCACTCTTTGTCGAGTTCTTTTTCAGCGCTCGCCCAGCTCTTGCTGCGCAAATGATCGACCGCCAGCACAATGCTCACCACTTCGGGGGCCGCATCGCCCTGTTGCAATGCTGTGCCAATCTCAACACCTTCACGGAAGTCGCCATTGGCGATAAAATTCAAAAAGCCCTTCAGCTTAAGATCCATGTTGTCAGGGTCGAGGCGGATCGCTTCGCGAAAAAAAGACACCGCCCATTGTGTGTTCTTGTCGGTGGCGGCAACACGGGCCGCGAGATAGTTGCCAGCCAAGCTGTTGCTGGTTTCAAAAGGTTCAGATGCATTGGTATCGGCAAATGCCATGCCAGTATGCGCGCCGGTTAAGACGGCGGTGGCGATGACAAGAGAGCGCAGACGTTTTTGAACGCCAAAAGCGTGAGCACCAAATCCGGTCTTGCGATCAGTCATATAGACACCTCTTGTTCGTTCTCGCCGCTGCACGTGCAAGCGGTTGCGGAAACAGACCCTCTGTCATGCCAACCATTCTGCATGCAGGTTCCGCCCGCCAACCATTGCAAATCAGTCCTAAAACTGTGTTTCGAAAGCATGGCCTTTTTGCGGGGGCACCACAAGCAAACGGATGATCACGCACAGGCGATCACTATGCCGCAGCAAACCACAGTTTGGGACCGACAGCGTGGGCGCCAAAAAGTCTAGGTAACCCGGCTCACGCAGAAGTCTACGACATCCAGCAAAGCCTGTTTGTGCTCGCTGGAAGGCAAGGGCGCCAGTGCATCGCGGGCGATCTCACCGTAGTGGCGCGCGCGGGCCACTGTATCCCCAATAGCGTTGTGGGATTTGAGCAACCCCAAGGCTTTGTCCAGCGCTTCCGCGTCGCTGGCATCGCTTTCCATCGCGGAGCGCCAAAACGCCCGCTCCTCATCTGTGCCACGGCGATAGGCCAGCAACACGGGCAGGGTGATCTTACCTTCGTAAAAATCATCACCGATGTTCTTACCCAGATCGCCTTTTTGACCACCGTAATCCAGCGCATCGTCGATCAGCTGGAAGGCGAGGCCGAGGTTCAAGCCGTAAGAGCGGAAGGCATCCCGCATGCCTTTGTCGGTTCCGGCAAGGATGGGTCCCACTTCGGCTGCAGCGGAGAACAGAGCGGCAGTTTTGCCGCGGATCACCGCAAGGTAATCATCTTCCGTTGTTTCCATATTTTGCGCTGCGGCGAGTTGCATCACTTCGCCTTCGGCAATCACCATGGATGCGGTGGACAACACGTCGAGCGCTTCCATCGATCCGGCATCCACCATCATGCGAAACGCTTGGCCCAGCAGAAAGTCACCCACCAGCACGCTCGCCTGATTTCCCCACACCATGCGCGCCGCCTGTTTGCCGCGCCGCATGTCGCTTTCATCCACCACATCATCGTGAAGCAGGGTCGCCGTGTGCATGAACTCCACACTGGCCGCCAGCGTTACATGAGCATCGCCCTGGTAGCCGCACAACGTGGCCGCGGACAGGGTCAACATGGGGCGAAGACGTTTGCCGCCGGAATCGATCAAATGCTTGGCAACTTCCGGGATCATCTCCACGTCTGACCCGGTTTTTGACAGGATCAATTGGTTCACACGATCCATGTCGGCTTTGGTCAACCGCACCAGGGGTTCAACATCACCGCTTGTCTTTGCTGCGTGGTTTTCATCCGTCAGGGGTACAACAACGCCCATAATCGTTTCCAGGTTTGTGTGGTTCAAAAGATGCCGCTCGTCACTCCCGCTGGGAATAGGCAGTCCGCCACGGGCGCACAAGGGTGCAGCGCCTGCAAATTACGATACAGCCTGTGACCAACCGCCCTTCCTTACCGTCTTGGCAGCCCGCGCCCTGAGCCAACTATAACTAGCCCCTGATCATTCGGGTTAGCGTGCGATCGCGGTCCACGAAATGGTGCTTCAAAGCGCCGCCCGCGTGTAGGGCAATAACGCCGACCAATCCATATGACGCATAATAGTGAAAACTGATCATCCAGTCGCGCACCGCGTCAGAAACTTGTGTCAGAGCAGGGATCGTGAACAACGAAAAAAACGACACGCCCTCCCCGTTAGCGGTGGTGAACAGATAGCCCGAGACCGGGATGCCAAGCACGGAGATGATCAACACCGCATGGGCGATGCGCGAGGCTGCCTTTTCCCAAACTGTATGAGAGGAAAGCGCGGGTGGCCGTGGCTTGATCCATCCCCAGACCAGCATGATGGCACCGAGCAAAAGAACCAGCACGCCAAAGGCTTTGTGCAGGTAAGGTGCGGTGTAATACCAACTCGAATAAAAACTCAGATCAATCATCCACCAGCCAAGCGCAATCAGACCAATCATGTGCAAGGCAATCAGCCAGTGCAGTGCGCGGGTAAAAGCGCTGTAGCGGGTGTTTTTGGGTTTGCCGGGCGCTGTTGTGGCTTCGGTCATGGCACTTGTACCTTGGTCTGGAATGCAGAAGGGCCGAAACGCGGATGCTTCGGCCCCATGACGATGACCCATCGTTAAGTCGAGGGCGTCAGGTTGAACCTACTTGTCCTTAATCGCTTCGATCATCAGCGCCACTTCGACTTTTTCGGCGGACGGTCCTAAATTGTAGTTCATGCCAAAGTCGGCACGTGTGAGCGTGTATGTGCCTTCAAACCCAATACGGAAGCCGCCCCAAGGGTCTGTACCCTCGCCAATTTTTGTGACTGGAAAAGAAATCTCTTTTGTCACGCCCATGAAGGTGAGGTTGCCGGTCAGCGTTCCGCCCGCTTCGGTGCCGTCGAAACCGGTGCTCTCAAACGTGATTGCCGTGTTTTTGTCGACGTCGAAAAAATCACTTCCGCGCAAATGCTTGTCGCGGTCGGCCCAATTGGTGTCCAGGCTGGAAGGATCGATCTGGATCGATACCTTTTGTGCCGCAGGCCCTGCAGCCGGGTCATATGTCATCGTGCCGGAGAATTTGTTGAAGCGACCAACGAGTTTCGAAAAGCCCAAATGACCGGTAGTAAACTGGATGAACGAGTGGGACGGGTCGATTGTGTAACTTGCGGCAAACGCCGACGACATGGTCGCTGTGGCAAGGAAGGCACCAGCGAGGGCAAGCTTGATGGGGCGGGTTGAGACAAAAGACATCGGATTTTCCTTTTTGAAAGACGGTGCAGGGTGGTCGCGCCGGATAAATCAGTGTTGGGGGTTGGAAACGCCGGTACGATACAACCAAAATAATCGAGCAATTTTGCAGTGCAATTTGCAATAACGCCGATCCATTATGCAAATTCGCTCGACAGGCACCGAGGCCTTTGTCATGGTTCCGGCATGATCGATTGGGATGATTTGCGTTTTATTCTGGCTGTGGACCGGCAGGGGTCTGCCATGGCGGCTGCACAGTCGCTGGGCGTCAACGCCAGCACGGTACAGCGGCGCATTGCGCGGTTTGAGGAGCGCCATGGTGTGCGCCTGTTTGAGCGCCGCCAAAGCGGCTTTAAGTCCACACCCGAATGCGCAGCTTTGGTGGAGGTTGCAGCCGATATTGAAGACCGGGTGACGGCGGTCAGCCGCGAGATACTGGGCCGGGATTTCCGCTTGGAAGGCACCTTGCGGGTTACTTCCACAGATACGTTCATGAATGCGGAGATGGCCGGCCACCTGGCACAGTTTCGCACCCTGCATCCGCGTATAAAGCTTGAGTTGACCCTCACAAACAGCCGGCTGGACCTATCGCGTCAGGACGCCGACATCGCCATACGCCCATCCAACAACCCGCCAGAAAATCTGGTGGGGCAAAGGGTGGCAAGGCTGGTGAGCGGCTTGTTCGCGGACGCTGATACGGCGGCCCGTTTAGGCGCAAACCCGTCATTTCAAACCATCAAGTCCCAACCTTGGATTGGTCTGGGGGAGGAACTGCAAAGCTCGCCTTTGGGCCAATGGATGGGCAAAACGCTCGATCCCGACAAAATGGCTTTGCAAGTTGACACATTTCCTGCCGTTTGTGCCCTGATTGAGGCTGGCATCGGCATCGGGATGTTGCCCTGTACTTTGGGCGATGCTCATGACGCTTTGCATCGCATCGGGCCACCGGTCGAGGACACGGCCATCGACATTTGGGTGCTCACCCATCCCGAAATCCGGTCGGCCGCCAAAGTGCGGGCGTTTATGGACTTTATAACGGCGGCTATGCGGGCACAGCAGGCGCGCCTGGATGGGTCGGCATTGCCCCAGTCGGGTTTGTCGGGTTTGTCGGGTTTGTCGGGTTTGTCAGCATCAACATTGCATGGCTCGACCAAAGCGCTGACACCAACGGAGAAGTGAAATGGAAGAACTGATGCGCACCAATAATGCGGTATCAATCTCGTTTGCGGCGGCCTTGCTGAGTGAGCAAGGCATTGTGCACTTCGTGGCAGACACAAACATGAGCGTATTGGAAGGCTCAATTGGTATTATGCCGCGTCGGGTGATGGTGGACGGCGACGAGTTGATGCGGGCGCGTAAACTTATGGAAGACGCAGGCTTAGGCTACGAACTGCCCGATAAATTGGTGCGCGAAATGGACCGTTGATGGTGGAAGCGCTCGACGGAACCACCGCATCTATATCCAGTCCTGATATGCCCAAAGGCGTGACGCTGGACGGTTTTCTCGACAATCAATTCGCCGTCTATCAACCGGCCAAAGGGGCGCATCGCTCGGGTCTCGATGCCGTCCTTCTGGCGGGCACCGTGTTGGCATCTTCTGACGGGGCGCTGTGCGATTTGGGTGCCGGGGCTGGCGTCGCCGGTCTCGCGGCGCTTCAGCGCACGCGCTCCAGCGCGTTGCACCTAGTTGAAAACGATCCCCTCATGATCGATCTGCTGCGCGAAAGCCTGAGTTTGGAGATGAATGAAACGCTGGCCGGTCGTTCGAAGGTGCTGGAAGCCGATATCACGCTCTCCGGCGCTGCCAGACAGGCCGTTGGGCTTGAGGACAATTCCTTTGACCATGTGATCACCAACCCTCCCTACAACGATGCGACACATCAAAAGTCGGACGCTCCCCGAAAGGCTCACGCCCACCACGCGGACGCTGACCTGTTTGAGGCATGGTTCAAAACCGCCTGCGCGATCTTAAAGCCCGGCGGACGTCTTTCCGTGATCGTGCGTCCGAACGCGCTTTTGATGCTGTCGAAAGCTTTAGAAAACCGTTTCGGTTCCTTGCGCATCTTGCCGCTTTACCCCCGTGCTGGGCAGGACGCCGCCCGAATTTTGGTTGGCGCAACACGAGGCGGCAAAGCGCCCGTAACGCTCTTGCCACCCGTCACTCTGCACAATGAAGACGGCTCGTTCACGCCGATGCTGGAAGAGATTTTACGCGGTCGCTGCGGCATAGCGCTGTGGCACTGAGCCCGCGCCATCATTTGGTTGAAATGCGACGGCGAAAGCCTCATGTGCGATCAACCCGATAATACGAAATGGCAGTCCCTGAGTGAAAAACCCGATCGCAAACTTACTTCCCGCCCGCTTTCGCAAAACCCATAAGACGATCCCCGTGGTCCGTCTGTCCGGGGCCATCATGGCGGGCGGCTCCGCCCTGCGTCCTTCGCTCAATCTGTCCAGTTGCGCCGGGCTTCTGGAAAAGGCGTTCGTGATGAAAGGCACCCCCGCTGTAGCCATCGTGGTCAATTCGCCCGGTGGGTCGCCAGTGCAATCGCGCCTCATTTACCAGCGCATCCGGGATCTCGCGACCGAGCACGAAAAAAAGGTGCATGTGTTCGTGGAAGACGCGGCCGCGTCCGGTGGTTACATGATCGCCTGCGCAGGAGATGATATTACGGTTGATCCTTCCAGCATCGTCGGGTCCATCGGCGTGGTTTCCTCCAGTTTCGGCTTTGTGGAGGCTATTGAGAAAGTGGGCGTCACCCGTAGGGTTTATACGGCGGGGCAAAACAAAAGCGTGCTTGATCCGTTCCTGCCGGAAAAGGACAGCGATATCGCCCGGCTCAAAGACCTTCAGTTGGAAATCCACAAAGTGTTCATCGATCTGGTGAAGGAAAGCCGGGGCGACCGGCTGGCGGATGATGAAGACATGTTCACCGGCCTGTTCTGGACCGGCGGTCGTGGCAAGGAACTGGGCCTTGTCGATGCCATCGGCGATCTGCGCGGGACACTAAAAGCCAAATACGGCAAAGACACCAAACTGCGTTTGATCGAAAAACGCCAAGGCCTTTTTGGCCGTAGATCGTCGTTTGGGCTTGATGCTGGCGCATTTGCTTTGCAGGGTGACGGTGCGGGCAGGGCGGCTGTGGCTGCGACCGAAACCGCCGTCGCAACACTGGAAGAAAAAGCGCTGTGGGCACGTCTCGGGCTTTGACAGCATCAGAAGCACCGGCGCATTTGACACGGGCCAATATGCGGAAAGAGGCAGCATGATTCAGCTTTTGGCAGTTGCGGGCATCGGTGCTGTCGCCGTCTACGCTTATTCGTCGTTGCGCGGCCACATGCAACGGCTGGAAGACGAGCAGGAACGGGAAAACCGTGAGCGGTCCACGGTCACAGAACTGGAACAGGACCCAGACACGGGCGTCTACCGGCCAAAGGACAACTGATCATCGTTAATGCGCAGTGAGCAATTTCGCACTGCTAGGGTTGATGCAGTGTGCTACCCGCCATCCTAACAGAAGACTGTTCCTGTCATGGATGAGGATAATATGTTGTTTAAGCAGTTTTGCGCCCTACTGTTGGTTGCACTTTTACCGATCTTTGGGGCTGTCCAGGCAGCCTCTGCGCAACAGCTTGTTTTCCACGGATTCGCGGTCGACAATCAAGCAGCCATTGGCACATCCTGGCGCACCACGCGGTCGACGCCACTTTGGCCCTACGCGCAAGACAGCGGCTTTCCCAGAATTCGCAATCTTCCACGGGGCGCAGTTCTGCGGGCTGTCAGCGCGTTCACGCGCAGTGCCACCGGAGACTACATCCAAGTCCGCTATCGCGGCAGCGTGGGCTGGGTTGATCAAAGAGACATTCGCCGTGCCTCCGGCGGCGGCGGCGGCGGCGGTGGCGGAAATGCCCCAATCGTCAACACGGCCAGCGGTGTTGCCTATTTCATCACCAATGTGAACAACTTTGCCAGCCTGCGCAGCCGTCGCTCCACGCAGTCCACGCGTTTGGCTCAGGTGCCGCGGGGTGCCACCGTATTCACGACCGGACGGCAGTCGGTTATTGGCAACTTCACGTGGTTGAGCGTGTCGTTCAACGGCCAGCGTGGTTGGATGCCACGCCGCTATTTGCGCCGCCTAGGCGGTGGCGGTGGCGGTGGTGGCAACCCAACCATCGCTTTCCCGGTGGGCACCTATCAGATTGTGAACGTGAACAATTGGGCCAGTCTGCGTGCACGTACAAACCGCTCCTCCAACCGCATCATCACAGTTCCACGCGGGCAAAGTGTCTACTTTGGTGGGCAACGTCGCCGGGCCAATGGCGAGACTTGGTTGCGCGTTGATTACGATGGTTTCGTTGGGTGGATGCCCACCCAGTACTTGCGCAAAAACTAACCTCAGCGCTCAATACCACGGACGATAAGAACAAGACGCGCCCTGTCGGGCGTGTCTCAGCTTGCGGGCTCCAGTTGATGCAGTGGTGCCATGCTGTCCAACCCGGCGGCCCGCAACCAGGCACGATCGACGGCGTCTATTTTGGTTGCGGAGAATGCGGCGGCCTCTCGCCAGTACTGCCCGGACGGAACGAAATACCCAAGTTTGGTTTCCAATGCGGCCGCCGCGTCAAACAAAGCGTCCCCTGCAAATGGTCCCCGCCCCTGCACGTGCGCCAGGTTCTCTCGGTTAGCGCTTGGAAACACCAATTGGCTCGGGCCGTTGGAAAGGCGAACACAGGCGCATTCTTGCCGTGCAGCGTACAACATCAACCGTGCAGACTTGGCCGGTAGACTGCGCAGCGTGATATCATCGCGCAAGGGATCGGGTGTTCCGGTGCCGTAAAAATGCGACGCTTCCGCTCTGCCCTTTTGTGGATACACCATGTCACAACCCAAAAAGGCCAATACGGTGGGCTTCAGCGCGTGGAGCGTCCAATAAGCAGCCGTGAATGCCATGGTGGCTCCGGCATAAACGATACCGCCATAGGCATTATTGGCAGGCACGAAGGCGTCCGCCTCGATCATAGCTTGACCGCCACTCAGGCTCTGCGGGCGACGGTTCTTTGCAAAGTCATCGGGAAAGACAACATAGTCCCAGTCCTCTCGGATTTGCCACGCGTTGTTGATCGTCACGATGGCATCAAACAGCGCCTTGTCCCAACCGATGCAGTCAACAGCATCCGGCGCGCTGCCGAGCAGAAGAACGACTTTGGGTTTTGTCATCGCTTGTGTGGCCGACCTTCACTTTGGGCTATCGCGTGCCCGAGTGGGGTAGCCCACTGCGCAAGCCAGTCAAGGTCGCCATTCGCCCCATTGGCAGCACACTCTTGATCCTGCCCCGCCCCCATGCAACACCGCGCCAACGGTTTGAGGGCTGTCAGCGCAGCCCCGTCACGGTTTGCTTTCAGGTTCAATACCATGTCTCAAGCGTCTCAAGATGCCATCAATCGCAACGATCCAACCCGATCATTTCAGGGCTTGATCCTCACCCTGCACGAGTATTGGGCGCGCCACGGCTGCGTGATTTTGCAGCCATACGACATGGAAGTCGGGGCGGGGACGTTTCATCCCGCAACGACCCTGCGAGCGCTTGGCCCGAAGCCTTGGAAAGCAGCCTATGTGCAGCCGTCCCGTCGCCCGACGGACGGACGCTATGGCGAAAACCCCATGCGGTTGCAGCACTATTATCAGTACCAAGTGCTGCTCAAGCCGTCTCCACCGGACCTGCAAGAGCTTTATCTGGGTTCACTCGCTGCCATCGGCATCGATCCACTGTTGCACGATATACGCTTCGTGGAAGACGACTGGGAAAGCCCCACGCTGGGGGCTTGGGGGCTGGGTTGGGAAGTGTGGTGCGATGGCATGGAAGTATCGCAGTTCACTTACTTTCAACAAGTATGCGGTCAGGAATGTTCACCCGTATCGGGGGAGTTGACCTACGGTCTCGAACGGTTGGCGATGTATGTCCAAAACGTCGACAACGTCTATGATTTGAACTTCAACGGCGGTGAGAATGACCGGGTCTCCTATGGCGACGTGTTCCAGCAAACCGAACGCGAGTATTCCCGCTGGAATTTTGATATTGCCGACACGCCCACCCTGCTGCGTCATTTTGAAGACGCGGAAGCTGAGTGCCGCCGCATCTTGGAAGCGGATCCGTTGGATCCCAAGAAGGATCAAGCGATCATCATGGCCCATCCGGCCTATGACCAATGCATAAAAGCAAGCCACGTCTTCAATCTTCTAGACGCCCGCGGCGTGATTTCGGTCACGGAGCGCCAAAGTTACATCCTGCGCGTCCGCACGCTCTCAAAAGCCTGCGGCGAGGCGTTCCTTCAAACCGAGGCGGGCGGTGCTGCGGCGGCTTGAATGTTTGAGTTTTGGGCGGGGATCAAACATGTGTTCAAGTGCACGTGACTTGATACACCCTTGGCGGTAGTTTCAACACATTCGTTTCAGCGCAACACGTTTGACAGGACCAGCCCGATGTCCACCACCGCTCTTATTATTTTAGCCATTATTGCCGCCCTCGCGTTCTATGTCATCGCGATCTACAACGGCCTCGTCAAAGCGCGGCAGATGGTGGAAGAAGCTTGGTCGGGTATTGATGTACAATTAAAGCGCCGGGCCGATTTGATCCCCAATCTGGTGGAGACGGTGAAAGGCTTTGCCAGCCACGAAAAAGACACGCTCACCGAGGTCATTGAGATGCGCTCCCGCGCCCAAGCCGTGCCCGCCGGCGATGTGGAAGGACGGGCCGCTGCCGAGGGCCTGTTGAGCCAAGCGCTGGGCAAACTGTTTGCGCTGGCCGAAGCCTATCCCGACCTGAAAGCCAATGAGAATTTTCTGGAACTCCAGCGATCCTTGGAAACCGTTGAGGGCGAAATCCAGATGTCCCGCCGCTACTACAACGGGTCTGCGCGAGAACTAAACGTGAAGGTAGAGAGTTTCCCGTCCAACCTGGTGGCCGGGAATTTTGGATTTCAAAAGGCCAACTATTTCGAGTTGGACAATCCGTTGGACCGCCAGACCCCGCAGGTGTCCTTCCAAACCTGATAGCCACAACCCGCATCAAGAGGAAGTCGTCCCCATGCGCATCGTTTTCGCCCGACTCTTCACTCTAGTAGCACTCGTCCTGTCGTCCGCTTCGCTGTCGGGCGCTGTGCTGGCTCAAGAGCGCATTTTGAGTTTTGACAGCCGTGTGAATGTTCAAAAAGACGGGTCTTTTATCGTCAAGGAGACCATTCGGGTGCGCGCCGAAGGCCGCAAGATCAGGCGTGGCATTTACCGTGATTTTCCGCTGCGGTTCGAGGGCGCGGACGGACGGGAACGCAAGGTCGGTTTCAAACTTCTGTCCACCAGACGCGACGGGCAGCCGGAAAACAGCCGGATCGAATGGTCATCACGGGCGCTGCGCATTTACCTTGGCCAAAGCGATATCTTCCTGAAGGCCGGGGAATACACCTACGAAATCACCTATAGGACGGACCGGCAGTTACGGCGGTTTGAAAACCACGTCGAAGTGTTTTGGAACGCGACCGGGAATTTCTGGGAATTTCCAATCCAAAAGGCGACGGCCACCGTCCAATTGCCGGAAGGGGCTGACGCCAAAGACATCACCTATTTCACCGGGCGTTTCGGCTCCAAGGCCCAAAATGCCAACGCATCGCGTCTGGCGCAGGGCCGGGTGGTGGAGGTTGTCACGTCCAGACCTTTGGGTGTGCGAGAGGGCTTGTCTGTGGTCGTGTCTTTCGATCCGCAGTATGTCGACGCGCCAAGCGCGGCCGATGAGACGCGCTGGTTCCTGCAGGATTTTGCGGGCGAAGCGATCACATTTGGCGGCGCGGCCTTGGCGTTCCTCTACTATCTATTCGCTTGGCGGCGCGTGGGGCGTGACCCGCCCAAAGATGTTGTGGTTCCCCGTTGGGACATGCCGCAAGACGTGTCGCCCGGGCTCGTCAACTATATCGATAACAAAGGGATTTCGGGCAAGGGCTTTGCTGCGATTTCTGCAGCCGCGCTCAGCTTGGCGGTCAAGGGCCATATGCAACTCAAGGACATCGGCGATACAGTCACGTTCGCGACCAAGACAAACACCATGCCTAAAGGCCTGCCGACAGGTGAGCGTGTGCTGATGAATAAGGTGATCGGCAACGGTGGCAAACTCAACGTCACCAAGGCCAATGGTACCCAGGTCAAATCCCTCTCGACACGTTTTTCCAAGGCAATGGATAAGGAACATCGTTCGGTTTTCTATAAAGCAAACCTCGGCTGGATCATCCCGGGTATCATCCTGTCGATCATATGTCTGATTGCAGCGGTGTTGATGAGCGGCCGTGTTGAAGAGGTGGCGAGCTTCATGTTCCCCATTGTTTTCATTGTCATATTTGGCGCCTCTTTTTTGTTCAATGCCGTGCGCGACTGGCGCTCCGGGGGATTGGGCGGGAAAATAGCTGCTGTGTTCGTCACGACCATTATCAGCGTGTTGGTGTTCGGCGTGGGTGCATCGGCCCTCCAAGGCTTGTTTGAGACCTCCGTACCGCTGCTGCTCGTGGCGGGTTTCGTTACGCTGGTGATTGTGAATGTGCTGTTTTATTTTCTCATGGGCGCTCCAACGCCTTTGGGTCAGCAACGCAACCAGGAGATTGAAGGCCTTAAGCGCTATCTTTCCGTTGCGGAAGAAGATCGCATGAACATGCAGGGCGCGCCGGAGATGTCGCCTCAGCATTTTGAGACACTGTTGCCCTATGCTGTTGCGCTGGGCGTGGAGAAACAGTGGTCGCGATCCTTTCAGACTTGGTTGGCCGCGGCTGTGGCTGCCGGTGCTGCCGCGGCAGTCGGATATTACGGCCCGTCTTGGTACAATAGCAGTGGGCGTTTCCGTGCCGATGAAATCGGCGATCGCATGGGCTCCATCGGCGGCGATATCGCCAGTTCCATGACCGCCGCGATGCCTGTGCCCAAGAGCAGTTCATCGGGGTTTTCAGGCGGCGGTGGCTTTTCTGGCGGCGGCGGTGGTGGCGGCGGCGGTGGCGGATGGTGATCGGTCAACCAGTTTCGCGCCTTTGCGATCTTGGTCAGTTTAAGCGCGCCTTGCGAAAACGCTGTCTAAAAATGCAGTTTTGACGCCTTTACGGTCCTGACGGTCAGGTTAGGCTTGACGCATCACCAACGAATTGGAGCACCGCTATGCCCACACCCAAAGTTGCCGGAACCGCATCCATTCCCGTCGAAGTTGAAGCGGGGAAGTCTTATTTTTGGTGCGCATGCGGGGAGTCGTCGAAACAACCGTTTTGTGACGGCAGCCATCAGGGCTCCGAGTTTGCACCCATGAAATGGACGGCAGAAGAGGACGGTAAAAAGTTCTTCTGCGCATGTAAGGCCAGTGGCAATCAGCCCTTTTGCGACGGATCACACGCAAAACTCACATAGCCGGTCACCCATGCTTGGGTTTAATTTGGACACTTGTACCCGTCCAAAATTTCGTCCCACGCTTTCGTGAACACCACGCTTCAATCCCGATTGGAAAGGGGGCCGTTATTGGTACTTCGGCCGATACCAAACCTATTATATCCAATCGGGAGAGACCCAATGCGTATTACCACACTTGCAGCCGCGCTCGCTTTGAGCATGGCGACACTGTCCACAGCCTCTGCGGCCAACATCGTCCAAACCGCTGCATCCACGGGTAAATTCAACACCCTTCTGGCCGCCGCAAAAGCAGCTGGTCTTGCGGGCACATTGGGCCACACCCACGGCATCACCGTGTTTGCCCCTACGGATGCAGCCTTTGCCCGTCTGCCCAAGGGGACTGTTGCAGACCTGTTGAAGCCAAAAAACCGGCACAAGCTTGCGGCCATCTTAAAGTATCATGTCATTCCCGGTCGCGTATTGGCCAAAGACGTGCCCCGCAAACGCACCAATGTGAGAACCTTGAAGCGCGGTGGTGATACGACAGTCACAGTACGCAAGCGCTTTGGCAAAGTTCGTGTAGATCGCGCGCGCGTAATCACGGCAGATATCAAGGCCTCCAACGGCATCATCCACGTCGTGAACCGCGTTCTACTGCCATCCAGCTAAACCCACGCAGTTGATTATCGTGACGCCCGGTTCTCCTGAGGGGACCGGGCGTTTTTTTATGTGTTTGGATGACAGCGCGGTGCACCCTTGGTAACACGCGGACAACCGCACCCGTTTTTTATGAACCATCCTTTATGCCTGATCTTTTACTCGAACTTTTCTCCGAGGAAATCCCGGCCCGGCCCGCGTCGCCCGCAGCGAAGCGAGGACGCGCAAATATAGATGCAGCATGCGGGGTACGTTTTTAGATGCCTGATTTTTTACTTGAACTTTTGTCTGAGGAAATCCCGGCCCGGCCCGCGTCGCCCGCAGCGAAGCGAGGACGCGCAAATATAGATGCAGCATGCGGGGTACGTTTTTAGATGCCTGATCTTTTACTTGAACTTTTT
>JBCDKS010000023.1:0-63121 GCA_038746275.1 Pseudomonadota bacterium | reverse complement strand
TTCATCACTCACGCGGCATGGCTGGATCAGGCTTGCGCCCATTGTCCAATATTCCCCACTGCTGCCTCCCGTAGGAGTCTGGGCCGTGTCTCAGTCCCAGTGTGGCTGATCATCCTCTCAGACCAGCTATTGATCGTCGCCTTGGTGAGCCATTACCTCACCAACTAGCTAATCAAACGCGGGCTCATCTATCACCGATAAATCTTTCCCCCTAAGGGCTTATGCGGTATTAGCACACATTTCTATGTGTTGTTCCGCAGAGATAGGTAGATTCCCACGTGTTACTCACCCGTCTGCCACTCCCTCCGAAGAGGGCGTTCGACTTGCATGTGTTAAGCCTGCCGCCAGCGTTCGTTCTGAGCCAGGATCAAACTCTCAGGTTTGATCTGAGATTTGTTCCGGCTGTTTTCAGTGCACCACGAACCAAGCAAAACCAAAGTTAAGACTGGCACTCAATGTGGTGACTGGGTCACGCATCCAATCTCGCCCGTTAAAGCTTGATCGGAATTTGCAGTCTCCTTGAAAAGAGACCGCGAATTGACGAGAACATTTTAAACACACCTGAAACCAACAAGTTGGTCTCTGGTATTTGTAACATTCTCGAAAAACGTGTCCGCCGAAGTCTCGTATGGTTCCGCAACAGTAAAAGGAAATACTGTTGGAACCGGCAGAACTTCGCCGCCCACGTTTCTCTTTCTTCATATTCAATTATCAAATAACAGAAACGCGCTACGTTTCTTTGAACCGTGCACAGAAAGCAAAAGCTTAGCGCTTACCAGTTCAAGGTAGGTTTTCGCGGGTGCGACGCCTTTCCGGGGTAACTGACAGTGGGGAAATCGCCGTAGCGTTGTCCGCGTCGTCAGTGGGCGCTGTATAGTCCGAGGCTCCTCAAAGTGTCAACACGCCTTTTTAAGTTTTTGCGCATTTCTCGAACTTTTTTTATGAGGCGCCCAACGAGCCCAAAAGAGGCTCGTCACAGCCACCATAAGATAGGTATGGTTTTTGCGGATTCCAGACCCACAGTGGTGTTGACCATCCGTGAGCACACGCACTTGTCAGGGGCAGCGCCTGTTATCGCACCATTGCGAACACAGCGGGCATTGGCGCAGGGTCAGGCGTGCGGTAAACACACCCTCGGCTCCGCTCCACCCACCCGGGCAGCGGTGTTCGACATAGAAAGATATAAGGTGTGTGCAGTGAAGAATGCCGATCATTCCAATGCAGTTCGAAACACGCTGGGGGACGAACCTGCCATCCTTGGCACCCAAGGCCGCCGCCTGCCTGACCGTCGCCGGGTGAGTATGCGCTGGCTCAGCGGCACTGTTCTGACCGGATTCAGTTCCATATTTCTCATGGGCGGTGCACTTTATGCAGCCTTCGATGGCCGCGAAACGATGACAGAGCACGCAAACACTCTGTCGGCTCTCAATGCCCGCAGCGATCAGCAAACGGTCATCAAAGGCGATCGCCCCACCGCAATCATTGCCGAAGCGCCCAAACGCGAGCGCATTTTGCAGGTCCCAACCATGACGCAGGAAAACGGCGTCGGCGTCGTGCGCAAACGACCCTTTGCGTTTGTGGAAGCGCCGTTGGCGGTCGCCGGCCTGTCCGATCTGTCTTATCCGGCTTTCAATCCACTGCGGGTGTTCAGCACATCCGGCGCCAGCCGCACCAAAGCCACCAGCAGCGATGTGATTTATTCCGCCGATATCGAGGGCGAAGTGCGCATCATGGAAGAGCCCTTCGACATCGGCACCCAGCTTGCGTTTGCCGATAGCGCTGTCTCGAAGACCGCCATCGAGCGCACGGTCCGCGCCGCCCGAGCCCGATTGATCAACGACACCGCTCAGGTAACAGACCAAGTCTATGTCGATCTGGCTCGCTTCTCCCTGGAAGAAAACCCGGCTCCTGTCAGCGGATTGGACATCCGCATCGTAGCCGAAAACGAATCGTCCCGCCTTCAAGTAGCACCGTCGCAAATCAGCGAGCGGTATGTTGAGCGCGTCGTCGCTATGGACGAGCCTCAAACCTTGCGGGCTGCTCTGGAAACGATGGAGTTTGAGCAAACCAGCATGAACAACCTTTTGGACGTTCTGATCGGCGAGTTTGGGGCATCTGAACTGAGTGCGGGAACCAAGCTGCGTTTCGCCTATAAGGAGACCCGGGAAGACTTCACGCAGCAAAGGGTGGATCGCATGATCCGCCGCGTTTCGGTCTATCGCGGGGGGCAGCACCTGAAGACTGCGGCTCTCAATGACGATGACACCGTGGTCTGGGCCGCAGAACCGGCCCCAATCCCTGCTGTGGCCGCCGATGATGCTGAACCTGACTTGTCTGTGGCCACAGTAACCAGCGCGAATCTACCAACGCTTTATGACGGGCTCTACCGTGCGGGCCTGTCGCAAGGGCTTAACAAGAAACAGATTCAGCAAATCATTCAAACTGTCGCGTTTGACGTCGAGTTCAAAAAACGCATCGACCCAAATGACCGGCTGGAGGTTTTCCATTCGCTTGAGGAGGGTCAAGCCAAAGCGACGGACGCATCTGAGGTGCTTTACATCGCCCTCACTTCCCAGGGTGTCCGCCGCCAGTATTACCGTTTCCGTGCCTTGGATGATGGCTCAGTTGACTATTATGACGAGCGCGGAAAAAGCGCCAAAAAATTCCTGCTGCGCAAACCGGTTCCCAATGGAAAGTTTCGCTCGCCTTTTGGGATGCGCCGCCACCCCATTTCACGGGTACGAAAAATGCACAATGGGGTAGACTTCTCTGCCCCGCGGGGCACACCAATCGTGGCCGCCGGCAATGGCATAGTTGAAAAAATCGGGTGGGCCGGCGGATACGGTCGCCAAATCATCCTGCGGCATGCCAACGGCTATAAAACGTCCTACAACCATATGCACCGTTTCGCGAAAAGGTCCAAAAAAGGGGCACGTGTCCGCCAAGGACAAATCATCGGTACGGTTGGCTCAACCGGATATTCCACCGGGCCGCACCTGCACTACGAAGTGCTGGTGAACGGGCGCCGTGTAAACCCGATGAAAATTCGTCTACCGGAAGGCCGTTCCCTGAGCGGCAAAGCCCTCACCGCATTTAGACAGGAACGCGACCGCATTGATGCCCTGCTGCAAAGAGCCCGTGAGCCACAGGTAACCGTCGCCTCTGCCAATTAAGCGACTTGCTCGCTATCCTTTTCCGGCTTGATGAAAAAGCCAACCACACTGCCAAGCAGGGTGACGGCGGCAACCACCAAGCAAAGCGCTATCATAACGTGGTTCATGGCGACCCGTTGCAGGTCTTGTGTGGCAGCGGTGAACAGTCCACCGGTGAGCCTCTCGCCGAAACCGGAAGCTGCAAGCATGCCCGCTATGTCCTGCGGCAAGTCCCCGGCCAACACCATGTAATGGTAACCCCACGTGGCGAGGCCGCCTAAAGCGGCCACGGCCAGCAGGCTCGCCAAACGCGAAACCATATTGTTAATGGCAGACGCTGATCCGGTTTCATCATCATGAACCGAGGCCATAATTGCGGTGGACACAGGCGAGGCACAAAACCCAAAGGCGACACCCATCAACGCCAATGCTGGCAAAAGGCCGAACCAGTAATTCTGATAGGCGATGGCGGCGGCAATGCAAATATGTGCGGCAGCCGCCAAGAACGGCCCGATCATCAAAAAGCCGCGCACCCCAAACCGGTCGCTCAACCGTCCAACGAGCGGCGACAGAATGGCTATGGCAATGCTAAACGGCATGAACACCGCACCGGCATAAGTCTCCGGCAATTGCCACGCCACCACCAAGAGCATGGGCAAAAAGAAGAATGGCAATGCAAGGCCGGACCAGACGATCAAGGTGAGCAAGTTAGCCGACCGAAAAAGTGGGCGGGCAAACAATTCTACTTTCAACATCGGGTAAGCCACGCGCGCTTCAAACAACAACGCGCCTGCCCCCACGAAAAGCCCCAGCACCACCAGCACCCAGATCCAGAAGGCACCGCCCTGCTCTCCAAGCAGCGTCAACCCCAAAGCCAAGGCACCCATCGCACATGTCACCAAAACGGCACCGATGAAATCCAGTGGCGTCTTGCTGCGTATCCCGTCTTCGGGAACCCGCAACACCAACAAAGCCACGCACACAATTCCGACCGGCAGATTAATCGCAAATATCCAACGCCAGGCATCCCCGCCCAGATAGGTCAGCGCAAACCCACCGAGCAGCGGGCCCACGGACGTGGTGATGGCGGAGGCGGCAACCCAAATGCCCAAGGCGCGTCCCCGTTCCTCCGCTGGATAATGCACGGCAATAAGCGCCATGCTGCAGGGCATCATGACGGCGGCTCCCATACCTTGGAGCGCGCGAAAGATGATCAACTGCTCCGCAGTTTGCGCCACAGCGCATAAAAGCGATGCGGCAACGAAGGCAACGATCCCGGCAATAAACACGCGTCGTAGCCCATAGCGATCCGCCAACCCGCCCCCCAGCAACATCAGCGCTGCCAAAAACAACATATAGGCGTTGGAGATCCACTGAACCTGGGCGAAAGTCGCCCCAAGATCAGCCCGGATTTGAGGAAGGGCGACCGCCACCACGGACCCATCGATAAAGCCCAGTGCGCTCGCCAAAATCGCAACAACCAAAACGAAGATACGCCGCTCCGGCGGACAAAGCGCCGTTTGGGCGGACGTGCCGACATGTCTTGCCACACCGGGACCATCTTGCTTTGCAGAAAGAGAATTAGACTGGCCAACAGGTGGGATGGCACTCATTGCGATGGCCTTGTAACCGGAATTCGAGAGGCGACACTATCCGGTTCTAACGTCAGCCACCACGTCTTTTGACAAGACGATGAAGACCTCTCAGCCCTTAAACTCGACGGTCACGCCAGCACGCACCAGACGCGCCAGCTCATTGGCATCCCAATTGGTCAACCGAATGCAGCCATTGGATTTGGTCTTGCCAATCTGGTCCGGCCGCGGCGTGCCGTGAATGCCATAGCTGTCCTTGGACAGTGCGATCCAGACAGAGCCTACGGGACCGTTGGGGCCGGGCGGCACCACCAGAACCTTGTCATTGGTACCCTGTTTGAAATTCTTCTTCGGATCGTAGGTATATTGCGGATTGAACGCGACGCGCGCAATCGCATGCGTGCCGCTTGGAGACGGGGTCGCCCGCGAGCCAATTGTGGCCGGATAGGCAGCGACCAGCTTGCCGTTTCGGTCATAGGCACGGACCTGCTTTTGCTCTTTATCGGCCACCAGATAGTGCACTTTGGTTTGAACCGGCGCACCGACTGAGGGCACTTGTATCGTCTCGCCCGGCCGAAAAGCAGCAGCGGGGTTCAAAGCCTTCAAAGCCGCTTCCGTCACGTGAAATTTCTCGGCCAGTTTTTCGACAACAGACGTGTAGGCCATCGATGTCATTTGCGCCTTGCGGGCGTAGTCGATGGGGATGCGCGTTACGAACGGACCACTCACATCTTTGGCGGTAAGCGTATGCGATGTCAGGGCAGCGCCACCGCTTTCGCTCAACGCTTTGGCCAGTTGCGCGGGCTTGCGCAAATCGACGCCCTTGCCCTTTGCAAGCTTATAGGCGCTGAGCGCCTTTTCGACATTCGTGCCCCATTGACCATCAATCACACCGGGGGAAAAACCGGCACGGTCGAGCACGATCTGCAATTCCATCATGCGCGTCGGCCCGTAGGGTGGCTTGGACAGTGACGCAATGGGCTCGACCGACTGCAAAGGGGCAGGCTCATTCGGCAGACTGGCCACCTGCGTCTCACCGCCTGCGACAGGTTGTTGAACATCGCCAGCGTCATCCAGCGCCGGCATTGCCGTTTGTGGACGAACCGGCTGCTGCCCGGCGCCAAACTGATCATTGAGCGACCTTTCGGCTTGGCCTCGGCCACGCGGTTCAAGCGGTTCAAGCGCACCACGTTCCACCTTCGGCTCTACACCCAAGGCCAGAGCATCGTTTGGCCGGGGGCGGGTTTGTGGAACCGGTTTGACGCGCTCCCGCGGCTCCCAAAGGGGCGCATCTTCGTACTGGTCTTGCGCCCAAGGGCGATTTGCCAAACGTCGTTCTCTTTGTCTGTCTAACCGCTCCTGTCGTCGCAGCGCCCGCATCCGCTGCCGTTCCTCTCGAAGTGCACGGCGTTGAAGACGACGCTCCAACCGCTGCTGAAAACGATCTTCAAAACGCTGTTCGTAGCGGGGCTCATAATAGGCATCTTCATCCCAACGATCCCCTTCAAAAAACTCCTCGCGGTGGCGTGGGGGACGATCGCGGTAGCGTTGATCCAACCAGTCTTCTTCGCGCCACAAGCGCTCGATCACACGGCCCGTGCGCCGATCCACCAGATAGCGACGGCCGCGATCATCTTGAATGATATCTTGTGCGACGGGAGAAACCCGATCCACCCAACCTATACCACGCCAATCTTCAGCGCTGGCGGAACCGGGCAAAACGGCTGTCCCAACCAAAAAACTCAACAGCAGCGGGGAGAGAACCAAAACGGAGGTGCGGACCATACTCATGCTTCCCTAGTGAAGATTGACCGAATGTGGCAAACCAAGCGTTCGCCACAAATTAACATCGTCATAAGAGTTGGGACATGAACCGGACATGAAAATGGCCCCAACCGGCATTTTTGCCAGTCGGAGCCATTTCTAACACTGATGTAATGCCATCAGTTTTGCTGTGGGTTAAGCTGCGTGACGGTCATCCGCATCACTGTTGTCGGCTTTATCCAAAACCGGAGCCGCCTCAAACGAATTCGCATCAGAGGCCTGTTTGGAGCCCACCGTACGAAACTGCAGACGCTCCGTTCCGGAGGTCACCGCAATGGTGTCGCCATCGCGAATGTCTCCGCTCAGCACTTTTTCAGCCAGTGGATCCTGCAACGCGGTTTGGATCACCCGTTTCAGCGGACGCGCACCGTAGGCCGGGTCATAACCCTTCTCGGCCAACCAGTTTATCGCGTCCTCATCCAATTCCAACGAAACCTTGCGGTCGGCCAACAGCGCTTTGAGGCGACGCAACTGAATGCGCACGATGGCCGCCATGTTGGAACGCTGCAACCGGTGAAACAGGATGGTCTCATCGACACGGTTCAGGAATTCCGGCCTGAAAGAGGCTTTCACCACCTCCATCACCATGTCCCGCACGCTGTCGACGTCTTCGCCGTCCTTCATGTTCACAAGGAACTCGGACCCAAGGTTGGACGTCATGATGATAAGTGTGTTGCGGAAATCGACCGTCCGCCCCTGCCCGTCCGTCAAACGGCCATCGTCCAAGACCTGCAACAGCACGTTGAACACGTCTGGATGGGCTTTTTCGATCTCATCGAACAGCACAACCTGGTAAGGTCTGCGGCGCACAGCTTCCGTAAGAGCGCCACCTTCCTCATAGCCAACATAGCCGGGAGGGGCCCCGATAAGCCGGGCAACGGAGTGCTTCTCCATATATTCAGACATGTCGAGGCGAACCATCGCGGCATCATCATCGAACAGATAATCCGCCAGCGTCTTGGTCAGTTCCGTTTTGCCGACCCCCGTTGGGCCCAAAAAGATGAACGAACCCAGCGGACGGTTCGGGTCTTGCAACCCGGCACGGGACCGCCGCACGGAGCGCGCAACGGCAGACACAGCCTCGACCTGCCCAACAACCCGCTCGCCAAGTTCATCTTCCATGCGCAGCAATTTCTCGCGCTCGCCTTCCAGCATTTTGTCCACTGGAATACCCGTCCAGCGCGACACAACCTGGGCGATGTGAGAAGGCGTCACCGCCTCGTCCACCAAAGCAACATCCTGCTCGGTCGGATCATCATCGGCGAGTTTTTTCTCCAGATCTGGAATCACACCGTAGGACAATTCACCCGCCCGGGCGAGATTGCCTTCACGCTGTGCGATTTCCAGTTCGGACCGGGCGTGGTCCAACCGTTCCTGCAGGTCCCGAGTGCCGGACAAACGGTCTTTCTCGGCCATCCAACGGGCGGAAAGAGCTTGGGCCTTCTCTTCCAGATCGGACAGGTCCGCTTCCAGTTTGTCCAACCGGTCGCGCGAGGCTTGGTCGGTTTCCTTCCCAAGCGCCTCCCGTTCGATTTTCAACTGGATGATGCGCCGGTCAAGTTCGTCCAACTCTTCCGGCTTGGAATCAACCTGCATACGCAGACGCGATCCGGCCTCGTCCATCAAGTCGATGGCTTTGTCCGGCAAGAACCGGTCCGTGATGTAACGGTTGGACAGGGTCGCTGCGGACACAAGCGCACTGTCCGCAATCCGCACACCGTGGTGTAGCTCATATTTTTCCTTGATTCCGCGCAGGATCGAGATCGTATCTTCCACAGTCGGCTCGGTGATGAAGACCGGCTGGAACCGGCGGGCCAACGCCGCATCTTTTTCAACGTGCTTGCGATATTCATCCAAGGTGGTTGCACCAACGCAGTGCAATTCACCCCGCGCCAAGGCTGGCTTGAGCAGGTTGGAGGCATCCATGGCTCCATCGCTTTTACCGGCGCCCACGAGCGTGTGCATTTCATCAATGAACAACACGATGCCGCCGTCGGCGCTTTGCACTTCGGACAACACAGCTTTCAGCCGCTCTTCAAACTCGCCGCGATATTTTGCACCAGCGATCAAAGCGCCCATGTCGAGCGCGAGCAATTGCTTGTCACGCAGGCTCTCAGGCACATCGCCATTAACGATCCGCAACGCGAGACCTTCCGCGATTGCGGTTTTACCAACGCCGGGCTCACCGATTAAAACCGGGTTGTTTTTGGTGCGACGCGCCAGAACCTGGATAGCACGGCGGATTTCTTCATCGCGGCCAATCACCGGGTCCAGTTTGCCTTCACGCGCATCTTTGGTCAGATCGTGGGCATATTTTTTGAGCGCATCATACCCGTCCTCCGCCGACGCGCTGTCCGCACTGCGGCCTTTGCGGATTGTTTCAATCGCTTGATTCAATCCAGTTGGCGTAATGCCTGCGTCCCGCAAAATCGCGTGTGTAACGGCGGATTTCTCAAGCGCCAAAGCCAGCAGAAACCGTTCTACAGTGACAAAACTGTCGCCAGCTTTCTTTGCAACCTTGGCGGCCTGATCAAACACTTTGGCGAGGGGCTGCGAGAGGTAGACGCCACCATTGCTGCCACTGACCTTAGGCAGTTTATCGACCGCTTCTCGCGTTTTTTCGCGCGCCAGACGGGCATCCCCTCCCGCCCGTTCAATCAACGAAGAGGCAAGTCCTTGGTCATCATCCAAAAGGATTTTGAGCAGATGTTCAGCGGTGAGTTGTTGGTGTCCGTCGGCCAGCGCTTTGGCCTGTGCGGCCTGCACAAAACCACGCATCCGTTCGGTATAGTTTTCCAAATTCATAACAATCGTCCTTCTTGTAAGCAGCACCCCGAAGCGACGCTGCAACAGTTCAGATCAGGCCCCGTTATGGCAACCCTCACCAGATATGTAGGCGCGAAACCGATGATGTGAAGAGCGCGAACGTTTGCTCGTCATTTGTAACCTTGACGTTACATGATGGTTATGTAACCTTAACGTTACAAAGCAGACACCCGTATCTGAGAATGGAGAGAAAGATGACACCGGACCAAATCACTCTTTTGCGGGATGGGGTCTCGGCGGCTGTTGGATTGGTTTGCGGTGTGGGGGTCGCACTCAGCCTTTTTGCCGATGGACCGCACAGTTGGTTGTTTTGGGCAGCCCTTATCGTTGGAGGAGGAGGCATTGTCTCCATTTCCGCAACGACGATTTTGAACGCCAAAGCGACGGAAGCATCTTCCGACGAACAGGATCAGCATGTGCGCACCACAAGCGCAGCGCGCGGGTACTGGGTAATGGTGTGGGCGTTTGGGGCCGCCATTCTGGCGGCTTGGGCAGGCTGGATCAGTCTTGAGCGCGCTTTGATTGCCGTGCCACTGTTGGCCGTTTCCGTAGAATGCCTAAGCTCATCTGTTTTGTCCCAGGCAGGATACCGGAAGAGCGTTGCCCAGGGTGAGTGAACTTACAAACACGCTGCGCGCGCGAAGAACACACTTGGGGTACACCCAGGCAGGATTGGCGGAAAAAATCGGCGTTTCCCGCAAGACCATCAACACGATTGAAAACAACGTGTTTACACCGTCCACCACACTTGCGCTCAAGTTAGCGCGTGCGCTGGAAACCACGGTCGAAGACTTGTTTCAACTGAAATAACTTTACAGTTCCAAACCATCAGATCGCGGGGGATAATCCCCTTACTTATTCGCCCGTCAAAAACGCCGGCAATGCACTTGCGTCATCGGACGCTGCGACGGGTGCCTTTGGTTTCTTTGGTGCTTTCTCAGCCTTTGGAGTTTTTTCGCCGTCCTCAGCCGTCTTGCGCGGACGACGCGCGCGGCGCGGTTTGGCCTCGCTACTGTCGCCTTCAGCGGCACCATGAGTGGCCGTGTCCTCAGCAGGCTGTTGCTTCAACGTCATCTCGACAGGAGGTTCATCGAGTGTCGGTTGCGGACCTTCTCCGGCAGATGCATCAGAGCCGTTGCTTGCGTCTGCAACCGCTTTGGTTTCATCACGCTCGTCATTGCGGTTTTCGCCACGATTTTCATTGCGGCCCCGACGTTGACGGCGGCCACGATTGTCTTCGCCATCGCCCTCCGCGCCATCTTCATTGCGTGGACCTTCGCGGCGGGCGCGCTCCTCGTCGCGTTTGGCTTGCTCTTCTGCCAAGGCAGCCTGCGCCGTCGCGATGAGACGGTTGTAGTGTTCAGCAAACTGCCAATAGCTTTCAGCAGCCACTGTATCGCCTGCTGTTTGCGCATCGCGCGCCAACTGGGTGTATTTTTCGGAAATATGGGCCGCGGTGCCACGGATGCGAACATCGGGCCCGTTGCTTTCCATCGACCGGTTCAGCTGATTCCGGTTATTGTTGTTGTTATTGCGATTGTTGTTGTTCCGGTTGCGCGAACGCTGTCGGTTCTGCTGTTGACCTTGTCTCATCCAACACTTCTCTTTGTGGCGGCAAACCAAACTGGGTGGAAATACGGCCTGTGCCCCATGATTGGGGCATCTCAAGCCCTTTCGGGCGATAGGGCATGTCTGCCCGGCAAATTGTCTTGAGCCTGTTCATGACGCCAACCCGCCCCAATATTGAAGAGGAAGTTAAGGCGCGGTGATTTGAAGTGCTCGTACTGTTATCATCAAGTGGCGACTTAGCGCTGAAACGGAAGCGATCCGATTTCCCCTTATGAACATGTAGGATGTAATCCTAAGTCTCATAAATTTTAGGGAACCAGCGGCACCAATTGCCTGCTACTCATTGTGGTAGACATTGTTTCGCGAATTGCAACCACTTTTTTCGTGATCCAAAACCGCTTGGGGGCTCGCACGCAGTTGATGCTTATCGCAAAACCAAAGCGCGATCCCGTCCTGCGAGATCCTGATAAGCGCCCTCATAAGTCCGGCCGGCGGCTTGCGCCAGCGCCTTGACCGGGCCAGCCTGGTCATAGCCGATCTCCAGGGCCAAAAAGCCGTTCGGTTTCAGGTACCTTCGCGCTTCGCAGATCAACACCCGGTAAGCATCCAAACCGTCCGCACCGCCATCCAACGCCAAGCGGGGGTCATGGTCTTTCACGGTGCCGTCGAGGCCATCAATTGTTTTGGACGCAATATAGGGTGGGTTGGAGACTATGAAATCATACGCTCCTTCAAGCGGCGCAAACCAACTGCCCTGCAAAAACCGGCACCTTTCTGCCAACCCGTTTTGTTCGGCATTCGCCCGGGCCATGTGCAATGCGTTTGCCGAAAGGTCGGTTAAGGTCGCTCGCGCATGGGGCAATTCACTCAACAAGGCGAGCGCGACGGCCCCGGTGCCCGTGCCAAGATCGGCAAAGCTCCAATGGGCTGATAGACCGCCGGGCCGTGACTTCACGCGCGCCAGCACGGTCTCGACCAAAACCTCAGTGTCATCGCGCGGTTCCAACGTCGCGCCATTCAATGACAAATCCAACCCATGGAAATTGCGTCTGCCGATCACGCGAAACACAGGGATCGTCCGCGCCTGTTCAACCTGCTCAAAAAAGCGAACTTGTTCATGCGCGTTCAGCACGTCCTGCGAACGAGCGATCAGTCCCGCGCTGTCGGTGTTGAGGCAATCCCTCATCAGCAACCGTACAACCAGATGTGGGTCGTCGCCTGCGGCTACAGAGCCTGAAAGGGTCTCGACCGCCTTTTGCAAAGCGTCTTGCACCCGCATTACGCCGATCCTTCGTCCCCCAACGCAGCCAAAAGACTGGCCTGGTAATCTGTGATCAGCGCATCAAACATCTCATCCAAGCCTTCGCCCTGGATCATACGGTCCAACTTGTACAGCGTCAGATTAATCCGGTGATCGGTCACGCGGCCTTGCGGAAAATTGTAGGTGCGGATGCGTTCTGATCGGTCTCCCGATCCCACCTGCCCACGGCGTGAATCGGCACGTTCCCGATCGGCTTTCTGGCGCTCCATGTCGTAAAGCCTGCTGCGCAATTCCTTCATGGCAGAAGCCCGGTTCTGGTGTTGAGATTTCTCCGCAGCCAACACCACCACACCCGTGGGAATATGCGTGATACGCACCGCAGAATCGGTGGTGTTAACGTGCTGTCCACCAGCCCCGGACGCCCTCATTGTATCAATGCGGATGTCTTCGTTGCGGATTTCGATGTCCACTTCTTCGGCTTCCGGCAAAACGGCCACCGTTGCAGCGGATGTGTGGATGCGCCCACCCGACTCGGTCTCCGGCACGCGCTGGACGCGGTGGACACCGGACTCGAACTTTAACCGTGCAAACACGCCGCGGCCCGCAATAGATGCCACGATCTCTTTATAACCGCCAACTTCGCCTGCGCTTTCGGAAAGCACTTCCACCTTCCATCCATGCGTCTCCGCATGGCGCTGGTACATACGAAACAAATCACCTGCAAAAAGTGCAGCCTCCGACCCGCCCGTACCAGCCCGCACTTCCAAAATCGCGTTCTTGCTGTCGGCCGAATCCTTCGGCAGCAGCAAAACCTGCAGCGCCTGCTGCAAGTCTTCGATGCTTTGACGAACCGTGGGAAGTTCCGCCTCGGCCATTTCCTTCATATCATCGTCGTCGCCGTCGGCCAGTTCGGTCAGATCAACCAATTCGCTTTCAGCGGCGCGCAGAGTTTCAATCTGCTCCACCACCGGACCAAGCTCTGAGTATTCCGACGCCAGTTTGACATAGGTTTCAGGATCGGGGTTTTCGCTCATCTGGGTCTGGATGAGCTGATGACGCTCAACCAGTTGATCCATCTTTTCCTTGGGCAAAAGGCTCACGGGCATGTCCGTTCTATTTCGGGCGGTGTCTGGATTTGCCTAGAGCGGTTCACAATTTGATTGAACTGCTCAGTTGCGAAGAGCAACCCGGCGCTTGTGCGCCGCCCTCGCGGAGCGAAGGCCTCTTGTGGCCGACAGCATGAGCGCCACAACTGCATTGATTCTATCAAAGATAGAAATGATCTAAGCGTCTTCGCAGATTTGGCAAAACGTCTAAGCATTGAAGATAGGAACGCCGTGTTGGTCGGCATAATCGGTCAGCACCTCGGTCACAGTCTGTGATCCAATGCGGTCATCCACCATCGCGTTGGCCATCTGGGTAACGGACACAAGGTCGATTGAACGCACCATCTCCTTGAGCGGACCAACCGATGAGGGCGGCATGGAGATGGCCCGGTAGCCGATCCCCAAAAGGGCCAGCGCTGAAAGCGGTTCGCCGGCCAATTCTCCGCACAGTTGGAACGGCGTGTTGGTTCGACCGGCAGCGCGAGCAATCTCCCGCAAGGCTCTTAGAAACGGCCGCGACATGGGGTTAAAACGGTTGGCCAAGTGGGAGTTTGTGCGGTCACTTGCAGCGATAAATTGAAACAGGTCGTTCGACCCAACTGACACAAAGTCCACCTTGTGCATCAGTTCATCCAACTGCCACAGCAGGCTCGGCACCTCAATCATCGCTCCCAGTTTGATCGAAGCGGGGAGTTCATGGCCGTGCTGTTTTTGACCGGCAATCTCCCGGTCTAACAAAGCCCGCACCTGGTCGATTTCGGTCACCATGGTGATCATCGGAAGTTTAATTTTTAGGTCTCGCCCTGCAGCCGCCTTGAGCAATGCCCGCATTTGCATGCGCAACAGGCCAGGGCGATCAATCGATAGGCGGATCGCACGCCAACCCAAAGCCGGATTGTCTTCTTTGACAGAGCGCAAATAAGGCAGGATTTTATCACCGCCAATGTCGAGGGTCCGGAACGTCACCGGCTTGCCGTTGGCAGCGTCTAAAACCGAACGGTAAAACCGCTCCTGCTCACCCGCCCGTGGCAAAGAGCTGGCCAGCATAAACTGCAACTCGGTGCGAAAAAGACCCACCCCAACCGCACCAGAGAGCTCTAGCTGGGGGAGGTCCACGCTCAAGCCTGCGTTCAACAACAGATCGATCTCACACCCGTCCAGTGTGACAGCCGGTTCGTGACGCAACGCATCATACCGAGCGGCGCGGCGGGCACGGAATTCGAGCCGTTCATCATAAGAGGCAAG
This sequence comes from Pseudomonadota bacterium, assembly GCA_038746275.1. Lineage (GTDB taxonomy): Bacteria > Pseudomonadota > Alphaproteobacteria > Rhizobiales > Rhizobiaceae > Pseudahrensia. The sequence continues at coordinate 48,546 of JBCDKS010000023.1, read as the reverse complement.
CACCTCATCGGCGGGTCGCAGATGCACATCACCGGTCTCACCGTCAACGATGAGTACATCGCCCTTTTCCGCCCGGGCCACCGCGGTTTCCGCCCGGCCCACAACGGCGATGCCCAAGGCGCGAGCCACAATAACCACGTGGCTGGTGGCTGTTGCCTCGTCGATCAAAAGCCCTTTGAGATGATCACTGCTGTAGTCCAGCAATTCTGCCGCACCCATAGTGCTGGCCACCACCACAAAGTCCTCTGCAAGGGCCATTTCGTCAGGGGACTCGCCCGACAATTGCTTCATCAAGCGACGGGCAAGGTCGTCAAAATCATTCATGCGCTCCCGCAGATATGGATCGGTGGACCGGTTCAGCGCGGAATGATTTTCCTGCCGGATACGCTCCACCGCACCCTCCGCGCTCAGGCCATCGCGCACCGCGCTTTCGATGCGCCGCAACCAACCGCGATCATGGGCAAACATGCGGTAGCTTTCCAGCACATCGATATGCTCGGTTTCACCCGCGTCCAGCGCCCCTTCAAAGTTCCGGTTTATCATCGCATCAACAGACGTGCGCAGCGCCTCCATGGCACCGCGGACACGGACAAGTTCAACCTCTTCATCATCGTTGAACAAACGTTCCACCACGACGCGTGGTTCATGCAACACGACACGGCCAACAGCGATACCGGGGGCAAGCCGGTCCCCTTTGATGCTGACGGGGGCGGTCAGATCAAGATCTTCACCCTGCCGCGACAGGCCCGTCAGTTCCCCCGATGCCACAAGGTCTGAAAGCACCATGGCGGCAGTTTCCACCGCCTCCACATCTTCCTCATCAAAATGCGTACTGTCCGAAGTTTGAACCGTGAGCACGCCCAACGCACGCCCGCCTCGCTTCATCGGCACACCGAGGAAAGACTTGAACCGCTCTTCCCCGGTTTCCGGCAAATAAGCAAAGGACGGGTGGCTGGCGGCATCCGCTAAGCTCATCGAACGGCCGCTGGCAGCGATGGACCCTACAAGGCCCTGCCCAACTTTCAGTTGCGAGGTGTGCACAGCCTCCGCCTTAAGGCCTTGGGTGGCAAAAAGCTCCAACACGTCATCGGCGCGCAACACATAAACCGAGCACACCTGTGCCTGCATCGTGCCAGCCACTTGCTGCACAATCCGATCGAGCCTCTCCTGGGGCCCAAGCGGTTCTGCCATCGCTTCGCGAAGATTGCGCAGCAGAACCCGCGGCCCGGTGACATGGGCGTGCACGGTTCTCTCGCTCCATTAAACGCGGACTGTATGCCCGCTCGCTACTCTTTATCCAGCCCGTAGACCGAATGCAAAGCGCGGACAGCCAGTTCCGCATAGTCCTGATCGATCAAAATTGAGATCTTTATCTCGGACGTGGTGATCGCCCGTATGTTGATGCCTTTATCCGCCAGCGTCTTAAACGCCGTGGCGGCAACACCCGTGTGGCTGCGCATACCGACCCCGATAACAGAGACTTTCACCATACCGGGGTCGCTTTGCACCACTTCATAGCCAATCTCACTGCGGGCCTCTTCCAGCTTGGCCACGGCCTTGCTCAAATCCGCATCGGGAACTGTAAACGTCATGTCGGTGACCGACCCGTCCTCGGAGACGTTCTGGACGATCATGTCGACATTGACGGCAGCGTCCGCGAGAGGACCGAACACAGCGGCTGCAACGCCGGGCTTGTCAGCCACGCGACGCAGGGAAATCTGGGCTTCATCTTTGGCGTAAGCGATGCCGGTGACAGTTTGCTGTTCCACGATCTCATCCTCATCACAAATCAAGGTACCGGGCGGGTTCGCGCCGGGGCTTGAATCAATACTATCCGGGTCGTCAAAGCTGGACCGCACGAAGAGGCGCACACCCTGGGTCATCGCCAGTTCAACAGAACGGACCTGCAACACTTTTGCGCCCAGGGACGCCATTTCCAGCATCTCTTCAAACGAGATACGATCCAGCCGCGATGCCGATGGCGCAATGCGAGGATCAGTCGTGTAAACCCCATCCACATCGGTGTAGATATCACAGCGGTCCGCGCCCACAGCGGCTGCCAGCGCAACCGCACTTGTGTCGGACCCACCTCGGCCCAAAGTGGCAACACGGCCATTGGGTGCCAATCCCTGAAAACCTGCCACAACGGCCACTTGGTTTTGTTCCATGCGCGAGGTGATGTTGTCACCATCAATCCCGTCGATGCGCGCGGCGCCGTGAGACGTGTCCGTGCGTACCGGTATCTGCCACCCCTGCCACGACCGCGCGTCCACACCCATGGATTGCAGCGCGATGGCCAACAGGCCGCTGGTTACAATTTCGCCGGAAGATACGATTGAATCGTACTCGCGCGCATCAAAGACCGGGGCATTGGAGCCAGCCACTTTGGGCATTTGCTGCACCCAGTTCACCAATTCATTGGTCTTTCCGGACATGGCGGACACAACCACGGCCACCTGATGGCCCGCATCGTGCTCCCGCTTCACATGGCGCGCCACATTATAGATGCGTTCGAGATCGGCGACAGACGTGCCGCCGAATTTCATCACCAAGCGTGCCATGGGGGAGCCTAAATACGGTCAGACGATAAGGAATGGTTGCGGCATGACCCCGAAGGCGCCCACCAATTGCGCAGGCTCAATAGACCACCTCTTGCGTGGGGGCAAGAAAGCCCGATCATCGGAGCAAACCTGCGGCATTTGAGGTATTTGCACGCATTTGACCTTAAATGAACGACTATCGCACCGATTTGCCGCACAAACCGGCCTTGCCTTCCGCGACATGACGGGTCACTTCATCACCATCGTCGAAGGAGCCTTGTCATGACCGCAGATATTGCAAAGCTCGACCATAAAGGTCGTGGCTGGGAAGCTGATACAAAGCCCGCACCGGGCACTCACAATGCCCGTACAACAATCGACCAGTCCGAAGTGGACCGTTTTTCAGCTTTGGCGAAAGAGTGGTGGAACCCAACAGGCAAGTTCAAACCGCTCCACAAATTCAATCCGGTCCGACTGACATATATCCGCGAACAGGTGTGTACGCATTTTAACCGCGACCCCAAAGCGCCGGATGCCCTGGCGGGCCTGCGCATCTTGGACATCGGTTGCGGTGGCGGTCTGCTTAGCGAACCCGTTGCCCGCATGGGTGCTGACGTGGTGGGCGCGGACGCGAGCGAGATGAATATCGAGATCGCGAAACTGCACGCGCAACAATCCGGCGTTGCAGTGGATTACCGGGCGACAACGGCAGAAGCTCTGGCGGAGGCCGGTGAACAGTTCGACGTCGTTTTGAACATGGAAGTGGTGGAGCACGTTGCCGACGTGGACTTGTTCCTCACAGCCTGCTCTTCAATGGTGAAACCGGGAGGGTTGATGCTGGTCGCCACAATCAACCGCACGCGCAAGGCGCAAGCCCTCGCGATCTTTATGGCCGAAAACGTGTTGCGTTGGCTGCCCCGCGGCACGCACCAATACGAAAAACTGGTAAAGCCGGAAGAGATCGAAGCACCCCTCGCAGCGGACGGTATGCGGGTCGTGGAAACAAGCGGCGTGTTTTACAACGTGCTGACCGACACGTGGAACCGGTCCCGTGACATCGATGTGAACTACATGATGCTGGCCCACCGCCCAAAGGACTTCTAGAGCGGTTCACAATTTGATTGAACCGCGCGGTTGCAAAGAGCAACCCGGCGCTTACGCGCCGCCCCTCCCTCTACCTGGGGTCGCGAAGGCCTCCTTGAGGCCGACAGCGTGAGCGCCACAACTGGATCGGGTCTATCAAAGATAGAAATGATCTAAAGGGTCTGCAGGCGGGTCTTAATTGGCATCCTCCGGAAGGGTGGGCAAAGGTGCGATCTCAATGCCTTCATCCACCAGACCTTCGATCTGCTCGCGGTCTGCTTCCCCGTAAACAAGACGATCATCCGCTTCACCATAGTGGATTTTGCGGGCTTCCTCGGCAAAACGCGGTCCCACGTTTTCGCCCTTTTCAGTGACAGTGTCCCGCAATTTTTTTATTTCCGCGAACACAGCTTTGCGCGTCTGGTCCATCGTGGCCACAGATATCGCTTCTTTCACGCGGCCGGTTGAGACTTGCGGCGCCATCAGCGCTTTATGCACCTGTTTGGTGTGGCATTGCGGGCAAGTGATCAGACCGCGACGGCGTTGCTCCTCAAAAGCATCACCGGACGCGAACCAGCCGTCAAACTCGTGGTCCGCCTCACAGCGCAGATTAAACCGGATCATGAAGCGGCAGACATTTGACCGCCCTTGGCGCCAGCATCAGCTGTATGCAGATCAAAGGCCCGCTGATTTACAAGATTGGGCACTTTGGCTCGGGCGGCGGCAACTTCCGCAAGGTCGATGTCCGCCAATGCAATGCCGGGTTCCTCGCCATCCATTTCAGCAATCACGTCGCCCCAAGGGTTAACGATAATGGAGTGGCCATAGGTTTCACGTCCATCTTCCATGTCGCCGCCTTGGGCGGCTGAAATCATAAAAGCCCCGTTCTCAATCGCCCGAGAGCGCATCAACACATGCCAATGCGCCCGCCCCGTCTGGCGGGTGAAACAAGACGGACTGGTCAAGACGGAAACACCAGCTTTCGCATACGCATTGTGAAGGGCGGGAAAACGGCAGTCGTAGCAAATGCCAAGTCCAAACCGGGCGCCCAAAACATCTACCATCACGCCGGAACGACCGGGCTCATAGACGGCGGATTCACGCCAAGATTCGCCATTGTCCAAGTCGACATCAAACATGTGGATTTTGTCATAGACGGCAATGCGGTTCCCATCGGGGCCGAAAAGCGCAGCACGATTGGCCGCTTTCCCGCCATCCAGCAGGATAGGCGTTGAGCCGATATGCAAAACCACGCCGTGCTCCCGCGCCAACGCCGCCGCTGCTTTCATCACCGGATCATGTTTTTCTGACTGGGCAGCCTCAAAAAACGCCTTGCGGTCCCTTTGCACCAAGCCGGTCATTTCCGGGGTCTGGATATAGTCCGCACCAGCCTTTGCAGCGTCCGCAACCAGCCCGGTCAAAGCCTCAATATTGGCGTCCATGGAGACGCCGGAGCGCATCTGAACGACAGCCGCCTTGAAGTTCGTATCGGTAGCCATCATGCAGCACCCGCTGCCTTCAGGGTGGCATCCAGTTTACCCGACCGGTCCAAAGCCATCAAGTCGTCGCAGCCACCCACATGCATCTCGCCAAAGAAGATCTGCGGGAATGTGGACGCACCATTGGCCCGCTGGATCATCTGCTTGCGCAAATCCGGTTCGAAGGTTGCATCGTGTTCCACAAAGTCCACCCCCTTGGACGACAGAAGGTTTTTTGCCGCCGTGCAATAGCCGCAGAGCTGGCGCGTGTAGACGGTAACTTCAGCCATGACGAAACCTCATAGAACCTCGGTTGAGCGGCGCCTTGTGGGGCAAAGCCGCTTTTTGAACGCACGATATAGGGATCAATCTTCCCCCGGCGCAACCCTTGCAAATGTGAGACAAGACACACGGGTTGCACCACCCCGCCGCAGCGCCCTTGTGCAGGCTTCCAGCGTTGCTCCTGTGGTGAACACATCATCTACCAAAACGATGTGACGGCCTTTGACGTGCAGTTTTTGCGCATCATCCACCCGAAACGCGCCTTGGACGTTGCGAACACGCTCTTTGCGGCCAAGGCCTACCTGCTGACGGGTGGGTCGGATGCGGCTTAGCCAATCGGGTTGATAGGAAAGACCCGTCAACCGGCCCACATGCCGGGCCAGCTCCGCAGACTGGTTGTATCGCCGCTGCCACAAGCGCCCGCGATGCAGAGGCACAGGAACCAAGACCGATGTGTCTTCAAACACGTCTGCCCCAACACGGGTCATCCATTGGGCCATCCATGGTGCCAAGTCAGTGCGGTCAGAGAACTTTAGTCCTTGAACCATGTGCCGGGCACGATCAGTGTAGATCACGGCTGCCCGTGCTTTGTCGTATGGCGGCGGGTAAGCGATAGCATAAGCGCTTTGCGCACCTTCTCCCAAATCATATGCAAAAGGTGTCCCCATGACCGCACACCACGGTGGCTCCAAAAACGACAACTGGCTCCAGCACTCGGCACAGACCATGCCCTGCTGACTGACGTGATTTTCGCAGGACAGACAAACGGGCGGCACGAGGACGTCGCAAAGGGAAGAGAAAGCGCGTTGAACGGTTGTCCCCAAAGCAGAAAACACCGTTGTGCTCAACTCGGAAACCGCACGCTTGGACTGCTCAATCATCGCCATGAGGGACAGTGTGGCGGATACACAAGGCGGATGCAAAGCGTGGCAAGACACCGCTGCAACTCTTGGCACAACCATCATTGCGTGATGGTGGCGCGAGGCCTTAAGTGAAAGACCACGGTTGACCCGACACCGACCCAGCACAGACCCAATACAGACCCAGCACTGGCCCGATTGATGTTTGACACCAAAAAACACGCTCTGCGTCTCGCCCGTGCAAAAGCTGGATATGACCAGCGGGCAGAGGTGCTGGTGGAGTACGCCAGTAACGAACTGTTAGACCGCTTGTTTGCGGTCCAACGCAATTTTCAAACCGGTGTTGCCGCTTTCGCGCGCACATCGGTTCTCGCAGCTGCGATGCGTCAGCATCCGCAGATTGAAAGCGTCATCCGTTTGGAAGAGGTGTTTCACGTGGGACAGACAGACCGTGTCAGCACTCTGGACGCACTCAACCTGAAACCGGCATCCGTAGACCTGGTATTGGCCCCTCTTGGCCTGCATTGGAGCAATGATCTACCCGGGACACTGGTGCAAATCGCGCGCGCGCTACGGCCCGACGGCTTGTTTATGGCAGCCCTGCCGGGCCCGCTCACGTTACAGGAACTGCGCGAATGTCTTTTGGAGGCGGAAGCTGAAACCACCGGCGGCGCAGCGCGTCGGGTCGACCCATTTGCGGAAGTGCGCGACGCCGGCGGCCTCTTGCAACGTGCGGGTTTCGCCCTGCCTGTCAGCGATCAGGAAACGCTGACGCTTCGTTACGACGGTTTGGAAGGTCTCATCAAAGACCTACGCGCCTTTGGGGCCACGAGCCGCCTCAGCGCGCCTGCACCCACCATCAACCGCAAAACATGGGAAAGCGCCAAACAACTGTACCGCGAACGGTTCAGCGATCCGGACGGACGTGTTCGCGCGACATTCCAAATCATCTGGCTGTCGGCATGGTCACCCCATGAAAGCCAGCAAAAACCACTCAAACCGGGAAGTGCGAAACAACGCCTGGCGGATGCTTTGGGAACGTCTGAAACAAAACTATGACAAATACGTTGAGCCAAACACCGCTTCCTTGAAGCACTGATTGCCTCTATCTTTCTGTTTCAACGTGGTGTCTTTCGTCCAAACGGTGCCATTTGGACGCAAAAGGCACTAGCAACCGCCCTCTTGCGTGCCGTCTTCATAGACGATGCAGGGCGTGTTGGGGTCTTTTTGCAGCACACTGCGACGGATCGTGTAGCGTTTAACGCGTTGAGGTTTCGCCGCTACCGTACCGGTTACAGTGGCGTCAATGCCCGTTGGCCCACCGCGGAACGCTGCAAACCGTTGGTTCGGCTCACCATATATACCCGGGATGAAAACAGCTGACACGAGCGCAATCACGGCAAACGCGCCTGCCGCCTGCAGGGTCGTAAACCCCTTGGTGTTGGACAAAAAAGCCAGTAAACGCTGAAAAACCATCACTCATTCCCTTCAGTGGCCCCTGTAGGTCACCATGCTATCAAGCCCCTACTTGGTAAATGAAGGGTAAGAGAAACCTATAAAAGTTCTCTTAAGATCGGGATGAGAGGGATGTCGGCCTCCGGCATGGGGTAGTCGCGCAACTTCTCGCTGCGCACCCATTTGAGCACTTGGCCCTCTTGTGGCTGGACGATGCCCCACCAGCGACGGCACACAAACAGCGGCATGATGAGGTGAAAATCATCATAGGCGTGGCTGGCAAACGTCAGCGGCGCAAGACAGGCAACCTTGGTTTCAATACCCAATTCTTCGGCCAACTCCCGGATAAGCGCTTCCTCCGGCGTTTCACCCTGTTCCAGTTTTCCGCCAGGGAACTCCCACAAGCCAGCCATGCTCTTGCCGGGCGGGCGTTGCGCCAGCAGCACCCGATCATCCGCATCTACCAGCGCGCACGCCACGACAAAGACCAGTTTTTTGGAAGCGCTCATGATACGAGCCGGTTGCAAAGGGAGATAATAGGCCGGGTGATACCACAGGCACCCTCCCCGGCAAGACTAACCGACAAATCCATCCGGAGCTTGCCGGTAGGCGTAGCGATAAGCCTCAACGAAACCGAGCTTCTCGTAAAGAGAAACGGCGGAACTGTTGGCGCTCACAACCTGCAACCAGGCTTGATGGGCACCGTGGTCCAGACCCCATCGCAGCGCACTTTCAACAATTTTGCGACCGTAGCCCTGCCGTCGGACGTCGGGATGGCTGACCACTTCAAAAACACCCACCAAACCGCCAAATCGCACCGCCATGCAGGCGGCAAGTGGTGCACCGGCCTCATTTTCCAAGAGAAACAAGCCCACAGGGCCATGCGCCAAGCCAATCAACTCCGCCATGCCTGGTCGCAGGGCTTCGTCAAATCCGCCCATGGCGATGCATTGCTGAATCCATCTGCCCGAATCCTTTAACGGCAAAAGCGAAACAACGTGATCGAGATCAGCCTTTTGTAAAACGACAGTCATGACTTGCGTTTCATCGAAGCGTCGCCAACCCCGCGCATCTAAAATGTTGTCCAGTTCTGGCGGTGCCAACGGCGACTGACGAAACACTAAGGGCCGCCCGAACCCGGAAAACCGTTTGGCCGCCCGAGAAATACGGGCTTCCAAATCCTTGTGGTCCGCACGATCAAGCGGATTGACGGAATTCAACCGTTTTGCCGGATGACCCGCAGACAATCGAATGGCCCAAGTTCCATCGAATATGGTGGTGGTGGACGGCCAGCAGCGAAAAGACACGGCTTCCAGCCGCCGCACCTCCGGCAAATCTGCGCTATGCGCTGGCACACCCATGGGATCAGTTCCGTACAACGGCGACCCTCAGCACAAGCGTCATTACGACCGATAGTCGCCGTTTATGGCCACATATTGCTTGGTCAGATCGCAGGTCCAAACCCGCGCGCTCCCAAACCCGACACCAACATCAACACCAATTGTGATCTCAGGAAGGCGCATCACGGCGCTTGCGGCCTCTTCGCTATAGCCTTCAATCCGCTGCCCATCCTTAGCCACTTCAACATCCCCAAACCGAATGCTGATCTTATCGCGGTCGGCGGGCTCTCCGGCCTTTCCGATGGCCATGACGACACGGCCCCAATTGGCATCTTCACCAGCCACCGCCGTTTTCACCAAAGGTGAATTGGCAATGCTCAAAGCAATTTTTTTGGCGGACACATCATCGCTCGCGCCGGAAACCGAAATCTCAATCTGCTTGGTTGCGCCTTCGCCGTCGCGCACCACCAACATCGCCAACGCGTGCAGCACACTGCCCAAAAGATCAAAGAATGCGCCGAACCGTTCGTCGTCGCGACTGCTCAACTGTTCACCGCCAGCAGCGCCGGTGGCAAACACCATGACAGTGTCGCTTGTCGACGTATCGCTATCCACCGTGATCGCGTTGAAAGAGACGGCTGCCAGCTCTGACACCACCTGCTGCAACAGTGCAGGCGCAACCGGCATATCCGTTGTCACGAAGGACAGCATGGTCGCCATGTCCGGCGCGATCATGCCGGAGCCTTTAGCAATCCCGGTAACGGTAACGCTGCGCCCGCCAATCTTCGCTTCGCGCACAGCCAGCTTGGGATAGGTGTCTGTGGTCAAGATCGCCCGGGCCGCCTGCTCCCAAGTCGCTTCGCCGCCATCGGCCAGCAGCGCGGGCAAATGATCGGTCAGGGAAGACGCAGCCAGTGGCTCACCGATGACGCCGGTGGACGCTGCAAGGACTTCGGTAAGGGGCGCGCCCGTCACCTCCGCCACCGCCTTTATAGTCGCACGCACAGCCTCAGCCCCCGCACGACCGGTAAACGCATTGGCATTACCCGCATTGACGAGCACGGCAGACGCCGTCCCATTGCCGTCACCCAAAGCGGTGCGGCACCAGTCCACAGGAGCCGATGGGCAAAGAGACTTTGTGAACACACCGGCCACGCTGGCCGGCAGGTCAAACGTCATCAACAGCAGATCGGGACGCCCCGCATATTTGACACCTGTTTCCGCCACAGCCAGCCGCACACCATCCATAGGCGCTGCGTTTGGCAAGGAGGCCGGAGCCAAAGGAGAGACGGGCAAATCATCCATGATCGATGCGGCGCGTTGGTTCGATTAATTGGCAGGCAGTTTCAAGCTGTCGTCCAAAACCTCTGCACCAACTTCTTCGCGGGCAGCTTTCACGGCTGCCGCATAGGCTTCTGACAGCATGACCTGACGCAATTGCTGTTTGGACGCTTCATAGCTTGGAAGCGGCTTATCGCGTTTATCGTCCACGCGGATCACGTGATAGCCGAACTGACTTTTCACCGGCTGTTTGGTGTAAGCACCTTTTTCCAGGGCAAAGGCTGCGGTTTCAAATTCCGGGACCATGCGGCCCTTGCCAAAGAAACCCAGTTCGCCACCCTTCGGCCCGCTGGGGCCTGTGGATTTGGTTTTCGCCAATTCCACGAAATCCGCACCGCCATCCAACTCAGCAATAATCGCTTTGGCTTCCTCTTCCGTTTTCACCAAGATGTGCCGCGCGCTTACTTCTTGCTCCGGCGTTGCAGAACCAATCTCTTTGTCATAGCGCGCCTTCATGGATGCCTCGTCCACGGTGGGTTGCACTTTGGTCTCAAAGTAACCGTTGTGCAGCGCACGGTTGCGCAACAGATCAAGCCGACGCTTGGTTTCCGCGTCATCCAGAAGGCCTTCTTTTTCAGCCTTGGCCGCCAGGACATGGATATCGATCAAGGAATCTAAAGCGCGTGCCTTACGCTGCGCTTCCGGGAAGTTGGCAAACTGCTGGCCCATGTCTTTCAACGCTTGATCCAAATCAGCCTGAGTGATGGTGCGATCGCCCACTTTGGCCAACACGGGGCTTTCTTGGGCAAAGGCGGGCGCTGCCATGGGAGCGGCAGCCACAAGGGCCAAAAGTGAGGTTGCGGTAGCGGTGCGCAAAAGGAAGGTTTTCATAGGGTCGAGTTCCATCAAACTGGGGCTGATAAAGAAAGGCTGTTACGGGACTACTTTTGAACTAAGACTTGGCGTCACCGCCCTGTCATTGAGCCGGTCAGGGCCCGGTGGTAGCGGGTTAGTAGGGTGTATACGGTCCGTGGCAGGCCTAGGTTTGGCTTGGGTTTAGCTTGGGTTTGGCTTGGGTTTGGCTTGGGTTTGCCGTGCTCTTACTTGGATGTTCAACGGCTCTTGACACCCTTCCCCTTGCGTTGACAAGCCTTTACCCCGCTCTTATCTGTCGGCCAAGCAAGCACCGGTCTTGATACGATGCTCAGGCGTGTATTTCAAAGGGCGCTTTTTCGCATTTTGCAGCAAACGCACAAACACGCATTTTGCCGGACCAAAGCGCGCAACAGCGTGCAAGTCCGCAAGCGTTAGGGACAGTTTTTATGGTCAGTTTTGGTGGCATCGCCCGCAAGTTTTTCGGCTCCAGCAATGATAGAGTTGTCAAATCTTTTTCGGGCAGAGTGGATGCCATCAATGCGATGGAACCCGAAATTTCGGCTTTGAGCGATGCGGAGCTAGCCGCAAAAACCGTTGAATTCAAACAGCAAATCGACAATGGCGCGACGGTAGACGATCTGCTGATCCCGGCATTTGCTGTCGCCCGCGAAGGCGCCAAACGCGCCATTGGACTGCGCCCATTCGATGTGCAGTTGATGGGCGGCATGATCTTGCACGAAGCCGGCATCGCTGAAATGCGCACAGGTGAAGGCAAAACGCTCGTGGCCACGTTGCCGGTGTATCTCAACGCACTCGCTGGCAAAGGCGTGCATGTGGTGACGGTGAACGACTATCTCGCCACGCGTGACTCTGAATGGATGGGCAAAGTCTACGCCTTTTTGGGCCTCACCACTGGCGTGATCGTGAACGATCTTGACGATGATGAGCGCAAGGAAGCCTATAACTGCGACATCACATACGGCACCAACAACGAGTTTGGCTTCGACTACCTGCGCGACAACATGAAATTCGATCTCGAATCCATGGTGCAGCGCGGGCACTATTTCGCCATCGTGGATGAGGTGGATTCTATCCTGATCGACGAAGCCCGCACACCGCTGATTATTTCCGGCCCGGTCGATGACAAGTCCGACCTCTACATGGCTGTCGATGCCGTCATCCCGCAGATCGATGCAGAAGATTACGAACTGGACGAAAAACAGCGCACCGTGAACTTCAGCGAAGAGGGCACGGACAAACTGGAAGCCTTGTTGAAAGAGGCGGAGATTTTGAAATCCGGCTCGCTTTACGATGTTGAGAATGTGCGCGTCGTCCACCACGTCAACAATGCACTCAAAGCGCACACGCTGTTTGTCAAAGACAAAGACTATATGGTGCGCGGCGGCGAAGTCGTGATCATCGATGAGTTTACCGGTCGCGCAATGTCAGGCCGCCGTTTTGGTGATGGTCAACACCAGGCGCTCGAGGCCAAAGAGGGCGTAGAAATCCAGCCTGAAAACCAGACACTGGCCTCCATCACCTTCCAAAACTACTTTCGCATGTACGAGCGCCTCGCAGGCATGACCGGTACGGCCATGACAGAAGCCGCAGAATTTGCCGATATCTACAAGCTCAATGTGGTGGACGTGCCCACCAACCGGCCCGTGCAGCGCATTGACGAGGACGATGAAGTCTACCGCACGGTGGAAGAAAAATACGCCGCCGTGGTGGCCGACATTCTGGCTTCGCGCGCGCGCAAACAGCCCGTGCTGGTCGGCACAACGTCGATTGAAAAGTCAGAGCTTCTGTCTGCCATGCTATCCAACAAAGAGACACTGAAAGGCATTCAAGCCAATTTCCAAACCCAGTTGGACGCCATCAAACCCAACAAGGAACCGGAACTGCGGGAGCATTTGTCCAGTTGCATCGCAGCCTTGGAGGGTGCTGTTAAAGCGGGCGGCGTGCCACATGAGGTGTTGAACGCCCGCCAGCACGAGCGCGAGGCCTTCATTGTTTCGCAAGCCGGCGTGCCGGGTGCCATCACGATTGCCACAAACATGGCCGGTCGCGGAACGGACATTCAGTTGGGCGGCAATCTGGATATGCGTCTGGAAGAGGAGCTTAAAGGCAAGTCCGACAAACAGGCCGAAAAAATCCGCCAAAGCGTGACCGAAGAAGTGGCTCGCCTGAAAGAAGAAGCGTTGGCAGCCGGTGGTTTGTACGTGCTGGCCACCGAGCGCCACGAATCCCGGCGCATCGACAATCAGTTACGCGGCCGTTCAGGCCGCCAGGGTGACCCGGGTCGCTCCAAATTTTTCTTGTCCTTGCAAGACGATTTGATGCGCATCTTCGGGTCCAACCGCATGGAAGGCATGTTGACCAAGCTTGGCCTTAAAGAAGGCGAAGCGATCATCCACCCCTGGATCAACAAAGCGTTGGAAAAGGCGCAGCAAAAAGTTGAAGCCCGCAATTTCGATGCCCGCAAAAACATCCTGAAGTTCGATGACGTGATGAACGACCAGCGCAAAGTCATCTTCGAACAGCGCATCGAAATGATGAACACCGAAGACCTCTCGGAGTTCATTTCCGATATGCGTGAAGACGTCGTGGATGGTCTGGTCTCCGCCACCATGCCGGAAAACGCGTATCCCGAGCAGTGGAAACTCGATGAACTGTCGGAGGGCGTTCAGGAATATCTCAATCTCGACCTGCCGGTAAAAGACTGGGCATTGGAAGAGGGCATTGATGATGCCGATGTCCGCGAGCGCATTTTGGAAGCTGCCACCAAGGCCGCCGAAGAACGCAGCGAGCGGTTCGGCCCCGAGATCATGAACTACGTCGAGAAGTCCGTGCTTCTTCAAACCCTCGACCACTTATGGCGCGAGCACCTGGAAAATCTCGAGCATTTGCGGTCCGTCATCGGCTTCCGTGGCTTTGGACAGCGTGATCCTTTGGCAGAGTACAAGTCGGAGAGCTTTGAATTGTTTGATGGGCTGTTGGGCAATCTGCGTCAGGCCGTCACCGCGCAGATGATGCGCGTCGAAGTGGTGCAACAGGCGGCTGAAGACGAGATGGAACTGCCGGAAATGGAACTCGGCTCCGGCGAAGGCTTTGGCGATTCAGACTACGAACACTACGAAGACGCTGGATACGGCAAAGCCTTGATGACCCAATCCCGTGCCGCAGCAGCAGAAGGTCGGGACCCCAACGACCCAACAACATGGGGACGCGTGGGCCGCAACGAACCCTGCCCATGCGGTTCCGGCCTCAAATACAAGCACTGCCACGGCAAACTCGCCTAGAGCCGTGTCCGTTCAAACGGAACCGTTTAAGCGAAAGAAACCGCGTTAAAACAACAAGCTGGAGGCGATTAGCACTTCAAAGAAGCGGTGACCTGGATCTAAGCGACACCGCCCAGAGCGGCTCCGCCTTCTTTGTGGAGGCCAGGATCGCTATCCTTATCCGGCGGGCTTGAGAGCCGTTTCTACACCATTGGACGTATTTGGCTTGGGCTGAGCCGCAGGCTTCGGCGCGACGGAAGTTGTGTTAGGGATTTTCACCGCAACTCCGGGCAGTAAGCTTGCCATATCCATGGAGCCGACGCTCATTTTTACGCTGGTATCTTTGCCCAGCAGTTTTTCAAACTGCGCCGCATCCTTTTTCTGGCGGGCAACGAAAGCCGTTGCGAGTGTTTGCGGCATTTCCATCGCCGGGCACTGGCCAGTGGATTCGTATTTGCCGGGTGAGGTGGTGTTAAACACGTAGCGCTTTTCGCACACGTCCACTTTGGGCGGCACACTCGTAATTTCAAAATGGTCATAGCCGCGCTTTAGCATTTTCCAGAATTCGAAATGCTTGTGATCTTTGTGCTTGGCCATATTTTCCGCAGTCATGCGGAACGGATAGGCTTGAATTTGAAAGGCCTTCTGCCCGCCCTTAAACGCTTCACGTGCCAGGGCGTAAATCTCTTCGACATATTCATCCGTCATCGAATAACACCCGGCGGATGAACAAGCGCCGTGGATCATCAGATGGCTGCCGGTGCGGCCGTGGGCGCGGTCATAGCGGTTGGGGAAGCCCATATTGAACGCCAGATGATATTTCGAGTTGGGATTCATCTGCCATTTGTTGACAGTGTAAAATCCTTCCGGCGCTTGCTTGTCACCCTCTTTGAACTTTGGACCAAGCTTCCCGGACCATTTGCAAATATCGTAACTGGTGAGCATCCCGTAGCGACCCGTATCCCGCCTCTTCCAAACTTCAAGCGTGTTTTCTTCCTTGAAGATACGCAGCATGATGGGTGCTCGCGATGGCATACCCTTGGCTTTCATCTTGTGGATCAGCTTTTTCGGCACCGGAATGTTGGCTTTTTTCTCCACACTGTCGAGCACACCCGTGCAGCCAGACAGAGCCAAAACGCCGACTGTCAACGCGATGGCGGGGGCAAGACGGTGCTTCAAAGAGTGAGAAAAAGGAAAACGCAAAGAATTAATCATCCCATAATCACGAGCAAAGTTGCAGCTTGTCATACGGTGCGCATCAAGCAGCACGGCCGAGATATAGCTCGTATCTGTTGAAAGAGCGTTGAAGCAAACGAAGACTGGGCCGCTTCACGGCATTGTCACAACTGAACCGATTTCCGTGTTCAGCAGACCCTTAGGAAGGCGGGACTAAAGATTTCGCCCAATCGCCAAAAATTTTTCGCGTCGCTCTGCCACGATTGTGGCCTCATCCTTCTGCGCCATTTCATCCAGCGCCTGTTCCAAAATATCACCGGTGCTTTTCAGGATAGCATCAGGATCACGATGGGCACCCCCAATCGGTTCCGGGATGACAGCATCAATCACGCCAAGACGCTGCAAGTCCTGCGCAGTAATTTTCATGCTGGTCGCGGCCTCCCGCGCACGGGTTGAATCGCGCCACAAGATTGATGCCGCACCTTCGGGAGAGATCACCGAATAGATCGAGTGTTCCAGCATGTAGACACGGCTGGCCGCAGCAATAGCGATAGCACCACCGGACCCTCCCTCACCGATGATGATGGAAATCATCGGCACTTTCAGGTTCAGACACGCTTCCGTTGACCGCGCGATAGCCTCTGCCTGCCCGCGCTCTTCCGCGCCGATACCGGGATAGGCACCGGCGGTATCCACCAAAGAGACAAGCGGAAGCGAGAAGCGTTCCGCCAAATGCATAATGCGCACAGCCTTGCGATAGCCTTCCGGGCGAGCCATGCCAAAATTGTGTTTCAGGCGCGTTTGCGTGTCATTGCCTTTTTCGTGGCCCAACACCGCCACGGGCTTACCGCGAAACCAACCCAACCCGGCTTGGATCGCATGATCCTCCGCGAAATTGCGGTCCCCAGAAAGAGGTTCGTAGTTCTCAATCAGGTTGGCAACATAGTCCTTAAAATGCGGACGGTCCGGATGCCGGGCCACCTGCGTTTTTTGCCAAGCATCAAGCTTACGATAGAGATCGACCAGTGCTGTTTCAGACTTGGAGTGCAGGCGGGCAATGTCGTCGCTAAGGTCGACGCCACCGTCTTCCTCCGCCAGTGTTTGCAGTTCGCGAATCTTGCCATCCAAATCGGCAATCTGCTTTTCAAATTCCAGATAGACCTGCATCGCGCTGCCTTGTGAGACTTGTCCGGCTGTAAGCGGTCGAAAGCGCACGCGGTACAGGCGGTAGAATGAGCTAAACTAACGTTTTGGAAATGGTAGTTTGAGGCGCACACGGCAAGGGCCGCATCGCCTCAATTGACGTGCGACGCTTACGCGGCAGCCTCAGTTGTGCCTTCCGAATCGTCTTCCTCTCCCTCAGGCTTTGGTCCACGACGGGGGCCAAGGGCCAAATTGGCCTCAATGAGTTGAACGGCTTCGGTTTCTGTAATCTTTTTGACAACAGACAGTTCACGCGCCATGCGCTCCAACGCAGCTTCATACAACTGACGTTCGGAATAGCTTTGCTCGGGCTGGTTGTCAGATCGGAACAAGTCGCGCACCACTTCCGCAATCTGGATCAAATCGCCGGAATTGATCTTCGCATCATACTCTTGGGCGCGACGGCTCCACATGGTGCGTTTGATGCGGGCACGTCCCTGCACGGTCTTCAAGGAATCATCCGCCACCGACATCTCAGCCAGCTTGCGCATGCCCACCGATTCAATTTTGGTGATCGGCACGCGAAGGGTCATCTTGTCCTTGGCAAAGTTGATCACGAACAGTTCAAGCTCAAAACCCGCCACTTCCTGCTGTTCGATATCGACAATTTGGCCAACGCCATGGGCCGGATAAACGATGAACTCACCGGTTTTATAGCCCTGTCTCTGGACGGATTTTTTCGCAGCCATTCACCTGTTCCTTTTTATACGCGCGTCGCCGCGCATTTTTTTGGGTGCCGTGGTTGATGAAACCAAACGTCACAAAGAATGCGTCACGCCGTTTTGCTGCAAGACAAAAGGCTTTCGCTGTATGATCGCGGAAAAGCACCCGACACAAACCATATCCAAGGCGAGCACCAGCTGCGCCTCGGATTTAATCCTGTCGATGTGTGATAGGTCCTATCGCTGTCTCGCCTGCTTGCACAACGTGCAGCGGCCAAACGGACTATAAAAATTCACAATCATTACTAATTGCATACCCTAAAAAACACTAAATTTCAACTCGGGCAGCTTGCGAGCCTTAACACACGGCGTGTCTGAATTATTTAACCAATGGAGCGATCGAACCGCTAGGCCTTAACGGTTGACGGCAACGAACGGATCTCAATTTCCCTCGCCCGGCTCAGCGGAAAAATACTTCTCGAACTTTCCACTTTCACCGTCAAACTTCTCGCCATCGGCAGGCGCCTCGCCCTTAGAAATGATATTGGGCCATTTCTCGGCATATTCGGTATTAACCTTCAACCACTTGTCGAGGCCCGGCTCAGTGTCCGGTTTGATGGCATCCGCAGGGCATTCGGGCTCGCACACGCCGCAATCAATGCACTCATCAGGGTGGATGACGAGCATGTTCTCACATTCATAAAAGCAGTCCACCGGACACACTTCCACACAGTCCATATATTTGCATTTGATGCAGTTATCAGTGACGAGATAGGTCATCCGCGCCGGGCACCCTTTTTTTTATAAAGTCCCTGTTTTATCACCCTCAACGGCGATAGGAACCACATGAATTTCGGTCAAGGGAAACGGTGATGGCTCCCCATACGCTGGCAGAAGGATTAGCCCGCAGCCGGGCGGCTGACAAGGTGGCCAAATGGCGTGGTGATCAACTTACCGATCAAAACTCTTCACCCGCTCCCGACCGGAAACGGCTAATCTCGCGGCGCTGTTTTTTAGTCGGTCGTCCGGCCCCTTCATCCCGCGCTGCCTGTTGTATTGGCCTCGTTACGTCCTTGGGCTTGGGCGGCGGCGGCGTGAGGTCCTCATACAGCAACTGTGCTTCCGGCGCAGGGCCGCGACGGGATCCACACGCCAATAGTTTGAGGACCAAAACCTGACGCGCCTTCGTAATCGTCAACACATCCTGCGGCGTAACTGTACGGCTTGGAACGCTGACTTTCACAGAATTAACGCGAATTTTCCCCGACTTGATTTCGCTTTGGGCAATTGAGCGGGACTTATAAACCCGTGCGTACCAAAGCCACTTATCCAAGCGAATTTTGGCATCGGCAACATCGGCAACGGCATTACCGGCGGACGCAACACGGTCTGGCTTGTCAGCCATCCTTGCCCTCTAGATTGGCTTTGAGCGCTGCCAGTTTGGCGAACGGCGAATCCGGATCGGCTACCTTTTCAGGTTTTTTGTTGGCATTTGGTTTCCCGCCGCCATGTCTCCGCTGATCATCACGTTTGGGCCGTTTGACGCCTTGGCCTCTGTCTCCACCGGGTTTGCCAATTTGTTTTCCAGACGGTTTGCGACCCCGACCATTGTTGCCACCGTTGTCGTTAGCCCGTCCACGCGGACCACGCCCTCGCTCTTCGCGCTGCGGGCGCCAGATCATGGTTTGTTTGACAGGCTCTGGCTCGACAGGTTCCGGTTTTATTGGCTCAGGCTCCGTTGGAGTGGTCTCAGCAACCTCGGCCACAGTCTTGCCCGCCTGGGTGTCTTCCGGCGTTTTAACTGCAGCATCGGCGGGCGTCGGTTCGAGCTCGCTTGGGGTGCTTTCAGCCGATGTCTCCGCGGCGGACGTTTTTGCGGCAGCCTTTTCTGCTGCCTCTGGATCTGATTCCGTCTTTGGTTCGTTTGCAGGTTTGGCAGCCTCAACCGTTGGTGTCCCATCCCATTCGGCTAACTGCATTTCAATCTTTGGGGCGTCCATGGCTTCGCCACGATAGCCCAAACCTCGCAACACATCCGCCATATCATCGTGCGAAGCTCCAAGGATCGACAGCATCGCAGGCGTCGCCATAAAGCCCACGCCATTCCATCCACCTTCCGGTCGCTTGGCACCCCCGTCGGATGGCCCACGCCAGGAAATTGCCGGCCGAATCAGATCGGCCAAACGCTCCAAAATATCGATGCGCACAGCTTTCCGGCCCAGCACCCGAAAACCGCACAAACCGTAAAACGCCGGATCATAGGCATCCACCACAGGCAAAGAGGTGCGTCCGGCAGCCAGTGCTGCCAGCAACTCTTCGCGGCCGTCAGTGTCCAATTTGTCGTTGGCCACGGCCCAAAGCAAAGAGGCGAGCCCCGCTGGTGCAGGCTTAAGAAGGGCTGGGACAAAGATATGGTAGGCGCCGAACCGAATACCCTTGGCCCGCAACGCAGCCCGCTGGTCTTGGTTCAGTGATTTCACATCATCGGCAATCGAGCGGCGCTCCACCACACCCATGTTTTCAGCAACTTGAAAAGCGATGCCCCGGGCCAGCCCCTCCATACCATCGGTCATTTTCAGATCGGCTAATGGTTTCAACAGAGTGTTGATCTGGTATGCCAGCCAGCGCTCCAGACGGGCAGCCACCTTATCGCGCGCAGGGCCGGTCAATTGCTCATCGGCAAGCAGCAGCACGCGGGGCCGCATCACGTCTTCCCCGGCTATAACGCGGCCCACAGGCGCGCCAACCCAACGCAGCGTTGCGTCCTGATCCAAAACGATATCGCTGTTAGGGGCCGCAGAAAGACGCACCGCACGGGCTTCGAACTCACCGGCAAGCGCCTTTTGAGCAGCGGCACGGGCAGCCTTCGCATCAGGGCCGTCCGCAGTGGAATCCGCGGAAAACCGAAATCCGTTCAAATCACCAACATGGTGCCCCTCAACCATTACTGCACCCGTTGGCGCAATCTCGGCTTCAAGCATGGTGTTTTCTCGCAGACGCTTCATTAGAACCGACGTCCTGCGGTCCACAAAGCGTTTCGTCAAGCGTTCATGCAGCGCGTCGGACAGCCGATCCTCAATCGCTCGGGTTTCCGCTCGCCAGTGGGGACCATCCCGCAACCAACCGGCGCGGTGGGACAGAAACGTCCACGTGCGCACATGGGCGATGCGGGTGGAAAGGGCATCGATCTCACCCTGCGTGTTATCGGTTTGGCGCACCTGCGCAGCAAACCAATCCTCGTCAATCACACCGTCATCTGCCAAATCACGAAACAGCGTCGCCAAAAGATCGGCGTGATTGGCCGGTGCGATCTTGCGGTAATCCGGCACTTGCGCCACCTGCCACAGCAACTCGACCCGCTCCGCCGTGGTCGCACGATCACGAATATCACCCAGACCCGCCATAGCCGTCAGTGCCCGCTGGTCCGTCGCCATGGGCGCCTTGACCAATTGCGGGGAACGGGCGGGCTGCTCCAAAGAGCCGATGAGGTCGCCAATTGTATCAAACGAAAGCGCGCGGCTGCGCCACTGGAACACTTTTTCCGGCGGAAACTCATGGCTTTCCAGCCGTTCCACCAACTCGTCTTCAAACGGGTCCACGCGTCCGGTTGTGCCAAACGTGCCGTCGCGAACATGTCGCCCGGCACGGCCAGCGATCTGGGCGAACTCGGCGGGTTTGAGACGGCGATGGTGGTACCCGTCAAATTTTTGATCCTGCGCAAAAGCCACATGATCAACATCAAGGTTGAGCCCCATGCCAATGGCATCGGTAGCGACCAAAAAATCCACATCGCCAGACTGGTACAGCGCCACCTGCGCATTGCGGGTGCGCGGGCTCAACGACCCCAAAACCACCGCAGCGGCGCCCCGTTGGCGGCGGATCAACTCAGCAATTGCGTACACCTCGTCGGCCGAGAAAGCGACAATGGCGCACCGTCGGGGCAAACGTGTGATCTTCTTTTGCCCGGCATAGTGCAGTTGAGACATGCGGGGACGGCCAACCACCTGAATGCCAGGCAGCAATTGCTCCAAGACTGGACGCACCGTAGCCGCCCCCAGAAGCATGGTCTCCCGGCTTCCGCGCAAATGCAGCAGGCGGTCGGTGAAAACGTGCCCACGGTCCAGATTGACCGCCAGCTGCACCTCATCAATCGCCACAAAATGACAGTCAGCTTTCGGCGGCATGGCTTCGACTGTGCAGATGCGAAAGCGCGCGCCGGGGGGTTCGATGCGTTCTTCGCCCGTAATCAAGGCAACGTGCGACAGGCCGGTCTGCTGGACCACGCGGCCATAGACCTCCCGCGCCAACAGGCGAAGAGGCAATCCGATCATCCCGCTTTCATGGGCAAGCATCCGCTCAATCGCCAGATGGGTTTTGCCCGTGTTGGTGGGGCCCAGCACAGCCGTCACCCCGCGACCGGGGGCGGCTGGCAAAGCCCGTGCGGACTTTAATTCAGGGTGGGAAAACCGGTTCATACCTCACAACCTGCAATGAATGAGAAGGCGGGTACAGATATGGATCGTCGCGGCAGACCGGACGCTGCAAGGCGCTTGTAGCTGCTTAACAAAACGCACCCCTTCCGGTTCGACCCACGACCTGAACCAACGGCGCTCAAACACCGGATGAGGAAATCAGACCTCAATGCTAAAAACGCTAGCACGATCTGCTTTTGCCCAGCGCTTCCACGTCGCTGGACCCACAGAAATTTACCAATTGAACAGGCCAAGAACAAACCCTGTCCGAATCACTGACTCATCCAAGGTCGCTGTTTGTTCACTACTAGATATGGTGCCTGAATTGCGCCCTCGCCACCAATGGCGCTGCACCATTCAGGCCCTGTGCAACTGATAGGTGAACGGTGTAAACCAGCGCGTTTCATTTCAGGACAGACTGCTGATCCGGCCGAACGCCAAATGCGCAAATCCGCTTCCACCCAAGAGACATTTCATCGGCTCATTGGGGGCGCGCGTTAACACTTGGACACAAACGGAACAGACGCTGCACGAATCACTGACCGTGGGGTGAACCCTGTTTGTTCACCGCTAGATGTTGCGTGTGCTCCATGACCAAACACCAAGTGTTGCAAGCGATCACCGCCGATGATCGGTCAAATCAATCATCGCGGCCCGATTGCGTTCATACTCAGCCTCATTTTGGGACAGGGCACTTTTCAAGCAATGTTCCCGAGCACACGGAGAGCATGCGCACTTCACTGTTAACGTTTGGACACAGGCGGAACACACGATGTACGAATCGCTGACATCAGCACGTTCGCGCTTTGATCACACAAGATAGAGTGGTGATCGTCGAACAAAATACCACCGTTTGAGCAAACGCATTGAAGTTTTTGCATAACCAACCCTCCAGACGGTAACGACCTTTACGAAGGGTCTCGTTTTGGGACGGTTGGCTTAGTCTTGACCAAACGCGGTCGCGACACCCTTTGCAACACCGCGACGGGTTTTCACGCGAAAAGCGAACAACCCATAGGCGTTGGAATTTCCAAGGCGCGCCATGGTCACTTCCATATCGCGGTTTGCGACCATAAATTTCGTGTTCTTGCGCTCCGGGCGATGGCCCGCGATAGGCAGGTAGCGCACGCTGCACACAAAGGCGGGCCCGTTAAACCCTTTCGCCTTCACGGTGCGGCTGGCCTTGTAGGAGAATTTCAGATTGAGGCGATTGTTGCCGTCATAGACGGGCACAGTGCGGTTGCAGATGCTGTTGCCATCGCCAATACTTGAGTTGGAAACCGGAAAGATCAGGGCACTGACCGGATCAAGCACCGCCTTTAGATGCGCCGGAACGAGCGGCACTTGGCCTTTTTTGAACTTTTTCTTAGGCAGCACTTCTTGTTTGGTCACGTTGCCATTGGCGAACCGCAGCGCCAAGCGACCTTTTTTGCGCCTTTGCGAAAACGTCAACTCATGTTGCGCTGGCAAAAGGCTGGAACCGTTCATAATGCCGTTGCTGCGAAAGGAAGCCTTGGTGGACGAGACGATAGAAATCAGCGGGTTGGTCTTGACGCTGCCGGAGACCGAATATCGCGAGCCGTCGATCGCGTAACTGTTCTTCATTTGGGCAACACCAATGCCCATGAAACTAACCTTTAGTTTCGAATTTACCGTGCCAGCCGATGCAGATGACAACGGCAGCGAGATCACTGCCAATCCAAAGCACGTTGCAAAAGTCAGTTTCGACATATGAAAAACCACAAAAACAAAGGAAGGGCGCCAAATCGCCCCCATCAGCTTTCCACCCTTATTAGGGCAAAAATTCGATGGACCTGTGAAATATCGGCAGCGTACCGACCCTCTTGATGCTGAACGAAAAATCCGGACCCAGCGAAGCGCCATCGGTGAGTTTGCCTTGACTTTACGCCCACCTGTGCACTAGGACACACCAGATTTTCCCGGAAATCAGATCCAGTCAAACCCGGCGGCTTAACGATCGTCTGATCGGGCTTGAATATGGCGGTCGCTTTCGGGTCCAATATAACACGAAGTGAAGTGAGACATCCATGTCCCGTCGTTGTGAACTGACCGGCAAAGGCGTGATGACTGGCAACAATGTCAGCCACGCCAACAACAAAACCCGTCGCCGCTTTCTGCCCAATTTGGTCAACGTGACGTTGATGAGCGAAGCGCTGGAAAAAGGCTTCCGCATGCGCGTGGCAGCCTCTGCACTGCGCACCGTGGAGCACCGTGGGGGTTTAGACGCGTTCTTGATGAAAGAAAACGAAACCAACCTTTCCCAAAAAGCATCTGACCTGCGCAAGCAGGTGAAGAAAAAGCTCGACGAGCAAGCAGCCGCTTAAGGCTGCAAAATCGGTTGGGTCCCTAGAGAGGCTTTCGCGACCGCACCGGAATTTTAAAGGCCAGCGCGATCGTGTGCTGGCTTTTTGATAGGGCATTCGTCTGTCCCTGCCCATAGCGACGGACATAACCGAAAGACGATCAAACGGCGCTTCCCGTACAAACTCAGCAAGGCATTCCCACCATGACATCTCGTGTAACCAACACGCTTTCCTTCCGCTTCGTCGGTTTCATCGCGGCCATGGCAGCCGTTGTCGTTCTTTCAAACGTGCTGGTGCAATTTCCAGTTCAGGCAACTTTCGGCGGTGTGAACTTCGCAGACTTGCTCACTTGGGGGGCATTCACCTATCCGGTGGCGTTTTTGGTCACCGATTTGACCAATCGCCTGTTTGGCCCAAAGCGGGCACGCCAGGTGGTTTTTGTGGGTTTTGCCCTTGCGGTCATTCTCAGCATCTGGCTGGCAACGCCGCGCATCGCCATTGCATCCGGCACGGCCTTCCTGCTCGCACAATTGCTGGATGTGTCCGTCTTTGACGCATTGCGCAAAGGCCGCTGGTGGATTGCGCCGCTGTTTTCCAGCGTGATCGGGTCAGCGCTTGACACGGTTTTATTCTTTGCGCTCGCCTTCGCACCGGCATTTGCAATGCTGGATTTTGGCGCAGCCGAACCTGGATCACTCGGTTTTCCGGTCCCACTTTTAGGCTTGTTCGCTGAAGTGCCTCTTTGGGTCTCGCTTGCTGCTGGAGATTTCATCGTCAAAGTGATGGTGGGCTTGGCGATGTTATTGCCCTACGGCATCGCAACAGCCAACACGAACGCCTACGCCGCGCAATAACGGTTCAGTCAGCACTCGGACCGGCAGCCGGAAAAGCAAACTCCAGATAAAGCGTCCGCTGCAACAGCCATTGGTTGTTGTCCGACACGAGACCCATGCGCACCTCACCGTTTGGCATGGTAAAAACGCTAATGCCTTCCATGTTGTCGATCTGGTGGCGGGGACCGACTTCCATGAGCGTGGTCCCATCTACGTTGGCACCAGGGGCGATGTCAGCAATAGCTATGCGCCGAATGCGCATATGAGGGCCTACGACCGGTGAGAAGTGGCGCTCAAGCAAAACCAAATCGCCTGAAGGCAAAAAATCCGCATCGGTCGCCAAATAACTGCCCGATCGCATGATCTGAAACTCAGTAATTTGCGCTTCGCCGATCAAAAACGCGCGCAGGGGCTCCGAGCTGGTGGGCTGACCTTCGCTGATCGCGACCAGCGTCGCACCTCCCAAACGAGCCCGCTGGTGTGTGGGCAGTGTTGCAACCGCTTCAAGACCAAAACTATAACTCAAACGCGGTTCGGGGATCGGTGGGCCAAACAAAGCACCACCACCACTGGGAAGGCCATCCTTAAACGGAAAGACGAGAACACGTGCATCTTGCTCCGTGCTGATAAACGCCCGGTCGCCGCTAAACGTAATCCCCTCAATGTCTGCCGCCCATTTCTGCAACACGGCGCCACCCGCGCCGTCCCGCAAGGGCGTGATGCGAGCATTGGCAAACCCGCTGGGCACATCTTGATCGTCGCGATCAAGTTCGGCGGCGATCCAGAAGCCGGTATCCGCCACCGCCGTCAACGAGCGGCCATCCGGTATGCGCAACCCGGACAGAGCGCCAAAGTCTATGTTGCTGGAAGTGAGCGCCAAACCGCCTTTGAAGACCAGAGATCCAAAACGGGTCCTGTTAGGTTCGTCTAACGATAATGATCCAATCCGGTAACTTTGAATATCGGCGGGAACATAAGCTCCAGGGGCGTTTAAGGGTTGAACGGTCTGAGCCCAAACACTCGAAAGACAGGAGAAGAACGCAATCGCCACAACCGGGAGCCACGCAAGAACGCGCGACGCTCTCCAACCCGTTATCAGATTACCCAATACGCCCGGCCGCTCGTTGACGTTTTGCGCCCCGTTTTGGCATTTGTTCATCGAAAAGCGAAGCCAATTGCTCCGTCATCGCACCCGCAAGCTCTTCGGCATCCACGATGGTGACGGCACGCTGATAATAGCGGGTCACATCGTGCCCGATCCCAATCGCCAAGAGTTCCACGGGCGAGCGCGTTTCGATCTCCTCGATGACGTGACGCAGATGACGTTCGAGGTAGTTGCCCGGGTTCACCGACAACGTTGAATCATCCACCGGCGCACCGTCAGAAATCATCATCAGGATTTTGCGTTGCTCAGGGCGCGCCAGCAAGCGTTCATGAGCCCAACTCAACGCTTCCCCGTCAATGTTTTCTTTCAACAGTCCTTCACGCATCATGAGACCAAGATTGCGTCGCGCGCGCCGCCAAGGCGCGTCGGCCGCTTTGTAGATGATATGGCGCAAATCATTAAGACGCCCGGGATTGGCAGGTTTCCCCGCCTTCAACCAAGCTTCCCGCGCCTGACCACCTTTCCAAGCCTTCGTGGTGAAACCCAGAATTTCAACCTTGACGCCGCACCGCTCCAGTGTTCGGGCCAAAATATCGGCACACGTGGCAGCCACAGTGATCGGACGACCGCGCATGGAACCGGAATTGTCCAACAACAGCGTCACAACCGTGTCGCGGAAGTCCGTATCACGCTCCATCTTGAAAGAAAGCGGTGCGGTGCGGTCTGTTACGATGCGGGTAAGACGTGCTGAATCCAGATAGCCTTCTTCGAGATCAAAGTCCCAGCCCCGGTTTTGCTGCGCCATCAAACGACGTTGCAGCCGGTTGGCCAAGCGACCCACCACGCCCTGCAGATGGGCAAGTTGCTTGTCCAAAAAGGCCCGCAACCGATCCAGCTCCGCATCATCGCAGAGTTCTTCGGCCCGGATCATCTCATCATCAGCATCCGTAAAGAACTTATAATCGGACGTGGGCGGCAGATTGGACAACGGCATGTCGGGCCGCTGGATGTCGCCCGGCATTTCAGCGTCTTCCTGTTCGTCATCGAACATGTCGTCGCCATCGGCCTCGCTGGCCTCCATTTCACCGGCGTCCTGCTCTTCGCCCGTAGCTTCTGATTCATCAGGAGCAGCTTCATCGGACCCTGTGGATTCCTCGTTCTCCCGCTCTAATTCGTCCTGAGCCTGTTGTTCCTGCTCGTTTTCTTCCGATTGGTCATCATCGTTCTGGTTTGGGTCTTGGCCAAGCTCCTCGGCCATCTCTAGGTCGGCAATCAGATCACGTGTTGCCAGCGCGAAGGCCTCTTGGTCGTCCAACCGGTTACCCAGTTCAGAAAAGGATTCTCCGCAACGCTCTTCAATCCAGTCGCGCCATAAATCGACGACGTTATGGGCTGATTTGGGCGGCTGCAGGCCAGTGATTTTTTCGCGTAATAAGAGCGCCACCGCCTCCTCCAGCGGCGCGTCATCACGGGTGTGCGCATCGGCATAGCTTGCCCGAAAATACTTATCCTCCAGCATTTCCGAAAGGTTACCGGCCATGCCTTCCATTGCGTTGGAACCGATGGCTTCAACCCGAGCCTGCTCAACCGCGTTGAAAACGGCGCGAGCATTTTCACCCTGTGGCGCATGGGTCGCGTGCACACCGCTGTCATGCTTGGCGCGGCGCAGCGCCATCGCATCAGACAGACCGCGGGTTATCGCGACGTCTTTTGCGCTTGGGTTGCGACCAGGCTCCGGCAGTCGGACACGATCTCCAGCCATGCCGGGTTTGTCTTTGCCGTAGGTAACCTCCACCTCCGCATCACGTGCAATGGCCCGTACGCAACCGGCAACCGACTGCTTAAGCGGTTCCACATCCAAAATGGATTGGGTGTTTTGCGAATTATCACCGATGCGGGACATGGCCTAAACTCCCACTAAATCAGATTGGCCGAAGACAAAACGGACCGACCAATGTCCTGCGGTGTTGACTCGCGACGGGCAGCAAAGGACTCGTCGGCGCGAACCAAAAGCTTGCGCGCCAACCGTACGATTGCCCCGTCCCGCTTGGTGTCCATTTGTCCAGAATAGTGATCACTAATCGCACTGGAAACGAGCCGTGCATTGTCGGCATTCAGACATGCGGTTGGATCAAGCATCTTTTCCGAGCGCACAAAAAAACAGCCCGTCGTATCGGAGCACCGGTCCTTTGTGATGTCTAACTCAGTCAAACCGGCACGACCCGCAGCGGCTCGCAAGGTCCATGGGCTGTAATTGTAGATGTGGCCGTAGTGGAACATATTGCCCTTGGACTTGTCAGTCGCATAGTCGAAGACATTTGGCACCTCGACATACAAAACCCCTTGGGGCGCCAGCCATGACGCGAGTTTCTCCAAGTAGCGAACCGGGTCGTTGAGGTGTTCCAACACATGGCTGAGATGAATGAGGTCATAGCCAGCTGATGTCGGTTTGAACCCGTCGATCTGATTGGTTTGAACGTCGAGACCAAGATCTTCACGACAATAGGCAGAATAATCATGATTGGGCTCAAAGCCATACGTATTTTTGCCCATCTGCGTCAGCGAAAACAAGAACTCGCCACTTCCCGCCCCGACATCCAGCACACGATTGCGCCCCTCAAAAACGTCTGAAAATCGTTTCAGATGGGACGCTGTGCGACGGAAATTGCGAATGATCTGGCGGCCGCGAGGACGCGCCGCGCCTTTATACTCTTTTCGGTAGTCTTCCGAGTAGAACTGGGTCAGTTCAACATCACTGGGTACAGGATTGTTGAACACCTGCCCACATCCCAGACACACACGGGTTTCCAGAGCCTCGCCCTTGCGATCCTCGATTGAAACGATTTCGGATTGATCCGTTTCGCACAGCTTACAAGGCGCAACACCCATGGTTTACGCGGCAACCATGTTGGCAGCGCTTTCTTTCAACTCTTCGCCAAAGGCCCGCTGATAAAATTCAGCCACAAGCGGACGCTCCAACTCATCGCATTTGTTGAGGAAAGTCAGGCGGAACGCGAAGGCCAGATCGCCGAATATCACCGCGTTTTCAGCCCATGTCAGAACCGTGCGCGGGCTCATGACCGTGGACAGATCACCATTGATGAAAGCAGCACGGCTCATATCAGCCACCCGCACCATCTTGTTGATCTTCTCTTTCCCCTCAGCGTTTTGCCATTTTTCCGTTTTTGCCAAAACGATATCAACCTCATGCTCGTGGGGAAGATAATTCAGCGTGGTCACAATGGACCAACGATCCATCTGGCCTTGGTTGATCTGCTGCGTACCGTGGTACAAGCCGGATGTGTCACCCAAGCCGACGGTGTTGGTTGTGGCGAACAAGCGAAATTGCGGATGCGGCTGGATCACCCGGTTTTGGTCCAACAAGGTTAGACGGCCAGCCACCTCCAAGACCCGCTGTATCACGAACATCACATCGGGGCGTCCCGCGTCATATTCATCGAACACCAGAGCCACATTGTTTTGCAGCGCCCATGGCAAAATGCCATCCTTGAACTCGGTGACTTGTTGACCGTCTTTCAGCACGATGGCGTCTTTGCCAACCAAATCGATGCGCGAAATGTGGCTGTCGAGGTTCACCCGCACGGTCGGCCAGTTCAGCCGTGCACCCACTTGTTCGATATGCGTCGACTTACCCGTACCATGGTAACCCGTAACCATAACCCGGCGGTTGAACGCATAACCAGCCAGAATGGCCAGGGTGGTGTTGCGATCAAAAAGATAGTCTTCGTCCACTGGCGGCACGTGCTCGGACCTTTGCGAATAGGCCGGAACCTGCATGTCTGAATCAATGCCGAATGTGTCACGGACCGAAACCATTTGGTCCGGCGCTGTTGCGGGTTCGCTCATGAATTTAATGCTCTTGAATACGTGCGGGCAACGGACCCGTCATTGTGCGGTTTTGGAGTGTCGCTTGGGTGTATCAGAAGGCCAAATCAGCACAAGCCTGCTTGCTTGAGTTGTTTATAAGCGTGGATGATCTGCCGCAGCCGGTCTTCGCTGGAACGGTCACCGCCATTGGCGTCCGGGTGATGCTGCTTCACCAGTGATTTGTACTTCTTGGTGATGTGCTCGCTGCTCGCGGTGGATGGCAAACCAAGCTCGCGCAGAGCCTTTTCTTCTAAGCGTTTGAGTTTACGGGGTCCGTTGCCGGACGAAATTCTTTTGCCCTCGGCATCGTACCGGCTGCGCACCTGCGCGTGCCAGCCCGGAGTGGCACGCAACTTCGACGGGTCCACGGGCTCGTCCGGCTTGCGCGTTCCCATCTTCCACGTTGGACGGTGGCCGGTGATGTTTTCCTTTTGATATTTGGCGATCTGATCGTCGTCCAAACCGGAAAAGTAGTTGAAGTTCTTATTGTACATCCGCACATGATCGATGCAGAAATTGATGTACTGGCCCTCACGATTGCGGCCCATCGGTGCCTTGTGCGTGCCGGGTTTGTCGCAGCCTTCCCAAGCGCACTGGTTGGCGGCCCGTGCCTCCTCTTCTTTCTTTTTGGCCCCGCGGGGTTTGATGCGGATTTTATCGAAGATGTCGGAATTGGATGCCATGAAACTGTGCGCTTATCCTATAAAACTGTACGGGCCGTTTTCACTCCGTCCAAGCCAAGCGCAGATCGCGACGGATGAGGCGGCGGGGCGGTGGGAAATTTGCAGCGCAACCTCGTACCCCATACACCGACAAAACACCACCCGTTGCCCAAGCATGCTAAACCCCCTCGGCAATTGAGATCATCGCAAGAAACTCGCATCCTGCGGCCAGTATGCGCTCCATGTGCGCCGTGTTTGACTGTTTTTACGATGAAAATGCCGTAACTCACCCCGTAAGATCATCCACGAAAGGCCTGAGACTGTGACCGAAAACCTCACACTGACCAAACAACTCGACGCAAAACTGCGGCAGGAATTTTCGCCCGAAAGCTTGGAGATCATAAACGAAAGCCATCTCCACGCGGGCCACCAACCCGGATTTGACGGCACAGGCGAAAGCCATATGCGCATTCGCATGGTGTCTGAAAAACTAAACGGCCTGTCTCGGGTGGCCGTTCACCGCGCCATCAACACGGCCTGCGGTGATGCGTTCGAGCGCGGATTGCACGCACTCGCAATCGACGCAAAGGGAACAGACTAACCCACCACCAGTTTGCGGATGCGCAGCTGCGTAATGCGGTTTTTCTCACGCGCCAAAACGACAAAGCGTTTTCCGTAGAACGTGAATGTTTGCTTCTCTTCCGGGATCATCTGCGCTTCGTGGATCACCAGACCTGCAACTGTGGTCGCCTCTTCATCCGGCAGGTCCCAGTCCAGCGCGCGGTTGAGATCGCGGATCGGGAGTGATCCGTCGACGATAACGGAACCATCCACCTGCTGGCGGAGGCCTGAAATGTCTTCGTCGTGCTCGTCTGAAATATCACCGACGATCTCCTCCAGAATGTCTTCAAGGGTCACGAGGCCTTCCACCTCGCCATATTCATCCACCACCAGCGCAATGTGCGCTTGGCGCCGCAAGAACGCGTTCAACTGCGCTTGTACGGTGGTGGACTCGGGCACAAACCAAGGCTCAACCATGGACGCACGGATATCGAAAGCCGCCAAATCATAGTCCGCCGCCGCCAGCGCGCGGGCCATATCCTTTGCGTGTATGATGCCGATAATGTTGTCGGATTCACCTTCCCAAACCGGAATACGGGTGTGTTGGCTGTTGAGGATTTGGTCCACCAGCGCTGCTGCAGGGTCATCGGCATTCACGCTGGTCATGCCGGTGCGATGCACCATCACGTCGGCCAAATCGAGTTCATGGAGATCAAGAACGCCGCCCACCCGGTCGCGGTCATCCTTGGCCACCGCCCCTTCGCGGTTCAACACATCCACCGTACCGCGTAACTCGTCATGACCTGTGAGTGTGGACGTGCCGTCCATATCGACACCGATAATGCGCAAAATCACCCGCACGATCTTCGTCACAATGCCCGTCACAGGACCGAAGAACCGCACCAACAAGCCCACAGGCGTGGCCACGGCCAACGCAAAACGGTCAGGATTGGAGATTGCCCAACTCTTCGGAAGAACTTCGGCAAAAATCACCACGATGATCGTCATGATTACAGTGGCAAACACCACGCCCAACTCGCCAAACAAGGCGATGAACACGCTGGTGGCCAGCGCGGAGGCCAGAATGTTGACCAAATTGTTGGCCAGCAACAAAGCTCCGATCAAGCGCTCCTTGGCTTCAATCAAAAAAGCCACTTTGCTGGCCTGCTTGTCTCCTGCCTGTTCCAGCGAATGCATCCGGGCCTTGGAGACGGCGGTGAGCGCGGTCTCAGACCCGGAAAAGAACGCAGACGTTGCAATCAATCCAATAATGGCAAGAAAAATCAGCAGGACAGAAGCGGTCATATCAGGTCTCTTGAGGGCATGGCGCGCATGATGATTGCGCTGGAAAAAGCTGCGACGGGAGTGTGGCCCCTATTGCGGGCGATGTCATTGCAAAGGCAATCTGGGACAACCCTTTCTGGGAATGGGCGGATTGGTGTAAACAGGCGGCCTAAGCTGGCAGACTGTCACTTAAATAGGCGCGCACGTCGCCCGCTTCCACATCTTTGGCAATGAACGATTGGCCCAAACCGCGTGTTAAAATGAACGTCAGCGCCCCGCGCTCCACTTTTTTGTCTTGGGCAATGGCTGACATCAGACCGTCGATCTCAAAAGGCGGACCGGGAACGTCAGACAATTTCGTCGGCAGACCGACCGCCGCAAAGTGTTCCGCAACCCGACTGGCAGCCTCTTGCGAGCAATGCCCCATCCGGTGGGAGAATTCGTGCGCCATAACAGTGCCTATGGCCACGGCCTCGCCGTGCACAAGCCGATTGGTATCATAACCAACACAAGCCTCCAGCGCATGGCCAAATGTGTGTCCCAGATTGAGCAACGCCCGTTGCCCGCCTTCCAACTCATCAGCTTTCACAACGGCAGCTTTTGCCTCGCAGCTCACCCGCACGGCATGAGCGCGGGCGCTTCCACCGGCGAAGACAGCACGGTGATTGTCCAACAACCATTCGAAAAACTCGACTTGGTCGATCAAGCCGTATTTCGCAACTTCCGCGTAACCGGCTCGCATTTCCCGCTCAGACAGCGTGTCCAAAACCGATGTGTCGGCGATCACCATGGCAGGTTGATTGAACAGGCCCACCAGGTTCTTGCCGCGTGGCGAATTGATACCGGTTTTGCCGCCAACGGAACTGTCCACTTGCGCCAGCAGCGAAGTCGGCACCTGAACAAAGCCCATGCCACGGCGCACGATGCCCGCCGCAAAACCGGCCAAATCCCCAACAACGCCCCCACCAAAAGCGATCAGAACATCACGCCGCTCGAGACCGGTTGCCAAAACCCCATCCACCACGCGTTCCAGCATGGCAAAACCTTTGGAGGCCTCGCCAGGCGGCACTGCAATGGTGTGATGGATGATGGAAGCAGCATCCAGACTGCTGCGCAGCCGGTCTCCGTGCAAAGCATCAACCGTATTGTCGGTAACGACGACCGCACGAGCCCCGGAAAACAGCGCCGCAATACGCGCCCCGACAGTGGAAATGAGGCCGTCACCGATGTGAATATCGTAACTGCGATCACCCAGATCGACAGTCACCCTGGTGCTGTCGGCTTCAGCCAGACTTCGCTCTCCCTGCGGAGCGTCGCCCATCAGCCCCAGTTCCGATCCTCGGCAATCTTGGGCAATTGTTCGGCCAACAGATCCACCACCTCGCCGGCGATGACGTCGCGGCTTACGGTACGGGATTCAATGTGGATGTCAGACAATGCGTAAATCGGATTACGCTCGTCCAAGAGCGCTCGCATCGTCGCTTCGGGATCGTCTGTTTTCAGCAAAGGTCGATCGGAGCGGCGCTGCACACGCTTCATCAAGATATCCAAATCTGCGTTCAGCCAGACGGACACGCCGCTTTCGGCAATATCGCCCCGAATGTCTTCATTCATGAAGGCGCCACCGCCGGTGGCCAGAATTTTTTGCCCCTCGCCCATCAGGCGATTGATGACTTTTTTCTCGCCGGACCGGAACGCTTCTTCACCGAATTGATCAAAAATATCCTCAATGGCCATACCGGCCGCTTTTTCGATCTCTTTGTCGGCATCCACGAAAGGAATATCGAGATATTGCGAAAGTTTTTTACCGATGGTCGATTTACCAACGCCCATAATGCCGACGAGCACGATGCTGCGACCGTTCAGGGCGCGCCGGATTGTACTGGAGCGGTCTGCGATGACAGCCCGGTTAATTTCTTGACTTGTAGCGGTGTTCACGATGTCTGATTCTTGTTTCTTTATCGGGTTTCAGTGATCAGCGTCGGCGTCAAACACCGCAAATTGGCCGAATCGTCAAGCCCGACTGTCAATAGTTTCATCTGAGTGAAGCGTCTGATCATCCGGACATGTATCTCTTAGGCCATATTGGTCAGATTGCGAAATACACCCTTGGACCCAGCGCTATTCGCCTGTGGATTTGCAACAGGCGGCACCAACCCTGTCTTAAAAACCAAAGGCAGCAGACTGCTGCAAACGCAACACAGTTGCGGTTTTGGCCCGCGCTGCCCATAACGGACACAACGACGCAAACGCACTGGTTCAGCCCATTTATCGCTGCAAGCCAGACGCGTAGAGCCAAAAATAGAAAGTCCGCTCCGTGCCAAGTCTGTTCCGGTTTCTCATCGTCTGCGGCATCCTTGGGGCGATGGTGTATGCGGGCATGTTCGCCCTCGCCACCATGGTGGAACCGGACCCACGCGAGATGCGGGTGCGCATCCCCTCCGAACGCATCAACCAGTAAACGACCGCTTTGGAGCCATTTCCGTTCAAACGGAATCGTTTGAGCGAAACAAACCGCGGCAATACTACCAGCCACGGGCGATCGGCGTTTCAAAGAAGCGGTGATTGCCTCTACAGGCCAACCTTCACGTTTTTCAAACCTGTGATCGCTAACCTGGTCGTATGCGGGATACAGCGGCCATAGACTTGTTTTTAGACATGATCAGCGCGGAACGCGGTGCCTCCGCCAACACGTTGAACGCTTATGCGCGGGATTTGGAAGGGTTCAGCACCTTTTCAAGCGCCGACGGCACGCCGCTGGTCGATGCGTCCAGCCAGACAATCCGCTCCTACCTCAGTGACCTGACGACCCAAGGCATGAGCCCAGCGACACAGGCGCGCAAACTCTCGGCGTTACGTCAGTTCTACCAGTTTTTATTCGCCGACGGATTGCGCAATGACGACCCGTCAACAGCGGTCCAAAGCCCGCCCATGGCCCGTCCTTTGCCCAAAACGATGAGCGAGAGCGTAGTCGACCAACTGCTCAATGCGGCTCAGGCTCATGCCCAAAACAAACCCACAGGTGGGACCAAAGGGGCGGATGCTGATAAACAAAGCCACGCTCACCGCCAGCGTGCACTGCGCCTCTACGCCATGTTGGAACTGCTTTATTCCACCGGGCTGCGTGTTTCGGAACTGGTGACCCTGCCCGTCAACGCAATCCGCCCGTCTGAACCCTTTGCCATCGTGCGCGGCAAAGGCAACAAGGAGCGCCTCGTGCCGGTTAGCCAAACCGCGAAAGAAGCGTTGAAAGCATACACGGCCCATATCAACGCAGCACAAAAACACTCGTCGCAATGGCTTTTCCCAACACCGGGAAAAACAGACCAGCCGGTGACACGTCAGCACTTTGCCCGTGAACTAAAGGCGCTCGCCCGCGCCTGCGGCCTTTCTGATGCGCACGTATCGCCCCATGTACTGCGCCATGCGTTTGCGAGCCATCTGCTGCAAAACGGCGCCGATCTGCGGGCTGTCCAACAATTGTTGGGCCATGCGGATATCGCCACCACGCAAATCTATACCCACGTGCTGGAAGATCGGCTGCGGGAACTGGTGGAAGCCGCTCACCCTTTGGCGCGGATAGCCGCTTAGCCGCTCTTGTTCGGGCAGCGGGTAAGCCGCTTTGGGGCACAAGCCTATTCCCCGATCAGTTTGACCAATTGGCCAACGCGCAACTGGGCTCCCCCATCCAACCCGTTTAGCGTCAAAAACAGTTCCCGCGGGCGCGACACGCCCTGCATCCGGGCGGCCATTTTTGCGACCGTATCTCCTGAAACCACCTTTGCGATCCGCACCCGCAAAGGCTTCAAAGAAGACGCCTCTTTCGGTGAAAGCCCTCTGAAACTGCCAACCACCTGACGGTTCAGCACGTCCAATTGCTGTGTACCGCGCGGTCCCGCCATGATGAACCGATAAAACAGCCCGCCTCGCTTGACCACGCCGATGGCGAAGCGCCAATCACCTGCCGCAGCGCGCGCAAATGCGGCGTCCATTCCATTGACCGTTGTTGCAACAATTGTCTGCTTTTGCAGGCCATTCACCCAACCCGACTGCAGATAAGTTGCACTGTCTACAGTTTGGGTTGGCACACGCGCCGTATCGAAGCGCAACGCGGTTTGGTCCGGTCCGGAAGCCAATACAGCGTCGGAACGGTTGGAAAGATCAAACCGCTCCGGCACGGCAAACGTGATGCCAAGTTTGGTGTGGGAAAACCGGTTGCCGCGTACAAAGCCGTCCTTGGAACGGTCACCCCACAACACGCCCTCAATCCCGGCCAGATAGCGTTTGCGCTTGGTCGCCCCGGTGCCGGGAGGACCAATGGCGCGGGCATGGCGACGGGCGAGCTCAATGCGTTTGGGCGTCGAAGGATGGCTCGTTGACATGTTTTCGGGTGACAATTGGCTGGCACTGCGCCACGCGGCATAGCGATCCATCGCAACCAAAAAGCGCGCTCCGGCAAAGGGATCAAATCCCGCTTTTCCCAACAGCGCAATGCCCAAAGCATCGGCCTGCAATTCTTGACGTTGGGAAAAGGCGATCAAGCGACGACGACTGGATTCCTGCGCCACCCGCCCGGCGATACGGTTCGTCACAACATCATTCACCACACGGTTGGCAACACCCTGCACAGCCGTTTTTTGGTTACGCTCAACGCCATGATTGGCCGTCACATGCGCCATTTCGTGGGACAGAACGGCCGCGACCTCCGACGCGTCATTGGCCAGGGCCAAGAGACCACGCGTGATGTACAAATACCCGCCCGGCAGTGCGAACGCGTTTACCGAGGGCGAGTTTAACACCGTGATATCATAAGCACGGGTTGGGTCGCTCGAATGGGTGACCAGGGAGCCCACGATGACGGCCAGCAATTCTTCCAGTTTTTGATTGGAATACGCGCCACCATGGGACCGCAAGACGGCTGGATGTTCCCGGGCCCCAAGCTTGGCCTGCGGGTCTTTGGCCCGCAAAGCATCAAAGGAAAACAGACCACGGTTTTCTTGTTTTGCGTCCGCGCCACTGTTTTCAGACACCAATCCGGGGTCGAGCGCCTCGCCCGTATCGATCAATTGGCACGATGCAAGTAACAAACACGACGCGAGTGCCGCGACGCTTAAGACCTTGGAGGATATGAAATCAGGGAAGCGCAAGCTCAATTTGTCCTTCGTCTACCACCCTGATCAACGGACCGCCGGACCATTCCAAAACACCGCGCACGCGCACCGTTTTATCCTTGGAGGCCAAAATCGCTGCCATGTCTCCCTTAAAGGCACCGCGTCCGGACTTTGCAAGCGAGACAGTAAAGTCTTGGTTCCACTTTTGGCCGAAATTGAGATAGACGCGACGCTTTCTGTCTCCGACTGACAATACCTTGCCGCGCACAAGCAAAAATTGCCCCTGCCTTTCTTGAAGTTTCGGCACGTCTTCCGCTGACATGACAAAAGCACCATCGCCCCAATGGCCTCGCTTGTTGACCTCTGCCACCCGCTCCGCGCCCTGCAACGCGCTCAAACACTTCGCAGCGAGACCGGTCTCGCCTTGCGCCAGCGCCAAGCCACGCGACAGCAGCGCGCCTTGTACCCAGGCCGTACCATCGCCAACAAGCTGCGCAGCGATACGGCCATATCGATCGCTCTCTGCACCGGGATAGATCAGATAAGAACGGCCAACTTTAAGGACCGTGTCGATATCAGTCGGGCGCAATTGCGTGATTCCAGCCAGCCGGAACGGTTTGTCGTATTTGGGAAAAATGAGCGTTCCAGCAGGCCCAATGGAGACCAAGCGGTCAACCAAGGGCGCGGTACCTCCGGGGCGCAAATAACAAGCAGTGCCATCCTCTTCGCTCCATGCCGGGGACAGCAAAAGACCGGCAAACACTACGGTGAGCGCAAAAAGACAGGGCCATTTCACAGAACAAAACATAGGACAAAACATAGGATAAATCATAACCCAACCTGTAGCACCCAAGCCGATCCCGCGCTAAACGGAAACTTGGGTCCCGTAGCTCAGCAGGATAGAGCATCAGATTCCTAATCTGAGGGTCAGGGGACGAGAAAGGCAACCGGAACAAGCACATGGTCACTTGCCGACCTCGGCGAGTACCGGATAAACACCGAATTGGGGTCCCGTAGCTCAGCAGGATAGAGCAATTGATTCCTAATCAATAGGTCACAGGTTCGAATCCTGTCGGGATCACCATCCAATGGAACGAGTTAGCCAACACGCATCTTAAATGAACAAAATCCAAGACACAGTCTTGGAGGCGATATCGGTTTGCCGTGATGAGATTGAAATCTTGTTCGAAGAGAATGCCGACGACGACAGTCAAGTCGATTATACGTTGAAACGTTTGTTTGCTTACCAATCTGATCGCAGTCAGACAATTTCCTTCCTAACGAGTGCAAACTATTGGTGGGACGCCGAAATCATAATGCGATCGTTCTACGAGACCCATGCAAAAATATGGCTCATATGCCAGTCAAAGCCAGGTGATAGACAGGCCCTGGTTGAAGAGTTTTGGGGTGCATTTGCCGAACTCAACGCTCGAAAAAAAGCGGAACGTGCAAAGCAAGGCGCTGAGGTGTTTAAGGAGAACTCTCGGCCATACGAAGCTGCCGTATACCAAACATTGGGCAACTCAGATCTCTACGATTTTCATGAAGGGAACAGGAAGGAACGAAAGGCCCTTGAACAAAAATGGTCATTTTCGGAAATCCTGAAGACCTTGGAAGAGAACTCTGACAATTCATTTCCGCTTAACGGTGTGGGTGCTCTCAGGCATATGTACGGTCAACAGAGTCATCTGATACACGCCGACGAAAACGCATTGGACCTCATGCTAGACAGGCGACTTCGGACTCCGGAAGAACATGAACTTCTGGTGTGTAGCCACGTCTGTCGCATATTTGGCGATCAGGCCAGCCTTTGGACCTTTTCCACATCAGCGCTCCGACACCGGTACGGGCTGACTGGTGATCGCAAGAGCCACCGGTGGAAACTATGGAAGCAACTTCATGAGTTGATTGAGCCTGTATCCCAGCGCTTTGCGGACAGCCAGAAGGAGTTTTATGATTCCTATGAATCGCAGGATGGTTCAGCATCATGACGATTGAAAAAAGAATTCAAAAACTGAGACAGGAGCTGGACGAGCATCTTCTCGATGAGTTTTCCAAAAAGCTACTAGTTGGGGCATTTGCCGTTTATGACTGTCGTGAAAATCCTGTTCGATTAAACCAATTTGCAGCCACTTTACGCGAACTTATTTCGCACACGCTAGATGAGCTTGCGCCCGCAGACTTGGTTATAGCAACTAATTGGTATGCAGCTGAAGCCGATCGCCCAACACGGCGACAGCGGATGATCTATGCGACACAAGGTGGTTTGCCTGACCAGACAGTAAATGAACTTGGCCTCGACGCGGAACAAATTCACAAAGATTGTGTCGACGCCATCAATGACCTTAGCAAATTTACGCATGTCCGCCCTGGGACTTTGATCGATGATGATTCGAAGATTAAAGAATTTGTCTTGGGTTCACTCTCTGCTTTCCTGTCATTTCTTAATGTTGTGAGTGACTGCAAAAGTCTGGTGATCCGCGCCGTCTTTGATGAAATCTACGCTGGGGTAATTGAAGAGTTCACAACGCAGACTATTCAGGAGTTAGACGAACTATCCACTCATACATTCATTGACTACTCAATGAATGACGACGTGAACATCACTGACATTGACCCGAAATATGTCCATCTCCGAGTTGAAGGGACCGTTTACGTTGTCTTGCAATATGGGTCGGATGGCGACCGTCGGCGAGGTGATGGTGCATCAATTAACGACGACTATCCATTTGTAATCAGAATGCGTGCGAAAGTGGATAAATTAGGGGAGCTCGAAGCGGTGGATACCGAGGTGGACAATTCCTCATTTTATGAATGACAAACCGGATTTACACCTCAAGGGTTCGGCGCTAATTCGGCAAAGTGTTGCTGGCCAACAGCTTGCACATCTGTTCCTTGGAGAGTTGTGAGATGATATCTCCTGCACTTTCGTCACCGAGAAGGCTTCGGGCTAGCGCCGACTTTCGCTCCAGTGCTGAAACAATCGCTTCTTCAATGGTATCAACGGCGAGCAATCTCATATACGTGACGGGCTCTGTTTGTCCGATCCTATGGTTCCGGTCCTGGCTCTGTGCATAGTGATCATACCGCCAGGAAAGGGACTCATATATTGTGTAACTTGCTGCAGTGAGTGTGAAACCAGTGCCGGCCGCTGCTGGGTTCGCAATCAGAACGCGCACGTTGGGATCATCTTGGAAACTCGCTGCAATTTCCTGGCGTTCTGATGAGGGCGTTCCGCCATAAATAGCCACCGAGCCTTTGATTCTTTCTAGAAGCGTCTCAATGGAACGAATGTAGTTTGACCAGAGGATCACTTTTCGGTCAGGCACCGAGAGTATATCGGCGATAATGCCGTCAAGCGCATCAAATTTTGCGGGTAGTCGCTCCAAGTCTGGGAAAACTAGAGAAGGGTTACATGCTAACTGCACAAGCCGGGTCAATTTTGCCAACGCAGTTGGAGCGAAGGCACGATATTGCTCCCCGCTCATTGCCTCGATTTCACAAACCATCTGATCCCGCATTTCATCATACAGTTTGCGTTGCCACGGCTGCAGTTCAATGCGCACATCGACGAAAGACTTTTCAGGAAGATCGAGGCATTGGTCCTTCGTGCGGCGTAAGACCAACCGATCAATCGTATCCTTGGCGAAATTCGCTTGAGGATCGAGATCAATGTGCGCCAGAAAAGATTCTAAGGACCCTAAGAGGTGCTCGCCAGGAGTTAGAATCTCTACCTGCGTATAGAGATCAGACGCTGTGTTAGTGACTGGAGTTCCCGAAAGGAGCCAACGATACTGACAGTGAGGAGAGAAAGTTCTCGCTGCGGTCGACGTCATTGACTTCCAGTTCTTTGCTGCGTGAGACTCATCCAATGCCAAAGCGGTCTGTTTACGTTGGACCAAAGCAAGAACTCCCGTAACCTCAGATCGCGCGGTTTCATAACTCGTGATCACGACAGGGGCTCCTGGCTTAAGCAACATTTGCCGTCGTTCTGCTGGCTTTCCTTCCGCGATCACGACCTGAATTTCAGGAGCGAATTTTGTGAACTCGGCCACCCAATTCCGCTTCAGTGAATTTGGACAGATTACCAATAGTTGGTCTGCTTCACCCGAAGCGAACATCTTTTTGAAAGCGTCAATCGCAACAAGGCTCTTGCCGAGCCCTTGCTCAAACGCAAGAAGACCCGATCGCCTTTTTGTCAAGAAATCGACGCCTTCAACCTGGTGCTTCAAAAGCTGATAGCTCATTGCGCTTTCTTGCCGTGTTTGTTGACTAGATATTGAAAGTGCTCAAGCGCTTCGTTGAAAGAGGCAATTTCATCCAATTCGATTTCTTTCACATCAGCCATGCTGGCTTCGCTCAGTGCTGTGGTAATCCGCTTTAGTTCGATACGGAATGGCCTAATGCCTTCATGAATCTCGTTCGAGATGTCAGCTAGGACTTGTTGCAGTGCGCTGATGTCTTCCTCGTCAAACTCCGCTTCACCCCTATCAATTGAGCGCTTCACCATTTGTGGCAGAGAAGCGATTTTCGCTTTTGGTCCACTCGAGTTTGACTTCACTTCGGAGGCGAGTTTGTTGGCGATGTGTTTTTCACCAGACTTCAATTGATCCCATTTATCCAGATCATCGTAGAACTCTTTCATGAAACGAGCGTCACGATATTCTTTGAATACTTCGTTCTCCACCATCGTGAAGACCTCATCTCGAAGCGTGTCGTGTTTCGAATTCTCGTAGTCCCGCAACTGAGAGCCAATCAGCTTGGCGCGACTGATTTCCTCCAGGGTGCTGAAATTCTTTGACGCAAGAGTTGC
Organism: Pseudomonadota bacterium; assembly: GCA_038746275.1. Lineage (GTDB taxonomy): Bacteria > Pseudomonadota > Alphaproteobacteria > Rhizobiales > Rhizobiaceae > Pseudahrensia. The sequence continues at coordinate 5,976 of JBCDKS010000023.1, read as the reverse complement.
CGCGTCTTCGTTGTCGACATGGTCCATGAACTTCAAGGCAAACTCAAATGCATGTTTTAACCGGTTAACCCACGCCTCTGATTTTCCCATGTAGCGCGCCAATTGTGCGCCATTCATAAGTGCAGGCTTGCCAGGTGTGCTTGAGATTGTTTCGTAGACAAATTTTGCCTGAATATACCGCTCCCAGTCTCTTACTCCGCTGCCTCTTACATGAATACTAGCAAGCAAAACCGCCCTGTCAGTCTCCGAGAAATTTGCCGGAAGAATTTTGGCTTTAACCCGGCGATAAACCCCCTGTTTGGTGCCGGTTTGATACTTTCGATCCAATTGGCGGAGAATCGTAACGCGAGTAGCGCCCTCCAAAACTAGAAATTTGCCGGTATCTGTTTCCTGCACATAAATTGGGGTCATTTGCCCAAGCTCGTCGATTGACTTCAGGAGCGGGTCAAAACCCTTAGTGTTTTGCAATGCAGCCTCAAGTTCAGATTCAGTTGTTGCGCCTGTAGCAACCAAATGCGTCTGAAGCCGCGGATTGTCCGACCACAATGCCACCTCATCGTATACATCTAATGTTCGCTCAGTCAGTAGCCACTCCTTGTCTCCAATGGCCTCATGGAAAGACTTGGTCGGTTGAACTAAGTCATCGGTTGAAAGAAGTGTGGTCTGGCTCATTGCGAAGCTCCATATTCTTGCTCAGTCAAGATTGATCAAGGTGTTTTTGATATGGCAAGGAATATCTATCCGATTTCTGATTTGTCAAGGTTGGCGGTTTATTATTTTGTTTCAATCGCCTCGGATATGAGCTATCTGTCAGAAATTATTGAGTTTTAATTCCCTCTAACTCGTTGAAATGACTCAGTAATCATTTGGTTTTGTAGAAAAATTTGAGAATCACGCGCCCCCAGAGCACGAAGAAGGTTGCCCTTAAGTGCGCCGACGTCTTTGCAGGCGCCGGCGGTCTTGCTGAAGGTTTTCGTCAAAATGGGTGGAGAATTGTCGCTGCAAATGATGCCGACCAGGCAGCCAGTGAGACCTTTAGGCTGAATTTTCCCGAAGCAGCCTTCTTTGAAGGGTCAGCGATTAATCTGAAAGCTGGTGAGGTTCTTAAGACATGCGATCTTGCGATCGGAGAGCTAGATGTCTTGATCGGTGGCCCTCCATGCCAGTCTTTCAGCTACAACAATCATCATAGGTCTGCTGATGACGAAAGAGCTCGGCTCTTTGAAAGCTACCTACAACTGGTTTCAGATCTCCGGCCAAAATGTCTGGTTATGGAGAATGTTCCGGGCATTCTGACAATAGGTGATGGCACGGTGATCTCAGAGATTCGAGAGACACTGGAAAGCCTGCAATACGACTGTGAGGTTGTAACGCTTTCGGCCGAAGAGTTTGGAACACCGCAGGTACGAAAGCGCGTATTTGTTCTGGCAAGCCGGCTGGGGTCAGCGAAAGAGCTAATTCCGATTGCCACACATCGTTCGGCTAAGGCGAGACTTGGGGAAAAACCGCGACGGAAGAGGGCAATTACGGTCCAGAATGCAATAGGTGATCTGCCTGAAATCGAGAATGGTGGTGGCGCTGAAGTGTCAAGTTACAAAGGCAAGCGCCCCAATTCCAACTACCAAAAAGAGATGCGCAAAGGCAGCAGAAAGCTCTACAACCACGTTTGTCATCGGCTCACCGAGGTCAACATGAACAGAATGGTTCATGTGCCAGAGGGTGGAAACTGGCGCGACATTCCTTTCGAGCTTCTGACTGCTGGAATGAAACGGGCAAAACTAACTGACCATACGAAGCGTTATGGCCGATTACACAGAAAAGGCTTGGCCTCGACACTTCTGACGAAATGCGATCCGCATTGGGGGGCATATGTTCACCCGACACAAGACAGGACAATTACGGTTCGAGAAGCTGCACGATTGCAGGGATTTCCAGACACATTTCGGTTTTCTGGTAGCAAGTTGGGTCCTCAGTATGAGCAGGTTGGTAATGCTGTGCCGGTGCCAGTTGCTAAATCAATTGCGGAAGCAATGGCCTTACATTTAGCTAGCAATAATGAGGACTATTTCTTGGATGCTGCCGAGTGAGATAACTGGCCCTCGATTATTCCCTCTTCACGCATCAATTCGGTCGTGACCCGTCTTAGAAAGCGCTTGTGCCTGCCATCCGGAGCGAACGAGGCGGCCATCGTGTGTTCACCGATCACGGAAAGCGCGTCTGCGCCGTGGTAGATGCGATATTGCTCAGCGGCAAATCGAATCGAATCGTCATGCGGTTCAGGCTCCCGTCTGAGCCAATCGACAAAGATCGCAAACGCGCCCGCCACTAGGCTGAATAGATACAAGCCCGCCGTGCCGATCACGAACCATCTTCCGATTTCACTTAAGACTTCCAAACAATCGCCCTCCAATTATGTTGATTATAGTCGACAAAACTGGAAAGCGAACAAAAATGTGTATCTGAGTCCGTGGACGATAAGTCTACATAGTGCGCCCATGCGCTTATGTCAGACTATAGAGGGATATTTGGCGACAACGTTCGCGAGACACGCAAGAGGGCCGGCCTTTCTCAAGAGGCTTTGGCCCACGAAATCGGAATTGATCGAACTTACATCTCAGGCATTGAGAGAGGGGTTCGGAACCCTTCGCTGGACGTGATCGTCAAACTTGCAAAGCGGCTCAAAGTTGAGCCGTCGACACTTCTCGCCAAATCCTAAATTGCTATAGCCGATTGCCGCCACGTGTCAGAGTCGGCCAAATCGCTTGATCATTGCTTCCAACGGGCCCTTCACCTTGAGCAACTGCCGGCGGCGTTAAATCATCCAGTTCAATCGCAACGAATTCGGCAAGTGCGCCAGGTGCGTTGATCAGATCTTCGCCTGCCGAGCGTGCTTCGGTTTCGGTTGTTCCTGATGCGAGTATGAAGTTCGCCCCGTCCGGGCGCTTCTTGCGATGTTCATCGGCGTAGAATGCAAAAATGGGCATGTGTCATTCCTCCAAGTCGAGTTCGGCTTCAGCTTGTTTCATGAGAGCGATCTTGACTGACCGTCGGGGATTTGTGCGACCTGTTTCAAAGGCCGTGTCATCATGAGCGATTTCTTGCGTCAGTCGATCAATCTCGGCGAGTGCGCCCTGCATTTGATTGAACTCTTCACCAACCAGCGCATCAGCGAGTTGTTGTGATGAGAACGGCCTGTCTTTTACCTTCAGGTCCGCGTTTCGAGAGATCAAAACAGCGGCCAGTTCCTTGTCATCCGTTGCAGCGGCGAGTTCCGCAAGCGATGCCAATTCTGCGCTCTTTGAGTGCGCTGTCTGCTCTAGCAATCGGCTTCGACGTTCCGAACCGAGGTTGTCACGCATCAACATCTGAACCGCCGACTGATAGTGCGGTCGTGCGGCATTGGTTGTTTCTTGGATAGCGCCAGCCTGTTTCATGTGACGCAATCGCCGTTCGGCACTGTTGCGTTTGAAGTCGGCACGGATACTGCTTCGCGCACGATTCAGGATTTTCTGGCGCCCATCTTCCGGTAGATCGCCCAAACTGCCAGCAAGGTCATCGAGTTTGCGCTCCAGATCATTGTTCAAGGTCTTCAGGTAGGCGACCTGCTCTTCGCGGTTCTGTCTGGCTTCCTTTAGCTTGGTGGTGACGTCCGTCACGGACATCCATCGCGAGCCAAGGGCGGTTTTGGTCTTTGCCATTTCATCTACTCCGTTCTGCATCACGCTTCATGGAGACGGGTCTGAAACGACCGGGCACAGCCCATTGTCTCCGTCAATACGGATCGATCGGCTCAATTGCCGATCAGACAAGTCGAAGATGCTTCATATTGGATATTAACGGAGCCAGCAGTTGGTCAGAACGAACCTTGGCTGACCCTCATAGGTTGCCAAAGCACGCCGTAGCGAAGGGCATCGGCAGCGTGATCGGGGGAATCGCTGTCGAGGTCTTCAGGATCGCGAGGGTCACGGGCGATGACCGGTAAGGTCTCCCACGCATATTTGCAGGCTCTTGAAATATACAGACCCGGCTTGTCGGCAGAACCGGCTTGCGAGAGCAATGTTCGCATCCGCTCCCAACCGGCCTTTCTGGATCCCTTTCGCGCCGGAGAGAACATCACGCCACATTGCGAAAACTCGTCTGCAATAGTCACCGTTGCATGGCCTCTGGCTCTCGCAAAGATGGCATCATCCGCCGTTCCGTTTGGTCGAATGTTCCATCGTTGGCACATCTCACGAATGGCTTCGGCCAGTCTTGGAACTGTCCAGCCCAAACCTTCCGAGAGACGGTTCGGCCGATAAGTCGCCAACTCGTCCAGCGTGATGATTGACCCTCTTGGATAGAAGAACCCATCCGGTCCGGTATCACCTGGCGATTTGGCCATGACGTAGGTTGCCGAAGGGGATGATGTTCCAAAGTCATGCGCCAACCAGGTTGACCACCCCTTTGGAACGCCGTCCCAAGGGTCGATTGCATTTCTCTCCTGAGACAGACAACCGGCAAAGAACGCGCCTCTCGCGACTGACCAGTCACCCATTGTCCAGGCACGCAGCAATTCCTCGTCGCCGGCGCATGCAGCTCGCAATTGATGCTCATAGTCCTTTGCATCGAGATGGGGATTGTCTTTGAATGTGCTGGATGCGTGAACGCACAGCTTGCCTGTTTCGGTTTGGAACGGGCGCCAAGGATTTGCGGGGAGCACGTATCTGGAAGCCACCCAATGGTGTCCGACACCACCGGGATTGCCCGCATAGACCGTTCTTAACGGAACGTGTTTCGGGCCTCGCAAGTTCGATCGCAGCATGTCTATGACCAAAGGTTCGGCCCATTGGGTCAACTCGTCCACCATAATCAATGTGAAGCTGCGACCCTGAACCTTGTCATAGGCATTGGGGCCATCGACCTGAGCGAGTTCGACATATCCATATGGAAGCCTGAACACATGTTCGGAAGCGTTGTAGGAAGCCGCCGAACCGTAGGCGGTATTGAACAAATGCCTCAGCACCAATTCGAAGTCGGCAAGCCCCTTGTAGGTTTTTCGGACGTACAGAACGCGTGCATCGCCCTTGTACTGTTCGACATGGCGCAGGATCATCAGAGCTTTGCAATAGCTCTTGCCTCCACCGCGTCCGCCACCGAGAAACACATCGATGTTCTCAGGTATGGAAAGCACGCGACCCTGAAACGGCGTTGGGGCAAAACTCTCCATCACACTGCCTCTGAGGTAATGTCGATGAGCTTTGTGTACTCTTCGACAGTTGGTTGAGCGGCAGGCAGGTTGATCGTGACATTAACCTTACCGTCTTTGGCATTGGCCGGCGCGCCGTGATCGCGATAGTTGTGTCGACCCTTCAGAGCAAAGATCAGCGCTGTCGTGTCACCATCGCGCGCCTTGTCCAGCAAGATGCTGACCAGCTCTTCCTCTTCGACCTTTCGTGTTTCAGCCAGAGCCGAAGCCACACGTTCGTCCTCATCGCGCACGCGCATCCACGTCCGATAGTTGATTCCGAGAGCCTTGGCGATCCGGGTCTCAGAGACACCACGCCGACACGCATCAAGAACGATTTCAGCCTCATCATCACCAAGAATGAACTTGCGACGATCGGTGCGCAGATCGAGGCTTTTGCCCCCGATCCTGTGCTCTGCCCTGTGCTTTTCAGAAGTTTCAGCGACCAAGACCTTGTTTCCTATGCGCTATTCCACTGCCAAACCCCCGATCAACGATCTAAGGGTCTGTTAATCAGGTGACTGCGATGGGTCTTTTTATGCTGCGGGTTCTGCGCCTTCGTGAGCCAGCGGATGGTATTTTGTATGTTGTACTACGTGTGGAACACTTCATGACCTGAGACCCAATTCTCCTCCAGCCTTTTGGAGAATTCGCCGGTTTGTTTTTCGCGTTATGCGGCCTGTTTTTCCAGTGCCATTTTCCTAGCGTACTCGTTGGGCGTGATGTTGCCCAATGATGAATGCGGTCTGTGT
>JBCDKS010000022.1:0-63811 GCA_038746275.1 Pseudomonadota bacterium | reverse complement strand
GGTTGTTTCTTTTTCAATATTGTTGTGGGGGGGGGTCCCCCCCCCACCCCCCCCCCGTTTTTTTTTTTTTGTGGGGGGCGTTTTCAGCTTCCCCCCCCCCGCCACACTTATACTGATTTGGGCACGCCTCGCGCCCCAAATTGGCGCAAGCCATGAAATTCAACTGCTCCTGACCATTGAGTGCCGGACAATGAACGAAGCTCTGAAACCCAACCAGCAATCCCTAAGTGTTCTCATCATCGAGGATGATGTTCAGGCGGCTCAACAACTGGCTGAACTGCTCGCGGATGCGGGGCATCAATCGATCCAAGCCCATGATGGGCTTGCTGGAGCGGAGGCTGCGCTGGAAACCACATTCGATGTTTTGATCGTCGATCGTATGCTGCCTGAGATTGACGGGCTTTCGCTGATCACTCGCTTGCGGGAACGTGGCATTAAAACGCCAATTTTAATCCTGTCGGCCATGGGGCAGGTGGATGATCGTGTCACGGGCTTGCGCGCTGGCGGCGACGATTACCTTACCAAGCCCTACGCATTTTCAGAACTTCTTGCCCGTTTGGAAATCCTCGCCCGTCGTGGAGACGGGGCACAGTCTGAGACCATCATCACGGTCGACGATCTTACCCTCGACCTTATCAAGCACGAGGCGGAACGCTCTGGCCAATCGATTGCCCTGCAACCGCGAGAGTATCGCTTGCTTGAATTCCTGATGAAAAACGCGGGCCGTTTGGTCACCCGTGCCATGCTGTTGCAGCATGTTTGGAACCTGCATTTTGACCCGCAAACCAATGTGATTGACGTTCATATGTCCCGGCTGCGCGCCAAGATCGATAAGGAATTCGATTACCCGTTGCTGCACACGGTGCGCGGGCGGGGTTACATTTTACAGCCGAAAACCGAAGGCAACTAAGGCGGTTTGGGAAAACTCGGCCTTATTTTTCGAGCCACTGCCGTTCGTCTCACCGTCCTCTACACGGTCTTGTTCGGTATGCTGGCGTTTGGCGTGGTTTTGTACGTTGGCTGGAACACTGGCAATTTGCTCTTGGCGCAGTTTCGAACCACCATTGATGAGGAAGTGGGAGAGCTATCCGCCGGTTTTCGACGGGGCGGACTGCGCCGTTTGATCCAACTGGTCGATGCCCGCTCCCGTGCGCCGGGTGCTAACCTGTATCTTATCTCTGATGCGAGCAGCCGTATCGTGGCTGGCAATGTGTTCGATCTCGACCGCGATATTTTGATGACCGAGGGGTGGACCCGCCCGCCGTTTCGCTATGTGCGTTTTGACGGTCGAACCGAGGTTCCTTCCATTGCATTTGCCCGCGTATTCAGTTTGCCCGGCGGGCTGCGCCTCTTGGTGGGGCGCGATATGGGCGAATCCCAAAGGTTTCGTTCCATCATTCAGCGCGCTTTGACCGTCTCATTCATCGTCTTGTTGGTAACAGCCATTTTGCTTTGGTTTTTGGTGGGACGGCGCGCGCTGAAATATTTGGATCAAGTGTCCCACTCCAGCGACCAGATCATTTCGGGCGATCTTTCCCAGCGATTGCCACTGTCCGGTTCTGGAGATGAGTTTGACCGACTGGCAGGCCGTCTCAACAGCTTGATCGCACGGGTGGAGCAATTGGACCGGGGTGTGAGGTTGATGTCAGACAGTATCGCCCATGATCTAAAAACGCCACTGACACGCTTGCGTAGTCATGCGGAGACCGCGTTGAACCGCGCCAACCCCAAAGAGCAGGCGCAAGCGCTGGAAACCGTGGTGGGCGATGCCGACAAACTCATCAAAACCTTCGATGCGCTTTTAATGATCTCAAAGGTGGAAGCCGGCGCCCGCGCAGCCGAGTTGGAGCCGGTCGATCTCACCTGCGTGGTGCGTGATATTTACGAGTTGTTCGAGCCCTCGGCAGAAGCGGAAAACATCAAACTGAGCCTGGACCTTGGCAAACAACTGACTGTGGTTGGCAACCGCGAACTCTTGGCACAAGCGCTCACCAACCTCTTGGACAATGCCATAAAATACGGATCGGACGCGGAAACCCCCATGATCAAAGTGGCTTTGAAAGATCGTGATGGAAAGGCAGTCCTATCGGTCAGCGATAATGGCGCAGGCATCCCGGAAGAAGACCGTGATCGCGTGACCGAACGCTTTGTCCGTCTCGATCCAAGTCGCACGAAGTCAGGCTCTGGTTTGGGCTTGGGCCTCGTTCGGGCAATCGCCCACATGCACCATGGGTCCCTCCTGCTGGATGATAACGCGCCGGGTCTGGTTGTTTCGCTTCAGTTGCCCATGCAAGAAGTGGCATAGCACGAAGCGCATGGTGTCAGACCAACTCCGGTTCAGCGTCAACCGCGTCGGTTACTGCGTTTTCCTTGGTCGCCTCACTCGTTGGTTGAACCATCGGCAAGCGTACGACGATGATCGTACCCTCTCCCAATTCAGAGCGAATGCGCAGTTTTCCGCCATGCAGTTTGGAAAGGGACCGCGCGATGGCGAGCCCGAGACCGGTGCCTTTGTGGTCTTTGGTGAATTGGTCCTGCACCTGCTCGAACGGGCGGCCCAAACGGCGCATCGCTTCCACCGAAATACCGATCCCATTGTCCGCAATCGCAATGCTAACGCAGTTGTTGCGCACACGGGCGCTGACCGAGATTTGCCCATCTGCGCCAGTGAATTTTACAGCGTTGGACAATAGGTTGAGGAGGATCTGCTTGATAGCCCTGCGGTCAGCTTCCAACACCAGATCGTCCGGAATAGATTGCGTCACTTCAATCTGTGCATCTTCCGCCTGTTTGTGGATGATGCGCACAGTGTCCGACAGCAAATCGCTCAAGTTGAGCTGTTCCGGCCGAAGGGCAAACCGGCCTGCTTCGATCTTAGACATGTCCAGCACATCGTTGATCACATTGAGCAGGAAACTGCCCGAGTGATGAATGTCATCGGCATATTCGGTGTATTTCTCAGAACCCAAAGGCCCAAACATCCGCGTTCGCATGATGTCAGAAAAGCCGATGATGGCGTTCAGCGGTGTGCGCAACTCGTGCGAAATATTGGCTAAAAACTCAGACTTGGCCTTGTTGCCAGCATCGGCCTTTTTCTTTTGTTCATTCAGGTTGTCGGCAAACTCCACCAATTGTTGTGCCTGCATTTCCAACTGGCGCTGCGTGGTTTGAAGATCATCAATCGTGCGCTGCTGTCGGCGCTCTGAATCGACCAGCTTCTCCTCGTTGCGCTTAATCTGCGTAATGTCTGTGCCAACGGAAACAAACCCGCCGTCTTGTGTGCGCCGTTCGCTGATCTGAAGCCAGCGACCGTCCTCGATCTGGGCCTCGAATGTTTTCGTCCCGCGGTCAGACCGTTTCTCGCCAATAACGGGGGTCAAAATGCGCGGCTTGCGGCTGGCGGATAGCACTGCATTGTAGCTGGAGCCGCTCGCGATGCTTTCGCTCGGCAAATTGTACAATTGCTGATACTTGCTGTTGCACATCACTAAGCGCTTTTTGGAGTCCCAAAGCACAAACGCCTCGGAGATGTTCTCAATCGCATCGCGCAGGCGTATATCGGCGCGGCGGGAGCGTTGTTTCAACGCCTCCTGTTCCGTGATGTCGACCGCGATGCCGATCAAATGCGGATCAGTTCCCTTATACGGAACCAGTTCTGCGCGGATGCGCAGCCACATCCAACTGCCATTGGAATGCATCAGGCGGAAGCGGTGATCGATCTGCTTTTTCTTGCTGGTGAATAACTCGTCCGCCAGTTGAATGAAGTCCTTGTCGTCTGGATGCATGAGGGCGGAGAGTTGGGCAAAGCCAATAACACCTTCGCTGGGTTGCAGCCCCACCATTTCATACATGGAACGGGACCAGACAACGCGACCCCGGGCCAGGTCCCAGTCCCACAAGCCGCAATGTCCCCGCGACAGTGCGGTGTCAAACCGCGAACTCGATTCCGCAAACAGCAGATCAGCCTCCCGTGCCCGGCTGGCTTGATTAAAGTAGACCCATAAAAACAACAGCGAGATTATGCTCGTGGCGATGAACAGGATCGCGTTCACACGGGCCGTTTGCCGCCAGCTTGCAAACAAGGCAGTTTTTTCCTGAACCACCAAAAGTCCGGCCAAGGCAGGACGCTGATTGGTCCGGTCGCCTCCCGATGAAGCTGGCATTTTTAAGCGTCGGAACGCGGCGAGCGAGTCTGTGACACCGTCCAACAGGATCGTCCTTGTCCCCGCTTCTTCGGCTTGTGCAACTAGCACTATGTCCCCACCCGTTATCCGGTTGAGGGTTACGCCTTCAAACGCCGGTTGCGATGGAAGAGATGCAATCAGGCGGTTGTTTGCGTCAAAGAGGTAGTAGCTGCGCCCACCGGCATCGGGAAACGTGCCCACACTGTCTTCCAAGAGCATTTCTGCAAGCTCGGTATCAAGCGCGTCTTGGGCAAGGGCGTCCAACAGGGCTTTATTGGCCTGCAGCTTGAACGCGCGCAGTTCCGATGATTGCAACAAATCCCGTTTGGTGGACTGTTCAATGTCTTGTGCCAAAGTCAGGAGCGACATGGCGCGCACAAAGGCCACCAAAAGCAACAGGGAGACCACCAAAACCGGAAGCAGGCGACGTAAAAACGTTTCGGAGCGCAGGCTTTTGGTTGCGCCCAAAGCAAACTGGTTGAGTTGGCTCGGCCAGGCAGGAACGTCGGCTTCAACCGCGTTGTGCCCGTTGTTCATTTGCCCATCCGTCCGGAGGGTCAGTTTACTTGTTAGACGTCTCAAAACAGAATCGGGCTTTCGCCCGCGCACGCCTTGAGCGTTCGCCTGCTGCATCAAATAACTCCATGCCCATATGGTGCAGGTGAATACGAAAAACTGGAAACTCTGATTCGCTACAAAATCAATGCGCTGTCAGAAAGCGCTTACGAATCACCCTAGAGTGAATCACAGGCGCGTGCCGTGTCCAGCGCTTTTTCAAAATTGTGTAATCAAGTCCCGTTTCAAGCCGTGAGGCATCGGTCCACAATTTCCTGCACATCGCGGGACAGGCCATCGGCTTGGGCTATCTGTTCGAGAGCCGAACGTGCATGGCTTGCTGTCTGTGCGTTGAAATTGCGCCAAGTGTTGAATGCGGTAGCGAGACGGGCCGCGACTTGCGGGTTGATAGCATCCATGGCGAGAATTTGATCCGTAAACAGCCCGTAGCCGCTGCCGTCAGCTTGGTGAAAAGCACTCAAATTGGCCATCGCAAATGGACCCAACACCGATCGGGCGCGGTTGGGATTGTTGAGTGTAAACAGCGGGTGATCGAGCAGCAATTTAACTGCCGCCAAACCGCGCGCGCCGGGAATGGTGGATTGGACGGAGAACCATTTGTCGATGGCCAACGCATGGTTTTCATGGCGCTGCATAAAGTGGGCAAGCGCGGTTTGGGTCATGTCTTCGTCTGTGTGGTGACGCACGAGCATGGATAGGGCAGCCAATCGGTCCGTCATCGTCTGGGCGGATTGGTGCTGCTCAAACGCGATTTGTGCTGCCCCTTCCACACTGCCCGCAACTAAAAGAGCAAGCAGCGTGTTGCGAAGGCTGCGGACACCCGCCTGTTCCAAGTCACTCAAATGAGCCTCGCTTGCCCGCAATGCGGCCACCCGCTCCAATGCAGTGGTTCCAAGCTTGGTCCCCAAAGCTGAAATCAAACTATGGCTCGCAAGATGCACAAGCCCCGCGTCAATCTCCTTGCCAATCTTGCGGGCGATATCGTGCTCGCTCGGCAGGCTCAGCGCTTGCGCAGCAAAGGTGGGCTCGACGTCGGTATCAATTGCAACAGCGCACAGAGCGTCCAGCAGATGCGCCTGAGCGTTTGCGTTGTCGGTCTTTTCATAGCGGTACACGATGGCGTCCGTCGCTGCCGTGTTGAGCGCCTGCCACCGGTTGAAAAGATCGCTGTCGTGCCGCGCTCTATGCAGAACCGCGGTATCATCCTCTTCGTGATGCACGATCACAGGGGCGGAGAACTTCCGCAACACAGACAGAACCGGTTTCTCCCCGACGCCGGAAAACACAACTTGCGTGGTTTTTTCCGTGAGCAGGATCACATCACCGGAAACCGAAGCACTTTCGCTGATCAAGGGCATGTCCTGGCCTTGGCCGTCCAGCAGCCCAATGCGCACAGGAATGGGAACTGGCTCTTTTGTCTCTTGCCCTGGCGTTGCGGGGGTGGACTGCGAGATGGTCAGTGTCAGTGTGCGCTCCTTTGCGTCCCATTCGTCTTTAACGGTGACAAGGGGCGTGCCAGCTTGCGCGTACCAAAGCATGAACTGTGACAGGTCGCGGCCCGTCACCGCTTCAAAACAGTCGACAAAGTCTTCCATTACGGCAGCCTCGCCGTCGTGGCGTGCGAAATAACGGTCTGTGGCAGCCCTAAAGTGTTGCGGTCCCACGATCGTGGCTAACATCCGCACCAACTCCGCGCCCTTTTGGTAGACGGTGGCCGTGTAAAAGTTGTTGATCTCTTTATAGGCGCTTGGCCGCACAGGGTGGGCGAGAGGTCCTGCGTCCTCGGGGAATTGACCAGCCCGCAGGGCACGAACCTGGCCGATGCGCTGCACTGCACGGGAGCGTGTATCGGCGGAAAACTCCTGATCGCGGTAAACCGTAAACCCTTCCTTCAAGCACAGCTGAAACCAATCACGGCAGGTGATCCGGTTGCCCGTCCAATTGTGAAAATACTCATGCGCAACAATCGCTTCGATGTGCATGATGTCGGTGTCTGTTGCCAAATCGGGGCTGGCCAGAATGTACTTATCGTTGAAGACATTTAGACCCTTGTTTTCCATGGCCCCCATATTGAAATCGGACACGGCGACGATGTTGAACACATCAAGATCGTACTCGCAGCCATAGACGTCCTCGTCCCAAACCATGGAGCGTTTGAGCGCATCCATGGCAAAACTTGCGAGCTGAGCTTTACCCGGCTCAACATAAATGGCGAGGTCCACCGCGCGACCCGATGCGGTGGTGAAATTGTCTCTCAAAGCGTCCAAACGTCCGGCAACCAGCGCAAACAGATAACAGGGCTTTGGGTGCGGATCGTGCCATTCGGCAAAATGCCGCCCATTGTCCAAACGGCCTTTGGCACCGGGGTTGCCGTTTGACAAAAGAACGGGCGCACTTTCGGCGTCAGCCTCCAAGCGCACATCATAGGTCGCCAAGACATCGGGACGGTCCGGGAAAAATGTGATGCGCCGAAACCCTTCGGCTTCGCACTGGGTACAAAACACGCTGCTGGAGCGGTAAAGCCCCATCAGTTTGGTGTTCGCGTTCGGGTCGAGCCGCGTCACCAAGGTCACAGAAAACACGTCCGCGGTCGGCACGGTTAAAATAGACAGCGTTTCGGCAGTGAGTGTGTAGTCGTCGGCTACAAGCCTTTTTCCATCAATTGCCGCAGACACGAGCATCAACTCGTCCCCATCCAACACAAGCGGTGCATCTAAACCGGTCCCGCCATTGCGGCGCACCGTCAGCGTTGAGGTAACAACCGTGTTCCCCGGTTCCAGTTCAAACCGAAGCGACACATGGTCGATGCCATAGGCCGGCGGTGTATAATCCTTGAGTTGGATAAGGGGAGCATTTTGCGTGCGCATCGAAGAGACTGCCGGTCAGGGGAAGGACAACCCGCCCACTATGGCCAAGCGATGTCCGCCTGTCATCGTCTGTCATCGTCTTCCCAAGGCAGTCATTGTCACAGAATCACGATCGGGAAGAACAATTGATCCCGCGCGCACCACTCAAAAGGCTGACGACTATTTGTACCGGGCATCGTTGGAGACGAGGCGCGGGGGGCCATTGGTCTCGTAGTCATATTCCGCTTGCGCGCGAATTGTGATGTTTTGTTCTGACCGGCCGGTGACGCCGCCAAAGATGTTGTTGACCTTGGCTTTGGCTTCATAGGTCATCACGGCTTTGGTGCCGACCATCCGCCCCGACAGACCGCCGGACAGGTCCTGCAAGCGTCCGTTCTTGCGGATGTTGCTGTGGAACACCGTGTTGGCAAATGCCTTGCGGGTTCTCCATTTTTTCTTGTCACCGTTAAAGGCGGCCAACACCGCACTGTCAGCGGCGGCCTGCGCGTTTTGAACAGCGGAATATGTGCGGCTGTAGTCCACAGCGCCGCCAATGGCGGCCAACAGGGGCACCAACACCATGGCGGTCGTCATGGCGACATTGCCGCGCTTGCAGCTCAAAAAAGCGAACAGTGTTTTCATCGTCCAGCCCAACCGGTTCAACAGGAATTGTTATTGGTGTTGAGGTGCTCCATCCTGCAGCGGAGCGCACCCACGTCCACCTGGCATCCAAAGTGAGGGCTGGACGTGAATGAGGGCCTAACCGGCTTGCTTTCCAAATCCTTAAGCCAGCGGTTTGGTTAAGGCCTTCGCCTGTGCGCACTTTTGCGCGCCACTCGCGCATCCGCCTTGCACCCCCTTGCACCCCCTTGCACCATAGCCCGTCGCTTGCCATGCCTCGCGCAGCCAATGTCAAACGCCAAACGGTCGGATTGATCCATGAACGAGCAAGCCAAATCCATCCTCAACAAGCTGCAGGCGCGCCGGGAACAGACTATGGATACAACGATAGCAGACTTGTTTGCACAGGACGCTCACCGGTTCCAAAAATCGACCGCGACCTGCGGTGATATCCTTTTCGATTGGTCTAAAACCGCAATTGATGATGGGGCGCTGCAAGACCTTTTAACGCTGGCCGATGCTGCAGAACTGGACACTATGCGCGCTCGATTGTTCGCGGGCGATCCGATCAATGTGACCGAGGGCAGGGCCGTGCAGCACATGGCGCTGCGTGCTGCCGCCGATGCCAACATAATGGTGGAGGGCCGGAACGTCGTGCCGGATGTTCAAGCCGTGCTCACCGCCATGGCAGGTTTTGCGCAGGGCGTTCGTTGCAAATCCATCCAAGGCTCCGGCGGCCCGTTCACCGATATTGTCAACATCGGCATTGGGGGATCGGACCTGGGCCCGGTCATGGCCACCAAGGCGCTTGCGCCCTTTGCGGACGGACCCAACACACATTTCGTGTCCAATGTTGACGGCGCTGATATCCTCGATGTGTTGGAACGGGTTCCCGCCGCCACGACCTTGTTTATCGTTGCTTCCAAAACGTTTACCACACAGGAGACCATGACCAACGCCGCCACCGCCCGCGCGTGGTTGGTGGAACAACTGGGGGAAGTTGCGGTTCCCGATCACTTCGCAGCGCTTTCAACCGCCTTAGATAAAGTGGCGGCGTTCGGCATCCGCGAGGATCGCATTTTTGGGTTCTGGGACTGGGTGGGTGGTCGCTATTCACTATGGTCAGCGATTGGTCTGCCAATCATGCTGGCCATCGGCCCGGAGCGTTTTCGTGAATTTCTCGATGGCGCAGCCCAGGTGGACGCCCATTTTCAATCAGCACCCATGGTGCAAAACCTGCCGGTCTTGATGGCGCTGGTGGGCATCTGGCATCGCAATGTCTGCGGCTACGACAGTCTGGCGGTCTTGCCCTATGATCAACATCTGTCGCGCTTCCCGGCCTATCTCCAGCAATTGGACATGGAATCCAACGGCAAGAGCGTCACGCGTGGTGGCGATGGTACCAACACCGCAACCGGCCCGATTGTTTGGGGCGAGCCTGGCACCAACGGGCAACACGCCTTCTACCAGCTCATCCATCAGGGAACGTCGGTCATCCCATGTGATTTTCTGCTGGCGGCCAATCCGGCGCGCGCGGTGGGCGATCACCACGAAAAGCTCGCCGCCAACGTCTTTGCCCAAAGTGAGGCATTGATGCGCGGCAAAAGCCTTGAACAGGCGACACCGGAACTGCTGGCAAAAGGCATGTCACAAGATGAAGTGGACACACTGGCACCGCACAAAGTGTTTCCCGGCAACCGCCCCAGCTGCACGTTTTTGTACCCCGCACTGACGCCCTTTGTGCTCGGTCAGTTGATTGCGCTCTACGAACACAAAGTCTTCGTTCAAGGCGTCATCTGGGACATCAACAGCTACGACCAATGGGGCGTTGAACTGGGCAAAGAACTCGCCAGCCAATTGCTGCCGATGGTGAAAGGCGAGGTGGAAATTGCTGACCGCAATGCCTCAACCTTGGGGCTGCTCAACGCTTTTCACGGAATGCGCTAAACGGCCACAAGGCATTTATGTATCGGTAAATCCGCGCCCTTGGGGTGATCGGGCGAGTTGTTGTTTGCGTGCTCGTTCGCGCTGGACCGTGTAGATGGACGCGCCGATGATCACTAAGGCTCCAGCCAGTGTGTAAGGCCCGGGCAGGGTCTCAAACATCAACCAACCAAAGAATGTTGCATAGAGCAGCCGCACGTAATCAAGCGACGCCAGCACCGACGCTTCGCCCCATTTGTAAGCAAAAATATTAAGCATCTGCGCGCCGTAGGACACTACGCCAACGGCCAAGAGAAGACCCCACTCCCAAAGCGTTGGCGGTTGCCAATAGACGTACGCGGGCACAGCCACGCAGATCGCCACAAGGAACGCTTGATAGCTGAGAATCGTGACCGGCTCATCCGTCTTCGACAATTGACGAATGATAACCATGACCAATCCGGCCGCCGCCGCGCTGATCAGCGCCAGGAGGGAGATCGGATCAAAGCCATCCGTGCCCGGTTGCATCATTACCAACACGCCGACGAACCCAATGATAACCGCCAGCCAGCGGCGCATGCCCACCACTTCGCCCAAAAACCAGATCGCGAAGATCGTCACGAAAAACGATTTGGCAAACCCAATGGCCACCGCGTCGGCCAGCGGCATATGGATAACGGCGTAGAACCCGCACAACATGGCGACCAGCGCCAGGGCAACACGGATGAGTTGAAGATCTAGCCGCGCGGTTTTTAGGCAGCCCGGAAAGTGGTTCAGCACCTTCGGCATCACAATAGCCACCATCACGATCTGTCGGCAAAACAAGATCTGCGTCACGTGCAGCCTTTCCCCCGCCAGCTTGATAAGCGCCGTCATGAGCGCAAAACCGAACGCGGCCACAAGGATGGTCATCGCCCCTTTGAAATTGCCCGGCGCTTCTGCGAAACGAGCCACCCAACCTGCGCGGCTGGAAGAGGGCGTTTGATTGTCCGGGATGGGGGGAATATTCACACTCATAGGCTGACACCATGCGCCCCGCGCCGGGCCTCTGCAAGCGGCGAGCCTGTGTGCACGTTTCCAACGGCTGCGCGGTATGCGGCATCGAAACGCAAGACCGTCGGCTCTGATCGCTTGCATTTAGACCGCAAATACAAGACTCTTCGAACCATAAATTGTGGTGGCCAAAAAATCCGAAATCTGACTGAGGCGCACCAACCCAATTCAATTCGGCACTTTTACCAAACTTCTCTTCGAGCACTTCTCTTCGAGCAATGGGAACCCACGCGATGAACGCATTTACACCTCCAAAATTCGGCCAGCATGTTGGCATGGGCAAATCTGTGCTGCGCAAAGAAGATGCAGCTTTCATCACGGGTGCCGGACAGTACACGGATGACTTCAAACGCGCCGACGCGCTGAATGCTTACATTTTACGCTCCCCCCACGCCAACGCGACCTTCAAGATCGAAGACATTGAAGCGGCCAAGGCCCATGACGGCGTCGCACTTGTGATGACGGGGCAGGACACGAAAGACCGCAAGGGCCTGACCTGCCAAGCGGTTATGGAGCAGGCCGACGGTACCAAACATGGGGTCAAGGACATTCCGTTGCTCTGTGTCGATACCGTGCGCCATGTTGGAGACGCGGTTGCCATGGTGGTGGCGGATACGATTGCCAACGCCCGAGCCGCGGCGGAACTGATCGAAGTCGACTATGACATGCAAGAGGCCGCAGTGGATACGGAATCCTCGCTCAAGGCCGACGCACCAAAAGTCTATGCCGAAGACGACAGCAACCAGGCCTTCGAGTTGTTGATGGGAAACCACGAAGAGGCCCTGTCCGCCTTTGAAGGGGCAGCCAAAGTCACCGAACTCAAGCTGATCAACAACCGTCTGATCTGCAACTATATGGAAACCCGTGGTTGCCTGGCGGAATGGGACCAGGAAGAAGAGCGCTACACCATCACCGTGGGGTCGCAGGGCGTCCATGGCATGCGTCGCGGCATCGCGCCGTCTCTGGGTATTGAGCCGGAGGACATGCGTGTGATCACGCCGGACGTCGGCGGCGGCTTTGGTACAAAAGTGTTTGTCTACCGTGAGTATCCGCTGGCCCTGTTGGCTGCCAAGGAACTGGGAAAACCCGTCAAATGGGCTTGCGACCGCGGCGAGCACTTTGTGGCGGACGCCCACGGACGCGACAACGTGGTCACCATGCGCATGGCCATGGACGAGAACGGCAAGTTTCTGGCGTTGGACGTGAACTTGATCGCCGCCATGGGTGCGTACCTGCACACATTCGGCCCCTATATCCCGGTTCTGGGCACGACCATCGCGACAGGCATTTATGACATCCCCGCATCGCGCTTTCACATCCTGGGCGTGTACACCAACACAACGCCGGTGGATGCCTATCGCGGTGCCGGACGTCCAGAAGCGATTTACGCGCTGGAGCGTCTGGTGGACCAATGCGCCCGGGAC
Organism: Pseudomonadota bacterium; assembly: GCA_038746275.1. GTDB lineage: Bacteria > Pseudomonadota > Alphaproteobacteria > Rhizobiales > Rhizobiaceae > Pseudahrensia. The sequence continues at coordinate 51,184 of JBCDKS010000022.1, read as the reverse complement.
ATGGGCCTGACGCCGGATGAAATCCGCCGTCGCAACGCGCTCACGCCGGAGCAATTGCCCCACACAACGCCTTTCGGACGCACATATGATACGGGCGAATTCACGGCCCACATGGACAAGTGCATGGAGGTTGCCGACTGGACTGGGTTTTCCAGCCGCGAGGCAAGTTCCAAAGCAAACGGCAAGCTGCGGGGCATCGGCATGTCGACCTATATTGAGGCCTGTGCCTTTGCCGGCTCCGAGCCGGCCAAAGTGTCCCTCAACGCGGACGGCAAAGTGACCGTCCTGATCGGAACCCAATCCAACGGGCAGGGGCACAAAACGGCCTATGCACAGTTTGCAGCCGAAGTGCTGAAAATGGACATCGATGATATCGAAATCCGGCAGGGCGATACGGACGAATTGGAAAATGGTGGTGGCACCGGTGGCTCCCGCTCCATTCCTCTGGGGTCTGTTTCGGTTAAGCGCGGCAGCGAAGAACTCGCCGAAATGATCAAAAAGATCGCTGCGGACAAGCTGGAAGCAGCAACCGGCGACTTGGAACTGCTGGAAGGTGAGGTGCGCATTGTCGGGACAGACCGTTCCATGACGCTTGCCGAAGTGGCTGCCGCCAGCCCGGATGATTTAACTGCCACGGGCGAGTTCAAACAGGCGGAAGCGACCTATCCAAACGGCACGCATATCTGTGAGGTCGAAATCGACCCGCAAACTGGGGTGACCGACGTCGTCAGCTACACGATCGTCGATGACTTTGGTGCGACGGTGAACCCGCTTCTGCTGGAGGGTCAGGTCCACGGCGGTGTCGTGCAGGCCATCGGCCAGTGCATCATGGAAGAGACGATCTATGATGAAGACGGCCAGTTGATGACCGCCAGTTTCATGGATTACCGCATGCCCCGCGCGCAGGACGTGCCCAACTTCCACTTTGAGACCCGTAACGTGCCATCCACAACCAATGCCTTGGGCATAAAAGGTGCTGGCGAGGCGGGCACCATTGGTGGCTGTCCGGCTGTCATGAATGCGATCGTGCAGGCGTTGCACACAAACTACGGTATCGAACACATCGATATGCCGGTCACACCCTTGGCCATGTGGCGCACAATCCAAGAAGCGACCGCCAAGGCGGCCTGATCTCAGGCAAAATCCCGTAGAAAACCCGCGTTGCATCGTCTGACGCGGGTTTTTTTATGTCTCATAGTCGGTTGCTAAAGCGCTGGACAATCACCGGCCACCGCAAAAAGGCCCGTTAAAGCGCTCTTGCGACCTCGCACCCTTGCGCAAACGCTGTTTTCGCCCTTAAAACAATGCACTTCTCATAGAGGTGCCGTTTTGGCTGAGAGGTTGTTGCCCAATGCGGGGTGCGCCAACTCTTTGAACCTGATCCGGATTGTGCCGGCGGAGGGAATGGGATGGTTGCAACACCCTCCACACCAGACATGACACGGATGCGCGACGAGGCCGCGTGGCGCGCGGACATGGCGGCGGCGCTCGAGCGTTTCCGTTCCCGCAAGCCCCACGTCCATTGCATTACCAACATCGTAGCTCAGACGTTCACTGCCAACGTGCTTTTGGCGGCGGGTGCCACGCCATCCATGACCATCAACCCTGCTGAGATTGAAACTTTTGCCGGGTTCGCCGATGCGGTCCTAATTAATCTGGGCACATTGGACGACGAACGCTTGGTCTCCTGTGAACGGGCTGTGGCCACATGCCAGCGGGCGGGAAAGCCATGGGGGCTGGATCCGGTATTCGTTCAAGCTTCCCCCATCCGCCAATCTGTGGCTTTGGACATGCTGCTCTCCAAACCAACTCTGGTGCGGGCCAATAAAGCGGAATGCGCTGTCCTGGGCGATGGACTAAAATCCCAAACGCAAGTGCTGGCAATCACAGGAAAAGTCGACCAGTTGGAGAGCGCAGAGCAAGCGGTGTCGTTAGAAAATGGAGCCCCGGTGATGGATCGGGTAACCGCCATGGGCTGCGCGCTTACGGCGCTGGCCATTGGTTTTTGCGCGGTTGAAGAGGATGCTTTGCTCGGGTCGGCAACGGCCTTGGCGCTGTTTGGAGTGGCCGGTGAGCGGGCGGCTGCGGCGTCCAACGGTCCGGGAAGTTTTGTTCCAAGCTTTCTCGATGCCTTGCAAACCCTGACTGCCGAACACCTGGCCCAGCACGTCAGGATTGTGCTGTGAGCATGCGTTCCAAACTCGATATTGCGCTCTACGGCATTATTGATACTGCGCGCTGCGCTGCGCGTCCGCTCGACGACCTCGTGCGTCTTGCAGTGGAAGGCGGCGTGACCCTGCTGCAATATCGCGACAAAACATCTGATACACGCACGTTGGTCGCCAATGCGCGTCTCATCAAATCGGCCCTGACCGAAAGCGGCGTGCCGCTCTTGATCAATGATCGCGTGGACGTGGCACTGGCGGCTGAGGCAGACGGCGTTCACATCGGCCAAAGCGATATGATGCCGGCGGACGCTCGTTCTGTGTTGGGAGAAGCCGCGATCATCGGCTTGACTGTCAAAACAACGGGACAAGCACAAGCCGCACCGTTGGACCTGATCGACTACGCTTGCATCGGGGGTGTGTACGCGACCCTGTCGAAGGACAATCCCAACGCCATCGGCATAGAAGGTTGGCAAGACGTGGCAGAACCCTTGCGGACACGCGCACCGCAATTTCCTGTAGGCGCCATTGCTGGCATCGATGCTTCTAATGCCGCTGGCGTGATGGAAGCCGGGGCTGATGGGGTGGCAATCATTTCCGGCATCTTCATGCAGGACGACGTGCGCGCCGCCGCGCGTACGCTCAGTGAAATCGTATCGCCCTACACGCACGGGAAACCACGCCCATGACCCCCATCGCGCTCACCATTGCAGGATCGGACTCCGGCGGGGGCGCTGGCATTCAGGCGGATCTCAAAACCATGTCGGCTCTGGGTGTCTACGGTGCGTCGGTGATCACAGCCATCACCGCACAAAACACGCTGGGTGTGACGGCGGTGCATGACATTCCAACCGACATCGTCGCTGCACAGTTTGACGCCGTGTGCGATGATCTGGCGGTGGACGCGATCAAGATCGGCATGTTGTCCAGTGTGGCCCTTGTGGAAACGGTGGCGCGCAAGCTGGCGGAGCGTCCCAATATTCCAACGGTCTTGGACCCGGTCATGGTGGCGGAAAGCGGAGATTCGCTTCTGGCCGAAGATGCCGTCTCCGCCATCCGCAACCACCTGTTTCCGCTGGCCACGCTGATCACGCCTAACCTGCACGAGGCGGCCAAACTGCTTGGAAGCGACATGGCTGACACGCCAGCGGCCATGGCGGAACATGCCCATGCGCTGCGGGCCCTTGGAGCAAAGGCCGTGCTGTTAAAAGGTGGCCATTCAGCTTCGCAGGATGCAGCCGATATTTTCGTGGATTTGGACGGCCGCGAGCACTGGTTCTCAGCCCCGTTTATCGACACCAAAAACACCCATGGCACCGGTTGTTCCTTGTCGAGCGCAATCGCGTCCGGACTGGCCAAAGGGCTTGCGCTGAACGAAGCGATAGGTGCCGCAAAGACTTGGCTCACCAACGCCATCGACCATGCCGACACTCTGTCCATTGGCTCCGGTGCAGGACCGGTGCATCATTTTCATGCGGTCTGGCCCGGCTTGTCAGGCGTTGAGGCAGCAAGTCAGGAACCAACACGATGACGGAGAACGCCACCAACCGCCGTGGCGCTTTGAAGGCTGTCACCGGCGCCGCGCTTGCCGTCCCGGTTGCAGCGCTCGCCACACCCGCTTTGTCGCAAGGCCGAATAGAATGGCGCATGGTGACGTCTTGGCCCAAAAACCTGCCCGGCCCCGGCGTCTCCGCCCGCCGCATTGCGGAGCGTATTGCGGCGCTTTCCAACGGTCGGATGACGATCAAGCTCTATGCGGCTGGCGAAATCGTACCCGCGCTGGAAGTGTTTCAAGCGGTCTCCGGCGGCATCGCTCAGATTGGTCACACGGCGTCATTATTTTGGGGCGGCAAACTGCCTGCAGCGCCACTTTTTACTGCCGGTCCTTTTGGTCTGACACCGCTGGAACACATCACATGGATCAACCATGGCGGCGGACAAAAGGCTTGGGATGATCTTTACGCACCGTTCAACCTCAAACCGCTCATGGGCGGTAATACCGGCTTCCAAATGGGCGGCTGGTACAAGCAGGAACTTACAGGATTGGACAGCTTGCGCGGCCTGAAAATTCGGATGCCCGGCATTGGTGGCGCGGTACTGCGCGCGCTGGGTGCAGCGCCCGTAACGCTGGCACCCGGCGAAATCCTGTCCGCCCTGCAAACAGGTGCCATTGACGCGACCGAATTTTTGGGGCCCTCCAGCGATTTCGCCATGGGGTTCTACAAGGCTGCAAAGTTTTACTATTCACCCGGCTTCCATGAACCCAATGGCTCCGGCGAAGTCCTGCTGGGAAAAGCGGCCTTCGAAGAGCTGCCTGCGGACCTGCGAGCGATTGTTGAGGCCGCCTGTGCCGAGGAAAACATTCGCTCCCTGGGCGAGAGCGAATGGCAAAATGCTGAACGTCTGAAAACCATGGTGGACGAAAAAGGCGTGCAATTGCGCGATTACCCGTCGGAAATTCTCGCAGCCGCCAGTCAGGCAGCGGTAGAGGTATTGGATGAACTGGCCCAAACCGATGCCGCAAGCCGTGCTGTGATCGACAGTTTCCGCGCAGCCGCCGCCCACCAAAAGGATTGGTCGCGCACATCCATTGAAAAATTCCTCCGCGCCCGCGGATAGATCAGCGCTGATCGAGCTCTACAACGACCGGGGCTGGCATGGGCGGCAGTTCATCCTCCGCGTCCGCAGCGTCCAGTGATGAGCGTGGGTCCAGAACATAACTTTCCTGCGTGGTGTTGCGCGTGACCGCGATGGTCTGAAAGTCCGTGCGGTCTTCTTCGCCAACCCGTTCGCGGCGGAACGTGCGGTACAAAGCATAAGACGCGAAGGCTCCATGGGCAATTGTCGTGGCTGTGAACACGCCTGATGGTCCTGTGATGTCCATCAAATAAGCGGTAAACAGCGGCCCAACCATCGTACCGATGCCGTAGAGCATGAGCAGACCACTGGACACTTTCACAAAGTCTGAGTTTTCCGCAAAGTCGTTGGCGTGGGCGACGGCCAGCGAATAGACAGAAAAAATCACTCCGCCATAGGCCACCACGGCGATGAAAAAGATCAGATTGAAATTCCCCACCTGCGACAGCAGCGTCATCATAGTCCCAAAGGCGATACCGATCGCACCGGCCAGCACCATCACATAACGGCGGTCTATGATGTCCGACAGACGTCCCAGCGGAAACTGAAACAACACACTTCCAAGAAGCGCCAATGCGAGCAGTGTCGCAATGCCGGAACTCGTAAGCCCCACCTGCTGGCCGAACACCGGTCCAAAATTGATCCACGCCGAGGAAATTATACCGGACAAAAACGCACCCACCGCGCCGGCAGGAGAGTTTGCAAACAGCGCTTTCAGATCAAGGTTCACGCTCGCCAGAGGGGCGGGAGACTGGGCAACGGAAATGCTGGTGGGCACCACCGCCAGCGCGTAGAGGATCGCCCCCAGCATGAACAGCGTCTGGCCGGAGATGTCGGCAACCACCAGCAGATACTGCCCCGCCGCCATGGCCACCATTGTGGTGATCGCATAGATCGAAAACATGCTGCCGCGCATGTCGTTGCTGACGCGTTCGTTCAGCCAGCTTTCTGCCACCATGTAGCAACCGGCAAAACAAAAGCCGGAGAGCGCGCGCAGAACAATCCATGTATAGGATTCCACGATCAATCCGTTCAACAGCATGGAGATGCACAACAGAGCCGTGAGCGTGCCAAATGTGCGCACGTGGCCCACACGCCGCACCAGATGCGGGATCAAGATGCAGCCGATCATGAACCCAATGGCCCAGCCGGTGCCGATCCAGCCCAATTCATAGGTGCTGAACCCTTCCACTTGACCCCGAACGGGTATCACAATGCTCTGCAAACCACCGCCCAGCATGAGGAACACCATGCCGGTGAGCAGGGATAGGATCGGGAGCAATTGCCGTGTCATCTGATCAGGCCTTATCGCTGGACACTGCGGGAAACGGAGACGAAATTCTCCGCACTATTCGCGCTCCTTAGTCCCCTTCATAGCCCGTTCCAAGCCAGTCAAACGACATCAGGCGTTTCGCGTGTCGCTTCCGTCTCCATTCGTGCTTTCACCATTTGCCAGTCGTGCCACGCATACTTCTTTTGTGAAGGAGAGCGCAGCAGGTAAGAGGGATGGAAGGTGGGCAAAAGCGCATAAGTGTTATCGCCAAACCTCACGTCTTTCCAACGCCCGCGCAGGCTCACTATGCCCTCTTTGGTCGAAAGCAGCGTTTTTGTAGCCGCCGCGCCGACTGCAACCAGGAGATCGGGGTTCACAAGCGCGATGTGCTTTTCCAAAAACGGTCGGCAAATATCGCTTTCCGCCGCCGTCGGTGTGCGATTGCCGGGCGGTCGCCAGGGCAAGACATTGGTTATGTAAACGTCGTTTCGATCATAGCCGAGGGCTTTAAGAATTTTGTCCAACATTTGACCGGAACGCCCAACGAACGGCACGCCCTGTTCGTCCTCTTCGCGGCGCGGCGCTTCCCCCACGAGCATCAAACGCGCTCTCGGGTTGCCGCTTGCAAAGACTGTGGATTTGGCCGTGAACTTCAAATTGCAGCCCTCAAACCCTTCGATGGCTGTCTTGAGAGCCTCCAGAGTTTGAGCCTGGTCGGCCAGTGCCCTTGCATTCGCCACCACTTCGCTGTTTTGAACGACGGCTGGTGCCGCCGTCCGTGACTGTGTTACCGGCTTGGTTTGTTTGCCGGCTGCTAGCGGCTGCGCAGCAGGGCCTGGGGCGGTTGCACTTGCCTTGCCTTTGGTCGGCTGTTTCGCCGCCCGCTTCGTCGCTTGCGCTTCTGCGATACGGGCGCTTTCTGCAAACCGGTCTACGGGCGCGTCTTCGAGCGCAAGGTCCACACCCGCATCGTGATACCATTGCAGCAGTTCATGAAGATCGTTCGTCTGGTCCATAACGGCGCTGGTGGTGTCCTACTGTCGAGCGTTGAGAGTTGGCTTACGTGATCGTTGGCAAGGCTTGTATTTGGCCATGCTCTCGGCTTTTGTGGCGGGCCGTTTGAAAACCGTTCCAACCGCAATGAGCCACGTTCCTTTTCGTCTCCATCACTTTCTACTCGAAAACGCAAAAACCCAAGCTGATAAAATCGCGCTTGTGGATGAGCACGGTCAGGCCACGACATTTGGCGATTGGCTGACGGCAGTCGAGACCATGCACAGCGCCTTAAAAGGCTCTGGCCTGCGTCCCGGGGATCGGTTGATGATCGTCGCGGAGAACAGCCCGGTCCTGACGACGCTTTTGTTAGCGGGATGGATGATGGACGCGTGGGTCATGCCGGTGAATGGGCGCCTGAGCGCCGGTGAAATCGACCATTTGATAGACCACGCCGATCCACGTTTGGTCATGTTCACCACAAAGGTGTCATCCAACGCAAAAGCCCATGCGGACCGTTTGAGTGCAAACGCCTTCCAAGACCACAACCAGCTGGCCGTTCTGTCCCGTCCGTCTGCCGAACCGGAGCCTGTGAAAGAGGCCGCTGAGGATCAGGTGGCGGCTTTGATGTATACGACTGGCACAACTGGCAATCCAAAAGGCGTGATGCTTTCGCACGCCAGCCTGGCTTGGTACGCCAGAACATCCCGCGAAATTCGTCACATGACACCGCATGATCGGACGTTTTGCGTTTTGCCGCTCACCCACATTTATGGTCTGGCGTCTGCGTTTCTGGGCACACTGTGCGCCGGAGGTAGCTTGCACACCGTGCAACGGTTTGATCCGCAGGCTGTGTTTGCAGCCCTGCGCGATGGCGCAACCATCATGCCCGCCGTGCCGCCCATGTATGCCCAGTTGCTGGATTATGCCGCCGCCCAAGGCTGGCAAACGCTGCCCGACATGCCACTTCGTCACATCATGACGGGTGGCGCGCCGCTGGACCCGGATTGGAAGCGCAGGGTCGAAGCGTTTTTCCAAATCCCGTTACACAATGGCTACGGCATGACCGAATGCGCTCCCGGCATCTCCACCACTCAAAATGCTGTTTTGAGCGAAGCCACTTCGGAGGACGTTTCCTGCGGACATCCACTGCCGGAACTGGACGTCCGTGTCGTGCCGCCGCCCGGTGAAACGGGGCTAAAAGACGGTGTCGGCGAGATCATAGTCAAAGGCCCAAATGTCATGCTGGGCTACTATAAAAACCCAGGGGCGACCGCCGACGTTATGGACGATGAAGGATATTTTCACACCGGCGATCTGGGTTCTTTCGATGCGGATGGCAGGCTGTCGCTCTCAGGACGATCCAAAGAACTGATCATCCGGTCTGGCTTTAACATCTACCCGCCGGAAGTGGAGGCGGCTCTTAGCCGCCACCCAGCCGTCACCATGGCAGCGGTGGTAGGACGTCCGATCAAGGGCAATGAAGAGGTGGTCGCTTTCGTTCAAGTGGTGCCGGGAGAATTGGTGACGGAGGACGATTTGCGAACGTTCCTGCGCGATTACCTCGTTCCCTACAAATGCCCAACGCACATCATCATCGACGACGCCTTACCCGCATCATCCACCGGCAAATTGCTAAAATCAAAGATGCTCGATGTGTATGGGGATCGCCTGCCGGCTGTCTGATTTTTGGTCGATGGGCGCTCACTTACCCACAAACACAAAGTCTGTCACCACAGCGTAGTGATCCGAACCTCCATGTCCCAAACGCTCGCGGTCCGCAGGCGCAAAATGACGGCTGTGCAAGATATGGTCTATGGGCAGCAGCGCGAAAGTGAAGGGTCGCAGCCATTCAGGCGTCTTGCGCAGGGTTCGCGGTGCCCATGTCAGGTGCAGACCGCTGACAACTTGCGTGTTGGTCCATTTTGCCAGCCGCTGCACCACGGCACTCCAAGGCGCGGAGTTAAAATCACCCGCAAAAATCAGCGGTCCGGGCAGCCGTTGAATCGTGCTTTCCAAACGGGCCAATTGTGCGGCTTGTCCGCGTGGCCATGGCCAGTGAGAGTGAAAACTTGCGACCGTCACGCTCTTGGAGTCTCCAAATTGATCGGGCAAGCGCAGTGTGGCCTGGGCAAAACCCTGCCAGCGTCGGCAATCCGGTGCCAAGACCGGGTCCAGCGGATAGCGCGACAGGATCGCGACACTGCCCACCCTGTTGGTGTGACATGTGATCTGCGTGGGATGGGTCGATTGCAGTCGTGCCAAAACACCATCTGTGTAGCGCGTCACTTCCTGCAGAATGATGATATCGGCCTTTGCATCGGTGATTATGTCTGCCGCATCCAACGGCGTCCTGTTGTCAAAGCGCAGGTTCATTTGCACGACGCGCAGTTTTGGTTTGTCGCCGGTCAGGCTGGCGACAGCAAACCCCCGCTCGAAGCCCGGAAGGTAGGGTGCGGACAGCGCCACAGAAACCAAAAGAACCGCCACGCTCGTCCAAAGAAGCTTTCGCAGTCGGGTCAACCACAATACGGGCAGGGTGAACGCCAGAAGAGCCGCAAACACCATGCGAAAATGAGAAAAACTGTCCAAAGCGGGATGCGCCGACTGGAACCAGCCCAAAACGAGGCCAAGGCACAAACAGGCCGCCCCGAAAGCCAAAAAAGGGCGAAAAAACCCACGCCAGATGCGCATCATCACTGAAAAGCCGTCTCCGCAAAGGAGCGCAGCTTGCGCGAATGCAACCGTTCAGGCGGCATATCGCGCAGTTTTTCCAGCGCTTTGATACCGATTTCCAGATGTTGCCGCACTTGCCGGTTGTAGAATTCCGTCGCCATGCCGGGCAGTTTTAACTCGCCATGCAAAGGTTTGTCGGACACGCACAGCAGCGTACCGTATGGTACGCGGAAACGAAATCCATTGGCGGCGATCGTGGCAGATTCCATGTCCAGACCAATCGCGCGGCTCTGCGAGAGTCGCTGCACCGGACCGCGTTGATCCCGCAATTCCCAGTTGCGATTGTCGATGGTGGCGACCGTACCTGTGCGCATCACTTGCTTGAGATCGTAGCCCACATAGCCTGTCACGTCTGCAACGGCTGTCTCCAAGGCCACCTGCACCTCCGCTAGGGCCGGGACAGGCACCCAAACCGGCAGATCATCGTCCAAAACATGGTCTTCGCGCACATAAGCATGGGCCAACACATAATCGCCCAGCCGCTGGCTGTTGCGCAATCCGGCGCAGTGGCCGAGCATGAGCCACGTGTGAGGTCGCAGCACAGCCACGTGGTCAGTAATCGTTTTGGCGTTGGAGGGGCCGACACCGATATTGACGAGGGTAATTCCCGATTTATCCGGGCGCTTGAGATGATAGGTCGGCATTTGCGGCAGGCGCGCCAGCGGTTTGCCTTCTGCGACGACCCCATCCCTTGTCGTGATGCGGTTGCCCGGTTCCACAAAACTCTCATAGCCGCTTCCCGCCTCTCCCAAAGAGCGCAACGCGAAGCCGACAAATTCATCGACGTAGAACTGGTAATTTGTGAAAAGCACAAAGTTCTGAAAATGATCCGGCGATGTTGCCGTGTAGTGCGACAGGCGGTGCAAGGAGTAATCCACACGTTGTGCGGTGAACGGCGCGAGCGGAATGGGTTGTGCACTTTCTGTCATGAACTGCGAATTGACGATCCGATCATCGGTGGTGGACAGGTCCGGCACATCGAATAAGTCTCGCAAAGGACGGTCGATGGCATCCTCGATGGACCCTTCCACATGAGCGCCCTCTTCAAACGCAAAATGCAGCGGGATGGGCGTGTCTGACATGCCAACCGTGATCACGCCGCCATGGTTCTGCAACATCAACGCGAGCTGGGTTTCCAGATAGGCATTGAACAGGTCGGGACGTGTGACGGTCGCGCTGTATTGGCCCGGGCCGGGCACATAGCCATAGGCCAGTCGCGAATCCACGCGGGAGTGGGACACGGTCTGAAAACGCACCGATGGATAATATGCCCGATACTTGGCTTTGCCGTCTCCGGTGGCCAAAACGTGCTTGAAATGATCGCGCAGAAACCCCGTTCCGGTGCGATAGATCGCGGCCAGTGCGGCCACGGCGTCAGCAGCACTTTCAAAGCTCTGCGGTTCCAGGTGTGGCGGCGAAATGACTGGCAGATCGATGATGGAAGGTGGGTTCGGGTGCGGGACGGGATGATGGTTCATGGCCTCGTGTATCGCTGCCAATTGTGACGCGCAAGCGTCGCGGTTCACCGAGGCCCGGTTCCCATTTTGCCAAGCTGTGCTGACTTTACCCTCGGTGTGTCAGGGTTAGGGTTTGTGCCTTTAAGGAAACGCCGCCGGTAAGGTGGTGGTCACGCTGTGCTGCGGCGTTGAGCAGGTTGGACGTCAGCAGGCCCAAAACGGCGGCAAACAGCGTGACGAGAAAGAAACGACGGTAAAGCATAAAGACCCCCAAAACTGGCACTTAAACGTGGCCGCATCACCAGCCGTGTTCGGTGTGCCATATCCCGTTTGAACCGGGGCTGAGGGGTGCGTTCATCTCGGGTCTATGTGTGTTAACGGCGCTCCGGCAATACGCACGCGCTCAAACCAAAAAAGGCCGGGATTGCTCCCAGCCTTCTGAAACTTCGATAGCAGGAGCGGGCGAACCCGCGAAATCCTGATCGTTATTTCTTTTTCCAAGTCTGCGTTTTGCAGAAAATCTTCAGCGCGCAACCGCGCATTTTCAGGCTGGAGCCGGATACGGTGGCCGTGCCGGCATATTTTTTATCATCTGTCGGATCGGTGATGGTGCCGCTATATTTGTTGCCGGAACCTTTCATGCGTCCGATACGCTTGCCGGAATATTTTCCGCTGCGCAGGGTCACGCAATAGGACCCGCCGCACTTGGCGATGGCGGCTGTTTCACCGCTGGCTGTGCGCCAACTGCCCTGGATGGCCTGTGCGCTGGCGGCTGAAATGCCAAACGTGCCGGCCACAGCCAGCGCGATCAAAACCTGTTTCATGTCTCTCTCCTCCGTGCCGCAACGCATCTTACGGGATGCGCGGGCCTATTTGGTACGGTCGAGAGATCTGCGCCCCTCTGGCCGTGCTTAAAGTGTCGCCACCGTTCCCGATGACAATGCCCCATGTGATCGCTTTTTTTGACGTAAACGTCAAGCAATCTGCGACATTCTGGCGTCACTGTGTGGTTGTGTAAGCAAAGGCCCATCCGGCTGCGCCAGCAGCAAAAGGGCCCCCGTTGCGCTGAGCGCAACAAAAAGGGCCCCGTTGCGCTGAGCGCAACAAAAAAGGGCCCCGTTGCGCTGAGCGCAACAAAAAGGACCAATGACGGTGTGTCATCGGCCCTTCTTTAAGGGTGCGTGCTTTATCCCCAAAGCACTGCCCGGTCGTTAGACCCGCGGCCTAGCGGTGGTGACCGCGACGGTGGCGGTGCGTGTGGCAGAACCGGCGGTGGCAGTGATAGTGCCGGTGCGAACGGCGCGGACGGTAATAGCGACGCGGACGATAGTACCGGCGATAGCGGCGGTAACGGCGATAGCCCCGATGGCGGTGGCGATAGCGACGGTAGTGAACGGGTGTGGCCGTCCCAGCCGTCTCAAACATGGTGATCGGCGCTTGACCGGCGCGAGGCATGGCGGACGCGTTCGGGGCGCTAAAACCCAAAACGGTGGCGATGGCCGCGATGATCGCAAGTGCGGAAAACTTCATAAGGTGGTCTCCTTCCCTCTTTCTCCGCATCTTTTGAAATCGGCGCTCTGTGCGGAGGTCCCTGAGCGCGACAAAATGACCATGCCTTAGATGAACGTAAGATGAATGTGTATTAACGCACGGCCCAAATAACGGGCCCGTGAGGTCGCCTTGAGCCTGGCGGGAAGCGGTGTCTGGAAGCGGTGTGACGTGCGTTTGATCACGCGGCGGGCAGCATGTGGCAGGCGTCCCCCGCGTGGGTAGCCAGCAGGGCGGTGTCGTAGTGCTCGATCAGCTCCACCGCCTTGCCGTTCTCAAACCGCCAGAAATGCGCTCCGCGATTGATCAAGGGCGCGCCGGATTTCTTGCTGGAGAGGGTCATGGTGATGCGGGCCGCCGCCCGGTCGCCGACGACAATCAGGTCGTCCACCTCAAAATTGTGAAACTCAAAATCGGCCCCCAGCGCCATCAGCCGTTCCGCCATGGCGTCACGCCCGTGGCAGCAGCCGCAAAGCGGGTTGGTGGCGTCATACGGCCACTCGTAGCGCATATTTTCAGACATCTGCGCCAATGTCCCGTCCAGATCGCGCGCCTTGTAGGCCTTATAAATGGCCTCCACCGTTTCTTTTACCGACATAACTCAATCTCCCAACCAAAACCCCTGTCACCACCCCAACACAAGCAACAGCAGCAAGGAAGAGGGGAGGGCATTCACAGCGGGCCTTGACCGAGGGGACAGCTTGACCACGGGGTTATGAGGATAGCCCCACGCACCATATCCAGAGCAGGGCCCGATCCCGCGCCCCGATGTCCACGAGGAGTCCATACCTAGGTATGGCCAAGACACTGAATGCAGAAGGCAAAAAGTGACTCACGAAACCCAAAAACCACCCCTACCACAGACCTGAAGAACGACAACAGACCCGGTTTGCGTGATGAGGTGGGAGCGAGTTTAGGGGAGGAGGAACAGGGTTGCCAGAATTGACAAATCTACAGTAGTCTGGATCGGAGGATGACGGTCTGGATAAAGAACGAATTGACAGTAAATAACTATAATGATCACGCACCTAACAACGATCTGTCTAATAGTTCGAACCATGAATTTAAAAAGCGTGGTAAGCCTCGTCTAAACGTGTAACAATAATAGACAAGTGATAGGCAGCAAAGGCCAGAGAAATCAGATGATTGCAACACGTCCAACAATTCTCTTAGTGGATGATCTTGATGAACCCAGAGAAACTATGAAAAAACTCTTGGAGGCGAATGACTCTTCTGTGATTGCGGTATCTAGCATTGAAACAGCAATTGAGGAGTTATCAGGTGATTTGAAATATCATTTGGTAGTCACGGATATAAATCTAAAGAACGACGACTTAGATCGCGCTGGAATAGCTTTTGCTCGCCTCACAAAGAGAAAATTCGGTCTCCCAGTGGTAGCTTACTCAGGTCGAGTTGGGGCTGAAAAATTTAGTGCGCCGGAAATCAAGTTGTTCGAGACATATTTGATAAAAGGAAAGGCGACCGTTGCAGAGACTGCTGCATTCGCAAGAGAGTGTGTGCAGATAGCAAGGTCAGAGAAAATAATTCAAAGCAACACGTATGAATTGAGTGAAGGTGTTGGCGTCAAATTGTTAACATCGAATGAAGTGAATGAGAGGATCGAAAAAGCTCTGAAAGATTATACATCCAACCGAGAGATCAGAAGCTTAATATTCGCGACTATATCAGTAATTGCCCTCCTTGGCGCCTTGGCTTCTTTATATCAAGTCCTCAAGTGATGGGTAATTTGATCCCAAAGGTGTTTCCACTAACTGTTGGTTTGTGATATGCTTTCCCTTGACCAAGTTCAGCCAGCAGGCGAACCAACGCTAAGCCAATACCCTCTCCTTCAACTAGGTTTGCCACTTTCGCGTCCCTAAAGCGTGGGTTAAACAACCCTATCGATTTTATAGCGTCAGTGATAGGTTCTCCGTGATTGGATACTTCAAAAACAACTTCTTCATTTTCTAAGAAGCAATGCAATTCTATATTTTTCGGAGACTTGCCATATTTTTCCGCGTTTTTCACCAGATTATTTATTATTTGCTGCAAACGAAATCGATCGTAGTCTATCGAAGTATAATCTGGGATATTAGCGTGTAAAACAATATCTTCTCCAGCGGACCCTAAGGAGTGATACAAATCTGTAATATATGGCTTTACTGCGAATTTTTCCAAGCTGAAAAGGCTTGTTCCATGTCTAATATATTCGAATGTTGGATTCATAAATTGAGTGAGCGCATCAACTTGAGAAGCGATAGCGTTACATTCGTCAATTAGTCTGTAATCATCAGTTATGGAGAGAAGGTGCGCCGCTCTGTTTGTTATGGGTTGCAAAAACTGGCGTATCTCGTGCTCCATAGAGCCAACCAAAATGAGAGACTCAACGCCTTTGTTTCGGTTGTGATGAATACTGGAATTGTTTCGGAACAAGAGCGCTCCCTCAGCTCGCATCAGCGCTTGTCCCAGATTGTCGTCAACATGTGCACCAGCGTCTGTGCCGATGAGTCCTTTCTCAACATAACCGAATGGACCGACGCTTGCGGCGTCTGCCTTCGTTTTTCGTCTAGAGTCATCAGAAAAGAAAATAACTGGGAACTCGATCCCGCACTCGTAAAGGCTTTTCACGACGTCAACGCCGGACTCATTGTCGATATTAATATCCACTAGAGCAATAAATGATGATATGTCTCGAAATCTACTTGTTATAAAATTTAAAAACGAGTTCACATTGGAACACTCGATAACATTATATTTCTGGCGAACAAAATCTGGTATGCGTGAAAATATACTTTCATCATCGTCAATTATTACAAGGTCGACCTTCATGCGTTACAATATTTCTGCTACATCTTGCCAATACTCTTCCAGCTGAGCCATTTTAGCTCTGTACGCGGATGAATCAATGCCTTTACTCACATGTGTGCACGCTCCTCCAGCGTAACTTTTCTGCTTAGTCCTTTTCCGGTTATCGCTGGATACAATAACAACTGGAACATGGGGCAATGATGCCTTTGCTAATTGCAACATCTTCCATCCAGCATTCGCATCGCCTTCGATCTGGAGGTCTAACAGTATTAAGGCAGGCGAATCTGACGACTTTGTTTTCAAAATAGCAAGCGTAGTTTCAAATTGAACAACAGAGCCGCATTCAATAACTAAGTGAGACTGATTACGAGAAAAATGCTCTGCAACAATTTTTCTATCTTTCTCGTCATCGTCAACAATCAAGACTGCCATTCTAATTCCTTATGTCGGGTAGTGACGCTACGAAGCGCGCCCCGCCCTTAAAATTCTTATCTAAGTGTAGACTTCCGCCCATTATTCGGCAAGCTTCTTTCGCAAAAGCCAAGCCAACGCCAGAACCTGGCTTACCATTTACGACAACCCCACGTTCAAACAGCTTGAATACTCGCTCTTGATCGGCTGATGAAATTCCAGGGCCGTTGTCTTCGACTATGACATTTATTAGTTCATTTCCGTCGTTGTTGAGGCCGCATTTTTCGCTTTGCAACGTGAGCTTGAAGGGGCGGTGACTTTGGCCGTGAATGACTGCATTTGCAATCAAATTGGACAAGAATATTGTAAAAAAAGAATCGCTATTTCTGATGTTGCCAGTCAAATTATAGTAGCCAAAGCTCGTGGGAAAGTGAACATTGTTGTTTTTGAATACAGTTGACAAATCAGATGCTATCTCAATAAACTTTTTTCGAATGGGCATGATCTTTGTATCATTAATCGAGTCATTTATTTGAAAGGACAGTAGCTCGGAAATTTGTTTCTCGTTTCTGTCAAGGGCATTTTTTATGATTTTTATTTCAATTGACACGTTCTCATTTGTTACATGGTTGGCTAGGTATATTAAGGTATTTTTTGTTGATTGAAAGAGCAGTTTCAGCTTATGCTTGTTTTCGTATGAAATGCTTAACGGTTGAGAAGGTGAGGTGTCATCAATTTCGTCAGCAATATGAGTTAGTTGCCGTGATATGTTCTTCAAATGCAAAGATAGAATATCAAGAAGATCGTTCACGCGAAGATCGTTCATAAGTGAACATGTATCTCTTAAGCTTTGAACCCGATCGCCTGCAGTCCGCAAAACTCTCTGAAAATCATGCGTTATGCCATGAGCGATTAATTCTCTAACCTGCAGTCTCTGTTCGAGGTTTGGCGATATACTATTCTGACCGTGCATAGTAACCGAACTACCAAAATCCATTCCAAAATCGACCTAATTTTCTCGTTTATCATTCTCAGCATACATGATGTGTTTCCATCTCTTGGCTGTCAATAAGCTTCATATGCTCCCTTAACGCTTCCCCCTATTCGCCTTAAACCCACCCCGCTGACCGGGCTTCCCGCTCGTGCTTCTCGGCATCGGGCGCTTTCCATCGGCACTACCACCCTTCGCCCCACTCCCATGTTCCGCGCCATCGGTTGAAATCCCCTTGCGGCTGTTTTCCATCCACGTTTTGCGGGGTGGTTCCCAGCCACTGCTTGGGCTCACGCTGTCCGCTTCGCCTTCGCTCCGCGAGGGCGCTGACGCGGGTCGCTCTTCGCTCCCTCGGTTGCCCGGCTTCTTCGGCGCCTGCCAGCCTTCGGGCGTGGCTGGCTTTTCCGTCCGGCCCACGGTCATTTCGTCCAGATGCGGTTTGGCGAACAGGCTGGTGCTTGTTTGTGAGGTCCCCCCACCCGACCCGCTGCGCGGGCCACCCTCCCCACCGGGGGGAGGGCTGGAGTTTGCTGCGCCTTTGGTGTGTTTGCCGCGTTTGGCCCTCGTTGCGCGGGCCTTTTGCGTGTTGCTCACGCCCACGTCGCGGGCCAATGGGTCGTCGGCCACCAGCAATTCGGTTTCCTGCAGGCGTTTGATTTCGTCGCGCAGGTTGGCGGCTTTTTCGAAGTCCAGGTCAGCGGCGGCGTCGCGCATGTCTTTTTCCAGATGCTCGATATGGGCCTTCATATTGTTGCCCACCAACGCGCCTTCGTCTGCGAGCCCTGCATCCACGCGCACGTGGTCGCCCTCGTATACGGAGGAGAGAATGTCGCCGATATCGCGCTTGATCGATTCCGGCGTGATGCCGTGCTCGGTATTATAGGCCACCTGCTTTTCGCGGCGGCGGTCGGTCTCCGCGATGGCCCGCTCCATGGAGCCGGTCATCTGGTCGGCATAGAGGATCACCCGCCCGTCCACATTGCGCGCGGCACGGCCAATGGTTTGCACAAGGCTGGTTTCAGAGCGCAGGAAGCCCTCTTTGTCGGCGTCCAGAATGGCCACCAGCCCGCATTCGGGAATGTCCAAACCCTCTCGCAACAGGTTGATGCCGATCAGAACGTCAAAGGCACCCAGCCGCAGGTCGCGGATGATCTCGATGCGTTCCAGCGTGTCGATATCCGAGTGCATGTAGCGCACGCGCACGCCCTGTTCGTGCATATATTCGGTCAGATCTTCCGCCATGCGCTTGGTCAACACGGTGACGAGCGTGCGGTAGCCTTGTGCGGAGACCTGTTTGATCTCGTCCACCACATCGTCCACCTGCGTTTTGGCGGTGCGAATTTCCACCGGCGGGTCGATGAGGCCCGTGGGGCGGATGACCTGTTCGGCAAACACGCCGCCGGCTTGCTCCATCTCCCAGCCGCCGGGTGTGGCGGACACAGCAATAGTCTGGGGGCGCATGGCGTCCCATTCTTCAAACCGCAGGGGCCGGTTGTCCATGCAGGAGGGCAGGCGGAAGCCGTATTCCGCCAGCGTCGCCTTGCGGCGGAAGTCACCCCGATACATGCCGCCGATCTGCGGAATGGTGACGTGGCTTTCATCGGCAAACACGATGGCGTTGTCCGGCAAATATTCAAACAGGGTTGGCGGCGGCTCGCCGGGCTTGCGCCCCGTCAGATAGCGTGAATAGTTCTCAATGCCCGCGCAAGCGCCGGTGGCTTCAATCATCTCGATGTCGAATTTTGTGCGCTGTTCCAGCCGTTGCGCTTCCAGCAAGCGGCCCGCCTTGGTCAGTTCTTCCAGCCGCCAAGTGAGTTCGGTTTTGATCTCCTTGACCGCCTGTTGCAGCGTTGGGCGCGGTGTGACGTAGTGGCTGTTGGCATAGATTTTCACGCTTTTGAGCTGGTCGGTCTTCTGCCCCGTCAGCGGATCAAACTCGGTGATGCCCTCAATCTCATCGCCGAACAGGCTGATGCGCCATGCCCGTTCTTCCAGGTGGGCGGGGAAGATCTCAATCGTGTCGCCGCGCACGCGGAACGAACCGCGCTGAAAATCCATGTCTCTGCGTTTATATTGTTGCGCCACAAGGTCGGCCAGCAATTGACGCTGGTCCAGCCGGTCGCCAATCTTCATCTGGAACGTCATGGCGGTGTAGGTTTCCACCGAGCCGATGCCGTAGATGCACGAAACGGAGGCCACGATCACCACATCGTCCCGCTCCAGCAGCGAACGGGTGGCGGAGTGGCGCATTCGGTCGATCTGTTCGTTGACCGAGGATTCTTTCTCAATGAACGTGTCCGACCGCGGTACATAGGCCTCGGGTTGGTAGTAGTCGTAATAGGAGACGAAATATTCCACGGCGTTGTCGGGGAAAAAGCTTTTCATCTCGCCATAAAGCTGCGCCGCCAGCGTCTTGTTGGGCGCAAGAATGAGGGCAGGGCGCTGGGTCTCCTCGATTACCTTGGCCATGGTGAAGGTTTTGCCCGAGCCGGTGACACCCAGCAGCACTTGGGTCTGCTCACCACGGTTGGCCCCGTGGCTGACTGGGGCGCTCAGTTGGCCGTCCTTGCTTTCGCCCTCATCCTGAGGAGCGGCAGAGCCGCGTCTCGAAAGACCACTCTCATGCTGAGGAGCGCCTTCTGCGCGTCTCGAAGCGTCCTGCGTAAAGTCCACTCCGCGCAAGCCTTCCACCAAATCGGCAATGGCCGTTGGCTGGTCGCCCTTGGGCTCAAAATCGCTGACGACCGTGAAGGGTTTTTGGTCCGGGTCTTTTTCAGGACGGTCCGGGCGGTGGGGCACCCAGATATCGCCCTTCAGTTCTTCCCGTCCATGCTCGATGAGGTCCGACAGGGCCTGCACGGTGGCTGTCACGCCGGAGGTTGATTCCAGGGCCAGCGCTTCTTCTGCTGACACGGCCAGGCCCGCCACGGGGTTCAGACCTGCTGCCACGCGCTCACGCACATCATTGGTGCCACCGATCACCGTGCCGCCCCCTGTGCGCTTGTCGCCCACTTGGTTGTCGCGCCGGTCTGACGGCAGGGCACGCCCCGCGCTGGACGTAAAATCGCTGTCCTTTGGTTTGGCGGTTTTCGGCTTGCTCTTCGTCTTCCCCGGCCCATCGGGTTTCGGGCGCGGCCTTACGCCGGAGGCCGTTGGCTTTTCCGCGCTGCCCCGCGCTTTACGGCCCACGGCCCGCTTGGCGATCTGTGATTCCGTCACCCCCTGAGAAGGTTCTTTTGTGACCACTGCGTCTGCCACAGGCGCTGCATCACCTTCGCGCGCGATTTCTTCCGCCCAAGATGCGATATCGGTGGAAAGTGGTTTGCCCTCAAAAGGAGCTTGCGGCGCTTCTTCAAACCCCGACGCGCGATCGGAGGTGGAGCTTGGTTTTTTAGATGAGTCTACCATCCTCGGAATATGGGCCGAATGGCGCCCGGATAAAAGGCCACAACCTGCGCCATGCTGACAGGGTGTGTCAGTATCGTGGCAGGGTTTCGATTGATTCAGTTAGAGCCTCCATAGGCGGCCCAATGTTGGTCAGCATAGCGAGCGATACATAAACTCGGACACGCAGTTCGAATTGGTTCTTGTTCCAGTCGCTGCCCTTAGACCATTTTTATCTTCGATAGAATTGATCCAGTTGTGGCGCTCACGCTGTCGGCCTCAAGAGGCCTTCGCGACCCTAGGTGGGGGAGGGGCGGCGCTTAAGCGCCGGGTTGTTCTTCGCAACCGAGCGGTTTCATCAAATTATGAACCGGTCTAGGGGCCACTTGTTGCCTTTCGTGAGAGCGCTATCGACACAATTGTACGGAGGGTCACAAACACTTCTCGTTTCAGCAAACCGTCACGCACTCGTGCAGTCTGGGAATTTGGGTCAGTTGAGCTGAGTGTTTTGAGCTAGACTGTCCGCACCCCGCTGCGCTGCATCACTCTGAGACCCACATATCTTTGTGCCAGTCGTTTCGCCTCGGCTTTTTGGTCGGCGGTGGGGATGTTGGGGAGGGAGGTGCCTCTCGATAGCGCCATTGCGAAAGCTCCCGTCAGCGCGTTGAGTTGGGTGTTCACGGCCTGTGCAATTTCGGCGTCGTGATAAGCTGTTTCTGCAGCCGCACTGCACAGCAGGCAGCCGCGCTTGTCTCCGTCTTCGATGGCTTGTTGGGCGGAGCCAAAAAGGCGGGAAATAGCCTCTTGCCCGGACAAGCTAGCATCTTCCAGCAATGCGATGCCGGGCGTGACGTTGCGCATCTCATAAAGGGCTAGGGCGCGCAGAAACACGTCTTTTTTGCTGTCAAAAGCTTTATAAAAACTGCCGCGCGATATTTCCATTGCGGTCAGGAGTTCTGGTAGGTTGGTGGCGTGATACCCCAGCTGCCAAAATAAATGCATTGCCTTTTCAATGGCTTGATCGATTTCGAACTCTCTCGGTCTGGCCATGCTGGTCTCTTTATCTTTGCGGCATTTGTAAATGGCGAAGCGTAAACCGCCTCGCATTGGTCCATGGCTATTTATAATAAACCAAACGGTACACAACTCTCTTTTTCGTGATGAGACGTTATTAGACCAATTGGTTCCAAATAATCATATTGCTGGAGCGGGACAGCAGCAGCCCACCGCAAACGGATAAGAACCAACTGAAGCCAACACCGATAAACATTCAAAAAAGGACAACTCCCATGACCACACTGTCTCCAGTCGCCCAACGTATCGTCAAAAAATCAGAGAACCGTGTTTCCTTCATGCGCCGTGCGGCTCCGCTCGCTTCAGCCCTGTTCGCTCTTGGATTGATGTTCGCCGCCACAGACCATGCCTCCGCCGGCGAAGTGTTGCGCACCGGTCAGTTCTTTGGCCAAAGCAATCACGTCACCAAAGGTACGGTAACCATTGAGAAAGAGGGTGATCGCATTCTGGTTGTCCTTGGCTCGGACTTCAGCCTTGATGGTGCACCGTCTCCAACGCTAGGCTTTTCCAACGGGTCCAAATTCTCCAAGAAAACCGAATTTGCGAAGCTGAAGACACTGAACGGTCGTCAGGTCTATGAATTGCCCAAGGGCATCATGCAGTCCGCTTTCGACACATTCACCGTTTGGTGCAGTCAGTTCTCCGTGCCTTTAGGCAGCGCAAAGCTGACTTAGAGCACTCGCCTTTTTCAACGCATTTTAGAAACAGAAAGACATATCATGGCCAGCTTTGCCCTCCCCCACATCAATGCATCCTTCTTGGCAACCGCTCTTGTGGCGGGTGCGTTCGCCACCATCGGGTTTGATCTTTTCGGTCAGTTCATTTCGCCGTTGCTCAAGAGCATCGCCAGCCCCTATCTGGGCGCGAAGCTGGCGCCGGTGGGCTTGGCCAATCAGTCACTTGGAGTGATTTTCGGGGTAAAAGCGGGTGCGATCTCTGCGCTCGGGCTTGGCCATGGTATGCACGTTTTGACGGGCCTGCTGCTCTATCCGTTGGGCTATATGGTGCTGGCTCGCCCCATCTCTAACGCGGTTGCACCCTTGCCTTGGTGGGTGACGGGGACAGTCTACGGCGTCGTGCTCTTCGTCTTCGCCCTTTACATTATGGCTCATCTCGTCTCCGGCAATCCGCCTTTCTTGGGCTGGGGCGGCATTACATGGGTGGCACTGTGGGGTCACATCGTCTTTGGCTTGATCGTCGCGTGGGTGTCCCATCGCTATGCGGAACAGGGCCGCTCACCGCTCTAGGTGAAGCCAACCCGTTTGGGGGTGCGGTCTGCAGGACCGCATCCCCATTCTGTTTTAACGACCGTCCTAACCGCTGGGCACACGTAATCAGGAGACTCCGATGAGCACCATCACCACACAACGCATCTCGTTTCCCGGTCATGGCGGGGACGTTTTGGCCGCACGTCTTGATGTGCCCTCGGGGCCCGTTCGGGCCTATGCGCTTTTTGCCCATTGCTTTACCTGCTCGAAAGACATCCTGGCCGCCCGACGCATCTCGGCCCATCTGGCCCGCAGCGGCATTGCTGTCTTGAGGTTTGATTTTACCGGTCTTGGGTCCTCGAATGGCGAATTCAGCTCCACCAATTTCTCATCCAACGTCCAAGACCTCGTTTTAGCGTCTGATTATCTGCGGGAACACTTTGAGGCCCCCGCATTGCTTATCGGTCATTCCTTGGGCGGTGCGGCAGTGTTAATGGCGGCCGGCCAGATTGCCGAGGTCAAAGCCGTGGCGACCATCGGCGCGCCGTCAGACGTAAGCCATGTGCTCCACAATTTCGATGCGGACTTGACGACGATAGAAGAGCAGGGCACCGCGCAGGTTTCTCTACAGGGCCGTGCTTTCACCATAAAAAAACAGTTCATCGACGATGCGCGTGAAGCAAACTTGCGCGACGCGATCAAAACCATGCGCAAACCGTTAATGGTTCTGCACGCGCCCACAGACGCCACTGTGGGCGTGGAGAACGCCACCGGAATTTTCGGCGCCGCCAAGCATCCAAAAAGCTTCGTGTCCTTGGATGGTGCCGATCACTTGCTGAGTCGGGCCGCAGATGCGGAATTTGCCGCAAGTATCATCACGGGCTGGGTGCAAAGATACTTACCCGCCGATACCGGTCACACCAGCGAGACAGAAGAGGCCGTCCGCGTAGCTGAGACGGGGGAGGGCAAGTTTCAAAACACGGTGCTGGCCGGAAAACATCGCTTGTTTGCGGATGAACCGGAAAGCGTTGGCGGATTGGACACGGGCCCATCCCCTTACGATTTCCTTGCCACCGCCCTCGCAGCTTGCACGTCCATGACACTGCGCATGTATGCGGACCACAAAAAGATGGAACTGGGTCGCATCAGCGTGCGCGTGTCCCACAACAAGGTGCACACCAGCGACTGTGCACACTGTACTCAAGATCAAGTCACCAAAGGTGGCCGTATCGACCGGTTTGTGCGCCGTATTGATATTGAGGGCGGAGTACCCGATGGGCTGGATGATAAACTGTTGGAAATTGCTGACAAATGCCCCGTACACCGCACATTGGAAGCCAGTTCTATGGTAGCGACGGTACTGAACGAAAACACTCCCGGCTAGAGCCAATCACCGCTTCTTTACAGCGTCGATTACCTCTTGCTTATTGTTTTAACGCGGTTCCTTTCGCTCAAACGGTCCCGTTTGAACGGGAACGGCTCTGACAGAAGGCTCAATCCATGCAATTTGCCAAGGTCAACGGCGTTACGCTCCACTATCAGGTCATCAGCGCGCCGGATGACAAGCCTACGCTGGTGTTTTCAAACTCACTGGCCACGGACTTCCGTATTTGGCGCGATGTCATCGTGCGCTTGGTGGGAGAGTGCTCCATTGTTCTATACGACAAGCGTGGCCACGGCCTGTCTGAGGCCACACCAGCTCCCTACAAGATCGAAGATCACGCGAACGATCTGATCGGTTTGTTGGACCATCTGGGCATAAACAATGCTGTGCTCTGCGGCCTGTCGGTGGGCGGGTTGATTGTCCAAAAAACCTATGAAGAACGGCCCGATCTCGTTCGGGCTTTGGTTTTGTGCTGCACAGGCGCGAAGATCGGCAACGATGAGATGTGGCCGGCCCGCATCGCCGCCATTCAAGACAGCGGCATCACGCCTTTGCTGGACACAATCATGGGCCTTTGGTTCACACCGGCGTTTCACGCCGAAAGGCCGGACGACGTGGCGGGCTATCGCAACATGGTGGAGCGCGTGCCGTATGAAGGCTATCTGGGCACGTGCATGGCGTTGCGCGATGCCGATCTGCGGCTGCAGGCCACCGAGATCAAAGTGCCTTCAATTTGCATCGCGGGCGATCAGGACGGGTCCACGCCTCCTCAAACCGTCTTGGCCACAGCAAAGCTCATCCCTGATTGCCGCTATGAAGTCATTAAAGGCTGTGGTCACATCCCCTGCGTAGAGCAGCCCGAAATGTTGGTGGAAATCATCAAAGCGTTCTTGAAAGATGCTGACGTGGTGTGATGACAGGCTGGTTAGACTGAAAGAGCCGTTCAAGTGAGGAGCCCTGATCAGACTCACCGACCGTAGCCGCCCGCAACCCGAATGCACTCGCCAGTAACGTGTGACGAATCGTCAGTCGCCAGATAACGCACGGCCTTGGCCACATCATCGGTCGTGCCGATTTTGCCGAGCGGTGTTTGATCCGTAATTTTGGCCATAACCTCGGCGGGTCGTTGGACATCGTCGACCAAAATCACACCGGGCGATACGCAGTTTACGCGTATGTTGCAGGGCCCTAACTCTTTAGCCATAGAGACACTCCACGCTTCCAATGCTGCCTTCGTTGCCGCGAAAGCGCCCGCCGCAGCCGGTGGAAACTGACCGTTCACAGATGAAATGTTCACGATCCGCCCGTGGCCGGTCAGGTGTGGCAGCGCTGCCCGGATCACCGCGACGGGGAAAATGACGTTGGTTTCAAACATCTCACGATACAGGGTCGGGTCGCTGTCTGCCGTGCTGCTGGGTTTGCCGAGGCTTGCGTTGTTCACCACCACGTCCAGCCGCCCGAAGTGAGACAGGGCCTCGGATATGAGGTGGTCGGCAGCACCCGTCTCGGCGAAATCTATTTGCACACCGTGAATCGAGGGGAGGCTCGCGATCAACGTTTTGGCCCGGCTGGCGCTGGTGTTGAAGGAAAACATCACGTCATGGTCGCGTGCGAGGTCTCGTACGATGCCCTCGCCAATTCCGCGTGCGCCGCCAGTCACCAACGCCACGGGTCGCTCTGCTGCTCTCATGCTGTCCCATCCAAAAAGCGTGTAATCTCGTTTGCCACCTTGTCCGGCTTTTCGTGCAAAATCCAATGGCTCGCGTTTTCAAATTCAATCACCGTCAGATCAGTGCAAAATTGATGCAAGTCCGCCCGGGCGCTGGGCAGCAAGGCGGTGTCGTCCATCCCCCACAAAAGCAAATGCGGCATGGTGAGTGCGTATTTCTCGCGCATGGCATGGGTGATGGGAAAGGGCGTTGGTGGTGTACCGCTGTCCGGCACAACCATGGGCGAGCCGCGATACCAGTTCAGCATGGCGGACAGCGCACCGGGCTGCGACCAAGCCTCTAAATAGGCGGAACGCGTACTGTCCCCCACTCCCCCGTCCAACCAAGGTGCGGCGGAGAATTTCTCAAACATGTTCATCAGCGGCTGATAGGTGTCCCGCGACAGGCGTCCTTCGCTGCCCTCGGTGCGCAACACGTTCATATATTGGCTGGCGTCAGTTTGTGCAGGGTCTTCGTAGAGCGCTTTTTGAAAACAGATCGGGTGGACGCCGTTGGCGATGATGAGTTTTTCCACCCGCTCCGGATCGCGCATCGCAAAGGCGTACGCGACGGACGCACCCCAATCGTGCCCGCACAAAATGAAACGCTGGTCGGGTGCGACCTGCTCCACGAGGTCCGCCATGTCGGCCACCAAATGCTTGGTGTTGTAGGCTCCCCGATCCGTGGGTTTTGAAGACAGGTTAAAGCCGCGCTGATCCGGCAACACCACGCGGTAACGGTCCGCGAATTGTCGCGCAACAGCTTCCCAGGCCACCCAATATTCTGGAAACCCGTGCAAAAATAGCATCACCGGCGCATCATCCGGTCCGCCCACCTTAGCGTGGATGGTCTGCCCATTGCAGGCGAAAGTCTGTGAGGTGAGATTAGACGGGGGCATTATTGAGGTTCCAAAAACAAAAAGGGACGCCGTGGAGCGCCCCTCTTTCTTGTTGTGTCAGGTCTGTCTGTTGGCTCAGTAAACCTTCGAAGGGTAGATCGTGTCGAGCAGTTCCCAGTTCCCATCTTTAATCATGTTGATGGTGATGCCATCGGCACCCTGTCGGTCATTGGCGGAGTAGTCCACCCGGTTCCCGGACACGGCGTCAAAGTAAAACAGGCTTTCCATACCCTTCTGGAAAGTCTCGGCGTTTAGGTCGGGACCGGCTGCCTCCAAGGCCCTCACCATCGTTATCGCTCCGGAGTGACCGAGCAAAGCGCCTGTGCCAGGCAGTTTCTCGCCTGTGGCCTCGGTGAACTCTTTGAAGAATTTCTGCACCTCGGGATTGTCCATGCGGGACAGAAGGTCGGCCCAACCGGCCGCCGCATACAAGCCTTCGGTCACACCGCCCGGCACTTTCGCCATGACGGAGTGGAAACCCGCAGACGAGTTCATGAATGCCATATTGCTGAGGCCCAGCTTCTTGGCGGTACCGGCAACTGTGATGGCTTGACGTACGCCCAAGGCCAACGTCACGACTTCGCAGCCTTCGCTGTTCAGCTTCTGCAACGCACCCACGAAGTCAGAATCATCCGGCTTGTGTGTGGTCTCGGTTACGAATTCCAGACCGTCGATTTCTTTGGCCGCGTCTACCGTGCCTTCTTGAATTTCTTTACCGAAATCGGTCGGCAGGTACATGGAGCAAAGCTTCGTCTTGCCAAGTTTGTTGGCCAGATATGGCGCGCCTACTTTAATCTGCATGTAGTATGATGCGGTACCCGCGTAGTGCAGTGGGTGCACCGGCTCAGCCATTTGGCGGGCTGCCGAAAGTGGGGAGACGTTCGGGATTTTCTTGGCGTCCTGCAGCTTGAAGGCGGCGATATTCATCGGTGTGCCCAACGACAAAAGCATGGCAAACACTTTGTCGCCATTGATCAGCTTGTTCATGCCGGAGATCGCTTTTGGCATCTGGTAAGCGTGGTCTTCGACGATGAAGCGGATTTTGCGGCCGTGGATACCACCGGCGGCGTTGACTTCGTCAAACACCAGTTGAGCCGCTTTCGTGGCCGGTGCGCCGAAGGCTGCGAAGATGCCCGAAAGATCGTTGTTGGAACCGATCAGGATTTCAGTGTCGGTGACACCCTGTTCGGCCATGGCGCCAGTGGCGGCAGCGCTCATGGATAGCGCGGCGATGGCTGCTGCGGTTGCTAGGCGTTTGATAGTCTTCATGTCAGTTCCTCCCATGGAACGGTTTTGAGGCATTGCGTGCGCCCCCTTGAGTTCCGGGGCCTTGGCCCCGTTACGTGCCGTCGATCTAATACATCTGAGCGATGAGACCGGCATGTTTGGTTTCCACAAACCCGCGTTTGAGTTTCAGGGTCGGTGTCAATTCGTCGTCCTCGGCCGTTAGCAAAACGTCGATCAAGCGAAAGTCTTTGATCTGCTCCACACGGGCGAAGTCTTTGTTCACCTCATCCACAACGCCCCGGATCAAATCCTGCACTTCTTTGGCGGCACAAAGTGACGCGAAATTGTTGAACGGGATGCGACGGTCCTGCGCAAATTTTTCCACGTTTTCCTGATCGATCATGATCAAACAGGTTAAGAATTTGCGCTTGTCGCCGATGATCACCGCGT
This sequence comes from Pseudomonadota bacterium, assembly GCA_038746275.1. Classification (GTDB taxonomy): domain Bacteria; phylum Pseudomonadota; class Alphaproteobacteria; order Rhizobiales; family Rhizobiaceae; genus Pseudahrensia. The sequence goes on along the minus strand of JBCDKS010000022.1, from coordinate 22,831 downwards.
CGGTGATGTAAGGTGAAAATTTGAGGCGGTTTTCGATTTCGGCTGGCGTGATGTTCTTGCCGCCGGCCGTTATGATGATGTCTTTGAGGCGACCGGTGATCCGGATGAAACCTTCATTATCGATCAGGCCTACATCGCCCGTGCGCAGCCAACCGTCTTCGGTGAAAGTCTCCGCCGTCTTCTCAGGTTGATTGAGATAGCCTTGGAACACATTGGGTGCGCGATACTGGATCTCGCCATCACCTGCGATGCGCACTTCCGCCCCGTTGACGGGCATGCCCACGGTGCCGCCCTTGTTTTTGTCCAGCGTGTTGATCGCAATCACGCCGGAGGTTTCCGTCATGCCGTACCCTTCCAGCACGGGCACACCGATGGCGCGAAACCACGTCAGCAAATCAGCGGAGATGGGCGCCGCCCCGGAGCCGCCGCGCCGCATCCGGTCCATGCCCAACATGCGGCGCATGTTCGACAGCACCATCATGTCCCACAGCTTGTAGGCCAAGGCTGTGGTGGTCGGCACCGCTTTGCCATCCAACTCGTATTCGGCCTTCTTCATGCCGGTGGCGAGAGCGGACTTATAGGCCCATTTTTGAATGCTGGTGGAATCGTTCACCAGAATAGAAACGCGCGAATAAATCTTTTCCCAAAGGCGGGGTACGGCAACAAAGGTCTGCGGACTCACTTCTTGCAGGTTGTCGAAAACGGTCTCAGGGCTTTCGGCAAAATTCAATGTGGATTTATAGGCAATCGGTGCCACGCCGGAGAAGAGCCGCTCCAGGATGTGGCACAGCGGCAGAAAGCAAATCTGCTCGTCGCCCTGAATAACGGGAGCGCTGTCGGCACCGGATGCCACGGAATACATTAGGTTTCCATGGCTGATCATAGCGCCTTTCGGCATGCCCGTTGTGCCTGATGTGTAGACCAAAATGGCCAGATCATCGGGCGAGCCTTTCGCGATTTCCTGCTCAAAGAAATCCGGATTGTCTTTCAGGTGGGTCTGCCCGATTGCGTATAGGTCCCGCAGGAAAATTACGCCATCATCCGCAAAATCGTGCAGGCCGTCTTCGTCAAACACGATGGCTTTGATCAAGCCTGGCATTTTGTCTTTGACGGTCAGATATTTGTCGAGTTGCTCGTCATTTTCCAAAAACAAAAAGCGACTGGTTGAATCGTTGACCAGATACTCCAGCTGCGCCGCGCTGTCGGTCGTGTAGATGCCCGATCCGATAGCCCCCACGGATTGGGCAGCCAAGTCGCAGTAAAGCCATTCTTTGTTGTCTTCCGACAGGATGGAAATTGCGTCGCCGCGTTTGAGGCCGAGGGACACCATCCCGGCAGCGATCAGTCGGGCGTTGTTGTAGAAGTCGTTCCACGAATAAGACAGCCAAATGCCGTAGTCTTTTTCCCGGTGGGCCGTGCGCTCCCCCAGTTCCTCACAACGCTTGGCAAACAGTTTTGGCAGCGTGTCACAGCCGTCGATGAACACCGGCGCCTGCGTTAAATCAGCATTCATGGAGACGCCGTTCACCACCCGTTGTGCGGGTATCGTGGTGTCTTTAGGGGCTTTCATATCCATGCTCGTCTGCTCCTCCCAGATGCCTTATCGAACGTTGGTTTTATCGCCACGTCTTGCGTTGTTTCCAGCGTCTTTGGCCGCGCTGGTTTTCTTCTTGTGTGATGCCGAGGTAAAATTCCTGCACGTCCTTGGACGATGCAAGTGCTTCTGCCGTATCGGCCATCACGATCCTGCCAAGCTCCATCACGTAACCATAATGCGCAACACCAAGCGCCACAGAGGCATTTTGCTCCACCAGCATCATCGTCACTTTTTGCTCGGCATTGAGCCGTTTGATGATGGAAAAAATTTCCTCCGTCAGCAAGGGCGACAAGCCAAGGCTCGGTTCGTCCAGCAGCATTAGGCGGGGGTGGGCCATCAAGCCCCGACCGATGGCCAGCATCTGTTGTTGTCCGCCCGACAGCGTGCCTGCCGCCTGTGTGCGCCGTTCTTTGAGGATCGGAAAATACGAATAAACGAGGTCTACGTCGCGCTCGATCTCCGCTTTGTCGTGGCGCGTATAGGCCCCCATCATGATGTTCTCGGCCACTGTCAGCAGCGGGAAAATCTCCCGGCCTTCCGGCACATGCACCATGCCCCTGTTGACCACCCGGTCTGGCTCTGACCCTTGGATTTCCGTGCCTTCGAGTTTCACGGTTCCCTTTTCCGGGTCCATGACTCCGCAAATGGTTTTAAGCAGCGTGGTTTTGCCCGCCCCGTTGGCTCCCAGCACGGTGACGATCTGCCCCTCGCGCACCTCCAAAGACACGCCGCGGATGGCTTGAATGGGCCCGTAATAGCTCTCTAGGTTGTCAACGCGCAGGACGACGTTTTCTGCATCGCTCATGCCGCCGCCCCTTTGTCGTTTTGAGCCTTCTGTCCGCCTTTTTGCCCACCTTTCTGCCCACCTTTTTGAATGCCGCTTGTGCCGAGATAGGCCTCAATGACGGCTGGGTGTGACTGCACCTCAGCGGGGGTCCCGGTGGCCAGTTCCTGTCCTTCTGCGAGTGCGAGGACGCGGCTGGAGACGGCGGAAACCAAGCCCATATCGTGTTCCACCATTAACACCGTGATGCCCATCTGCTTTTGGATATCCTCAATCCAAAACGCCATGTCCTGCGTCTCTTCAACCGACAGGCCGGAGGCGGGTTCATCGAGCAACAGCAGTTTTGGCTTTGTGGCAAGAGCACGCCCCAGTTCCACCACCTTGCGCACGCCGTAGGGCAGACCCGCAATCATCTTGTCGCGGAAGGCTTGCAGATCGAGAAAGTCGATGACCTCTTCCACCGCTTCACGATGCGCAACTTCCCCACGGCGGGTCGAGGGTGTGAACAACAGATCGCTCAGCATATTGCCGGAGCGGTGGCGGTGACGGCCAACCAGCAGGTTTTGCAACACCGTGGCCTGCTCGAACAGTTCAATGTTTTGGAACGTGCGTGCGATGCCCAGCGACGGCACTTTGTCCGGTGTGAGCGCCAACAGATTGTGGCCGTCAAAAGTAATGGAACCCTCGGCGGGGGTGTAGAAGCGCGAGATCAGATTGAAGAGCGTGGATTTGCCAGCTCCGTTGGGGCCAACAAGCGCAAACACTTCGCCCTCTTGCACGTCCAAAGACACGTTCTTCACCGCCACCACGCCGCCGAAACGCTGGGTCGCGTTCACAATGCTCAGCAGCGCGCTCATTGGACACGCTCCGTCTTCAGGTAGCTTTTTTGCCGCTTGAACATGTCTTTGCGGTAGAACGGGAAAAGCTCAAAATAGGTGCGGATTTTCAGCCATCGCCCGTACAGACCCATGGGTTCAAACAGGATGAACCCGATCAGGATGGCGGCAAACAGCGCGCTCTCAAGACCTGGTATGTTGATGTTGATACCCATGGAAGTCGATAACAGTGAACGCCCGTTCGCGATGATGACCGGGATTAAACCCACCACGATGGCACCCAAAAATGCCCCGTGAAGGAAACCCAAGCCGCCGATAACAATCATCAAAAGCAGGGTGATCGACATGACGATGTCGAACGTCTCATGGGTAACATAACCCGCAGAGTGCCCAAACAAGGCCCCTGCCAATCCGGCCATGGTGCAAGAAAAGAAGAACGACTTGGCCTTGGTGCGGGTAAGATTGATGCCCATGGCCTGTGCCGAGATTTCTGAATCCCGAACCGCCGCAAAGCTGCGTCCGGTGGGGGATCGCAGAATGTTCTGGTGAGCAAACACACCCAAGATCACAACGGCCAGCACAACGTAATAAAACGCGTATGGGTTGGCGTATTTGTTGATCTCATATCCAAAAATCGAAATGTCCGGTGCCGTGATGCCGGAGACGCCGCCGGTATATTCCTCAAAAAGCACGATGAAATCGCCGGTGAGAATGGACATAGCCAAGGTGGCAAGCGCCAGATACACGCCGTGGAGCCGCAGGACGGGCAGTGCGATGAGTGTACCAACGACACCCGCGATGAGCCCCGCCATTGGAAACGCGATCAACCACGGCACACCGGCTTGAAGCAAAAGGATGTTGGCGTAGCACCCGATGGCCATAAACGCCGCATGGCCAAGGCTCGCAAGCCCGGTTTGGCCGGTCAGCATCATCAAACCCATCCCAACGATGGCGAAAATCAAAACGGCGGTGATCTCACCCAACAAATAAGCGTCGCCCGTCCACTCAAAATAAAGCGGGACACACAGCATGATCACCAAAAGCAGTGTGTACCAAAACAGCTGAGCGCCGTGTTTGTAGAGGCGGATATCGGCGTCATAAGACGTCTTAAAAACAAAACGCATCGCCTTACACCTTCTTCTTTTGGGTCTGGGAAAACAGACCGCCGGGCCGGAAGATCAGCACTGCAATCAGGATCGCGTAAGGTGCCATTTGGGAAACACCCGGCGCATCGAAATAGCGTGCAGAGAGGGGCTCCACGAGGCCTACGATCAAACCGCCCAGCAGTGCGCCGGGAAGGGAGCCAAACCCGCCAATCGCCGCAGCCGCAAAGGCCTTAATACCCAAAAGGCCAGCGGACGGATCAATCGCGCCCTTGGACGCAAACAGGATACCGGCGACCGCAGCCACAACGCCCGACAGGCCCCAAACGAGGCTCTGCATGCGCTTGACCGGAATGCCCATGTAGTAGGCCGCCAATTGGTTCTGCGAGGCCGCCTGCATGGCCACACCAAGTTTGGTGCGCGAGAAAAACAGATACAGCAGCAACGTCAAAACCATCGTGACAACAATGATCGCGATTTCGTCGATGCCCAACACCACACCGCCGGAGCGAATGTCCTGGCCCGCGAAAGGTGTCTCCAGCGATTGCGGTTCGTGACTCCAGATTGTACCCGCAGCAAAGCGCAGGATGAAGCCGAGCGCGATCGTGAGAATAACGATTGAAACCTGGCTCTGGCCGGACATCTGCCGCAGCACGCCCCAGTCAAACAAATAGCCCAACACACCCATTATGATGAGCGTAATCGGCACCGCCAGCCAAAAACTCCAAGCCATAAAATCGGTATTGGTGAGACCCAGACAGATGAACGCGCCGATCATCATGAAATCGCCTTGGGCGAAATTAACGGCCTCGGTCGCTTTGTAAATGAGCACAAAACCAAGCGCGATCAGCCCGTAAACGCAGCCGTTTGCAAGCCCGCTCAGTAAAAGTTGGACCAATTCCAACGCTCTATCCTCCCGTCAACCCTATGACGTTTCAAACGGCGGACGGTCTGTGCCCTCTCGCCGTCTTCCCTCCATTTCGTTCTTCGTGTTTGGCGAAGAACGCTCAGCCCGCGCCGCGCTAGGGCTTAATGAACACCTTGCCGTTTGGCTTGGCCAGTTCTTCCGGCACCCGGGCAATCGCTTCTGCCAACGGTATGATGGCCGTCACGTCCGTTTGCCATTCCCCCGAGGCGAACCGTTTCTGGGCCGTTTGAATGGCCTTCATTTTGTCCGCCATCGGCTTTTCAGTCATCCACCGCGTGAGCCAAAAACCTTCGATCTGTTTCATCATGAAGATCATTTGCCCGGGTTCTTTGAGCACCGGCATTTCGTCGTCCAGTTTGCCATAGATGATCCAACGGGCCTTGCGCGGCATGGCCGTGAAGATCGCAGATGAGATGCCATTGGCCACCGCATCAAGGAAGATGCGCGGTTTCTCCGTCTTCATGACGGATTGCATGTCGGCTGCAAAACTATCGCTTTCGCAATTCAACACATGGGCCGCGCCCGCTTTTTTCAGCAGGTCAATCTGGCTGTCGCGCCGCACTATGGCGATGGGTCGGTATCCCTCGTCTTTGGCCACTGCGATCATGAGTTTGCACAACTGGCTTGCGCCTGCGGTGATGACGAAGGCTTTTTCGGCCCCGTCTGATTCATGGGCTTCGCGCACGATGTCGAACATCGCCAGCGCCGTGAGCGGGTTGACGATCATGGCCGCACCGTCCTCGTCACGGACTTCCGGAATCAGCGGAATGCAGGTCGCGGCATTGGCAATGGCGTATTCGCCCCAACTGCCCGGCTTGCCGGGCACGGCCACAAACGCCACCCGCAGGCCCTTGATGCCATCGGCCACGGGGCCGCCACCGGAGGCCACGACTTCGCCAACCCCTTCAAATCCGGCAGGTGTGCCCTGAACCCGCCTTTGACCGTATAGCCCTTGGATGAACATCTCATCTGATGGGTTCACTGACGCCAGAGATACCTTGATTTTCACCTCGCCCTCATCGGGGTCCGGCTCGGCATGGTCGGTATACTCAACGAACGGCGTCATGTCGGTCAAAACAACCGACTCAGGCCGCTCCGCAGCCAACCCATCTTGCTTGAGAATGAGCGACTTCATGTCGTTAAGCCATTTTCATTTGGGTGTGTTTTTTCAGCTCGGAGCGGGCAATTTGGCGGCGGTGAACGGCGTCCGGGCCGTCAGCAAAACGCAGTGTGCGCAGGTGCATCCATTGGCGGGCCAAGGGCGTGTCCTGCGAAATGCCAACACCGCCGTGCATCTGCATCGCATCATCCGTCACTTTCAAGGCCACCAAAGGTGCGGCCACCTTGATCTGGCTAATCCATGGCGCGGCGGCACGGGCGTCGCCTTGATCCATCATCCATGCAGCCTTGAGGCACAGAAGACGCGCTTGCTCGATTTCGATGCGAGCGTCAGCCATAATGTCAAAATTGCCGCCCAGTTGGGCCAGCGGCTTCCCGAACGCTTCACGTTCAATGGAGCGCTTACACATCAGTTCCAGCGCCAGTTCCGCTTGCCCGATCGCGCGCATGCAGTGGTGAATACGGCCCGGCCCAAGCCGGCCTTGTGAAATTTCAAAGCCACGGCCTTCGCCAAGCAACAGGTTTTCGGCGGGCACGCGAACGTCCGTAAAGCGGATGTGCATGTGGCCATGCGGAGCGTCATCCATCGAAAACACATGCATGGGGCGCAGGATTTCAATACCCGGTGTGTCAGCAGCAACAACGATCTGTGAATGCTGCTGGTGGCGCGGATCATCATTCGTGCCGGTTTTGACCATGGTGATGTAGACCTTGCAACGCGGGTCGCCCGCACCGGAAATCCAGTGTTTTTCACCGTTCAAAACGTAGTGGTCGCCATCGCGCACACAGGACATGGAAATATTCGTCGCGTCGGATGACGCCACATCGGGTTCAGTCATCGCATAGGCGGAGCGGATTTCTCCTGCGAGCAGAGGCTTCAACCAACGCTCTTTCATTTCCGGCGTGCCGTAGCGTTCAAACACTTCCATATTTCCGGTGTCCGGTGCGGAGCAGTTGAACGTCTCCGCGCCTAAATGCGCTTTGCCCATTTCCTCGGCCAGATAGGCATACTCCACCGTCGTAAGGCCGTAGCCCTCTTCGGAATCCGTGAGCCAGAAGTTCCAAAGGCCTTTGCTTTTCGCCTTGGACTTCAACGACGACAGGATTTCCAATTGCCGGTCCGTGAGATCCCAACGGTCACCTTTGTCGACTTCGGCCAAAAACTCGTGATCGACGGGCATTACATCGTCCCGGATCATTTCAGCCACTTTATCGCGCAGCTCCGTCACCTTTGGTGACATGCCCAAGTCCATACCCGGGTCCATTGCAGAATCGCTCATCCGTCTCTCTCCCATTGCATTAGTCTGATGTGTTTGGCGACGTTTGGTCGGATGACCAAGCGTCAAAAATTTTGTGTGGCGGGTTTACGCCAAGGCCTTGCAACGCAAACGTAACCTGTTTGATCGCTAACTCAATCTGCTCTCGTGCAACATCGTCCTGTTGGGGGGCATACCAGTAGACGCTGCCGTTCAACACCGCCAAAAAGCTGCGCGTGGCAAGCGGAACATCATCAACGTCCAGAGCGTGCGCCGCCACAAGATCAGCAATGGCGTCGCGAAACATCTTTTCATAGCGTCCACGCAATTGGATCAGGTCAGCCAGCGTTTCGCGCTGGGCAGCCGTGGTGGCGCCGGTTTGGTGCATGTGGACGCCCTGCGCCAACACGCGTTGGTAAGGCATCTGCGCCATCAAAACGATGGCATGTGCAATGGCCATGCGTGTGAGCCTATCCAACGGCTTTTCTCCCGCCGACGGGCCTGCGCTGTAAGGCTCCACCGCTGCAAAATTCAGCGCCATGCCGCGCCGGTAGACGGCAAAAAACAGATCGGTCTTGGACCGGAAGTGATGGTATATCCGACCCTTGGTGGCGTTGAGTGCACGGGCCACATCATCAATGCTGGCGGCCGCAAATCCGTAGTCGCGAAAGCATTCCGCAGCAGCGTCCAAGATCGCGCCTTGGGAACTGTCCGGGTCCACAACGTGCAAAGCCTGCGGCGTACCATCATCAGCATGAGCGTCCGCCGGCTCAGCCGATCCCATCTGCCCATCACGTGCGGGCACCCTTTCAGGCGATGACCTTGCAGGTGACATTCTCGCTCCCATGTCCGCCGCGCCCGCCCTCTTGTGTGGCGGTTCTGTCAGCGATTAGTCTGTAAATGAGGGAACATACTACCCAGTATGTTGTCAACTGTGTCGCACCGCTCTAGATTGTGTCCCGGAGGACGACCCTTGGAGCCGGGTCACAATTTCGGAAACGAGCACATGGATTATCTCACATCGCTTTTCGGCGTGGCGGGCAAAACCGCGCTCATCACCGGCGGCGCGACCGGTATCGGGCGCATGATGGCCCACGCGCTGGTGATGGCTGGCGCACGGGTCATGATCGTCTCGCGCAAGGCGGATGCCTGTGAAGCGGTGGCGGCTGAACTCAATGGGTTGGGCGGGCCGGGAAAGTGCGAAGGCTTTGGTGCGGACCTTTCCACCGAAGAAGGCGTGAAAGCCCTTGCTGACGAGGTGAAGGGGCGCACGGATCAACTGCACATACTGGCCAACAATGCGGGGGCGACCTGGGGAGAACCTTTTGACACCCATCCGCGCAAGGCGTGGGATAAGATCATGAGCCTAAACGTCTCCGCGATGTTTGAACTCACCCGTGATCTCACGCCTTTGCTGGAAGCCTCCGCCACGGATGACGACCCCGCACGGGTTATCAACACGGCCTCAGTCATGGGCATCGTGCCGATTGCAGAAGGTGCCCACTCTTATTCGGTGTCGAAGGCGGCTGTGATCCACCTGACCAAAATTCTCGCCAACGAGTTCACCAGACGTCGCATCACGGTCAACGCGTTTGCGCCGGGTCCGTTCCCCAGCCGCATGACGGCGTTTGCCACCGCCAGTGAAGAGGGTGCCAACGAAGTGGGCAAGATGAACCCCATGGGTCGCATCGGCCGCCCGGAAGACATCGCAGCCGCCACGCTGTTTTTGTGCGGTTACGGGGGTTCTTATGTGACGGGCACCACCATCCCGTTGGACGGTGGATATGTTGTAGATACAGGTGATGCGGGTCTGTTTCCCGATATGAGTTCGTAACGCGATGGCCGATCCAATTTCTTTAGACGCCTTAAAGGCGCAGGTTGGCCGTGAGCCACGGTTCACCCGCTGGTTTACGCTCGACCAGTCGCGTATCGATACTTTTGCCGAGGTCACGGAGGACTGGCAATTTATTCACTGTGACCCAGAGCGGGCCGCTGCTGAGACGCCTTTTGGGGGCACGATCGCCCACGGGTTCCTTTCTTTGTCCATGCTGTCAGCCATGAGCTACGACACGGAACCGCCGCTCGAAAACATCGAAATGGGCATCAATTACGGTTTCAACAAAGTGCGTTTCACATCACCCGTCAAAGTGGGTGCAAACGTGCGCGCCAAGTTCATCACCCGCGCCGTGGAAGAAAAACCGAACAACGGCGTGCTCATCACCCGCGGTGTGACGATTGAAATTGAAGGCGAAAGCCGCCCCGCGCTCACCGCGGAGTGGCTGGGCTACATGGTTTTGAAGGGCGCATAAACGCGCAAACATATATTGGGAGGAGGCCCGCGATGGCCATTTCATTCGCCGATCAAGTAGTGATCGTCACAGGCTCCGGCAACGGCTTGGGCAAATGCCACGCTCTGGAGTTCGCCCAGCGGGGCGCAAAAGTTGTCATCAATGATTTTGGCGGCGCACGTGATGGCACCGGGGGGTCGTCGGACGCGGCTGAGGCTGTCGTAGCGGAAATCCAAGCCGCAGGCGGCGAAGCGATGGCCAATGGCGCAAACGTGGCCGACCGCGAGCAGGTCGATCACATGATCGCTCAAACCATGGAAAAATGGGGCCGCATTGACGTCCTCATCAACAATGCCGGGATTTTGCGGGATCGCTCTTTCGGTAAAATGACCATGGAAGAATGGGACGCCGTGGTGGCCGTGCACTTGCGCGGTTCTGCCAACTGCACGCTGGCCGCTTGGAACCACATGAAGGAGCGCAATTACGGGCGCATCGTCATGACCACTTCCACGTCGGGCATTTACGGCAATTTCGGCCAAGCGAACTACGGAGCGGCCAAAGCCGGTGTGTGGGGCATGATGAACACGCTCCATATCGAGGGCGCCAAGAACAACATTCACGTCAATTGCATCTCGCCCACCGCCGCCACACGTATGACAGAAGACATCATTCCGCCGGAATCGTTGGAACTGTTGGACCCGCAATGGGTGACGCCCGCCGTGGTGTTCTTGGGTTCAAAAGAAGCGCCCAGCCGCACCGTTCTTTTGGCCGGAGCGGGGGGCTACACCGTAGCCAAACTGATGGAAGCCGAGGGCATCATTTTGCCGGAAGAGGATCGGACGGCAGACGCCATCGCTGCAAATTGGGGCGCGATCACCGACATGGGTGAGGCCAAGGAAATGCTGACCGGCAACGACCACGTGGTCAAAATGGTGCAAAAAGCCATGGCTGCGAAGACTTAGTCTAAGATGTCGAGCGCTGCTCCAGATCCAAACACTCTAGACACCACCCACCTGATCCCGTGGTTGGAAGAGCATGTGCAAGGCTTTGCCGGATACCGCGCCATCAGCAAGTTTGGCGACGGCCAGTCTAATCCCACCTATGGGATAGAGGCGGAGTCCGGTCGCTACGTGCTGCGCGCCAAACCTCCCGGTGAGTTGCTTAAATCCGCCCATGCGGTGGACCGCGAGTTCCGCGTCATGTCCGCTCTGGCGGATACCGAAGTGCCGGTGCCCAAAATGCTGGCCCTGTCGGAAGAGGGGGATGAAAGCCCCATTGGACGCCAGTTTTTTGTGATGGAACATCTCGACGGACGCATCCTGTGGGATCCGGCTTTGCCGGAACTGGGCGAAGGGGCAAAAGCCAACGCCAAGCGCGGTCGCATTTATGATTCCATGAACAAGACGCTGGCGGCGCTTCATGCGGTCGACCCGATGGCAGCCGGGTTGGAAACATTCGGTCGGCCCGGAAACTACTTCGCACGCCAAACGGGCCGCTGGGCCCAGCAATACCGCGCCTCCGAAGTGGAGCACAATCAACAGGTCCACGACGTGATCGCCTGGTTGGAAGCCAATATGCCGGAGGACGATGGCCAGGTGACGATCGTTCACGGCGATTACCGGCTGGACAACATGATATTCGCCCACGGCTCGGAAGACGTGATCGGCGTTCTGGATTGGGAACTCTCCACCCTTGGGCACCCGATGGGTGATCTGTCCTACCAGTGCATGAACTGGCGCTTGCCCAACGGCGATGGGTCACGGGGCTTGTTGGGCATTGATCGCCGGGCCATCGGCCTGCCCACCGAAGAAGAGTACGTCCAAGCCTATTGTAAGCGTCGTGGCATCAGCGATGTGGGCAATTGGCCATTCTACGTTGCCTACAATTTGTTCCGGTTTCTGGCGATCCTGCAGGGGGTCTACAAGCGGGCGCTGGACGGCAACGCGTCCAACCCGGAGCGGGCAAAACAAATGGCAAATGCCATCCCGCTCTTGGCGGCGGCGGCTATCCATGAGATCGAAAACCATGGCTGAGCCGGTCCCTCAAACCTTCGCCGGTCAAACCGTGCTGATCACCGGTGCTGCTGGTGGCTTTGGTGCGTCCGCAGCCCATTTGTTTGCGGCCCGTGGTGCGAATCTGATGCTGTCGGATTACAACGCCAAAGGCTTGGCGGAGCTATGCGCCGCGCTGGAAGCAAACGGGATCGCAGTTGAAAGTCTCACCGGCTCGGTGGCCGAGGAAGCCCATTGTCGCGAAACTGTAGATAAAGCCATGGCCCGCTTTGGCCGGTTGGACGTCGCCATCAACAATGCAGGCATCGGCCACGCGCCTGCAAAAACCGCCGATATTGATTCTGACCAAGCCCAACTCACGGTGCAGATCGACCTGATGGGCGTGTTCTATGGCATGAAGTACCAAATTCCGGCCATCCAGGAAGGCTATGCCGAGCATGACCGTGCCGGTTCCATTCTCAACATCGCTTCGCTCGCCGGCATTGGCGGTGCACCGACGTTGGGGATGTATGCAGCGGCCAAACATGGCGTTGTGGGACTGACAAAATCCGCAGCGCTGGAATACGCGCGCCATGGCATTCGCATCAACGCGCTTTGCCCCGCCTTTGCCCGAACGCCTTTGGTGGAAGATGGCATTTTGCAAGGGACGGGTAGCAAAGCAGCCGAGGACAAACTGGTACGCGGCATCCCCATGCGCCGCATGGCAGAACCTGAAGAAATCACCCAATCCATGCTGTGGATTTGCGATCCCGCAAATTCCTTCATGACGGGACAAGCCGTCGCCTTGGACGGCGGCACCAGCGCGATGTAGCTTGCTTTAAGCGCGCTAGACCAACCTGAACCAAAAACGACCGACCGCGAGGAGCACGAAATGGACCTGAGTTACACGCCGGAAGAGCAAGCCTTTCAGGCAGAAATCCGCAGCTTCATGCAGGCCAATGTGCCCGCAGCAGCAGCGCACAAGGTAAAACACCACAAGCGCCTGACCAAGCAGGACATGGACGAGTGGCACAGGATTCTCAACAGCGCGGGCTATCTGGCAGGCCATTGGCCGGAGCAGTTTGGCGGCAAGGGCTGGAACGCGATCCAACGTGCCATCTTTGATGAGGAACTGACGGCGGCCCACGGCCCGCGCGTTGTGCCGTTCGGTCTCAACATGTTGGCCCCGGTCCTGATGGCGTTTGGGTCACCGCAGCAACAGCAGCACTATCTGCCACGCATTCTCGATGGCACCGATTGGTGGTGTCAGGGCTATTCCGAGCCCGGCGCAGGGTCCGATCTGGCGTCCCTGAAAATGACGGCCGAAAGACAAGGCGATCACTACATTCTCAATGGTCAAAAGACCTGGACGACCCTTGGTCAGCATGCCAACTGGATATTCTGTCTTGTGCGCACCCAAAAAGAGGGAAAGCCGCAGGAGGGTATCTCCTTCATTCTGGTGGACATGGACACGCCGGGCGTAGAAGTGCGCCCCATCATTCTGCTGGAAGGCACCCATGAAGTGAACGAGGTCTGGTTTACCGACGTCAAAGTGCCGGCGGAAAACCTCGTTGGTGAAGAAAACAAAGGCTGGACCTACGCCAAATACCTGCTGGTGCATGAGCGCTCGGGCATCGCCGGTGTGGGCGACGCGCTGGCGGGTATCGAACACCTCAAACACATCGCCAACGACCAGCAAAAAGACGGCAAACCGCTCGCGGCTGATCCGTTCTTCGCAGCCCGTCTCTCGGAAATCGAGATTGATCTGTCCGCCATGCGCACCACCAATTTGCGCATCATGCAGGCCGCCGCCGACGGTGCGCCCGCCGGGCCGGAAGTCTCCATGCTGAAAATCAAAGGCACGGTGCTGCGCCAGTCGATCAATGATCTGACCCGCCGCGCACTCGGCCCCTACGCCATGCCGTTTGTTTCCGAAGCGCTGGAGCAGGGCTATAACGAACCACCCATCGGGCCGGACTACGCAAACTCCATCGCCAAGGATTATTTCAACCACCGCAAGACCTCGATCTACGGCGGTTCGAACGAAATCCAGCGCAACATCATCTCCAAAATGATGATGGGACTGTAGACCATGAATTTTTCCCACACCGAAGAACGCCAGATGCTGGCCGACATGGCGGGCCGGTTTGTGCGCGAGCAATACCCGATCGATAAACGCCACGAGATCGCGGCTTCCGACACCGGCATGTCCGCCGAGATGTGGACGCAAATGGCGGAACTGGGCCTGATCGGCGCGCTGTTCGGCGAAGAGCACGGCGGCTTCGGCGGCTCCGGATTCGATATCGCGGTCATCTTTGAGCAATTGGGCAGTGGCCTTGTCGTCGAGCCGTTTCTCGCCAATCTCATGGCGGGCACGGCGATGACCTGTTGTTCGGACTATTGGAGCGACCATTTCGAAGCCATCATTTCCGGAGAAAAAACCTACGCCTTCGCCCATGGCGAACCGGCCAGCCGCTATACGCTGGCCCATGTTGATACGACCGCCACTAAAGACGGTAATGACTGGGTGCTGAACGGCAACAAGGCCGTGGTCATCAACGGCGACAGCGCGGACCACATCGTCGTATCCGCCCGCACTGGCGGTGCCCCAACGGACGCTGAGGGCATCAGCCTATTCCTCGTGCCCAGCGATGCGGATGGTGTCACGCTGCGCGGCTACCCCACGGTGGACGGCTACCGTGCAGCCGACATTGCTCTGAGCGACGTTCGGGTGTCCGACGATTTGCGCATCGGCGCGGAAGGCGACGCGCTGGCAACCGTTGAGAAAGTCACCGCCTACGCCACGTTGGCCGTCTGTGCCGAAGCGCTGGGGGCGATTGAACAATGCATCAATCTCACCCTCGACTACCTCAAAACCCGCAAACAATTCGGCGTGCCCATCGGCAAATTTCAGGCCCTGCAACACCGCATGGCGGACATGATGACGGAGCGCGAACAAATCCGTTCCGCCGTCATTAACGCCGCCGGTCATCTGGAAAGCGATGATCGCGACTGGCACATCTCAGCGTTAAAAAACCTGGTGGGCCGGGCAGGCCGCATGATCGCTGAGGAATCCATCCAACTGCACGGCGGCATCGCCATGACATGGGAGTATTCCGTCGGTCACTACGCCAAGCGCATCGTGATGATCGACCACATGTTTGGCGATGTGGACCACCATCTGGAGCAGATCATCAAAATGGGCCGCGCCGCTTAGAGAGGTTCACAATTTGATTGAACCGCTCGGTTGCGAAGAGCAACCCGGCGCTTATGCGCCGCCCTCGCGGAGCGAAGGCCTCTTGAGGCCGACAGCGTGAGCGCCACAACTGGATCAATTCTATCAAAGATAGAAATGATTTATGTCTACGTCAGGCGTATCCTTCTCCCGTCACGCGGGAGAGATGTTGCGCAGTGCCGCAGAGGGGGCGCGATGCACGGCCAACCCGCCCCACCAAAAGGCCCAAACACCATGTCCGATCAACCCGAACAAATCCTGGAAGAGGGCGGCGGACTTCAAATCACACTGGGCTACATCAACCACATCTATGCGAACCGTTGCGAAGCGCATCTGAAACTTGATCACCGTCACAAAAACCGCCGCAACCACCTCCACGGCGGTGTGCACGCAGCCCTCTTGGACAGCGCCCTCGGCTACGCCGCCAGCCGCGCCTATGATGACCAAGCCAGCCAACTGGTGGTCACCCTCTCCCTCAACGTGAACTACCTCGCCGCCACAAACAGCGACACCATCAAAGCCACAGGCCGCACCCGCCGATCAGGCCGCTCCGTCTGCTTCTGCGAAGGCGAAGTAACGGATGAAAGCGGAGTGGTACTGGCCACTGCCACTGGTGTTTTTAAGAAGGTGGGGTGAAGGTTGGGGTCAAGACGATCCATCACGTTGGCAGCCACGGCCCAGATCAGTTTTCGTATCAGCCCATCTTTGAGTTTGCCGCGCCCAATGGCACCGTTTTGCGTGGCGAGGCGGGGAGCTATGGCAACACCAATCGCCATGCGGTCGGGGATCGGCGGGAGGTCTTGATGGACTTTGACAATCCAGACATCGTGCTCCTGTCCGGTTGGTTCAGGCTGGCCACGGGCATCGTTATGGTCGCGTTCGGTTTTGTTGGTGCCGCATTCATGGTGTTTGCGCTGGTTGGTGGGCTGCGCAACGGCTGACGGGCTAATCCGAAAACCATCCGGTCGCGAGCGCCCGGGCCCAATCCGGACGGCCGTTCTGGGCGGCCAGTGCGCTGGTCTCATTTGAAGCGTAAGGCACGGACCGGAAAGTTACGCTCCAGCCGCTCTCTTGACGTTCCAATATGGCGTAAGACGCGTTGGGCGTGCCGGTCTGCATCTGGTGATAGACGGGGGCGTCGTCATCATAGGCGGGGCAGCCGACACTGCCGGGATTGACGATCATGCGGCCATCGCGAATCCGGATGACGCGTGGAATATGCGTGTGGGCGCACAGGATGAGGCTCGCGGTCACATCCACAGCTTCGGCTTCGACTTCTTGCAACGTGGCGCTGCGAACTGTGCCGTCGTCGTTCACACGTTCAAGCCAGTAGTGGGAGTCGCTTGTCGGTGTGCCATGGCACAAAAAAACATCTTCAAAGACCGTGCGCGTTTTGGGCAGGCCCTTTATCCAATTCAACTGCGTCTGGCTGAGTTGGTCGAAGGCAACTCTGTCCGATGGGCCCATGTCTGAGGGGTTTTGCTGCACCAGATAGCGGTCGTGATTGCCGCAAATGGAGGGGAAGTCCCTCTCTGAAAGCAGGGCCGCCGTGCCAGCCGCATCCAGCGGGCCGCTGAAAAAGTCACCCAGGTTAACTGCATCTGAAATACCCAAGACGTCCATGTCTTGGAGGACGGCCTCCAAGGCCAGTGCGTTTCCATGAATATCGGCAAGGGCAGCAAACTTCATCCCGCCACGGTCACACCCTTCGCTGATAGACACAATGCTAAATCCATCATTGCTACACCAAATTTACCGTTGGTACGCTTCATGCAACGGTGTCTTGTCTTGGGCTTAAACACGGGCGCAGGTGCCCTGAAACACGAAGCACGCAACCCGGTTGGCGAGCGCAGCATGTTTGAAGAACTGATCGAAGCGGGCCGAAAGCGTCTTCCGACGACGCGGGAAGAGTTGCGTTTTGTTATCATGGTGACGGTGCCGCCGTGGATTTTTTACATGTGGTGGTTCCACGGCAGAAGGCTTTGGCGCGATTGGAAGTACGAAAGGAAACTGCGCAAATATCGGGCCAATAAAGCCAAGGTGGGTGAGGGGCGTGCTACAGAACCGGAAGAGTTTCGATGGCAACCGGCACAGGAATACGACATCGCGAAAGTCGGCGGCGACGCCGATCAATCAGGTCCCGTCATGCGCAAGCGTAAACGCAAGCGCGACTGAGCGCTGTCTGTCTGCCCTTACTTCAACCCAAAACAGTTTGCATAAAATGTCGTCGTTGCGGGCCAGTCTGAGAATATACCGCTGATGCCAACCTGCGTGTGCAGCACGTGGAGGATCTCAAAGATCACGCCTTCATTGGTCATGGCGTCACGCGTGGTCTGAAAGTACCAGCCGCCGCCACCCTTCAAAAAGCCGGAGCGCTCGGCCGTCCATGTGATGATGTTCAGGCCCGCCTCCTTGGCTTTGACCGCGTAGAGCGATGGCGCGATCTTGCCGTTCTCCAGCTTGAGCAGCACCCAAATCGGGGGTGCAATGTAATTCACGCCTTTGGCTTTTAGCTCCGCCATGGAATGGCTCCACGAGGTTTCATCCTCCGGAGACCAACCCGACTTGCGGTAGGAACCATCCAGATAGACGGCCTGTTTGCCGAAGGCTGGTTCGTTTTCGATCCAATAAAGCACGTCCTGCAGGTTAAACGATTGCGCAAACACATCTTCCGGTGGCACGCCTGCGGCCTTGTATTCGTCGATCATCTGCTGCGCATACATCGCCTGTGTGTAGTCGCCCTCATAGGGCATGGGCACGGAGGGCGATTTTAATTCAGGCGTGAACTTTGCGCCCAGATTTTTGAAAAGTTCGATGGACTCAGCATGGGTCATCAGCGTCCCATTGGTGGAATAGAGGTCGGTGCGAAAACCTGCCGTGCCGGCCATATAGCCATCAACGGTGTTGGCGGTTTTGTTGGCCGCGTCCATCTTGCCGCGCAGCGTCTGAAACTCGGCCAGCGTGATGTCGGACGCGCGGCACTCAGCGCTGGCCGGTTGATCTCCTGCTGCGGGCGTAAAGGGGACAGTGCACTTGGCCGCTAAATCCGTGGCCAAAATATTGGTCGTTGTGTGCAAATCGTTTTGCGCATGGCGGCACACCAATTGACGGTCCTTGGTGAAGGTCACATCACATTCCATGACGCCCGCACCCATCCGCGCCGCCGCCCGGTAGGACTGCACCGTGTGTTCGGGAAATTGAAGCGGCGCTCCCCGGTGGCCGATGGACCATTCTGTCTTGGAAAACGGACCCGCCTTACAGGCTTGAAGGGTCTGTTTCAGCGCCCCCTCCGCCATTTCATCCACCAAAAAGAATGGACGCGGGCCCAATTGAACGTTGGCATTGTCAGCGTGAGCGTTCGGCGCCCCAAGGATGACTTGCGCGGCTGCGCTAAGAATACCGGCAAGAAGCGCGCTGGAAACAAGGCTGGGTATGGGCATCAAAATCACTCTCGACTGCAGGTCCAACGCTTAGAGGCATCATGCCTGCATGACAGAAGTGAGACACTATCCCAAAGCACCTCAAGCATCGCACCGCTTCCCATGTGTGGTTCTCTCTGACAGGTTCCGCCCATGGGCACTCTCGACCAAACAATGATTCCCCCGGCTGACCGTTTGGCTCTGTTTCTGGATTTTGACGGAACATTGGTGCCCTTTGCCGACACACCAGAGAGCGTGATCGTGCCCCATGATCTGCCGGCTAGTCTTGCTGCTATATCCACCCGCTTGGACGGTGCGTTGGCCATTGTCACCGGTCGTCCGGCTAAGCAGGTGGACGGTTTTTTAAACAGTGCTGTCGACGCGGTTGCGGGCGAGCATGGAGCAACTGTGCGATGGCCGGACGGCCGGGTCGAACGCTTGGCCTTGCCGGACATGCAATCGGAACTGGCGACGGCCCAAAAAGCGGTCGAAGGGTTGGACGGTGTTTGGATCGAGCGGAAGTCGGCCGGCTTTGCAGTCCACTACCGCCTCGCCCCATCGCAACGTGAGACCGTCAAAGCGTCCATGATAAATCTGGCGGTAGAGCGCAGTGACCTTCACCTGCTGGACGGCAATCATGTTTTTGAACTTCGGGCGGCTGCGGCCAACAAGGGTGCCGCCGTTCGCTCTTTCATGGTCTCACCCCCGTTCCAAAACCGTGTGCCGGTCTTTGTAGGCGACGACACCACGGATGAAGACGCCTTCGCGGCTGCGCAAGATTTGGGCGGACTTGGTATCAAAGTGGGCGAGGGCGAAACTTGCGCCAAGCTGCGCCTGGCGGACTGCGCGGCGGTCCACGCCTTTTTGCGCGATCTGTTGGCTTGATAGACCGCACAGCGGTTTCCGGGTCTCGGACGGTCCTGACCGACACCAAATGTAAAAGATGTCCGGTTCCATCGCCTGCTCAAACCCTCTAGACCTCGGACAGGAGGACTATCCGTGGATTCTAAAACCGGACGCCTGATTGTCGTGTCCAACCGCATGGGCGATCCGGGCAAGCCTGCACAGGGCGGCATGGCCGTTGCGCTCAATCAGGCGCTGAACGCGGTTGGCGGCGTTTGGCTGGGATGGAGCGGTGAGATCACGGAGCGTACCGGTGCGGTGCGTCTGAGTAAGTCAGGACCCGTGCAATTGGCGGCCATGGATATCAGCCAGCAAGACTATGATGGCTATTACCTCGGTTATTCAAACAGCGTGCTGTGGCCCGCCTTCCATCACCGGCTGGATCTGATCGACACGCAACCGGAGCACTTCGCGGCTTATCGGCGGGTCAATCGGGCGTTTGCCCAAAAGCTGGTCAAACTGTTGGAACCGGAAGACACGATCTGGGTTCACGACTACCATATGCTGTTCATGGCCATGGAATTGCGGTCCATGGGGGTGGAAAACAAGATCGGGTTTTTCCTGCACATTCCTCTGCCGCCCAGTCAGATCATGGCGGCGATCCCCAACAATGAGTTGCTGATGCGGGCGTTTACGCATTTCGATCTCGTGGGCTTTCAGACTCATGCCGACGTCATGAATTTCCATCTCTATGCCCAGCGTGTCTTGGGCGTGGAGGACGATGATCCCAATCACATCACAGCCTTTGGCCGTACGGTGCGTGCGCAGGCATTTCCCATCGGGGTCGATGTCGATCAGTTCCGTGCGCTGTTGGAAACCGATCAGGCAAAAGAGTTGGTGGGCCGCATCGGCGGGTCCACGGCGGGAAGGGTGCTCATCACGGGGGTGGACCGTCTGGACTATTCCAAGGGCCTGCCGGAACGGCTCAAAGTGTTTGACCGCCTGATCGAAAAATATCCCGAAAACCACCGTTTGACGACGCTGGTGCAGATCGCATCCCCGACCCGCGAGAGCGTGGAGGCCTATGCCGACATTCGCAAAGAGTTGGAGGGTCTATCGGGCTCGATTAACGGCAAACATGCGCGGATCGATTGGACGCCCATTCGCTACATACACCGTAACGTGCCTCGGGCACGGTTGGCGGGACTGTTCAGCATATCGCGGGTCGGCTTGGTCACGCCGCTGCGCGACGGCATGAACCTGGTTGCCAAGGAATATGTTGCCGTTCAGGATGATGATGATCCCGGCGTGCTCGTGCTCTCGCAATTCGCCGGTGCGGCTGAAGAGATGGAAGAAGCGTTGATCGTGAACCCCCACGACATTGAGCAAACCGTCGACACCGTGCAGCGCGCTCTGGTGATGCCGCAGTCGGAACGGCGGGAACGGCAAGCAGCCCTGAAAAAGCGGGTTGAAGACGGCAATGTCGAAGCGTGGTGCGCAAGCTTTTTGGCGCGTCTTCAAAGCATTTGATTGCGCCTTCCACGTGGTTTAACACCCGTGGCAGAGCGCTGGTCGAATGGCCGGCATGAATGGATAAAGATGTTTGCCTTGCTGGGCGGACGACAGGGAGCCATCTATGAGTGAAGCACTCGAACCGCGCGAAAGCATGGAATTTGACGTCGTGATCGTGGGCGGCGGCCCTTCCGGTCTCGCAGCCGCCATCCGTCTTAAACAGCTAGACGAGAACCTGAACGTGGTCGTCCTGGAAAAGGGCGTTGAGATCGGCGCGCATATTCTGTCCGGCGCGGTTGTGGACCCTATAGCGGTGGACCGCCTGTTCCCGGACTGGCGTGATGAAGAAGATCACCCGTTCAAAGTGCCGGTCAAAAAAGACAAGTTTTATCTCATGGGCCCGGCGGGCAAAATTCCGTTGCCGACATGGGGCATGCCCAAACTCATGAACAACCACGGAAATTACATCGTCTCTTTGGGCAATGTGTGCCGGTGGATGGCTGAGAAGGCGGAAGCCCTCGGCGTGGAAGTGTTCCCCGGTTTTGCAGCCTCAGAACTGGTGCTCAACGATGACGGCGCGGTCATTGGTGTTGCCACGGGCGACATGGGTGTGCAGCGCGATGGTACCCCCGGTCCAAACTTTGAGCGCGGTGTGGAACTGCACGGCAAGTACGTGTTGATCGGTGAAGGCGCACGCGGCTCCTTGGCAAAACAGTTGATCGCTAAATACGCGCTGGACCAGCACTCCAACCCGCAAAAATACGGCCTTGGATTTAAGGAGCTGTGGGAGGTCGATCCGGCCAAACACTCCGAAGGCACCGTGATGCACTCGCTGGGCTGGCCGCTGCAAAACAATCAAGACGGTGGTTCATTCATCTACCACATCGAAAACAACCAGGTTTACGTCGGTTACGTCGTCGCGCTGGGATACAAGAACCCGTATTTGTCACCGTTCGAAGAATTCCAGCGTTTCAAGACACACACGTCCATTGCGCCGCTGCTGGAAGGTGGAAAACGCCTGTCCTATGGTGCACGTGCGATCACGCAGGGTGGCTGGCAGTCCGTGCCGCGTCTGTCGTTCCCCGGTGGCGCGATCATGGGATGTTCGGCAGGTTTCGTGAACGTGCCGCGCATTAAGGGCAGCCACAACGCCATGTTGTCCGGCATGCTCGCAGCGGAACACGTGCACGCCGCGTTGGGGGATGGCCGCGCCAATGATGAACTGGACAGCTATGAGGCCGCTTGGCGCAGCAGCGAGATCGGCAAGGACCTCAAGCCGGTCCGCAACGTAAAGCCCATGGTCACCAAGTTCGGCTCTGTGATGGGCACAATCGTCAGCGGCTTTGATATGTGGTG
Source organism: Pseudomonadota bacterium (assembly GCA_038746275.1). Lineage (GTDB taxonomy): Bacteria > Pseudomonadota > Alphaproteobacteria > Rhizobiales > Rhizobiaceae > Pseudahrensia. Next base: position 564 of record JBCDKS010000022.1, on the reverse strand, counting down.
CACATCGCTGTTGGGCGGCTTTTCATTTTTCGGCACGATGAAGCATCAAAAGGCGGACTATGAGGCGACGGAACCTGCTGATCAGCACAAGCCAATCGACTATCCAAAACCAGATGGTGTGTTGACCTTTGACCGGTCGTCTTCGGTGTTCTTGTCGAACACCAACCACGCGGAAGACCAGCCCAAGCACTTGCAATTGCAAGATGCGGCCCTGCAAAAGGCGTCAGAGTTTGGCGTCTTTGCCGGTCTGTCCCGCCGCTATTGCCCTGTGGGTGTGTACGAGTGGGTGGACGCAAAGGGTGATGCTGCCAACGAAGGCGATGCCAACGCGGAATACGTAATCAACGCCCAAAACTGCGTGCACTGCAAAACTTGCGACATCAAGGACCCGAACCAGAACATCAACTGGGTGCCGCCCCAAGGCGGGGAAGGGCCGCTTTACCCAAACATGTGATCAGGTTTCGGTAAGCTGCCCGTCTGTTGTCCCCGCCGTCGGGATGGATGTCGGGGAAGGGCCGCTTTATCCAAACATGTGATCAGGTTTCGGTAAGCTGCCCGTCTGTT
>JBCDKS010000021.1:0-71991 GCA_038746275.1 Pseudomonadota bacterium | reverse complement strand
CACAGACCGCATTCATCATTGGGCAACATCACGCCCAACGAGTACGCTAGGAAAATGGCACTGGAAAAACAGGCCGCATAACGCGAAAAACAAACCGGCGAATTCTCCAAAAGGCTGGAGGAGAATTGGGTCTCAGGTCACCATGACCGAAAGTCGGGCTTTGCTTCATCGCTATGCTCTGTACGGCGTGGGTGCCAAGATTTTGGCCCTGTGAACCGATGGCGTTGATGGTGCGGCTGTTCAGATCAATGTTCATGTAGACGCCCTTTTGCTGGTTCAGCAGTTGCAACCAATTGGCTTCCAGTTGCACCCGTATGAAGTGAGCGACGATGGTGCCGTTTTGTGATCGGCCAATCCAGTTGCCGTTGCCCGTGGTCTCAAGCGAACCGTCTTGCATGTAAACGGCCTGCAGATCTTTGGCGCTGTTGCGATTGTCGACAGGTACGCCGGTATGCTGGACGGTGTTCCAGCCCTGCTGACCTTGGCTGTGCTGTTGGTTCCAATTGGGCTGGTTGTGGCCGCTATAGGTTTGGGCCGTTGCGCCCAATGTGGTGCTGCCAAGGACTGCGGCGATAATAGCGGTTCTGAGGATGGATTTTGTGGATGAATTGAACATTTTTGATCTCCTGAGGGATGGCGCAGGTGTTGTTTGGTGCGAGATCAAAATCGTGTTTTTGGCTTGAACGGCGGATGAACAGGCCATTCAGAAAACCGGGCAAATCCGTTCAAAAACCGGCTTCGAATGTTCATGTGTGACGGACTGCACGCGGCTTCCGGACCTGACGGATGCGCTCTGCTCTGTCAGGTGGCTTTACAGGCACACGGGCACTGCCTATCCAAACACAACACACAGGCTTTGAGACGGACGACCCTTTTATGCGCGCGGAAATGCAGACGCTTGCTGACGAGATTACGCAAACCATTTCCCTTTTGCGGCGGCATCTGGATTGGGAAAAGGCTGTACGCCGTCTGTCGGAATTGAATGATGCGGCTGAAGACCCTGACCTTTGGAACGATGCCGGCAAGGCGCAAGCGCTGATGAAGGAGCGCCAGTCGCTGGAGACCAGCATTTCATCCATCAATTCGCTCGAAACCGATTTGAACGACACCCGTGATCTAATCGAACTCGCGGAAATGGAAGACGATGCAGACGTTCTCAACGAGGCCGAAGAGGCCTTGCGCGACCTGCACGGGGCATTGGGCAAGCGCCAAGTGGAGACGCTTCTTTCCGGCGAGGCTGACGCGAACGATACCTATTTTGAGGTTCATGCCGGGGCAGGGGGCACGGAAAGCAACGATTGGGCCAACATGCTGCTGCGCATGTATATTCGCTGGGCAGAGCAGAACGGCTACAAAGTGGAAGTGCAAGCCACGACCCCTGGCGACGAAGCAGGCATCAAGTCTGCCACGGTGTTGATCAAGGGTCATAATGCCTATGGTTACATGAAGACGGAATCCGGTGTGCACCGGCTGGTGCGGATTTCGCCGTATGATTCCAATGCGCGCCGTCACACGTCATTCTCGTCGCTATGGGTCTATCCCGTAATTGATGACAACATTGAAATTGTAGTTCCGGACAGTGATATCCGCATCGATACTTATCGCTCATCCGGGGCGGGCGGGCAGCACGTTAACACCACCGACTCGGCTGTTAGGATTACCCACATGCCCACAGGTATCGTTGTTACCTCGTCGGAAAAATCCCAACATCAAAACCGGGCCAATGCCATGAAGGCGCTGAAAAGCCGTCTGTATGAAATGGAAATGCAAAAGCGCAACGAAGCCATGCAGGCGGCCCATGACAGCAAAACCGATATCGGATGGGGTCACCAGATCCGGTCTTATGTCCTGCAGCCCTATCAGTTGGTCAAAGACCTGCGCACCGGCGTGGAAAGCACGAACCCTTCCGGCGTTTTGGACGGTGATCTCAACAATTTCATGGAAGCCGCTTTGGCCCACCAGGTAAGCGGCGAAGACAAAGTGGTTGAGGATGTCGATTAAGACGCGGCGTCTGACAGAAAGGCATGCGTTCCTACGGTCCGCTAGCCGATCATCGCTTCTTGGAAGCACGGCTCGTCTTTAGATCATTTCTATCTTTGATAGAATCGATCCGGTTGTGGCGCTCACGCTGTCGGCCTCAAGAGGCCTTGGCGACCCTAGGTGGGGGAGGGGCGGCGCATAAGCGCCGGGTTGCTCTTCGCAACCGAGCGGTTCAATCAAATTGTGAAACGCTTTAACTTTCCGCAGCGTAGGCGCGCCGTAAATGTCTTTGTGGGCCGCCGGACCTCGAAAGCGCAGTCCGCCCGTGGGCCATGCGGGTGTTGTCTATAATCAAAAGATCACCAGCACGCAGTTCCAGTTGAAATGAGCACTGCACCAAAGCGTCTGCAAGATGTTCCAACGGGTGTTTGTGGCTCTGGGGACAGTTCGTACGGTCCAATCGAAAGCGCAGCTTTGGAGTCCCGCCGTCGCTTGGTTCTTCAATCACGGCGAAAGGTGCTGAAACACCTTCTTCACAGCCCGGCGGATAAAGGAAGGAAAATACGGTGTCAGCAAGAGCCTCTCTGTCCTGGTGAGACAGGAGGTTAGCGGCTTTTTTGACGTCTGAAAGCAAAGTAAGGCCGCCGCCACCGGGATCGGGCTGAACGCAGTGGGTGAGGATATAGCGTGGCGGGTGATCGATATAGGCTAGGTCCGTGTGCAGATTGAACCGGTCTGACGTAAAGTACGCAGAAGCGACAGCCTGCTTTTCTCTTTGCACATCCAGTTTCAGGTCCATGATCGGTGGGCCGGTTAGGTGCTCGTCCGCATTAAGTTCAGCGCTGCCGAGTGCTGATACAAACGCCATCAGAGCCTCGTCGCTGCGGCTCAAACCGTGAAGACAGCACCAGCCATTTGTTTTCAGATCTGCTTTAGCAGGCTCCAAAATATCTTGACGCGGTGATAAGAAATTTGGGTCTGCCTCATCGATCATTGCAAGTGCTTCCCCCGACATCTGCCTTCCGGCTGATTGTTGTCGTTTGGACCGATCAACAGCCGATTTAGAACCACCAGTCTGCCCAAACGCCGGTGTTTCAAGAAACTGAAATCAAGTTGCCGACGCCTATTCAACGGACACTGGGTGCTTGCGGGCACCCAACTTACACCATCGCGCAGAACATTATTGACCGCTGGACAGAGGTAAGGACACTGTCACAGTGGAAAAATCTCTCAGGCTGCTGAATTTGTAACGGGCGATTATCTTGCCCTCGACCCGCTCCAGAACGAAAAATCCGGTCTCATATCGCGGTTTGCGGCGGATCATCTGGTTTTCATCCAAGCCGATTTTCCCATCCCACTCCAGCGTCGCGCCGTGGCCTGTGAGCACGATGTTCGTGCCTGCCTTGATTTCGGCATTCAGGATCAGGTTGCGCAACTGTCGCGCGAAGCCGGTGCGCTCGCTCGGGATCATAGCAGACCGGTTCAGAAGTGAATTATCGACGGTGTAGTCCGGCCCAAAGGCATGCAACGCAGTCTGCCACGCGCGGCAGCTAGGGCTAGAATATACCTTTGAGACCTGCAATTTGGCGATCTCGAAAACACGGCCGATCAACTTGGCTTCCTCGACACCCTGCGGCGTCAGGCATGTGGCCTTGGCAAAGGATGATTTGGACGCATTTATTCCCGAGGACAGTTCAACAGCATCAAACGCCGCCGAATCGCGCCACTTCTCCCGCTGCGCATGGCGCAGATGGATAATGTAGCCGCCTTTGATCAGCCGGTCGGCCCACATCTTATCGGCAGCTTGTTCCCGAGCGCGTTTGGCGGAAGACCGTGCGTTCAAACGTGGCTCAATGAAAGTTTTGGCCACCAATTCTTGGGTCGATGCCCAAAGGCCAGCCACAAACCCACCGCCTAACAGAGCAATGGCGAAAATACAGGAAAGCCATATTTTCCAGTGCTTTAGCATGCTTATCCCAAAACTGACCGGAGCTGAACAGGAAACGCATCCACTAAAAAGGCATGATCAACGCCGGCCAGCGTCTGCGCCTGTCATAATGCTCCTGAAAACGCTGTGGTTATTGCATTTTGGTGTACAGTACAGGCTCGTCGCCATTTCCACCGACGCTCATAGCAACATCCATATTGGTGCGCGTTACATCAGACAGTTCTGTCTTCGACCGCAACACTGGTTTTATCCAAGCTTTTCTCAAATTTTTCATCGATTTATCCCTTACCAATGACTTTGGGGTACTTTGCTACCGCATTCGTCGCAACAGCTCTTCGCTTTGATCTGATGAAAAGAGATGAGCGTTGCTAAAATGCAATGGTTCAGGGAAGTTCAAATCGGTCTTGAGGACCAAGCTACGACGGAGATGCGAGTTTTGCAGTCACGCCGCTACAGGTAGGGTTTCAGCTTTCTTTCCAGCCGCACAAATGTGAGGGGGTCGAGTGCGCGGCCTTTTCGGCGCACTTCGTAGTGCAGGTGAGGGCCGGTGGACCGTCCCGTGCTGCCAACCCGCCCAACTAACTGGCCGCGTTTTACCGTCTGGCCCAATTTGACATTGATACGGCTCAAATGAGCGAAGCGGGTGGTTATGCCGCCGCCATGGTCCAGTTCCACCAGTTTGCCATACCCACCCAAACGCCCGGCTTTTGTGACGCGGCCACCGGCGGTTGCCAGGATGGGCGTTCCGCGCGGGGCGCTGAAGTCGAGGCCGCTGTGTACAGCGCTCCTGCCTGTAAAGGGGTCGCGACGGCTGCCGAAGCGGGAGGAAATGCGTGCACCCGGTGAAGGGCTTCCGTGGGGCAGGCTGAGGGCCGCGCTGCGCACAACATTGAGGTCATGCAAGGCGGCGTTGAGCGCCTCTTCAGTGGCAACAAACTGACTGCCGCCTTTCAGTTCTATCAACGGGCCGCCGATGGAGTTGCCGTTTGTCGGGAGTTTGACGCCTTGCTGTTTAAGAATACGTCGCAATTGACGGTTGGTGTTGAGTGTTTTGTCCCGCAAACGATTGAGGGCCGCCAATTGTTGCTCCTCCGCAGCTTTGAGCGACCGCTCCAAACGGTCAAACGTGCTGGTTCCAATGCTTGCCCCATCGGTCCGTGTGGGCGCAAACAGTTGGACACCGGCGGTTGTCACTTTGTCGGTTGTGTCCACGTTTTTCCACGCCTGACCTAGGCTGCCGAGGCGCAGACCGGTGGAGGCATCCACGCCGGGTTTGAGCTTCAACACTTTTGATGTTGCAGGCACCGTTGAGCCGGATGGCGCTGATCCGGTGCGGGTGTAGGCACGGGTGACTGAGAGGCTGCGGCGTTTCAGTTCGCGCTGCTTGGTCAGCAGTTCCTCGACGCGGGCTTCCACCTTGCGCTGATCCAGCAGTTGGCGGCTGGTCACCAAATCAACTTTTGCTCGCAGAGCGCTGATCCGGTCCTCGTAGGCGTTTTGCATCTGGGCATGGCGGGCAAGGGTGGTGTTCACCAAATCATCCCGCAGCATGAAAAATACGCTCGATGCCAGAACGCCCAACAGTGTGACGAAAAAACAAGTGACCAAGGCGAGGCGCAGCAGGGGCTTGTCCCCGCTTTTAGGCGGCAAAGCAGTCTGGTGCGTTTGCCAGGTTGCCCGTGAGGCAGGCTGTGGCGTTGGAAGAGGTGACATGGCTGATGAAGCATGTGGTCAAACGTTAACCGAGTATGGATGGGTATGGTTAACCAAGCGTAACAGCCCCCGGCCAAAGCACGGTGTGGCGCCTGCCTCATGTGCCTGCGCTGGAAAGCGTGCGGTAGAAGTCTGGTGTGAGGCCGGCGCGGGCGCGGGCCATGTCGTTAAAGGGAGGCTTAAGCGGGCCGCGAAAGTGCTTTTGAACCAGTGTCTGGAAGGTTTTTGCGGGTTCTCTGCCTTCTTTGGCGCACAAAAAGCGAAACCACTTTGCGCCGACAGCAACATGCCCTTCTTCATCGCGGAGGATGATGCGGAAGATCGCCGCGCTCTTTTCATCCCCCACGTCCTCCATCTGTCGTATCAAAGACGGGGTGATGTCCAGGCCTCGCGCTTCCAGAATGAGCGGCACAATCGCCAAACGGGCCGTTAGGTCATGTCCGGTGGATTGGGCTGCCTCCCAAAGGCCGTCATGGGCGTCAAGATCGCCATAGGCACCGCCCAACTCGGCAAGGCGTTTGCGTAACAGACTAAAATGCTTCGCCTCTTCCAACGCGACCCGCACCCATCCATCATAAAACGAGCGGGGCATGGTGCGGTGGCTGAAACGGGCTACCACATCCCAAGCCAAATCGACCGCGTTCAGTTCGATATGAGCGATGGCGTGGAGGAGAGCGAAGCGACCGCGTTGCGATCGGATGGAACGTTTTTTCAGTTTGGATGGTGGGACGAGGATCGGGTTTCGCGGGCGGCCCGGCCGATCCGGTAGAATCATCGACCTGTTGCCACCCGTGGACAAGGCCCCGCGAAACCAAAAAGCCGCAGCCCGTTTTGTATTGGCGACCTTTTTATCAAGATCGGTCGCCGAAAGGGCAGCAACCGCAGCTGACTGCAGAGACGAGGGAGCCTCGTCGGAGGGTTGCTCCAGCCCGGACAGTTCCTCGGGCCACTCCTCCCACCGCATGACGGCGGCCAGCGTTTCGCTCGGTTTGTTTGACAAATGCGCTGCCCAGTCTGTTCGCCCGCTTGCGCTAGCCTCCGAAGTGGTTTTTGGCGGCTTCCAGCACTGCGTTTACATGACCTTTGACGCGTACTTTGCGCCACACTTCCAACACGGTGCCGTCTGCATCGATTAAAAAGGTCGAGCGCTCTACCCCCATATAGGTTTTTCCGTACATGCTTTTTTCCACCCAGACACCATAGGCCTCCAGAGCAATGTGCTCTTCATCGGCAATGAGAGGCACGTCCAACGCATGTTTGGCCGTGAATTTTTCGTGTTTGGCAACTGTGTCGGGAGAGCAGCCGAGAATGCGAATGCCCATGTCCGCAAACGCCTGGGCGTGTTCTGTGAATTCCTTGGCTTCTGTCGTGCAGCCGGGCGTATCGTCTTTGGGGTAGAAATACAAAACCGTGCGCTCACCGCCCGGAACGGTCACCGTGTCGCCACCATTAACGGGAAGTGTGAAGGCGGGAGCAGTGCTGCCTTGGTCAACCATCTTGGAAACTCCGTGGACTATAAAATTGGTCAGAAAAAGCGATGCTGCCCAATAGGCTGGGCATCGTGCCGAGCGCCCCACACTTGATAGGCGTGGCGTTGGACGAACTCAAGTTGCGGGATGCCGCAGGTGGAGCAGGATGTGCAGGTGTTTGCACAGTACACGGTGTGGGTACGAAGTGTTGAACAGTTTCAATTGTAGCTTTGGCAAAATCCTGGGCTAAAAAGGACACGTGATTTAAGGCTTTGATTCGGACCTTAACGTACGAAATCAGGCTAAAGCCAGACGGCTGCGGGACCGGCCAACACGTCATGATGACGGGGCCAAATTGGGGTGCAAACGCACATGAAGCTGCATGAGGAAGAGAGCCCGGCCCCAGCCTTGTCCGACTTTCCTTCGGCCAAAGCCCATGGCGGTGGCGCTCTTACCCAAACCTCTGGCCGCGTCAGAAAACGCAAACGCTCGTTTCTCGCGCTCGTTGCCCGCGTGCTCACACTCTTCGTTGTGCTGGGTGCTGTCGCCTTTGGTGCCGCCTACTGGTTCATTGGCAACGGCCCCATCAATTCCGAGCAGTTCCGGGCGCAGGCCGAGCAGCGTCTAACAGCGCTTTTGGGTTCCAACCGTTCTGCAAGACTGGGCGGCGCGATCTTGTCTTTCGGTCAAGGCGGCATTGTCTCCATTAACGCGTCGGACATTCGCATTTTACAAAATGAAACTGTCAATTTGGGCGTCGCCAAGGAAGTGGCGCTCACCGTGAAAGCCTGGCCGTTCTTATCCGGCAATTTGGTGGTTGATAAGATGAGCGTGCGCGGAGCATCTGTGTCACTGCCTCACATTCTGGCCCAGCCCGGTGAACCAAAAAATGCTGCTATCGCTGGTGCCAATGCAGTAGGGTTGGAGCAGGCTCTCTCCGAACTGGACTTAACGCGGCGTTTGACGGCTATCGGCACCATGCTGTTGGCCTTTGATGCTCAGTTCGCCGCCGCTGGGTTGGACCGGTTTGATCTTCAAGATGCCAAGTTACTTGGCTTTGAAGATGTGGGTTTGCTCTCTCGATCCGCCCGCCTGCTGTCTTTGAGCATTGAGCGCGACAAAAATTTTCAAACCGGCATCTTCATGAACGGGGTTGTTGAGACAGATCGCTCACAATGGATGGTTGATGCCGCCTGGCGGCAACTAGACGGCGAGGACGGTTACCGGCTGGAGGCGCGCTTTGGCGGTCTGGACGTTCAAGAGTTGTTGGGTGACGCGGCTACAGCCGATGTGAAAAGCGGTAGCACACTGGAACTGCGCATCGTTCAACCGTTTGATGCCAATGGTGCGCCAAAAGATGGGTTGATGACCGCAAAGTTGTCTGGCGGCAAGTTGGACTTCGGAGCAGATTTGCGAACTGCGATGACTGATACTGTTTTGAATTTCCAAATTCTCCCGGTCAAAAACCAAATTGAGCTTGCGCCTTCAAAACTTCGGTTTTCTGACATGCAGGCCACTGCGATCGGTGGCATTCGGTTCCCCGGCAAACAAACGGTCACGCAAGCTGAAGGTACGTCTGCGACAAGATTCGAGATCATCCTCAACGATATGCTGGCCCATGGCATGAGCGAGCCGGATGGGGCCCGCCCCGGTGCTATTCAACTGTCCGGTGAGTTGCATGCCGATAGACTTGAGTTTGACACGCTCCTTTTAAGGACCTCAACCGGTGATATGAAGGGCAGCGGGCAGATGGGTCTGAGTGCTGATGATGGACGATTGAGACTGCGCCTCGACATCGCTGAAATGGGTGTCACGGACTTCAAAGAATATTGGCCAGCGTTTTTGGCGCCGGGTTTGCGGGTGTGGGCGCGAGATGGGATTTCTGACGGCAAGATCACGGACGCTTGGGTGGTGGCCGATGCGCCGCTCACCGAAGTTTTTGGCAAGGCACGTTTTGCCAAAGACGAGATGAGCGCTAACGTGAATTTGACCGGAACGCGCATCAAGCTGCCCGGTCAACTGCCAAGCATTACAAATGCAAATGGCAAGATTGATTACGCGGGTGTCACGACGTCAGTAAGCGTTAGCACCGGGACGTCCGACTTGGGGTCTGCTGGTTCTGTGGAAATCACAAACGGCTTGTTGGAAGTGGGAGACTACAACCTTCTGGTCATTCCAGCCGAGCTTTCCATGGACATGAGCGGGCCTGCGACCGCACTCTTTGAGTTGGGCAAGCGCAAGCCATTGGAGTTCAGCAAGACATCCGGCCTCGAAGCGCGGGGTATGAAAGGCACATTCAAAACGTCGATGAAGGCGTCGTTAGGCATCGGCAAGGATGTCACGCTGAGGGATAACCGCTGGGCAGCGGATGTCGCGTTGCGTAACTTCAATGCCCGTATTGATGGCGGTGCACGGTCGCTTACCAATGGACGCCTTTCGGTAAAAGCGCGTCCCGGCAAGACAACGATCAACGGAAAGGCAAATGTAGACGGTGTACGTGCTGATTTGGCGATGGTTCAAAGCGGAACGTCGGGCCAGATGCAGCGGTCCGCGTCCCTGCTGCTGGATGAAAAAGCGCGCGCGAAGATGGGGATCAATCTCGCTCCGGTGGTGAATGGCCCCATTTCGGTTTTGATAAACGCGGGCGAGGGAAATAAGAGCGAATTGACCGTGGACTTGAAAACGGCTCGTCTCGACTTTCCTTGGATAGGCTGGAGCAAGGGCAAGGGTATTCCCGCCACCGCCACCATGAGCGTGAACCAGCAGGGCAATCGTGTTTCGATTTCCAATTTACGCCTGCGGGGCAAGGGTTTTCAGGCCAATGGGAAACTCGTCATTGCCGATAACGTGCTCCAGTCAGCCAGTTTTCGCGATGTGAAGCTTAACAGGACCGACGATCTCGATGTTGATGTAAAACGATCACGGTCTGGATTTGAAGTGAACTTCAACGGCCGGTCCTATGATGCGCGGTCCATGATACTGGGTTTGGGCAAAGCCGCGCGGGGTGAGGGTGCTTCTGACGGCAATCCACGCGTTGTCGTGAAGGGAAAAATGGACCGTTTGATCGGTTTTGGCGGACAAATCTTGAGCGGTGTCAGTGTCAACATGACCCAAAAGGGCGGGCGTATCGCGAGTGCTTACGTGAGTGCGGTTGCATCCGGTAACGCGCCAACATCCTTTGAGATGAAACCGTTGCCCGGCGGTATGCAGACACTGATGCAAACCAGCAATGCCGGTGCTTTGCTTTCGTTTTTGGATATCTATTCCAACGTACGGGGCGGACGCTTGACCGCTTCTTTCGTACGCGACAATTCGCGGGTGTTTCGGGGAAAACTCAACGCCGTTGACTTTGATTTGCTCAATGAGCCGCGCCTTGGTGTGCTGCTGCGCAAACCGCCGCCCAACCCTACATTTGAAGACGGCGAGCGCATTTACGAGCAGATCCCCAAGCTCGATCCCAACAGAGTGCGTGTGGACCGTGCCGAAGCGGATATTGAAAAAGGGCAGAACTTCTTGCGCATCAACCGTGGGCGCATTTCCGGTGGGGATGCCAGTGCCGCATTCAAAGGCACGGTATTTGACCGCAGAAATCGCATCGACATTAGCGGTACGTTTTTACCCGCGCGTAACCTGAACCGCTTCGTTTCCCGCATTCCGCTGCTCGGGCTCGCTTTCGGCAAAGGAAAGGTGAATGGACTGTTGGGGATAACGTTCCGTCTTTCCGGCCCCTACGGCAATCCGCGGATAAGGGTGAACCCGCTGTCGCTCATCGCGCCGGGTGTGTTTCGCAAGCTGTTTGAGTTCTAGATACGCAGGCTTATTCAGCCTTTAAAAGGACGTGGCGTTTTTTTCCAAATGAGACTTTTACAGCCGCCTGCGCGTTCAGGTCATCCACGGTTAACACCCGTGTGTCGTCGTTGATTGGTTCATCGTTGATTTTGACTGCACCGCCTTTGATATGGCGGCGTGCTTCGCCGTTTGATTTTGCCATTCCGGCAACAACGAGTGCGCTGAGCAGGCCCATGCCGGTGTCAAACTCGGCTTTTGGTAGTGTCACTGATGGTAGATCTGCCGCTACGCTTCCAACTTCGAATGTTTGTCGTGCTGTCTCTTCTGCCGTTGTCGCGGCTTCGCGACCGTGCACCATGGCGGTCACTTCCGTTGCGAGCACTTTTTTGGCCTCGTTCAATTCAGCACCTTCCAGCGCAGACAATTTGGCGATCTCGTCCATCGGTAGAGTGGTGAACAGTTTCAGAAAGCGCCCAACATCCGCGTCTTCTGTGTTGCGCCAGTACTGCCAGAAGTCGAACACGGACAGCATGTCCGCGCTTAACCAGACTGCACCCGATGCGGATTTGCCCATTTTTGCCCCCGATGCCGTAGCAAGCAACGGCGTGGTGAGCGCGAACAATTGCTTAGCTCCAGCGCGTCGGCCAAGGTCGACACCGGAGACGATGTTGCCCCACTGGTCCGAGCCGCCCATTTGCAAGCGGCAGTCGTATCGGCGGTTGAGTTCAACATAGTCATAGGCTTGCAGGCACATGTAGTTGAACTCAAGGAACGAGAGGTGCTGTTCGCGTTCGAGGCGCAGTTTCACGGAGTCGCGTGCCAACATCGCGTTGACGGAAAGATGGCGGCCGTAGTCGCGCAAAAACTCGACGTAATTCAGGTTTAACAGCCAGTCCGCATTGTCAGCCATTATGGCGTCTTTCTCGCCATCGCCAAAAGTAAGAAAGCGCGAAAAGTTGTCCTTGATACCCTCTTTATTTTCTTCGATGAATTCGCGCGTCATCAATTGGCGCGACTCATCCTTGCCCGATGGATCACCCACCATGGACGTGCCGCCGCCCATCAGCGCGATTGGACGGTGGCCTGTCTGCTGGAACCAGTACAGCAGCATGATCTGCATCAGAGAGCCAACGTGCAGGCTTTTGGCTGTGGCGTCGAAGCCGATATAGGCGGTCACAGTTTCTTCGCACAGCAGCGCATCCAGTGCGGCATCGTCGGACGTTTGATGGATAAACCCACGGGTTTGGAGGGTGTTCAGAAACTCGGATTTAAACGCGCTCATGGTGCTGGCAGACTTGTATTTTTGACGAAATGCGGTGCGCGTCGTCGTACACGAATTGTGTGCTATGTCCACTTTTTGGGCGCGGATCTGGGCTTGGCGGAGCTTTGCGGCGTTGTTGGAGTATAGCCATCATGAAAACGGCGCTGGGACTGATGAGTGGCACCTCAATGGACGGCATCGACCTGGCCCTCATACACAGTGATGGTGAGACGGTGGTTGAGTTTGGGCCGACACTGTCGGTTTCTTATCCGGTTTTGTTTAAAAAACGCATCGAACAAGGGCTTGCTGATGCGCAAGAGTTGAAGACAGCGAAGGATCGGTTGCGGCGGCCCGGCAGTCTGGCCGCGCTGGAGCAAGAAATTACCGCATGGCATGCGGACGCGGTGACAAGCTTTTTGCAGCGTGAAAATATGTCCGCCGCGCAGATCGATCTTTTGGGGTTCCACGGCCAAACAGTGATTCACAGGCCGGAAAACGCGCTGACGGTTCAACTCGGCGACGGCGCCCGTTTGGCTATGCTGACCGGTATTACGACCGTCTACGATATGCGGGCCCGTGACATGGAGCTTGGCGGGCAGGGCGCGCCACTGGTACCGGTTTTTCATCAGGCACTTGCGCGCGCGGCAGCATTGGAAGGCGAAGAACCCATGGTCTTCGTCAATATCGGTGGGATTTCTAACGTCACTTATGTTGATGGCAATGATGATCCGATTGCATTTGACTGCGGGCCAGGCAATGCGCTGATCGATCAATGGGTGAAGGGCGAGGGGGGTGTTCCTTACGATCAAGGCGGGCGTATAGCGTCAGAAGGTGGCGTGTCTGCAGCTGTCGTAGATCTCTACCTAACCAATCCATTTTTTAGGCGTACCGGCCCAAAGTCCTTGGACCGATCCGATTTTGCACCACTTGCGCCGGGCGAACTGGATCTGTCTGACGGAGCCAGAACCTTGGCTTATATTTCTGCCGCAGCAATTGCGAAGTCGGCAGAGCATTTTCCACGCACGCCCAAACGCTGGATCATGTGCGGGGGAGGACGGCTCAATTCAACGCTGATTGCCGACCTGCGTGGGCTGCTTCAACCTACGGGTGGTGAAGTGATTCTGGCAGAGGATATCGGCCTCGATGGCGATATGCTGGAAGCGCAGGCTTTTGGCTATCTTGCCATTAGAAGTGCCAAAGGCCTGCCGCTTACCTTCCCAACAACAACGGGCTGCGAAAATCCAACCACCGGTGGTGTGTTGAAAGGCATTACGCATTAAGCGCATTTGCAAGGAACAGCCGGTGGTGCGCCTTTCTGCGACCGTCAGCGCAACAGCATGGTTTCTTCGATGCCGCCTTCAATGAGGCCGAGGCGTTTATCGAGATAGACTTGGCATTCGTCCAACAGCTCTTCCGTGTGCTCTGTGAAGAAGTGGTTGGCACCGGGCATTGTGATCTGGGTTGTTGTGATGCCCTTTTGGCTGCGCAGTTTGTCAACCAGCGTTTGCACGTGCTCCGGCTTGGAGACGCGGTCGTCTTCGCCGTGAATGATGAGGCCGGACGACGGACAGGGGGCCAAGAAGGCGAAGTCATAGATGTTTGGCTGCGGTGCGATAGACATATAACCTTCGATTTCCGGGCGGCGCATCAAGAGCTGCATGCCGATCCATGAGCCGAATGAAAAACCGGCAACCCAGCAACCGGTGGAATCAGGGTGCAGACTTTGGATCCAATCCAAAGCGGCTGCAGCGTCGGACAGTTCTCCCGCTCCGTGATCGAACTCACCTTGGCTGCGACCCACACCCCGAAAGTTAAACCGCAAGGTCGTGAAGCCGCGCTCCTGAAACATGTAAAACAGTTTGTAGACGATGGGGTGGTTCATCGTGCCGCCAAACTGTGGATGGGGATGGGGGTGCAAAATGATTGCGATGGGTGCGTTTTTGTCTTCAGACGGCTGATAACGACCTTCGAGACGCCCTTCAGGGCCCGTGAAGATGACTTCGGGCATGCAATACTCCATCGATGGGAAAGAAAGGCGCAGCGCTGTTTGGCATCCGTGTCACGCGATGTCTGGTCGCGGGCAAACGGAGACGAAAAGCCGACACCCAACCTTGACGGATGTCTTGCCTGTTTCTAACCTTAGTTTAGAACTGTTCAAAACTAGCGCGCTAATTTTCGCGCCTTGTTAAGCGGGTACATAGGCCATCAGGCCTGTAATATTCAAGAAAATTGCGGTGTAGGACGCTCTTGCAAAGGCGAACAGGTTAGCCCGCGTAGTTTTGGCACCCTTTGAACGGCCAACTGACACGGCGTTTTGACCCTGTATTGGCTAGTGGATGGAAAAGCATGAACGGGCAACGCGCCTATCTCGATCACAATGCAACCGCTCCGCTGCGGCCGGAAGCGCGCGCTGCAATGCTGGACGCGTTGGCGACCGTCGGCAACCCGTCATCCGTCCATGGCGAGGGCCGTGATGCGCGCAGACTGATCGAAGTTGCACGTCGCCAAGTGGCTGGTCTCGTTAATTGTTCCCCGGAAGGTGTGATCTTTACGTCCGGCGCGACAGAAGCGGCGCACCTAGGGCTCACGCCCGATATCAGTGTCGATGGAACGTCGCGGCCCGCCAGCCAACTCTACGTGCTGGAGACAGAACACCCGTGCGTGTTGACCGGTGGTCGGTTTGCACCCGAACAGGTCCAAGGATTGCCGGTCGATTCGAACGGTTTGATTGATCTGGATGGGTTGGACAGCGTGCTGCAAGCGCATGACTTTGATGCCGGTCTGCCGTTCGTGGCTGTGCAGTTGGCCAACAGTGAAACAGGTGTCATTCAGCCGGTCGCAGAAATAGCTCAAAGAGTGCGGTTCAAAGGTGGCTACGTTTTGTGTGACGCCGTTCAGGCCGTGGGGCGTATGCCCGTAGACCTGTCTGTTTTGGGCGTCGATTTCCTGCTGCTTTCAAGTCACAAGCTTGGCGGCCCTCAGGGGGCCGGTGCGCTCGTGGTGGTGCATGATAGTGTGGCGATCACACCGGCTATTTTGGGTGGAGGGCAGGAGTTGAACCGTCGCGCCGGTACCGAGAACGTGGCGGCGCTTGCAGGCATGGGTGCAGCAGCCGAAGTGGCTGGTCAGCGCCTCGTTGAATATAACGAGATTGCGACACTGCGGGACTCGCTTGCCGCGTCGGTCGTTACTATATGCCAGACACAAGGCATCGAGGATCGGTTAACGGTGTTTGGTGCCGAAGCGCCACGGTTGGCCAACACGTTGCTCTTTTCGCTTGAAGGTCATTCGGCGGAAACGGCTTTGATTGCGTTTGATTTGGCGGGTGTTGCGGTTTCAAGCGGGTCTGCGTGCTCGTCCGGCAAAGTTGGTTCAAGCCATGTGCTGCAAGCCATGGATGTTGCGGCAGACAAGGCGCGGGGCGCGATCCGGGTCAGTTTGGGATGGAACTCAACCGAGCGGGACGTGGAGCAGTTTTGCAGGGCGTTTGAGACGGTCGCCAAACGGTACGCTGCGCAAGCGGCACGAGACGACAACGAAAACAGGATTTCCGGCGCCGCATAAGCGCTGAATTTGGAGAGAAGAAACTATGGTTGCGGTTCAAGAAACCATCGACACCGTCAAGACAATTGACGTCGACCAGTACAAATACGGCTTCTCGACGGACATCGAATCCGACAAAGCGCCAAAAGGCCTGTCGGAAGATGTGATCCGTTTCATCTCCGCCAAGAAAGACGAGCCGGAATGGATGCTTGAATGGCGTCTTGCAGCTTATGAGCGCTGGAAGACCATGACGGAGCCGGACTGGGCGCGGGTGGCGTATGACAAGATTGATTATAACGACATCTACTACTACGCGGCCCCGAAGAATTTTGAGGACGGACCCAAGACGCTGGACGACGTCGATCCCGAGTTGCTGCGCACCTATGAAAAGCTGGGCATTCCACTTCGCGAGCAGGAAATTCTGGCCGGTGTGGTCAACAAAACCGGCGGCGTTACAGACGCAGAACCATCCGATAACGTGTACTCGTCCGGCCGGGTGGCCGTGGACGCTGTGTTTGATTCCGTGTCCGTCGTTACAACATTCCGTGAAGAGCTTGCCAAATCGGGCGTGATCTTTTGCTCCATGTCAGATGCGATCAAAGACCATCCAGACCTGGTGAAAAAATATCTCGCGACCGTGGTTCCCGTGACCGACAATTATTTCGCAACGCTCAACTGTGCTGTGTTTACCGACGGATCGTTCGTTTACATCCCTGAGGGCGTGCGCTGCCCGATGGAACTGTCGACCTATTTCCGCATCAACGAGATGAACACGGGCCAGTTTGAGCGTACGCTCATTATCGCTGAAAAAGGCTCATACGTCTCTTATCTGGAGGGCTGCACCGCGCCCCAGCGGGATGAAAACCAGTTGCACGCTGCTGTGGTTGAACTGGTTGCGTTGGACGATGCCGAGATCAAATATTCGACCGTTCAAAACTGGTATCCCGGTGATGAAGACGGCAAGGGTGGCATCTACAATTTCGTGACCAAGCGCGGAGATTGCCGGGGCAAGAATTCCAAAATCTCATGGACGCAGGTTGAAACGGGTTCGGCGATCACGTGGAAATATCCAAGCTGCATTTTGCGCGGTGATGGCTCCCAGGGCGAGTTTTATTCCATCGCAGTGTCCAACGGCATGCAGCAGGTGGATAGCGGCACAAAAATGCTGCATCTGGGCAAAAACACCAAAAGCCGGATCATCTCTAAGGGTATTTCGGCTGGGCGGTCGCAAAACACTTATCGCGGTCAAGTCAGCATCGGGCGCAAAGCCGAAGATGCGCGCAACTTCACGCAATGCGATTCCCTGCTGATTGGGGACCGGTGCGGCGCGCACACGATCCCGTACATCGAAGCGAAGAATCAGGGCGCGCAGTTGGAACACGAGGCGACGACCTCAAAGATCTCTGATGACCAGTTATTCTACTGCCTGCAGCGCGGTATCCCCGAAGAAGAAGCCATCGCCCTGATCGTGAATGGTTTTGTGAAGGAAGTGATCCAGGAATTGCCGATGGAATTTGCGGTCGAAGCGCAGAAACTGATTGGTATTTCACTGGAAGGGTCGGTTGGCTGATGAGCATCCGCAACCGTCTTGGCTCCGTATGGGTGCGTTTGGCGGTATTCCTCTGGGGAATCGTATTCCCCATCCTGTTTGTTGCCTTGCCATTGGCTGAAGTTTTGACGGGTGAGGGCGAGCTTACAGCGGGACCGTTCTGGGCACTTGCAGTGTGGTTTTTAGGGCCGGCAGCGGTTGCGATTGGAATGAAGTATTTTGGCGGTGTGGAACCGGTCGCCTCGGACAAATGATGCAATTGGACCGAACGGTCTTACGTTTTGAAAGAATTGAGACATGCTTGAAATCAAAAATCTCCATGTGCGCATTGAAGAAGATGGCACGGAAATTCTGCGTGGGTTGAACTTGTCCGTGAAGGCAGGCGAGGTGGCTGCGATTATGGGGCCGAACGGGTCTGGCAAGTCCACGCTTTCCTATGTGTTGTCTGGCAAGGAAGACTACGAGGTCACCGAAGGGTCGATCACTTACAATGGTATCGACCTGCTGGAGATGGACGTCTCCGAGCGCGCTGCTGCCGGTGTCTTTTTGGCGTTTCAGTACCCGGTGGAAATCCCCGGTGTGCCGACCATGACGTTCTTGAAAGAGGCGATGAACGCACAGCGCAAAGAACGTGGCGAAGACGAGCTGACCACGCCAGATTTCATCAAGCGCGTCCGGGCGGCTGCTGCTGATCTCAAAATCGATTTCAATATGTTGAAACGCCCGGTGAATGTCGGGTTTTCCGGCGGTGAGAAAAAGCGTGCGGAAATTCTTCAAATGGCACTCTTGGAGCCAAAGCTCTGCATCTTGGATGAAACCGATTCCGGCTTGGACATCGATGCGCTCAAGATCGTGTCGGATGGTGTGAACCATCTGCGCGATCCAAACCGTGCCGTGATCGTCATCACCCATTACCAGCGTCTGCTGGACCACATCGTGCCGGACGCGGTGCATGTGCTGTCCAAGGGCCAGATCGTGAAGTCCGGCGATAAGGACCTGGCTCTGGAACTGGAAGAAAAAGGCTATGCTGACATCATAGCAGCCGCTGCATAACAAAGCGGTTTCCATTTTCATTGCACTGACTGCCCGACCGATCTTTGAAAGACAAAAGACATGAACGCCCATACCCCCCGTTTGCTCACAGAAGGTGAAACCGGTCTTATCGAAGCCTTCAAGGCGGCTGAGTGGTTGCCGGGTCGCGAGGACGTTGGCGACATCCGCGCGGCAGCCATCAATGCAATCGCTGCGCATGGCTTGCCAACGCGCCGTGTAGAGGCTTTCCACTACACCGATTTGCGTGCGCTGCTGCCTGCCGGTTTCAAACCAAGCAAACGGCCGGCCATTGCCGAGGCCAGTGCGGCCATGACGGACTATGAGCGTCTGGTGTCTGCCGTGCGCATTCCGCTGGTGAACGGGCACTATTTTGCCGATATCGCCGGCGATTGCCCTCAGGGCGTGTCCATCGTTCCAACGTTCTTGAACTCCGGTTTGGGCGCGGGCGCATTTGATGCGGCTGATGCGGTGGACACGGTCAACAGTGCGTTTGTAACAGACGGCGTTGCGGTCACCGTTTCCAAGGACGTGGCGGTCGACGCGATCATGACGTTTGCCCATTCCTATGTGGGTGAGGCCGGTGGCATCGCGGCGACCCGCAACAGCGTGACTGTGGAAGACGGTGCGACCGCAACCATGGTGGATCGCAGTTGCGGCAATGATGCACTCGCGTATTTGCGTTCAACGGTCACCGAGTTGACGGTCGGCGAGGGTGCGGAACTGACCTACATCCTTTCCATTGAAGAGGGCGATGCCGCTCAACGCTTGGCCAATTTGAAAGCGACCTTGGCCAAAGACGCCGTGCTCAATCTGTTTGTACTCAACGCTGGCGGAAAGCTCGTGCGGCAGGAACTAGACTTCTCCGTCGATGGTGAGAACGCAGCGTTGAACATATCGGGCGTCAATTTGATGGGCGGCGAAGCACACATTGATGTAACTTCCCGCATCTACCACCGTGTGCCCAACACAACTGCGGAAGAGACATTCCGCAACGTCTGTACCGGCCGTGGCCGTGGCGTGTTTCAGGGACAGATTCGTGTGGCCCAGCCTGCGCAGCTCACCGATGCGCGCATGGCCTGCAATACGTTGCTTTTGTCGGATGACTGCGACTTCTCGGCCAAGCCGGAATTAGAAATTTTTGCTGACGATGTTCAGTGCGCCCACGGTGCAACTGTTGCAGATCTGGAACCCAGCTACCTGTTTTACTTGCGGGCACGCGGTATTTCGGAGGATGCGGCACGCCGCATTTTGGTGAAAGCGTTCGTCAACGAGGTCGTTGAAGAACTGGAAAATGAAACTCTCGTCGAAGCGCTGGAAGGCGTGATCGATACGTGGATGGTGCGCCATGTCTGATGTGAAAGCCGGTTTTGATGTCGAAACAGTCCGTGCGGATTTTCCGATCCTGCACCGTGAGGTGCACGGCAAGCCTTTGGTCTATCTCGATAACGGGGCGTCTGCACAAAAGCCTCAACAGGTGATAGACGCGATTAGCAACGCTTATTCTCACGAATACGCAAATGTGCATCGTGGGCTGCATTACCTGTCCAATGCTGCAACCGACGCTTATGAGGCAGCACGGAGCAAGGTACGCAAATTTTTAAATGCGCCGTCGGACAACACTATTGTTTTTACGAAGGGCACGACACAGGCCATCAATTTGGTGGCCTATGGCTGGGCGATGAACAATCTGGTTGAAGGCGACGAGATCGTCCTCACGATCCTCGAGCATCACTCCAACATCGTACCGTGGCACTTTCTGCGCGAGCGTATGGGTGTAAAGCTTGTTTGGGTCGACTGCGATGAAAGCGGTGCGGTGTCGCTGGAGGCTGTTGAAGCGGCGGTGACAGATCGCACCAAGCTGGTTGCCGTAACGCATATGTCCAACGTGACCGGCGGTGTTTTGCCGGTCAAAGACATTTGTTCGATGGCACATCAGCGAGGCATTCGTGTGCTCGTGGACGGGTCGCAAGGCGCCGTGCATATGCCGGTCGACGTGCAGGATATCGGTTGCGATTGGTACTGCATGACCGGTCATAAGCTCTACGGTCCGTCCGGCATTGGGATTTTGTATGGCACCGCAGAAGCTTTGGAGGCCACCGAACCATTTGAAGGCGGCGGGGAGATGATCCTGGACGTCACCATGGATGGTGTGACCTATAATGAGCCACCGCACAGGTTTGAAGCCGGTACACCGCCGATTGTGCAGGCCATTGGGCTCGGTGCGGCACTGGACTATATGGACGCTATTGGACGCGACGCCATCGCCGAGCATGAAGCGGATATCCGCGATTATGCCCGCCAGCGTCTACGCGAGATCAACTCACTGCGCATTATTGGCGACACACCGGACAAGGGGGCCATCTTCTCGTTTGAGCTAGAGGGTATCCACGCCCATGACGTCTCCATGGTGATTGATCGTTCCGGTGTTGCCGTGCGGGCAGGGACGCACTGCGCTCAGCCCTTGATGCAGCGTTTTGGCGTCACCTCCACATGCCGCGCGAGCTTTGGGCTTTACAACACCCGTTCAGAGGTGGATTCACTGGTGGACAGTTTGGAAAAAGCAAGGGCATTTTTCTCATGACCGATCAAACAATCACCTCAGCGGAGATGGAAACGGGGCCAAACGCTCCAGCCATCGGTGAAAACACGCCCCAAAGCGCGTTTAGTCAAGAGCAGTTGGATCGGTACACACGCGATATCATTGCTGCCCTTAAGACAGTTTATGACCCCGAAATTCCATCTGACGTCTACGAAATCGGACTTATCTACCGAATCGATATCGACGACAATGGCTTTGTGGACATCGACATGACCCTCACTGCTCCCGGTTGTCCGGTGGCAGGCGAAATGCCGGGTTGGGTGGAGAACGCTGTGAATACGGTTGAGGGCGTCTCCGGATCGCAAGTCAACATGGTGTTTGACCCGCCCTGGACACCCGAGCGTCTCTCGGAAGAAGCGCAGATTGCTCTTGGATGGTACACCTGACTGACGGTGCCCCTGGCATCCAAACAAATCTGGCGAACCGCACTCCGTTTCCCACGCAGTGCGGTTTTTTGTTGGTCATGGCTGGTTCAGGTCGGACGCTTTGCCGTATTCTTGAACATTCGGGGCAGTCACACGCTGGTCCTTTCTCACACTTTCCATGTCGAGCCAGCCGGTCTGACCATCGTCACACGTCATGCGCATCCATTGTTGGGTTTGGGGGTTCTTTGGACCGTCGATCTGCGTTGAGTTTTGGAATAAGGCTTGGTCAGCTTCATACGATGTGCCTTCGTACTCCGCGATGTGGATGCCCTCGGCGAGATAGTGGATGCTGTTCCACACCGCCTCTTTAGCCAATGTGATCCGCCTTGGATCAGCTTGACGCCCGATGATGGTGACTTCGGTGGGTACGTTCACTCTAAACGTTGTGATCTCTTGAAACGAGACGAAGCGCAGCCCTTGCGATTCTACCCGTGCGCTATTCCACACATGGTATGTCGCGCCTTTTTGGAACGTGCAGGCAGTCTCTTTCTGCGCAGAGGTGTTTGGCGTTTGTCTCAGCATACGGGTGTGCGTCTGAACGACGGTGAATCCGCTTGGGTATTCGCCGGGCCAGCCTTCGCGGGCGCGCCAATTGGAGCCAGGCAAGGTCAGGTTGTCGATGAACGCTGTCTTGTTCCGGGTTGCTTTTGCGGTTGCTTCCATCGCATCCAATGCTGCTGTTAGGCCGATGAGCGAGTAGGTTTGGGCGCCGTCAGCCTTGTCCGCTCCATTCAACACGGAAATCGTCATCCAATTTCCGCGCTTCATGAGCGGTAGGAGCGTGGAAATGGCTTTGGGATCCTGCACAAGCCGCTCCCTCTGAACAATCGTGGACGTCATAGGTACGTTCACCATTTCGCCGTTGGAGAATTTGAACTGATATTTCAGACCGTTGGCATCGCCCGACGCAGACACTGGCCCCGCATCCAAAAACTGCAAGGATAGTTCGCCCGTTTCGGCTGACTGTTCCAGCGACAAGCGACCCTCTAAAAAGAAACCGTCTTCACGCGTTTGGGTATAGGTGACCGCCCGGCATCCTCGGTTTATGGCAAGTGGGCACACCCGCAGCCAATGATCGTGATATTCGCGCGTTTCTCCAAACTCATGGATAAATTGTGCGCCAGACGCGCCGTTTGGCAGGACAAGTAGCCCGAACAGGGCAGCGCCCAACACAGGTGATCGTTTCAAGACATTCATTTTCATTCTCCTCGCCCCAGCAGATGCCGAGCACACGCAATTGCGCGGATGCCCATCAACTCGATTTCTTCAAACTGCCACAATCATCTTTGGATACTCAAACGTGGTGTTTGTGTGTCGCAGCGACAGGCTGGCCGGTGCGCGTCCGGTTGAAAGTCGCGCGCAAACCGCATACTTATATGGCTTAGAAATAAAGGATGTAGCATGAGCCGCTTTGCTATTTTGACGTTGACAGATGCCGCCGTGGAGCGCGTCTCCGAAATTGTAAGCGCGTCCGACGCAGAGGCGGAAGGTATTCGTGTCGGGGTTAAAAACGGCGGATGTGCCGGTATGGAATACACGGTCGATTTGGTTACTGCGCCTGATCCAGCCGACGATCGCGTCGAGGCTGGTGACCATTCGGTTTTCATCGACCCCAAAGCGATGTTGTTTTTGCTGGGAACGCAGATGGATTTTGAAGTGACCAAACTCAGATCCGGTTTTGTATTCAACAATCCCAATCAGACCTCCGCCTGCGGTTGCGGTGAGAGCGTTACGCTCGTCGCCGCGACGCCACCTGCCGAGATGGCTGGAGCGTGATGGGGCTCTGTTGGTCGTCAGAAGTATTTTAAGAGTTTTCCCATGACGATTGTTTTTTGGATCATTGTTGGTGGCATCGCTGGCTGGTTGGCTGAGCAGATCATGAAAGCCAACCACGGTCTTTTCACCAATATCGCATTAGGCATCCTGGGCGCCGTTGTGGGTGGTTGGATGTTCGGTTTTGTGGGCGGTAATCCACTTGGTTCTGGTTGGATTGGCTCGATTGTGACCGCCATGGTTGGTGCCCTTGTCGTCATTTACGTTTACCGCCTCGTTAAGGGGCGTGCCTGAGGATCTGTGATCTTGACCACACTTCTGGACACCGTTTCCGCTCCAACACTTGAGCGTCCCCGCCACCCGGAGAAGGCGCATAGGCCGGACCAGCCGGAGGCTCCCAAGCGTCCGGACTGGATCCGCGTTCGTGCACCGAGTTCACCGGTCTTCAAAGAAACGCAGAACATTGTTCGCACCAATCGGCTTGTGACCGTGTGCGAAGAGGCCGGCTGCCCCAATATTGGCGAGTGCTGGTCTAAAAAACACGCCACCATGATGATCATGGGCGAGATTTGCACGCGCGCTTGCAGCTTTTGCAACGTGCGCACAGGCAAGCCACACGCGCTCGATGTCACCGAACCGGGCAACGTGGCTGAGGCTGTTGCGCAGCTTGGTTTGAATCATGTGGTCATCACATCGGTGGATCGCGATGATCTGGATGACGGGGGCGCGCAACACATTGCCGATACGATTTTAGCTGTTCGCAAGCAGTCACCCAACACAACTGTCGAAGTGCTGACACCGGACTTTTTGCGCAAAGATGGTGCACTGGAAATTGTGGTCGCTGCCAAGCCGGACGTCTTCAACCACAATTTGGAAACTGTGCCATCGCTGTATCTGACCGTGCGTCCCGGTGCCCGGTACTACCATTCGATTCGACTGTTGGAACGGGTGAAGGAACTCGACCCGACGATTTTCACCAAGTCGGGCATCATGGTCGGCTTGGGAGAACAGCGCAACGAAGTGCTGCAGCTGATGGACGATCTGCGTATTGCTGATGTGGATTTTTTGACCATTGGCCAGTACTTGCAGCCAACGAAAAAGCATCATCGCATCGACCGTTATGTGCCGCCGGAAGAGTTCAAATCCTATGAGACTGCGGCCTACACCAAAGGCTTCTCTTTGGTCTCGGCCAGCCCTCTCACGCGCTCGTCCTATCATGCGGATGAAGACTTTGCTCGCTTGCGTGCCGCGCGCGCGGCAGTTTGATCACTACTTTCAGCTGTTGTCGTTATGCCCAAACATCATACCGTTCATCCCGTCGCGCACAGGGCGCAAAACATGTTCGACCTTGTGGCCGATATTGAGCGCTATCCGGAATTTGTGCCGCTTTGTCAGAATTTGAAACTCCGCACCCGCCGAGAAAAGGCGGGGCGGGAAATTCTGGTGGCGGATCTGACCGTGGGCTACAAGGCCATCCGTGAAACCTTGACCTGCCAAGTCGTCTTGAACCGTGAAGACTTGTCCATTTCGGTCAGCTATGTCGACGGACCGTTTAAATATCTCAACAATGATTGGCGTTTCGAACCGTCGAAAGGCAGTGGCATTGCGCATGAAGAACACTGCAATGTTGTGTTTGATCTGGATTACGAGTTCAAAAGCCGCGCGCTCGCCATGGTGATGGGAGCGATGTTTGACCAAGCCTTTTCGCGGTTCGTAAAGGCCTTTGAGCAGCGGGCGGACATGCTCTACGGCATGGACGCGGCTTAAAGCCGTTTCCGTTCGAACGGGATCGTTAGGCCGGTTCAATCAAATTGTGAACCGCTCTTGAGCGCCCAGACATCCCGTTTCAAATGAAAAGGCCACCCCGAACCGCGTCAGGGTGGCGCTTTTTTATCTGTGCTACCGACTATCAGATTAGAAAAACTTGCGCTGCCACCAGCCCTTTTTCTCGGCTTCATCCGTCTTTTGGTCGGGTTTTGCGGCGGTTTTCTCGGCTGCCTGTTCAGCGACTACAGTTTCTACCTCTACCGCTTCTTCTGCGATGGCAGCCGTAACGGTTTCAGCTTCTTGCTTGGGCGCTTTGACACGGCGGGTGTTACGGCGCGGCGGGCGAGGGGGCTCATCAGATAGTTCCGACTTTTCTGCTGGCGGCTTGCCAACGGGCGAAACCGCTGCAGTTGATTCAGTCGTCTCCTCCACCGGTTGTTTTTCCGACTTTGGCTTGCGTGGACGGCGGGTCCTAGACTGGCGACCTGTGTTAGCTTCTTCGCCTGCTTCGTCTGCCACATGTGCTTGGGGTGCTGTCGCCCCCCGCGTTGGTTCACCTGTCTTTGGTGCTGCATCCAACGTCTGTTCTGTGGAAGCAGCGTCCTCGGACCTATTCTCAGATTTATCTTCAGGAGCACCTGCGTCACCAGAGGCCGAACTGTCAGGTTCTGAATTTTGCTTACGGCGTCGGCGACGGCGTTTGGGCTTGGTTTCACCGTTGCTTTCCGCTTCTTTGACCTGGGTACGGTCCGCAGCGTCTCGGGTGCGTTCGGGGGTTGCAGCTTCCGCCTCAGCAATCGCTTCTTCTGCTTGTGCCGGATCAATGGTGTCCACCTGCACAGGTCCATCTGACGTTGGACGCCGTCTCGCGACCTCTCCGCGTTCGATGGCGCATGGTGTCGTGCCCAAGGATTCATCGGCTACAATGCTGATGATGACACCAAAGCGGTTCTCCATATCGGAAAGGTTGTCGCGTTTGGTGTTGAGCATATAGAGCGCTGTCGAAGTGCTCACCCTTACGGTCAGGTTGTTACGGGCGTTCTTGTTGAGTTGCTCTTCTATGGCGCGAAGGACCGATAGGGCCACCGAGGAGCCGGACTTCACATAACCAACGCCGCCGCAGGTGGGGCAGACTTGCGTTGTCGATTCCAAAACACTGGCGCGGATGCGCTGGCGCGACATCTCCATGAGACCGAAATGCGAAATGCGGCCCACTTGAATGCGTGCGCGGTCATTTTTCAGCGCATCTTTCAGACGTTTTTCAACGGCACGAACGTTACGGCGATCATCCATATCGATGAAATCGATCACGATCAGGCCGGCCAGATCGCGCAGCCGCAGCTGACGGGCCACTTCGTCGGCAGCTTCCAGATTGGTCTGGGTTGCCGTGTCTTCCACCGAATGTTGTCGTGTCGAGCGGCCGGAGTTTACATCTATCGCGACCAAGGCTTCGGTCTGATCGATGATCAGATAACCACCGGATTTCAGCGTCACTTGCGGTTGCAGCATGGCATCCAGCTGGTCTTCCACACCCATGCGTGAAAACAGCGGCACCCGGTCTTTATATTGGCGCACACTTTTTTCATGGCCGGGCATCAGCATGGCCATGAAATCGCGGGCTTCCTTGTAGCCCTCTTCGCCTGACACCAGCACTTCGCCAGTCTCCGTGCGATACAGATCGCGAATAGAGCGCTTTATTAGGCTGCCTTCTTCATAAACGAGGCAGGGAGCTGTCGATTCCAAGGTGAGGGTGCGCACGTTCTCCCAGAGCCGCATTAGATATTCAAAGTCGCGTTGAATTTCTTGCGATGACTCCGATGCGCCTGCCGTGCGCAGAATTACGCCCATGCCCTTGGGCACGTCGAACCCGCTTGCAATGGCCTTCATGCGTTTGCGGTCTGCCATGTTGGTGATCTTGCGAGAAATGCCCCCGCCGCGGGCTGTGTTTGGCATCAGCACAGAATAGCGACCGGCAAGAGACAGATAGGTGGTCAGCGCAGCGCCCTTGTTGCCGCGCTCCTCTTTGACCACCTGCACCAACAAAATCTGGCGGCGCTTGATGACTTCTTGGATTTTGTAGTGGCGGCGGCTTGTGCGGCGCACCGGAACTTCTTCCAGAGCATCGTCAGCGCCGACGCTTTCCACAGGCGCTGCTGTTGCTTCGTCATCATCGTTTGATGTGTCGGCATCTGCGTCCTTGCTGCGGCCACGACCACGGGAGCGACGACGGCGCTTGCGGCCGTTACCAGCTTCGCTTTCGTCAGATGGAGAGGCCTCAGTACTTGCTTCGGCGTCTGCATCGGTTTCAGACGACGCCTCTGATGTTGCCTCTTCGGCGCTATCTGGTTTGTCAGCGGCCTTGCGACGGGACCTCCGGCGCTTTGGTTTTGCTTCCTCTGCCGGTGCATCGTCTGCTTTGACATCTGACGCGTCTGCTGATGCTTCTTGCGCTGGTGCCGCTTCCGCTTCGGCTGGTTCGGACGTTGTTTCTTCTGTTGCTTTTTTTCGGGATGTGCGGCGACGTTTTGGTTTTTCGGGCGCGGCCTCTGTGGCCTCTTCGTCGGCTTTGGCCTCCACAGGTTCAGATGCGGCTGCTTCGTCCTCAGCCGGTGTTTTTTTCCTGGCGGCAGCTTTTTTTCGTGGCGCGCGCTTTTTCTTTGGTTTTTCTTCTGGCGCTGCGTCTGCGTTCGCTTCGGCCTTTTCAGGGGTTACCTCTTCCGACACCACGTCATCGCTGTCGTTTTCCGCAGCAATCACATCGTCAGAATCGTCGCTTTCTTCGCCACCATCGTTGTCATCGCCGTCGGCGGCATCTTCGCCAGCAACTTCGTCCGCCGCTTCATGTTTCTGTTCGTCTTCGGCATGGCTGTGGGCCGAAACGTCAGCACCTTCTCCATCTTCGTCAGATGTTGTTTCGGCATCGGCAGCAGCTTTTGAGCCCCGACGACGGGAGCGGCGTCGGCGTTTTGGTTTGGCGGGCGCCTCTTCGGCGTCGTCAACGTCTCCATCGGCGGATGCGACCTCGCCGTCGTCCCCGTCGTCGGCCTCATCCTGAGCGGCACGCAAAGCATCCTCCGCTTCGGCCGCAAGCAGCGCTTCGCGGTCCGCCATTGGGATTTGGTAGTAGTCCGGGTGAATTTCGCTGAAGGCCAAGAAACCGTGGCGATTGCCGCCGTAATCCACAAATGCGGCCTGCAGGGAGGGCTCAACGCGGGTTACTTTGGCGAGGTAAATATTACCGCGAATTTGTGTCTTGTGTTCTGATTCAAAGTCAAATTCGTCAACGCGGCTACCGCGTACAATGGCCACCCGTGTTTCTTCCGGGTGGGACGCATCGATCAACATTTTGTTGTTGGACATAAAACAGTCTTTCCGTCGCCGCTAAGCGTGCCGGTTTCAAACTTCGCCGGACAAAACCGGGCGGAGCGCTATCGAAAGCGGTGTCACGATGGGGGCGAGCATTATAAAAAACCGGTGAGGCCTGTATTCGCTTGTTCGGCGCAATTGGCCGTGTTTCCAGCGGTGCACTCTGACTGCACGACGCCTCAAATGCCCAAGTTGACGGCTCGGCAGAGCGCGGCAAGTCAGTGCTTGCGGCGCATGTGCGGGGCTCTGTGATCAATCGGGGCAGGCGTATCATGGTCCAGCCGGTTCTCGGTTACGTTTTCCGCCACGCCAATATTGGCGCCGACGGCAGGTGAGTGCGCCTAATGGCGCTGCGCCTCCAGCTCAATTGGGAGGCTGTTTCATCGCGGTCTCGGCTCCTCGTCTCCGCCAACCGCAAATTTCATGCCGACACTGGGTTTGAAGCAAACTGGCGGGGAGCGTTTACCTGATATCGCGGAAGGTGGATGGCCTCGTGGGGCCCAACTCTCGTCCGCATATCGCGGTTTGCGGTATGTGCGCAGGTCTCGCAGATGAGGAGATGCGGCACGATAGCGTTTACCGGACACTGGCTCCGGCGCTGTTTGAAAATCTTCAGAGTGCCGTGGTGTTAAAGTAAGCCTCACGCCCTTGGAACACAAGCAACAAAATTGCCGTTTGAATTGTCATGCGTATGAGTGCCGAAAACTTGAGCAACGCGGCGCGTTTTCCAAGGTGTTTATCCCATAGCAAAACTGATTCACTAACGATTGGTTAACCATGCCCATCGGACTATGAGCTATGCCGATGTCGTTGCAAATTCAGAATCATGATCTGCCTGACCGCTTGGCGTCGAGTGTGCTTGCGGCGCTGTGGGTTGGTATCGTGACACTGATCGCCTGTGCCCATGTTACCGCTGCTAAGGCTGCCGAAGAGGCGAGCGAACCTGCGGTCGCATTTGCGGCGCGCATGGTGGGGGATCAAAACCGTTCGCGTCTGATCATGGATTTTGATCGAGCGGTTGAAGAAACGTCTTACCTGCTGGCCGATCCTGCACGACTGGTTGTCGATGTTTCCCGCACGGTCTTTTCTCTCGGCAAGGTACAGTTGCCACCCAAGTCGTTCGTACAGACCCTGCGTTACGGTGGTTTGTCCGGGGAGAAATCCCGGGTGGTGGTCACGCTTGATGGCCCGGTGAGAATCGAGCGCACCGTGTTGACCGCATTGCCCAACCGCAAGCACCATCGATTGATCATCGATCTGGTGACTGCGGATGAAAAGACCTTTCTCGCAGCCGTGGAAAAAGCTCCAAAAGTGCGACCGAAAAGCCGCGCGTCTATCAGGCGGGCGCAAAAACCAAAACAACAGGAAAAACTGACCATCGTTCTCGACCCCGGCCACGGGGGCAGGGACGGTGGGGCGGTCGGCCAGCGCAAAACGATTGAAAAAGACATCGTGCTCAAATTCGCCAAGCGCCTGAAAGCCAAATTGGAGACTGTCCCCAATTTGGAAGTTTTGCTGACGCGGGACCGCGACAGGTTTCTCAGTCTCACCCAACGCATTGAGTTTGCGCGCAGCAATAACGCTGATCTTTTGCTTTCAATCCACGCTGATTCCCTGCGCCAGCGCTATATTCGTGGTGCGACTGTCTACACTTTGTCCGACAGGGGCAGCGATGAGGTGTCCCGTTCTCTTGCTGAGGGTCAAAATCGTGCAGACTTGGTGGCTGGATTGCAGCTGCCGGATCAAAAACCGATCGTGACAGACATTTTAATCGACCTAACGCGCCGTGAGACCGAAGTGTTTTCGCGAAAATTTGCTTCACTGTTGGTGCAGCGCTTCTCGGATGAAATTCGCTTGCTCAAAAATCCGCATCGTTCTGCAGACTTTTTTGTCCTCAAAGCTCCGGAAATTCCTTCTGTTTTGCTTGAACTCGGTTACCTATCCAATGCCAAGGATGAAAAGCTTATGCAGGATCCCAAGTGGCATGAGAAAGCGGCAAACCGGACACGAGATGCGATCCTTGGGTTTTTTGGACCACGATTGGGGTCTCAGTGATGACAAACCTCGCGTTTTACCGTCGGCCCGTCATCGGTTTACGTTGTGCATGGTCACCGCTCTGCGCTATATTTGCCGCAACGGCAGGTTATGTTTGCCGCTTGCCACACAAAAAACGGGTTCGGTCGGCGTTTCGTCACAGTGTGCTCAAAGTCTCGATTAAGTCAGGCTGAGCAAAGCATTTTTGGCGCAGCCCAAGCCGGTTTCGCCGGTGAGGTGTAGCGAGAGGACGCCTCACGCAAACGCAGAACCCTAACTTGATATCAAACACTGGACCTTTCGTATGCTTTTGAGATTTCTTGGATATCTGTTCGGTGTGGGCACGATCTTTTTCATACTGATTGCGGCGACCGCCTATATCTACACCTCAAACTTGCGCGGTGAACTGCCTGATTATGAGGTTTTGAATACCTACGAGCCACCTGTGACGTCTCGCATTCATGCGGCCAATGGTGCTCTGTTGGCGGAATACGCACGCCAGCGGCGTTTGTATTTGCCCATTCAGGCGATACCGGACCTTCTGAAACAGGCTTTCCTCTCGGCGGAAGATAAAAATTTTTACAAGCACAACGGCATTAGTTTCCCCTCCATGGCTAAGGCTGCTTACGATTACGGTACGGCCAAGTTGCGTGGGGTTTCTGCAAGGGCGCGTGGCGCGTCTACCATCACGCAGCAGGTGGCAAAAAACTTCCTACTGTCCAGCGACCGCACGGTTGATCGTAAGATCAAAGAGGCTCTTTTGGCCTTCCGGATCGAGGAAGCCTATTCGAAAGACAAGATTCTCGAGCTGTACCTCAACGAGATTTTTTTGGGTCTCGGGTCTTACGGTGTGGCGGGGGCATCACTTGCGTATTTTGATAAGCCGGTTGGTAAGTTGGATGTGGCAGAGGTCGCTTATCTGGCCGCCCTGCCCAAAGGCCCAAATAACTATCACCCTTATCGCCATACCGAACGTGCGCTGACCCGCCGCAATTGGGTGATCAGCCGGATGCGTGCCAACGGGTTTATCACCCAAGCGCAAGCGGATGAAGCGACGGCTAAGCCTCTTTCGGTTGTGCCCAGACGGGCAGATATTTTCATGAATGGCGGTGAGTATTTCACAGAGGCCGTGCGCCGCGAAATGCTCGACCGCTATGGCAGCGACTCGCTCTATGAAGGTGGGTTATCGATTCGAACAACGGTAAATCCCACGCTGCAAAAACTGGCAAATGGTGCCTTGCGTCGCGGCCTTATTCAGTACGATCGGCGTCGCGGGTACAATGGCGCCTTTGCAAAGGTTGAGTTGGGCCAAGACTGGGGCACTTCTTTTAGCAAAGCCAAGGTCAAGCGTCTTCGCGATGTGCCAGAGTGGACGCAGGCGGTTGTACTTTCCGTCAACGGAGGAACAGCGTCCATTGGCCTGCGCCCGGCGGGTAAAGTGGGTGGCGGCATCGTGGACACCCGCGAAGAGGCGACGATTTATTTCGAAGATTCTGAATGGGCACGAACCGTTACGGAGTTAAAGGGCGGCAAACGCACCTTCCGCAAGGCGAGGTCGTTTGAGGGCGTTTTGAACGTTGGCGACGTGATCCACGTTTCCGGCAAAGACGGTCGATATGCTCTCGAACAGACGCCGGAAGTCTCCGGTGCGCTCGTCGCCATGGACCCCCACACAGGCCGTGTGTTGGCCCTGTCCGGCGGGTTTTCGTATTCAGAGTCCCAGTTTAACCGGGCCACGCAGGCAAAGCGTCAACCGGGCTCGGCCTTCAAGCCGTTCATTTATGCTGCCGCGCTAGACAATGGTTACAGCCCTTCCAGCGTGGTGATGGACGGTCCCATTAAGATCGATCAGGGCGGCTCACTGGGCATTTGGGAGCCTAAAAACTACTCCGGCAAATATGCGGGTCCTTCTACGCTGCGGCGCGGGATTGAGCAGTCCCGAAACCTGATGACCGTGCGCTTGGCCAACGATATGGGGATGCCACTGATCGCTGAATACGCCAAACGCTTCGGCATTTATGACAACTCCATCCGGGGTCTTGCCTCTTCGCTTGGCTCACGGGAAACGACGATTTTGCGGATGGTTAGCGCGTATTCGGTGCTGGCCAATGGTGGAAAACGCATCAATCCATCCATGATCGACCGCATTCAAGACCGGTACGGCAAAACCATTTATCGGCACGAAGAGCGGGTGTGCGACGGCTGCACTCACAACGAGTGGGCATCCCAAACCGAGCCGGACCTGCAGGACAATCGCGATCAAGTTCTAGACCCTATGACCGCCTATCAGATAACCTCTTTGATGGAGGGCGTAGTGTTGCGCGGAACAGCCAAGACCGTTGGTGCATTGGGCGTGCCGATTGCTGGCAAGACCGGCACCACCAACGAAGAGCGTGACGCTTGGTTTGTGGGTTATTCGCCAGACCTGGTGGTGGGCGTTTTTGTCGGCTATGACCGGCCGGAGCCCATGGGCAAGGGTAATACGGGTGGCGGTTTGGCTGCCCCCATCTTTGTGGATTTCATGAAAGACGCTCTGGCGGAAACATCGGCCATCGACTTTCGCGTTCCAGAAGGCATTCAACTGTTTCCGATTAACGCCCGCACCGGTCTGCTGGCCAATGCAGGGTCCTCCGGCGTGATCATGGAGGCCTTTAAGCCCGGCACTAAGCCCCCATCCCGCACGTCTATAATCGGGTTTGAAAGCGACATGCAGCGCGGAACTGTGTCCACCAATGATGCGGTCAAAAAGGCGGTGGAACAGGGAACGGGCGGTCTTTTCTGACGGACTGCGTGCCGCACTCTTACGCGCATTGCTTGCCCGGATAGCCACAGTTGTTCGGCCCAACTGCGGCTTGCGGACGGTAGGTCTGGGGCGTATTGCGCGCGCAGTCCCTTCCAAATGGTACGCTCATGCTAGCCTTTTATCGTGACAATGCCCGCTGGCTGGCCGGTGGCTTTTTGCTGGCCATGTTTTCAGGTTTTGGCCAGACGTTTTTCATCTCCATTTGGGGCAACGAAATCCGTGAGGCGTTCGAGCTGACCCATGGTGGCTTTGGTCTCGTTTATATGCTGGCGACGCTTGCGAGCGCACTTTCCTTGCCGTTTGTGGGGCGGTTGGTGGATGTAACCAGCGTGGCTGTCAGTGCCATTATTGTTGTTTCGCTGCTCACCGTCGCTTGCCTGCTCATGGGCAGTGTGACCAGCCTGCCGTTGTTGGTTTTCACGATCTATCTGCTGCGCCTGTTTGGGCAGGGCATGATGACCCAAACCAGTATGACCGCCATGGGCCGTTGGTATGTGTCCAATCGGGGGAAGGCGGTCTCATTTGCAGCCATTGGCCACCAAGCGTCCGAAGCGTTGTTTCCCACGCTGTTCGCTTTGCTGGCACTGTCTTTGGGGTGGCGCATGACATGGTGGGCCGCCGCCGGTTTCCTGTTTTTTGTGGCCTTGCCTCTGATCGTGCTTTTGATGCGGGTGGAGCGTGTGCCCAGACATGATGCTGCCCGCGATGCTGCTTCGCAGGAGACGGGACGCCAATGGACGCGTGGAGAATTGTTGCGCGATCCGCTGTTCTGGCTGGTATGCGTTGGCGTGTTAGGCCCGCCGTTCATCGGAACTGCGATCTTTTTTCACCAGGACTATTTGATCGATCTGAACGGTTGGGACCCGCAACTTTACTACAACGCCTTCATTGTGATGGCCCTGACCACGGTGTTGTTCTCCCTTGGAACGGGCTTTGCCATCGACCGGTGGAGTGCAGTGCAGATGTTACCCTTTTTTATGGTGCCTTTGGGGGCAGGGTGTTTTGTGCTCGGCGGCTTTTCATCCGAAGCCACTATTTTTGTGTTTATGCTGCTTTTGGGCATGAGCTACGGTATCACATCCGCGCTGTTTGGTGCCTTGTGGCCGGAGGTTTGGGGAACGCGCAATCTCGGCGCCATTCGTTCCATCGTTGTGGCCATGATGGTGTTTTTGACAGCTGCCGGCCCGGGTCTGACCGGTGTATTGATTGATTTTGGCATTTCGTTTCCCCGGCAGTTGATCTTTATGGGGCTATATTGTGCAGCGGCTTTCTTCGTGATGATCATGGCGTCCCGCAAGCTGCAAGTGCGTATGGTGGCTACCAGGGCTATGCCGTAGCCGTTCATAAAATAGTTTGCGGCGCGGGCCGTTGAGTTTTCAACCGCATCGGTCTAATCGCCATGGCATCCCCATAGTCCGTATGAAACGCCGTCCATGACCGATGCCATCAAAGTTCGTTTTGCCCCGTCCCCCACCGGGCGCTTGCACATCGGGAATATCCGCACCGCACTGTACAATTGGCTGTTTGCAACACGTCAGGGGGGAACATTTGTTTTGCGGTTGGACGATACGGACACTGAACGGTCCACCCAGGAATTTGCTGATGGCATTGTAGAAGACTTAAATTGGCTCGGCATCGAACCCCACGAACAAGCCGCTCAGTCGAGCCGGTTTGCCCAGTATGATAAAGCTGCCGATGCCCTGCGCCAGGCTGGTCTGCTCTACGCCTGTTATGAAACACCGGACGAAATTGACCGGCGTCGTAAACGCTTGATGGCACGGGGTTTGCCGCCGATCTACGACCGTGCTGGCCTTAAGCTGACGAATGAGGAACGGACCGCGTTTGAAGCGCAAGGCCGGACACCGCACTGGCGCTTTTTGTTGCCCAATTTTGCAGACGATCCGTTCGCCACCCAACGCAGCGAAGTGCATTGGGATGACGTCATGCGCGGCGAGCAGACTGTAGATTTGGCCTCTATGTCGGACCCCGTTTTGATCCGTGGTGACGGGACTTATCTCTACACTTTGCCATCGGTGGTTGATGACGGGGAAATGGGCATCAGTCACGTCATCCGTGGTGGAGACCACATCACCAACACAGGCGCGCAGATTGCTTTGTTTAAGGCACTTGGCCTGACGCCTCCCGCGTTCGGCCATCACAACCTGTTGCAGGATGCAAGCGGCGAAGGCCTTTCAAAGCGCAGCGGAGCGCTTTCTATTGCTGGACTGAGAGAGCAAGGCCTCGATCCCATGACGGTCAACACCATGGCAGTGCTGATCGGGACGGGACAGTCTGTGGAAGCGTGCCAGACGATGGTGGAACTGGGCGAGAAATTCGATCCTGCCAAAGTCTCCAAGAGCGACGCGAAGTTCGATCCAGCCGACTTGAAAGCCTTGAACGAGCGCTTGCTGCACGCGCGAGAATACGATTTGGCCAAGTCGGATCTTGATGCATTGGATGCTGATCTTGGAGAAGCGTTTTGGCTGTGCGTGCGGCCCAATCTCTCCACCATGGCAGATGTTACCCTGTGGCGCGATGTGGTGACCGGATCATTCGAAGCGCAAAGTGTTGCTGATGAAGACAAAGACTATGTTTCAGCCGCACTTGCCGCTTTGCCGGATGCACCATGGCCGCACGATGTGTGGTCCCAATGGACGTCTGCCTTGAAAGCCGAAACCGGACGCAAGGGGCGGGCGCTTTTTATGCCACTGCGCATCGCGTTGACGGGACAGCAACACGGTCCCGACATGGCAGCGTTTTTGCCGCTTATCGGGTCGGAAGAAACGCGTCGCCGATTATCCTGACCCGCCTGTTTGAAAGGGTGTTTTCGTCAGCGGGAACGATTGTATCATCCTGCGTCACTTCCAAAGTCTGTCGGTGTTCGCTGCGCTGTGAGGCGGGATAAGCCGGCGTCCCATCACGCCAAGACGGAAAGCGCGCCGGATCGGATTGTTTGGCCAGTCGTCCGGTTTGACCGTTTGGACGTACACTCATCAAAGGTAGATCGGCAGCTTCGCGCCGAACTGTGCGATGGTTGCACACGCAGGAACGGTCAAAGCGCTCCTTAAAAGCGAAGGCTGTTGGCAAGCTCTCGTAGGGTGTGCCGTCCAGCGTCGATACCATGGCCTTGGGCTCCGCGTTTCCGATCGGCTGCACAAAAAGCTGGGTGTCCGTACCCGGACACATGTTTGCGCAGGCTTGCGTGTCTTTTTCGAGCGATGTTTTGCGCGTCGAAAAGCTGACTGGGAAGTAGTAGCCGTCGCAAGTGCGTACGCACATCGTCCGCATTCTGCCCTTGAGACTCACTGTTTTGGCTTTCTTCTTCGTCTTTCGAGCGGTTTTGTCTTTGCGGCTTTGATTGCCAAACACCTGTTCCGCAATGCTTCTGCGCCCTTTGAACTCACAGCCTGCGCGACGCATGGCGCGACGGATTCTCCGGCGTTCGCGTTTGCTCACTCGTCCTGACGACCGGCTGGCGGATCGCTGCAAGCGTTTGAGGTTTTTTTGCATTTTGGCCATGGTGGTGCGCAAGCGGGGGCAAGACCTGTTGCCATCGCGATTGAACAGAGATGGCCTGGAGGAACAGCCGCTTGAACGCATGACGCGCTGCATCTTGGACAGCTGCCGCGATTGTTCCACGACTGCATTGGCATATCGATTGGAGCCACCGCTACCGCTGTTGAGTTTTGCGGCCAACCTTTCGCATGTGCGCGCGTTTGCCTGCGCCTCTGCCGGTACTGTTGCGAAAACAGTGAGCACGGCGCAAGCGCACAAGACCGGTTTGAAGCCCTTGGACAGGGCTCGGAAAACGTGGGTTCGACGCAAAACACAGTTCCCAACGGGTGAACAAGAGCGACAAGACCTCAACACTGGCGTCGCGCTAAACAGGTTGCTCAAACCCTAGCAGTGTCCGTTTTACAAGCCGTAAACCCCTCGAGTCAGTGTTGGTAAGCCGGTTTGCAACGAGGCATACATTGACGACACGCCGTGTGCTTGCCACTCCACAAGCACCAACAGTCCCCGAGTTTGCCGCATGAGAGACCATCAAGATATGCTCTTGCCCACAATTACCGACATTCAAGCGGCTGCTGAGACCATCAAACCCTATGCGGTCCGTACTCCGTTGATCTCGTCACCTGTGCTGGACGAGTTGTGCGGCGCTCGCGTGTTTTTGAAGGCCGAAAACTTGCAGCGAACGGGCAGTTTTAAGTTTCGGGGTGGCTTCAACGCCGTCAGCAACTTGCCGGAAAGCGCGCGCGCAGGTGGCGTCTACGCCTGCTCATCCGGCAATCACGCGCAAGGCGTCGCCGATGCAGCGGCCTTGCACGGAATGGCCGCGACCATCGTTATGCCGTCTGATGCGCCTGAGATGAAGAAAGAGCGCACCAAACGTCTCGGCGCACGGGTGGTGGAATATGATCGCTACACCGAGGATCGGGACGCGATTGCCGCGCAACTGGCGGCAGAAACTGGCGGCAGCATCATCCATCCCTATGAGACGTTTCACGTAATTGCTGGACAGGGCACAGCCGGTCTGGAGGCTGCATGGGACATAGAAGCCATGGGACAGCAGATTGATCGTGTTTTGGTCTGTGCCGGTGGCGGAGGGTTGATGGCGGGCGTTTTGCTTGCTGTTCGCCACAGTTTCCCCGAGGCGCGCATCCATCCTGTGGAGCCGGAGGGTCATGACGATCAACGCCGGTCCCACGCGGAAGGGCATCGCGTTGGCGGCAACCAGGGTGGCCCCAGCATCTGCGATGCGATTGTGACACCCATGCCGGGCGCTACCTCCTTTGCGGTTTGCAAAGGCCAGGTGGAGACAGGGCTTTGCGTCTCGGACCAGGAAGCCCTTGCGGCGGTTGCTTTCGCTTGGCGGGAATTGAAACTTGTCGTGGAGCCGGGCGGGGCGGTGACGCTTGCAGCTTTGCTCACGGGAAAGGTCGATGTGGCTGGAGAAACGGTGGTGGCCACACTTTCCGGCGGGAATATCGACCCCGACATGATGGTGCGCGCACTTTCTTGAGCGATGTTGTGTTTTTTGGCTGGCTTGGCGGCGTGTAAGACGTGTCAATCATCACTGGATGACACGCCTCTAACGTGCCAGTTTGTCACTGTTGGACTAGCTTAAAGCCTTCAGGGTCTAAGCGACCGGTCCAAAGTGCGCGGCGGATAAACAGGTTAGGGTTTGCAAACAGATCGCAACACGATGTCCGAACCTGCTGCGGCGGGCCTTGCTGACTTTGAGGTCATCAAGGACAGCCACACTTGGCGAATCGTTGCCAGCGGCTCGTGGACCATGGCCCACATCGATGTGGCTGACACAAAATTGCGCGCGCTCGAGAGCGAGACCTTTCCGGGTATCGTGTTCGATACCAATTCGGTTTTTCAACTCGACACGTCCGGCGCATGGCTTGTGGAACGCTTGCGGCGAGCCGCGAAGGCTCGCGGGGTCGCTTTCGAACACGTCGATGGGGAACTACGCCACACACGCCTGACCGACGTGGTGCGCGAAGACGAGACGGACACATCCCCGGTGCTCCTCGAAAAGCCGCGCCTGAACCCCATCGAACAAGTGGGCCGCATGATGAGCGGTGCGGGAGCCGACTTTCTAACCGCCTGTTATTTGATCGGCGCATCCATCCAAGGGGCGCAGATGAAGCGTGGGCACCGCGGTTCTGTGCGCATCAACGCTGTGATCAACCAAATGGATCATATGGGTGTGCGGGCGATTCCCGTGATCTTCGTGATGTCTTTTCTAGTGGGCGCGATCATCGCGCAGCAAGGGGCATTCCAGCTGTCGCGTTTTGGTGCCGAACTGCTGACGGTCAACCTCGTGGGAATTCTGCATCTGCGTGAAATTGGTGTGTT
Organism: Pseudomonadota bacterium; assembly: GCA_038746275.1. GTDB lineage: Bacteria > Pseudomonadota > Alphaproteobacteria > Rhizobiales > Rhizobiaceae > Pseudahrensia. The sequence continues at coordinate 33,051 of JBCDKS010000021.1, read as the reverse complement.
GATCACGGCCATCATGGTGGCTGGACGGACCGGCAGCGCAATCACAGCAGAGCTCGGTACGATGAAAATGCGCGAGGAAATCGACGCGTTGCAAGTCATGGGTTTGAACCCTGTTGGGGTTCTCATATTCCCACGCCTGCTGGCGCTGATCATCGTTATGCCGATCCTGACGCTGTTGTCTGACGGGGCAGGTTTGTTGGGCGCGATGGTGGTGTGCGCGCTTTATCTGGGCATTACGCCGGACCAGTTTATCAACGCACTGGAAGTCGGCATTGGCACACGTCACGTGTTTATAGGCTTGGTCAAAGCGCCGTTTATGGCCTTGGTGATCGGTCTCGTGGCCGCGGTGGAAGGCAGCAAAGTGGGTGGCAGTGCGGAATCTTTGGGACAGCGCACCACCGCCTCCGTGGTGAAGGGTATTTTTCTTGTCATATTAATGGATGGTTTGTTTGCCATCTTCTTTGCCGCCCTTGGATACTAGATGGGCTACGAGATGTTGAAACGGGCCATGAAAATGATCTGGATAGGACGCGTATTTTGTCTTTAGAAGCCTTCCCAGAGACGGGAGCGCACCATCCGTCAGCCACGGCAGGTGGCAACGTCATCTTGGCGGCGCGCGGCATCAAAGTCGCGTTCGGTCCCATTGAGGTGCTCAAAGGGATCGATCTGGACGTCTATCGTGGCGAGATCTTGGGGTTTGTGGGTGGCTCAGGATCCGGCAAATCTGTCTTGATGCGAACACTGCTGGGTCTGATCAAAAAGGCCGCTGGAGACGTCACCCTGTTTGGCATCGATTACTATGGGTCCAATGCCCAAGAGCGCATTTCGATCGACCGGCGTATGGGTGTGCTCTTTCAACATGGCGCGCTGTTTTCGTCCCTCACGGTGCGCGAGAACATTCAGGTTCCCATGCGTGAGTATTATCAGCTCAGCCAAAAGCTGATGGATGAGTTGGCGGATGTGAAGCTGGATCTGGTGGGTTTACCGGTGGAGGCGGGAGACAAATTTCCCTCCGAATTGTCAGGCGGTATGATCAAGCGTGCTGCCCTTGCCCGAGCGTTGGCCCTTGATCCTGAACTTGTGTTTTTGGACGAGCCCACATCCGGTTTGGACCCGATTGGCGCGGCTGAGTTTGACCAATTATTGCGCTCTTTGCGGGATAGTCTTGGCCTGACCGTCTACATGGTCACCCACGATCTCGACAGTCTGCTGAGCGTGTGTGACCGGGTTGCCGTGCTGCGCAAGGGCAAGATTTTGGCCGCCGGTCCGCTGGAAGACATCATGTCGGTTGATGATCCCTGGGTGCAATCGTACTTCCATGGGGAGCGCGCACGCGGTGTAAAACGGGCCATTCAAGGTGGGGAAGCGCACAGCGTCGCCATGGCCAACGGCTTGGATGCGAGGTAAGAGGCAGGCATGGAAACCCGCGCCAATTATATTGCTGTTGGACTGTTCACGCTGGCCGCTATCGCTGGCGCACTGCTGATGGTTTGGTGGATGGGCATTTATGGCGGCGATGATAATCAGGTGCCGCTTGACGTGCGTGTCAAAGGTTCGGTCACCGGATTGGGCGTCGGCAGCGTCGTGCGGTTTAACGGTATCGTTGTTGGCAAGGTGAGCGGTCTTGAACTGGATGCTGACCCCAGCTTTGTCGTCGTCAAAACGCGGGTGCAGCCGAACCTGCCATTGCGGGCCGATACGCGCGCAAGCATAGGTTCACAGGGTATTTCGGGAGGTGCATTCATTGCCCTTGAGGGGGGAACAACCGAGAGTCCGCGCTTGTTTACCCAGACGGGTCAGAACGCCGTAGAGGCAGACACACCTGTACAACTCAACGGTGATCCATCGGCCTTAAACGACCTGCTTGCGCGGGCCAGCCGCATCGCAACACGCGTGGATGATGTTGCCCTTTCCGTGCAGCAATTGGTTCAGGCCAATGAGCGCACGATCAATATGACCCTGTCGAATATTGAAACCTTTAGTGCCGCTTTGTCCGATAACTCTGAAAACATCGCCAGATTTTTGAAGAGTGCGGGCGATGTGGCGCAGACGTTGGAAGCGCTATCCGGCCAGTTGGATGGGACACTGAAACAAACCGAAGCCATTGTGACGGCCATCGAGCCGAATACGGTGCGTCAAACCGTGGAGAATGTGCGCGATTTCACGGCGGCCTTGGCACAAGAACGAGAGCAAATTCAACAGACTGTCCGCGCAGCCAATCAGACAGTTGCCGAGTTGCGCACGTTCTCGACCGGTTTGAACACATCTTTGAAGTCGGTGGACGAATTGGTAGGCCAAGCGCGCTCCGTAGTGGGTGCAGTGGAACCGGAAGCGATCACAAAGACGCTTAAGTCCATTGAGGAAGCGACTGCCCGTGCAAACGGTCTTTTGGCAGCCGTTGACGAGGCGCGCGTTCGCCAAACAGTGGACGACACGGCGGCCACCGTGGCGCGTACGCGCCAGATTATAGAGGGCGTTGATCCAGCCACCGTACAGCGCCTGCTGACAGATGTCGCCGATGCCAGCCGCAGCATTAATGCGCTGGTGGTGGCGATTGACACGAAAGCCGTGAACGGTGCGGTGGAAAACTTCGCCGGTGCCGCCGGTGATGCCCGAAGGGTTCTGGGCGATATCGACAAGGTGACAGCGCCCTTGGGCGACAGGGCGGCGGACATCAACGCTATCATTACGGACGCCCAACAACTCACCGCACGATTGAACGAAGCGTCGACCCGTGTTGCCGGTGTTTTGGAGCAGATTGATGGCTTCTTTGGCAGCGGCGATGCCAATGGATTGGTGGCGGAAGCACGGCGTACGCTCGTGACTTTCCGCCAAACCGCTGCTCGGTTCGATGCGCAGTTTGCCGATATCTCTCGCAGCATCACAGGCTTCACCAAGCGTGGCCTTGGAGACACACAGGGATTGATAAACGATGCGCGGCGGTCGCTCGGAAATTTGGACCGTGTTATCACCAACCTGAGCAACAACCCGTCATCCTTGTTGACCGGGCAGGGTGGCTCGGCAATACGCGAGTCGTCTGGTGGACAACGGCCGCGCCGTTGAAATTGAGATCGCACTGTGAAATCGAAGCGGTGAACGCAATCAATATTAGGATGATGACCGGGTCTCGCGGCTTGGTTTTGTGACAGATGGTATGGCTTTTTCCGGCACAAACAGGGCTGATTGGATGCAGCGTGAAGCTGTGGTGAACACCGCGCTTCGCGGTCGCGCCCGTCGTGCCGGTAGGCTGCTGACGGTCGCTGCCATTGCGTTATCCCTGTCGTCTTGTGCCCTCTTGGGCAAAAAGCCTGCGCCCAAAGACACCTATGAACTGACCACACCTGCTGTGTCGCTGAGCGCAACACGGGCGCAACGCTCACAAGTCTTGGTGAAACTGCCCACCGCTTTGAAAGCCATCAACAGCGATCGCATGATCCTGCGGCCAACCCCGTCATCAATCACCTACCTCGCCGGTGCCCAATGGTCCGATACAGTTCCGCGCATGGTACAAGCCAAATTGGTAGCAGCATTTGAAAACACGGGCTCGACGCGGGCAACAGCATTGCCGGGCGATGGCTTGGTCATCGACTATCAATTGGTCATTGATATCCGTCGATTCGAAATCAACCAAAGTGGAAGCGATCAAGCGCAACTGGAAGTGTCCGTAAAGCTGCTCACCGACCGAACAGGTCTGGTGCGTGACACGCGGGTCTTTAGTGCGACAACACCCGTGCGCGGGTCCGACAATGGCGATTATGTTGCAGCCTTTGACAGCGCTTTTGCATCGTTGACCAACGATCTTATTGCTTGGGTCTTGCGCTCAATTTAGTTGCAGTTCGGGCTGGCGCCTTGGGGCGTGGCCACGAACAGATTTTTGACCGTTAATGGGCTCAACCCCATCGCAGGCCAAGGGCGGTGCGATGGGGCGATTTATTCAGCTGCGCCGCTTTTCTTTAGATCACTTTTATCTTTGATGGAATCGATCCAGTTGTGGCGCTCACGCTGTCGGCCTCATGAGGCCTTCGCGACCCTAGGTGGGGGCGACCCTAGGTGTGGGAGAGGCGGAGCATAAGCGCCGGGTTGCTCTTCGCAACCGAGCGGTTCAATCAGATTGCGAACCGCTCTAGCCGAAACGGCCTGAGGCGTGAGCGAGCATTGTGTAGACCTTGCCTGTGTCTGACACCAAGTATGTGTCCAGCAAAATATTGTCGGGATCATTCTTCGATACGTCGGCAATCAAACGTTCAAAGTCCGCGATATAGCGATCTACCGATGTGCTGAAGGTTGAATCGGATCGATATTTCGCAGCGATTTCATCGAACGTTCTTTGTCCGTCTCCGCTATACATGGAGCGGGAAAAGACGTTGCGATCCCCTGATTGATAACGATCCCAAAGTCGTCTGGCACTGGCATCATCCAGCGCTTTGGCAATGTCCGCCGACAGGGTATTCAGCGCCTCTGACGACCGATTGCGAGCTGGAGAAGCCGCTCTTGGCGTCGATGCTACGCGCGTGGCACTGGATGGTGCGTCGTCTTGCGATGCGCGTCGCAAAAGATCGCTCACCCAGCCGCTGCCGCCATCCTGGCCACTTGTCCCGGCATCGAAATCGAGGCCGCCACGCAAGTCCGACGGGGCAGCAGCGGGTGCTTGCGTTTGTGTGGGGTTGGACCGCACCGGAATAGGTGGCTTAGGTGAACGGCGCGTTGTTGCGGGGTCGGGAACCCGAGTTGAACCGCCTCTTGCCGGCGCGGAAGGCAGTTCCATCGCCGTTGAAACACCAGCCGGTTCCAAAACCGTCGTTGAAGCCGCGCCGTCCTGCACCCGGGCGTTGCGCGATACGATTTCCGACAAGTCCTTCAATGCCTTGATCTGGTCGGAAACCACGCGACGCATGGCGGTCGTGCTTTCCTTTGTTTCTTCGGGCAGATCGATGACAGATTTTTTCAACTCGTTGCGCGTGGTTGCCAGATCCTGACGCAGGTCCTGGGCGGCCGCGCGCATCTCTTCGGTGGCATGACTGAAGCGTTCCGTGGCTTCGAGAGCCGCGTTTTGGACGCTCTGGCTCAACCCTTGCGTCAAGCCTTGGGCGCGCCCTTCGGCTTCGGTGACGCTTTGTGCCATCATGGCAGAGAAGCTGCGCATCAAATCTTCCAGGTCGCTTGATTTTGCCACCAAACCGTTGGTCAAAGCTTCGATTGCATCGCGCCGGTCGTCCAAGGATACGGCAATGTTGCTTTGGGTTTCGTCCAACATACGCGAAACCGTGTTGAGCGCTTGGCTCTGTTCTTCAAACCGGCGGGCGATGTCTGAGACCTCAACCAGAACAGTCGACGAGATGTCCTTAAGCCCAAGGTAATTGCGCTCGATGCTTTCAGACGATTCTGTCAGATCGCGGGACGCTTGATCCGCCGTGGACTTAAACTCGACAGTCCGTTCTGCCAACGAGGCCTCTGCGCGACCCAGATTGGCATCGGCTGCCGTGAGCAACTGACCCAAGGCCTGATTGGAACGCGCGAGGCGGTCGATCAAATCACCCACCTCTGATTTCAACCGTTCATTGGTGGCGGACAATTGCTCCACCGACTCTGTCGAGCGCGAAGTTACGACGTTCACCAAGGCGGAGCTTTCAGTTTGCAACCGCAGCGATACGTCTTCGGCCACTTCTGTAATCTTTGCGGTCATGCTTTCGCCAGCAGACACGAGCGAGTCGCTTTGGGTGTTAACCACCTCTGACAGGGCCGAGGACGAACTGGTCAAGCTGCTAACCAGATCCGCCGTACGCCCCTCAAGCGAGAGGTAGCGAGCAGCCAGATCCTCGGCAGCGGCCTGGGCCGCGTTTTCCATGCGCTCGTTTGAAGAGACAATCGTCTCTTCCAGTTTGGTCGCCGCGCCGTCCGCAGCACCTTTGAGCGAACCGGACGTCTCTTCCAAGCGCACGGCCAGTGCGTCCGCAATCTCTTGCGTGGCCTTCGCCAAGCGATCTGCCACGGCCTGACCTTCACCCTCGAAGTTGCGCAGTAGGGGCAGGGTATCACGGGTCAGCAGTTGACCCAGTTCCTTGGACCGGGCGGCCAGGGTCGTGTTGAGTTCTGCGGTGCGCTCCGACAGGGTTTTCGTCACCTGGTCTGCGCGGGCGGCGATTGCGGTGTCAGCCGCGACCAGTTTGGCGTCCACGCTTCCTTCCAGGGAGGCGATGGAGGCGGCAACGGATTGGCCAGCACGGCTTGATTCTGCTTCCAAGCGTTCAGCAATGCCCGCAATCGCGCCGTCCAAGACGCCGCGCATGGCCTCGGCCCGCTCCGTGAGGGCCGTATTGACCGTATCAGCGGAAGCCGAAAGGGACATGCCAAGTGCGTCCGCACGGGTTGCCAGCGTAAGATCGATGGTCGAAACCTGCTCGTCGAGAGCCTCACGCAAGGTGTTGGTACGTTTGGACAACGTCGCGTCTGCTTGGGCGATTTGCTCGCTAAATGCGCCGGTAACGCCCTCTACACCCTCACCAAGAGCCTGCTGGATCGCACCAAGGTTCTCTTCAAGCGTTCCACGCAGCGCGTCACCGTGACTGGAAAGCGCCGCATCAGCCTGTTTGATCTGCTCAGACAGAGTGGTGTTCACGTCTTCAATTCGCGTGCCGAGTGCAAGGTCAATGGTGCTGAGGTTTTCTTCCAAGGCGCTGCGCACCTGATCGGTTTTGCCCCGCAGGGCAGTTGCTGCCTTTTCAATTTGGTCTTCAACGCTTTGGTTCACGTCATCGATACGCGCCGAAAACGTCATGCCAATTTCGAGCGCCTTGCCGTCCAGCGTTTCTTGGGTTTGCTGAAGCTGCGCGTCGATGTCGTCCGTGACCGCCTTTTGTCCAGTGGCGAAGGCGTGTGCGATTTCGCGGGTGCGGTCTGCAAGTGTCTCGCTCAATTGGGCGCTCCGGGCTTCCAACGCCTGATCGACGCGATCCACGGTTGTCTCAATGGTTTTGGAACGCTCGTCCAGTTGCCCCATCAGGGAGCCGATGCGACCGTTGAGGCTTTGCTCCAGATTTCCAATACGCTCGGTTAGACCGGCGTCGATCTGTTGTGCATTGGTTTCCAGTACAGTCGCGAGTTCTGTTGTGCGTTGGCCCAAGCCATCCACCAGTGACTGGCCTGAAGTGTTCAAGGTCGCGTCCACCGCTGCAAACTGCTCGGCGAGCGAGGTTTGCAGACCCTCGGCCAAGCCGTTAACGCGCTGCGACAATTCCTCGGTTTTAATTTCCAGAGCGTCGCTTGTGGCCATACCTGACGCGTTCAACTGGCCAATAATGCTCTCACCCGATTGCGTGATCCGCTCGGCCAGTGTGGCGCTGCCTTCGTCCAACTGCGAGGAAAGATTTTCCGTTGCAAAAGAGAGGGATGCGGTGATTGTTTCAAGTGCAGATGTAGCTGTGCTTGACGCGTGATCAATCTGGGATATCAGACCCAGACCGGACTGCTCAACTTCCGATCCCAGACCTTGGGCGCGTGCGGCGAGTTGCTGCAAAAGGTCATCGCCCGTGCCAACAATCGCACCTTTGATCTCTTGCGCGGTTTGATCAAGCCCTTGGTGGAATACGCGCTGTGCCTCCGCCACTTGATCGACGATTTGTTGGGAGGAAATGCTAAGATCGTCTTTGAGGGTTTCGCTTGCGCCGGTAATTGAGGAACGCACACGCTCGCTGTGGTGAACAATCGCTTCGCGCTCGCTGGCCAGTTCTTCCACCAAACCACGCATGCGCAATTCGTTGTCGGAGTAGGCTCCCGTAAGCGTGCCCACTTCGCTGTTGATGATCGTGCTCAGTTCACCGGCTTTGACCATGGCCCGGTCGATGCCCTCGGCCATGGCACCCACTTCTTGCTGGACGGCCTGGCCGACACTTCGAACACCATCCAGTGCGTCTGTTTCCGGCTCGATTAGACGGTAGGCGGCTTCCGTCATATTGGTCGCGGCGATTTTCAACTCTTGCGAGCGGCGCACCATGAATGCGTAAGCCCAGATTAAAAGAAGCGGGATGATTATGCTGGCGGCAAGGTAAACGAGATCCGGCGTTTCAGACAGGTTTAGCCAAGCTGACACTTGGAACACGGTGGAACCGAGCAGGTTTGCGCCGGCCCAAAGCGCGGTGGCAGTCCAGATCGCGCTCATGACAAGCGCGATCCAAAGCGGTGTCGAAGACGGTTTGCGCGAAAAGGCTGCGGTGAGACGGGCTGCGTTTCCGCGACGATCATCATTGGCCGGCGATGAGCGTGGCGAGACAACGCTGCTTGCCCCGCGCTCGGAGCCGCGCGATCCGCTTTTTTGTTCAAGGGCGGTGTCCGCCGAAGCCTCTTCGTTAAAATCGATTTTCAACGCCGCCTCAACAGCGGACATTGCGTCATCTGATTTTGCACCAACGGAGCTGGCCTTTTTTGCCATGATCTTGCCTTTTGAAAAGGTGCAAACATGGGTTTACACCAGTACGCCACATCTGACGCTGAAACAGCGCCACGGGCTGAAATGAACGCTATCGCCCCAGTCGGACCCCATACACCGCGCGCAATGGGCGTGGCAGTGGTTCTGTTGATCGTCGCGATACCGCGACTTTGCGGACAGTGGCCACGAGTGCATCAATTGTCAGGCCACAGTTCGCAGGCTGTTCATCTCTTCCCGCCGATTAAGCACATTAGGGTTGCTTGCACGCGTTTTATATAGGCGGCTGCGCATTCGATGGGGAAATCGTTAAAATGGGTTAACGAATGGACTGCCCCGCATTCTTACCCAGCAGCACATGGTCCGTGGTGGCTGGAAAAAAGCCTCGCGAAAGCCACATTTGGTTAAGCGCCGATCAACACATTGGTCGCATCCTGTATTGCGTTGGCGGATGGTCTGACTGGGCATTGTGCCTGTCGCGCGTTCCAATCCGCAGGGTAAAGGAACCATAGCCATGGCGAATTTGAGTGAAGCAAAAGCACAGTTTGCTGGAGCAGGAGGGTGCGGTCATGCGACGACCGGCCCGGCTTCTGGTGCTGTTGCTAGACCCCGTGCTTCCACTCCCGATCACACGCCAGGTCGTACTCTCGATTACTCTGGCCAAAAAAAACCTGTTGATCTGGTGCATCTGGCCAAGCAAAGCCACGGGGACCGTGCGCTTGAAGAAGAGGTGTTGAGCCTGTTTTTGGGACAATCCGATCTCTACGTGGAACGCCTGTCCAAAGCTTCGGCGGCGGATGATCGTCGTATGGCTGCCCATGCGCTTCGTGGATCTGCACTGGCCATCGGGGCGTGGGAAGTTGCGCGACTTTCCAAGGCCATCGAACTTTCGTCAGCAGACCCTACCAATCCAGTTGAGATGGCGGGTTTGTCCGAATGTGTTGAGTCGACTAAGAGCTATATTCGTTCCTTGTTGGCTTAGCTGCCCAGGACTAATGCGGCTTATTGGGGTGCGACTGTAATTTCTGACCCCGTTTGCGATCTTGCACCCTTTGCGCCCGCCCCGGCAATGGCATGCGATGTAAAGCAAGCTTGACTCCGCTTTCCCACAAGTTAACACCGCTGGAATAGTCGGGACACAAGACGGGTGGCCTGCAACTTTGGCGACTTAGAAGCCTTTAGCGTGCATGTCATGGGCTTGTTGGTTTCGCCGGTACAACACTGAGGAATATGATGGCTAAGATCACCTTCATCGCCCATGATGGAACCAAGTTTGATGTGGATGCTGAGACCGGCTCTACCGTTATGGAAAATGCCATCAAGAACGCTGTGCCCGGCATTGAGGCCGAGTGCGGCGGTGCATGTGCCTGCGCCACCTGTCACGTCTATGTGGACGATGTATGGACCGAAAAAACCGGCGCTCCGGAAGCCATGGAAGAGGACATGCTGGATTTCGCTTATGACGTCCAACCCGGTTCGCGCCTGTCGTGCCAGATCAAGATGAGCGATGACCTGGATGGCTTGGTCGTGCGCGTGCCGGAGCGCCAAGCCTAACCAAGCCGTTTTGAGTTGGTTTAGGATATTCGGTGCGCCTCGACGCACATACTTTCCATCGACTGCCAAATTGATGGAACTTGGTTCCTTGAGAAAGTAGCTCAGGGCTTCCAAATCAACAGTGAGAATTGATCGCCTGCCCGATGAGTTGGGCGGCCAAAGAAGACCGGGATTTCAGGAATGAGCCAAGCAGAAGCGATGCACGAAACCGATGCTGTGATTGTCGGGGCAGGGCCGGTTGGCCTCTTTGCGGTATTTGAGCTGGGGCTTCTCGATCTAAAATGCCATCTGATCGACATTTTGGACCGTCCCGGCGGTCAATGTGCCGAGCTTTACCCGGAAAAGCCGATCTATGACATTCCGGCTTGGCCGGAAATTTCTGGCCAAGGGCTCACTGACCGGTTGATGGAGCAGATAGCACCGTTTGATCCCGAATTCCATTTTAACCGCATGGTAGCTGGCGTTGAAAAACAGGGCGATGGAACGTTTATCGTCACAACGGATGAGAATGAAACGATTCATTGCAAAGTGGTTGTGATCGCGGCTGGTGGCGGCTCTTTTCAGCCCAAACGCCCACCCGTTGCGGGTATTGAGATGTTTGAAGATACATCCGTTTTCTATTCGGTGCGCCGGATGGAAGAATTTCGCGACCATGACATCTTGATCGTTGGCGGTGGGGACTCTGCCCTGGATTGGACGCTCAATCTCCAGCCGATCGCGAAATCCATCACGCTGATGCACCGCCGGGATGCGTTTCGCGCCGCACCGGACAGCGTGAACAAAATGCGGGCCCTTGTGGACGAGGGCAAAATGAACCTCGTTCTTGGCCAAGTCACCCAATTGAACGGTGACGATGGTCAAGTTACCTCCGCATCCATCAAGACCCTGGAAGGGGAAATCAGCGAAATCGAGTGCAGTCGCGTGTTGCCATTTTTCGGGCTCACCATGAAATTGGGACCGATTGCGGACTGGGGCTTGAACCTGGAAGAAAACCTTATCCCGGTGGACACCGAGAGATTTGCCACGAGCGAAGAGGGTATCTACGCGATTGGCGATATCAATACCTATCCAGGCAAGCTTAAGCTTATTCTGTCCGGGTTTCATGAGGCTGCGTTGATGGCCCATGCCGCGAAGAAGCACATCTTCCCGGATGAGCGTATCGTGTTTCAATACACCACGTCGTCCACCAGCCTGCAGAAGAAACTGGGCGTTTAGGGCCGCTCAAGTGCCCTGATAAATCCGGCGCATCTTGCGGAAGTTGGGCCGGTCGAGGGTCTCAAACCGCAAATTCTTACGGACGTTGGCGGCGCTCATTTTCTTGACGAGGGCCTTGGCCCATCGGTCGATATCGCTACAGTTTTTTGCTGTGCGTTTTCGCGCCAAGGCTTTGTGCACCTGTTTGGCTAACTGCTTGTAGTAGCGTCCGTGCACCCGTTCATGGGTGAGCAGGATGGCGTACATGCGTTGCCATTTGCGCAATTGCGACCGGGGGATACCGGACTTACTGGCCAGACGCGGCATGCGATAGACGATATCCATATCCACACGCGCACCTCTGTTGGTGCAACTCCCGCCGGAGCGCCTGTAGTTCATCCGAAACGATAATGAACGGGTGGCAGAGGCCCAAACGCGGCGGCGGAGCTGGCGCGAATAGGGGCCCCTGGACGTCATGGAGGCCGCAAACTGCGCCGCCGTTTTGCCCTTGATCGAGTAAGTTTTGGTTTTCTCGGTGATCTTGAGCGGCTGCGCGGCCAAGGCCGATCCGGCTGAGCCTAGAGCGAATAAAAAAGCCAAAAAAACAATGCGCATGGACCAGAAATTCCTGCCGTCAAAAAGGTGCCTGCCGTGGATCTGTTTCAGCACGCTCAAACGTAAGCCACACCGACGATTCATTGCTGTAATTGTGACCGGGCTGAAAGTGTGACGGGAGTGACCAGAGCCGTCAAATCACGCCTTGGTATAAGGCGGTGCCCGCGTTCAGAATTTTGGAAGTTTGGGCGATACCTGATTGCGGGTAGAGGGCGGACGAAAGTCTGGACGAAAGTTTGACGACAGACCACGGGCTCCGCGCCGATCACCGGACTTGGCTTGACGTTTGGCAATTTCGGCAAACCGTTGCTGCTCCTGTGCGTCGAAGCGCTTTTGGGCCTTGTCGTGCAGTTCTAACTGTTTGGCCACGATCTGGGCTGCGAGGCTGCGCATTTCGTTGCATGTTGGTTGTGGCGCAGCTTCCATCAATTCCTGCTCGGTCTCTTTGGCGTAGCGGAACGCGATTGCCACGTGCACAGCCTCATGCAAGCGGGTGTAGCGCTCAATATTGTCCCACGCTTGACCCACGGCTGCACTGGAATATTCACGACTGGTCCAGCGTGGCAGCGTGATGCGTGCATTGACGGCCACTTTTGCCGAACGAGTGCGGCACATGCCATTTGCTCGCTTGTACCGGATGTTGGGAATCATGCGGATACGCGCAACCGCCACGGCATGGCGACCATCACCGATTCTGGGGCCTTTTTCTTTGATTTGCCGGTCGAGTGCTGCGGTGGAGTTGCCTGAGATCGCGTAATAGTCGACCGAGACCTTGTTGGAGGCGGTCATTTGGCAACCGGCCATCACCAGCCCTGCTGCCACAAGCATGCTGTTGCGGGCTTTGAGTGTGCCGCATCTTTCAAGCAATGCTTTCGCAAAGGCCCTGGGCGGTGCCAGCATTCGAACCTTTCTCCTCAGTGACGTGGGCCCTCTTTGGGCTGTAGCAGCAGACGATACCTTTGTAGCAAGATCAAGATAGCAATCTGACAGGCGATCACTTTACGCGGCGTGCGCCGGTCCACTCCAAGCCGGGCTCGGGAAGTTTGGGCACAAGCAGCGCCAGCCCAAACGAGCACATAGCCATGGCTGCACCGCTCAAGAACACAGCGGCCGGGCTGATCAACCAGACCAGTCCCAAGCCAACGGGAATGAATACCGCGGCGATGTGGTTGATCGTAAAAGCGACACCGGTTGTGCCTGCGATATCGGCCGGGTCCGCGATTTTTTGAAAGTACGTTTTCTTGGCGATTTCCATTGCAAAAAACGCGTGGTCAAACAGGTACAGAGCAACGGCAATATAGGGGTCTGTGACGAAGGCATAAGCGGTGAACACGACAGCCAAACCACCATATTGCACCAGCATAGCGTTGCGGTCGCCAACAGCGCCGATGAACCTTCCTAAAAACGGGGCACAGACCATCATGAACGCGGCGTTTGCGAAAAACAGCGCGGCGACCTCATGGACTGCGTAGCCAAATTTCTCGACCATCATCCAACTGGCGAACACCAGAAAAATCTGCCGCCGTGCACCAGCCATGAATGTGATGGCATAGTAGAGCCAATAGCGCTTTCTCACGACGAGGGTTTTGTGCTGCGCCACGCCTTCGGGGAATGTGGGGAAGGCCGCTACCATCAAGCCCACCCCTGCAATGGTGATCACACCTGCAATGACAAACATGGTGGTGAATGACAGGCCAAAAAAGCTGCCTGCGATGAAGATCATCCCATAGGCCGCAAGTTGGGCCATACCGCCCACGGCGAGAATTTTGCCCATGGTGGCAGCGGCGGTCTTTTTGGGCAGCCACTGCAAGGAAAGGGACTGATGCATGGTCTCGTAATAGTGAAACCCCACCGAGCCAATAAAAGTGGTGATGTAAAATCCCATCGCGGTCGGGAAGTAACCGGTTGCCGCCACACCGAGGCCCAGCAACAGCAATGAGATCATCGCGAAGGTCTGCTCGCGAAAATAAAACAGGAAAAACACCGCCGCGAAGGACAGGAAGCCCGGAATTTCGCGAATTGACTGTTGGATGCCGATTTCACGTCCCGTGAAGGAGAGCATTTCATGTGCAAAATTGTATTGCAGGGCAGACCATGCGGCGAAGGACAGTTGCATCGCTGCCGCCATCAGCATCAACAGGATCGCCGGAGAGCGCCATCCTTTGATCTCCGCAAACATGTGAGGCGTGACCGTTGGATTCCCGGCAGCCATACTGGGCCCTGCACCGTCCAGTGCGCCATTCACAGCAAGATGCGCCTGCGGAACCGCTTTGGGCGGGTTGGATGGGTCTGCGATACTCATAGGCCTGTGTAAGAGGGATAGGCCGACCGCGCAATGAAGCTATGTGACCGGCCTCACGGGACTTGAAAGCAAAGACGCTTTCCGTCACAGAGCGGCTCATGGCACATCCAGCTTCTCCCTCATCCTCCGCTCACTCTTTTGGCGATAGTGCGCGCAAGATTGACCATTTGGTATTTCCCGTCGCCGATATCGGTGTCGCGCGGGAACGGTACGAACAGCTTGGTTTCACCGTGGCACCGAACGGGAAACACCCGTTTGGAACCGAAAACTGCTGTGTATTCTTTGCCGATGGCACCTTCTTGGAGCCGCTTGGTATTGCGCACCGCGAAACCTGTGAAGCGCAGGCGCTCAAAGGGCATACATTTGTGCGCAATGATCAGACCTATCGTTTCCGCCGGGGACTGGAGGGCTTTTCGCATATCGTCATCAAGAGCGAGGATGCGGCGGCAGACCATGCAGCGTTCAAGAAGGACGGTATTTCCGGTGGACGGCGTGTGCGGTTCTCGCGGGGGTTCAAGACCCCTGACGGAGAAAAAGGGCGGGTGAGCTTTCTTCTATCATTTGCCGCTGACCCAAGAGCGCCAGACGCAGGTTTTTTCAGTTGCGAAGTCGCGTCGCCTCCAAAGGTTGATCGTTCCGCACTGCAGCGTCATGCCAATGGTGTAACCGGATTGCGTGCGATTATCGGCTGCGAGCCGAACCCGACCGATTTTCAGTATTTTTTCCAGTCGTTCCTGTCTCAACGGCACATGGAGACAGATTCGTTTTCCATGTCCTTCCAGACACCCACTTGCGAGGTGGCAGTTTACACGCCTGAGGGTATGAGGGCATTTTTTGGACTGGATGGCGAGAAGACCGAGCGCGGTGTTCAGTTTAAGGTCAGCGTCTTGAGTGTTCCTGACCTCGCATCCACCAAGGCCTTGCTGAAAAACAACGAGGTGAACTTCTTTGAGCACCGTGGTCGTATCGTCGTTCCAGCCGGTGAAGGGCAGGGTGCAACGCTTTTGTTTGAGGAAACGGCATCATGATGACCCCTAATGCGACCGTTAAGGCCGGGTCTGTCAGCTTTGCGCAGGACGCGCCTGTGTCCTTGATTGCGGGTCCCTGTCAGATGGAAAGCCGACAGCATGCATTCGACATGGCAGGGCGTCTGAAAGAACTGTGCGCCAAGGCTGATATCGGGTTGGTCTATAAGTCATCCTACGACAAGGCCAACCGGACGAGCCTTGGTGCTACGCGGGGCATTGGTCTGGATGCGGCGATGGAGATTTTTGATGATCTGCGCGCCGAGTTTGGACTTCCGACCATCACAGACGTGCATAGCGCAGAACAGTGTGCGATCGTTGCGCCGCATGTGGACGTTTTGCAGATACCGGCGTTCTTGTGCCGTCAAACCGATTTGCTGGTGGCTGCCGCAAAGACTGGCAATGTGATCAATGTCAAAAAGGGGCAGTTTCTTGCGCCTTGGGACATGAAAAACGTGTTGGGCAAACTGGTTGAAAGCGGCAACCCCAATGTCATCATGACTGAACGTGGGACAAGCTTTGGCTACAACACGTTGGTGAATGATTTCCGTGGTCTGCCGACTATGGCTGCGATGGGAGCACCGGTGGTGTTTGATGCAACCCATTCCGTGCAACAACCGGGCGGGCAGGGGGGATCGACCGGGGGTCAGCGCGAGTTTGTGGCTACTTTGGCCCGCGCGGCGGTGGCCGTGGGCGTGGCGGGATTGTTTATCGAGACGCATGATGATCCGGACAACACGGCCTCGTCCGACGGCCCCAACATGGTGCCCATTGAGCACATGCCACAACTGATCGAGCAACTGCAGGCCTTTGACCGGATTGCGAAGGGGCACTGAAGGCACAAGGCGCGGTTGCGGCCTTTCCAGTCTAGGCTTGTTTGGCCGTTGAGCCCGTCTCAGCAGCCGCTTGGCGCACGGCTTCCGCTATGTGACCCGCTTCCTGAGCACCCATGACGGCATATTTGTTGTTGATGATGAAACACGGCACGCCTGTGACGCCCATTTGCTGCGCCATAGCGATCTCTTGTTCTACTTCGGCTCGGTCTTTGTCTGTTGCCAATAGTGCAGCTACGACGCTGCCATCCATTCCCGCGTCGGTCGCGACCTGAACCAATGCTTCGGTGTCGCCCAAATTGCCGCCTTCCATGAAGTAGAACTGGAACAGGCGTTCAATGAGCGCGTCACGCACAGCGGAATTCTCGCTGGAAGACCAGCGGATCACACGGTGCGCGTCGAGGGTGTTGGAAGACAATTTGATTGCACTGAACTTGAAATCCAAATCTTCGGCGCGGCCCGCATCTTCGATGCGGCTATAGATCTCCTTGGCTTTTTCCGGTCCACCGAACTTTTGCTCAAGGTAGAGGCGACGATCCTTGCCCTCTTTCGGCAGTGTTGGGTCCAACTGGTAGGGGCGCCAGCGCACATCCACCGCCACAGTGTCACCCAGCAAGCTAAGCGCTTGCTCCAAGCGGCGTTTGCCGATGTAGCACCATGGGCACATGACGTCTGAAACCACGTCAATTGAAATCGGGTTTTGGGTTTGTTCGGTCTCGCTCATTGCGGAATTTCCTCTTGCCACCATGCGGGCAGTTGCGGGCCGTAGACGGCTGTATAATCCGGGCGACCTAACCAGGAACGACGCGCAATACGTCGTTCGCTCAAATGGTAGAGTGGCACGACGTAGTGTTGGTCGATCAAGACCCGATCGAAAGCGCGCACAGCGGCGATGTAAGTAGTTTGATCCGGTGCATTGAGGATAGCGTCCAACAGACGATCCAAAACCGGTTCGCTGGCCCCGGCAAAATTGAAACTGCCCGACAAGTCCCGCGATTGCGATCCCCAACGGAAAGTCTGTTCCGCGCCGGGGGAGAGTGAGCTGGAAAAGCGCGTGACCACCATGTCGAACTCAAATGTGCCTTTGCGCAGCTGATATTGCGCATCGTCCACATTGCGGGCGCTAAGCTCAATGCCGATCCGGGCCAGCGAGCTTTTGTAAGCCAGCGTGAGCCGCTCAATGTCTTGTCCACTGATGCCCGCATCGCCTGCAATTAAGAGTTCAAATGCAAGCTGTTTACCATCGGCGTCGACCAATTGGCCGTCCTTGAGGGAGAAGCCCTCGGCCCGCAGCATGGACAACGCCTTGCGCAGAACGGAGCGGTCGCTGCCCGATCCGTCGGTTTTTGGCGCTCTATAGGTGCCAGCCAAGATCTGTGGGTTCATCGTCTGGGCGTGGTCGGCCAGTAAAGCCAGTTCTGCATCGCTGGCCCGATTGCCGAGTGATGAGAGTTGTGAGTTTTGCCAGTAGGATGTGGTGCGCTGATAGGAGCCGAAGAACAGGTTTTCGTTTGCCCACTCGAAATCGAACACCATGGCGAGCGCTTCGCGTACTTTCTTGTTTTGGAACAGCGGACGCCGCGTATTGAAGACAAAACCCAACATGCCGGACGGGGTGCGGGTTTCAAAAACCTCTTTGATGACACGTCCGTCCCGAACTGCGGGAAAATCATAGGCCGTGTTCCAGCGGGGCGGACTGGTCTCGGAAAACACGTCGAACAGACCCTTTTTGAAAGCTTCAAAATGGGCCGTAGCATTTTGATAATAGTCGATCTGGACCGTGTCGAAGTTCCACAGGCCTTGCGTAACCGGAAGGTCCTTGCCCCAATAGTTTGGGTTGCGCTCGTAGACGATGCGTTGCCCCGGCACGACTTCACCAATTGTGTACGGTCCTGTTGCGATGGGCGGCACGAGTGTTGAGCGGTCAAAGGTTTCAACATCGGTCGCGTGTTTGGGGAGAATGGGCATCAGGGCGATCAGGATCGGCGTTTCGGCAGAGGCTTGATCGTTAAAGGTGAGTTTGAAGCTACGCTCGCCGGTTTGTTCAACCTTGGCCACTTGCTTCATCCGGCTGGAGTAGGGCGGACGTCCCTTGTCTTTCAACAGGTCCAGAGTGAACAGCGCGTCCGCAACAGTAACCGGTTTTCCGTCGGAGAATGCGGCCTTGGGATTTAGATGGAACTCGACCCAGGATCGGTCCGGAGCCATTTCTACTTTTTCGGCCAACAGCCCATATAAGGTAAACGGCTCATCGCGGGAGCGCATCATAAGTGTTTCAAAAACCAGATTGCCAAAAACCACGTCCCAAATGCCGCGCACCGTGGTGCGCATGCTTTTAACGATAAAGGGGTTGAGACTGTCGAATGTGCCGTAGACGCCATGGACGATCTTGCCGCCCTGTTTGGCGTTGGGATTGGCGTAGGGCAAATGCTTGAAGTCCGCCGGTAAAGCGGGTTCACCCCGCATGGCTAAGCCGTGTGACGGTGCGGCATTGGCAGTTGCAGATACAAGCAGGGCCGCAAACACAGCACAGTTCACCATAAAAGCGCGCTTAACCGACATCATGAAATGCATGGCGAATCTCCCAGACGAACCCTCAGTGGGTGATCGTAACATGACCAGGAGCATAAATCGCCGACATGACCGTTCGAAGGTGGTACGGCCGGTCCCAAAGAGGCAATAGCTGTCTAGCTTGGCATCAAATGCTGTCTCGATGGGGTGGAAACCGTTGTTGAATGGGGTAAGACAGCGCCAACTGATGAACGATTACGTAGAACCCGGCTTCGGTGCCCGATCAAGGCTTCAATGGGCGGCGGTTGCTATCAGTGGAAATGCCATTGTGATGCCGCATTTGGTGGCAAAGCGTGCACTCACCAAGGTCTGGCCGAATGCTAAAGGCTGGTCTGACGATCTCATTTAGCCGTGGCATCGCTTAATGCGCCACGGAAATTGCGCACAGGATACCGCACCATGATCTTTTCGAAATCCAAACTGGGAACCGCTCTTTCGGTGTCCGCATTATCTGTGGCCGCATTTGCGGTCGCTGCACCGGCTTACAGCCAGCAGGCTCCTACGTGGCAGAAACGCTGCTCGAAAGTGGGTGAAAACGATATCTGCAACGTGCAATATACGATTGTGAACAATACAGGCCGCTTGCTAACAGGCGTGAACCTGATGCAGGTCAAAGGCGCTCAGAATCGCCGCATCTTCCAAGTGGCCGTGCCATCCGCGCGCTACATTCCTGCCGGTGTGAAAGTGAAGATCGATAACGGCAAAGAAAACACTCTGCCTTACAGCCTATGCCTGCCGGACCGTTGCATGGCTGAAGTGCAGTTGAGCGAAGGTTTGGTGAAAGCGCTTAAAGCTGGTGGCACCATGACGCTCACATCAACCAATGTGCGCACACAGAAGAACCCGATCTCTGTTTCGTTGAAGGGTTTTACCGCAGTCTTCGATGGTCCTGCAATGCAGCCTAACGAAGTGCAGAGCCAGCAGCGCAAACTGCAAGAAGAGCTACAGCGTAAGGCCAAAGAGACGGCTGACAAGCTCAAAGCCGCTCAGGACGCGGCAAAAGCCAGCAACTAAGCGCTGTCACATTACCCGAACGAAGAAAAGGCTGTTCATCGGGACGGCCTTTTTTTTTACGACAACGCGTCGGTTCAGTGGTTTGTCTGGTCCTTAGCCACATATTGACCGGCGCTATCACGGCTAAAAAACTCGTTTAACTGCGGGTGGCGTAACGGGTCCGCCGCGTCGTCAGTAATCAGGTTCTGCTCCGATACGTAGGCGATGTATTCCGACTCATCGTTTTCGGCCAGCAGGTGGTAAAACGGCTGATCCTTGGACGGGCGAATTTCCTCCGGGATGGCCTCATACCACTCATCCGTGTTGTCAAACACCGGATCGACGTCGAAAACCACGCCCCGAAACGGATAGATGCGGTGTTTGACGATCTGACCAATCTGAAATTTGGCGTTTCGGATGGTTTTCATTACGGTGTCAGTCCATTGTTGCTTGCTGGCAATTTAGCCAAAGTGGTCTGGTGAAGCGTATATACGCATCGAAACAGCGCATTCCACTCCAAAGTGTAACAAGTATCCACCAAACCGCTTTGGGCATCAACCGTCCCAACTCATTCGTTCAGATTTGTTCTTCTTTCGGTTCGTAGGTAACGGCAGGGCGTTCTAAAGGCCAACTTGACGGTTCACCGGCTTGGCATTAGCGGCTGACTATCTTGGAATGCATACGCGCTTTGGCAACTGACGCTGCGCGCTTGAGGACTGTATGGCCCAAATACTCAGCATGGCGCTTCCGTTTTTCGGGTTGATCCTGTTGGGGTTTCTCGCCGGGCGCTATCGCGGCATCCCGATTGACGGCATGGCGTGGATGAATTTCTTCATCGTCTATATCGCCTTGCCCGCACTGTTTTTTAACCTGCTTTCCAAAACTCCGGTTGAGCAATTGGCGAGTTGGAGCTTTGTGCTGACGGCGTTGCTGGGAACTTATTGCGCATTCGCAATTGCATTTTGCATCGGGGTATTTGCGACTGACGGAGATATTCCTCAAAGCACGATACAAGGTCTTGCCGGAGCCTATGGCAATATCGGTTACATGGGTCCTGGCCTTGCCATTGCCGCTTTGGGGCCGGAGGCGGCGGTTCCTGTGGCCTTGATTTTTTGTTTTGATAACACCCTGCACTTCGCCATGGCGCCCTTGATGATGGCCATTGGGGGGGAAGGGCCCAAACAGTCTCCCGCAGAGGCGGTGTTTCAGGTTCTCAAACGCATTTTCACGCACCCGTTCATTCTGGCTACCATCGTGGGGGTGGGGGCCGCCATTCTGCAGTGGCAGCCCCCGGCTGCGGTGGGTACTCTACTGGACTACCTCACTGGCGCAGCTGCGCCCTGCGCATTGTTTGCCATGGGCGTGACGGTGGCCCTCTCGCCCCGAGGCAGCTTACCAAAAGTGTTATTGGCGCTCGTCCCCGTAAAGTTGGTCGTTCATCCGATATTGATCTACGTGTTGCTCAGTTGGGTGGGGGATTTCCCGCCGATATGGGTGTACACTGCGGTGTTGCTGGCCGCATTGCCGACGGCCACAAATGTGTTTGTGATTGCGCAGCAATATGAGGTCTGGGTCGCGCGCGCTTCCAGCATGGTCTTGGTATCCACCATATTTTCGGTGGTGAGTGTTACGGGACTGCTGTACCTGATTGCGCAGGGCATTTTGCCACCAGATTTGTTTCCATCTGTCGCCTCATAGTCAGCCGGTGCGGGCACCGAGGCCTGTGCGCATGGCAAAACGGCGCAACCAGCCAATCTGCTTTAACAACGTGACACCGGTGGCTTTTGCGGCTTGAACGGGAAGGAAATCGGTCAGCAAGGACCGATTGAGCAGGTCCACACCGGTGGTACGTAGTGTGACGTCAGCCAGCCGTTTACGGCTGTAGCGCGCCAGCATGGCTGGCGTCTGATCGCTTGAAAACTCCTTCCAAGTTGCCACCAGGTCGAGTGCGTCCCGCATTCCCAAGTTAAACCCTTGCGCACCGATGGGTGGGAACACGTGGGCAGTCTCGCCAACCAGCGCCACACCGTTTGCCCCGAAACCAAGGGCCGTCAGTCCCTCCATAGGAATGCCTTGAGGCTTCGTTTCAAGACTGATTTTCCCAAGCCATGATTGCATGCCTTGCTCTATGCGCATGGCGAGCGCCTCGTCATCCAAAGCCATCAGCTCATGAGCGGTTTGCGGCTTGACCATCCAAACAAGGCTGGAACGGTAGGGTGTAGTATCGGTGGCGGGCAAAGGTACTTGCGTGAACGGGCCTGTCTCCGTGTGGTATTCCGCCGAGACACCGCCATGATCAAACTGATGGTTGAACGCCAAGATTATCGCGGTCTGCGGATACGACCATTTTCGGGTCTCAATTCCAGCTGCTTGCCGCAGGGCAGACGCTCGACCGTCCGCCGCAACGGCCAAAGCCGTGCTTATGGTTTCGCCTGTTGCAAGCGCGAGACTGACACCCTCAGGTGCGACTTCGACGCCAACCACTTTCGTATCGAACTCGGTCACGAGCGCTTCGTTGCCCAACCGCTCGCGCATTATCGCGTTAAAATCGGCATTGGGCACGTTGTAGCCGAAGGCGTCCAATCCAACTTCCGTTGACTTAAAATCCACCGCCGGTGCGCGAATTAAGCGCTTGCTTCCATCGACCAGACGCATTGTTTTAAGCGCGGCTGTTTTTGTTTCCAGCGTGTCCCAGAGGTTAAGATTTTGCAGCGCTTCAATCGTCGGCATTAACATCGCCGTCGTACGCATATCTGGATGCTCGGGTGTTGGCGCGATCAAAGCGATTGCTGTTTGACGGCCCGTCTCACGGGCAGCATTTGCAAATGCGAGAGCAGTTACCAATCCCACCAAGCCACCACCCACCACAGCAATGTCAAAGCGTGTTGGACGGTCACCTATACGTGTGTCGGCTTGAGTGTTTGGCATGGTATCTCGATCATATTCGGGTTGTGTTGCGGCCTAAGGTTTGGCGATCAGTAGAATTTACAGCGCGATGCCAAACTGATTAAAGTCCACCCGGCTCATTCTCAGATATAGCTGTGGGCGGGATGCGCAAAAAGGGGCACGCAGGTTTGGACGACGATTTGGCAGGCGACAGATTGACACCGGATAACGACCGCTTGCCAGCTGCATCGCACCGGCGGTTACAGAGCTCCAATGACGGCATCATCGCACCCAATCAAGCTCCATCGATCGCTGCGCGTCATTGGCCAGGTTTTCCTAACCTTGGTGCGAGTGAGGCAACTTTAGGCCGGTTGTCCCAAACGCCCCGTTGGACAGTCTACGCCTTTTGTTTTGGATCGTTGCTGGCCGCATGGGCCTGGATGGCAGTGCTTGCGGCGGGATCGGTCAGTGTATTTGATCCGGTGCGCGGTACGATGGATTTGGGGCCTGGCACATCACCTCTCATGCCTTTGCTGGACTGGCTCTCCCAACGCACGGCTGAGTCCCCTTTTCTCCAATTTTTGGTCCAGCTGTGCACACCTGCGGTACCGCAGGTCGACACGTTCTCCCAAGGTGTTGTTATCTTTTCAACGATGGTGGCCATGTGGATGATGATGTCATTGGCCATGATGATGCCATCAGCAGCGCCGCTTATCCGCACGTATTGCGACATTGCCGACACGGCACGCGGCAAGGGTGAGCCGGTCATCACGCCGTTGGTTTTGGTGGCGGGCTATCTTTCGATCTGGCTTATTTTCAGCGTATGGGCCGCAGCCTTTCAGCTTGGTCTTATGTCACTGGGCACAATCGAAGATCCGGTCAGGCCCGTGCAGGGCTGGCTGGCAGCGGCCATTTTGATCGTGGCTGGTCTTTATCAATTCAGCGCCCTTAAGGATGCGTGTTTGGAGAAATGCCGCAACCCGTTTACCACGCTGTTTGCCAAATGGACCACGTCAGTCTCCGGTGTGTTTCGCCTCGGTGTTCAGCAAGGCCTTTTTTGTTTGGGGTGCTGTTGGGCGCTCATGCTGGTTATGCTGGTGATTGGCACAATGAACCTGGTTTGGATGGCGCTTTTTACCTTGTTAGCCGTTTTGGAAAAAAGTGGGTCGGGGAAAGTGACTTCGCGGCTATCTGGCGGCATATTGCTGGGGTGGGGAGGGATTCTGGCCGTTAGCACAGCCGTACTCACGTTGGTTTGAGGGTCTTAAGATCTGGAGCCTTGCTAAAATCGTGGGCGGTGCTTTTCCGCTCTCTTCTAGGGTTTATTGAAAGAGGAAGTTTGCATGGCGAAAGATGACTGGAGCCTCAACGGCGAGTTGACGCTAGCTTGTAATTGTAACGTGTTTTGCCCTTGCGTCTTGTCGCTTGGAAACCATCCACCGACGGAAGGCTATTGCCAGACGTGGGCTGGATTCCGTGTTGATTCTGGTCATTTCAACGATGTTGACCTTTCTGGAATAAATTTGGGTCTGATGATGGAAATTCCCGGCTATATGAGCCGCGGGAACTGGACTGCCGGCCTGTTCGTGGACGAACGCGCCTCCATCTATGCGACCAAAGCTTTGACCAAGATTTTCACCGGTAAAGCCGGTGGCACGACGCATTTGTTGTCGATCTTGGTTGGCAATTTCTTGGGTGTGCAGCACCACAAGATCACCTATGAGGTGGAGGACAAAACCCGCCACATCAAAATCCCAAAAATCTTGGACGGTGTGGTCACACCCATTGCGGGCAAGACCAAGGGCGAGGACACGGTGATCAGCAATTCCGAGTATTGGATTGCCGAAGACATTATTGTCGCCAAATCCGACCGTGCACGGTTCCGCGCCTTTGGGCGCAATTGGAACTTTGAAGGCCTGTCCGCCGAGGTGTGCAAGCTCGACTGGCACAGTTAAGCGTCCCACATGACGCTTAATATAGATCAAGCCGCAGGATGACCCGGCCGCCCAACAATGTTCTGATAGCTTTTTCAGTTCACATCTTTACGGCGTCCGGTGCATTTTGGGCGTTTATGGCCCTTGTGGCAGCTGCGGGTAATCAGTTCACTGTCATGTGGTTCTGGTTGGGTATTGCTTTGCTGGTGGATGGTGTTGACGGGCCACTGGCTCGCTATTTTCGGGTGAAAGAGCTGCTCCCGGAATGGTCCGGCGAAATTCTTGATTGCATCATCGACTATGTCACGTTTGTCCTCATACCTGCGTTTGCGCTCTACCAAACCGGCTTTATGGAAGAGGGGTGGTCGTTCCTCTGTGCGGCACTGATTGTTTGCACGAGTGCGATCTACTACGCCGATACCCGCATGAAGAGCCGGGACAATTTCTTCATCGGCTTCCCGGTGTGCTGGAACATGCTGGTGTTCACACTGTTCGTGATTGAGCCAGGTTGGTATGTTGCTGTCAGCGTGGTCGTTGTCTCCGCTCTGTTGACCTTCACTCCGATGCTGTTTGTGCACCCCGTGCGCGTAAAAACGCTGCGGCTGTTGACGCTCGGCGTGTTTGCCATCTGGGCGCTTTGCGGGTGCCTGGCGCTTTACTTTGGGCACAACAATATCGACGTGCCCGTGTTGGCTCAGATCGGCATCGCGCTTTCGGGTCTTTATCTGTATTTTATTGGCTTTGGGCTGCAATTGACCGGTCGCGCGGTTTAAGCTTCCCGCTCAATGCGAGTTGCTGCTGCGGTTTGGCTCTTTCCCCCGATTGGTATTTGCATGTTTGTACGCTTCTACTTTTCGACTTATTGCACGACTGGCATGATGAAAGTCTGCCGCTCCACGAAACAGCGTGACGATCTTCCGCTGTGACCGGTGTTGTGCATTCCGCGCCTACCAGCCGTGAACCGGCTGTTCTGTTTGGCTTGACACGACAGGCCT
Organism: Pseudomonadota bacterium; assembly: GCA_038746275.1. Lineage (GTDB taxonomy): Bacteria > Pseudomonadota > Alphaproteobacteria > Rhizobiales > Rhizobiaceae > Pseudahrensia. The sequence goes on along the minus strand of JBCDKS010000021.1, from coordinate 7,730 downwards.
TGGGTGTGTTTGCCTTCTTCTTTTTGGAAGGCTTCGTCATCGGCAATTGGATACCCCGCATCCCTGACGTGAAGGCCCTTTACGGCCTGTCCGCATCCGGACTGGGGTTTGCGCTTTTTGCTCTCGCATTGGGCACATTGATCGCTTTCTTGATCGCGCCGCGCTTGCTGGGAACCATGGGGTTGGCGCGCTCCTGCTTTATCGGTTTGGCGGCATGGACTTTCTGTTTTTTCACTTTGCCGTTCCTACCGTCCGTTCCTGTGTTGATGTTCATAATGTTGTTGGGCGGTGTGGCGCTTGGGATTTTGGAAGTGGCCATGAACAGCGCCGCCGACCGCGAAGAGCGCCGTAGGGGACGCAGGATCATGTCGCGCGCCCACGGATTTTGGAGTGTTGGGTCTTTGATGGGCGCTCTAGCGGGTGGTGCAACTGCCGCGTTTGGCTTGGGTTTGGCTCAGCATTTTTCCATCATCATGCCGATCGTGATCCTTTTAGGCTTTGTCGCGCTGTGGGCCGTAAAAGACCGGGTCGCCCAACATATGCAGGCTCAGCCAAGCGAAAAAGGAGCGGTGTTTGCTGTTCCGGACAGAACCATTGTCCTTTTGTGCCTGTTTCCCGTCGGTGTGATGATGATTGAAGGGGCTTACATCGACTGGTCAGCCCTGTTCATTCGCGACGTTCTGGATGGTTCCACCACCCAGGCGGGTCTTATTTACGCAACGTTTTCGCTCTCCATGGCCGCTATGCGCTTGTCAGGCGACTGGATTTTAGAGCGATATGACGCCACGCGGGTAGCCCGCATATCCTGTGTTTTTGCGATAGTGGGGATCACGTTGTTTGCCCTGGCACCCGCTTTAGAGGCTGCGTTTGCGGCGGCTTTTTTCTCAGGCATTGGTGTTGCGATCATCTACCCCATGGCCATGAGCGCCGCAGCCCGTCGTCCGGGCAAGCCTGAGGATCACGTGGCGGCCATATCACTTTTTGCGTTTACGGCATTCATGATCGCACCGCCGACGCTGGGCTTTGTAATTGACACAACCGGGATGCGCTTTGCGCTGCTTTGTCTCGTGCCGCTGGCGCTTATGTCATTGTTGTTGACGCGCGAGCTTGCCAAAGAAATCGCAGCGTCTCCCCCTTCATCTTAGCCAAGCGCCTGCCTCCGGAAAGGAACACCATGAACCACGCCATCCAAGTAACCGAAACAGGCGGCCCCGAAGTCCTTACATGGACAAAGGTGGAAACGCCGGAGCCAAAAGCTGGTGAAGCGCTGATCCGCCATACGGCTGTCGGCCTGAACTACATCGACGTCTACTTTCGTACCGGTCTTTATCCCGCACCACAGATGCCGTTCACGCCGGGCATGGAAGGTGCCGGTGAGGTGCTCGCCTTGGGCAATGGCGTGACCGATCTGGCCGTCGGTGACCGCGTTGCCTATGCCGGTCCCATGGGGGCCTATAGCGAAGTGCGCACACTGGCTGCAGAGCGGTTGGTCAAATTGCCTGACAGCATCAGTGACCAAACAGCCGCAGCGATGATGCTGAAAGGTATGACCGCGCAATATCTCTTGCGGCAAACCTTTAAGGTGGAAGCCGGGCACACTTTGCTCTTCCACGCTGCCGCTGGCGGCGTAGGATTGATCGCAGGGCAGTGGGCCAAAGCATTGGGAGCGACCGTGATCGGCACAGCCGGCGGGCCTGAAAAAGTCGCCCTTGCAAAGCAACATGGCTATGATCACGTGATTGACTACAAGTCCCAAGACTTCGTCGAAGAGGTAAAATCCATCACCGATGGCAAGTTGTGCGATGTGGTGTACGACTCTGTGGGCAAAGACACATTTCCCGGTTCACTGGATTGTTTGAAAATGCGCGGCATGTGGGCCAGCTTTGGACAGTCTTCCGGTCCGCTGCCGGAGGTCAATCTGGGTATTCTTGCGCAGAAGGGCTCGCTGTTTGCCACGCGACCCACGTTGTTCAATTATATTGCGACCCGCGCCGAACTTGAAACCACGGCCAATGACTTGATGGCGGTCATCGCATCCGGAGAGGTGACCATTCCGGTCAACCAAACCTATGCACTCGAAGACGCTGCTCAGGCCCACACGGACCTCGAAGGGCGGGCCACAGTGGGTGGCACAGTTTTGCTGCCGTAAGGGCGCATAGCTTCGCGTTTGTAAATGCCGGTGAACCTGCCAGCTCACCCTGAATTTGCTTGTTGAAGCGCGTTTGTTTTTCTGGTCACATCTGGATCGCTGAATTAGTGTGCAGGCTGCGAAATGCCTAAAGTTCAGGCTTTTGGGCCGTCTATTGCCGGGAAACAAGATCGGGTGATGAAACCACGGGGGCATGCCAAAGCGTGACGCAGGGGACTGATCTTATGCCGGGCGAACCGTCATCGCCTCAAGCTCCGTTGGTTGAAGCCATTGGCATTACGAAGCTGTTTGGTGATCTTAGGGCCAATGACAGTGTCGATCTTACCGTTCAACAGGGCGAAATTCATGCTCTGCTCGGCGAGAATGGTGCCGGGAAGAGCACGCTCGTTAAAATCCTTTTCGGTTCGCTGCAGCCTACTTCCGGTTCGTTGCGTTGGTTGGGCAAGTCACTGCACGTAGCTTCACCTTCTGAAGCAAGAGAAACCGGTATTGGTATGGTTTTTCAACATTTTTCACTTTTTGATGCACTGACCGTAGCCGACAATATCGCCCTGGGTTTCGATTCTGATGTTAGCCTGTCCGAAGTGGCGCAAACAGCGCGTCAGGTGTCACTCGACTACGGTTTGCCACTGGACCCGTCGGCTGTGGTGGGTGATTTGTCCGTCGGCGAACGGCAACGGATCGAGATCGTGCGCTGCCTGATGCAGAACCCCCAATTGGTGATCTTGGATGAGCCAACGTCGGTGCTGACACCACAAGAGGCGGATCGCCTGTTTGAAGTCTTGTTTCGCCTTCGCGATGAAGGGCGCTCTGTGCTCTATATCAGCCATCGGCTGGAAGAAGTCCGCCGACTGTGCACCGCGGCCACGATCATGCGCCACGGCAAGGTGGTGGACGTTTGCGATCCGCGAGACAGCAGCCCGGCTGAACTGGCCGCGCGCATGGTGGGCGGAGATATTGCCGATGTTACCCGCGCGGAACGCGAACAGAACGGCCCCGTCATACTGGAAGCCCGGAACTTGTTTGCTGAGGCCGCCACGCCATTTTCCGTCCGGTTGAGCAATATCAATCTGCAAGTGCAGGCGGGTGAAGTGGTGGCCATTGCCGGAATTTCCGGCAACGGGCAGGGGGAGTTGTTCGCCGCACTGTCCGGTGAGGCCGGCGTGACGGGGGCAATAACGTGTGACACGCTGCGGATCGCAGATCAAAATGTTGCCTCGCTCGACATATCAAACCGTCGGAAACTCGGGGCCGCATTCGTGCCTGAGGAACGGCTCGGCCACGCAACCGTGCCGCAAATGGAGTTAAGTGAAAACGTGCTCCTGTCGCGCCACGCATCCGACCAAGACACGCTAACCTCGGCAGCACCCATCCGCCGAAAGTTCACGTCGGAACTGTCACTGATTGCCAAACGGGTTTGCGACGCGATGGATGTGCGCAAGGGAACCGCCGACCCGGTGGCGGCGTCTCTGTCCGGCGGCAATTTACAAAAATATGTAGTGGGTCGGGAGCTCGATCGTGCGCCCAAACTGCTTGTCGTCAACCAGCCCACCTGGGGTGTGGACGCCGGGGCTGCTGCGCAGATCCGCCAGGACCTGATTAATCTGGCAGAGGCTGGAGCCGCCGTACTCGTCATCAGCCAAGACCTTGACGAAATCTTCCAGATTGCAACGAAGATCGCGGTCATGTCCGATGGGAAGCTGTCCGAAGCGGTGCCAGCCAAACTCATGACCCGGGAGCGTATCGGTCTATTGATGTCCGGCAGCGATGGGGCTGACGGGGGCGATGCGGTCACTGGAACTCGGGCCGCATGAAGGTTCAGCTGATCAAACGTAGCCAACCCTCCAACTGGCTGGCCCTCACATCGCCTTTTATGGCCCTAGTGCTGACCATGGTCGCCGGAGCCATCATGTTTGCGCTCTTGGGCAAGAACCCGGCGACCGGTCTCTACACCTACTTCATCCAGCCCTTATTGGATCCGTGGAGCCGGGACCAAATTTTGGTCAAGGCAACGCCACTTATCTTGATCGCTATCGGACTGGCAATCTGCTTCCGATCTGGCAACTGGAACATTGGTGCCGAAGGCCAATACCTGATCGGTGGCATGGTGGGGGCCACAATTCCTGTCCTGTTCAACACGTGGGACACGGCCTTGGTTCTTCCGCTCATGCTCATCATGGGGATTGCCGGTGGCGCGCTTTACGGGGCGATACCTGGCCTGCTGAAAGCCAAGTTCAACACCAATGAAATTCTGACCAGTCTCATGCTGGTCTATGTGGCGCAGCAATTTGTTGATTGGCTGGTGCGCGGCCCGTGGCGTGACCCGGACGGGTTTGGCTTTCCCGGCACAAAATCGTTCAACGAGAGCGCCGTCTTACCAGCCTTGTTTGCCACTTGGGACGCTCACTACGGCGCAGTTCTTGCTGTGGTCGCTGCGGTCATAGCGTGGTTTGTGTTGTCCAAAACGCTTAAAGGATTTGAGATTTCTGTCTTAGGTCAAAGCGAACGGGCAGGGCGATTTGCCGGGTTCAGCCCCGCTGCCATGACCGTATTCGCGTTTTGCGTCTCTGGCGGCTTGGCCGGACTGGCGGGTATTGCGGAGGTTTCCGGCTCTGTTGAAAAGCTCGATGACAAGCTCTCGCTTGGCTATGGTTTCTCGGCCATCATCGTCGCGTTTCTGGGTCGCTTGAACCCGCTTGGCATCATCGCCGCCGGCATCGTGTTGGCGCTCACCTATATTGGAGGCGAGGCGGCGCAAATATCCATGGGACTATCGGACCGCGCGGCGCGGGTGTTCCAAGGGCTGTTGCTGTTCTTCGTGCTCGCCTGTGACACCCTCATCCACTACCGCATCCAAATCACGGGCGGTTCTGCCAGTGCCGCGCGTAAGGAAGGGGCAGGCTAGTGGAGGTTTGGATTTCCATCCTGATTTCGGTTTGTGCTGCCGCAACGCCGCTTTTGATTGCCGCGACCGGAGAGCTGGTGGTCGAGCGCTCCGGCGTGCTCAATCTGGGTGTGGAAGGCATGATGATCATTGGCGCGGTGACCGCGTTTTCGACGGCGCAAGTGACCGGCAATCCCTATTTGGGAGCGTTGGTCGCCATCATCGTGGCATCGGCGTTTTCGCTCATCTTCGCGTTCATGACGCTTACACTGGTCACCAATCAAGTGGCCACGGGTCTGGCGCTTACAATCCTTGGCTTGGGGCTTTCCGGCATGATCGGGCAGGGCTTCGTGGGCGCGCCGGGTATTAAAATGGAAGCGCTCTCGATACCGCTGCTGTCCGATCTTCCTGTGATTGGGACACTGTTGTTCGGCCAGGATTTGATCTTTTACGCCTCTTGGGCACTCGTCTTTGGTGTCTGGTGGTTTCTATTCAAATCCAAAACGGGCTTGAAACTGCGCTCGGTGGGCGACAACCATGCCAGTGCCCATGCCTTGGGCCTGAACGTGATCGGTATTCGCTATTGCGCCGTATTGTTCGGTGGCGCGTGTGCCGGTCTGGCTGGTGCGCACTTGTCTTTGGTCTATGTGCCCCAATGGGTGGAGGGCATGACAGCCGGGCGCGGCTGGATTGCTCTGGCCCTGGTTGTGTTCGCTTCTTGGAGACCGGGACGCCTGTTGATCGGGGCTTATCTGTTTGGTGCGGTCACGATTGGCCAGTTTCACGTGCAGGCGCAGGGCTTGCAGATACCAGCTCAGTTTCTCGCGTCACTACCCTATCTCGCCACCATCATCGTGTTGGTCTTGATTGCACGCAACCGCCGTCTCACAATGATTAACACTCCCGCCAGTCTGGGCAAAAGCTTTGTTCCAGACCGGTAGATCGCCTTTACCAACCGCTGGCTCCGCGTCGGCAAAACCTCAACCTCCCAAAAAACGGACGATCCTCTTGAAACACTCTTTTCGCAAAACCCTGACCGCGCTTGCTGCGTCCGCCGCCGCGCTGCTCGCAGCCTCCGCTGTTACACCGGCTATGGCTGACGGCCATAGCAAAACAAAAGCTTGCTTTATCTATATCGGCCCAACCGGCGACTTCGGCTGGACCTACCAGCATGATCAAGGCCGCCTGGCAGTAGAAGCTGAATTTGGCGACAAGGTGGAAACCGCTTATTTGGAAAACGTGCCGGAAAGCGCCGAAGCGCAGCGCCCAATCGAGGCCTTTGCCCGCGATGGCTGCAACGTCATCTTCACCACCTCCTTCAACTACATGGATCCGACTAACAAAGCGGCCAAGAAATTTCCTGACGTGAAGTTTGAGCACGCGACAGGCTACAAGCGCGAAAGCCCCAACGTCTCGACCTATTCTTCAAAGTTTTATCAGGGGCGCTATATCCAAGGCCAGATCGCGGCAAAAATGTCGAAGGTCGGTGTGGCCGGTTACATCGCTTCATTCCCGATCCCGGAAGTGGTGCGTGGTATCAACGCGTTCATCTTGGGAGCGCAGTCGGTCAATCCGGATTTCAAACTGAAGGTCGTCTGGGTTTCCACGTGGTTTGACCCGCCGAAGGAAGCCGATGCGGCCAAGGCGCTGATCGACCAGGGCGTCGACATCCTGACACAGCACACCGATTCCACCGCCGCTATGCAGGTCGCCACGGAACGGGGCATCAAGGCCTTTGGCCAAGCCTCAGACATGATCAAGTTCGGCCCGGAAACCCAACTCACCTCCATCATTGATGATTGGGCGCCGTATTACATCGAGCGCGTGAAAGCGGTGATGGACGGCACGTGGGAACAGCAGGACGTGTGGCACGGCATGGACCACGGAAGCGTGGCGATGGCCCCCTATACAAACATGCCCGCTGACGTTGCTGCGATGGCTGCCGAAACCGAAGCCAAAATCAAGGCCAATGAGTTTGAGCCGTTCACCGGCCCAATCAAAAAACAGGACGGCACGGTTTGGCTCAAGGAAGGCGAAAAAGCCTCTCTTGGTGACCTGCTGGGCATGAAGTTCTACGTCCAAGGCGTGGACGACAAACTGCCCCAATAGGCGCAAGACCCGACCGACCACCATGCCGTCTCGCCCGTGCCAGGGCGGGGCGGTTTCTTCCATTTTTTACAACCGCGCGTGCAAAATTCTAGCGCGGTCACTTGCCGAAGAAGACCTTTTTCATGGACGTCGAACTGCTCTCCAACCCCGCCGTGCGGCTCGCCATCAGCGTGTTTTTGGGCATGATGGGCATGCCCTTTGGCATGGTGCCGTCCATTGTCTTATTCCGCGATCTCGCCGACGGCACAGACGCCACAGCAGCCACCAAAAAGCGTTATGCGTGGACCTTGTGGGGCGGACTGGCCGCCAGCTGGATCATAGCCGCTTCACTGGTGTGGTGGCTGTTATCGCGGGTCTTTGCGTAGAGCCAATCGCCGCTTCTTCGAAGCACCGATCGCCCCTAGATCATTTCTATCTTTGATAGAATTGATCCAGTTGTGGCGCTCGCGCTGTCGGCCTCAAGATGGACCTGTACCGGTTTGATGCCGCTCCGATTCCTCGTTTAAGCGGCCTTTGCTTCGAAGGCCAGCGGGCTTTTCCAGCCCAAGGCTGAGTGCCTGCGTCGCGGATTGTAGAAGCCGTTGATGT
>JBCDKS010000020.1:0-74990 GCA_038746275.1 Pseudomonadota bacterium | reverse complement strand
GTGTCTGACTTGATTGCCAATGCAAAAAACGGAGAACTGCTGACGTTTGATGTTGGTTCGGTTCAGGACGCGCGGTACGTGCAGGTTGATGGAGCTGATGACAAGCTCCTGAGCTTTGCCGAGATTGATGTGTTTGGTGTTAACGATTTTGCGGTCTAGAAAAAGTGGCACCGGGAGCCTACAAGGCCAAAGGCGGGGACTTGCCAAGACCTCATGGCCTCACCTTGGGCGACAGCGATAATTTCGTACCGAGCATTATCAAATCCTATCTGAACCGGTATGGGGCTTCATGAACCTATTTTTTGGTGAACGGCGAATATTGAAGACAAACCGGCTTGGTCAGGGGTCTGATTTTCGTCAAAAAGACGGTGCCAACCGGTCAAAACCTAACACTTTCCTAGAGCTCAACTGATGAGCGAACACCAAGATGATGGTTGGCAACAGCGTGCTATTGCCATTTTGCTGGATCTGCCTCGGTACCAAAAACGTATTATCCAGGTTGCTGTCGATACCGGCTTGATTGCGGTCACTTTTGCGTTCGCCATGCTTCTGCGGCTGGAAAGCACATTTTTTCTGTTTCGATCAGACTTTTGGGTTGCGTTGGCGATTGTTTTGCCAATCAGCCTCGTCATTTTTATCCGTTTGGGCTTTTACCGGGAAGTGGTGCGTTCGCTGAGCATCAAGGCCTTCACGAATATTGCATTTGGCGTACTCGCTTCGGCCGTTACGCTTTACGCCACCAGTCAAGCTATTGGGTTGTTCGTCCCGCGCACGGTTTCTGCGATCTATTTCTGTCTGTGTTTGATATCTGTTGGCGGCATTCGCGTTGTCTTGCGGTCTTTGCTGAACAGCAATCAGCATCGCGAGGCGGAACGCGTCGTCATTTATGGTGCCGGCAGCACGGGGCGCCAACTGGCAGGCGCTTTGGGCCGTGATGGTGAGTTCAAACCCGTTGCCTTCGTTGATGATAATCCCGAACTGCGCCGTGTGACCATAAACGGCCTGCGCGTGTTTCGATCCTCGGACGTGGCGGATGTGGTCAACAGGTTTGGCGCGGCCAGTGTTCTGCTGGCCATGCCTTCCATCAGCCGCCGTCGACGATCTGAAATTGTGGCGTCTTTGCAAGCCAAGTCTGTGCAAGCAAAGACGGTGCCGCGCATGGCCGACCTTGTGAGCGGTCGGGCGGTTTTAAACGAACTGCGCGATGTGGCGCTGGAGGATCTGTTGAGCCGCGATCCGGTGGCAGCGAACGAGGAAAACCCGGACAAAACGATCCTGAACAAGACCGTATTGGTCACCGGGGCTGGCGGTTCCATCGGCGCGCAATTGTGTCGACAGATCGCCTTGTGGCAGCCCAAGAAGATCGTGCTGCTCGAAATGTCTGAGCCTGCGCTCTACGAAATTGATCGTAATCTCCGCCTGTTGAAGCGTGAGGATCCGTCGCGCCCTGACTTTGAGATCGAACCGGTTTTAGGTTCCGCACTGAACCGTGATCTCATGAGGTCCGTTCTAATTGCGCACAGCGTTTCCACGGTGTTCCATGCGGCTGCCTACAAGCACGTGCCGTTGGTGGAGGCCAATATCGTGGAGGGCGTGCGCAACAATGTGTTTGGCACATGGCATGCGCTGGAAGAGGCCGTTCAGGCTGGTGTTGAGACGTTTGTTCTTGTGTCCACCGACAAGGCCGTTCGCCCAACCAACGTAATGGGGGCTTCTAAACGTTTGGCGGAAATGGTATGCCAGGCGAAGCAAGAACTGCATCCTGACATGCGCATCGCAATGGTTCGCTTCGGCAATGTCATCGGTTCTTCCGGTTCGGTGATCCCGCTGTTTCGAAAACAAATCGCCCAAGGTGGCCCGGTTACGGTCACTCATGAAAAGATGACCCGCTATTTTATGACGATTCCGGAGGCCGCTCAACTGGTGGTGGAGGCTGCTTCCATGGCGAAGGGCGGCGAGGTTTTCTTGTTGGATATGGGCAAGCCGGTTCGGATTGTTGATTTAGCGGAGCGTTTGATCCGACTTTCCGGACTTACGCCATATTTCCCCGACGCAACGGATGGCAAAGAAACTGTTGGCGACATCGCCATCACGTTCACCGGTATCCGACCGGGAGAAAAGATCTACGAGGAGTTGCTTGTATCCAGCGATGCGCTGAAAACTGATCATCCCAAGATCCAATGCGGTGTCGAAGAATTTTTGCCTTGGGAAAAACTGGTAAAGCAGTTGAACACACTTCGCGTAGCCTGCGAAGAAAGTGACGAGAACGCGGTGCGCTCAGTTTTACTGGAAACCCCACTTCACTACAGACCCGCTGCGGAGCCTGTCTCAACAGAAGCAACGCGCATTCTCGATCAAAATTCTCATGCAGCGATGCAACCATGAAGCTTATCACAATCCTAGGCGCCCGCCCGCAGTTTATAAAGGCAGCCGCTGTCAGCCGGGCTGTTGCCGAGACAAGTGGTGTCGACAACGTTCTCGTTCACACCGGTCAGCACTACGACCAAAACATGTCGGACGTGTTTTTCGAGGAGTTGGGGATACCCAAACCTCATTATCATCTCGAGATTGGCGGTGGCACACATGGCCAAATGACAGGGCGTCAACTGGAGGCGATTGAGGCCGTGTTGGCTCAAGAAAAACCTGATGCGGTGGTTGTTTATGGCGATACAAACTCGACGCTTGCCGGTGGCCTGGCAGCTTCAAAAATGGGGATTCCAGTCTGTCATGTTGAAGCCGGGCTTCGGTCTTTCAACAGATCCATGCCGGAAGAGATCAATCGTGTGCTGACCGATCATTTATCGACTTGGCTTTTCGCGCCAACAGACACTGCGGTAGACCACCTAGCTAAAGAGGGGATTGCGGGCAGCCATGTGGTGAATGTTGGTGATGTGATGTATGATGCCGCTTTACTTTTTGGAGATGATGCGCGGCGCAAGTCTTCAATTCTTGATCGCTTGAACTTGGAGGAGGGTGCCTTTCGCCTCGCCACGGTTCACCGGCAAGAGAACACCGATAATCCAGAACGATTGTCCGTCATTTTTGAGGCTCTTCGCACGCTTGCCAAAGATAGGCCGTTGGTTTTGCCGATGCATCCTCGAACGCGCAAAGCGCTTGAACTGACAGGCGAGTTCAAAACCATGACAGCAGGCCTCACGGTGACCGAACCATTAGGCTTTTTCGATGTGATCCGCCTGATGCAGGGTGCGTGTGTGCTTCTTACAGATAGCGGTGGAATGCAAAAGGAAGCCTATTTTCATGGTACGCCAGTGGTCGTGTTGCGTGATGAGACCGAGTGGGTGGAACTGGTTGAGCTGGGGTGGGCAAAAATTGTATCTCCGGTTGAGGTTACCTCTGTGGTCGATGGTGCAGAATTCATGCGTGCACCGCCGAAGAGCATCGACACGCAGCCCTACGGCGATGGTGATGCTGCTGGTAAAATCCTCACTGCGCTTTCTGGCTGAATTTGTCATCGCCTCCACAAAGCCCATCGTGTATGTCCATCATACCAGAAGTGCTAGATCCGCAGCCCTTTGCGTCTGTAGACACGTTGAACTGGAAGCGGCTTTCGATTGAAAAACGGATTGGGAATTTAGAAAATGGCAGTGCCTTACTTTCGTTTGGAGCTCGATGAGGCCACTGTAGATCGCACTGTTGAAGTGTTGCGATCACGTTGGTTGACGACGGGACCTGCCGTTAAGCAGTTTGAGCAAGAGTTTGCCGCTTTTGTTGGAGGTGGTGTTGAGGCGGTTGCGGTAAACTCCTGCACGGCTGGATTGCATCTTGCTCTTGAAGCGATGGGGATCGGCGAAGGGGACGAGGTTATAACGACCGATCTGACCTTCACAGCAACGGCTGAGGTCATTCGCTATTTGGGAGCAACACCGGTTTTGGTGGATTGCGATGCCAACACACTGTGTGTTGACTTTGATCAAGTTGAAGAAAAGATCATGGATAACGCAAAGGCGGCGATAATCGTTTATTTTGCGGGTGATGAAGGAATTCTAGATTCTGTGGCCGAGCATCTTAGTGTACTGCATCTTGCCTGCGAAAAGGGCGACGAAAGTGCCAATCAGTTTTTTTAATTCAACACTTTTGGACTACGGTGCAGTATTATCACCACCGCCGAATTATGCTTTGTTTTCGTAAGTCCAAGTTCGATTGATAATCTGAAAGCACTTTCGAAATTATGGCCTCGAATGTATGCTAGGCTACGTAAGTCAAATTTTTGACGATGCTTTGTTTTTGATATGAACGAGATCAAACCATCGCTGAGCAATTCATATGGACACTCCATGACTATGCATAGTTCATCGTCGCAGCACAAACAATTTGAAATTGCTCCCAAGAAGGCGAACCAGTTGAATGTTTCAAGCATACTGGCTTGGTATGATGAACTAAATTATATTTACGGTTATGGAAAAAAAATTGGTATCGTAAAAGACATTATCGTCCATGGTAGTTATGGCGATTTTACATTCAATAATTTTAGCGATGTGGAATTAACAATTTTTTTTAGTTCAGAAGCAGAATATTGTAACAACAAAGCCATTCAATCATTCTATCGGCTATTAAACAAATTTATATTGTCCGTTGACCCTTTGCAGCATCATGGCGCATTCGCATTGGGTCCCAAGACAGTTTTATCCTATGATGCAGCCGATCTTCCGTTGGAAGCATACTCAAATTGCTGGTCAATGACCGGAAAAAGGATTTTTGTGAAAAAGGCTTTCCGGAACAGTGATTGTCGAAGTATTGGTGTAAAGAGGCTTCGCGACACTGTTAGATCCTTAGAAAATCCCGATATTAATTTCTTTAAGTATGGTTCAAATTTATATACACAAAAGAGATTTTTGAGCAACATTTTCATGATTCCAACATATTTATTGAATGCATCAGGGGAGATGGTGAGTAAAAAAGACTCCTTTTCGAAATACAAGATTTATAATATTCCAAATACAGTTCAGTTGATAGATTGTGCGTCTCAAATGCGCAATACATGGCCGCAGAAACCTCAAAATTTCGCAAGGGCTAGGCGTACGTATTCGCAATACCGAATGCCAGTGGGACGGATAGATGCGATTGTGGGAAATTTTTTCAGAAACCACTATGTCTCGCGTGGTATCCGCCAGTTGTCCGAAGAATTGATTCCGTTAGCAATTGAGGAAATTAAGGAACTGAATTTTGATAATATTTAACAGGCCGAATTACATTGACGAGAGCCGCTATGAGATGGCTATTGGATCGTATATCGGCCGATGCTCAAAAATTCCAGGAGTTTTGGCTGTTGCAACAATGGGAAGCGTAGGGGCGCCCGGTCTTTCTGATATTGATGTGATCGTTGTTGTCGACGATAATTTTCACAAAAGTAATTCGCATGGTCTGCGCGTAAAAAATATTGATGATGAATTGTTTATACATGGTCCTTTTATTTTCAATAAATCAAGCGCATTGAATATTCAATGGATTATATTTGCGACAAATATCGAATTGCGATCGGGATATTTTGATTTCCCTCTGTTTGAAGATTTAGATAAAAAGCAGAGATGTATATTGGCAGCATGTTATATTATAGATTTTTGTGAAAGTCGCACTCTGCAGTTTGCTGTTGCTGATTACGAAGGTAAGGTTGATGCGCGGGCTTGGGCAACTAGAACATGGTCTGTGGTTCACAGTGTTCATCTGGCGGTTTGTCACTTGGGTTTGGAATTGTCGGCTGAGGAAGCGCGGTTGTTAAGCGATGTGACGCGGCTTAGAGAAAATTGGCAGAATTTCCGCAGGATGAATGACATTGATATTCTGGATGCATATAAAGGTGCTAAGGCTTTAAATCGCTCGCTGTTTCTCAAGGCACTAAAGTATTTACACGCAACAGATTATGAAATCAAATATAAACAACAGTCGTCTTGCATAAAAAAATTGTATTTTGGGGGGGCGGTTGATGATTTTAATGTCGAAGTAAAAAAATTTACACTGTTTAATCGTAATATTTATTATTGGAACTGTAAGCATGGTGCGCGTTTCCAGAAACATATTGCTCTGTACAACGGAACTTCGTCTGACACTATTTTGGAAAAAACAATGCAGAGTCGCGCCCGGTATGTCGGTGCACATCGTGCTTGGTTGCAAAAAAATGCGAAGTACGCCAAGTCGATGGGAGGTTATATTGGGGTAGATGCTGGCACTGACGGCAGAGTGCTGGGCGCTGTGAAGCATATTTTGTACTATTTTGCGAGGTAGGCCGCATGCATGTCTTGTTTCTACCTTCTTGGTATCCTTCGCACCGTCATGATGTCGCTGGAAGTTTTTTTCGCGAGCAAGGTCACGCGCTGAGAAGAGCGGGCGTCAAGGTTGGGGTGATTGCACCACGGGTGCGATCGATCAAGCAGCCAAACGTATTGCTGAAGGGCATTCGCAAAATCTCGTTGGAAGACGATGATGCAGTCGTTACAGTACGCGGCAACTTTCCGAACTTAACGCCGCGTATGTGGTTTGTTACCCGCTTTACTTATGGATTGTTCGTGCTGGGGATGTTCGATCGATACGTGGAGCAGAACGGTATGCCGGACATTGTTCATGTGCATTCGGCGTTACCTGGCGGCATTGGCGCGATGGCCATCCAGAAGAAATACAGTATCCCATATGTCTTGAGCGAGCATAGTACGGCCTTTGCTCGTGGGCTGGTGAATGATGGGGGAAGGACACTCACAAAGGAAATCGCCGAGCGGTCTGCAGCCTGCTTTGCTGTGAGTGCGGTATTTGCACGGAAGCTGGAGCAGATTCTTACTGTTAGAGAAGGCCTGTTTTCCTATGTGCACAATTCGGTTTCAGACATTTTTCTTACAAATCCTTTGCCAAAGACTGCGTCAGGGAGGTTTAGGTTCCTTCATGTTAGCAGTCTAACGAACGTTAAACGCGTTGACCTTCTGTTGAACGCATTTGCGGAGCGTTTTCGTGGCAATCCCGATGTTTCTCTAACGATTGGCGGGCAGGGCGCTTTATCGTTTTCTCTCAAGGCGCTGAGCGAGGAGTTAGGGGTTGCAGATCAGGTCGAATTCACTGGTCCTTTGCTTCGGCACGAAGTGGCCGAGCATATGGCCAAAAGCAGCGCGTTTGTGCTGCCGAGCGACTTTGAGACGTTTGGGGTCGTTTTGATTGAGGCTCTGGCCATGGGTTTGCCTGTCATTGCTACCCGTTCAGGCGGACCGGAAGATATAATAACCGATGATTACTACGGACTGCTCGTGCCAAAAGGCGACGTGTCTGAACTTGGGATGGCCATGGAAAAAATGATAAAGATGCTGCCATTGAGAAACCCTGAAAAAATCAGGAACGATTGTCTTCTGCGGTTTGGCACAAAAAAAATTACGCGAGATTGGATTGCCATTTACAGTAACGCAATTTAACATTGTAAATACCATTCAGAATATTGTAAGTTATATAAAAGTACTCTCAATCAGTCTATTTAAATAAATTCATTTATTAATTTTTTTAGTACATTATGAAAAATCTTAGTAAAGGCTCGATGGGCGGTTTATTCAAGCTAGGTGTTACGATTTACGCAAGTGGCGTGAGTCAGAAAATTCTGCGCTACTGTTTCGTTTGACAGGCGCGCCGTTGGATTAGTCGATATTCGACGCTGTCGGTGATCCACTTCAGTGATTGTTTTACGTGGGGCATTTCTTGCCAGTTGTGGATCGTCCTGTGTGAGGGAGGTCTTGTTTTGTGTCGTTAATCATCGCTTACGGTTTTCCGGAACACGTGTTTCAGGTACTGGTTGCGCAAAATTTGGGTGATTGAACTCAACGGGTTTCCGAGGAGTGTGCATTCACTATCGTTCCACCGGATGCGACCAGGTCTTGGGAGCCGGAGTAGAAGGACTGCGTTCGATAAATTGAGGGTGATAAAATTTGATGCAACAGGATGCCTATCGACAGACCGCCGTAGACGTTGCGCTGACATTCAGTCGACAGTTCGTCGCTGCTTTTTTTCAGCTTGCGATCGTCTTGATAGTTGCACAGGCGTTGGGACCGTCAGGCACAGGCATGTACGCTGTGGCACTCTTATTGCCATCTATTTTTGCGCAGCTTTTGAGCTTTGGCTTGCCCGCTGCCAACGTTTATCTTGTTGCCTCGAATCGCGCTCAGCTGGACGATGCGTGGTCAGCTTCTCGCGATTTGATGATTTGCGTAGCAATTGCCGGGCTGTTGAGCGGGTGGGCCATACTTGATCTTTTTGGAACCCTGATCTTTCCGGATGTGCCCTTGGGTGCGCTCATTGTGGCTCTTTTGGTTTTTCCGTCCAGCCTGTTTTTGGGTATCACCAACGGGTTTTTTCAAGCTCTTCAGGATTTTCGGAGATATAATTTCTCGGTTATGATGCAACCTACTCTAGCGCTCGCTGGAGTGTTATTTATATGGCTTGCTGACGAATTGACACTTTTTGCGATTATTCAAATAGTATGTATTAGTTATGCTATTAGCTTGCTTTTTTCGCTTTGGCTGTTGAGCGGCCAATTAAATCTTTTGTCGCAGTGCGCATCGCGCCGTACATACTGGCGATCGGCTCTGGCTTATGGTGTCAAAGCCCACTTAACCAATCTGATTGCTTTTCTCAATCACCGCCTTGATTTGTTTTTGGTTAGTCTGCTTGTAGGGCCCGCTGCAGCTGGCCTTTATGCAGTTGCAGTCCGATTGGTTGAGCAGCTGTGGATGGTTTCTAAAGCGGTATCGACCGTTATTTTGCCCCGCCTCTCTGCAATGGTGGATGATGAAGAGGGACGTCGTAAATTTACGCCGGTTGTGGCGAGAACCGTCTTATGGACGACCTTGGCTGGTTCAGCCATGTTGGCCTTTGTCGCGGAGCCACTTGTAATTTTGCTCTTCGAAAACAGTTTTGTTAATGCGGTTCCTGTGGTCTGGATATTGCTGCCGGGTGTAGTCTTGCTGTCCTGCTCCAGAGTGCTTGCGAATGATCTTGCTGCAAGAGGGCGTGTTGACATCAACTTAGCACTCACCGGAGGTATCTTGATCGTAAACCTGATTGGCAATCTCTTTTTGATCCCGCTATATGGCGTTGCGGGTGCAGCGGCTGCCACCACGATTGCATATGCCTTCAATTTGTTGCTCAGGCTGGCTATTCAAAACCGATTGTTTGGCACCAGATGGACCGAAATCTTGATCATTAATTCGGGGGACTTAAAAAAGCTTTCTAACAAATTCGCTGACTTCCGCACAAAATAATGCAGTCTGACTTGTCTGATCCAATGTATGCGTTGGTTTGCGGCCAAGCTTACGTCGGAGTGACCGACCCCGCTTGCCAGAGAATTTCGATCTGTTGGTGCCCAGAAGAGGACTCGAACCTCCACTTCCATACAGAAACTAGCACCTGAAGCTAGCGCGTCTACCAGTTCCGCCACCTGGGCATCAGGGGTCGATGGGGTGTGTACGCATCCGGTGTGGGGGTGTCAATTGGGTTTTGCGTTGCGGGCACCTGTATGTTGCGGGGTGCAGGTGGTGGACCTGTGGCGGTTGTTTTGGGGGCATTCCCTGTGAGCAAAAGATCGAAACCCCGAACATGGTCGGCAATGGTGTGAGGTCGGGCGCACACTGCTCGGGCACACACTGCGATGTGTGGTGTCGTTTTTTTGCACCGCAACTGAATTCTTGCTATTTCATAGACACCGTTGGAACGGGCGATGATGCTCCAGCACCGCGACGGTCACGGGGTCGGTGGATCATCCCAGCCGACCCTTGCTTGTATCATCTCCCACATGCACACAGGTGGTGGGCTTTCGCCTATCTTTAGGGCTCAGGCGTCTTTGGCCTAAGTTGGCTTTGACAGGGTGTTTTGAGGTTGTAGAACGTCGGCCGGACCGTTTCTATGTTTGATAGAATCGATCCAGTTGTGGCGCTCACGCTGTCGGCCTCGAGAGGCCTTCGCGACCCCAAGTCGGGGGAGGGGCGGCGCATGAGCGCCGGGTTGCTCTTCGCAACCGAGCGGTTCAATCAAATTGTGAACCGCTCTAAACAGCGCCTTTTGGTGTTTGATTGAATGTTCAGGAGCCGTCGGCATGCCAGTGTCCACATCATCCAAACTTGTCACCGTCTTTGGCGGGTCGGGATTTGTTGGCCGCCACACGGTGCGTGCGCTGGCGGAGGCTGGATATCGGGTTCGGGTGGCGGTGCGGCGGCCGGATTTGGCCGGGCACCTGCAGCCGCTAGGCGATGTGGGGCAGATCCAATTGGTGCAAGCCAATTTGCGCTTTCGCTGGTCGATTGATCGCGCCGTCGAAGGCGCAGATCATGTGGTCAATCTCGTCGGTATTCTCGCTGAAAGTGGCAAACAGTCTTTTGATGGCTTGCAGGCGCGGGGTGCCGGGTGGGTTGCCGAGGCTGCAACGGCTGCCGGTGCCTCCATGGTGCAGGTGTCTGCCATCGGTGCCAATGACGGATCGAAGGCTGACTACGCCCGTACCAAGGCGCAAGGGGAGCAGGCCGTTTTGGCGGCCGCGCCTGAGGCCGTTATTTTGCGACCCAGCATCGTTTTTGGACCTGAGGACGATTTTTTCAACCGCTTTGCCGGTATGGCGCGCTTTGCCCCCGCGCTGCCGTTGATCGGGGGTGGCGGGACACTGTTTCAGCCGGTTTATGTGGGTGATGTGGCCGATGCGGTGGTGAAAGCCGTATCTGGCGCGTGCCCTCCAGGCTCGATTTGGGAATTGGGCGGGCCGGAAGTCTTGACGTTCAAGGCGTGTTTAGAGCGCATGTTGGACGTTATTCAACGCAAGCGCAGTTTCATTTCACTGCCTTTCGGTTTGGCCAGTTTTATGGGTGGTTTTGCGCAATATGCGCCCGGCGCGCCCATCACGCCCGGGCAGGTTGAAATGCTCAAGAGCGACAATGTGGTGTCTCAGGCTATGATCGACGCGGGCCGAACACTCCTGGACATGGGCATTGACCCGACCGGCTTGGACGCAGTTTTGCCCACCTATTTGGTGCGCTTTCGCAAACACGGCCAATTCGAGGACAATCGCGGACTTTAAGCGTCCTGACACGAATAAGATGGATCCACGAACAGGTTTTCGTCGATCCCCACACGCCTATTACCTTGTTGTATGGGCCCGCCGGACCATGACTTTATTGCAACAGTTGTCAGGTCACTTATGCCTCACGCGATTGTTGGCCTCACATTTTCTGCTGCCGGTGGCATAACCCTTTGGGGAGTGGTGTTTTTTGTCTTTTCACCGCTGGCGGAAAGTTTGAGCCAACTGGGCTCAACCATGGCTTGCAGCCTTTTAGCCGGTGAAACAGCGCGGAAGACCGACCACTCAATTCGTGGTTTTCTTCGAAAGCAGGCCTTTATGTCCAAAGCGCGCCTTTTAACCGGTCTAATGATCACCGCTTCACTCATCGTTGTGGAGCCGGTTGTTCTCCCCCAGCAGGCTGCTGCTGCTTCACTGTTTGAAAAGCTGTTTCCGCGTGCCGCAGAGCGTCGTCGTGCCCGTGAGGCGCGCCGCTTGCAGCGCATCAAGGTCTTGGAGCGACGTCGCCAAGGTGCACTTGCTCGGGAGCGTGCCCGGACTGCGCCACGGGTTGCCGCCCCGCGCTACAAACGCCCAAAAATGGCCCCTTATGCCGCCACAGCGTTGAAGGCGGTGCCGGTTGCCACCTTGCTCACGCAACTGGGCGATCAGCAGGCTGCTGCGCAGGAGGCTCGTAAGATCGAAATCAAAGCTCTGATAGAGCGCAGCCTTGTCCGGGATCGCCTGTCTTTGGATCAAGCGGTGGATCTCACAACCGCTGTTGCGGAGGTTCCAGAGTTTACATTCGCTGCTGCGGTTTCGGGGTTGCAGCAGTTTGAACTCCGAGCGCACTCCGATCACTCCAAGGCTGTAATTGACCACTATGCCACCACTGGAACGTTCCTTTGGGTTGGCGAAGATGGTCAGCCCACTCCGCAAGCGCGTTCGCTTGCCAATGTGCTGGAGACGGCTGAACAATACGGACTAAATGCCCAGCACTATGCGGTTCGTTTCCCGATCACGGTCAACGCATCCACCAGCCAGTCCGATGCGGAGCTTGCCCGCTTTGATCTCGAATTGAGCCTGGCCGCACTGCGCTACGCGATTGACGCGAAACATGGTCTGGTGAAAGCGGGTCGTTTGAGCCGCTTCCATGATTTTAGACAAAATAAGCCTCAGCCTGTTGAAACGTTCGCTGCGTTGACGGAAGCGGATGATCCGGCGGCCTATCTTCTGGAATCTCATCCTGCGGAACCGGCCTTTGAGGTGCTGCGTCAGGAGATGATCGAGCTTGCCGAGGAAGTGCGCCAGTCCAAGGCCGTTTCCATAAAAGCCGGCACATTTCTCAAGCCCGGCGGCACAAGCGACCAACTGCCCGCCATTGTTGAAGCCATGGGGCGCAAGTTCTCTGCCGAACTGCGCCAAAAGCATGCTGACGTTATCTCCGCCGATCATTCCGAGGGGCTATACAGCGATGCGGTTGTGGCCATGGTCAAGGACTTCCAAAAGTCGCAAAGACTGTCCCGTGACGGGATCATCGGCCGCAACACTCTGGGCCGCCTCAAAACAGCCAATCCAAAGTCCCGTTTGAACAAAATCAAACTCGCCATGGAGCGCCTGCGCTGGCATCCGGACCGGTTTGGCGATGCGCATGTCTTCATCAATCAGCCGGCCTATCGTGCAAGCTATATGCGCGATGGCAAGACAGAACTCTCCATGAAGGTGATCGTTGGCAAGCAGGCAAACCAGACGAACTTCTTTCACGATGAGATCGAATATGTTGAGTTCAACCCGTATTGGGGTGTGCCGCGGTCTATTTTGGTCAACCAGATGTTGCCGCGCCTGCGCAGCAATCCGGGGTATTTGGACGCAAAGGGTTGGGAAGTCACCACAGGGTCGGGTCGTCGTGTGTCGTCCAGTTCAATCAATTGGAGCAATGTGGGTGCCAATTTCCCTTATAATGTCCGCCAACCCCCGGGCCGCAGAAACGCGTTGGGTGAATTGAAAATTATGTTCCCCAACAAGCACGCGATCTACATGCACGATACGCCTGCCAAGAGCCTGTTTTCGCGCCGCACCCGTACATTCAGCCACGGTTGCGTGCGTCTGGAGAACCCGCGCGCCATGGCGGCGGCTGTGTTGGGGACCAGCGTTGGTTCCGTCGCCAAGAGCATAAGCGGAGGTAAAAACCGCAAGCGCAGTCTCAAGACCAAATTGCCTGTTTATGTGAGCTATTTCACCGCTTGGCCGGACGATAGTGGCAAAATCCGCTATTACAGCGATATGTACGGTCGCGACAAAGACCTGCTCAAAGCGCTGGAACGCGAGGACGCTGCCCGGCAAAAAGCTGGTCGCGCTTGATCTATCAGGTGGTAACGCCCTCCGCCCCCGACGCCGTGGGTGAACCGCTCTAGATAAGCGGACTTACCGCGGCTCATCTTAGCAGATGGACCGCTTTTTTGTATGTCCATACTGGCTTGCTACTGTGTGCCGGAGTTACGGCGTGTTAAACGTGCCGTATGGAAATACCGTCCGATCCAACCAAAGAGACAGCTGCCGCAGAAGAGCAGACAGAGACGCCCGACATTTACACCGAAGACGGTGCGGTGCGTGAAACCTTGCTCGGTCAGATTCGGCAGTCGCTGGAAAGCCAAAACCGCGAACTGTCGCTGGATGCACTGCGTGATCTGCACGAATCGGAAGTTGGCGACATTCTCGAAGCGCTTGAGCCGAACGAGCGCAACCAGCTTGTTGAACTGGCTGGTGAACAATTTGATTTTGCGGCTCTCACCGAAGTTGATGAGGCGATCCGTCTTGAGGTCATCGAGAACCTGCCAAACGAGCAGGTGGCGTTGGCCGTTCGCGAGCTCGATTCCGATGATGCTGTTTTCATTCTTGAAGACTTGGAAAATGCTGACCGCGAAGAGATCCTGTCGCAAATCCCGTTTCAAGAACGGATACGCTTGCGCCGGTCTTTGGATTATCCCGAAGAGAGCGCCGGTCGCCGTATGCAGACGGAGTTCATTGCGGTGCCACCTTTTTGGACCGTGGGACAGGCAATTGATTACATACGGGCGGGCGAGGATTTGCCTGACCGTTTTTCACAGCTGTTTACGGTCGACCCCACGTTCAAACTCACCGGAACCGTGCCCTTGGACACGTTGCTGCGTGCCAAGCGGCCCGTTGTGCTGGAGGAAATTCAAGACACCAATTCTCACCCTGTGCCCGCCACGATGGATCAGGAAGAGGCGGCGATGGTGTTTGAACAATATGATCTTCTGTCCGCTCCCGTATTGGACGAGCACGAACGGCTGGTTGGCGTCTTGACGATTGATGACGTGGTGGACGTGATCCAAGAGGAGGCCGCAGAAGACATTCGACGGCTGGCCGGTGTGGGCGATGAAGAATTGTCGGACAGTATTGCCGATATCGCGCGGTCTCGATTTGGCTGGTTGGTCATCAATCTTTTCACCGCTGTTTTGGCCTCTTTGGTCATCGGCCTGTTTGATGCCACGATTGAGCAGATGGTGGCCTTGGCCGTTTTGATGCCGATTGTGGCCTCCATGGGCGGCAATGCTGGGACGCAAACCATGACGGTTGCGGTCCGCGCTTTGGCAACGCGCGACCTTGATACCTACAATACGCGTAAAATCATTCGCAAAGAACTGATCATCGGCTTGGTCAATGGCATTGCGTTTGCGGTTTTGATTGGCGTCATCGCCGCGTTTTGGTTTGGGCTGCCATCGTTGGGCGTGGTCATTGGCATCGCAATGGTGGTCAACATGGTATTCGCTGCCGCGTCGGGAATTTTGATCCCCATCGCCTTGCAAAAACTGGATGCCGACCCTGCCATCGCTTCGGGTGTGTTTGTGACCACGGTCACGGATGTCGTCGGCTTTTTTGCCTTCCTCGGTTTGGCGGCCTGGTGGTACGGAATATAGGCGACAGGCACCCGTTGCCCCGTGAGCGGTTGACTTTTACGTAAATCAGCGATCATACGTTCCGGTATCCTGTGCCCCTTTGAGTCCCCATGCGCGAAACCTATACAATCACCGAATTGACCAAGGAATTTGGTGTCTCCACCCGCACAATTCGGTTCTACGAAGATGAGGGGCTGATAAAGCCCATTCGCCGGGGCCGCACGCGCCTGTTTCGCCCGTCGGACCGGATTTTGTTGCGGCAAATTTTGCGCGGCAAGCGTTTGGGCTTTTCCATCGCCGAGATCAAAGAGATCATTGAAGTCTACAAGGCACCGTCTGGCGAAGAGGGGCAGATCAACCTTATGCTTGCGCGCATCAACGAGAAGCGCGACGAGTTGGAGCAGAAGCGCCAAGACATCGAAGACACGATGCGCGAGATGGACGAAGCCGAGGAGAGTTGTCTGGGCCGGTTGGCAGAACTGGGCGTGTCTCAGTAGTCGCCTTTTGGACCTGACGTTAAGTCAATAGACTGGTTCCCCATCCCAAAGCCGCACAGATGGCGAGCACCAATGGTAGGCTGCGTTTTTGCCAAAGCAGAAGGGCTGCAGCCACAAATGCGATGGATACAGCGCGCCAATCCAAACTTGTAACGTCAGGCACAAAGGCGCGGAACGGGCCGTAGGTCTCTTCGCTGACACTCTCAAAAAATACGTTGAGTGCAAACCAAAGCGACAGATTGAGGATAACGCCCACGACGGCGGCGGTGATCGCGTTCAGTGCTCCGCGCAAGCGGGGTTGATGGCTTAGGCGGTCCACGAAGGGTGCGCCGGCAAAAATCCACAGAAAGCAGGGCGCAAACGTCACCCAAAGGGTGATGCCCGCAGCCACGGCCCCATACACGAGGCCACCCTGTTTGGCGGCGGCCAGAAAGCCGACGAACTCTGTGACCAAGATCAACGGGCCGGGCGTGGTTTCAGCCAGTCCCAGGCCGTCCATCATTTCTCCCGCGGTGAGCCAGCCGGAAGACTGCACAACGTCCTGTGCCATATAAGCAAGAACGGCGTACGCGCCACCAAACGTGACAATGGCGAGCTTGGAGAAAAACAGCGCTATCTCGGTCAGCAGGCTTTCGGGCAGGACCACCCACAAAACAGCTAAAGGCGCGAGCCAAATGAAGCTCCACGTGGCAATTGTTTTTAGCAAATAGCCGGATGGGATGGCCACCTGCGCTGCGCTGGCCGCCTGTTCATCTTGGCTTAGGGGCGTTCCGCTTGCTGTCCAAAACCCATAGGCTGCCGCCAAGACAATGAGCAGCGGAAATGGCATATCGAGGAAGAAAATGCCCACAAAGGCAACCGCTGCGATGAGCCAATGGTCGACACCCTTCAAGGCGCGTTTTGACACCTTCAACAAGGCTTCGATGACCACGATGACCACGGCGGCTTTGACGCCCAGAAACAAGGCTTCCACCAACGGCACCGAGCCGTAGAGCATGTAGACTGTTGCCAAAGCCAACATGACAAACGCGCCGGGCAGCACGAATAATAGTCCTGCGATGATGCCACCCAGCACGCCATGGGTGCGCCAGCCGGAATAGGTGGCCAATTGCATTGCCTCCGGCCCCGGCAGCAACATGCAAAAGGACAGCGCGTTCAGATACTGGTTTTCGGTCAACCATTTGTGGCGCTCCACAATCTCCCGATGCATCAGCGCGATTTGTGCCGCCGGGCCGCCAAAGGAGAGCACACCCACCCGCGCCCAGACACGGGTAAGATCGGCAAGACTGGTTGGGCCGTTTGGCGTGACGGTGTTTGGGCTGAGCGTATCACGCGTTTGGTTTTCGTCTTGCGTGGTCATCAGCGCGCACTCCGTTTGCCAGTCGGCGAGGTTGAAGAATCGGGCGTTCGCGACGGTGGGCTGTGTCGCGCCCAATGGGTAAGTGCATCCAAAACGGGAAGCAACGCGTCCATCCTTGCTCGATCATCACGAACGATATGTGACAGACCTGTGAACCAGTTCTGGATATCGCTTTTTGGGTCCTCCACGATCGTGCGGATAGTGTCCAGTTCAGGCGTGGAAATCCCGAAGCGTTCCAGCACCGAGTTCAACTCTCCAGCCACATTCGCTTCAAATCTGTCGGCAACATCTGCCACGGCGTCCGGCTCGACAAACATGAAGTCCGCGCTGGGATCAAAGAACCGTTGGAGGACCCAACAAGCTGCCAATACCGGCAAGCCACTGGACGTCGGCACCACCCAGCGGGAGGCTTCTATAAAACCCAATGAGGGTTGGACGCCATCGGTCCATCGCACGGCCAAGAGCGGCAGGTGTGCGTCGCGCCATGCGAAATTGCCGCCTTCTAAGAACCTTGCATTCACTCCCCGCGCCCGCAAAAGAGCGGCGGCCCCCTGCGAGAGTTTCAGGCCCTTTTGGCAGATGATGATGACTTGTTTGCTTTTCAGATCAGCTGCGACGTCGGAGATTTCCGAGTTTGGGTGCTTGCGTGCTGAGGGTATCAGTCTTGGATCCGCATCAAAGTCCGCGTCGATGCAGACATCAATGAGAACCGGTGCATCGGCCCGGGCAAGACGCGAAGACAAGTCTTCGACAGTAACTGAAATGGGTGAGGCGATGCATTGTGAGGCGGTGAATTGTGAAGAGGCCAAAGGACATCCAATCTCATAAATGAGAGGATGCGATCTTGGGCGGACGCCTCACGGGGTGTTCGCAATAACCCCACGAAAACAGTGAGCGTAAAACGTCTCCGGGTCAAGTGACTTCAAGGAGGGTGCGGAACGGGCACGCCCGGTTCGGCTTGTGGTATTCTTCGGCACGTTCGAATCGAAATGAAACTACCCTGCCCATGCTTACTAACGCTGACTTGATAGAGCTGACGGCCTTTCGTCGTGCGTTGCACCAATGGCCGGAGGTTTCAGGCGAAGAAGCTCAGACGGCTAAGACCATCGTGCAGGCTTTGGCGGACTTGAACCCCCACCAAATGCTCACCGGCTTGGGTGGCCACGGTGTTGCAGCCGTGTTCGATAGCGGGAAGCCCGGCCCCACCGTGCTGTTTCGCGCGGAACTGGACGCTTTGCCCATCGAAGAAATTTCGCAGCAGGCCTGGGTGTCCCAAGTGCCGGGCAAAGGGCATCTGTGCGGTCATGATGGGCACATGACCACGTTGCTCGCGCTGGGGCGGTTGATCTCGCGAAAACCCGTTGAGACCGGACGGATCGTGCTGATGTTTCAGCCGGCGGAGGAGGATGGCAGCGGCGCGCGGGCGGTGGTTGCCGATCCGGCCTTTGCCGCCGTCGCGCCGGATTGGGCGTTTGCGATCCACAACGAGCCGGGGCGGGCCTTTGGGACAGTGTCCACCTGCGCAGGTTTGATTAATTGCGCTTCCCAAGGTCTGGCCATCACAATGACAGGTAAGACGGCCCACGCGGCGAACCCGGAAGATGGTCTTTCGCCCACCATCGCTCTGGCCGGTTTAGCGGGGCGTCTAACAGGTCTTGGGAGTGGCGGTGCGCTGGACGATGATTTTCGACTGGCGACCGTCACGCATGTGAACGTTGGTGAACCGACCTTCGGCATCGCGCCGGGGGAGGGGCGGCTTTTCGTAACCCTGCGCGCATCGCAAGACGAGGCCCTGTCCAGCATGGAGGCCGCTGCCCGGGCCATGGCGCAGGACGCCGCTGATAGGGATGGTCTGGTGGTTTCCTTTGAGGTGCGGGATCACTTTTCTGCGTCGATAAACGATGCGGAGGCAACCGAAAGCGCGGTGCGTGCCATGGATGCTTTGGGCATTCCCCACAGTGATACGGGACTGCCCATGCGGGCTTCGGAAGACTTTGGGGTGTTTGGTTGGAACGCCAAGGCGGCGATGTTATGTTTGGGGCCGGGGGAAAACCATCCCGCGCTGCACAATCCGGACTATGATTTTCCCGACGATCTCATTCCCATCGGTGCTGCGCTGTTTGAACGGATCGCACGCGACTTGACCAAAGGATGATCTTGGCTTGATTGCCGCTTGATCTTGCTTCGCATGGGGCACTCAATAAGGGTCCGCCTTTATAACCTTAGCCGGGATACCTCTCCGATATGCTGAATTACCTCACACTCATTCTCGGTTGCCAATTGGTGGGGGAACTCACCACCAAGGCTCTGCAAGCGCCCGTGCCGGGGCCGGTGGTTGGCATGGTGCTTCTGTTTACTTTTTTGATGGTGCGAGGGTCCGTGCCCGACGATTTGGCGAGTGTCGGCGATACGCTGCTGCGCTATCTGTCCTTGATGTTTGTGCCGGCGGGTGTCGGCGTGATGTTGCATTTCAAACTGTTGGGCGATGACTGGCTGGCTATCGCGGTGGCGCTATTGATAAGCACGATTTTGACCATCATCGTGACTGCATGGGTGATGGTGTGGCTCACCCGTCCCAATCTCCCCGCCGCCGGTCCCCCCGCCGCCGGTCCTGAAGCCGTATCCCGCCCCAAAGACGGAGCGCCTTAGATGGGAGAGCTTCGCGATGTTTGGGTTTATCTCAGCGCCACGCCGCTGCTGCATCTCACGCTGACGCTGGCCGCGTTTCAGTTCGGATCATGGGTCTATGCCAAGGGTAAGATGAACCCGACGTTGAATCCGGTGCTGTTGGCAGTGGTGTTGATCGTCGCCGTGTTGCTGGTCACCGGCACACGCTATGACGCTTATTTTGAAGGCGCTCAGTTCGTGCATTTTCTTTTGGGGCCTGCCACGGTCGCCCTTGCGATCCCGCTTTATCGGCAGTTTGAGCGGGTACGTCGTTCCGCGCTGGCGGTGTTGGTCAGCATATTGGCGGGCTCTACGACGGCTATGCTGTCGGCGGTTGGTATCGGGTACGTGTTGTCCGGTTCGTCTGACACCCTCATTGCCCTTGCGCCCAAATCCGTTACCGCACCGGTCGCCATGGGCATTGCCGAGCAACTGGGTGGATTGCCCTCGCTCACGGCCGTCTTGGTACTGATCACCGGCATCACTGGTGCCGTGCTTGGCCCCTATGTGCTCACCCTGATTGGCGTGAAGGACTGGGCTGCGCGGGGCTTGGCCATGGGCACCGCGAGCCACGGCATCGGCACTGCGCGGGCTTTACAAGTAAATGAAATTGCAGGTGCGTTTTCCGGTCTCGCCATGGGCCTGAACGCGCTGGCGACTGCCATGTTGCTGCCGTTGCTCTGGGGTTTTTTCTTTTAGATCATTTCTATCTTTGATAGAACCAAACTAGTGGTGGCGCTCATGCTGTCGGCCTCAAGAGGCCTTCGCGCCTCTAGGTTGGGGAGGGGCGGCGCATAAGCGCCTAGTTGCTCTTCGCAACCGAGCGGTTCCATCAAATTGTGAACCGCTCTAACCGGTTTTACGGTTACAGCCGCCGGGCTGTTTGGACTGCCAAGCGGAACTCCTGTGTGCGGGTGAGTTCTTCTGCCACGCGAGGGTCGGAGCCGCGGGCGATCATCTTTTGGAACACCCGGGTGGCTATCTTGTCTTTTTCGATGGCATCGTAAGGCAGGCTGGCGCTGGCTGCGCGGGAGAAGCGCGTTGCCTCGCGGAAGCTGCTGGTGTTTACCGGCACACTTTCAAAGCCGGGACAGCCCTGGACTATCGAACCTTCGTCACGCTCCGCATCGGTTTTGGTGCGTTCATAGGCCATGGCCATCAGACGGCATTCGGCTGCAATAGCTTGTTGTTTGGTAGCATCGACCTTGGGGGGTGCAGCAAAACTTGATGTGTCGGTGGTGGTGCAGGCGCTCAACAGCGCAACACTCAAGACGGCACATGCTGCGCTTAAGCCTTTCAGCGGTCGTGTTGTCCTAGCGTCCATGCCTATCGGCTCCCATTAATCGTGCGGCCAAAGTTTATGATTGCGGGCTTACGCCCAACGGCGCACGGCCTTGGTATAGTCTCTCCACGCCGCACCGAACTTTTCTTCCATATGACGCTCTTCGCGCTTGATTGCGAGTTCTTGGAGCAGAAAAAACAACACAAGTGCACCAATAAAGAACCAACGGCTGCCAAGGGCAAACCCGAAACCTGCCACCAGCAAAACATTGGCGAGGTAAATTGGATTGCGAGAATGGGCGAAGGGGCCGTCCATGATCAATGCGGTGGCCGCCCTATGCGGCATGATGTTCGCGCCGTGCCGACGAAACGTCATCAGCGCCCAAACGTCCACAGCAATCGCGACCACGATCAATAAGACGCCCGTGTAGCGCATGAACGGCGTCACTTGCTCCGGCTCCCAGCCCAACGGCAACAGAATGTCCAGTACGTAACACACGCCCAAAGTCGCCACAGTCATAAGCGGCGGCAGAGGATATTTATTGGGTGTGGAAGTGTCGGACATGGCTCAATGACTTCGCTTTGGTGGGTCGTTATGAGTGTTCGTGTAGCACGGTCGGTGGGCACTGTGATGGCCTAGCCCAAAGCAATTGGTTGGTATTTTTGTTTCCGAAGCGGCTCGAATTTCAAATAGTCTTTGAGGGTCTGGTGACGTTGATCAAACATACACTGGTTGACTGATACGCTGGCCGGGTGAAACTGGGCGTCGGTTTCACCCATTTTCGCAATGGAACACTTATGTCCGTCACGCTGCGCCCGTTCCAAGAGGGCGATTATGATGCCTGGTATCCGCTTTGGCAGGGGTATTTGACCTTCTACAAATCATCTTTGGAAGATGATGTGACCCGCCACACGTTTGGACGGATCGTCGATCCTGATGGCGACATTTATGGGTTCGTCGCTCAGGATGAGTCCGGAGTTCTGCTGGGTTTCGTCACTTACCTGTTCCACGCGCACACATGGTCGAAGGCGGGGCGGTGTTATCTGGGTGATCTGTTCACCACTGTGGACGCACGCGGCAAAGGAATTGGACGTCACTTGATCGAGGCGGTCTACGATGCCGCACGGGTGCGTGGCGCTTCACAGGTATATTGGCTCACGCAGGAGTTTAATTATCCAGGCAGGATGTTGTACGACAGCGTTGGCGACCACACGCCGTTCATCAAATATCACAAGAACCTTTGAGCCATGATCCCCAACGACATTCCCTCCTTTAATTTCAACCTCGGTGAAGAGGCGGACATGTTGCGCGACAGCGTGCGGTCCTTTTCGCAAGATCAGATCGCGCCGCTGGCCGCGAAGATCGACAAGGACGACTGGTTCCCCCGTGAGCTCTGGCCGGAGATGGGGGCTCTGGGGCTGCATGGTATCACAGTGCCGGAAGAATGGGGCGGTGCCGGGCTGGGTTATCTGGAACATTGCATCGCGATGGAAGAGGTGAGCCGTGCTTCGGCCTCCGTGGGTCTTTCTTACGGTGCGCACTCAAACCTGTGCGTCAACCAATTGTCGCGCTGGGGCAATGATGATCAGAAGACCCGCTATCTCGATAAGCTGGTGACCGGAGACCATCTCGGCGCTTTGGCCATGAGTGAACCGGGATCAGGCTCTGACGTGGTGTCGATGAAACTGCGGGCTGACAAAAAAGGCGACCGCTACGTCCTCAACGGATCGAAGTTCTGGATTACGAACGCGCCCCAGGCCGATACGCTGATTGTCTACGCAAAGACCGATCCTGACGCCGGCCCTAAAGGCATCACGGCCTTTTTGATCGAAAAGGATTTTGCCGGTTTTTCCATCGCACAGAAGCTCGACAAACTGGGCATGCGCGGGTCTGAAACCGGTGAACTGGTGTTCGATAATTGCGAAGTTCCCGAAGAAAACGTGCTCGGCAAACTCAACGGCGGTGTGGGTGTTCTCATGTCCGGACTGGACTATGAACGCGCCGTCCTGGCCGCCGGGCCATTGGGCATCATGCAGGCTGCGATGGATATCGTCATGCCCTATGTCCACGAGCGCAAACAATTCGGCAAGGCTATCGGCACGTTTCAACTGATCCAAGGTAAGATCGCCGATATGTATGTGGGCATGAATGCCTGCAAATCCTATGTGTATGCGGTCGCGCAGGCGTGTGACCGCAATGAGACCACCCGCGAGGATGCGGCAGGGGCCATCCTTTATGCATCGGAAAAAGCGACCAAGCTGGCACTGGACGCGATCCAATTGCTGGGTGGGAACGGTTATATCAACGATTACGCGACTGGACGTCTGTTGCGTGATGCTAAACTTTACGAGATTGGCGCCGGCACAAGCGAAATCCGTCGTATGTTGATCGGCCGCGAATTGTTTGAGAAGACGGCATGACTCTCTTAACCACGTTGGCGTTGCGCCTCGATATCCCGATGCGCTTTGGCAAGATTTAACCCGTATTTGCCATAGTTCCCTCCAACTTTTGGGGACTTTGGAACGGGGTATGCTGGAGTTTCAACAGCAAGACGCGCAGGCCGAGCTGGCTGGAGACGCTTATGGCCGTCTCTTCAATGCCGCGGGCGTGTCGCCGTTTCAGCATCCGCTATGGCTAAGCCCTTTTTACCAGACGCTGGCGCCGCATCGGGGTGCGCAGCCGGTTTGGATATCTGTCTTCGACGGAGCTGTGCTTGTGGGAGCTGTGCCACTTATCATCCGCAAAAAATCCGGATTGAGAATGCTCGAAAGCACGGATTTGGGCGTTTCCGACTATGCCGCTCCGGTACTGACGGACGCTTGTTTGGCTGAACTGCGCGCGGACAAGAGTTCTGTTGCGCGTTTCCTAGCGGCGCTGCCGCCTCTTGATGTGATGCGCGTCCGTCCGGTTCGTGAGGATCACGGGCCGTTATGGCAGGCCTTGCTTGGCATTGATCCAGAACCACTCGGCTTTGGCGCGCACGCCGTGGCGTTGGAACCACCATTTGAAGACTGGCGTGCGGCCAATCTGGACCGGAGTTTCGCCAGCCAGGCTCGGCGCAAAGGCAAGCGCTGGCGCAAGCAACACGACGTTGTGCTGCATAAGCTTGAAGATCACGACGCCATCAAAACCGCTATTTTGAGACTGGCAGACTTGCGCTCCGGGCGGTTTGAGGGCGACCCCATCCAAGAAGATGCGGTTGCCCGGTTTTACGCGCAGGTGGCGGCAGGCGGAGCAACTGAAAACCTTGCTGAGACTTGGGAAGTTACGTGTGATGGTGCGTCGGTTGGCATCCTGTTTGGTCTCACACACCGGGGGCGGTTTCACTACCTGTTGATCGGCGTCGACTATGACGGGTTCGGACGGCACTCCCCCGGCTTGCAAATGTATGAAGGTGTTATCGAGGACTGGATGGGGCGGGGTGGAACCAGCTTTGATTTCACCATTGGCGATGAACCTTTCAAGAAAAGCTATGGCTGCGTCGAGACCCCAATGGTTGGGTTTTTACGAACCGGTTCTCTCAATGGGCGCTTGGCGGCGCTTGTCATGGGGAGACGATTGATGGGCACCACCGGGGAGGTGACGTGATGACCGAACGGGCGGACTTCCTGGAAAACTCCATCTTGATTGCGGCACATCCCGATGACGAGCTGTTGTGGTTCGGCTCCATTTTGAAAGACGTGCACGAGGTGCTGCTGGTTTTCGAGGATTATTGGCCCGATCCAAGGATCGGCCCCGCGCGGGCCAAGGCTCTTGCGCAGTTTCCGCGTCCAAATGTGAGCAGCCTTAAGATACCGGAAGCGGCGGTTTACGGTTTGGCGGACTGGAACAACCCAGAGCTCGATGATTTTGGAGTGGCCTTTGGGGCCAATGTCGTCGCGCGAGACGTCAAGCAAAACGCGCTGCGTTTGCTGGGCAAAAGTGCAGCGCCTAAAGAGGGTATCCGGGCTGCCTATGAAAACAACGCTGCTGCAATGGAACAGGCTTTTCGTGGCAAGCTCAAACGCGGGCAAAACGTCTTCACCCACAATCCGTGGGGAGAATACGGGCATGAAGACCATGTGCAGGTGTTTCGCGTTCTCGACCAATTGCGCGATGAAATTGGGTTTACACTTTGGATGTCAAACTATGTGACGGAGCGCAGCCTGCCACTCGCGCTGCGCTATTTCGGCCACAAACCGGATCGCGTGATCGAGCGTTCGGTTGATGCGGCGTTTGCCGAACAAGTCGCTGACGTCTATCGCCAGACCAACACGTGGACATGGGCGCAAGACTGGCGATGGTTTGAGACGGAGCATTTTATGGAAGCGCCGCGTGGGGTGAACCCCCCCAAGTCTCAAGGCAGCCTCATGCCACTTAACGTCTTCAACATTGATCCTGTCGCATAGAGTGTAATGGCTTCACTCTGCCGGATGCGCCTCAAACGCGTCGGCTGTGCAGGCCTGCACAATTTCCCGGCCTTTTGGGTCTAAGGATAGATTGAGGGCGCCGCTGCCAATGTCTGCCATTAAAGAGCCGTTCACCAGCTTATCGCTCATGCAGCCGCAATAGGTTTGGCAGAAGGCCTTTGATTGAACCGCCACGCATTGACGTTGGCAGAGTTGTGAGAAGGCCGGTGTGAAATCCGGTGGGCCGGTGACGGACTGAAAAACCCAGATCAAGCCGAGCATGATGGGCTGGTGTAGCAGATAATAGACCAGTGAATGACGCCCAATGAACGACAGTGGCCGACCGGCTGGGGAGGGGAGGGGGGCTTTGGCTGCCTTGCGCCAGAGCGATGTGCTCATCGCTTGTGCGGTGGCGACGCCCAGCAGGGTGGCTGCAAACCACGGGAACACCGGCACGTAGTCATTTGAAAGCGGCGGCGTTGGGCTCATGCCCGCCCACCAGAGGAGCGGCGTGTTGAAAATCTCATTTGTGAAGGTGAGGCCCACGGTTCCTATGATCAACGCTGTCAGCAGTGTTGCCCACCACGGCAAGCGCAGGAAAGGCAGGGCCAAGACGCTGAACAGCGCGATGGCGTGGAGAATGCCAAAGAAGATGAAGCCGCCGGGTATCGCTAACCAAGTGACCAGCGAGATGATGGCTGCCGCTCCAGCCACTTGCGACAGCCTGATCAGGAACGGGCGTCTTCGAAGGCCGTTTCCGTGGCCCAGTACCAAGCTCATGCCGACCAAAAACAGGAAAGAAAATGCGATAGCCCGAGCGAACAACACCCAAAGACCGGTGGACGCCGTGTCCGGCAGCACGTATCCGAAAAAGCCCAAATCCCAAACGAAATGATAGAGCGTCATGGCCAGCAGGGCGAGGCCACGCAACTGGTCCAACAAGACCACACGACCCAATTGGCCGACCGTTCCGTTCTGCACTTTTGTTTCTCGCAGGGTAATGGCTTTCTTGCTGGGCGGATCACGGTCCAAACGGGATAGCCAACTTGATTGTGCGGCATCCGCAGGCGGTGCTAGCCTTGGCACAAGCGCAGCGATTTGCCAAAGCGCAGTTGGTGCAGCGCGTTTTGATTGAGCGAAGGAGCAGCTTTATGAACATCCTCCCTGCAAACGGAGCGAATATCCCTGCCTTGGGTTTGGGCACGTGGCAATTGCGTGATGATGTGTGCTCATCAATGGTGGAACAGGCCCTGCGCGAAGGTTACACTCACGTAGATACCGCCATCATGTATGAAAACGAAGCCGCCGTGGGCGAGGGTATGTGCGCTTCCGGTGTCGCGCGGGACGATGTGTTTTTGACCACGAAAATTTGGCCCACAGAGGTGACCGAGACGGCATTCTATGGTGCCATCGAGGCTAGTCTTGCACGGTTGGATGTTGGGCCTGTCGATATGTTGCTCATCCACTGGCCACCGAAGACGGCTGAGCCTGCCCTGTGGGCGAAGCTCATGAACGGGGCCGCAGAGCGTGGCTTCACGAAGCACATCGGTGTTTCCAATTTCACCATTCCATTGCTCAAAGCCATGGTGGCTGCCAGCGAAAGGCCCATCGCCTGTAACCAGGTGGAGAACCATCCCTATCTCGATCAATCGCGTCTGAGAGCAGCGTGTGCGGAACATGGTGTAGCCATGATTGCCTATTGCCCAATTTACCGGGGCGGGCCGTTGTTTGAAGAAGCGGCTGTGCTGGACGCTGCCAAGGCCCACGGCAAAAGCCCGGCACAAATCGTGTTGCGCTGGCATGTTCAACATGAAGGTGCCGGGGCGATTCCCAAGACAGCAACACCGGCTCGTTTGGCTGAAAACGCTGCGATCTTTGATTTTGAACTAACAGCATCTGAAATGGCTTCAATTTCCGCGCTCGGCAGTGCCGGCGAACGCATCTGCGACTTTGAGTTTTCCCCGGAATGGGACGCGGCTTAGAGCGGTTCATAATTTGATTGAACCGCTTGGTTGCGAAGAGCAACCCGGCGCTTACGCGCCGTCCCTCCCCCCAACCTAGGGTCGCGAAGACCTCTTGAGCCCGACAGCGTGAGCGCCACAACTGGCTTAATTCTATCAAAGACAGAAATGATCTAGGCAAATAATCATCGCTTTTTCAAAGTGTCGACTGTCTGTTGCCAGGTGTTTGAAACCGGCTTTTTTCGCTCAAACGATTCCGTTTCGGACGGACACGGCTTCAGACGCTCAGCGCGCCCTATTCAGTCTGGCATTTTCGTGCTTCTGGTCGCTCGTTTGTCCCTGATTACCTTGTATTCGTGAGGTTTGTTAATCATGTGTTAACAAGCTGAAATTGATTAATGCGCTGAAAATAAACAATTAAAAACTCATTTGGCACTGAAGTCGTCCCGTTTGTCTCAGTTTTGTCATATTTGCCATTGCTCCGGCATTAAGACTTCCTTAAGACACCGCGGTCGAACCGGCGCTGAGGCTGTCGGGTCGCAATTATTCGATTTGGGGCACCATGAATTCGTCATCTGATAAATCGTGCTGGGGCGTCACCCTGTGGACCGTGGCTGTCGTCGTGGCATTGACTGTTGCAGCAACTGCTGTGACCGCAAAGACTGAAACATCCGCATCCAACAGCGCTTCCGTGAGCGTTTCTTCCTAACCTACTTTTCCAGTTTTTCTCGTTGTGACCGGTCGCCGGTTCGGCCTTCGTTGGACGGCCAGTGTGTGGCGTTGGCGTTTTTGGAGCCTCTTGGTTAGGCGGGCTTAAAGCGCTACAGACGGTGTTCACTCTGGGAGGTAATGCCGACATGAAACGTGCGCTGGATTTGGTGAAAGAGGCAGAAGCCGTCATCGAAACGCTCACCCCGCAAGCCGCGTTGGACGCGCAGGCGGCAGGTACGGCCGTTCTGGTCGATATCCGGGATATCCGTGAACTCAAGCGTGAAGGCAAAGTGCCCGGTGCCGTCCACGCGCCACGCGGTATGTTGGAATTTTGGGTTGATCCAGGATCTCCCTATCATCGCGACGTGTTTGCGCAGCCCGACAAGACTTACGTGTTCTTCTGTGCGGCGGCATGGCGCTCCGCGCTCGCCACGCGGGACCTGCAGTCCATGGGGTTGGCACCTGTTGCGCATATTGCAGGCGGCTTCACCGCTTGGCGGGAACAAGGCATGCCGGTTGAGGCTCCCGACGCCGCCCAGCCCACTAAAGCTGCCTAGAGCGTCGAACCCGTGAGACCTTTGGACCCCCGCATACCCGTTACCGGACCCGCAGCAGACGCAAACCGCGCGCAGTGGGCCGAGTTGATTTCCAATCTCAATGCCACCACCGAAGCCGCCCGGCTGGGTGGACCCCAAGCGTCTCGCGACCGCCATGTTGCGCGGGGAAAGCTGTTGCCACGCGATCGCGTGATGGGCTTGCTTGACCCCGGTGCGCCGTTTCTTGAGGTCGCGCCTTTGGCCGCCTTGGATCATTATGGAGGCGATATTCACGGTGCTGGCCTGATCGCGGGCGTCGGGCAGGTGTCCGGTCGCCAATGCATGATCGTGTGCAACGACGCCACGATTAAGGGTGGTACATATTTTCCGCTCTCCGTGAAAAAGCACCTTCGGGCGCAAGAAATTGCTCAGGAAAACCATCTGCCCTGCATCTATTTGGTGGACAGCGGCGGTGCGAACCTTCCGCAACAAACGGAAGTGTTTCCGGACCGTGATCACTTCGGACGCATTTTCTTCAATCAGGCCCGCATGTCCGCTCTTGGTATCGCGCAGATTGCCTGTGTGATGGGGTCTTGCACCGCCGGTGGGGCCTATGTGCCCGCCATGTCGGACGAAACGGTGATCGTAAAAGAGCAGGGCACCATCTTTTTGGGCGGCCCGCCTCTTGTGAAGGCCGCTACGGGGGAAACCGTAAGTGAGGAGGACCTTGGTGGCGCGGACGTTCACACCCGCTTGTCCGGTGTGGCCGATCATATGGCGGAGGATGATTCTCATGCTTTGCAGATCGTGCGCGAGATCGTTGCCGGTCTCGGTACACGGTCCCAACAAAGCGCTGTTGCGCAGTCAACATCGGTGCTGCCGCCGCGCTATGGTGCTGATGAATTGGAAGCGGTTGTTCCTGTTGACCTGCGGAAGCAATACGACATTCGGGAGGTCATCGCGCGTCTGGTGGATGACAGCGCGTTTGACGAGTTCAAGGCGCGTTACGGCACCACGCTTGTGACGGGTTTTGCCCGCCTGGAAGGGCAGCAGATCGGCATCATCGCCAATAATGGCATCTTGTTTTCCCAGAGCGCTCTTAAAGGTGCGCATTTCATCCAACTGTGCTGCCAACGGGGCATCCCGCTCTTGTTTTTGCAAAATATCACCGGTTTTATGGTGGGGCGGGAACATGAAACCGGCGGCATCGCGAAGGATGGCGCGAAACTGGTCAACGCGGTGGCCTGCGCCAATGTTCCCAAGATCACCGTCATCGTTGGCGGCTCCTACGGGGCAGGCAATTACGGCATGTGCGGTCGTGCCTATTCGCCACGCTTTTTGTTTCTTTGGCCCAATGCCCGCATCTCTGTCATGGGCGGCGAGCAAGCCGCCTCTGTTTTGGCGACGGTTAAGCGCGACGGGATTGAACGGCGGGGCGAAGAGTGGAGCGAAATTGAAGAAGCGGAGTTCCGCCAGCCCATCGTGGAGCAGTTTGAGGAAGAGGGTCTGCCGACCTATTCCACTGCGCGCCTGTGGGACGATGGCATTATCCGCCCGGCTGACACGCGGCGTGTGCTGGCTCTGGCCTTTGCGGCTTGCCGCAACGCGCCAATCGAACCGACGGAGTTCGGCGTATTCCGGATGTAGGTCGGTTTGCTCTACGACCCCCTCTTTCTGCTGATCGCCTGCGCCCTTGTGACCATGACCGGTATTTCCAAAGCCGGGTTTGGCGCGGGTGTTGAGATGGCTGTGGTGCCCATCATGGCGCTGTTTATTCTGCCTGCCACGGCGGCGGCGATTATGTTGCCCATACTGCTCACCATTGATGCTGCCAATCTGGTGCGCTACCGCCGTGACTGGAACCGAACCATTGTGTTCACACTGGTCGCGGCGGCGTTCTTCGGAGTTTTGCTGGGCGCATACAGTTTCCGCGCTCTCGATCCTGATGTGTTGCGGCTGGCTTTGGGGGTGTTGGCGCTGTTGTTTGTCGCTCAGCGTTTGGTGGCGGGGGCTTTACATCGATTGCCTACAAAACCGGGCGGTGTGTTCACCTTTGTCTTTGGGGCCATGGCCGGGTTTACGAGTTTTGTGGCCCACGCCGGCGGTCCGCCTGCTAAAATCGTGTTGATCCGCCACGGATTGGACAAACGGGCCTTTGTGGGAACGAATGGCTATCTGTTTGCGTTCATCAACATATTGAAACTCGGGCCTTATATGGCGCTGGGGCAAATCACGACCGACACTTTGACAGGGTCGCTTGCGCTTGCCCCCTTCATTCCGGTGGGCGTTTTGCTGGGGTTTTGGTTCAACAAACGCATTTCAGAAACCGCTTTCACAGTGGTCATCTTCTCAGCCTTGGCGCTGACCGGTGTGAAACTGATCTGGGACGGCATGGGCGTATTCTTGTGACGTCATAGGCACGTGGGTCTCTGTTTTTGCTTGTGAAATGGGTGCCGAACTGTAGAGTACAGCCATGGAAGCTGAGGCCTCAACCGCAGACCAGATTGCCGAAAACCGCCGATCCAAAAGGCGGCGCGAGATTTTGGCGGCGACTTTGCGCGGCGTCCGTCATCATGGTCCGCTGGTCTCCACCGCCCAAATCGCGGCTTTGGCGAAATGCTCTAAAGAGACTATTTACGGGTGGTTTGGCGACCGTGACGGCCTGATGCGTGCGCTGGTGGAAGAGCAGGCGCTTGCCATGACCGCGCTGTTGCAG
The DNA here is from genome assembly GCA_038746275.1 of Pseudomonadota bacterium. GTDB lineage: Bacteria > Pseudomonadota > Alphaproteobacteria > Rhizobiales > Rhizobiaceae > Pseudahrensia. The sequence goes on along the minus strand of JBCDKS010000020.1, from coordinate 43,929 downwards.
GCGCAGCAGCCAGCTCTGGGCGAAGCGATGACCAGCCAATTGCGCAAACAGGCGGTACTCTTGCTGGATGTCATGACGGGGGACGCGCATCTGGCAGTCCACCAGATTGCCGTGTCGCAGGACGGTCAAAAAGGCCCGCGCGATCTGGGTAAAGTCGTTATGGAACAATGGCATATACAGATTGTGGCGCGGTTCTCCGCGCTCATGCAGCGCGGCGTGCGCGACGGCTTGCTGGTTGTCTACAGCCCCGCAGAAGCCTTTGAGGACTTGGTGGGACTGCTCATAGGCGACCGACAGCGGCAGTTGTTGCTGGGTATCAATGCCCGCCCTGCGCCCGATCAGATGCAGGCGGTGGCTGGAAAAGCGGTTCAACGCTGGTTGGTGTTGTATGGCGCATAAACATGCTTGGGCTGTTCCGCTTGTGTTCCGCCGTTTTGGACCCTATTGCGGTGTCTATGTTGAGACACGGTTTGGATGGGTTTGGTGAAGTTCTCGCCTGAGCAAGATGATGCGCTTTTGGCCGTTTCACGCTGGCTAAAGCAGGGCTATCCGCAGGTTTTTCGCCTGTTTGGCTATGCCGGTACCGGAAAAACCACGCTGGCGCGGCACCTGGCGGAAGATGTGGACGGAGATGTGCTGTTTGCCGCCTTTACCGGTAAGGCAGCGCTCGTTCTGCGCTCCCGAGGCGCGAAAAAGGCGAGCACCATTCACTCGCTAATTTACCGTCCCCGAGGCGAAGAACTGGTTGAGAATGAAGACACGGGCAAGACGTCCATCAGCCCGACATTTTCGCTCAACCGCCAAAGCCCGGTGGCAAAAGCGGCGCTGATCGTGATTGACGAGTGTTCCATGGTGGATGAGGCTTTGGGGCGCGACTTGCTGTCCTTTGGCACACCGGTTTTGGTTCTGGGCGATCCGGGCCAATTACCACCGGTTTCAGGGGGCGGGTTCTTTACAGAGCAGGAGCCCGATTTTCTGCTGGAGACGATACACCGGCAGGCACGGGACAATCCGATCATTGATCTTGCGCAGACCGTACGGGAAGGTTCGGCGTTGAGCCGCGGCACCTATGGCGATAGCCGCGTGATCGCCCGCCACGAGGTGGATCAGTCGGAAGTGCTTGCCGCTGATCAGGTTTTGGTGGGCACCAACCGCACTCGCCGTCGATACAACATGCGCCTGCGTGACTTGAAAGAGTTTCAGGGCCCGCTGCCTGCTGCCGGTGATAAATTGGTGGCTTTGCGCAATGATCCAACCAAGGGCTTGCTGAACGGATCCCTTTGGCAGGTCACCTCGGCTCCTCATTCCGCCAAGACTTTTGTTAATCTGCTTATTTCATCGGAAGATGATGGCATGGAGCGCATGACAGCGAAAATTAAGGTGCTCAAAGCCGCGTTCGAGACCCCCGAAGAAGAGGTGCCTTGGCAACTTAAGCGCCGCTACGACGATTTTGATTATGGCTATGCGCTTACGGTGCATAAATCCCAAGGGTCGCAGTGGGATGATGTCTATCTGTTTGACGAGAGCCGGGCTTTTCGCGAGCACCAGCAACGGTGGCTCTATACAGCGATTACCCGCGCATCGGAGCGCATTACAATTGTGAGTTGAGCGCGGTTTTGGGCGGTAGTATTTTAGCTAGATCATTTCTATCTTTGACAGAGCCGGTCCAGTTGTGGCGCTCACGCTGTCGGCCTCAAGAGGCCTCCGCAACCCAGTGGTTCAATCAAATTGTGAACCGCTCTAGCACTCAAACTCCGCTGAAGCCTCCATTGCAACCTGTCCCTCGGGCGTTTTTGCCGTAAACGTCCCATATGCCTCACCGTGCAAAGTAAAAGGATGGGGATCGTAGAGCGGTGCACGCGCTTTGAAGCTGAAGGCGGTCATGGCTTTGCCCGCATTGGCTTGACACGCCAGTCTGGCCAGCAGCGTCGCTGTGAGCGGGCCGTGAAACACCAACCCGGGATATCCTTCGACACTGCGGCAATAGTCGCGATCATAGTGGATGCGGTGACCGTTGAAGGTGAGGGCGGAGTAGCGAAACAACATCACTTCGGACGGGACGATGGTTTGTGCCAACGTGCTTTGATCGACGTTGGATTGGTGTGGCGCAATCAGTGTAGGCGCGGCGTGAACCGGCTGGTTGTGTGAGGTTTGATCTGGCGATCTGTAGACGATGTCGTGCTGTTCTTCGATTACGCCCCCGGAATGCTCGCCCGCTATCATATGCTCCACGGTCACAAAGCATAACGGGCCCGAGCGGCCTTGTTTGAAGGCTACGGAACGGATGGTTGAAATGCGTTTAACCGGTTCGCCGATGAGCAATGCGCCAAGGAATTTCAACCGCGCACCCGCCCACATGCGTCGTGTCAGGTTCAAGGGTGGAGCGGAAACGGGAGGCAAAAAATTTCCCAGTTTGGGATGACCATCGGGGCCAAGATCGCTCTGCCGGGCTGTTTCCAAAAAATAGAGCCAGTGGAACAGTGGGGGTAGGGGAGTGCCGTCTTTCGCATCCGGCACGACATCAAAGACGGCCTGTAACCGTTGAACTGGGCCTGCTGACACTATGTCGTGCCGGATTTCTGTCTTGCCCACCCAGGCTTGTAGATCGGCTTCACTCATCGTCTCGGTCACGCTGATGCTGCACTTTTTACGTAGTCTTCCAGCCGTCCAATCAAGGCGTCCGGATCCTGCCCCAGGCCTTTATAGTCGCGCTGGCTGGCGGGCATTGCACGGTAGTGATCCAGGAGGGTTTGCAGCGTTTTTTGGCCGGTTTGGGATCGTGCTAAGTCGCGCATCGCCCGCGTGCGCACACCAACCGTGAAAAGAATATCACCTTCCGTGTCCGTCGAGCCGCCTGGCAGTTTGTGCAGCGTTTGGTATTCCACCCGCAAGTGCAGATCACCATGGACATTTTCGCGCGCTGGAATGCGCTGGTTTTCGCGTCGGTCATGGCGCAGGTCGCCGTCGCTGGTGATGCCCCAGTTCTCCCGCCAAAGCGGCACGCCCACGCGCATGGCATCAAAAATCCTGCGGATGCGCAAATGCATTTTCTCCTCCATGGGCACGGGGCCGTGGATCGCCTCCAACGGCTTGTCGAATTTTTCGTGCAGGTTCCAAGAAGACGGGAAGCACAAAGACGCTGCCACCAGCCGCCAACCGTCTTCCTGACGGCGCATCAGCAGCAAATCGTCTTGAACCAAGAGCGCAGCATCGGCCAAGGGTGTGGCGGACCGCTCCGGTCGCTTGACGGTCGTGCCGCTGTCCCTGTCGGTAATGGCTTGATCCGTGACGGTGAAACCGGCTGCGTGTTGGGTGGCTAAGCACTGCGTGATCAGCCGCGCCGCCTCAATCTGCCCACTCAAAGTGTCTGCGCGAGCCCGGCAGACATGTTCGTAATGAGCGCCGTAAAGAGCCTGCTTCTGGGCGCGAAATTCCAGCCGATGTTTGTCCAGCAGCAGGAACGCATCGCTGTCCAAAGGTGCGAGCCCGATGATGAAAGGACGCGCCGGGCTGGAAAACGGCTGGAACTGCATAAAACGCCTTTATATTTGAACTGGCGAACACAAAAAAGACACGTATGAGTTCGCGTCCGAACCAATTTTCCACGACTCTGCGCACCCACAGTGTTAGATCAAACGTATAGCGCAAATGCTGCCCCTTAGGAGAGCCCTCGTGACCACGGCCCTTTCTGTCAACGTCAACGCCATCGCCCTGTTGCGCAACCGTCGGGATTTGCCTTGGCCCAGCGTTGTTGATCTGTCCCGCATCGCCCTGGCTGCGGGGGCGCACGGCATCACGGTGCATCCGAGGCCGGACGAGCGGCACATCCGTCGTTCTGATGTGCCGGACTTGCGGGCGCTGATTGATGATGAGTTTCCTGAAACTGAACTTAATGTTGAGGGCTATCCAACGGATGATTTTCTGGCACTTGTGGGCGAAGTGCAGCCGGAGCAGGTGACGCTGGTTCCCGACGACCCTTCCCAGCCCACATCAGACCACGGATGGAACTTCCGTCGTGACTGGGAAATGCTTGCACCCATCGTGCAGGGCCTGAAAAGGAATGGTTTTCGTGTGGCGCTGTTTGCCGATGCGGAAGCCGATCAGATTCCTTTTGCGGTGAGGACGGGCACGGACCGGCTCGAACTTTATACCGGTCCCTATGGCGCAACACATGCAAATCCGGGGGCAGCGGGATTTGAGATTGAACGTCTGTCCAGCACGGCTGTGGCCGCGTGGGAAGCGGGAATGGGGATCAATGCCGGGCACGATTTAACCGTCGACAACCTCACGTTGTTACGCAAATTCATTCCCAAAATCGAGGAAGTGTCGATCGGACATGGCTTGACCGCGGATGCCTTGGAACACGGTATGGCCCAAAGCGTCCGTCGCTTTTTGTCAGCTTGCGGACACGAAGGCGGCGCCTAGGCCCTAGACTTTAGGCTTTCAACCGATTTTTCCGGCGGGACATGCGAACTGTGGCAATTGCCAAAGTCACCGTCCACAGCTACACCGCATGCGATTTCAAAGGGAGGCGACCGTCTCCTTCTGCACTTTCCAGACAAAAGAGGACGGGCTCATGCGCGTTTATTACGACCGCGATGCGGATATCAATCTGATCAAATCGAAGAAGGTTTGTATCGTGGGCTATGGCTCGCAGGGGCGTGCCCACGCATTGAACCTAAAAGACTCCGGTGCAACCGACGTTGTTGTTGCTCTGCGTGCTGGCTCTGCTACGGCCAAGAAAGCGGAGGCCGACGGCTTCACCGTCATGACCGTTGCAGACGCGGCAAAAGTCTCCGACCTCATTATGATGGCCGCTCCCGACGAGTTGCAGGCCGGTATCTGGCGCGACCACATTGCCGATAACATTCGTGACGGTGCGGCAATCGCTTTCGCCCATGGCCTTAACGTCCATTTCAGCCTGATTGAGCCTGGCAAAAATATCGATGTCGTTATGATTGCGCCCAAAGGGCCCGGTCACACTGTGCGCGGCGAATATGAGAAGGGCGGCGGTGTGCCCTGCCTGATCGCTATCAATCAGGACGCGTCCGGCAACGCTCATGATTTGGCGTTGTCCTACGCCTGTGGTGTGGGCGGCGGTCGCTCCGGTGTTATCGAGACCACATTCCAAGAAGAGTGTGAAACTGATCTGTTCGGCGAACAGGTCGTGCTGTGCGGCGGCTTGGTCGAACTGATCCGCGCCGGTTTCGAAGTGCTTGTGGAGGCCGGTTATGCACCGGAGATGGCATACTTTGAGTGCCTGCACGAAGTGAAGTTGATCGTGGACCTGATCTACGAAGGCGGCATTGCCAATATGAACTACTCCATCTCCAACACGGCGGAGTGGGGTGAGTATGTTTCCGGTCCGCGCATCATCACATCAGAGACGAAAGATGAAATGCGCCGTGTCTTGAAAGACATTCAAACAGGTAAATTTACATCCGATTGGATGAAGGAATGGCACGCCGGTGCGGCTGAGTTTAAAGCCACGCGCCGCATGCATGATCGTCACCAGATCGAAGAAGTGGGCGAAAACCTGCGTGGCATGATGCCTTGGATCAAGGGCAACGCGCTGGTGGATAAAGAGCGCAACTAAACGCTTGGTGGAAACACAGAAATGCAAAAACCCTGCTTTTCGAAGCGGGGTTTTTTATCACCAAAGACCGAGTCAGATATCGCCCTTCATAAGCCGTTTCTTTTTAACGAACTCGTTGCAGCGAAAGGGATTATTGTAAAACAACAAGATGGAGGCATCGGCGCTTAGACAGAGTGATGATTGGTTTTAGGGCCCATTCAATCGAATCTGGCAAATCTGGCAAATCTGGCTAAGTGCGTCCCCTCAAGAGAGGGACCCACTCCTTGCGGAGCGGGCCCTCCCCCCACCATCCCAGGGGGGCATTTGGGACAGTGAAACCTGCGCAGACGAAAGACTTGCTCGCAGCGCAAACCGATGCTCCTAAAGTGTCACGCAACAGTGTGGGAAAACCAAAAAGAGTTGTGTTGCCACCAATCGATTGGTCTGCGACCGCCAAGCAAGGAACTTATGCTTCTGACCACTGAAGGATTGTGAGGTGTTTTGCTGTCGTCCCCGGCGCATGACGCCGGGAACCAACAGTTCGGTACGGTCTTTTAGTTGAGCAATCCAGTTTTAGTACTGCTCCGATTGATCAATAAAACGGTGAGAAGCACTGACGGCGACCGCCCCGGAAGGGTTGGTACGAGTTGTCCCACGCGCGATAGGAGTTAAAGCGGTTGTAACACCACCGTTCGTGGCGGTTTCCGCGACGGATACGGCGACGCTCGCGACGGCGCTCGCGGGCGATCGCTTCACCGATGATCACACCACCGATGATGGCCGCGCCAACGCCAACGCCTCTGCGGAAGTTACGACCACGGCGATTGCCACGACGAAAGTTTCGGCCACCTCTGCGCACACCCCGACGTGCGCCACGCCGCAAGCGGCGCTGTACTTCAATAACATTGCTGCCCTGGCTGAATTGAACGGAATCCATCACGGGGGCCATGCGCATGGGAGCGGCTTGTACCGGTTGATATCCAAAGGTCGTCATCGTTATGGCGACTGCAATCGCCGCTGCTTTTGTAAAGTTCATAGCAAGTCCCTTCCTGTTTGAGCTGAACTCCAAATAGTTAGACGGGTCCCAGCTCTGTTACACCGTCGTGTCGGCCAATCCCCAATCTTGCGTCGGTTTGTAAAGGCCCGTTGACACACCACCTAGCACGGATTTGCGACAACACTGTGCGGATGTGCACACTTGAATGCCCTAAACCGGTTTTTGCAATCGCTCTCGCAGTGAGGTGATTAACACGTTGGGGCGTTTTGTCCCTTCGATTGCCAAGGCTTGGCCCCTCCCGCATAACCTGCAAGCTGATGCTGTTTTGTCTGGTCGTCGTTTTTCATGTCCCTGCGCATTGCCACGTTTAACGTAGAGAACCTCATGGCAAGGTTCGATTTTTCCGGCTGGCGGGATGATCAACGCCGCGACCGGGCGATTGCGGGACGCCCGGTAAAGAGTGAGAGCGAATACAAAGCGCTGGAACGCGCCCGCGTTGTCGCCCATGAGGACGATGCGCGGCAGATGAGCGCTTTGGCCATCGCACAATGCGCTGCCGACATCGTGTGCCTGCAAGAGGTGGAAAACCTTGAGACTTTAGAAACGTTCGAGCGTAGCTACTTGAACCGGATGACGGGCATCTCTTATCCCAACAAGGTTTGGAAGCAAGGCAATGACGGCCGTGGAATCGACGTCGCTATGATGGCACGCGAGACCACGCGGGATGGGCAACGGATTGAGATCTTGAACACAAGGAGCCACCGGAAGACGACTTTTGGTGACTATGGGCTTTTGACCAAAGACCTGGAAAAGATGGGGTATGAGGCAAAAGACAGGATATTCCGTCGTGATTGTCTTGAAGTGGACCTCAGCATCGGCGGCCGACGCGTGACGCTGTTCAACACGCATTTCAAATCAATGGGCCCGTCGCGCAACGGCGACGATGGCCGCAGCTACACCATGCCGGTGCGGCTTGCGGAGGCCCGTGCAGCCAAGCGCATCATCCAAGACAAGTTTGGCAGCGAGCGTGTCACCAGGATGCGATGGCTTTTGTGCGGCGATCTCAATGATTATACCGAGCGGCTGCTGGTGTCAGGCGATCAAGCGACGAGCTATGGGTTTTCGCATCAGCGGGAGGGGTCAAGCGGTATCGCACCCCTGTTGGAGGACGGGTTTTCTCACAATTTAGTAGAGCGGCTGCCCAAGGAAGCGCGTTGGACGCTTTACCACGCAGCCGGCCCGGTCAAAAACCTTGATCTGCCCGAAACACGCGAAACCCGGCACCTCGTGCAGTTGGATTATCTGTTGGCATCGCCCGCGCTGGCTGCTGGAAACCCGTCGGCACTGCCCATGATCTACCGACAGGGGCAGCCTTACCGGACGGTTTTCCCGCCTGAACAAGACGTTCCGCGATACCCGCGCACGGGCTGGGATCGACCAAAGGCATCCGATCATTGTCCTGTGGCTGTGACGTTGGAGATGGTTTGATCTTGTGAGGGCCTTGTCTAGTGTGAAAGCACCACGCGTTTTTTGATGAGGCAACGGATGAGCGGTGCACGGCTGACAGTTTTGATGTCTGCTTTTATGTTGACCGTCGCTGCATTGGGTCCGGCCCTATCTGATGCGTCTGTTGCACCTCTGCGCGATGATGCTTTTGAGACCCATTCATTGGCCAAACGTGTGCTCGGTCGGTCCCTGTTTTATGATCCGGTTTTATCGGGCTCATATCGCGTGTCTTGCGCCAGTTGTCACAACCACGACCGCGCAAGTTCCAACGGGTTTCCATTGCAGGCAAAGTCGGTAGGTGAGCCGGATCGCGCGGCGCTGCCGGACATGTCACGCTACCAGCGTCTTAAACCATCCGCCCGCCATGCGCCGGTCCTGTTTAATCTGGGGCACCAGTCCTTTACCCAGATGTTTTCTGACGGACGGGTTTCCATCAACCCCAAGGGCGGGCTTGTCACACCGGTGGGAGATGCTTTGCCCTCCGGCTTGGACAGTGTGCTGGCGGCGCAGGCGCTGTTTCCAGCCGTCACCGCAGATGAGCTTGTTGGCACAGTGGAGAGCGATTTGACGGCGGAGGTGCGCACTGTCTTCGATCAAAACCCCACGTCACAATCGCCCGCCATATGGAGTGCACTGGCCAAGCGCGTGGATGCTTTGGAGGGTTACCAAGCTCTGTTTGACGCAGCTTACCCGGACCGCAGCGGGGCGGTGACCATCACACAGATCGCAAATGCCATTGGGGCGTTTGTTGCCACCGAATGGCGATCGGACCGGTCGCCGTATGATGCATTCTTGCGCGGTGATGCCGATGCGCTCAGTTGGGAAGCAAAAAGGGGAGAGGCTCTCTTCTTGGGCAAAGCGGGTTGTGCGGATTGCCACTCCGGGGCTTTGCAGAGTGACCAAGCGTTTCACGCCGTTGCAACGCCTCTTTGGCCCCATACGATCACCTCAGACGCAGAGCCGGAGCGTTTGATTGACATTTTGATCGGGCGGCAAAATGCAACGGGCCACGAGAGGGATCGGTTTCGCTTCAAGACCCCATCGCTGCGCAATGTCGCCCGCACAGCGCCTTATGGTCATGCCGGGAGTCACGAGACGCTGGATGGCTTTTTGCGGGCGCATTTGGATCCGGAAGCGGCTTTGAACACCTTTGTTGAAGAGAGATTCGGTGATACGCCTCCGGAACAGGTTGCCGATTTGGTGTCGCAATTGCTGCAACACAATCAACTCGCGCCTGTTCGGCTAGACCCGCAAGAATTTTCAGACTTGCTGGCGTTTTTGGAGACACTCACCGACCCTGCAAGCCTGGCGGGCCGGTTGGGGAAACCGGAAGACGTGCCCAGCAATTTGGCGATTGAATAAGAACCATTCCCAACAGCCATGCCTCAAGGCAAAGGACAAAAAACCATGTATGCGTCTGCATCCACAACGCCAAGTTCTGATGGATTAATCGACCTGCGCAGCGATACCGTCACACGGCCAAGCCAGGGCATGCGCGAGGCGATGGCCAGTGCCCATGTGGGCGATGATGTTTACGGGGATGATCCGACCGTGGCTCAGTTGGAGGCTTTTGCAGCCGATCTGCTGGGCAAGGAGGCGGGGCTGTTTGTAACTTCAGGCACCCAGAGCAATTTGACGGCGCTGATGACGCATTGCGGGCGGGGGGACGAGTATATCGGCGGCAACGACTACCACATCGGCAAATATGAAGCCGGAGGTGCAGCCGTTTTGGGGGGAATTTCGCCCCATCACGTGACACCCGGTGCTGATGGTGGTCTCGATCCGAACCATATCGTAAAAGCTGTGCGCCCGGACGATGTGCATTTTGCGGTGTCGAAACTGGTATGCCTTGAAAACACCTATAATGGCCGCGTGGTGCCGCAGGACAATATCGAAGCGGTGGCCGAGATTGCCCGCGCACACGGCTTAGCGCTGCATCTTGACGGCGCCCGGTTGATGAACGCCGTGGTAAAGTCCAACCGCAAACCATCGGAACTTGTGGCCTCGTTTGACACGGTATCGTTGTGTCTTTCAAAAGGTCTGGGTGCACCTGTTGGCTCAGTTTTGACAGGGCCGCGCGACTTCATCGAAAGGGCCAAACGGGCCCGCAAGATGCTGGGGGGCGGTTTGCGGCAGGCCGGTGTTTTGGCCGCATGCGGGCTTTACGCACTGCAAAACAATGTGAACCGTCTGGCGCAAGATCATGCCCATGCCCGCACGCTGGCGGAAAAGGTGAACGCGCTGGATGGATTTTCAATCGATCTCGATACGGTTCAAACCAATATGATCTGGATGTCGGTTCCAGCGCCTTCCAACGACGACGAGGCAGGTGATGGGTTCGCCGACTTCATGCGCGCGCGGGGCTTGATCACGGCGGGGCCATCCGGTCCGGAGCGTACATTGCGTCTGGTTACCCATCTCGATATTGCGGAGCAGGATTTGCCGATCATTGTGGATGCATTTGAAGCTTGGGCCGAGCACAGTGCGAAGGCTGCTTAACGCGGTAATTATTTTCGGTTTGCCGTCATGTGCACGGTGATGCGCAATCCGAAGACGGAAAGCAGCATTGCAAACCAAACCGGGTCTGCCCGGCGCATGAAAAAGCTTTCGAGCGATGCGCCCAGGCTGGTGAGGATCCACAGTCCAATGAACAGTGTGCCGAGTTTTGCCGCATTGCCTGTGCGGGGCAGCCGGGCAAAATCCCAAAGCGGCATCACCACCAGTACAAGAAAAAAGCATACAGCACCGGGGACGCCGAACCCTATGGCGGCGTCCAACCAGGAATTGTGCCCGTGGACGATGCCACGTACGTCCCAGTTGAGTTCGATGGGCTGCTCCAGATTGATGACGCGACCGGTGTTCCAGAAGCTCTCAAACCCGTAGCCGGTCCAAGGGGTTTGGTTGAGGTAGTAGAGGCCAAACTCCCAAAGGTCTGTCCGGCCCGTGTAGCTGAGCCGAGGTATGACGTCTCGCAACGCCTCTAACAGGGACGGAAACACCACCGCGCCGAGCGTTGCCAACGACAAAGCCGCCACCGGAGTGAGTGCGATCACTATGCGCAGCGGCGTGATGGGCACCCAACTTGCCAAGGCTGCTGTCAGCAACGCCACAGGAAACACTGCGAGCACGGTTTTTGACCCGGCCTGCACCATGAAAATCACTGAAAGCACCGCCACCAACAAACCGAAGGCCGTTTTTCCGTTGCGGGCCAAAAACACGCCGATAATGGCAAATGCGCCGAAAATGTAAGATGCGATGTTTTTGTGTTGATAGACGCCGCGCCACAGACCCGCGTGTTGTGGCTCAAACCCTCCGCCCCCGTGCATCGCCTGTTCGGGATAGAGCACCAATCCGACATAACTAATAAACACCGTGGCCCCGACGCCGAAGGCCAAAGCCGCTGTCATGTCTTTTAGTGTCTTGGGCAGGGCGAGTGCAGTGGCTGCGCACAAAACAACAATGACGGAAAATGCCATCGCCCGTGCTGCGCCGGACGGGTTGTCAGCGCTCAACACGCCGAGTGCAAGGATTGGCACCATGAGCCAAAGCAGCGGATGGTTGAGCGCCATGATCTGGCGCGGGCGCGCTGCGGCCAGCAGCAAAATGCAAACAACGCCGAGGCCGCCAAAACCCAATTGGTTGATGATATCTCCACCCTGCGGCGCTTGGCCGGCAACCGGCTTGGTACCTGTGGCGAAAGGGCGGAAAGAAATGAATACGATGGCCATGATGAAGCCGGATGGGAGCCATCCTGGATACCAATCCGCCTTGGATGCGGGCCGGTTTTCCCGTTGGCTGATCTGCGGTTGATGGGCTTGGACGGTCATCACGTATGCGCCGTGTTAATTTTTCTCGGCGGCGCGGTATTGTTCGTTTGCAAAACCGATTTCCATTAGGAGCCTGCCCAATGCCACGTGCATGGCGTTGAGTGAGCGGGCCGGAGAGCCTGTTTTGACCAGTGTTAGTGCGCAGCGGTAGGGCGAGGCGGCCAGCAGCAGGAGTGATTTAATCACCCGCTTTGCGTGGTCAGCGGAACTGCTTGCCGCCCTTTTTTGGATGAGGGCAGAGATCGATCCGTTGCGCAGGCTGCGGGAATTGAGCCACGACAGTTCGGTCCTGCGGGCAGGCGTCGTCTCCGCAACGGCCGCTTCCGCCTCCCATGCAAATGTTGCGCCCTTGGCTTTGGAACGGTCGTAAAAATCTGAATCGCCGCCACCAAGGAAGTTAAAACCCTCGTCCAACCAGGGATCGCCATGATCCCGCAGGAGGTCGGTTGCGATCGCAACGTTACCTGAAGAATACAAAATTGGGACCGAACCCGACTGCATGTAAGGCGGCTGGAAGACCGGATGGGCCGCCATGTCGATATCACTGCCAGCCTCAAAGATGGGGTCCTGCGGTGCCCCAACGCAATCGGCACCTGTCGCGGCTGCGCGGTTTAACAGGGTTTCCATCCAATGGGGGGGTGCGATTTCATCATCATCGATGATCAGAATGTGGCTGGCGGTTGGAAAGTGGTGCAGCGCTGTTCGGAACCCTGCATTGTAAGCGGCGCAATTTCCTCGGCGCAGGGCGAGTAACACAATGCCTGGGGCGGTTTGCGTCTTCATGATTTGACTGGCGCGGGCTGCGCCTTCCGCGCCTTCAGGGTGGTTGTCCATCACGACAACAGCGAAGCTGCGCATGGTCTTTTGGGCCAGTACGGAGCGCAGCGTGCGTTCCAAGTGTTCCGGTCTTTTGAAGGTCGGAATGACCACCACGCAGTCAATCGTTACCGTAGGCGCATCCAGCTTCGACCAGATTATCTTAACATGCGGCAGTGCCGAAGGATCGGAATTTTCACTAGCACTCTGATTTTGCTCGATAATCATGCTTAATCTGGTGGTTTAAGGTTAACGGCTGTTAACCTGCATAGCGCGAATGGCTTAACGAAATATCCAATGCACACCTGCATTTTTAGCGACAGTTTACCTTTTCAACCGTGTCACATGCATATCGCTTTCTTCACATCGCTGGTTATGGATGGCCATCCAACAACAGGCTACGAGATTGCCAATCAGGCAATCATCGATGGCCTGCGCGGTTTGGGGCACCGGGTGTCGGTGATCGGCTTTCGGTTGCCGCGGCAAGCGGTTCCGGATGATCCCGATACGCATGTTCTCGATGTACTCGATCTTGAAAACGCGAGCGCTGGAACGGCGACGAAACTTAAGTTTCTGTTGCGCGCTTTTCGGACAGGCCTGCCCATTTCCGCTTCCAAATTGACAGTGTTTCCAGAGCACAGGGTTCAGGCAACCTTGGCCAAGCTGGCTCCGATTGATGTGACAGTCTTCAATTCTTACCAAATGGCCGCCGCGTTCCCAAACCTGTTTGATCAAGACAGCCTGTTTCTCGCCCACAATGTTGAGCACTTGTCTGCGTGCCAAAATGCGGCCAGTGCGGCGGGCTTTTTGCAGCGTCGCTTGCACGGGCGCGATGCGCGTCTGCTAGCCAAGATCGAACGGCATCTGTGCAAGACGGCGCGCTGGGTCTGGACCTTGAGCGATGAGGACGGGAAGACGCTTGGTATTGAACAGGGACGTGGAGGGACCCTCTCTTTAAGCCTGCCGGATAACGTCCACCAGACTGCGCCCCATCAAGCGCCTTCGCCTCAGTCATCGTTTGATCTTGCCACTTTGCAGCCGGAGCCGGACCACCTGTTGCTGACGGATATTGGCTTAATAGGCACCTGGACCTGGGAGCCCAATCGGGTTGGTCTTGAATGGTTTTTGAAACGTGTTGCCCCGCTCCTGCCGGGTGATCTGACCATTAAAGTGGCGGGTGCTGTGCCCGACGGGATGCCGAAGTCCGAGCGTGTGGAGTTTTTGGGTCGTGTTCCGTCTGCGTCCGCCTTTTTGGACACGGTCCGCGTTGTGCCGCTGGTGAGCCAAGGTGGTACCGGGGTGCAATTGAAGACGATTGAGGCCTTTCAATCGGGGCTAGCCTGTGTGGCCAGTGCATCATCTCTTCGCGGCATCGCGCATCTGCCGCGCAATTGCCGTCGGGCCAATGATCCCGTGACGTTTGCGGCGGCGCTCACCGACCTCGTGATTCAGTCCCGTTCCGGCACCAATGTGCGCATCGACGGGGCCGAGTTCTTGCGAGGGCAACGCATTGCGTTCGAACAAGGGCTGAAGGATGGCCTATCAACGGTTTCAGACAGTGCCCGGTCGGCGCAGCGTCTTGAGAGAGCGGCGGCTTTTGGTGAGCGCATCGACCGATGAACGTCGCTTACGCACCGACACGCATTTTCGTCTTTTTAAGGCCTTTGGTGCTAACACCATGCGGTAACCGGATCGGCACCAGAGTTTTATGAGTTCCAACATCCAATCCATGACCGACACTGGATCGTTTTCCGGACAGCCGGCGGGTATTCCGACCGGTGGCGCCCCCGTGCGTCGTTTGTTGGGTGTGGATGTTTGCGTGTTTTCGGGTGATCAAGCCATTTCCGCCGTCCGCTCCGCCTTTGATGGCATGTCTTGCACGCATTTTGCGTTTTTGAACGCGCACGGGGCCAATCTGGCTTGCGACACTCCCGAATACAGCCGCGCATTGTCCAAGTTCACGGTTCTGTCGGATGGTATCGGCGTGGACATCGGCTCCAAGATTTTGTTTGGCGAAACGTTTCCCGAAAACCTCAACGGTACGGACTTCATACCGCGTCTGCTCGGTAGCCTTAAAGAACCCCGCACGGTGGGGCTGTTGGGTGCGCGGGCAAATATCGGCGAGCGGGCTTGTCGCGAGTTGGCGATCTCGTTTCCGCACCACACGTTCCGGTTTGTGTCAGACGGGTATTTTGATGACGAGCAGGAGCAGACAATATTGGACGGTCTTGCAAAAAATCCGGTTGATCTGCTTTTGGTCGCCTTTGGCAATCCAAAGCAGGAACTTTGGATTGCGCGCAATTGCCGGGCGGAACATGCCAAGGTGGCCTTTGGAGTTGGGGCGCTGTTTGATTTTTTAGCGGGTCACGTTCCACGCGCGCCTGATTTTCTTATTCGGATGCGGTGCGAATGGATTTATAGGCTCTGGCTGGAGCCGCGCCGCATGTGGGGCCGCTACGTTGTCGGGAACCCGTTGTTTCTTGCACGCGTTTTGCGCCAAAAACTGATGGGTGGTCCAAACCAGCCGACCGATCACCATGCGGATCGCGCTTCGGACCGTGCCTAGCACCAGCCTCATAACTCCCAGCTACGCGGGTGATTTTGAACGCTGCCGTTTGTTGTGCGAGAGCGTCGATCATTTCGTGCGCGACAGTTCGCATCACTATCTGTTGGTCGCGTCAGAAGATGTGACTTTGTTTGCGTCACTGGCTGGCCCGCGCCGGACCGTTGTGGACGAGCGGGACTTACTTCCGCACTGGCTTAAATTCCTGCGCGTTCCTGATTGGTTGGCATCTGTCGCCCCAACGACAGCCCTGGACCGTCCCATTTGGTGGTCTGCCCGCACTTGGCCTATGCGGGGGTGGCACGTCCAACAGTTGCGGCGCATGGCGATTGCCCGGCACATTTCCAGCGACGGATTGCTGTATTGCGATTCTGATATGGTGTTTGTGCGTTCCTTTGAGACAGCCGCATTGTGGAACGGTGAAGGGGGAGACGCCTCGTTACGGCTCTACTGCAATCCCGCAGGTATTCATGCTGGTTTGCCTGATGGCGGGCGGCTTCACATGGATTGGACCAGAAGTGCTGCGCGTCTGACCGGCTTGGAACCGCCCTCGTTCCCCGCCGATGATTTCATCAACAATATGGTGTCGTGGCGGCGGGACCATGTTTTGGCGCTCTTGAAGCGGATAGAAGAGGTAAGCGGACGCCATTGGGTTGCGGCCATCGGGGGGAATCGCTCTTTTTCCGAGTGCCAGATTTATGGTGCCTGGGCACACCATATGGAGACGACGGAAGATGGTTATGGAACGCACTGGCCCGCAGACTTCGGGCTTTGCCAGACTTATTGGTCTGGAGACGCGCTTGATCAGAAAGGGCTAGAGGCGCAGTTGTCCAAGATGGACGCCCGCCAAGTAGCGTTGGGCATCCAGTCCTTCACCGGAACCGACCCTGCTTTACTCCGCCGGTTGATTTTCAGCCGCTAGCGGTTCCCGCCTGCCACTCGTGCGGTCAAGTGTCATCCGATAGGTGACCCAAGCCGAGATGCAGTAGAGCAGCGCGAAAACTGCGTTGAGCCAAAGGGCCACCTGCGCAAAATCGTGGGTGCTTTGTAGCAGAACATACAGCAGCCCAGCCTTGGTGATCGCCAAATAGATCAGCAACACAACGCGGCGTCCCGTGCGCTCATGGGCGTAGAGCAGTTCCGTATGATATTCGATGCAGTTGCGGAATGCGGGCACCAGCAGGGCCAACCACAGGAAGGAAACGGCGCCTGCAATGTTGTCCCCCACCAACGCGGGGTCAAAACTGAGGATTGCAGCGCCCGCTGCGAGCGCGCAGACCGACATCAGCGCGATGCCGCCATCTACCAAGATCTTCGTGTTGCTGGATCGTCCGCCCTTGCGGTTCTGCATGATCCATTGAACGATCATGGTGTTGGCCGCCCGCAGTGGGATGGCTGTCAGGTCAATCAAACGCATAATGATCGCGTACAGTCCGGCCAATACGTCACCGCCCACGGCGAGCACCAATACTTTGTCGAGTTCCGACTGGATGTAGAACAGGGCCTCGGCCACAGACACGTTGAGCGCGTCTCGAGACCGTCCGAGCCACGCCTTGGGTGCCCAGCGCAGTCGCCGCCGGGGGTAGAATAAAGCCAAACCGGCGACCGCAAATGCGCCATTGATCGCGCAATACCAAAGCGCCCAGTCCTCGATTTGTGAAAGACCGAGACTTGCGAAGACCACAATGCCGATTGCCTTGCTAGCAATGCCGCAAATCGAGATCGCTGCGGCTGTACGGTATTGATACAGCCCGTTTTTGACGACGATCAGCACCTCGGTGGACCGCCAGAAAATAACTTCTGCAGCCAGAATCATGAGAAATGCGGTCAATGGCAGTTTGTCGGCGTAGAGCAGGGTGTGAAGGCCCCAAGCGATTGCCAAAATGACCGGTAGGGACACAAATACCGCTGCGATATAGCCTGCCGTATAAACACCGATGAGGGTGGGGCGGATTGTGGCAATGCGGTAAAGCGGCGACAGAAAACCGAGGCCACAGAGACGCGACAGCACGATGCCTATGCTGGAAGCGGTGGCAAAGAGGCCGAATTCCCCCAGCGACAGTGTTTTTGCCAAAGTGACGAAATACAGCATCGAGAAGATCAGCCGACCGACCTGTCCGCTCAGCAGCGACGCGTAATCGTGCATCGTCTTTTGCGAAACGCGGCTTGCGATCCGCTGCGCTGCATTTACCAAATTGCCGGAAAGCATGGGCACTTCGCGTGGCCTTTGTCGTACACTTTGGGAAACCACCAGCTGCCAATGTAGGGCTTTGAGTTGTGAGACAGGGTGCGGAAAATCTAAGGGAAACTTTACCTCACGGAACGTTAACACGCCGTTGTGTTTTGCGTGGTGGAGCGGCGGCGTTGGCTGCGCTTTCGGGGATCGGTTCTTCGTCTTTCGCCCGGGCCTCCGGTCGTATCCCCTATGGTGTGGCCGTTGCGCTGGAGCCTTTCCGCAACGACCCGCAATTGCGCCAGCGGTTGATCCGGGACGTTGACCTGATCGTGCCGATGAATGCTCTCAAATGGGCGAGCCTACGCCACACCGAAGGGCAGTTCGATTTTGGTGGCGCTGATGAATTGGTCAAATTTGCCCGCGACCATAGCAAGGCGCTCCACGGCCATGCCCTGCTTTGGTACGCCTATAACACGACTTGGATTGATGCGGTCACGTCCCCAAGCCGTTTGGAAAGGTTGCTGCGCATCCATATTGAAACTGTGGTTTCCCGTTACGCTGGCCAGATCGCGACTTGGGATGTGGTGAACGAGGTAATCGCGCATGACCCGCTCAACCAGGGCAAGTGGCGGCGCGGTGTCTGGTACGATGTGTTGGGGCCCCGTCACGTGGAGATCGCGTTTCAGGCAGCCGCTCAAGCCGACCCCACCGCCAAACTGTTCATCAATGACTATGATTTGGAGGATGACAGTCTGCGGACGTCGGCCCGACAGAAGGCGATGTTGTCTATCGTGCGGCGATTGCAGGACCGCAAAATTCCCATTCACGGTGTTGGTCTGCAGGCGCATCTTTATGCAGAGCGGGGGATTGGCGTTGTGGGTTTGCAAGCCTTTGTGCGCGAATTGACGGCTCTTGGGTTGGAAGTCGCCGTAACCGAGTTGGACGTCATAGACTGGAAACTGTCCGCCGATACAGCCGTTCGGGACCGTGCGGTGGCACGAACCGCACAAGAGTTTCTGTCGGCGCTGACCGGGGCAGCCGCACCCCGCAACATCACCACTTGGGGCATGAACGACCGGTACAGCTGGATCGACGGGACGTTTCCCCGCAAGGATAGTGCCAAGGCCCGACCGCTGCCCTTTGACAGCGAGTGGCGGCCAAAGCCGCTTTGGGATGTGATAAAGCGCTATCGCGGACAGTCCAGCTAGACGAGTTTTTTGCACGCCCGCGAACCGTTTGGGCCTGCCGTGGAGCGTCAAGTTAAGGCTTTGTTGACCATGTTCCTTAATAACTGGGACATGCGTCCGGCCCGATTCCGGAACCCCGATTTTTGACCTCCGGAGTCTCCGTTTCTCACCATGTTGTCACGCTTCAAAAACAGCTCCGGTATGGGTGGCGGTGGTGATGGAAACGGGTCGGATGATGAGCCGCAACGCGAAGCCACCACACAAAATTCGCTCCTGGACTTGCTGGATGATGGGCCTGTTGGCCTCGCGTCCAGCGCCGGCCCCACAGGGGGGTGGCCTTTGGAGCAAGGTGATGTTGTGCCGTTCCCCCAAACGGCAAACGCCTCTTCGCGCGGACAGTTTATCGATTCGCCCCTGCTGGCCCAGTTGGATGCAGCCGATGCGGCGGTTGAGCGGGAACGCGCACAGGCGGAGCGACAGCGCCAGCGGGCATTGCGCGAAGAGATCGAACGGGACCGTCAAGAGCGTATGGCTCAAAGACAGGCCGCGCCCGCGCAGTCGAACCGTGCCCCGGCGTCAGACCCGCGACTGGTTCAACTTGATTTGTTGTCTCAAGAGTTGGAAGCGCTCAAGGCTGCGCGGCAGGCTCAGCCAGCACCCGTTCCATCCGCTCCGCCGGCATCTGCCATTGCCAACCCGGCAACGTCTCACACAGTCCACGAGACACCCCAAAAGACGCCACAACAGGTGCAACAACATACGTACACGGAAACGAATGACCGAGAGGACTTGGATAGGTATCAGGTTGAAGATAATCCGCTGAGCTTTGGGCGCTTTGTGCGCGCGCTGTTGCGGGGTTGGTGGGTCATCACGATCTGCGCAATCGCCGGAGCAGTACTCTCGGCACTTTACGCCCTTTCCCTGCCGAACCAATTTCAATCGGTGGCGGAAGTCTTGATTGAACCGCGCGGGCTGAAAGTGCTCGACAATTCCGTAGCACCCACAGGATTGAACAGCGAAGCCACGGTGGCGTTTGCCGAAAGCCAGGTGCGTATCATCACGTCGTCCAGCGTTTTGGACCCCGTCATTCGCGAATTGGAACTGGACCAGGACCCCGAGTTTAATGGCACGGCCCAAACGGGTGGTGCGTTGATGAAGTTCATGTCTCTTTTGGTGGGCAGTGAACCTGACCCGGCCCGACAGATGGCCAACGCGCGGGAGACTTTGGACAAGTCGATCTTTGTCAGCCGGATCAACCAGACATTCACAATCCAGATCGGGGTCACCACCGAAGATCCGTCGAAGTCCGCCCGTATCGCCAACGCGATTGCAGCTGCTTATCTCAAGGATGAGGCTGGCGCTAAATCATCGGCAGCTCAAAGCGCTACGGAAGACTTGTCCGGCCGCCTCGATGAATTGCGCACCAAAGTGCGTGACGGCGAAGAGCGCGTGGAGCGTTACAAGGCCGAAAACGGCCTCGTGGACGCTGACGGAAAGTTGGTCAGCGACGTGCAACTGGCACGGTTGAACGATCAACTGGCTTTGGCGCAGATTCAGACCACAGATGCACAAACCAAAGCGGCACAGGCCCGTCGCGCCGGTTTGGAAGATGTTTTGACCGGCTCAGTGCCCAGCAGCCTCTCTTCCAACGCAGTCAATCAGCTACGCGTTGCGTATTCGCGGGCCAAATCACGCCGCGACCGCGTGGCAACCCGTTTGGGCGAACTGCACCCGGAACGCAAAGCGGCTGAGAGCGAATTGCGCAGCGCGCGGGGAGCCATTGAGAGCGAAATCCAACGGATTATTCGCTCTGCCCAAAGTGATTTTGAACGGGCGAAAGCGCGGCAATCTGAATTGGTGTCACAGGTGAACTCTTTGAAGGGCCGGGCGGTCAACGAAGCTGCGGCCAAGGTGGAACTGCGCGAACTGCAGCGCGAAGTGGATGCCAACCGCCGCGTGTTTGAATCCATCCTGTTGCGGTCCCGTGAAACCGATGAACAGTCCAATATTCGCTCTGAGAGTGCCCGCATCATCACAGAGGCGCAGCCACCAAGGAAGAAGTCCGGTCCTGCACGCAAGCTTGTA
This sequence comes from Pseudomonadota bacterium, assembly GCA_038746275.1. Lineage (GTDB taxonomy): Bacteria > Pseudomonadota > Alphaproteobacteria > Rhizobiales > Rhizobiaceae > Pseudahrensia. Next base: position 23,197 of record JBCDKS010000020.1, on the reverse strand, counting down.
GTGGCTGCGGGCACCATTGGCGGTGGCGCAGTGGGGGCTGCCCTTGCACTCATCCCGTTTGTGCTGGGCGGTTTGAAAAGCCTAATGGGTCCCGCTGACGGGCCAACGGGCCAAGGCGGGGGCGGTCGTTCGATTGGTCGTACCAACCGCGATCACGCGCAGGATAATGGTGCTGATGATCTCTATGCCACCGATGAGCGGCCAGCGATGCGCGGGCAGGCTGCGCAGAGCGAAGGCAAGCTGAAAGTGAATACGTTAGAAGAAAAACCTGCGTCTGACGTGCCGGTTTCGCCGGCTCCCGCAGCGCAGCCCGCTGTAGCGACAACACCTCAACCAGAGGCTTCACCTGCGCCTCGGGTCGCGCCCCGACCAGCCCCTTATGCTCCGCAGCAAGCCGCGCCGCAACCGGCCGCTCCATATCGGCCTCAACCTGTGCAGCCGTTCGCGCCGCAAGCCGCTCCCGTCTATCCGGTTGCACCGCAGCCCGTGCACTATCCTGCTAATCCGCATGCGGGGTCTTACTCATCCATGCCCGCCCAGCCGGTCTATCCAACGCCAGGATATCCGCCTGTGGCACCGGCCCAACAGCCTCCGGTACAGGGTGGTTTTTTTGACCCCATGACGGGCCAACCTTTGCAGCACTATAGCGCGTTGCCTTATGGCTATCCGCCGGTTCCCCGTCAGGGCTAGAAGTCAAGCCACCGGCTTTGGTACGATCTGTTTTGAAAGGCCGATCAGCACAAGCGCAAAGGCCAGTACCAGCGGCATGTAGATGCGGTCATCTGGTAGAGGGAACAGCACAAATTTTGCGCCCAAGGTCAGGATGATGGCGGTGAGTGTCATCGCCTCGTGCGTCGCGATGCGGGTGCCTAATTTGGCAAGCATCAACAGGCTGCCGAGGCCCAAGGCCAGCAGCAATGGCCATTGAAAATAAGCGAACGCTGTAAGGGAGCCGCGAGCCACGCCCTTGGCATAGGCGAGCCATGAAAATTCCGGATCGAAACCGGCCATGGTTTCCTGCGGTTGGATGTTGGAAAACCAAAAGTGTGGCCACCAGCCGATGTGGCCCATCGTTCGGGTCAAAACGAAATAGGCTGCAAGGCAAACGACCAAACCAAGCAAGGCTTGTGCTCTTCTTTCAGCGAACATCAGCGATGCCAGCATCATCGCGATGGCCAGTAAAACTGTGTCCGGTCGCACCGTCATGGCCAATGTCAAAGCCACGACAGTGGGCACCGTCTTGCGTGCCGTGAACGCTGCAAGGGCAGCCACCGTAAGGGCCGCAGCCGCGAGGTCTGGCGCGACGCCGCCGATCATTTCGCGTCCTTGAAGTGTCAAGAAAATCCACGCCACGAGTGGCGTCGCCCATAGGTTGCCGCCCTGCCGCAACCACCAGAGGCACACAAACGCCAAGACTGCGAGTGCTGCAAGATTGATGGTTTGAGCCGCCTGATGCGCGGTCAACCACGGTTGAAGGCCTCTCAAAGCGGCGACATAGCCCGCTTTCACGCGGTACATGGGCAACATGCTGTTGAACGCTGCAGAGTCTTCAAACTGGCGGATGCGGTAGTCGTTCTCGCCGGTGAGGGCGGCGAATTCGGACGGTCCAGCGAGGCTTTTGACTGTGTCGAACGCCCTCCTGTGGAGCGCTACAGCGTCGTCCCCCGGGGTTTCCTGGGCCAACGCCAGATAGGGAAGGGCGTCCCAGTTCATCGACGGTCGCAGGATGGTCATGGCGACGACGGCGATGAGGATTATGCCGGTAAACGCTATCACGACGCGGGTGAGCCACGGCCCGGCGAGCACTTGCACAAGCGCATTCCACAAGGGCGAGAGGCGCTCCGCCGGGGCGGAGGCCGAATACTGCCGGAGGTGATTCATCGCGTCGTTCATGCCCGTTCGTACTAGCCCCGCTGGGACAAGACGAAGTCTTTGACGATTTTCACCACACCGCCTGACAGCACGCTGTCGAAAGCGGTGATGAAGGTGTCGACATGTTCTTTTGTGGTGATGAGCGGCGGCTGCAGACGGATCACGTTGCGGTTGTATTCCGTGAACGCCACGAGCACATCATGATCGCGCAGCAAGGCAGACCCGATGAAACCGGAGAGCGAACCTTTCAGTTTATCGTCCAGCACAGCCAGCATGGGGCGCACGGCAGCTGGCATTGTATGCGAGAAATCGTGGAACTCCAGACCCATCATGAAACCGCGCCCGCGCACGTCTTTGATCAGCTTGGGGTGCTTTTCCTGCAACCGTTGCAGCTCGCTTTTCATGTAGGCGCCAACGGTTGTGGCGTTTTCCATCAAGTTGTCATCATACATGATGTTAAGCGCTTCGATGGAAGTGATGCAGGCCTCGCCAATGCCGCCGAACGTGGCCGGTCCATGGATTAGCGCGGTGGACGGCTTGCCATAGGCTTTCATGTAGATGGGTTTGCGGGCGATCATGGCGGCCATGGCTGTCTTGCCACCGCCGAGGGATTTGGCGAGTGCGGTCACGTCCGGCACCACGCCATAGTGTTCGAATGCGAAAAAGCGGCCCGAACGACCGGTGCCGGACTGCACCTCGTCTGCAACCCACAGCACGCCTTTTTCGTCGCAAAGCTTGCGCAGACCCTGCCAAAATTCTGCTGGGGCCTCGATGATGCCGGCGCCGCCTTGGATGGTTTCCAGACATACGATGCCGATTTCCGGATCGTTTTCCAGCGCTGTGCGGATCGCTTCGAGATCGCCGAACGGCACTTTGGTGACGTCTGGAACCAGTTTGAAATCGGACTGATAGAGATCGGAATCGGTGAGCGATAAAACGCCTTTGGTTTTGCCGTGGAAAGCATTGTCGGCGTAGAGCACTTTGGATTTCTTCGGGCCTTGTGCACGCTCGGCCACTTTGATCGCGGCTTCCATGGCTTCCGAACCGCTGGACCCCAAGAACACCATGTCGAGATCACCCGGTGCGATGGCTGCGAGATTGTGGGCCAAAGCGGCTGCATATTGTGACAGGAATGCCATGGCGATCTCATGGCGGTTTTCGTCTTGAAAGCGTTTGCGGGCTTCAAGAATGCGAGGGTGGTTGTGCCCGAAGGAAAGCGAACCAAACCCGCCGAAAAAATCGAGAATACGACGGCCATTCTGATCGGTGTACCAAACGCCCTCGGCGCTTTCGATCTTGACCTTGTGGAAGCCAAGCAGCTTCATGAAATGCAATTGGCCGGGGTTTAGATGGTCGGTGAACATCTGGCTCATGGTGTCGAGGTCGAGCGCTTTGGCCTCTTCAACAGACAGTAGGTTTGGGCGGGGCAGGGCCGCTTTGAGTTCCAGTTCCGGCACCACAGAGGGTGCATCAACCATGGTCGTCACAGGTTTTGGTGACGGTCCCCTGTTGATCTTGATCGTTGTGTTGCGTCGAAGAAGATTGAGCATTGTTTTTGTCCCGTTCAGATTTTTTGCGGTCTTGCCCGCGCCTTTTTGCGGTTTGGCTCGCGCCAAGAAGCCCGGTTACCTGGGCTTAGGCTGCGTTGGCCAAGCCAGCATGTTTTGCTGCTGCTTCCGCATCCCGTTTGGTGCGGTATTCGCGGTAAGCGGCCACCAGCATGTCATCGTCGCTGAAGCGTGCTTGCCAGCCGAGTTCCCGTTCGGCCTTGCTGCAATCGAGCAGGCATTCTTCGTCTGCGATCAAGTATTGCTCAGGATCCATGATCGGCAGATTTATGAGATCAAGCGTATCGAGCGTCCGTTTGACCGCCCAACCGGGTGTCGGGATCAGGATCGACTTGCTGCCCGCTTCTTCAATCAGGCGACCGAGCAATTTGCGGACAGATGGCGGGTTGTTGGAGCCCAGATTGTAAGCCTCGTTCGGGAAGCCCGCTTTCCACGCCAGATAGGCGGCTTCCGCGCAATCAAACACTGATATGAACTGATACGGGTTCTTGCCTGAGCCGATCATGGGAACGGGAAGGTTTGCATCCACCAGTTTGAACAGTTTTGACAGAATGCCCAGGCGACCGGGTCCGATGATCAGGCGGGGGCGGAAGAGCGTGATGTTGAACGTCTCGTTCTTGCGCCAGTCCTCGGCCAGCCGTTCGGTCTCAAGCTTGCTTTCCCCATACTCGCCCAAAGGTGCCAGCGGATGATCCTCGTACATGGGCACTGTTTTGGTGTGGCCGTAGACCATGTCCGTCGTAAAGTGGACGAGGTTTTTGGCTTCACCAGCTTTCATCGCCTCCAGAATATTGACTGTGCCGTGGTAGTTGACCGGCCAGAAAAAATCGTGCCGCTCTTTGCGGGTGACAATGGGCGACAGCATCTTGGCCGATAGGTTGTAGACGACGTCTTGCGGCTTGATTGCGATCTGCGAAAAATCATCCGGCTTGGTCACATCAAGGTGGACCCAATCCGCCTTGCCATAATGCTCGCATGCACCCTTGGCGATATCTGCCACCAGCACATCATGACCCTCACTGACCAGTTTAGCGGCCAACACACGGCCGACGAAACCGTCTCCGCCAAAGATTACGTGTTTCATATCTGGGTTCCTTTGGTATCAGGTTCGTTCAGCGGGGCGTTGTCTGCTGATGGGTAGGATGCGCGTGTGAGTGTTGCTCTGGCTTTTGCGCTGCGCGAACCGGCACGCACGGATGCGCTCATAACAGTGGTGTCTTTGGCTTCGGTGGCCCCAACGGCGTCATCTTTGGTGCCGCCCTGCGCAATCAACACGGTGCCGGCGCATATCAAGGCGATCCCGGCGATGCGCCATGGATTCAGGTCTTCGGCAAACAGCCACCAAGCGGCCACAGCGACGGCCACATAGGCGAGGCTCAAAAACGGGTACGCGAAGGAGAGCTCGACCTTGGACAGCACGTAGAGGTGCGAGGCCATTGAGATCACGAATGTGCACAGGCCGAAGAATACCCACGGATGAAAGATGATTTTCAACACCATGGTGATGGCCGACAGCACGGTGAGTGCGCCGGGTGATGCGACGGGGCCGAGCGTCATCATGCCCTGCTTGAGCATCATTTGAGCAGCGGCATTGGTGAACACCGTAAACAGGATAAAAGGTAGATATGTCATGACACTTCCCGGCTTTCGGGGCGTTTCGCCGATGCGGGTAACGTTACGTCGTGTGTATGAATTCGGCCTTGCGGCGCGTGGTTAATCGGCTGTTTTTCGAGGACAGGTGCCAGCGGTGGTGCGATGATTTTGACCGGCTTGGTTACCCGTTTCCAAAAGTCGGACATAAAAACCGGGTCGCGTAGCGCCTCTAACTCTTCCCAGTTTTGAAAGCCGCGCTGAAACGTTTCTGCGCTCATGCGTGCGTCCTTGTACGGGTTTATGCGCCCGCCATTTTGGCGCACCACATCGTCCAATCGGTCGAGTAAGTCCCGAGTGGTGTCGCCCCGGTTGGGGAAGTCGAGGGTGAGGGTGAAACCCGGTGCCGGGAAGGACAGCAGTCCTGGAGAGGCAAGACCGCCAAATTTTTTGAGCACGGTCAGGAACGAGCCCTGCCCGGCCTTTTGTGCCGTTCGCAACATTGTCTCTACAGCCTTGGGCGCAGTGTCTTGGGGCAGCACGCATTGATGTTGGTACAGGCCTTTGGGCCCGTAGAGCCGGTTCCAATGCTTCACCGCATCGAGCGGAAAGAAGAAGCTGTTTGCGCCGACGATCTGTGGCTCGGTTTTGGCGGCGTTAGTGCGGAAATAGAGTTCATTGAACGCCCGCAAGGCAGGTCCAGCCACCAACGGGACAGGCGGTGTGAACGGTACTGAAAGTTGGCGCGGCTTGTATGCCGTTTCGGTTTGGCGTGAGCCTTCGACGTGGTCGCCCGTGATCAAGATGCCGCGACCAAACTGTTTCCGACGGGCCAGTGAGTCGATCCAAGCCACGCAGTATTCGTGATCCGCTTCGGCCGTATCCACGCGCTCGAAGAACTCGCTAAGGCTCTCAAAAGGCTGGTTTGTGGTTTTGATCGCGTGGGATGGGACGGGCATCAACTGCAGTTCGACGGAGCCGATGAAGCCTGTGAGACCGAGCCCGCCTATGGTTGCGCGAAACAGATCTGCGTTTTCATTGGGGCTGCACCAGGCTTGCCCGTCTTGAGATCGTGACAAGTGGAAGCCCAAAACATGGCGGCCAAACGTGCCTTTGTGGACGTGGTTTTTACCGTGAATGTCGTTTGCGACCGCGCCGCCCAGGGTGACGAATTTCGTGCCGGGTACAACCGGTGGGAACCAGCCTGTTCCAACTGTCAGTTCCAAAATGTCTTTGAGCAGAACCCCCGATCCGGCGCGCAAACGGCCGGTTTTTTGATCAAAGTCCATGGATGTGTGTTGATCGTTCGTCAGCAGCAGAGTGCCGTCATCGCAGTGGCATGAATCGCCATAGGAACGCCCATTGCCGAAGGCGAGGACGGGGCCGTATTCTTTGGCCAACCCACTTTTGTCGAATGTTCTTGCAGCACGGGTCTTGCGGGTAAGCCGTCCCCAACTGTCGGTATTTCGCGTTTTCACGGCTTTGAGCACAACCAAACCCTCACAATATCTGCGAAAGGAACATGATCAGTGCTCCGGCTGCGATCATGATTTGGCTGCGCCAGTCGGTCATCATGAAGACAACCGGGTCGTCATGCATCTCCCCGCGCCGGGCGAGGATCCAGATGCGCATCAAGATGTAGAGCACCAGTGGGCACACCAGCCAGATCGCTTCTGGATGACTGTAATTGGCCACCACCTGAGGTGAGTCGATAAACAGCGCCAACACAACGACGGCTGCAAACCCGGCGGCCATGCCGCCTTGGCTGAGGGTCTCGAGATCGGAGTTTTGATAGCCCCGACCGGTCGCTTTCCAACCGGCTTGGCCGGATTGTCGATCCAGTTCCACAAAGCGTTTCACCAAAGCCAAGCTTAAGAAGAAGAACATGCAAAAGGCGAGCAACCAAGTGGACACAATGCCCTCAATCGCGGCGGATCCGGCCAACACGCGGATGGTGAACAGTCCGGCCAGTGTCAGCACGTCGATCAGCAAAAGCCGTTTGAGATAGAACGAGTAGGCACATGTGACGGCGTAGTAGAGAGCGAGCACGGCCATAAACTTCCACGGCAGAGTGGCTGCCAAGGCGAAGGCTGCGATGAGCAAACAGACACTGGCCAGCGCGACGTGATGCACTTGCAAATGGCCCGCTGCCAAGGGGCGGCGTTTTTTGCTGGCGTGTTTCCGGTCCACCGGAATGTCGAGCAAATCGTTGAGCAGATAAACCGACGATGCGCATAAGCTGAACGACAGGAAGGCGATGCCCAAGGTCCAAACCGTGGAGACGTCAAAAAAGCGCACGCCCAGAATGGCGGAGACAAACAGCAGCGTGTTTTTCAACCATTGGTGGACGCGCATGGCCTTGAGCCAAGCTGTGAGGCGGTCACCGCGACCGAGGTCGCCTTGTAACATTCTGGCACCGGAAGCTCTCGCGTAGCGATCCGCTGCCGCTTCACCCGGCACCACCAGCGGTTCACGGGCGTTTTCCCATACAGCGATGTCGGCTTTTCCATTGCCAATGTAATCGTAGCCACGTTTGCCGAACCGCTCGCTTAGTCTGTTGGCCTTTGCGCGGGAACTAAGGTTGGTTTGACCGTCGCTGGCTTCTACGCTGTCAAACAGTCCTAAGTGCTGCGCCACCGCTTGAGCCCAGTTTTTGGGGCTTGCGGTTGCCAAAACCACCGGGCGGCCATGACCGCGGGCACTTTCAATTTCCTCCAAGACCGATGAATTGTAGGGCAGCGTCTCGGCGTCAGGCGTGACGCGTTGCGCTATCTGCGCCTTGAGATGGGCTTTGCCCTTCAACAGCCAAAGCGGCAAGAGAAACAGATAAAATGCGTTGAGACGCAACAGCAAAAACACCGCCTCATGCAGCAGATCGGTCCGCACCAGGGTGCCGTCCAGATCGACGCAGAGCGGCGTGGTTGCCTTTTCTTGTGTCAACGCAATGTTCAAAACTGTCCCCGAGGTCCCCTACCTATCCGAGAGCGATAATGGCTGAGAGGACTTCAGGTTTGGTTGCAATTTGTCGATAAAATCGCGCGCAGATTGCAACGAATTGTTCACCATAGGCGTGCCCCACGCTGCGCTATCAAGGGGGAGGGGTGAACGGGGCAAAGACTGGCGTCGCGGGCTATGCGGGGGATGTCGCAAACGCATTGGGGGTTGGCCGTTTGTGGCGCTGTATGGTTTGCTAAAGCACCACGGTCGTTGCGCGTGGATCAGAACATTTTTGCGAGGCTGGGTTTATGAAAACGTCTGCACGGGCTGTGGTCATCGGGGGCGGTGTTGTGGGCGTTTCCACGCTGTACCACCTGGCCAAAAAGGGTTGGACGGACAGCGTCTTGCTCGAGCGCAAGGAGCTTACATCAGGTTCCACCTGGCATGCGGCTGGTCTTCTGCCGCTGTTCAATATGTCCTATTCGGTCGGACAGGTTCACAAATACTCGGTCAAGTTTTATCAGGAACTGGCGGAAGAGACCGGCATGGATACCGGGTTTCGCAACGTCTCCAACGTTCGGCTGGCCCGCAGCCAAGACCGCTGGGATGAGTACGACTACTACTGCGGCGTGGCCGAAACCATCGGCATCAATGTCGTCAAACTGACGCCCGAAGAGATCGCCGAGAAGTGGCCCTATGTGAACACGGACGGTCTGTTGGGCGCGATCCAACACCCAGATGATGGCTACATCCAACCCGCCGATCTGACACAGGCGCTGGCCAAAGGCGCCCGGGACCGTGGGGGCACGATCTATCGCAACACCAGTGTGACTGCGATTGATCAGCAGGCTGACGGCACTTGGATCGTCACCACGGACCAGGGCGAGATCGCCTGCGAGCACGTCATATCCTGTTCCGGAAATTTTGCCCGCAAAACCGGCGAGATGGTGGGGCTGAATGTGCCTGTCATCCCGGTTGAGCATCAGTATATCGTCACTGAGGCCCATCCCGAGATCAAGAAATTCCGCGACGAGGGTGGCCCGGAGCTCTGCGTGCTGCGCGAGAGTGACTCCGCTTGGTACATGCGCGAAGAGGCCCATGGGCTCATTCTTGGCCCGTACGAAAAAGGCGCGCCGTGTTGCTATGTCGACGGACCGGACAGTGAGAGCGAATACGAGTTGTTCCAGGAAGATCTGGAACGGCTGATGCCGCATATTGAGACAGCGGTGGAGCGCGTGCCGTATTTTGGCGAAGCCGGGATCAAGAAAGTTTACAATGGTGCCATCGCCTACACACCGGACGGCAACCCTATTATTGGGCCCGCGCCGGGGTTAAAGGGCTTTTGGCTCAACGAAGGTCACTCCTTTGGTATCACCGCCGCCGGTGGAGCGGGGTGGCAATTGGCGGAATGGATTGTCGATGGCGAGCCGACCATCGATATGATGGGTGTCGACCCGCGCCGCTACGGCCCCTACGCTACGGAAGGCTATCTGCGGGAGAAGAATGAAGAAGCCTATTCCAACGTCTTCACATTGCACTTTCCAGATGAAGAACGTGCTGCTGCCCGTCCGTTGAAAACCACGCCATCCTACGAACGTCAAAAAGCCATGGGAGCCGTGTTTGGCGGCGTCTATGGCTGGGAGCGTGCCAACTGGTATGCGCCGGAAGGATATGAGTTGCCCGCCTCAGAGGTGGGGGTTGGCGCAGACGTGCTGGTCAACGAAAACCATGCGCCTGCGGACGATACAGGCCGTATTCGCGAAAAATGGTCGTTCCGCCGTTCCAACTACTTTGAGCATGTCGGCAATGAAGTGAAGGCTGTCACAGACTCCTGCGGCGTGCTGGACATGTCCGCTTTTGCGAAGATGGAAGTGTCCGGCCCCGGCGCACGGGACTGGTTGGAATCGATCTTTGCCAACACGATTCCCAAGAAGCGCGGACGCATCGCGCTGTGTCACATCCTGACCAGCAAAGGCGGGGTGAAGAGCGAGTTTACGGTCTACGAGTGGAAACCGGGTAAATTCTATCTGGTGTCTGCGGGGGCCTATGAAACCCACGATCATGATGTGCTTTTCCGCCATTTGCCTGCCGATGGTTCGGTAACGCTTAAACCCATCACACAAATGCACGGCGTTTTGGTTTTGGCCGGACCGAACAGCCGTAAGGTGCTGGCAAAGCTGACCCGCACATCGCTTAAGAACGCGGATTTTGGCTGGTTGTCGGGCAAGGAAATTTCGCTTGGGACTGCCACAGCCCACGCCCTGCGCGTGAATTTTGTCGGCGAACTGGGCTGGGAACTGCACCACCCGATTGAACAGCAAAATCAGATTTGGGACCTGCTCATGGAGACGGGTGCGGAATTTGGCATCAAGCCGTTCGGTATTCGCGCTATGACGGCGATGGCGATTGAGAAGTCCTATCGCTTGATCCCGCGTGAATTATCGATCGAGTACTCAGCCTATGAGAGCGGGTTGGACCGGTTCATCAAACCGGCCAAAGAGTTCGTGGGCAAAGAGGGACTTATGGCCCGACATGCGGCTGGCGACGCATGGAAATTCGTCACTCTTGAAGTGCATGACGTGGTGGACAATGATGCCCGCGGGTCCGAAGCGATTTACAAAGATGGCACGCTGATCGGCCGCGCAACCCATGGCACATGGGGCTATCGCGTTGGGAAATCCATCGCGTTGGCCATGGTGAAACCGGGGCAGGAGACGCTTGGCAATGCGCTGGAAATCAAACTGCTTGGTAAATTGCATAAGGCGACGGTGATCGCAGAAAGCCCGTTTGACCCGAACAACGAGCGCTTGCGCGCTGATGGGTGAGTGTGGTCGCGTGTAGCAACATCTCGCCCCCCTCTGTCACCTGCGGTGACATCTCCCCCGCGATGGGGGAGAGGTGAGCCAGTTTGCGTATAGCAAGTTGCAATCGGAGCAGTGACTTTTCGGCTTGTTAGCTCTCTCCCCCCGCGGGAGAGATGTCGCGGAGCGGCAGAGAGGGGGCGGGATGCTAACTGCAACCCCTAGACCAACTCACTCCGTTCCGCCCGTTCCTGCTGAGGCGATTTTCCGTAAAGCTCGCGGTAGCATTTTGAAAAATGCGATGCTGAAACGAAGCCGCAAGCGATGGCGACTTCCACCACCGGCAGCGAAGATTGCAGCAGCAGATGCCGCGCGCGGTCGAGGCGGATTTCGAGATAGTAGCGGGCCGGAGACCGGCCCATATGGTGGCGGAACAAGCGTTCGATCTGGCGGCGGGAAAGGCCCGCGTGGTCTGCGATGTCGATCAGGGTGAGCGGCTCCGAAAGGTTTGCCTCCATCATCTCAATGATCGCAAGAATGCGCGCATTCTGCACCCCGAGCCGCGCGCGCAATGGCAGGCGCTGCCGGTCGTGCGGCCCGCGCACCCGGTCGGTCAGGGCCTGCTCGCACACCGCGTTGATCAGCGCTTCATCGTGATCCTCGGCGATCAGAGAGAGCATCATGTCCAAGGCCGCCGTGCCGCCGGCGCACGTGTAGACATTACCATCGACCTCAAACAGATCGGCATAGACGTCCGCTTTTGGAAAGGCCTCTGAAAAGCCGGGCAGGTTTTCCCAGTGGATCGCGCAACGCCGGTTTGCCAGCAGACCCGCAGACGCCAAAATGTGGGCGCCGGTGCACAGACCGCCCACGGCCACGCCGCGATTGTGCTCTTCACGCACCCAGGCGTAGACGGACTTATTCTGAAATTTTTCGACATTCACGCCGGAACAGACGAACAGCATGGAGGGACGATCTTTGCCCGAGAGCATGCGTCGTTCATCTTCCAGTGATGTCTGCACGGAAACTTCCACGCCGTTGGAGGCGCGCACCGAACCACCATCGAGACTGGCCAACCGCCATTTGTAGCTCTCATGGGTCAACATGCGATTGGCGAGCCGCAGGGCTTCGATGGCTGTCGCAAATGCGATCATGGAAAAGTCGGGCACCAAGAAGAACACGAAACTGCGCTTGAGGTTTTCATCCTCACGGGGCGAGCCGCCGATAGAGGCTGGTTTCTTGATAGCACTGTCCGAGAACTGGCGTGCGGTCATGGCATCTCTCCCGGTCGTGGGCTCGTGCGGCGCGACCAATCGAGACGCACTAGCATGGCAATACGCTGTCGCAAAGAGAACAGATTGGGGCACGTGAAGGGCTGTAGCGGCATTGAAATGCGTTGCTGTTCTTGAAACGACCATATTTTCCGTTTGCTCGAACGATCTTTCCTTGGGGTATCCGCCGCCCGTCACCTTTATCAATTGGCCCAATTCATTGGCGTGCCATTAGGGAAAATTTGACCAACCTGTTTCACCGCGCAGAAACACGTCGCTGCTAGCCCTGTTGATGATACTGGGGCCGTAAGAGCGGAAGAGCACATCCATGAAATACGCGTTGGAGATCGACAACCTACACAAGAGCTTTGACCGTCCAGCCGTGGACGGGCTGAACCTGAAAGTCCGGCGGGGCGAGTTTTACGCGCTTCTTGGACCCAATGGTGCTGGCAAGACGACGACGCTGCGCATGGTGTCCGGGCTGTTGAAGCCGGACAGTGGTGCGATCTCTGTTATGGGTGAAGACGCGCTGGCTGATCCCGTCGCCGCCAAGCGCAAAGTCGCTTGGGTCTCTGATGAGCCGATGATTTATGAGAAACTGACGCCTTACGAATATCTAGAGTTCGTATCGGGTCTTTGGGGCGTGCCTTCGGACGTTGCCGAGGTGCGGTCGCGCAATCTGGTGGAATGGCTTGGCCTTGGCGCACATGCCACGGAACGCTGTGGCGGGTTCTCAAAAGGTATGCGCCAGAAAGTGGCTCTGGCCGGTGCGCTGGTGCACCAGCCTGATCTGATCATTCTGGACGAGCCTTTGACCGGTCTCGATGCCGGATCTGCCCGCATCGTCAAAAACGTGCTTCTGGACCATGTCCGAGAGGGCACGACCATCATCATGACCACCCACATCCTCGAAGTTGCAGAGCGCATGGCGCAGCGGATCGGCGTGATCGCGCAGGGCCGTCTGGTCGCCGAGGGCACGTTTGATGAACTGAAAGGTCGATCCACCAAAGGGGCGGATACGCTTGAAGAGGTGTTCTTGGACTTGGTGAAAGACGAAGAAACCTTTGCGGAAGGTCTTGCAGCATGAGCGCCGCCGCCACCAGTTCACTCGCCTGGTTCGGTGCCCATGAGGCGCGGCTGATCTGGCGCGATTTCCTATCCATGATGACGGGTGGCAAACCACAACGGCGCGTTGCGGCCTGTGTCGTTGTTACGGTCATTGCTGTTGGTCTGCACATGCTGGCCTCCCATTTGCTGAGCCCTGCACTGGTGGGTGGCGTGGTGGCCAACAAGCCGGTGTTGCTGTTCGTCAGCGGTGGCTTGGTGATGTTTTTTTCGCTGATGTTTTCTCAGGCCATTGAGGCTGTCACCCGAGCCTACTACGCGCGTTCCGATCTGGATTTAATCCTGTCATCGCCTGCACCTGCGGACCGGTTGTTTGCCGTTCGCTCGGCAGTTTTGACGGTGCAAACGATCTTGCTGTCCTTCGTCATCGCTTCGCCCATCATCAACGTGATGATCTGGCAAGACGGTGCCCACTGGTTGGCGGCTTATCTGGTTTTGGCGGGCATGGGGGCTGTGGCGACCTCTCTTTCCGTACTGTTGACGCTTCTCCTGTTTCGCACTGTCGGGCCGCAGCGCACCCGTCTGATCGCGCAAATCATTGCAGCTGTTGTGGGCGCTGGTTTTGTGATCGCCCTGCAAGGCGTGGCGATCCTGCTGGGGGAGGGCATATCGCGCTTTTCGCTGTTTTCATCGCCGGAAACCGTCTCCGCCATGCCCGAACTCTCCAGCTCGCTCTGGTTGCTCGGCAAAGCGGCTATGGGTGAGCTGCCCGCGTTACTCACGGTATTGGTCGCGGCGTTTGCCCTGTGGACAGTCGTGATGGTGACATCCTCGCGCCGGTTCGCCCGCGATGTGATGCGCACTGTGGGAATGTCAGCGCCGACGATGAAGGCAGCCGCCTTTGCGGGCTTCAAACGCGGATCGAACTTTCGCTCCGCCATGCGTCGAAAGGAGTTCATGCTTCTAAAGCGTGATCCGTGGCTTATCTCGCAGTCGCTACAGCAGATCCTCTATCTCGTACCGCCCGCGCTTTTGCTCTGGGTCAATTATGCCGATTCCAAAGGCGTGTTTTTCGTTATCGTTCCAGTGATCGTTATGGCGACGGGGCAGTTGGCCGGTGGTTTGGCTTGGATCACCATTTCCGGCGAGGACGCGCATGAGTTGATCGATACTGCGCCTTTGCGCACGCGGGACGTGCTGCGCGCCAAGGTGGAGGCCGTTTTATGCGTCATCGCAATGGTGGTGTTGCCGTTCGCAGCCGTCCTGGCCACGTTCTCCGTCAAGGTCGCGTTCATAACGATAGTGGGTGCTGCTATGGCGTCCGCCTCGGCAGTGACGATCCAACTGTGGTTCCGCAGTCAGGCCAATCGCAGCCTGTTTCGCCGTCGCCAGGTCTCTTCGCGCACCGCCACGCTGTGCGAGGCATTCGTTGCTATTCTTTGGGCATTGGCCTCTGCAGTTGCCATTGCGCAATACAGTTTCGCGCTCGTGCCTGCGCTCTTTGTGGCCATGGTGATGGCGCTGGCTTGGTTCCTCAGTCCGCCGCGGGAGACGTAAGCGCCACTTGGCGGCTGACACTCAAGCCCGGCGACGGCCTCCGCGTCTGCGTGGCGCGGCGGCGGTGCCGTCGTCATTTGCTGCGCCCATGGGCCGCTTGGCTGGCAGGGTGACGGCAGCGGCCAGTTTTGGAAACGGTTCCATCTTGTTGGGAAAGGCCATCGCGTTGACGAAATGCTCCTGGAACTTCGGTTCCAAGGCTGTTTCGATTTTCTCGATGTTCTGGACCGTCTCTTCGATCTCGCGGCGGTGGTTGCGATTGAGCAGCGCCATGCGCGCGCCCGTGCCCGCCGCGTTGCCCACCGCCTTGACGTTTTCGATCTCGCAGTCCGGCACGAGCCCCAGCACGAGCGCGTATTTGGGATCGATGAACGTGCCGAATGCGCCAGCCAAACTGATCTTGGAAATCGTGTCGGCGCCGTGCTTGTCCATCAACAAACGCACACCGGCATAGAGCGCTGCCTTTGCCATCTGGATCGCCCGAACGTCCGTCTGGCTGACCGTGATGTCCGGGCCGTCCTCCGTTTCCCACAAGCGGTAGGAGAAGGTGCGCTTGTCCTCAAACACGCGATTGGAAACCGCAGCCTTAGCGCCGTTCAACACGCCGTCTTCGTCAATCACCCCGGCGAGGAACATCTCTGCGATGACCTCGATGATGCCCGATCCGCAAATGCCGGTCACGCCGGTTGCTTTGGCCATGTCAGCAAAGCCCGGTTCATCCGACCACACATCCACACCGATAATGCGGATGCGAGGTTCCAGTGTGACAGGGTCGATGCGCACCCGTTCAATCGCGCCGGGGGCCGCGCGTTGCCCGCAGGAAATTTCTGCACCCTCAAACGCTGGTCCGGTGGGGGACGAGCAGGCCATCGTGCGGCCTTCCATGCCCAAAACGATTTCGGCATTCGTGCCCACGTCCACCATGAGGGACAGTGTTTTTTCCTTGTGAGGCGCTTCTGAAAGCGTGGCTGCCGCCGCGTCTGCGCCGACATGGCCTGCGATGCAGGGGATGATATAGACGCGCGGTCCTTCGTTCATATGAAGGTCGATCTCGCTCGCCCATGTATGAACCGCGCCGGAGACGGCGAGCGCAAAAGGTGCGCCGCCGAGTTCCGTCGGGTCGATGCCCAAAAACAGGTGGTGCATGATGGGATTGCCCACAAACACACAGTCCAACACGTCCTGCGGTTCCACACCGGCTTCGGTGCACACTTGCTCAATGAGGCCGTTGACGGCGTTGCGCACGGCCTTGGTCATTGCCTCACGGCCATCCGGGTTCATCATCACGTAGGAGACGCGGCTCATAACGTCTTCGCCGAAGCGGATTTGCGGGTTGGACGTGCCTGCCGATGCCAACGTCACGCCGGACAGCAGCGATGACAGGTGCATGGCGATGGTGGTTGAGCCGATATCGCAGGCGATGCCGTAGGCCTCGTTTTTCAAGCCGGGGTAAAGCGCGACAAGGGTAGGGCGGGAGGAGTCGAGGTCCTGATGGATGGCGGCGGTGACGGCCCATTTCCCGTCGCGCAAGATCTTTTGCACCTGTGGCAGGATTTGCTGCGCCACCAGAATGTCTTCAAAACCCCAGTCCTCGTGCAACTTTGCCTTTAGGCGGTCGAGGTCACCCAAAGGCTTGTGCATGTCAGGTTCTTCCACCTCAACATAGCACATCTGGATCGCCGGATTGCGCTCGATGATGCGTGTGTCGGCAGCTTTCCTGATTGTCTGCTGGTTCACAACCGTATCGGATGGGATGTCCACCACCAGCGGGCCTTGGATGGTGGTCGAACAGGAGAGGCGACGTCCGTCTGTCAGGTCGCCGCGTTTATCCGTGTAGCGGGCTTCTTTTGGCGACCAGTCGGACACCGCGTCCGCCTTGGATTCAATGCCGTGTTTGGCAAAGTGACCAAACTCCGGTGCCACCTGACACCGCCCGCAAATCCCCCGTCCGCCACAAACGGATTCCACATAAACCCCAAGTTCCCGCGCAGCCTCCAACACAGGCGTGCCAACGGGAAAGTGGCCTCGCTTGCCGGATGGGGTGAAGATGACGAGGGGGTTATCGGTCATCGTTTGATGCTTTCTTGTGTTGGCGCGCTGGGGCTGTTGAGGGCCATCCGTCCGCCCGCTCTTCGAGACAGCGCCTCCCGGCCTTTCACGACGAAAGGGTTGTTGTTGTTGGGTGTATGATTTTTTCTGACACTGAAAACGATATTGTTGTCCGGCGCTTTCATATATCCCATGACCTCATCCTGAGGAGCGGCACAGCCGCGTCTCGGAGGGCGACTTGCGCATTTGCGTGACAAAACTGACCATGAGCGCTGTGAAAAGCTAACAGAGTGCTCACAATGGATATTCAACTCACGGTTTACATCTTGGAGTGTGCGGACGGTAGATTTTACACCGGCTCCACGAAAAAGCCGATTGAAGCGCGCGTTTGGGAACACAATCACGGTGCGGAGGACAGCTACTGCGCCCGCAGAAGGCCTGTGAATTTGGTGTTCACCGAAGTGTACGCTCGCCTGTTGGAGGGGCACGCCCGGGAGCGGCAAATCAAAGGCTGGTCTCGCAAGAAAAAAATCGCGTTGATCAAGCGGCACTACGAAGCGCTCCCAAATTTGTCGCGACGGCGTGTGGAGGACGCTGATTGAGCGTGTTGATGGATTTGTGCGTTCCCTCGCCCTTCGAGACGGCGCTGCGCGCCTCCTCAGGATGAGGGAATAGTTAGATTGCGCCTTCCGCTTCCACAGGATGAGGGAATAGGTGGTGCGGGGTGCTGTTTGATCAGCCTGCTCAGTTTGGCTGGAACGACTTATGTGATTGCAGGAACTGATTGAAGGGCGAAGTTTTATTTCTTGCTCTGCTGCAGCGGATGAACTGGCAGCCGCAAAAAGTGCGTGGGTCCCCAATCCCTCATCCTGAGGAGCGGCGGAGCCGCGTCTCGAAGGGCGAGGGCGGCTTGCACTATTCTGCTTCAGTTTCAAGCCGCTGCTCACCCAGCCCGGGCGGCGCGGCCGCCGCGGCGTTTGGGGGCGCCGGTTGAGGTTTGGGTGGGCGCTGCGACCGTGCCTGGTGCTGCGGCCACGTGATCGCGGTAATTCATGATCCAGTCTTGGCAGTCGGCATCGTTACCGGCCAGCACGTTGGCGGCATGGACCATTTCCATTTCTTGCGGGCGGCAGGGGTTCATGATGGCACTCGTCATGCCCGATGCGATGCACATGGGAATGAAGGCCGCGTTGATGCCGTGGCGGTGGGGCAGGCCGAAGGAAATGTTGGACAGACCGCAGGTTGTGTTGACCCCTAGCTCTTCGCGCAGGCGACGCACCAGCGCAAACACCTGTTTGCCTGCCGTGCCCATGGCGCCGATGGGCATGACGAGCGGGTCCACCACAATATCGTGGGCGGGAATGCCATAGTCTGCCGCGTGTTCAACGATCTTCTTGGCCACCGCAAAGCGCACGTCCGGGTCTTCGGAAATGCCGGTTTCATCGTTTGAGATTGCCACGACCGGCACGTCATATTGTTTGATCAGTGGCAGGATCGCCTCCAGCTTTTCCATCTCGCCCGTGACCGAGTTCACCAAGGGGCGGCCTTTGGCGACTTTCAAACCGGCTTCAATTGCGGCGGTTACGGAAGAGTCGATGGACAGCGGTACGTCTACAAGGTCCTGCACCATTTCCAATGTCTGGACGAGCAGGGCCGGTTCTGTCTCGTTGGGGTTCACCGAAGTGACACCGGCATTGACGTCCAGCATGGTGGCACCGGCCGCAACCTGTGCTAGCGCATCGGATTTCACGGTTTCAAAATTGCCCGCCTGCATTTCAGCCGCCAGCTTTTTGCGGCCCGTCGGGTTGATGCGTTCGCCGATGACGCAGAATTTTTGGTCGAAGCCGATCACGACCTCTTTGGTGGCGGATGCAACGATGGTGCGGGTCAAAGCTCTGTCTCCAAGGCTCTATGAGCCTGTTGATAATTGGCTCTGTGAGCCTGTTGATAATTGGCTCCGTGAGCCTGTTTTGATTTGGCCCTTTGGGCCGCTGTTTTGGGGCGGTTTTGTCACGTGAATTAAGCCACCGTTTCGCCCTGACTATCTCCATGCCCATGGCCCACAAACCATACCAAAAGCGACATTCTGTTGCCGTTTTGATGGTGAGCAGGGCTCGCGTGATCTGCGGGGCGCTCTTGCCTCTCTAGACTTTCGAAATGACATAAGGAATTCTTTATGTAAATATTGACATAAAGAAATATTTATATGATCCTAGCTGCTCACACACGCAGGAGCTTTCACCATGCCGGTCCCTTCACATCGTCATTCATCGACACGTTCGTCCCGGGGCAAAGGGTCGGAGAGCGGTCCAAACGAGGGCCCGCGTGGCACTGTCAGCTTTGAGTTTTTTCCGCCCAAAGGATTTTCAGCAGAGCGGGGACTGCTGACCTGCGCCCACGCCATGCGTCGGTTGGAGCCAGCGTTTCAAACCGTGACGTTCGGCGCGGGCGGGTCTGCGATTGAAGACGGCTTGACCTGGCCGCACCAATTGCAGGGCCTCACCGAAACGCCCACCGCCGCCCATGTGACCCTGGTGCGGTTTGCCGATCGTGCGGCGTTTGCGGAGCACCTTTCGGCGCTCTGGGAGAAGGGAATTGCCCGCTTGGTTCTTCTGCGGGGTGACCCCGTTGAAGGGGAAACGCCCAAGAACGCGGGTTTCACATCCGTCGCAGAGGCGGTGGCTTTTGCCAAAGCGTTGCACGGGTTTGACATCTCGGTGGCGGCCTATCCGGAGACGCACCCCAAGGCGCAGTCTGCGCGAAGCGACATGGACGCGCTGCTGTCCAAACAGGCTGCCGGTGCGGATCGTGCGATCACGCAGTTCTTTTTTCATAATGCCGACTTCTACGCCTTCCGCGACCGCGCTGTGGCGGCGGATGTGACCATCCCAATCGTGCCGGGCATCATCCCGGTTTATGGTTTTGAGCGCATCGTGAAATTCGCAGCCGCCTGTGGCGCAGCTATCCCCGATGACATGGCCAATCGGTTTGCGGCTTGCGGGGATGACCGCCACGCCCAAACCGAACTGGCCCGTGGGCTGATTGAGGCCCAAGTGACCGATTTGGCCCGCAACGGCGTTGAGGCGATCCACATCTACACGTTGAACCGCTCTGACATCGCCGCAGACGCGGTGCGGGCGTTTCGCGCCGCGCTCGAAGGCCAGCAGCAGCCAAAACTGCCAAATGTGCGCTCGTTCGCGCTGGCAGGGTGAGGGCGGCAGACGTTTAAGCCGCCGTGTCTGCCTTTACGTAGCTGCCGCGGTCGTACAGCCAGTCGGCGGAGGCTTGCAGGCCGCCGAAGGGGAAGACGTGCAGTTGGGCGAGATTGCCCACGCCTTCGCGCCATGCCTGTTCGATGGGGCTGACCACGTCTTCTGGCGAGTGTTTGGTGGCCAGTTGCGCAATCGCGCCCGTGCGCTTTTTGAAGAAGTTGAGCGAATTGCCCACCCCGCACATGGCGGCATATTTGATCAGCGTGGTAATGCGCGCGGGTCCGGCTACGCCCAGATGGATGGGGGCTTCGATGCCCGCATCGGCCACGGCCTGCGCCCAGTTGACGAAAGCTGGGCCGTCGAAGCCAAATTGTGTGGTGATGCGCACGTTCGCGCCGTCATCCGCGGCGCGGGCGACCTTTTCGGCCAGCACGGACATCACGTTCGCGCCACTATAGGCCGGGTTGCCCTCCGGGTGGCCGCCTACCGCGACATGGGCGAAACCGTGCTGTTTGACCAAGCCCGTTTTCAGCACATCAAGGGTCGAACTGTAGGGCCCCATCTGCTGGTCCGCCTCGCCGGCGATGATGAGGATATCGCGCACACCGGCTTCGCTCGCCAAGGCTCCCAATCGGGCGTCCAGAGCGCCTAAGGATTCGATGCGGCGGGCGGGGATGTGGGGCACGGCGACGTATCCGAACGCCTCGATCTTGCGGCAGGCGTCTGTGATGGAGGCTACCGGGTCCACCCCCACATCGGTGATGTAGACGCGCGTGCCATCGGGCATCATGCCGGGCTGCAATTTGCCGTCATGGACGTGTTTGGCCGACACTTCCATGGACGCATCGATATGCGCTGCTGTCATCTGGGTCATGCCTCACGGCCTCCGTTTTTCACCAGCGCAACCAGCCGGTCTTTGTCATACTCGGTTTCAATTTTTTCCATGGCTGCATCGGCCTCGGCTTCGAGGTCGTCGCCCACGTCTACCGGGTCGCCGCGCCGCCACTCGGCCAGATAGTCTTCCGACTCCGCAGCGCCCGTGCGCATGGCGGCCATGTCGATGGCCTCGGTAAAGCGCAGCGAAAGTTCCCGCTTCGCCTGATTGCGCCGCCCGGCCTTCACCATCACCTGAGCGGGGATATCACGCCAATAAACGATCTGAAGTTGAGCCATGGGGGAGAAATTCCTGCGTGCCAAAGCGGCGTCACCAAGTGTCTAGCCACCACAATCGCCTTTTGCGCCAACGTCCGTTGACATAAGCGCGACAAGGGATGCGTTCAAATACGACGGGGTGGGGGCGAAGCTATTCGTTTCCCTATCACTTGAGGTCGCGCACAGTGCTTGCATTTATGTACCAAAAAAAGTACATATTCTTACGAATGCTGCGAAGCGATTGCCAGCACGGTTTTTTCAATCGCAGACAGGCAAGTAGCCCGTGCGTGATTGGCTGCTGTCGCTTTCGGAAGAAGACCGTAAATCCGTTGGTGACGATATCAGAACTGCGGAGTTTGGCTGGCCCGTCGGAGTGCCGCTGTGTCGGGCGCTCAAAGGGCATAAAGGGCTTTGGGAAGTTAGAACCAAACTCAACGGTGGCCGCATCGCCCGTGTCTTCTTCTGTACCCACAGGGGCAACATGATTTGCTCCACGGCTTCATCAAGAAGAGCCAAAAGACGCCGGACAAGGACCTGGATACCGCCGCCAAGCACATGAGAGGATTGATTTGAACGACACGACGAAAACCTCGCCCGAGGTCGAGACAGGGTCTGCGGGTCAGTTGTTTGAGGGCTTCCTGAAAGAGCAGGGCACCTACGAAGCGACGACGGAAACGGCGGTCAAGCGGGTGCTGGCTTTCCAACTGGCCGCTGCCATGAAAGCAGACAATGTGACGAAGAAGGAAATGGCCAAACGGCTGGAAACGAGCCGCTCGCAACTGGACCGTTTGCTAGACCCCGAAAATGACACCGTGACGCTGTCGGCGCTGGCACGGGTCGCGAAAGCGGTTGGCCGTGGCTTGCGGGTGGAGTTGGTTTGAAGGTCGTTGCGCCCGCCTTTCGCGCCGATGTCCTTTTACATGGGTGAGACAAGGGATGCGTTCAAATCCGATGCGGTGGGGGCGTGGGGGTGGTGCAGAAATGTCGAACTAAGCGGGGTGTGACAGCGTCAGACTGGCCGTATGTTTTAGGGGGAAGGAAACATTCGAAGCCCCAACGCGAACGATCGAAGTTTTTATTGTGCTGACGTTGGATTTAAAGTTGATGCAAATTAGACGATTGCAAATTCTGCAACACAAGCCATTTCATCTACCCACGCTTTCCATGCGAAGTCGTTTGTTGCCGGATCGGACCAGAACATCATATCCGAAGGGTGGTGTAACTTCGTATCGCCATATCGCACACGGGTACTTGCTAACTGGCTCAAGGATTCTCGATTGGTGTGAGCACAGGCGTTGCGACACAGCCTTAAATCCTCGACTTGAGACAAAACTCCAAATGCCGAGCTTAAAGATGGAGCGTTTGAAACTCCAATACCGGTTGTAATCAGATTGAGTTTTGCCGGATCGCCCCAAGATGGCTCAACATGTCGTCCAGATAGAGTTCGAACTTGATTGACCGGATGACTGTTTGCCAACTGCTTCGCAACAAATGCGATCTCTGCGGACGTTCGCGCAGAATGCGGTGATGTCGTCTGCTGCCCTGATTTTGTAACGGCGCCTTGGACAGAACCCAAAATTACTTCTCTGCAGAAATCGCTCCACGATTGCCATAAAAACGAGATCAGGCCCGCCTGTAATGCGTTTTTGTCGACGCGGTATTTCAGAGCTGGTGATGCGACATGGCGTTCGAACGCATTGTCCACCACTTGAATGCGCTGCAGGAGTTTTCCGTTCAATTGTTCAAGTGAGATTGGCATCTATGTCGTCCGGAACATCCGCGCCAAGTGCCCTTAAAATGGCCGCAACGCGAGCCGTTCGCCTGACTTTTCGATCAGTTGTGCTTATACACCCCCAAACGTACTTAGCATGCGGCCCTTCAATTTCTTTGGCCTCATGTGCGTTTGCCAATTCAAGCAGGACATTTCTGCTGCGCACCGTATCTGTCGAATATGTACCGAGGCTCTGTACTCCCCACTCTTCTGGACCTGTACCGGGATTGTGCCGCTCCTTTGACCACGTATCGTGTTACAAAGGAGAATGGACATGGGCAAACAAGCGAGTGCGGAGTTCCGCGCCGAAGCAGTGCGTGTCGCACTGACGAGTGGACTGCCGCGTAAGCAG
>JBCDKS010000019.1:0-76519 GCA_038746275.1 Pseudomonadota bacterium | reverse complement strand
TCAGCCGTCGGCGTACCTGCCTCCTGCTCTTTAATCATGCCGATTATCTGCTCGTCGCTGAACCTTGATGATCTCATTCTTCGTCTCCTTGTCAGGGACGAACTCTACCCAAAAATGGAGGAAGAAACGGGTCTCAGGTCATTCACTATGAGCAGGACTCAACGACCGCTATTCCTAGTTCATCACCACAGCTTTCAAGAAATAGATACAACAGTGCAACATTGGAAATTGTTAAGGGGCGACGCTACCGCACCGCCCCTCCCAGTGTTCTCAGTCAGTAAAAAGTCGATCGTTGTGGGAGATGAAGCCTGGCTCACCATTTTTCTTGCCGCCAAACCTCAGTTGTCGCTTATACTTCCAGCCAAACTCGCTCATCGTCGCGACAAGCCTTTTTGCATATAGCTGCTGCGATCTTCCGAACTTTACGCCAACCGCTCCTTCAAGAAGTTCTCGACTGGTGACTCTGGTAACGTCCTTCGGCAGGCAATTGAGGTAATTCAGGATTTTGCCATACCACCAATTGCCAGACAGCCTCTCCTTCTGACGAAGGTCAGCTTCAGCCCACAGGTGAGTCGGCAAAGTAATGGAAGCTCCACTCAACTCTATCAAATTGGCCTCAGCCCATATTTGATCAACGTCTCTAGCCAAAGCAGTCAAGTCGATTTTTGCAGTCGCAACAGGCAAAAATCTGCGGTTCCCTGTCGGGTCGTTCAGATACTCAGAGTTGTTTGTCGTACCGCAGAACACAAATTGCCTACGATATTCCGAAGCAATTCGATCGTAGGGAGCACGAAATTTGTCAGCTGGGCGGCTGATAAACGACTTCAGAGTGTTCACCTCGGAGCGCTTCAGAGCGGTAAGCTCAGGCAGTTCGAAAATCCATGTACCTTGCAAAACTATTGCGGAGTCCTTGTTATCAAGGCGACCAAGTTCAGCGTCACTGAACCAATCTCGACCAAGAGTTTTCAAAGCCGTAGATTTTCCAGAGCCCTGTTCACCTTCCAAAATTGGAACGGTGTCGAATTTGGTTCCAGGTTTTCGTGCTCGACGAACAGCAGCGGTCAAAAACAGCTTTGCAACAGCTCGATTATAATCGGTGTCTTCAGCTCCAAAGTACTGTATGAAGAGCCTCTCAACACGCTCAGTGCCGTCCCAGGTCAATCCATCAAGATATTCAACAACCGGACTAAAGCGGGCCTTTTGAGCAAGTGTCAGCAGTGCTTCGAGAACATTGTCTTTGGACAGTTCTACACCGAAGCGTTCCAATGCAGCACGTCTGCAAAGTCGGCAGATATCTTCGTTCACAATGCGGCCTACATTTTCTGACCAAGGCATTTGCTCACTTCCCAGCATTGCCCGCTGCGACAACACGTCGAAACCAACAGCCAGTTTTAGCTCTTTGTCGAAAACATGAATGGCTGTTTTAAGCGAGTTTCGAAGGCTACCTTCTTTAGTCAGGTCAGGACCTAGACTTTCAGATTCATCAAGATCCTCTGGAAAGTCATCTTCAGGACTCGGACGCGGTATCAAATCACCACGTCCGGCCTTCCACAGCTCACGATAAAGCGATTTCACCGTACGGCTATTCGCTATATCAGTCCGAAGACTTTTCCAACGATACTCGATGCTGAAAGCAGCAGCGGCGTATTTCGGATCAGAAGTCGACCACTCAATGAACTCTGCAATTCCCGCCCCATTAGTCGCGTGATGACGAGCCATCATCACATTCAGCCATTCTGTTTGATCCCTGTAAATTGAAGGATCAAGCGCAGACAGAATTTCTTCAAGCTGCTCGCAGGACAGTTCGCCAGCTTCAACAGATGAAGTCACCTGGTTCGTCTTTGTGAGAGCTGCAAGCAGATTTTCAGGAGCGTGGTCGACCAGGCACAAGGCGTCAGCACCGGATTTCCAGTGATACAATTCGCCCGTTTTAGGGTGAATTGAACCGGCGCCAACAACCATGTTGCCCGCGGAGAGGAAATCAATTCCAGGAAACTCAGAGAGCTTCTTTGAGATTTTCATATCAGACGGCTTCTTCAGGTAGACATGCAATCCACCGTTACCGGTTTGAACAACCGCATCTAACGGCAATGCAAACCCAGCCTGTAAACGAGCAAACGCGTCATCGTTTTTTGGGAAATTACGTGGATCAACATCCACCACAACATCACTGCTACGCAATCTCACACCGACATTGTTACGGTCTTCAAAGCACTGAAAGGCTTCGTCCGCAGAAAATGGTTGGCGATTTCGCCAGTTCTTTCTTGCGGGGCTTTTACCGACAACTGCCATCAGATCATAACCGGTGGAAAGATATGGTTTCAAAGAAGCCGCATTACGTTGCAACGGCTTAAGAGTTTCAGGTTTTGTTGCATCCTTTTTCATGACGCGATCTCCATTCGTGTTGGTTGGTGAAGTGAACTGTTGAGCGCTGCCGTTTCCGGCAGCGCTTTTCTTTTCGTTGTGAAAATCAGTCATTGTTCACCTCACCACGTACGAACGCGTTGAGATCGTCGACATGATAGCGAACCATCTTGCCTTGAATGACGTGGTATTTCGGACCTACTCCTTTTGCACGCCAGGTTTTCAGTGTTCCTTCCTTTGCGCTCAGGTACTTTGCGGCCGTCTTTGTATTCAACCAAACCGGTTTGGGGTTGGTGGAGCTGCGAGCTAAACGCTCGTGTTCGATTGCTTCATCGATAGTGGATCGTTCCATGGAATCTTCCTTGGTTAGAAATGACAATTCGTCTGTCTGTTCTGTCTAAGAAGAGTTCCCGTCGAACCGGGTCCCTCGGGGTTTTGATCTCCCGAGGTCTGTCGTCCTAGTTCATTCGAACGGCCACCCCATACGTGGCTATTGAACAGGACCGAGCCCTTCCAATGGATAGGGGCCGAATTTTGAGCCTGAGGAATGAGTAACGCAGCTCACTCAGGCTTTAGCTCACAGGCCGACTCTACGGCCCAACTAGCTGCGATGATTTCGAGCATGCACAGTTTTTCAGTTCGCGCAACTGCGATTTCTCTGCCCGAAAATATGGTCTTCCAACGCCTGCGCATGCGGCCTCAGATGTTTGACCAAGTGCTCTGGATGGACGTAGCCACCTGACGCACCCGGTAGCTTCTGCGCAAGCAACAGAGCGCTTTCGGCGTAAGGCACGCCTGCTGCTATGAACATAGTTCTCGCCAAATGTCGATAAACATGTGGGCTAGGCACATCGTGCCTCATTTCCTTCGGTTCGACGACCCGTCCGATCCTGCTCGTCATGGAAGGCCAGAGCCATTCGCTGCCGATTGGAACATCGTCATCCAATCTGGTCGCGATCATCTCGCTCAACCATTCGCCCATCGGGAACAGCATTCTGCCGCCAGTTTTGAGATGGGTGAAGGTCATGATCTTTTGCTCCAGATCAACGTCCTCGCGTTTTACTCTCAGAAGTGAAGCAGAACGTGCACCTGTGAAAAGGAAAGAACGATGCAGATCACGCCGAATGGGACTGAGCGCGTCAGTCTTTTCCCACCACTCGGCGATGTTGATCGGATCGACTTCTCTGCGCTTAGGAGCCTGAATGCGAATTGCATGGACTGGATTGGTCTCAATCGTCTCGTCGATACGCATAGCCGTGTTGATGATGGCCCGAAGCGTTCTCATCACGCCCGAAGCAGTCGTCTGACCATGCTTCACCTTGAACTGGTCGTACAGGTCACGAACCTCAGATCTTGACAGATCGACAATCGCTCGGTTGCGATAGCGAGGCAGATATTTCTCAATGTGGTAGCGATAGCTCTCGCTTGTCGCCTCACGCAATTTCTTCTCACCGAGATGCAATTCAAGAGCTTCGGCAATTGTGATTGCAGTTTGTCTGCGTTTGGCTGTCGGGTCCACACCCGACTGGATTTGGCTCATCAGGTCGCGAGCTTTGCGACGAGCTTCCTTCAGATTGATCCTGTCGCAACGATCAATCTTCACCCGAACCGTGCGTACGTGACGACCATCTCGCCGGACATCACCTTGCACGGCATATGTTCTAGTGGACTTGTGACAAAGCACCATCAATCCCTTCGCCTGGTCATCTCTCCATATGCCTGAGCCAAGTGGAAGCTCGCGGACACGAGCTTCTGTCAAATTCATTACAGCCATAATTATCTCCATAGGTACCGGGCTGAGCACCGAATGAAGCACCGATTGTGCATCACCCGTGATCAGCTCACATCACCCATGGTGTCGTGTAAGTCCTTGTCCGCGAACCGTTAATCGCCCATAAAGCGTTGGTGATCGCCCTAGGATGTTCGGTTTCCTAATCTGAGGGTCGCGCGTTCGAATCGCGCCGGGATCACCATTTTTGCTGTCGTGGGTCGTTCGAGCGGTTCACAATTTGATTGAACCGCTCGGTTGCGAGGAGCAACCCGGCGCTTATGCGCCGCCCCTCCGCCCACCCAGGGTCGCGAAGGCCTCTAGAGGCCGACAGTGTGAGCGCCACAACTGGATCGATTCTATCAGAGATAGAAATGATCTAGACATCACTCAGTCGGACGATCCTACGGGGCGGGTTCTAAAAGTCTCAAGGTGTTCGCTGATCGTCTCTGAGACCGTTGGCAGGCCAAGCTGCTGCATCATTCCGTGCCAAGTCTCGGCAACCAACACCACCCGGTTTGCCATCGGGCCGGGTTCAAGATCATAGCTCAACGTAACCAGCGCCTGAGACTGGAAGGCAGCCCCTAAGACGAGACCGAAGACAAACCCAACAAACACACGCCAAACAAGCGGGTGCGAATGCGCGTCTTGCGCGCTTTCATTGAAATCAGCGGCCACGATTACCCATCCTCAAAACTGGAAATAAATAAATGGCGCTGTGCCCGGAGGGGACACCAAAACCGTGGTCAAAACAGCAAGAACAAAACATGTGACAACAAACCAAAGCGGGTTTCTGTCAGCCAGCGCACCGATGCGCATTTCCAGGCGGGGTGGAGAAAACTGCATGGCAAGCGTGCCGATGATCAAGATCAGGCTAAGCAACGTCAAACCCTCCAAGCCCGCAGTTCCGGCAAACAGGACGGAATACCAATCGGAGATAATGAGCATATCTGTGGCGCGGAAAAAGACCCAAGCCGCGCACACCACGTGAAACGTGACGAACCATCCAACAAACCGGCGCAAGCGGCCCGCAGCATAGGTTTGTGTGCCCATCAACAGCCGCTCCAGCGCCAACCAGCCGCCATGGATCATACCCCAGATCACAAAGTTCCACGCAGCCCCGTGCCACAAGCCGCCCAGGACCATGGTGGCCAGCAGATTACGATAGGTCTTCCACGTGCCCAAGCGCGACCCGCCCAAGGGGATATAAAGATAATCCCGCAGCCATTGCGACAGAGACATATGCCAGCGCCGCCAAAAGTCCTGCAGGCTTTCCGCCCGGTAGGGCTGATTGAAATTGTCTTTAAAGCGATACCCAAGCAGGGCTGCCGTCCCGATGGCGATGTCGCTGTAACCGGAAAAATCGCAATAGATTTGCACCGCATAGCCATAGACCCCCAGCAAGACGACCACGCTGGAAAAGGCGGTTGGATCCAGAAACACCGGGTCCACCAGATCAACCGCCAAATAGTTGGCGACCACCATTTTCTTAAACAGCCCCAGCGCACAAAGGGTGAGACCAAAGCCCACCATGGCCCGCGTCAACCGGGGTTTGCGTTCCAACTGGGGCAAAAAATCTGCGGCCCGCACGATTGGACCAGCCACCAGTTGGGGAAACAATGAGATGTAGACCATCACGTCCAACGGGCTGCGCCGAGCCGTTATTTCTCCGCGGTGCACATCAACGATGTAAGAAATCGCCTGGAACGTGAAAAACGAGATGCCGACGGGAAGAATGATTGCCAGAAGTGGCAGATCCCGCTGCAAACCAACCGCAAACAAGACGTCCTGCAGGCTTTCAAGAAAGAAGCCGTAATATTTAAAAAATCCCAAGATCGCCAGCAACGTGCCAACACTCGCCCACAGGATCAAACGATGGCGGTGTCTTTGTTCATCCGACCCAAGCGCCAAACCGGCCGCCCATGCCACCAAGGAGGCAAAGGCCAGCAGGAAACAGAACCGCCAATCCCACCAGCCGTAAAACAGATAACTCGCCGCCAGCAAAAACGCCTTGCGACCGTCGGCCCAACCACGCAAAGCCCACGCCGCGCCAAAGACGAACGTAAAAAAAACGGCAAAAGTGGCAGTTGGGAAAAGCAAAAGCCTCAAAGCCCAAAGAGGAAGCGCTTCAAGCTGTTTAGTGCTGTTGCCGACACGAGGAAACCGGGAACTGGCCACAAGCCAACTTCACGGGCATCATTGGTTAAGCGCGACGACCCGGTTGCTGCGTTCGGGAGCCGTCAGCCAATCCACAAAATAGGCCGCACTGCGGCGGTATCCCTTGGACGTCAGGTGCACCCGGTCGCGGGCGGCCAAACCCTTGCCGGCCCATGAATTGACCGCACAGTCCCCGCCCATGGCCTTGGACCAATCCCAATATGCGCCGTTTTGAGCCGCCGCCACTTCTTTGACGGTTTGGCGAAGAGGTTTCATCTTTTTAGGGATGGCCCAGCTGCCGCAACGCTGTCCGTTTCGGCGGCGCAAACCGGAAGCGGCTCCCATGTAGACGACGTCGGCTTGTGGAGCAGCATCGAGTAGGGACCCCATCCAGCCCTTGGCATAGGAAGCATAGCGGGCAAGATTGAGATTATCGTTGAAACCCTCATTGGTGCCAAATCCATAGACGATCAAGTCCGGCTTGATGGCGCGAATGTCGTTAGCAACAAGTTGCGGATTGAAGCGCTTGGTGATGTTCACCGTCGCACCGATGAGGCCAAAATTGATGTAGCGGATGCCCGGCGTGTTCCGACCTGTGGCCCAATTTAAAACGGTGGTTTGCGCGCCGCCACCGGGCCGCACTTCGAAAACGCTTCCTTTGGCTTTGATTTGAAACGTCTTTGATCCCTTTTTGGAGGCATGCGCATCGAAACGCTTGGTTGTATCGCCAACTTTGAGGACAACACTGCCTTGCGAGGGGCCTGTGGCCACGGTAACCGAAGCCCAGTCAAATTCGCCGTTGCGCACCGTCATCTTCATGGAAGCCCGCGATGAGCGGGACGAGACCGAAACGCCGGAAATGCCATAACGACCTTTCCTCTGGCGCAGGGCTGTATGAGACCGCCAATTGCCGCTGCGGGTCATTTTTGCCTGGTCAATAAAACCGTATTTAAAGGCACCGGCAGGGATCACCGCACCGCGCCCGGCATTGCCGTATTCCGCCTGCAACTTACGGCGAATGCCCTGTGAAAAGCTGTCGGATGCCACATGGCTGTCGCCAATGTGAAGGATAGTCACCGGCTGCGTACGCTGGCCGGATTTGAGCGCCTGTAATTTGGCCTGCAAGCGGGCGAGCGGACCACCCTGCCCGCGCAAGCCGTAGTTGGGCTGACGGCCTTGCACGGAAGTGTTCGGTTTTTCGACCGGCAACGAAGCCGTGATGATCGGTAGAGCGTCTTTTGCGGTGGAAGCGTTTTCGACGGTCGGCCTCACACGGTCCGCAATGCTTGCCAGCGCGACTGGTTTGTTAAAACCATCGGACGCAGCGAGCAGCGTAGGTTGCAACAGGCGTCCGGAATTTGGGCGGAACTGGGCCTGATAGGGCTCAAGCAAAGGCTTTCTGCCGGATTGGATCGTGCGGCTTTGCACACGGAGCCGGTTCGCCATTCGATCAAAAACGGCCTGCCGGGCGGTTTCCGTTCCGCCTTCCATAGGGCGGCTGTTGAGGCCGGCTGTCATTTGATCCGAAGCCCCGCTGCACGCCGACAATAAAAGTCCCGTTGTCACCACCAAAATAGACGAAACGGACAACTTATGTGGGAAGCGGGACGAAATCAGGCTCATTGCGACGCTCAACAATCCTCAGGCCTTTCGACTGGGCACGACAGACTCTTAAGCAAATCTATCCAAGCATGGTTAAAAGAGCGTCAACAGCACAACTTGCGCGGGCATTTTAACAAAGCGCAACAGTGTTTTGTAGTGTTCAGTTGGACTGCACCACCATCCGCTGGGTCGTGGCCGCTTGGTCACTGCGTGGCAACTTTGCCCATGTCTTGCTTGATGATATCGTCCACAAATTGGGCAAAAATCAGATAGCCGGTGGGCGTAAAATGCACGCCATCGCGCATCCGGATGTTCTTGCGCTTGCCGGCCTCATCTGTCCAAAAGGGTGTGTACTTGCCGTTCGCGCCCGCCAGCGGCGTCCACGTATCGATAAAGCGCACTCCATTCTTCTCAGCCGCTTCGCGGTAAAGGCCGTTGAGATAATTGTAGTGCTTCTGATAGCGCTTGGGAGATGTGATCGGGATGGACGTCCAGTACACGGCCATGCCTGCATTTTTCAGATCCAACATCATGCGGTCGATGCGATCCTTGTAACGGACAACCCAACCATCGGTTTGAAAGTGATGCGATTTGCCTTTTTTCACGGAAAGACTGGAGGTCATTCAAACCAATGAGAACCACTGCAACATCATAGGCCCCGCTTTTCGCGATCTTGGTCGCGGCCTTGTTCCAGTCATACCGATCCACCCGCACAAAACCCGTGTTTACCTTGGATTTTTTCGTCAACTTAACCCGATCATTGCCCTTGTTGAGCCGGGTCAGTCCCTGATACAGACCATCGCCCAGCGAGTCGCCCAAAATGACAATCCGGTAAGTATCACCTTTGGCCGGTTTCCCCAGATACGGCTCGGGCACTGCGGGAGCCGCCTTGGCCACGGGTACGGGTTTTGTCTGGGCCGTTTCAGCCTTGGCAGCGGCGGGCAGCAGCCACGCAAGCATAGCGATAGAAAGCGATGAAAGAACCAGCCGCGCTTTGCCCAAGCTCTTGCCTGTTTCAGTGTCCATGTCTGAGAACCCCAAGATTTTCGCGTGCCCCCGCAAGGGTGTTCTATGAGGCCCGGCTGCCCAGCACAAGCGTGGCGCGCCAGCGACCCAATCACCACAAGAGCCCGACAATGGCGCAGCAATGGCGCGTGGGGGACTGATTTTGGTGGCCAGACGGTGCCAGTGGAAATAAGCGCTACAAATCGTACAACGCACCAAATTTGTCTTCGAGAGAATCCAACAAAGGCGCGCTCGAAACCGCAGCCCCGCAAGCTTCCTGCATCAAGTCTGTAGCTTCCAGAAGTCGACCCTTTTGGTGAACTGCTGACCTCAGCCAAGCCAGAACGGCTGTGCAATCACCATCTGCCAATTGCGCGTGCAGTTCCGGCACATCGCGCTTCAAGGCCGCAAACAATTGTGCAGCATAAATATTGCCCAGCGCATATGTCGGGAAATAACCAAAAAGACCGCAAGACCAGTGCACATCCTGCAAAACACCCTTGGCGGCATCGGGAACAGCCAGTCCGAAATCACGCTCAAAGGTTGCGTTCCACTCGGCTTCCAGATCGGCCACGTCTATTTCGCCTTCGATCAATTTTTGCTCCAACTCGAAGCGCAACAAGACGTGCAAATTGTAGTGCACTTCATCTGCCTCCGTCCGTATAAAGCCCGTCTCAACACGGTTAACCGCAGCGTAAAGCGCCTCCGCCGTCGGTGCGCCAAAGGAACCGAATGAAATTTCCGCCTGCGGTTGCAACCAGCGGCAGAACGCTTGGCTACGCCCGATCTGATTTTCCCAGAGCCGCGATTGGCTCTCGTGAACACCCATCGAAACATGGTGCCCCAGCGGCTGCATCGACCAGTTTTCAGGAAGGCCTTGTTCGTAAAGCGCGTGGCCGATTTCATGAATAGTGGAGTATAAACAGCCCATCGGATCTGCCTCATCCACACGCGTGGTAATGCGGGCATCTCCACCGGTGCCAGAAGAAAACGGATGAACCGATAAGTCTAAACGTCCGGCATTGAAATCATAATGCAACGTATCTGCAACGCGTCGCGATAGCGTCATCTGTTTTTGAGTGTCGAAAGGACCGACGAGTTCTTTCGCCTTAATACAGGAATCCGCGATCTTCGCACGCAGTTTCGAAAGCCTTGGGCGCATTCCTTCGAGCAGTGGGCCCAAAACAGCGCTGGTCATGCCCGGTTCAAAATCGTTCAGCAGAGCATCGTAGCGAGAGAGGGGTGCGACATCACCATCACGCCCGGAGCGGATCGCGTCTGCCTCTTCCCGCTTCAATTTAACAATGATTTCCAAGGCGGGCGCAAAATCCGCAAAGGACGCAGCCGCCCGCGCCTGTGCCCACACGCCTTGTCCCAACGCGGTCTGTTTCGCCAATTCTGCCGCCAAATCCGCTGGCACTTTTCGGGTCCGATCGAGAGACCGCTTGGCCAATGCGACAGAGCGCTTTTGTTGGGCATCGGCTTCATCATGGTTGGCCAAGTCGTCCACCAAATCGCTATAGGCGGGGTCCGTCTCCAAACCGTGCAGCACATGTTCCAAGCTGCCCATCTGAACGGCCCGGGCGGTAGCGCCCTTTGGGGGCATCATGGTTTCTTGATCCCAAGACAAGATGCCACCCACCTGACGCAGGGCTGACAGTCGTTGATAACGGGACAAAAAGTCCGCGTAGCGATTTTGAAAGGTCATGCGCCAATTCCGGTGTGCTGCGGTGTCGGTTACAAATATCGCAAAGCCATCCACAGACAAGGTAACAGGTTGGACGTCTCGGTCCGATGGCAGCCATCATCTTCCTCGGCAATTGCTATTCGATGGCTGTCAAAAACACGGCAAATGACATGAACCTTGCTTTCATTGGCGGGCTCATTTCATTTTCATTAACCATAAATGCCTTAACGTAAATTCGATTGTAAGAAGACAACGGGCGGTCATGGCACCCCAATCGCCAAAGAAACTTGCAGAGCAACACAGCGAAGCCTCGGGCATTCCGGATGCGCAAGCGGACACGGACAGTACATCCACGCCTGGAAACGGTGAGGCTCAAACGCTCAAGAACCGACGGAAAACGGCGGCCGAAATTCTGCGCTCTGTTGGCGAATGCATGTATGAGTGGGACATCGCATCGGACAGCATCTCGTGGAGCGATGGCGCAGAGGCTCTTCTATGCGTAGACAGGGCAGGCCTCATCGCCAGCGGTCGGCGGTTTAGCGAATTATTGCTCCCAACAACGACCCAGACCCGCGAAAACACGATCTTGTCTTCGTCCGATATCGACCACGGCGGGGGCGTGCCCTACCGTATTCAATACGCTCTCAGTGCAGAACGATTGCAAACCACCAGTGACATTTGGTTGGAGGACAGCGGACGTTGGTTTGCGGACGCCGAAGGAACCCCCGTACGCGCCCACGGCGTGTTGCGCATCATCAATGAACGGCGCGCCGCCGAGGAACGTCTTGACCGACTGTCACGCTACGATCCTTTGACGGGTCTTTTTAACCGCTCGCATCTCAACGTTTGTCTCGAACGGCAACTCGAGCAGATCAAACAATCGGGCGAAGCGGCCTCGTTCATCGTTGTGGGGTTGGAGCATTTTGATTTAATCAACTCGGTCTATGGCTACGACTCGGGCGATGCCGTTATCCGGGAGGTGGCCCGAAAACTCCAAGGCAATTTGCGGGATGAAGACATTATCGGGCGCTTCACCGGGGCAAAGATCGGAATCATTCTGCCTGCCGCAAACGAGCGGGACATGCTGGTGGCGGGGCACCGTGTACTAGATTTGCTGCGCAAAAACGTGGTGGTCACAGAAAAAGGACCCATCGCGGTTTCCATTTGTGTGGGTGGCGTTGCCATGCCCGAACACGCGCGGGATCTGCGTGAAGTGTTCATGGCGGCACATCAGGCCTTGCGGGAATCCAGACGCGCCCGTGACGCCTCAATTGTGTCTTACAGACCCAATCCCCAAAAAGACCAGGAACGGTTTGAAGCGGCACACACCGCTGAAAAAATCATCACCGCACTGAAAGAAGGCCGGGTCAAGCTGGCCTGGCAACCGGTCGTGGATGCCCGCACATCTCAGGTGGTGTTTCACGAGGCTTTGGTGCGGCTTCAAACCGAAGACGGCACGGCTCTGCGAGCAGGAGACTTCGTTTCGGTGGCTCAAGGCCTTGGGCTCATCCGGCTTGTCGATCACTACGCACTCGACATCGCCATGGAGGCGCTTCAAGCATCGCCCGACGCGCGCCTGTCGCTCAACGTGACCTATGAAACTGCAAGCGATCCAGAGTGGCTCGCTAAGCTGGCAGTGGCCTGTTCACGCACAACCGGCCTCGCGGAGCGTTTGATCGTGGAAATCACGGAAAGCTATGCAGCCGAGCATCTCGATGAGGCCAGACAGTTCATTTTGTCGGTGAAAGAGTTGGGGTGTCAGGTGGCGCTCGACGATTTTGGTGCCGGTTTCACCTCCTTCAGAAACCTCAAAAGTCTGCCCTTCGACATCATCAAAATCGATGGCCAATTCGCCCACAACATCTCAAACAGCATCGAAAACAACGGCTTTATCAAGGCGCTGGTGGACATCGCCAATCTGTTTGGGGTCAAAACCGTCGTTGAGTGGGTGGAAGACGCAGAAACGGCCAAGGCCCTCAAAGAACTCGGCGTCGACTATTTGCAAGGGTTTGCGTTTGGCCAGCCGTCCTCAGACCTGCCTTGGTATTGCAACGTGGACGATGACACTTTGGTTGGGACCGAAACACCGTCAAAGTCAGAGGCTTCGGCGGACACAGACACGCCGGGTTCCTCAACGGCCGCCTGAAGATCTCGGCACGGGCCGCCAATCGGGTGGCGCCATCTCAAAATTCGCAAAGTCAAACGCGGGGGCAACCGTGCAGCCCACCAGTGTCCAATGGCCAAGCGATTCTGCCGTTTGCCACCAGCCCGACGGGACGACAACCTGCGGCTGCTCATTTTGCGTGAGGTTTGGCCCCAGCCGAAACGCCTGCGCATCGTGCCCATCCGGCGAAACCGTCAACGCGAGCGGCCCGCCCGCATAATGGTGCCAAATTTCTGAGCTGCCGATCACGCGGTGCCAGTGGGAACAGTCTCCCGCTTCAAGCAGATAGTAAATCGCGGTCGAAGCGTTGTCCGCATCGCGAAAGGTCTCGCGATAAAACCCACCCTCCGGATGCGGCTCCAGCTCGAGCATGGAGATTAAGTCCTGCGCATTCATACCGTCATGCATCAGAAGCGGTCCTTGCGCTGACGCAACGCGGCAAACACGTCTTCATCACTGGCACTTTCCATATCAAGCGTCGCACGAAGCTTTGGATCTTGCGTCCGCATAAAAGGATTGGTGGCTTTCTCCAGCGCGATTGTTGTGGGCAGCGTTGGCTTGCCATTGTCGCGCAAATGCTCGATCTCCCGTGCGCGACCAACGACCTCCTGATTGTCGCCATCAACAGACAAAGCAAATTTTGCGTTCGACAGCGTGTATTCGTGGCCGGCATAAACTTTCGTGTCATCCGGCAAGGCTGCAAGCTTTTGCAGTGAAGCGTGCATAGTCGCTGCGTCCCCTTCAAACAAACGGCCGCAGCCCATGGCAAACAGCGTGTCACCGGCAAAGACCATGCTTTGATCTGGAAAGTAATAAGACACTTCACCGGCTGTGTGCCCTGGTGTCGCAATCACGCGGACGGGCACACCCGATAGGTTAAGCGTATCGCCATCAGACACCGGTTCATCGATACCGGGAATGCGATCAGCTTCCGCCACCGGGCCGATAATATGGCACCCGTAAGCGCTCTTGAGTGCGGTGTTGGCGGCCACATGATCACCGTGATGATGTGTGGTCAGGATGTGGGTAAGCTTGAGCTTCTTGTCACTCAACACATCCACAATGGGCTCTTCCTCCGGCGCGTCGATGGAAATCACAAGACCCGTCACAGGGTCGTGCAAGATCACGCCATAATTGTCGTCGCGACAGGGGAACTGGAAAACCTTAAGCCGGCGTTGCGCCATGATGGATCAACCTTACGGAAATAGAGTGACAGTTTGGCGGTTTCGCCGCCGCCTGCACCTTGATAGCGTCTTAACATGCATATGGATATTGTGGATTTGCGCCAGTTTTACGCCACCCCGGTCGGGCAAATGGCGAAGCGCACGCTTGGGCAGTCGCTCAGCAGTATTTGGCGTCCCATCAGCGATGAACGGCTTTTGGGCATGGGCTTTGCCACACCGTTTTTGGACATGTTCCGAACGGACGCCGAACGCTGCCTTTCCTTCATGCCGGCCAAACAGGGGGCCATGCATTGGCCGCCCTTGGAGGAGAGCGCGACTTCCCTTGTGTTTGAGGAAGACTTGCCTCTACCGGACGCCAGCATGGACCGCATTCTTTTGGTGCACTGTTTGGAGCACTGCGAGAACCCGCAGGAACTCATGCATGAGATGTGGCGCGTGCTGGCGCCCAATGGCCGTTTGGTAATCGTGGTGCCCAACCGTCGTGGCTATTGGGCACGGGTGGAACATACACCGTTTGGCTCAGGCCGCCCCTATACCGGTGGTCAACTGGCCCGCCTTCTGCGCGAAAACATGCTCACCCCAACCGCATGGTCGGATGCTCTGCATTTCCCACCCTCAAAACGGCGGTTTGTCTTAAGTGCCGCGCCAACTTTGGAGCGGATCGGACGGCGTTATACGCCCGCTTTTGCCGGCGCGGTGGTGGTGGAAGCAACCAAACAACTTTACCAAGGATTGCCGGTGCGCCAGCGCCAGTCCCGCCGTGTGTTTGTTCCCGTCTTGGCACCGCAAACGGCGTCATCCCGCCCCGCCAGCGCAAACGCAGAACCTCAAGCGGACCCTCTCTCTCGGTCCGGGCTTCCCTTGAACAGAAACAGCCGATAAACCCATCGCTGGTCACCCCGGCTCGCGCTTCCGTCGGAAACAGTCAAACGCACATATGAGGACAATCATGGCCGCTCCCAAGCCCAATTCCGGCGTCATGGACATCGCAGCTTACGTGCCCGGCAAGTCGGCCGTTCCCGAAGGCGTGAAACTCCACAAATTATCGGCCAATGAAACCCCCTTGGGGCCAAGCCGCCGGGCCCGTGATGCCTTCGCGGATTTAGCTGACGTGTTGGAAGACTATCCAGATGGTTCCGCCACCGGTCTGCGCAATGCCATTGCACGAACACACGGGTTGAACGCGGATAACATCCTGTGCGGCAATGGCTCGGATGAACTCCTGGGCCTGTTAGCGCAGACTTACCTGTCGGCGGGTGACGAGGCGATTTTCACCGAGCACGGTTTTTTGGTCTACAAGATCGCGGTGTTGGCTTCCGGCGCCACGCCGGTCGTCGCGCCGGAAACGGCGGAGACAGCTAGTGTAGATGCCATTTTGGAGAGGGTGACAGAGCGCACGAAGATCGTGTTTTTGGCCAATCCCAACAACCCAACCGGAACCTATGTTCCCATAAACGAGGTCCGAAGACTGCACGCAGCCCTGCCTGATCACACGATCTTGGTGTTGGACGCGGCCTATGCCGAATACGTTCGCAAAAACGACTATGAATCTGGTCTCGAATTGGTCTCGTCCCACAGTAATGTCGTGATGACGCGAACGTTTTCCAAAATTCACGGTCTGGCAGCCCTGCGCGTGGGTTGGATCTACGCACCACTGGACATCATCGACGCGCTCAACCGCGTAAGGGGGCCTTTTAATGTTAACGCGGCGGCCTTGGCGGCTGCGGAGGCGGCGGTACAGGACCGGGCCATGGTGGACGCAGCCATCGCCCACAACGATACATGGTTGGAATGGACGACCAAGCATTTAGAGGCTCTTGGCCTTAGGGTTACACCAAGCGTCGGCAATTTTGTCCTCATCCACTTTGACGATGTGGCGATCACTGCGACTGAGGCGGATGCGGAACTCACCAGACAAGGCTTCGTGCTGCGGCGCGTCACGCCCTACGGGTTTGATAACGCGCTGCGTATGACCATCGGCACCGAAGAGGCCTGTCGCGGGGTGATTGCAATTCTTACCGATTTGCTCGGGACAGACGCGTGACGGCTACCCCAATATTTGAACGGCTATGCCTTGTCGGCATTGGCTTGATTGGCGGCTCTATAGCACTGCGGGCAAGGCGCGACGGTCTGGCCAAACATGTTGTGGCCTATACGCGCAAGAAGGAGACTGCAGCGCGGGCCCAAGATCTCGACTTGGCAGACGAATACACAACGGTTCTATGCGACGCGGTGGCCGATGCGGATTGTGTGATTCTGTGCACACCGGTTGGTACGTTTGCCGCACTGGCCGAACAGATGGCGCCTCACCTCAAGCCTGGATGCATTGTCAGCGATGCCGGTTCGGTCAAGCGGTCGGTAATCTCGCAGATCGCACCGCATTTGCCCGAAGATGTGCATCTTGTTCCCGGTCATCCCATCGCCGGTACAGAACAGTCTGGCCCGGATGCCGCGTTTGCGACGCTTTACGATGATCGCTGGTGCCTGCTCACGCCCGAAAAGGGCACGGACCCGCAGGCAGTCACCAAAATGACGGCACTTTGGGAAGGCTTGGGGTCGCAGGTTGAACTGATGGACGCAGATCATCACGACCGGGTCTTGGCGGTCACGTCCCACATTCCGCATTTGATCGCTTACAACATCGTGGGCACTGCCTCCGATCTGGAGGAAGTGGCGCAATCCGAAGTCATCAAATTTTCTGCCTCCGGTTTTCGGGATTTCACCCGTATTGCCGCATCCGATCCCGTGATGTGGCGTGACGTCTTCTTGCACAACAAGGACGCAGTGCTGGAAATGTTGGGGCGGTTTTCCGAGGACCTGTCGGCACTTCAAAGGGCGGTGCGCTGGGGCGATGGTGATTTGCTGTTCGATCACTTTACCAAGACGCGGGCCATACGCCGTGGCATTATCGAAGCGGGCCAAGAGGTCGATCTGCCAAACTTCGGACGCTACACGTCCGACGAACCGTCAGATACAGTCGAGCCTGTTAAAAAGAAAAGCTGAATGCATCAAAAGCGCAGCGGCGGTATCTGACCAAGAGTGATAAAGCCGAGTTTTATGGCTCCCCGTTCCAAAATAATTTCAACACTGCGCGCTTGGCGCCCGTTTATCTGCGTGGGCTTTCCCATACCGGAAACAGCTTGGGTGAGAACTCCAAGGCCCTGTGCCGCCTGAACAGGAAGTACATCAGCCCAGTCCTGCAGGGCCTGTGGATTTGCGATGGCAATCCGCAATGTGCCTGAGAGCAAACCATTTGGGTCTACCTGCACGGGACCTG
This sequence comes from Pseudomonadota bacterium, assembly GCA_038746275.1. GTDB lineage: Bacteria > Pseudomonadota > Alphaproteobacteria > Rhizobiales > Rhizobiaceae > Pseudahrensia. The sequence continues at coordinate 59,311 of JBCDKS010000019.1, read as the reverse complement.
ATATGTGCAACAATCCGTTCGCGTTCTGGTCATTGGGGGTCTCAAGTTGCAACTGATCGATTGTTAGATCGAAGCCACTGCGCACCCACACGTCAAATGGAACGCGTCTGCTCACCAAAGGCTGATAGCTTTTAGCCAGTCTTATGCGGGTTTTCAGGTCAACGGGCTTCGGCGTTGCCACCGGCAAACCAGCAAACGAAAAACGAACCAAGTGAATCTGGGTTTGTATATCCGTTGGCACGGCATTGACCGACACCGGGAACATCTGTGCATCTACCAAAGCTGCTTTGATAGCGCCGTTTCCATCACCAAACTCCATGCTTTTAGCGGTCAACTTGAGAAGCTCAAAACCCCCATCCAGCGTGAAGTCTGTTGTCACGTTTAGACCGTCCCATCGGCCCGTGAGTTGACCAGAGCCAAACCCTATGGCCAACGGGCTGTCGAGTGTCGCGTGAAATGTGCCTGGGTCGAGCAGAGATGCTTCGGCCACAAGGCCGTTCAGAGAAACCTCACCGGATGCAGGACGAGATTGTACCGCCCGTACATCTGCACAACGGGGCCCGATACGAAACGGGAAGCCACCAACGGTTTGATCAGCACACTCGATTGTGGTCCCTTCGTCGCGAAGGTCGGCCAACATGCGCGTAATCTGATTGTTGAGTAACAACGACGCGGCGTACCAAACACCGCTCCAGACGACCGCAATGATTGCAACCAGCCAAAGCACACGTTTCAACCACCGCATCATCGTCTCCCGCTCTCACCATTCCGTTTCCCACGGTGCATATGCTTGGAGCGACTGGCGCTTTGTCCTATGGGACCGGTATACTGTTTGGTGGCTCAACCTGACAGGGGCGGCAAGCCATTTTGAGTTCGCCAATGTGTTTGGAGTACACGTATAATGTGGGTTTTTGGCTATGGATCGCTCATGTGGCGGCCGGGCTTCGACTATGTGGAGGCGAGACCAGCCCGCATGGCGGGCGTGCACCGCCAACCGTGCGTCTATTCCTATGTTCATCGCGGCACACCGGAACGTCCCGGTATCGTGCTGGGCTTGGACAGGGGTGGGTCGTGCCTGGGTCTTGCCTTCCGCATAGAACCGCACAACTGGGACAAAACGCTTGATTACCTGCGCGGTCGGGAACTGGTGACCAATGTCTATCTGGAGGCCCAACGCCCCGCCCGTCTCGATGACAGCCGGACGGTAACCTGCACAACATTTTTAGTGGATACCGGGCATGAGCAATATGCCGGACGGCTGTCTCACGCTGCCCTATTGAAACAAGTGCGGGGGGCGGTCGGACTGTCCGGCCCCAACGAAGCCTATCTGCTTGAGACAGCCAACAAGCTGAAAGATCTTGGTGTCCGAGATCGCCGCTTGGAAGCCCTCGCGCGCGACCTGAGCCAAGACGAATCCAGCAGCGTCAGCATTTCCTGTTCCTAACTGGCCATCCTACGAATATCGGCAACCACTCGATCCGCGTCGGCAAACTCATCCTTGAGCAAATGCACAAACACTCTCTCGCACCCCGGCACAACATCGCTGGCCCGTGTGGCCAACAAAACCGGTGAACCGCTGTCATCGATGACCGCAAACAAAGCATCACGATACATGGCAGCCTGTCGGCCCTCGATGGAGGAAAAGACATACCGTTGTCCCGAACGTCCTTGCAGATAGATAAACCGCCCCAATCCTGCCTCTTCCACCACCGAACGAATGATACGGCCCAAGGGGACCGGACCGTCGAAAGCGGGACCGACCGGATCATCGAAGCCCGCACCCTGATACGGCTGCGCCGGTGGATAGGCGTGGAACGCGTTTGAATCGGAAACGGCAGGTGAAGGAAGGGTTGCAAGCATGTTCGTTCTCCTTGTGTTCTAGCACATAGTTAGAACAGGTTAACAGAACATTACAAGAACATTTATTTCCGATGCGATTCCGCTGCGGCAAGAGTGGCCTCCAAACCCGGCGGACGCACGGGGTCTGCAAGGGTTTCACGGTACAAGTCGAGGCATCCTTGTTCGATACGCTCCTCAATGAGCGCCGCGAAATCCGCGCTATCGAGCCCGGGCTGGATCGGTTCGAGAAACCGCATCCGAATCACGCCCGGGTAACGAATGAATTTGCGGCGCGGCCAATACAGCCCCGACGTGAGCGCCACCGGCACGACCGGGCATTGCAGCGTCTCATACATCCGCGTCACGCCATACCGGTAAGCCGGTGCAGCACCCGGCGCTGTTCGGGTCCCTTCGGGAAAAATTAAAATCTGACGGTCCCGTGCAATCTCGGTCTGAGCAACCTCCAGCATGGAGCGCATGGCGGCTTTGCGGTCCCCCCGCCGAATGGGGATGTGGCGTAGCTTCGCAACGTACCAGCCGAAGAACGGGATTTTCATCAACTCCGACTTCAAGACAAATGCGCTGTCCAGAAGTTGCTCATAGATCGAATAAAAGTCCCATGTCGATTGATGCTTGGAGGCAACCATCGCACCGCCTTTGGGAATGTTTTCCAAGCCCGAGATTTCAACGCGCGTGCCCACCAGCCAGCGGTGGAAAAAATGGTTGGATCGGGCCCAGCGCTGCGGAACCTTCACGGCAGACTTATGCGACAAGAAAAAGTAAAACGGTGTTTGGACGATCATCTGCAACGGCAGATTGATGTACCAAACCAGATTGTAGAGGAAAGACCGCAGCAAAATCATGGGAGAACACAAACCGATAAAACCAAATGCGCTCTCTCTATCGGTCTAAGATCATGCAGCGCAATGACGGTCAGCACCGCTGCTAAAGATAGCCCCGCAATCCGGCGCTCAAATATTTGATATACTCATTCAGCATCAGTCGCACCGTGCCGGTATCACGCCACCAGTCCGTTTCCATCGCACTCACTTTGGCTACCGAGAAGGGCATGAGTTCAACTTCCGGCAGCGCCGCACGAAAAGCCAGCAGGCTGCGCGGCATATGATAATCACTGGTGACAACGAGAAGCGACTTATAGCCCTTGTCTTTCACCCATTTGGCGGTCTCGACGGCATTTCCCGCCGTGTTCGCGGCCAGTCTTTCGGTATCAACACAGCAAGAAAACAAATCGGCACGAGCCACGTTGCGCCGTTGAACCTCGGCATCGCTCGTATTGGCGCCAACCCCGGATATGAGCAGGCGTTGCCCCCGTCCCTCGCTCAGTAATTCCAGTGCGTTTTCAATCCGAGCCGGGGCACCGGTCAACACCACAATTCCGTCGGCCTTGGCATCAGCGGTAAGAGGCGCCGGCTTTGTCACCTTTTGGGCAAACTGAACAAACCCGCCCGCAAACACGCCACCGGCAATCACCACAGCGATCAAAGACAGTGATACGACTGTGCGCAAAAGCGTCAGCCCGAAACGACCCGACACGGAAAGTGCTGCGCGCATGCCCTTGCGCTTTGCGCCGAATGGCTCGGTTGTGTTTGACGCTGTGCTCAACGAATTGCCCATCCACATGTGTCTATGCGTCGGTGAAACGCAAACGTTCGCTCAAGAACCCGGTTTGCACAACACGCGACCTAACCGCCTGATTTTACCTACGACCGCAAAACGGCGCTCGGAGCCTTCCACTAACGCTTGGATTTCACAACGGCCCGCGGTTAACTTTTCAGCATACTTGTCCAAAAATGCGCTCAAAAACGGTCAATTTGCGGGCATTCAGCGTTTCGAGGCACCATCCAAAGTTCCCACATGGCGCATAACCGTCAAACGTGACGTTAGGGCAGCTAAAAAGGCGATTACGAACACCAGCAGCACCGTCCCGATATATCCGCTCAATCCCACGCTGAACGACCCGAAGAAAGCGCTCATCTGATCGGAACGCGGATCACTCAATGCAGCTTGGCTCCACCAACCTGCAAACACAAAGACAAGCAGGGCAATCCCAGCCCCGACGGCGGCCCCCTTCAAGGCTAAAACCAAAAAGTGCTTTTGAAACTGTTGTGCAATGTAAGACCGGTCAGCCCCCACAAAGTGGAGCACCTCAATCACATCGCTGTTTCCTGCCATCGCGCCCCGGGTTGCAAAAATGACGGTCAAAACAGTGGCGAACAGCATAAGACCAAACACAACCAACCCTGCGAGAACCGTTGCATCCGCCATACCGCTCAAGCGATCAAGCCAGAGCGTGTGATTGTCTACGCTCGCATTCGGCACTTGGGCGGCCAGTGCACTCTTCAACGCAATGAAGTCCGGTGGAGATGTAGCGTCAATCGAAACACTCAGCAGCCTTGGCACCGGAAGCGCTGACAGGTCCATGTTGCTCCCCAACCATGGCTCCAAAAGCGCCGTGCTGGCAGCGGCGTCAATCACCAGCACGTCGCTGATACCCGCCTGCGCCGAGACAATCTGGCGTGCAGCCTCAACGTCAGCTTCCAGATCCCGTCCATCGACGGGAGGAACCTGTATCGTGATTTCGCGCGCAATGTCGTTTTGCCAACCTTTGGCGGTGTCGCTGACCATGGAGACAGCCCCCAGCGTCAGGCTCGCCAAAAAGGCCATGATGCACACGAGATAAGACAGCGCAGACCCCGCAATAGAAGAGCGCGGCACGATGGAACTCGGCCCTGATTGATTTGGGGTCAATCCTGCGAAAAGGTCTGCCAACAGGCCTTTGACAAATCCACCGACGAGTGAGGCAGCGCTGGAGCTTGCAGCCCCTGTTTTACCAAACGGGCGCCGGTGATGGGATGGGCCCTTCGGTGCCGTCATGCTGCCACCTCCACAACATCGAGCAACCCATCTTGAAGGATCAGTTGGCGCGCGGGGAAACGTTCCATCAAAGTCACGTCATGGGTGGCCAAGACGACGGACGTGCCAGACCGGTTCAATTCCACAAACAGCCGCAACAAACGGTGCGCCAAATTGGGATCAAGATTGCCCGTCGGTTCGTCGGCCAAAAGAAGTTCCGGACGGTCGATCAAAGCGCGCGCCACGGCGGCCCGTTGTTGCTCGCCCCCTGACAGAACGGTGGGAAGGGAGTGCACGCGTTCCGCCAAACCCACCCATTTGATAAGGTCGACAACATCATTGCGGTAGCTCGCCTCATCATGACCCCGCACCCGCAGCGGCAAAGCAACATTTTCATATAGGGTGAGGTGGTTGAGCAGCCGAAAGTCTTGAAAAACAATCCCAATGCGACGGCGCAGGGCCGGCAAATCATCGGGCTTGAGACTGGCGACGTCGCGCCCAAAAATTTTGATCAAGCCTCGGGTCGGCCGCAAAGACAGAAACAGCAGCCGTAACAAGCTGGTTTTTCCCGCACCCGAAGGCCCGGACAAAAACTGAAAAGAGCCCGGCTCCAGTTGAAAGGTCAGATCGCGCAACACCTCTCGGTCAGGGCCGTAGCGCATGCCAACATTTTCAAACCGGATCATGAAAACGGATTACCTTGGCAAAACAGGAGTGCGGTTGTCGAAGCGGAACGGCTCGACTGCTGGCCGAATCACGCCCCACATTAAACCATGCCCGCAGACCCATGCACCCGCTTTACGGTAATCCAGTGATGACAATGCCCATTTTGCAGTCGGGGTGCAGTCGAAGTGCAGTCGAAGTGCACGCGCTAGGCCACTCTACCGCCAGACGCATGACCGCAAGCCCCATAAGCCAAAACATCCTTTTGCAAACAGACGCCGCCTTAACGATTTGGTTGCCATTTTTGGCAATACTTCTTTCACCAAATGCCAAGCCGGACACCTGCCTGAACGGCGGCAACTGCGGGCATTTTACATTTTGTCCCACTCCTGTCCTGTTTCAGTGTTGAAGGCCCGCCATGACCGTCACTTGTCCCTCTTGCAACGCCCGGTTTCGTGATCCTCCAGCAGACATCCCCATCACCCGTCCATTGCAATGCAGTGTGTGTGACCACGAATGGCTGCGCACAGATGCGCCGCGCATCACCCTGAACGCCCCATCCATGGCACCAAGTATGGATGATCTGATGGACAGTGACGAGGTAATCAAAACCGCCCTTCCGGTCATCGTGCCGGGCGAAGGAGTTCGCGATCACGATACGGATGCAACAAACGACAAACCCCGCATGCCCATCTTCGTGGACCGGGAAGCGGCACCCAAAACCAAATTCTCATTCAAAAAACCGGCACTCGCCCTGGCGTGCGCCAGCATTTTATTGGTGGCCGGTGCGATCTCTGCTCGCACAACAATCATTCAGGCCCTTCCCCAATCCCAAGCGCTCTACGAAATGGCGGGGCTGCACACTGCCACCAGCGGTTTGAAAATCGCCAACGTGAAATCAACCCGCTCAACCAGTGACGGGATTCGCCGCCTGATCGTGCGCGGAGAAATCGAAAATCACGCCGCCGACAGCATGTCCGTCCCCCCGATCAAATTGACGGTGCGCGGCGCAGGTGATGCGGAACTTTACGCATGGACAGTGGCAGCCTCCAAAAAAAGCATCGAACCGGGAAAAACCGGGCGCTTCACCGCCATCGCGGTTGACTATCCAAGCGACGCTGTTGATGTGGAAGTGGCCTTCGCACCCGCGAAGGATGAAAGCGCCCAATAACGCTGCCCAAAACACCCGGGGCAGATGAAAACGGAACACTGCCCGATGATCACGGTTCGCGGAAAGCGCATCTCAACACTTTTTTCGGCGCAAGAAATTGCCGAGCGCAATCTGGACATGGCAAGCCGCATCGGCGAGACCCCGCGCAACGACTTGTTGGCAATCGCGATCCTCAAAGGCTCGTTCATCTTCGCAGCCGATCTCATCCGCGCCATGCACGCACGCGGACTGGCACCGGAGGTCGAGTTCATCACCCTGTCCAGCTATCGCAAGGGCACGCAAGCGGGCGAAGTGGTGATCGTCAAAGACATCGATTCATCCGTGGAAGGGCGCGATATTCTTTTGATCGATGATATTTTGGAATCCGGCAACACACTCAAATTTGCCCGCGACCTTATGGTGAAGCGCGGCGCAAAGAGCGTAGAAATCGCGGTGCTGTTAGACAAGCATTCCAAGCGCAAGGCGGACGTCAACGCGGATTATGTGGGCTTTGATTGCCCTGACCACTTCGTTGTGGGCTACGGCATGGATGTGGCCTATGCCTTTCGCGAATTACCGTTTGTCGGGGTGGTAGAAGGCGACGCCTGACTTTGCGCTAGGTCTCATCTCAGCTTTGGACAGGCTGATGGCCTTAAGGCTTCATTAACCGAATCGCGGCAGAAGTGGAGAACAAAACAGGGACGAACAGCGTTTCCCTGCGCGTTTCGAAGGTCCAATATGGCTCATATCCTGGTTGTGGAAGATGACAGTGCGGTGCGCGCTTTTGTGCGCCGTGCGTTGGAGATGGACGGCCACACAGTATCGACTGCGGAGGATGGCGAAGAGGGATTTGATGCCCTTCAAAGCCATCCGCAGACGTTTGATCTGATGCTAAGCGACATAAAAATGCCCTTCATGGACGGCATTGAATTGGCGCGCTTGAGCAGCGAGCACTGCCCCGATCTCGATGTGCTGTTGATGACGGGCTATGCCGACCAGCGTGAGCGCGTGGAAGCCAGCAGAACCGTGGTGGATGTGGTCTCAAAACCCTTCACCCTGAAGCAAATCCGCACTGCGGTCTCTGATGCCTTGGAACTGGGCACCGCTCGAAAACTGTCACAACAAACACCGCAGAGCCGCCGATACGCATCGGGTTAACTGCGGTGGAATGGTTTCGGCGGGTACTTTCATCAGCGGTCCCACGGTCTGATTACCTGGAAAACAAGGTATTCAGCGACGTCACGGCTTTGCTCGAGTAGCCCCGCTTGTGGAGCAAGTCGACAAGATCGAGTTGCCACAGGTTTTGATGCTCCATTTCCATTAGTACATGGCTGGGGAGCAGACTGTCCGGGGCGGTGCTCAAAAACGGCGCAAGGGCCCGGTCTTCAAAACCTTCAATGTCCACTTTCATCAGATCGATGCGCCCAATGCCGCGCTCTTCCAAAATGGAAAGCAAAGGTCGCACGGGCACATCGACGGATACTTTGGCGTTGGCCGTACCTTCCGCCAACAGTGACGTGTGGCCGATATTGCTCCCACCGTCCGACCACAGGCTGAGGACTTCCTCACGTTCACCCACACCGCAGTTCAAAACATCAACAGTCGCCAGACCATTGGCAGCCAGATTGTAGAGCAGTTTTTGGTGGGTGCGCGGGTGGGGTTCAAATGCCAGCAGGGTGGCGTTCTTGGCCGCGTGATTTCCCACAAACACGCTGTAAGAACCCACATTGGCCCCGATATCGACAAACACCATTCCAGGAAAAATCAGCGGTAATATCGCATCATGCTCCGCCTGTTCCGGCAGTTCGCGACGGCCGAAAATCACGCGGTCACAATGGTTTTCCGCCGGATACAACCGCAACGCCATACCTTGATGGTAAACGTCAAAAGGACCAATGATCTGTCGCGCAAACCGCTTGCGCAGTGTCCGGCGCAGACGCACACCCAACGGTCGCCAATCCGCCAGCGCCCAGACCAACCATTGAGCAAACGTCGCTTTGCGGCTGCCAAATGCACTTTGGGTGTCGAGCGCCGGCTGCGGCTTGGACATCAGCGCCCGCCGCCGGCTGGAGCCCCGGCTGCGGCAGCCGCAGCTTCCTCATCCGCATCAATTACGGAGCGGGCGGCGGCGGTCACGGCTTTCTTTTCGCTTTCGGACAATGAGCCGACATCCGCATCAGCCAAACGCACTGTCACTTCTTTGTGGGCGAAATGAATACCTTCCCGGGCAAACAGCGCTTGGATGCTCTCATACACCACCTTGCGGGTTACAAATTGCTCACCCGGTTTGGTCATGAACTTGACCCGGATGATCATCGCAGAATCTTCCATCTTGTAGACGCCCTGCGATTTTAAGGGCTGCATGAAAGTGTGGCCCACCTGCGGGTGGTCCATAAGTTCCTGGCCCAATTTTTTGACCAGTTTGCGCACTTTTTCGACGTCAGTATCGTACGTCACCCGCAGGGGCAGCTTCATCATCACCCAGTCGCGCGAGTAGTTGGTAAGCTGTTTGATTTCGCCAAACGGGATCGTGTGCAAGGCGCCCAGATGGTGGCGCAGTTGAAAGGACCGGACAGAGATTTTTTCAACCGTGCCACGAATACCTTCAATCTCAAGATATTCGCCCTTTCGAAACGCATCGTCCATCAAAAAGAACGCGCCGGAAAAAATGTCTCGAATGAGGGTCTGAGCACCGAAGCCCACGGCAATACCCACCACTCCGGCACCGGCAAATATGGGTGCGATATCAATGCCCATCCGCGACAGGATGATCATGCCGCCAACCGAGAAGATCGTTGCCACCATGACATAGCGCAGGATCGGCAACAGCGTCGCCATACGGGTGGCACCCGCGCCACCGCCTTCGCCACCGATTTCCTCGTCGACTTCCGGAGCACCGCCTTCCTGCTCCATCCGCTTGTCGATGAAAATGCTAATCGCGCTATACGCCATCCAGCACAGGATCGCGGCCAACACGATGTCCAGCAACACCGCCCATGGATTGCCCTCGGCTCCCACCGGCACACCAAGAACCCGGCCCATTTCTCCCAGCGACACCACAACCACAATCGCAAGCGCCGCGTTTTCGAAAAACCTGCGAAATATGGGTTGGTATTCGAACTGAACCGCTGTGGGCGCGGTGATCATTTCTTCGCCACGATCGGTATCGACGAGGTTTTGTTCTTCCTGCTGACGCTCACGCTCCATGGTGGCCAGCATGTCAAACCGGCGCTGGCGACGGTTGTAGAGCATCTGGATGAAGATAAGGGTGAGGCCGTAAACGATCAGCGCAACGTAAACGATAAGAAACGGGCCAGCGATCACGGTGCCCGCATCGGGGGTGAGTGTGGCCACCCGATAAACAAAAATGACAGAGGCCAAAACACCGTAACCGAGGGACAACACAGGCGCGGCGGTGGCAAGCGATTTGCGCACCGCAAACAAGGCCCCTTTGGGATCGCGCGGTGTGAACGCGTGTTGAAGTCTTGTCCAATTGCGCAGCGTCAAACCGGTAAGCACCAAGATGGTGAAGGCCGCGATGATGATGTAAAGCAGTTGAGCATTTAGAAGCGTCAATTCTCCATTGCCGCTGAACCGGCCGTCTGGAGAAGAAAAGCCGATATTGACCAAGAACCGGCCGGTGCCCGTCGCCAAGACCACGGCAATCACACTCATCCACCAATCCCGGTGCATGGTCGACGCTTCTTCGTCCGTCAAATTAACCAGGCGATATTTAGGCGCGTCATAGGCCATCAGATTCCACGACACGCCGAAACGCAGCAGACGATAGATTGTCCAACCGATGATGATCTCAAAGATCAACAGGCGAGACGCCTCTGTCCCCGGATCCAGGGCAACGGCCACCAGACTGGCAACAACCAAGTAAATCAATGTGATAAAGACGGCCACCACAGCCCGAACGAGCAAGAACCGCGCTTTGTCTGCGGTTGTCTTTGGGTCTGCCAAGGGAGGGCGGTTTCTAAAGTGCTTTGCCAGCATCCGCGTAACAGGGCGCGTCACAAGCCAAGCCAACATCAGCCCAAGGCCCGCGATCCCGATGCCAAACAGAACCCAAACAAAGGATCCAAAACGGCCTTCCTTGAAAATGGTCGCCTTGATGTTGGGCCAAAGTGTTGGCGCGCTGGCCAAAATGGCCCGCACTTTCTCGCGCACTTCCAAAGCATGGTTCGTGCTGATGCGACTGGGTTGACCGGCATTATCGGGTTTGGGCGGCTGAACCACAATCACGGTAGACCCGTCCTTGCGGGCCTCTTCCATCAACATTTCCATGGCGGTTTTATCGCCACTTGAAGAATTGTTGGTGCCAGGAAGAAGCTGTGCCTGGGCGGGAGTGAGCATCAACATGAGGCTCAAAAACAGTGCCACAACAACGTACAGCCGGAAAACGCCGCGGTGGCGCCAGGCTGCATCGATGAAAAACAAGTTTTGACTGGCCAACACGTTCACTCCCTCACCAAAATACCTGCATCCGTATTCGCAGCCGGTTGAAGTTCACTACTGCGTTAGGGCAGCCAAAGTGTCGAGAGCGTGTTGTCATTTGGCAAGGGAAACATAGCGGCACACAGTAAGCCAACGCCCTCAGCTGAGAGCCATTGCTCGGCTGCCAAACACTCAAAGGCCGTGATCAGTACAGCCGTGACACACATTTTAAAGTACCCTAAGCGCGCCACACGCCCTCTCTGATAACGACCCGGGTGGTGGCAAAGAGCTGAAAAAATGATTGTCTGTGTGAAAATGCACTTCTGCAGTCTTAACGCATTCGCGCATTCGTGTAGGGTGCGTGAGGAACGGGCCTGGCGGAACGGCGTCTGCCATTGGGTTTTGGGGAGAATAGAGTACCGTGGAACATGGTCTCGCGGAGCCGGACAAGAACTCTGAAATTTCAGACCGTGTCACAAGCCCTGTCGACGCGGGATCGACTCCTATCGGCGGCGCAGCACGCGTGGATCGTGCCTACACCCATGACATCATTCGTATCGACGATCTGTGCATCTCCATCGATATAAAAGGGGGTGATCTGGAGGTTGTGCGCGGGGCATCCTTTCGCATCCCCGCTGGCAAGACAGTCGCCCTCGTGGGCGAGTCCGGATCAGGAAAATCGATCCTCGCCCAATCCATATTGGGCATCCTACCCAACGTGGCCAGCATTACCTCGGGTTCGATCTGGTATCAGGAACAAGCCGACGACAAACCCCTGGATTTGGCGCCTCTGATGGACCACAGCCCCGAGCGGGTAGCCCTGCGCGGCGGGAAAATATCGATCATCTTCCAAGAGCCGATGACGTCCATGTCACCGCTCCACACGATCGGAAACCAGATCGGTGAAGCGCTGGAACTCCACCGAAAAATCTCCGGCCCTGAGGTCGAACAAACCGTTGTTCAAATGCTGGAGATGGTGGGTTTCCCCAACCCGCAAAACGCCTTTTCCATGTACCCGATGGAATTGTCCGGTGGCCTGCGCCAGCGGGCCATGATTGCCATGGCGTTGGTCTGCCATCCGGCCCTCTTGATTGCGGACGAGCCAACGACTGCGCTTGACGTGTCGATGCAGGCCAAGATTTTGAGCCTGCTGAATGGCCTACAAGACAAATTGGGCATGGCCGTGCTGCTGATCACGCACGATCTCGGCGTGGTCGCCAACATGGCCGACGAAGTGGTGGTGATGTACCACGGCAAGATCATGGAAGCCGGCCCGGTGGAGGCGATCTTTCGCAATCCGCAGCACGATTACCTCAAGGCCCTGTTGCACGCTGTTCCAAGTCTTTCCATGGGCTATGACGAAAAACTGGAATCACTGCGGGACATCGACCACGAAATTCCGCCTTCGATGCAAAAAATGATTGACGTGCATAAAGGCGGCAAAGACGAAGTGCTTCTGGAAGTGCGCAATTTGCGCAAGACGTTCACAGCCAAGAAAAACAAAGGCTGGTTCGGCAAGGAACAGACCCTTGTGCGGGCGGTGGATGATATCTCCTTTGATGTGCGGCGCGGGGAGTGTTTTGGGCTGGTGGGAGAATCCGGCTGCGGAAAAACGACGACCCTGAAAATGCTGGTGCGTGCCTTGACGCCTGATGGCGGCTCCGTGACGTGGAAAGACCCGAACGGGTCAACGGACATGCTGGCTTTGAAGGGTCGAGCGCTCAAAGAATTTCGCAGCAAGGTCCAAATGGTCTTTCAGGACCCGTTCTCATCGCTCTCGCCGCGCTCCACCGTGTTGAACATCCTTAAAGAACCGATGGAGGTCCACGGTTTGGGCAGCGCCCAAGAGCAGCGTCAATACGCGGAACAGTTGATGCGCCTTGTGGGTCTCCAGCCAACATTTTTGGGCCGCTACCCCCACTCGTTTTCCGGTGGCCAACGCCAACGCATCGGCATCGGGCGGGCCTTGGCCCTGCGACCGGAACTGCTGGTCTGCGATGAACCGGTGTCCGCTCTTGACGTGTCAGTGCAGGCGCAAGTCCTCAACTTGCTCAAACAATTGCAGGAAGAATTGGGCCTCACATACATTTTCATTTCCCACAATCTGGCGGTGGTGCGTTACATCGCCGACCGCATTGGGGTGATGTTCAAAGGCCAGCTGCTGGAACTCGCCACACGCGAAGAACTGTTTGAAAACCCGGTGCACCCCTACACGCGGGCCCTGTTGCAGGTCGTGCCCCACGCTGACCTAGACCATCCGCTGGATTTTGATCGCATCAACCGGGACATGAATGCCGAAGGCGGAGGCTGGGGAGAAGCCTTCCTGACCCGGTCAGACGGATCAGACATGGCCATGCAGGCGATCAATCCAAATCACTCGGTCCGCGTCCGTAAAGACGTTGATCCAACATCACTCATGTAGGCGCGGCTGCGCCTGAGCAAATTGCACCGAAGACGGGAGCCACTGATATGCTGAACGGGACGCTGAAACTGAAAACCGCGCTATCGATAGTCGCCGGGGTCGCCCTTTGGGCCGGAACCGCACCAAATGCCGCGCTGAGCACCGCCTTCGCAGGCGCCCCTGAAGAGCCGCGCGTGATGGATTTTGCTGCGGCAGACAAGCAGATCGGCAAACGCGGCGGCCAGATCAATCTTTTGATGGCGAAGCCAAAAGACATTCGCATGATGACCGTCTATGGCGGCGCGCGTTTGGTAGCCTATGACCAAACATTCCAGCTTCAGGCAGACATTCTTAAAAAAATCGACATTGAGGACAACAGGGTCTTCACCCTGCACCTGCGTAAGGGGCATCTGTGGTCTGACGGCCAGCCTTTCACCTCCGAAGACTTTCGCTACTGGTGGGAAGACGTTGCCAACAATGCCACTTTGATGAAGGGCGGGATACCGCGCCAATTGCTGGTGAACGGCAAACCGCCAAAGGTCGAGTTCATCGACAGCCATACCATCAGCTACGCATGGGACGAACCGAACCCACTGTTCCTGACAGCTTTGGCGGCGGCTCGGCCCACCTACATTTATATGCCAGCGCACTACATGAAGCAGTTTCACGAGAAATATGCTGATCCGGCCAAGATTGCAGCTCTCGTCGAATCTGAACGGGTTCAGGCTTGGACCAATCTGCACCAGCGCTTTGGCCGCCAATACCGGCCTGAAAACCCCGACCTTCCCACCCTGCAACCATGGCGCAACACAACCAAAATGCCGTCGGAGCGGGTGATCTTTAAGCGCAATGAAAACTATCACCGCGTCGATCCGGAAGGCACACAGCTGCCTTACCTCGACGAGGTGATCGTCAACATGTCGTCGTCCCAGATCATTGCCGCCAAAGCGGGAACCGGGGAATCCGATTTGCAAGGGCGTTATATCCGCTTCGACAATTACGCCTTCCTGAAAAAAGGGGCCGAAGACGGCAATTACAAAGTCCTGCTGTGGCCATCGGGCCGTGGTTCAGAAATGGTGCTCCTGCCCAACATGAACACGAAAGACGAGGGCTTCCGCGCCGCCATGCAAGACCGTCGTGTGCGTCAAGCGCTGTCACTGGCAATTGACCGCACCGAGATCAATGAAACAATTTTCTTCGGTCTGGCCCGCGAAACAGCCAACTCTGTGCTGCCGTCCTCCCCACTCTACAAGGAAGAATATGCAAGCGCATTCGCAACCCGCGATGTGGACATGGCCAACAAGCTTTTAGACGAAGCGGGCTATGGCAACCGCAATGATGAGGGGTTGCGCACTCTCCCCGATGGTCGCCCGTTCCAAATCATCGTCGAAACAGCAGGCGAAAGCAGCCAGGAAACCGATATTTTGCAATTGGTGACGGACCACTGGAAAGCCATCGGCGTCAAACTCTTCGTCAAACCCTCGCAGCGCGACATCCTGCGTGGCCGGGTCAGCAATGGTGAAACCGTCATGTCCACATGGCAGGGCCTCAACCGTGGTCTCGCCACACCGGAGATGAACCCGGAAGAACTGGCTCCCGTCTCTCCTGTGCAGGCACAATGGCCAAGCTGGGGCTTGCACTTCGATTCCAAGGGCACTGCTGGTGAAGAGCCAACGCTGGAACCCGTCAAGAAACTGGCCGGCCTTTACAGCAATTGGCGCACGGCTTCCAACTACGACGAGCAAACCAAAATCTGGCAGGACATGCTGTCGATCTTCACCCAAGAAGTGTTCACCATCGGCATTGTCTCCGGTGGTTTGCAGCCCGTCGTAATCAACAGCAAACTGCGCAACGTGCCGGAAGAAGGCGTTTGGGCGTTTGAGCCAACACTGTATTTTGGCGCATATATGCCAGACACCTTTTGGCTCGACGAGTAAACACGGCCCCGGCGATAGAGCGTACAAAACAAGGCAACCGGCGATATGCGCCGCTTGCGTGACAAGTAAACGAGACAGACGGGAAACACACGGGCGTGCTCCGATATATCCTCTACAGAACGATGGTGATGATACCGACGCTGATCTTGGCCAGCATCGTCATCTTCACCATCATCCAGTTGCCGCCGGGGGACTATGTCGAAACCTATATCGGTGAGTTGCTGGCATCGGGTGAATCGGTTGACCTCGCCCGTGTTGAATACCTGCGTGAAGAGTATGGTCTCAACAAGCCCATGTGGCAGCGCTATCTGATCTGGATCACCAATTTTGCCCAGGGCGACTTTGGTTATTCTTTCGAGTTTCAACGCCCGGTATCCGAAGTGGTGGGCAACCGCCTTTGGCTTACCATGCTGGTAAGTTTCTTCACGATTATCCTGACTTGGGTCATCGCTTTCCCAATCGGCATCTATTCGGCAACGCACCAGTATTCTTGGGGCGACTACGGCCTGACATTCCTCGGCCTGCTTGGCATGGCAACACCCAACTTCCTGCTCGCGCTTGTGATGATGTATCTCGCCAAGACCTATTTTGGCGTCTCCATCGGCGGCTTGATGGACAAAGAGTTTGTCGACCAACCGATGAGCTGGCCAAAATTCTGGTCGATCATGGAACATCTGATCGTCCCCACCATTGTCATCGGCACCGCTGGTACCGCCGCAATGATCCGCCGCCTGCGGGCAAACCTGCTCGACGAACTGCAAAAGCAATATGTGATTACCGCAAGGGCAAAGGGCGTACGCCCTTTCAAGGCGCTGGTAAAATACCCTCTGCGCATGTCGCTGAATTTCTTTGTGGCCGACATCGGCTCGCTCCTGCCCGCCATTATCTCGGGCGCGGAAATTGTCGCCATCGTTCTGTCCTTGCAAACGACCGGTCCGTTATTGATTGCAGCACTGCAAAGCCAGGACATGTATCTTGCAGGCTCCTTCTTGATGTTCCTCGCAACCCTGACCGTGATCGGTGTGCTGTTATCCGATATCGCACTGGGCTTTCTTGACCCCCGCATCCGCCTTTCGGGAGGGGCCTCAAAATGAGTGCAGACAAGACCAAAACCACCACCGAAGTGGTCGACACGAGCCCGCTCCCGCAACACGGCACAGCAGCATTGCCTCATTACGTCTCCAAGGCTCCATTCGATCTGCGATCCGTTGAAAAACTGACCCCCGAGCAGGAAAAGATCTATTTCGCCTCGCAGCTCACTTTGATGTGGTGGAAGTTTCGGCAACACAAAGTCGCCGTATGGTGCGGCATCTTTTTGCTTCTGCTCTACGGCTCGATTTTCATCAGCGAGTTTTTATCGCCATGGAACTATCAAACCCGGCACACCCAGCACATTTATGTGCCACCTCAGGGGGTGCACCTGTTTCATGAGGGCGCGTTTATCGGCCCCTTCGTCTACGATTTGAAGCGCAAGCTCAATTTGGAAACCATGCAGCGTGAATACACGGCCGACACAACCAAACCGATAAAGCTGTCCTTCTTTTGCAACGGCGATTCTTACTACTGGTTTGGTCTGATTGAGGGCGACAACCATCTGGTTTGTGCTCCCAAGGGCGCACCCTTTTACCTCCTTGGCACGGACCGGCTTGGTAGAGACTTGTTATCGCGGATCATACAAGGCGCGCGCATCTCCCTCACTATCGGATTGATCGGCATTACCGTATCCTTCGTCTTGGGCATCGTGATTGGGGGGCTTGCCGGATATTACGGCGGTTGGGTCGATATGGTGGTGCAACGCATCATCGAGGTTTTGCAGTCCATCCCCACCATTCCGCTTTGGCTCACGCTATCAGCCATCATGCCGGCCTCATGGAGCCCGATACTCGTTTACTTTGGCATCACAGTCATCTTGGGACTGCTGGACTGGACGGGCCTCGCACGCGCGGTGCGATCAAAGCTCTTGTCGTTGCGCGAAGAGGAATATGTTCTGGCCGCGCAGCTCATTGGCGCCAATCCATCCCGTATCATTGGCCGACACCTCGTGCCTGGCTTCATGAGCCACCTGATTGCATCGGCAACCATTACCATTCCAACCATGATATTGGGCGAGACGGCGTTGTCCTTCCTCGGACTGGGGTTGCGGGAACCTATCACATCATGGGGTGTGCTGTTGAATGAAGCCCAGAACATCAACACTGTGGCCATAACACCGTGGCTGATGCTGCCGGTCGTGCCGGTGATCCTCGTCATCATCGCGTTCAACTTTTTGGGCGACGGCCTGCGTGACGCGGCAGATCCCTACAAATAGCGCCAAACCTCGCCGTCATGTGAGAACGATCAGGCCGCCTCTTGGCGGCCTTCAAACAGAGCCTGCATCGCACATTCCGTGCCGAACAATTGTCGGCGCTCTATATAGTGCGAGCGGAAGAATGGAAAACGGGTGTCCAAATCATCATGAATGTCCGGCACGCTGCTGATCATCAACTGTACATCCATGTTCAGCCCTTCATAGAACACCGGATCACCTATCACATGGGCCTTAAACAGGCGCTTGTAGAACGTCGCATGCTGCTCTTTCACCAACGACAAGCAGTGGTCGGCATCAAAATGCAGGCACGCCATGATCGGTATGCGCATGGTGATATAGGGCAATTCCGGGAACTGGGCCGCCGCCGTCTGATCAATCACCAAGCGGGTTGGGTCCACCAGCAGCTTGCGCTTCGCCAGATACGGCTTCAACGCATCACCGTGCGTCATCATGCTAGGGGTGGTGCGGGTGTGGGCTGATAGATAACTCAGCCGCAACGTGCTGGACAAACGCCCTGCAATGTAAACACCGAAGACCTGAGTGTAGGGCTGTTCATCAAAGATATCGCTGGAGCGGCGCTCGGGATTTTTTGCGATGCTGCCGCCCGCCGAATATCCTTCATAGCGAAGCCGATAGACATCGTCACGATCCCCTGGATCGGAGATCAACCTGTACTCAACGACAGGCATTATTTCCTCCATCCGCTCCACAAGCGGATGTTGGTTCCCTGCATTCTTCATTCTGCGCCCCTATCCAGCCAATACGGCTGTGGGCAGCTAGCTTAAGCGTTTGTAAAGGTCAGTCAAACTGTCTTTGTGCGCGATGACAAAATCCCAAACCTGGCCCGCTAGGCCGCCAATTTTATTTTATCAGGAATATGAGCCAGCATATCCTTCATGACGGCACTGCCAGGTTTGAACAGACCATCGGCAGCCTGGGCGTTGAGGGGCTTGCTAAACAGATAGCCTTGTATCTGATCCACGCGGGCGTGTTTGATCAAACGTCGCAATTCCATCGAGGTTTCCACACCCTCAACCACCACGGTAAGGTCGAGACCGTGACCCAAAGCCGAAATACCGGTGATGAGCGTCTGCGACTTTAAATCGTTCATTAGTCCGGTGACAAAACTGCGGTCAATTTTCACCTTATCCAACGGCAGCTTGTTCATGTAGCTCAAGCTTGAATAACCCGTTCCAAAGTCGTCCAGCGAAATACGGACACCCAGTTTTTTCAGTGCATGCAACTGGTGGATCGCTTCGTCGACATTGTGCAACATCAAGGTTTCCGTCACCTCTAGTTCCAATCGGCGCGGGTCAAGCTTGGTTTCGGCCAAAATCGTTTCGACCAGACCAACAAGCTGGTGATTGCGGAACTGCGCGGCTGACAGGTTCACCGCCACACCGGCTTCACCTTCCCAACTGGCACAGGTCCTGCACGCCGTACGGATAACCCAAGCGCCCAACTCGTCCATCAAATTCAGATCTTCCACGACGGGCAGGAACACCGGCGGCGGCACAAATCCCAAGGTAGGATGGTTCCAACGGACCAGCGCTTCACAAACGGCAACGCGTTTGTCTTTCAAGTCCACGATAGGTTGATAATTGAGTTCAAACGCGCCCTCTTCAATGGCTTGATGCAAGCCATCTTCGATCAACTGCTTCATTTCCAACTGTTTTCCTATGGTATCATCGAAAACCAGCCAATTTCTGAATTCGCAAGCCTCTGCGGCCGCCAATGCGAGACCGGCTTCCTTGAAGAGAGAATCCGAGTTCGTGGATGCTGTCGCAATCGACACACCAATCTTGCACGACACGGTCACGGAACGCCCGCCCAGTGTCATGGTGTTGTTGAGCGCGTCTTCCACCAGATCGGCTGTGTGCTGGGCCGCATCGCGATCGCCGTTCCAAGCGATCATAAATTCAGCATTACTGAACCGTCCGATGACCGCATTGCTTGGCAAGGTTTGTGACAGGCGCTCCGACACTTCGCATAACAACAGGTCCGCAACCTGATGCCCCATCATATCGTTGATCTTCTTGAATTTTTGGATCCCAACCAAAAGACCGACCGTGTGCTCACCTTCTTTGCGCTGCTGGATCATCTCTTCCAACACTAAGGGCAGATAACTGCGGTTGATCAGACCTGTGAGACGGTCATACCTCGTCATATGTTCGATGCGGTTTTCTGCAGCGACTTCACGGGTGACGTCTTCAAACGTTCCGATAAAGCCACCATTGTCCATCCGCGAGGCACGGAAGCGCACGATGCGTCGTTGGTCTCTTCCCAGATTCATCGTGTGAGCGATGGTGCGCTCGGTCGACTTGGTAAGCCAAGTGCGTATTTCGTCAACATCGGCTTTCTCTGCACCACTGGACTGCTGCATCAAGGTCAGCATGCGTTCTGTCGTTGCACCATCAAGTGACCGTGCAGAACGCCCGGCCATCTTTTGTACATGCGCATTGGACACTTCCAAATGACCATCGGAGTTAAACATGACGATGCCCTGAGGCACGTTTTCAAGAGCGGTGTGCATTTGCGTGGCTAGCTGTTCCGCCTTTTGACGCTGGGCAATATTCTCCAACAAAATCTCGCGCTGCCCTGCTGCAATCCGGTGCAGACTGAACATGAACGGGATCAAAAGGATGCCCAGGATCGCATATTCATCGCCGGTCACATAGAGCCCAAGAACCATGGGCGACACCATGGTCGCCAATTGCCATGTCACCAAACGCGGCAAAGCAGAACTGCGCGTACAAATCCCAACAATATTGGCAAAGGTGACGACAACGCTGATGAAACGCGGGAAAGGATCACCCGGCAGAGCGGCAACCAGACACCACGCCCCCAAAAGGGTTGTGCAAGCAACAGCGCCCACACTGAACCGAAATTCCCACTTGGAAATCTGTTGCGTCGTTAACGACTTTGGATCGTCAATCCTGTTGAACGCTCTGCCCAACATGAAACGTGCAACACCAACAACGAAGGTCAGTGCAGCGATGGCCCACAACAAAGGCGATCCGACATAATGAGCCGTCATCGCAATTGCCGTACCCGATGCAGCGGCGCCCGCCAGAATTGTATTGTTTTCACTAAACAGCGAAATCACCAGCGACCGATATACCGCCTGCGTGTCGCCCGATCGATGATAAGTCGTATGTGCCATTCGTCAGTCCCGCCCCCAGGATGTGAACGGGCAGCATTAAGGCGGCTCTTTCAGTTTTAAGTAAATTTGAGCGGCGCAGTTGTTCTTGTGGTGAATATTCCTTTAAAGCAGGGCAAATTTGGCGCGCCCGACCGCGGAGACCCACATGAAAATCGCGATGATTGGCACCGGCTATGTCGGTTTGGTCACGGGTGCTTGCTTGGCAAAAATTGGCCACTCCATTATCTGCGTGGATCGGGAAGAGGAAAAAGTGGAAGCGCTTCTGCGCGGTGAAATTCCCATCTACGAACCTGGTCTTGATGAATTGGTGACCAAAACGCACAGCGACGGCCTGCTCGACTTCACAACCGATGTTGAAGCTGCCGTAACCGACTGTGACATGGTTTTTCTAGCCGTCGGGACGCCCCCGGCGGGCGATGGCAGGTCTGATCTCAGTCAGGTCGAGGCCGCCGCAAAGCAAGTCGCCAAGGCCGCCGATACGCCCAAAACCGTTGTGGTAAAATCAACCGTGCCTGTGGGGACATGCCGACGGGTGAGCCGTATCTTGGAAAAGCACGGGGGCGGCGTGACGTTCGCGGTCGCCTCAAATCCAGAGTTCTTGCGCGAAGGCGCGGCCATCACAGACTTCATGAACCCGGATCGGATCGTCATCGGTTCCAACGATCCCGACTGCGAAGCCAAGATGCGCGAAATCTATGCGTACTTTGAGGCCAATGACGTACCGATCATTTCAGCCTCCTTGGAAACCTCGGAATTGATCAAGTATTCCGCAAATGCGTTCCTGGCAACCAAAGTTGCTTTCATCAACGAAATGGCAAATCTGTGTGATGCGACCGGGGCCGATGTGGAAGCCCTGTCCCAAGGCATCGGTCTTGATGCACGCATTGGCTCAGCCTTTTTAAAACCCGGCCCCGGCTACGGAGGGTCTTGCTTTCCCAAAGACACGCTAGCGCTCACCATACTGGCCCAGGAAGCCGACTGCCCCGTCCGCATTGTGGAATCGGTTGTCGATTCCAATTCGTTCCACATTCGTCGTTTGGGCCGCAAGATTGCTGAATTCTGCGCGGACTCTTGGGGTGTCGATCGTCATTTACCGCTACTGAACCGCCGCATTGCTGTGTTGGGTTTGGCGTTCAAAGCCAACACCGATGACATCAGGTCAGCCGCATCCACCGTCATTGTACCCCTATTAATCAAGCAGGGTGCAGAGGTCATCGGCTACGACCCGCAAGCGGGCGAGGCCGCTGCCGACGCAATTCAGCACATGGAAGTGGCCTCATCGATGGATGAAGCCTTAACGGATGCGGATGCCGTCTTGGTCTTGACCGAATGGGATGAGATAAAGACCATCGACTGGCTGGCCAAAAAGCCACTCTTGAAGCAACCCGTCGTGGTTGATTTCAGGAACCTTTACTCCACCCAACAGATGGCGAAAGACGGCTTCGACTACGCCTCTCTTGGACGCCCGCTGAAACGGTCCAGCAGCCGCTAAAACTCAAAAATTCGACATCCCACTGAATCGTGCAGGCACATTGCGACCTGCCTCCACCGTCTATAAGGTCGCACCAACGGCGGAACCCGGTAGCGCGGCCATGCATCGTCTCAACGACGCTCGCATTCTCATGTACAGCCATGACACATTTGGTCTTGGCCATTTGCGCCGTTGTCGCACGATCGCGCACGCCCTTGTAGACCGCTACAAGGGTCTGGGCGTTCTCATCATTTCAGGATCGCAGATCGCGGGCGCATTTGACTTCAAAGCGCGGGTTGATTTCGTCAAAATTCCAAGCGTCATCAAACTGTATTCAGGCGAATACACCTCGATCAGTGAGCACATCGATATCGGTGACACGTTGGCCATGCGTGAGGAACTGATCCTTCAGACGGCCAAGCTTTTCCAACCCAACATTTTTATCGCAGACAAAGAGCCCTTGGGCTTGCGCGGGGAGATCGGGCCAGCCCTTACCGCCTTGAAGACCTTAGGATGTTGCAACGTCCTTGGTTTGCGCGACGTCATGGACTCTCCAGAACTGCTGGCAGAGGAATGGACGCGCAAAGAGACCTTGGGGTCCATGAGCGGGCTTTACGATGACATATGGATCTACGGGTCAAAACCCTTCTGGAATCCTCTGCAAGGACTTGAGGTTCCAGAAGACGTGCAGGGTCTTACCCGCTACATGGGCTTCTTGCCCCGGGAGATGCCGGCAGCGGACAACGTTGAAAATCTGCAATTGCCTGACGACTATATTTTAGTCACGGCAGGCGGTGGTGGCGATGGAGCTGATCTCATGTCCACCGTGCTGGCCGCTCGGGAACATGACGTCGATTTTGACACGCATCTTCTGTTGGTTCCCGGCCCATTCATGGGGTCCGAAGAGCGCAGCGAAGTGCACCGACGCGCCAGCACCTTAGACGACGTGACGGTGATTGATTTTGACAATGCCATGGAAAGCTTGATCGCAAACGCAACAGCCGTGGTGGGGATGTGCGGCTACAACACATTTTGTGAGATCATGTCGTTCGACAAGCCCGCCCTCTTCGTGCCGCGCACCCACCCCAGAGAAGAGCAGTTGATCCGCGCCAGCCGCGCCCATGAGGTTGGCATCGCAACCATGTTGGACGCCGACCGCGCCGCCGATCCGGCGACGATGGCCGCTTCACTGCGAGCACTGACGGGACAAAGCAAACCGTCGGCATCAAAATTTGAAATCGATTTCTCCGGTCTCGACACGATCTGTGATCGGGTGGGGGAAATATTGACGAAGCAGACGAACGAGCAAGAAGAGCGCTTGACCGAAACAACCCGTGTTGCGCCAGCAGCTTTGGAAGCGGTCCCCAATTGAAACAAACCTCAAGAACGCACGGTTGCGGTCAGGTTTAATGAGCGCGCCACCACAAGAACCAAACGACCTCATTTGTATATTTCTGAAGGGCTATCCGCGTCTTTCGGAAACCTTCATCGCGCAAGAAATCCTGAATCTCCAAAAAGCAGGCCTCAACCTGCATCTGGTTTCACTGCGCCACCCAACCGATACCAAGCGCCATCCCGTGCATCACGAGATCACAGCGCCGCTTCTGTACTTGCCGGAATATGTCCACGATGACGTGAAACGCTGTCTGAAAGCGTGGTGGAGCGCCAGACGCCTGCCCGGCTACAAACGTGCAAGGGCGCTTTGGCTCAAGGACCTGTGGCGCGACAGGACCCGCAACCGTGCGCGCAGATTCGTTCAAGCCTTGGTGGCAGCCACCGAACTGCCAGTCGAGGCACGGTGGCTGTACGGGCATTTCATCCACACGCCTGGCTCTGTGACGCGATACACCAGTGTACTACGAAGCCTGCCCTATTCGATGTCCGCCCATGCGGTCGACATATGGACGTCCCCGGATTGGGAACTGCAAGACAAACTCAATGATGCTGAATGGACGGTCACCTGCACAAGGAATGGTGCTGACCATTTGGCAGCGCTGGCCCGGGAGCCCGATGCGGTCAAACTCCTCTATCACGGGCTTGATTTGGAGCGGTTTCCAGAAAATCCACTCCCGCGGTCGTCGCGGACAGGGACATCGCCGGAAGACACGGTACAGTTTTTGAGCGTTGGTCGGGCAGTTGAAAAGAAAGGCTTGGACACGCTGCTGCAGGCTTTGGCAAAACTGCCATCCGATCTCCATTGGCACTGGACCCACATAGCGGGCGGGCCATTGCTTCCCCAACTGAAACAGTTGGCTGCCGATCTCGGCATTTCAAATCACACATCCTTCTTGGGAGGGCAGGCCCAAAAACGGGTGCTAGAGTCTTACCGTGAGAGTGATATTTTTGTCCTGCCCTGCAGGATTGGGTCCGACGGCAATCGCGATGGTCTGCCAAACGTCATCATTGAGGCTCAAAGCCAAGGCATGCCCGTTGTCTCCACCCCCATTTCGGGCATCCCCGAATTGATTGAAGACCACGTGAACGGAAGCTTGGTGCCGCCTAATGATCCGGACCGGCTGGCCGAAGCTCTGACAACACTGGCACGTGATCCCCTAAAACGGGTTGATTATGGCACCGCCGGCAATACGCGGGTCCGGCGTGACTTCAACGCGGACCATGAAATTGAGCAGCTTTTGGCGCTGTTGCCACCCGCAAAAGCCAAGGAACCACAAAGCTGATGGAGGGCCTAAACCCCGGCAGCACAAAACGACCACGCGTACTGTTTTACGTCTTGCACCTTTTGGGCGTGGGACACGTTCATCGCGCCATGCAATTGACCAAAGCCATGGCACAGGCCGGTATAGATGTGGACGTCATCTATGGGGGAGTGCCCCTTGAAGGCGCAGCATTTGAAGCTGGTTCGGTGTTTCATCTACCGCCGATCGCAGTCACAGACGCATCTTATGCCCATTACATCGACGGCACGGGAGCGCCTTTGTCCAATCCTTGGATGACGGCGCGGCAAGCGCTTTTGTTGGAGCATTTTGCGACGCTGCAACCCGACCTGCTTTTGTTTGAAGCCTTTCCATTTGGACGCAGGCGCGTGCGCTCGGAGATCATTGCATTGATAGAAGCCGCAAAAAAACGCACCCCAAAACCTATCATCGTCTCTTCGGTTCGCGATATTCTGCAGGAGAACCGAAAGCCGGGACGGGCCGAGGAAACTGCCGAATGGGTCAA
This sequence comes from Pseudomonadota bacterium, assembly GCA_038746275.1. Taxonomy (GTDB): domain Bacteria; phylum Pseudomonadota; class Alphaproteobacteria; order Rhizobiales; family Rhizobiaceae; genus Pseudahrensia. The sequence goes on along the minus strand of JBCDKS010000019.1, from coordinate 33,885 downwards.
CACCCTGTTCGACCATGTGCTCGTTCACAGCGATCCGGCGCTCGTGAAACTGGGTGCAACCTTTCCCATGTTCGACGCAATCGAAGAGCGCGTGCGCTATTCCGGTTTCGTGGTCAAAGACGATCCGAAACCTACGGTAAGCCCTCCACGGGTCGATGTCATCGTCAGCGCCGGCGGTGGGGCGTTTGGCCAAACACTGATGCGCACAGCCAAAAAAGCGGCCCTGAGCGATCCGCAAGACCGGCACTGGCACATCATACACGGACAGAACGCGGATGTTGAGACCAAGGCAAACCTAACGGAAAGTGTCTCGGACAGGATAACCGTTTCACGCAACGTCGATCACCTCCGCGCCCACATGAAAACCGCCGGAGTGACGGTCTCCCAATGCGGATACAACACCGCCATGGACGCGCTTGAGGCAAGGTTGGACAGCAGTTGCGGCATCGTCTTTGTGCCCCATGATTTGGACAACCAGACCGAGCAACTGCGCCGCAGTCAGTTGCTGGAACAGAACGGCTATTGCGTCTGCCTTCCAGAAAGCACCTGCACGGCGGCAACTCTGCTGGCGGCAATTGATCGCGCAGCACTGCTTGAGCCGATCACCCATGAGATCGATTTTTCCGGCGCGGCCACCTCAGCGCATCTTCTGAAAAACTGGGCGTTAGACGCCAAAGATGCGGACCCGCAGCAGTGAGCAAGATCGCCTTTTATGCGCCCATCAAACCGCCGGACCATGCGATCCCCTCCGGCGACCGGTTGATTGCGCAAAATCTCATAAAGGCGCTCACACTGGGCGGGCACACCGTGGAACTGGTGTCGCGGTTCATCGCTTATTCAAAGCGGGATGCCGAAACGATTATGGCGGAGCGAAAAGCGGCAGCTCTGGCCGAGGCCAACACCATCATATCCCGCCTTCGCGCAGCGCCACCCGATGTCTTCATGGCCTACCACCCTTATTGCAAGGCCCCGGACTGGATTGGACCCCGTGTGACGGCGGCACTTTCTATCCCTTACGTCACGGTTGAAGCGGCCAAAACCGGTCAAGGTTTTGAATACGGTGGAGACCGTTGGCAGGCTTGGCGGCTGGAAGCGCAGGCGGGGATCAAAACCGCCGACCGGCATATCGCTTTCAAACCGACGGACAGAGCCTATCTCAACAGCCTTGGCATCGAGGACGCACGCATTGATGCGCTCAGTCCTTTCATCGACTTGGGGGTACTCGACAAGGAAATCGGGGAAACTCCGAAGGTCAATTCGTTTCCAGGGCATTGGCGGACAGACGTGCCAGTTTTGGCATGTGTGGGTATGATGCGCCCCGGTAAGAAGGCCAAAAACTACGAGATTTTGGTGGACGCGCTCACCAACCTACAAGGCCTGCATTGGAACCTCATGCTAATCGGAGACGGCCCGGAGCGCGGCTCCATCGAGACGTTGTTTCAACGCTTTGATCCCGCCAGACTACACGTCGCCGGCACCCTCACCCATGCAGAGGTTTTAGCGTGTCTCAAAGCGTCTGATCTTATGGTGTGGCCCGGTTGGCGAGAGCCCATCGGTATGGTGTATCTGGAAGCGCAAGCCATGGGCACGCCCGTAGCAGCCTTGGACAGTATGGGTGTTTCGCTCAGCGTCAGGCATGGCCAAACCGGTCTGTTGGCACCTTTGGAAACGGCAGAAAGCCTTAGCGAACAACTGCGATTGCTGCTCAGTCAGCCCAGCCTAAGGGCTGATCTCGCCGCTAAGACAAAGGCGCATATCGCGAAAAATCATTCCTTGGAAGCGGCTGCCCATCAACTTTCAACTTCACTGCAAAAACTTGTGTGATCGTTGCAGCGCTTCGCAATCCCGTTTGCCTGGTATAAACAGGACCAAGACCGCCATGGGACAGAAACCTTATGTCTTCGAACATAGATTTTGTGAGCATTAATCTCGATTGGGCTACCGCTACCCTGAACCGGGCCCTAAGAGCAGGCGTGATGGGCGGTCTTGCCATACTGTTGGCCACCGCCTTTCAGGTGCCATTGGCACAAGCCAAACCGCATTTGGTCATCGACCTTAGCAATGGACGCGTGTTGGCCCAAAAGGATGCATTTCGTCCCTGGCACCCCGCCTCTTTGACAAAGCTTATGACCGCCTATTCCGCGATGAAAGCGGTGGAACGCGCAGAGGTGTTGCTCACCAGCCCAGTTCGCATCTCCCGTGCCGCCCGCAAACAACCCCCAAGCCGCATGGGCTACGGCCTGGGCACAACAGTGACCTTGGAAAACGCACTAAAACTGCTTCTGATCAAGTCGGCAAACGACATTTCAGTGGCCATCGGCGAAACGATTTCCGGCACATCAAAGGCCTTCGCCGCACAGATGACGGCGGATGCCAAGGCGCTTGGCATGACCGGATCACGCTTTGAAAATCCCCACGGACTGCATCACCCAAGACAAGTCACCACGGCCCGTGACATGGCAGTCCTCATCAGCGTCTTACACCGCCAGTATCCGCGTCTCACCACCATTCTCGCCTCCCCTTCCGTCAGCGCGCCCAAACGCAACAAAGAAGGCAAACTCATCCGGCGGACATATTATTCTTACAACTTGCTTTTGGAGCGCTATGCCGGTGCGGATGGTTTCAAAACCGGTTTCGTGTGCGCCTCCGGCTACAATTTCATCGGCTCCGCCACGCGGTCCGGTCGCCGCATTGCAGCCATCGTCATGGGTCGCGACGGACAAACCAGCCGCGCCGTCGATGCCGCCAAACTGATCACAGAGGGTTTCCAATCTCCTTTGGGGACAGGCATCCCATTGGCGGAACTCAAGCCAGACAGCGCGGTGCCATCCAGCCCGGCCAATATGCGCTCTACACTGTGCACACCGGAAGCACGGGCGGCACGCTACGAACCTGGCGCGGGGGCCGCAGTCATTGAATCGCCTTGGCTACAGGAGCGCAAAATCACCCAAAAGCCGTTGCGCGTGGTGCTTGGCGGCACAAGCGGTCCCACCAAAGCCCCGGACCCACGGGCCGGACGCATTCCACTGCCAACCTTCCGTCCAGACGGGCAAGACGCCAGCAACCGGTCACAAAACATCAACACTGAACTAGCGCTGCTAAGACCCAGCCCGGGTGATCGCTCGACGCAAGCACCGGTTAAACCATTGCGCGAACCAAAAGCAGGATTACCGGTTCCAACGTTTCGCCCTTCTATCGTGCAAAACTAACTTTGGTTATTTCCTCCATGCAGCCAATCCCTGTCGTCCTGCTCACCGGCTTTTTGGGTGCGGGCAAAACCACACTTCTCAACCGGATGATCGCAGAACCCGGCTTTGCCGACACGGCCCTGATCATCAATGAGTTTGGGGCGGTGGGCATCGACGCTATGCTGGTTGAGCAAGCCGATGAAGGCATCGTCGAAATGTCTGACGGGTGCCTGTGCTGCACGATCCGGGGTGACCTTGCCGACACGCTGGAACGGGTCTTGACCCGCAATCCTGCGCCCAAACGCATCATCATTGAGACAACAGGATTGGCGGACCCAACCCCGATCGTTCAAACACTCATCGGCCATCCCGTGCTGTGCCAGCAGGTGTCACTGGCAGCCATTGTAACAGTGTTGGATGCGGTGAACGGACCGGACACGTTGAACCGGTTCGAGGAGGCACGTCGTCAACTGGCCATGGCCGACTGGGTGCATATTTCAAAAACCGACCACACCGACCATCTGGAAAGCCAAAAAGGCGCGCTTGTGGAGCGGGTGACAGCGACCAACCCGAGCGCACGCCTCTTGAAGACAGATACAGCAAACAGTTTGGGTTTGCTCTCCCAGATACTGGCAACACCCATAGCAGCGACGAGAGACAGTCTGACTACAGACGGCGCGCACAATCATGGTCACCACCATCACCATCACGATGTGAACCAGCATGGCGCCATTCGAGCCATCTGTCTGGACCATGCCGGACCCATTGACCGGGCCGGGTTTGAAGGTTTTGTCCACGCATTGCGCGCCACGCAGGGTGAAAAACTGCTGCGCATGAAAGCGGTGGTGCAATTCACAGACGCACCCGACGACTGGTTCATAATCCATGCCGCGCAGCAGATCGTCGATGCTCCACGCCCGCTCAACGCATCAACTGGGCAAAGAGTGCAATCTCCAAACGCTTCGACTGTTGTTCTGGTGCTGGACGGCAGCTCGCCCGATTATATTCAGGAACTCTTCAACGGCTTCATGAACCGCCCAGGCATCGACACGGCAGACCGTGCTGCATTGGAAAACAACCCACTTGCCATCCCGGGCGTGTAACCAAGGTCGGCAAGACCAATTTTACAGTTTTCCCCGGCGCTCCAACAAAAACCGTGCCTCGTCGCCGGGGCCTTGCGTCTGATCAATCAAACCCTGACCGTATTCGCGGGCGAAGTTGGGAATGTCGATCATCGCCATGGGATCATCGGTCACCACCCAAACCTGCTCGCCGTCACCCAATTGCCGCATCCGGTTGCGTGCTTTCAAGACGGGCAAAGGGCATCGCAGGCCGCGCAGGTCCCATTCATGATCGGTCGTATTTTCGCCTGCCGCACTTTCATCGCCCATAACGCACTCCCGCACCAATTGTCCCTTGACCCCAACAGGAGCAGGAGACTTGATACCGGCAAAGAGGACGCAGGAAAAGCACCATGATCGCCACAGCCAAAGACGTCATCAACTTCTGGCGCGCCCTCGAACCAAAAGCCCGCTTTAGCCGGGACGATGCGCTGGACGCAGAGATCCGCCAAAAGTTTGAGGCCACTTTCAATGCTGCCGCAGCCGGTCAACTGGACGTTTGGGCGCTCGCACCGGAAAGTGCCTTGGCCCTGATCATCGTGCTTGATCAGTTCTCGCGCAATCTGTTTCGAGACGACCCCCGCGCCTTTGCCACCGATGATAAAACACTCGGAATCGTCAATTCCGTGATGGCAGCAGGCCTGGACCGGCAAATGCCCGAAGACCTGGTGAGTTTTTGCTACATGCCATTGATGCATCAGGAAAATCTGGCCGCACAGCATAGATGCGTCGAAGAAATGACGCGGCTCGGTTTGGAAAACGAAACCAAATACGCAAAAATCCATCTGGACGTCATTGAGCAGTTCGGTCGATTCCCCCATCGCAACACGGCCCTGGGGCGTACAACGACGGCAGAAGAACAAGCCTTTCTCGACGCGGGCGGCTTCTCCGCTTAACGCGACCGGCGACTGTTAACCCGCTGTAAACCCAATCCAAAAGCAGATGCCTCGCATTCGAAGACAATCTTAAACGAATTGTGTCGAAATGCTGGCTGAACACTGCGCCACGCGTTCAACACTCCGTTCGGGGGGCAAACGAAGCGATAGCGCGCAAAGGCACCGGGTGCCGCTTCAGGCGGTTGGATGGACTATGGGACTGTCGATTGGAAACATTCAGCCGTCGCGCTTCGTGCGCCCGCTGCTTCCGCACGCCCTCCATCGACGCTGGAACGCCCCGATTGAAAAGGCGCTATCAATTGCCGATTCCATCGCCACTGGCACTGACGAGACGGCGCAAGCGCAACGGACAGCCCTCGTCGCGTTCACCATCCGCATCGTCAGTGCTGTTATAGCCTATGTCAGCCAAGTCCTGATCGCGCGTTGGTTGGGCGGGCATGAATACGGTGTGTTTGTGTGGGTCTGGGTGGCGGCTGTCATTTGCGGCGGCGTGGCCTGTATCGGGTTTCCCTCCGCCGTCATACGCTTCATACCGCAATACAGGCTGGCGGGTGACACAGCCGGAATGCGCGGCATTATTTTTGGATCACGCGTCTTCTCCGTCGCCGCCGCCACTACAATTGCACTCATCGGTTGCGGCTTGGTTTGGTTGTTTGAAGACACGGTTTCCAACGTCTACGTCATGCCGTTGTTTTTGGGCGCCATCTGCCTGCCCATGTTGGCCTTGGCGGAGGTGCAGGATGGTGTCGCTCGCGCGATGAACTGGATAGGGCTCGCCCTTTCACCCACCTATCTTGTACGCCCGTGCTTGATCCTCGCCGCCATGGCCATTGCCTTGGGCATGGGGTTCGACCCGACCGCCAAAACCGCGCTCATAGCCTCCATTGCTGCCACGTGGATCACATCGGTCGGTCAAATGCTGATCATGAACCGCGGCGTCAAACGCGAGGTGGCTCCCGGCAAACGCGATATCAGCATGAAAATCTGGATCCGCGTTTCACTGCCGATTTTTCTGGTGGAGGGGTTTTTCACCCTCCTCACAAACGTCGATATTTTGATCGCTGGCGCCTACGTGCCGCCTGATCAAGTGGCGGTGTATTTCGCAGCGGTAAAAACACTGGCCCTGGTGCACTTCGTCTACTTTGCGGTGAAGGCAGGGGCGGCCCAGCGCTACGCGCATTATCATTCCAAAGGCGATACATTTGAATACGAGGCCTTCGTCCGCGACACAGTCAAATGGACGTTTTGGCCGTCTTGCATTATGGCATTGCTGCTTTTGCTGGTGGGCAAGTATCTGCTCATGCTTTTTGGCCCAGGATTTGATGCGGGTTATCCGCTTTTATTTATTTTGGTCATCGGCATTGTCGCGCGTGCTTCTGTGGGGCCGGCGGAAAGCGTGTTGAACATGTCCGGCGAGCAAAACGCCTGCGCCGCAATTTACGGCGTCACACTCTTCGTCAACATCGCGCTTAACGTCACTTTGATCCCGGTCTACGGGCTTTACGGCGCTGCGATTGCCACCACGATAGCGATGATCTTTGAAGCTGCAGCGCTCTATTCCATCACACGCCGCCGGCTGGGCATGGAGCTTTTCATCTTCAGCAAACGTCCATCAATTGACAGACCGCCGCTCACCGGTGAGGCGCGCTGATATGGGCGTGTTTGAAGACATGATGGCCCAGTCCAGCCGCAGACCCGGCGGACTGGCCGGGATTCTGGAGGGCCGCAGCCAAAGCACAACAACCACACGGCGCAGCACCAGTTCCACACTCACGAGCCATCTGTGGGAGTTGGAACTTGTCCCGCCACGCAGCTTGGAAAGGCTCACAGGCGCGATCAAGACCCTGGCCAAAAACGCTCTCGAACCGAACCTGTTTTTCGAAGCGGAGATCGTGAGGGCCGCCTGGCCCCGTCTCGCCTCACTGCTTGCCCCGTCCGGGTGTTGGATGCTGTGCCTGTGGGAAGGCGCGGGAGAAGGCCGAAAATTGCGCGTCTTCATGCCGGTGCGCCTTGGCCGGACCGGCCTGCCATCCAAACCGGTTTTGGAAGTTCTCGCCAATGAATACCTCCCGACAGGCACACCGCTGGTGGACCGCGAGAACCCTGATGAGGCGGTCGAAACCCTGTTTCGTTTGCTGGCCGACCCGCAACTGAAGCTGCCAACTCTGTTCAGCCTGCCCCATCAAAGGGTGGACGGACCCGTTATGGCCTGCATCGACCAAGCCCTCACTGCACTGGGCCTGCCCAGTGCGGCACACCGCAAAACCCAACGGGCGGCCTTGGCGCCGAAAAAGAGCCCATCAACGTTCCTCGCAACCAGCTTGGGAAAAAAGCGCCTGCGAGAACTGAACAGACAGTGGCGACGCCTGGAAGACACAGGAGAGCTTTCCTTTACGGTCGCCAACACGCAGGACAACTTGCTCAACGCGTTTGAGCAATTCTTGACGCTGGAACTGCATGGCTGGAAAGGGCGGCGCGGCACCGCGCTCTACAATCACCGAAAGGTCACAGCCTTTTCACGGCAAATCGTAGTGGAGCTTGGCACCAATGGCGGCAGCGAAATCGCAGTTTTGTCCCACAACAACAAACCCATCGCAGTGCTGATCCTGCTTTCAGGAGACGGATGGTTTGTCCCGTGGAAAATTGCTTTCGATGAGGACTATCGTGCCTTTTCCCCGGGCATGCAGATCATGGCCAAAGTCACGACCCATCTGGTTGGAAAAAACAGTCTGGTCATGGCCGACAGCCTGGCTGTGGAAGATCATTGGATGATGAATCACATTTGGCCAGACCGTCTGTCGATGCAAAACGTTTTGGTGGGTCTGACGCCACAATCCCAACCACAGGTGCAATCCGCGTTTGAGGCCAGCGAAAGACAGGACCAGCTAAAGGCAAAGCTGAAATCTTTGTTGCGCATCGATAAACTTAAGAAGCGCTAACCATAGGCGCGGCATAAAAGGCCTTGAAAGCAATTGCTGCCGTCCAAGCCGTTCTATTCAATAGATGTTCACGTCTGGGTGATACTCCTGCCACACAAACCTTGCAGGGGTGCACAACCAAAGCCGATGTCAATCTGGCAAAAAATAGGACCAGTGCGGAAAAATACCGCTATCGCTTTGCCGGAAAGTGATCCCTTGCTCATGCGCGCGCTTGAGCAACGCATTGTGCTGGACGCAGCTTTGGGTGAGACAGCACAAGACACCGCCAACGAAACCGCACACAGCAATTTGGCTCAGGCCTATGCAAACAGCGTCAGCGACGATCAAACCGCCTGGGCACACGCCGTTGCCCTGCGCGAGTTCGGTCAAGAAGACGACGAGCCCGGTGTTCTTGCAAACACTGATCCCACCCTTGAGATCGCTTTCATTGCAGCTGACATAGCCGACCTTGAAGGCCTGATTGCCAGCCTGCCATCGACGGTGGAAATCATCGTTCTGGAGCCGGAGGCACATGGCACCACAGACGGTTTGGACCAGATCGCCAACACATTGGCCACCCGTTCGCAGATTGATGCAATCCACATTTTCAGCCACGGATCTTCCGGCGTCCTCAATTTGGGCGGCGGTGATCTGACGCTCCAGACCATGACGTCAGACTATCAAGACAGTCTTGCCGTAATCGGCGCTGCATTGTCCCAAAGCGGCGACATTCACGTTTACGGATGCGATTTTGCCAGCGGTGCAGCGGGCCAGGATGCCGTTGAACAATTGGCGCAGCTTACCGGAGCGGACGTTGCCGCGAGCACGGATAAAACTGGTGCTGCATCACTGGGTGGAGACTGGGACTTGGAGACCCGCACCGGGTCCATCGAAAGTGAAAGTCTAGCCGCCAACCCATCTTGGACCGGTGTTCTCGCATCACAAATTGTTGTTTCAAATGATGCTGCACTGGAAGACGTCGACCATGACGAAAACATCGAGAACGATGAAGCAGTAGGTCAGACATTCACCCACGATTCTGGCGCAGCGACCTATACCATCAATCAGATCGACCTCGTACTTCGATTGAAAGATGCAGGACCTGACCCTTCACAAGACCTGACAATATCCGTTCGCAATACGTTTACCGGCACAGATATCGCCAGCGGGACGATTTCCCACGATACGCTGACAACGGACTATGATTGGCACTCAATCGATCTCGACACAGATGTCGTCCTTAACTCGAACCAGACTTATTATATCGTGGTCACCGCTAGCTCCTCCAACGACGCAGTTGAAGTTGGCAGGGAACACAACAACGCATTTCCCAACGGTGAACTGATTGAGGACGATGGCGATCCCAAATCTGGGCGCGATCTGCTGTTCCGGCTGTTGGCCACAAATCCCAATTCCGATCCCCAAATAACATCACCAACCGGTGGCATTGCCTTCATCAATATGGACGAGAACCGCACATTGGCGACGACCGTCGAGGCTCAAGATCCTGATACAACGGACGACACCCTCACTTTCTCTATCGTGGGTGGACAAGATGCGAGTGCTTTTACCATCGACGCCACATCCGGTGAGTTGCGGTTCTTAACAGCGCCCAACTTTGAAAACCCCACCGATAATTTTCCGACAAACGGCATCTACACGGTGATTGTAAGCGTGTCAGACGGACGCGGCGGAACGGACACGCAAAGCATCAGTGTAGTCGTACGCGATGTGAATGATGCGCCGGTCACAACCGGCCGCACCGTAACAACTCTGGAAGACACAGAGTTCGCCTTTTCCGCCTCCGACTTTTCCTTCTCGGATCAAGACGGCGATGCCTTGCAGTCGGTCACACTGTCCAACCTGAACCTTGCTGGCGGTACGCTCACCTTTAATGGCGGCACTGTTATCAATAGCGCCATCACATTGACGCCCGCACAGCTCGCCAGCGTGAGATACGCCCCTGCAGCAAATTCAAGTCAATCAGCCTCATTTGACTTTGCCGTCAGCGACGGGTCTGCGTCTTCAGCGATAGCAACCATGGCCATCGCTGTAACACCGCAAAACGATGCGCCGGTCATCGACTCCGTTACCGGAGGTGTTACCACTGTATTTATTGATGAAAACCAGACCTTCGTGACAACAGTCACTACAACCGATCCAGATCATTCTCAGACCGATCTGACGTATGAAATTGTTGCGGGCGCAAGCGGCTCCTTGTTTGAGATCGAAGCGCAAACCGGCGTTTTAAGCTTCAGGTCTCCACCGGATTTTGAAAATCCCTCGGATATTGGCGCCCAAAACGACTACGGCGTCAATGTGAAGGTCACAGACGGCGATGGAGCAAGTGACACCAAGGGCTTCATTGCAATCGTGCAAGACGTAGATGAGCTACCGGTCGCCACGGGTGGGGCGATTACAACGCTGGAAGACACACCGGTCACATTTGCAGTCTCCGATTTTCCCTTCACCGATCAGGAGGGAGATGATCTGGAATCCATAACCGTGAGCAATCTCAATCTGGCTGGGGGAACGCTTACGCTGGCAACCGGTGGCACGGTGACGGATGGGACCGTTCTCAATCCAGTGCAAGTCGCGCAGCTCGTCTACACACCGGCAGCGGGATCATCCGCTCCGGCTAGCTTTGACTACAGCGTCAACAACACAATTTTTGGCACGGTCCCGGCCGCCATGAACATCGCGGTCACCGCCGTAAATGATGCACCGGTTGCAACCGGAAACGCCGTGGCCTTGAACGAAGACACATCTTTTTTCTTCACCGCAACGGACTTTCCGTTTGTGGACGAGGATGGCGATGCCATGCAGTCGGTCACACTGACCAATCTCGATTTGGCAAGTGGCACGCTCACTCACTCCGGCGGCACCACCGTGCTGGAAGGCACGATTTTGACCGCTGCGGAAGTGGATACCTTAGTCTATCGACCCGCTGAAAACGCCAACGGAACGGCTGGTTTCAGCTACACTGTCAACGACAGCCAAGCGGGCGCGGTAAGCGCACCTCTGACGATTACCGTGAACGCGGTCAACGACGATCCAGTCCTGAATTTGGGGGCTGGTGTCGCTGAGTTCACCGTTCCAGAAGGCCAAGACTTCATTACAACTCTGACTGCAACTGACGTTGAGACCCCGGCCAGTGAACTGCGCTATATCATTACCGGGGGTGCGTCACAGTCTTCATTCGATCTAGACCCAATGACTGGCGAACTAACCTTCAAGGAGATTCCAGACTTCGAAAACCCGACCGACAACGATCGCAACAACGATTACAGCGTGCGTGTAACGGTGCGTGATACGGACGGTGGCGAGCGTGAGAGGTTAATCATCGTTGATGTGACCAATGTGAACGAATTGCCGGAAGCACAAGATGTGGGCGTAAACACTCAAGAAGACACGCCCCATTTGTTCTCAGTCAGCGATTTTGCGTTTACGGACGCGGATGGTGACGCTCTTCAATCGATCACGATCACCAACTTGAATTTGGCTGGAGGGTCACTGAGCCATTCCAGCGGCACGCCTGTGGTGGATGGCACGACAGTGACCGCAGGCGAGGTGGATACACTGGTTTTCGAACCAGCCACCAATGCCAACGGCGTCGCCAGTTTCACCTACACGGTCAATGATGACGAACAGGGTACAGTCTCCGCCACGATGGCCATCACGGTTGATCCGGTGAATGACAATCCAACATTCAATGCCGGTACGGACCCAATCAACTTTGATATCGATGAGAACCAAACATTCATCGCCACTGTCACCGCAACCGATGTAGAGACACCGGTCGCCGATTTGCGTTACAGCTTGGTGCCCGGCAGCTCTTCACCCAGTTTTTCCATAAACGCTTTGACCGGCGATCTAAGCTTCAACGCCGCACCGGATTTTGAAGATCCAACGGACTCCGACGTCAACAATATTTACGGCGTCGAAGTTTTGGTGCGTGACAGCGACGGCGCAGAAACCCTGCAATGGGTGGTGGTGACGGTCCAAGACGTAAACGAACTGCCAGAGGCACAAGGCAAGACGGTCAACACGCCTGAAAACACTCCCTTTGCCTTTGACCTTTCTGACTTTCTCTACACCGACCCTGAGGGGGATGCTCTTCAGTCTGTCACGTTGACCGATCTGAACTTGGCCGGTGGTGCGCTGACCATATTGGGCGGTGTCGCTGTGGGAGAAGGCACAACTCTAAGCCCCGGACTCATCTCAACGCTGACCTACACCCCGGCAACAGGCTCTTCCGCAACCGCTAGCTTCAATTATAGCGTCAACGACGCTTTCACCGGCGTGGCCAAAGCCCCCATGATCATAACTGTATCGGAGGTCAATGACCCGCCGGTATTCGCGGGCGGCCCAACCCCACTTGTCGTCACAGTGGATGAAAACACCACCACAATTGCCACGCTGGAAGCCACTGACCCTGACACGCCAGACGCACAACTGAGATACTCCCTCGTTGATGGTCCCATGTCCGATCTGTTCGCACTGGATGCAATAAGCGGTGAACTGAGCTTCATCGACGCGCCGGATTTTGAGGCACCCGCCCAAGATGCCATCGACAACATCTACACTGCACAAGTTGTGGTATCGGACGGCCAGGGCGGTGAAGCTGTTCAGGACGTCGAGATCACCGTAGCGAATGCAAACGATCTGCCGGTAGCTTTGGACAACCAACTGACGACCGAACAAGGCGTTCCTGTTGCCTTTGATGTGGAAGATTTCACCTTCTCAGACCAAGACGGCGACGCGATCCAATCCGCGACGTTCACCAATCTTGTCTTGGGTGGTGGCGCACTAACACACTCAAACGGCGTGCCGGTGACCGATGGAGCCACGCTGAGCGCAGCTGAGCTCGCCAGCCTTGTGTTCTCACCCGCGACAGGGTCCATGGTCCCTGCCAGCTTTGACTATACGATCAACGACAGCGGTGCTGGAACCTCACCCGCCCGCATGGTCGTCGCAATCACGCCCTCACCAGCAGTAGAGGTGCCGCAGGACACCAGCTTCACACCCGTCGGACCGGTGATCATCCCCGAAGTTATAGCGGACCCGGTTGAAGAGGCAGAACTGGAGACCGAGGAAGAACTACAACCGGTCGCAACATCGATCATCGCCGATAATGCGACCGCAGCCCCGCCGCCGACGGTCGAAAGAACCGGCGTTACGGTGCAGCCAGTGCGTAGTCCTTCACAAAATATTACCACTCCAGAGGCATTTTTAGAGGTTGAGGACCCAACCCCGCGATCGAACGAAGCCCCTTTGACGCCCAGCACTCCCCTCGCAATCGAGCCAAGTGACATCGATACGTCGGTTCAATCTCGGCCTTTCGACTTTTCGGCTCTGAACCGAAAGGCGTTTACGCGCGATCTCGACCGGACTGGCGAGGACATCAAACAGTATAAACCGCTGTTGGAAGCCAGTGCTGCCAAAGTGGCCTTCGCATTTGGCTCCGCCCTTTCGGTGGGCAGCGTGTCCTGGCTGCTGCGCGGCGGCGCCTTGGCTGCGGTGTTGATGTCATCCATGCCGGCATGGCGCCGCTTTGACCCCATCGCAGTCGTAAGCGGCCATGAAGACGATGTGGAAGACACCGAACCCACCGACCTCGAGCGCATGCTGCAAGATGTGCGCGATGCCGGTGACCGGGCAAATGACAAAGCGGTCGGGGGCAGGTCGTGAAGCGCATACGTCTCTCAGTTTGGCTTAGCCTCGGCCTGGTGTCTTTGACACTGGCGCTCGTGCTTGCGTCCTATGTACTCGGGCTTTTGCCAGATGGCCGCTACGAAGAGCTGAAATCCCGGGCAAAAGTTGCCGAATCTCTCGCAGTTCAACTTGCAGGCGCAGCAAACCGCAATGACCAGACAGCCCTGGAAGAAACCATTTCATCGGTGGTAAACCGTAACGCTGACGTGGTGTCGGCAGCTCTGCGCGGCGCGGATGGCAATATTCTCGTTTCGGCCGGTGATCACGAAAACGGGTGGGTGGAAGCCACAGACGGCAAGTCCACACCAACACATGTTTCGGTGCCTTTGCTGGGGCCGGAAGGCAAACAGGGCGCGATTGAAATTGCGTTCCTTCCAACATCTTCCGGCACGCTGTTTTTGGGCATGCCCAAATCCATTCTCGGCTTTCTGGGGTTTTTGATCGTCAGCGGTTTTTTCGCCTACGGTTTCTTTCTCAAACGCACCCTGCACCAATTAGATCCCGGGCGGGTGATACCGGAGCGCGTGCAAAAGTCTTTCGACACATTGTCGGAGGGTGTGATTTTGATCGATGAGAAAGAACGCATCCTGCTCGTCAACAAAGCGTTTGCCAGCATCCACGATGGCACCCTGACACCCGGCACCAAAATCAACAACCTGCCATGGCGCATGGTGGACGGCAGCGTACAGTCCGGCGGCTATCCTTGGCACACGGCCCTGCATGAAAACAGCGAGAAGCGGCAGGACCTGCTGAGCCTGCGCAACGAAAACGGCAGCCTCCACAATTTCAAAGTCAACGCCACGGTGATCTCCGGCGCCAAGGAGAAAGCCATCGGCGCTATCGTCACCTTAAGCGACATCACCAACATCAAGCGTAAAGAAGATGCCTTGGTGAAAGCCACGCTGGAACTGGAAGAGCGCGAAAAGCAAATCGCGCACCAGGAGGCCGAGATCGCCTTCCTGTCGAACCACGACTCTTTGTCGGGGTGCTTGAACCAGCGCGCCTTGATGGAGAATCTGACATGGAGCGTGGATGCTCTCAGCGATGTCTCGTTCAACGCTGAGAACGCATCCGAATCGGGTCTTTCCGTTTTGATGATCGACGTGGATGGCTTTGGCCGCATCAACGCGCAATACGGTCCCGTGGCAGCGGACCGCGTTGTGTCAGCACTGGGTGCCCATTTGCGAACGACGCTGGGCGAAACCAATCCGGTTGGGCGGCGTGGCGGTGACCGGTTCTGTATCGTGCTCAACGGTACATCGCCCCAAACAGCCCACGAAAACGCCCGCGATTTGCAGCGTTCGATCACCAAATGCTCGTCCAGCTTCTCGCCAGGCGGCAAGCCATTGACCGTCTGCATCGGTGTGGCCCACTGGACCGCTGATGGTGCAACGGCCCACCGTTTGATGGAACGGGCCGAACGCAGCCTCTTTGCCGCCAAGCAGTTTAGCGCCAACAGTCTGGTGGAATGGAACGCCGCATTGGGCGAGGCTGGTACGAACGCCAAAACCCGCCTCAAATCCGCAAAATCCATCGAAGCATTGAAGCCCAATGAAACCCGTAGCGCGGGGTTTGCGGCTTCGCCTGCGCAAGACACGTCCGTCCTTGCTTATCGGGCTACGCTCACCGCAGCCGAACAGGCGCAACTGGACACCGCCTGCGAGCAAACGGCGTTTTTTGAAAGGCTGTCCCAGTCCATCGCCACCACACGGGCGGCGGAACGCCCCATGGCCGTTCTCCATCTCGCCATTTTAGCTTGGGAGTTTCTGGAAGAAGTGTGGGGCCCAGACGCGTGCGCCAACATCTTGCAGCAAGTGAAAGGTGTGTTGTCTGCCAACCTGCGGGAAAGTGATGGGATTTGCCTGCTGCCGCACGATGGAGCTGTGCTCATAGAGCTGCCACAACTCGACCAGTCAGAAGACGTCACCTGGGTGACAAAGAAACTGATCAAGGCGTTACAACAGCCGTTCTTGGTGGGCGACCAAACCGTCTACATCTCATCCAAGGTTGGTGTTGCGCTGTGCCCGGAAGACGGGACGGACGCCGACATGCTGGTGCGCAATGCCGGGATCGCCATGCGTCGTGCCCAGGACGAAGACGGACTCAATGGAGTGAAATTCTACTCGTCCCAAATGGCACAAACAGCGCTGGAACGCATGGAAATCGAGGCTGGCATCCGCGCGGCGTTGGGGCGCGACGAGTTTGAACTGTTTTTCCAACCCATCGTCGATGCCCAGACTGGAGCAATGTCTGCCGCCGAAGCCCTATTGCGCTGCAACAATGATCAGTTGCGCGGCGTCTACATGGACAAAGTCATCAACGTGGCGGAGGAATCGGCCCTCATCGCCGACATTGATGAATGGGTGGTCGCACGGGCACTCGATCACATGCAGGCATGGTGCGACCGGGGTCTCAATCTTCCCAAAATCTCCATCAACATTTCCGGCAAGCAATTGCTGAACTTGGACTTCATGCACCGCATTTTTGAGCGCCTCAGCGCTGTCAAATTTGCTCCATCACGGGTCCAGATTGAGGTGACGGAGACCGCAAAACTTTCAGACGTTGAAACCGCAGCGGCGCAGCTGAAACGCCTCCAACATCTTGGCGTGCAGATCGCATTGGACGACTTTGGAACGGGCCAATCATCACTCACTTATTTGCAGCGCCTGCACCCGGACGTGATCAAAATCGACCGCTCCTTCGTCACCGGCGTCAACAGCAACCACGCCAATGCCACTCTGGTGGGCGCGATGACCGTAATGGCCCACTGCCTGGGCCTCAAAGTGGTGGTAGAAGGCGTTGAAGAGCAAGCTGAACTGGATTTCCTCCGCGACACCCGCTGCGATGAAATTCAGGGCTATTTCTTCTCAAAGCCCCTTCCCGTGCCACAATTTGAACAATGGGTCGCAACCCACATCCAAAAACACGGCCACAAGGACTTTGCAGTTATTTCGGGCAAAAACACCCTCCGCCACATCCGCCCGCCAGCCGCACAGACATCATTTGAAGAAGCAAACAGCGCAGCCTTAAACACACCATTTGAGCCCGAAACAAAACCCGAAACCGCGCCCGAACGAGACAAAGTGGCCGCAGCCTAGACTGCAGCCACCGGGACCAAAACCGCAAAAAGCTGGCTAAGCCGCCCAACCCAATTTGTAGACGTGGATCTCAAAGGTTGGATGCATTTCGGCCCCCGTCACACCGTCTTTGTAGTGACGGTAGGTTGAGCGCCAATAGGGCTGTATCACAACGCCCTGCTCCTGCATGATGGCCTGCAAACGTTCCATCACGGCGCGCCGCTTATCAGCATCCGCAATCGACAGCGCTTCCGCCAACAACTTGTCAAACTCTTCATTGGCGAACCCGCTTTCGTTCCACGCTTCGCCACTCCGATAGGCTAGAGCCAACACTTGCACTCCCAACGGACGTTGCGCCCAATCGGTGGTGGACAGCGGATATTTCGCCCAATCGTTCCAGAATGTGGATCCGGGCAAAACCGTGCGCTTGACGTTGAAACCCGCCTCCCGGAACTGTGCCGCAATCACGTCCGACGTGTTGCGCCGCCAGTCGTCCTCGATCGAAATGATCTCAAACTCATGATCGGCCATCCCCGCCTCTTCCAGCAGAGCAAGCGCGGCCTTTGGATCATGTTTTGGCTGATCCATTTTGGCATATTCAGGATGGATCGGGCACACGTGGTGGTTTTCCGCCACCGTACCAAGATCGGAATACCCGAGCGAAAGGCAACGTGCGTTGTCCACCGCCATGGCCATGGCTTGGCGCACGCGAACGTCAGCATAGGGTTTCTTGCCGTCCACCTCCGCCTGTTGGTTGGGGCGCGTCACCAGAGTATTGGCAGTAATCGCTTCGGACTTCTTCATGCCCATTCCGTCGAGGATCTGAATGAAGTCGCCAAGACTTTCATACAGCATGTCGATTTCGTCGGAGTCGGCCGCGGTGACAATCGTGGCTTGATCCGTGCCGTAATCGATATACTCGATGCGATCGAGGGCGGCTTCACCAATCACACCCTTACCCCACCATTGATGATCTTCGTTCTTGACCAGAACCGCCTTGACACCCGGCTGATAAGTCTCTGGAAGATAAGGTCCGGTGCCCTTGGGGCTCGTCAGCGGATCGCCTTCGAAGCCTTGCGGCACAATTGCTGCCGGATAATCGGAGAAACCGGCGATCAGCGTGATGTCCGGCGAGGCCAGCGACAGTGTTACGGTCGCATCGTCGGTCACGGTAATCGCCCCTTCCCGCGCCGTTTCAGTTTTCTCATCAATCAACGACGCCATGCGGCTGGCCATCGAGTTGCCTTCAACTTTCTTTTCGCACCATCGGGTGATGTTGTAGGCGACATCGGCTGCGGTGAAGGGCGATCCATCATTCCACGTCACGCCTTGGCGCACTTTCAAGACATATTGGGTCGCATCGTCGTTGACGGTCCAACTGTCGAGCAAAATGCCCCGAAACGTGCCGTCGCTGTTATATTCGACGAGGTATTCCAGCCAACCGCGGGTGAAGTTGGACATTTGCGGCCAGTCATAGGTTCTGGGATCGCGAAGAGCTTTCACTGTGCTTTCGATGCGCAGCGTTCCGCCCATTTTGGTCTGAGCAGTAGCCTGAGTTGGTGCGCTCAACCCAATCAAACCGTAGGCGGCGAAAGCCGAAAGTCCCAGCGACGTCGCGCGGGCCAAAAACTCCCGGCGATCCAAATCACCTTTGGCATATTCGTCAGCATATCCAGCAGCGGCGGTGTGGATGGGCTCGGAATGTTGTGGGGCAGTTGCGGGTTTCGATAGGGCCATAAAAACAGATCTCGTGTTGTTGAGGGGTGAGCAAAAGGCAGGCTCAATGCTGATCAAGCAATATAGGACACGACTGACGACGCCTTCACAACAGCGAGGTCGCAAACAGGCATAATGTCGAGCGGATTTGCCACACCGGAGCCAACACAGACGCCTGCACCAGAGCCAGAGCGTGTCCGTTTTTGACTGAACGGATCTCGGTTGGTTTGCTCTCTAAGCAGCCCTTTTAAGCGCGAATGTTGTCCCGCCGTCATTTGAAGACAACTCGCCCATCCGCGCCAGCGCCCGCAGGGTGAAGGCGACCTTGGGTTCCACTTTCTTTGGGTCTTTGTACTGACGCGCGATCTGGGCTGCCGACAGGCCCGCACCGGAACGGGCCAGCACAAGAGTGACGGCCACCGTTTGCTCCAGATCGCCTTTGGGGAAAGCCGGTTTGCTCACCCGTTTGCCACCCGTCTGGCTGGCATCCGCACCACCCAGATCGGATTCCAACTGAACTTTTTCTTTGGCGGAGCCGAATTTTGGAATTTGATAATCCGGGCGCAGCCAGCGGACATGGCCTTTGGCTTCTTCGGCGGCGCGTTCCTTGTTGAGCGCCACGAGATTGGCCAACACCTCTTGCTCGCTCAAATCAGCCTCCCAGCCATAGGCGCGGGCAACGGCTTTGTCCAAACGGTCGTGGAGATGTTTGAGCGTCGTCACCAACGCCTTGTCGTGAATGTCCTCATCTTTATCGTCGAGTTCCTCACCCGAGCGCAGTTTTTCCAGCACGTTGTACATCTGGGTCAACGTCACCCCATGCGCCGCCTGCCCCCGCTTGCGATGGGCATCAAGCTCTTCGGCCAGCGCTCCAATCTCCGCACGGGTGGCCTCGTCAGGATCAGGGAAGGGAAATGGGTCGAAGCCCTTCGATTTAGTATAGATCGGGCGGTCTTCCAATGTCCCACCGGTTTCCAAGGCCCAAACCACATGCTGCTTTGATGAGAGCACTCCAAGGCTGCATGCATCAGAAAGCGCCATGCAAACCAGTCGATTATCCGGTAAAATTTCGGCATCAAGAAACTGAAAAATACGATGCTTTGCCGTCTCCACCGTCGCAACGTAGCGCGGCAGGTTTGCAAGCGCTGGTCGCAGGTCTTTTCGTGGCTCTCCAAACACCCACCAGTTGCGCTTGTAGCTTTCGCGCCTGTTTTGGTCTCGTTCCGGTTTCACCGTCTGCAACAAGTGCTGATAGACCTCCGGAAACCGCTGCCGAACCTCCGCTTCTTCCAGTCCAAACAAATCGATCACCATCACCCCGCGCGGCGTTGCGGCAAGATCGCGGCCATTACGATACTCTCTGATGTGGTTTTCCAAGCCTTCGCGCTTGCCCAAACCCAAATGCTTTGCTTCTTCGGGCGTGACGATGAAGCCGGAGCCAATCAGTTGCATTCCTCTGTACCCAAGCCCTTCATTGGCCTTGAGTTGCACCAGCTGTGATAGGTCCACACCCACCGACAAGTCCGAATTGATCTTGCCTTCCACCGTCTCGGTGTCCACCACCGGCTCGTCGGTCTCCAGCGCGGCCTCCCGCGTTACGTCGTACAACACGCCTTCATGGGCACCGGCTTTCACCACCGTCATGGCGATGCGCACGGCGGCGGAATCCTTCGTGGCTTTGGTCCACGGGTGGTCAGCCACCGCCATTACGATAGAAACGGGCGCTTTAGCGTTGAGATGACGTTCCATGACGCGACGCTGAAACACTTGGGTGATCGAATTGGTGGTCACAAACCCAAACCGGCGCAGCACGGTCTTTTTACGACCCAAAATTTCCGCCGCCCGGTCCCACCAATACATCACGAAGTCGGCGCTATCATTCATATGCGCATGGACCCGCCACAGGGTCTCAACATAGCCATCCCCCAGATGACGGCGAATATCCTTGCCGCCAATAAACGGCGGATTGCCGACGATAAACTCCGCTTCCGGCCAGTCCGGACGGCGCGCATTGGGCAGGGTTTCTTCGCCGTCCACAATGGTGGGCACGGGGTAGCCGTCCCATGTCAGCACCGCATCGCCCTGTTGGATATTGCCGTAGTCGCGCAACACGGGATCGCCCGGCAGCGCCCCTTTGTTGCGTTTGTGCCATTGCAAAAACCCGATCCACAACACCAGTTCGGCAATGTGGCGGGCGCGGTGGTTCAACTCCAGACCGAGAAACTGGTGCGGGTCCACCTCATGCCGGTCCAAGCCTTGCAGCGCCTCCTGCCCGCCCAGATTGACCAGCGCTTCCAGCACATCGCCTTCCAGCCGCTTGATCAGTTCCAGCGAGACATACAAAAAATTGCCGGTGCCGCAGGCCGGGTCCAATACCCGGGTGTTGTAGAGTTTTTCGTGGAAGGCCCGCACCAGCTCGACCGCAGCTTCTTTGCGTCCCTGCAACGAAAGACTTTCAGCCGTGTTGCGTACGGCGCGCCAATCGTCCTGCAACGGTTCCATAATGGTCGCGATCACCAGCCGCTCCACATAGGCGCGGGGCGTGTAGTGCGCCCCAAGTTTTGAGCGGTCCCCGGGCGACAGCGCCTGTTCCAGCAAGGTGCCGAAAATCGATGGATCAACCTCCGTCCAGTCCTTGCGGGCGGCTTCCAAAAGCTCGCCAAGCTCCTCGCGGTCCAGCGCAAACACCTTGGAATTTTTGAACAGATTGCCGTTGAACTGGCGCACTTTCGCTTCAATGCCATAGGCAAATTCATTGCCCTTATCCATCGCCGCCCAAAGCTGCTCCACCATGGGCGCAAATTTTTCCGGCGCTTTGGCACAGCGTTCCAGCAGATCGGTAAATGAGGATTTGGGCAGCAGCTCCATATCCTCGGCAAACATCGTAAACAGACAGCGCATCAAAAAGGCGGCCACCTCCTCCGGGTCATGCTTTTTGGCTTCCAGACTTTTGGACACTTCCGCCAGCCGCTTGGCGATCTCACGCGAGGCTTTCACCGCCTTGGCCGTGGGATCGAGCGACTTTGGCTCCTCCCAAATCGCCTTGAGTTGCGCCCGCACCTCTGGTTTGCGCAAATCATCCAAAAAGATGCGGAAATTGCGCCGGTCGGGAAACTGCCGGTAGTTTTTGCCCTGTCCGGTAAAATCGGAATACACCTCAATGCAAAAACCGACGTCACACACCAGAATGAATGGCGGCCAACCGTCAGCCGCTGGCAGGGCCTTGGCATAGTCTTCCGCCTGACGGCGGGCATTCATCATCAACACATCCCATTTTCGGTCAGCGCGGCTGGCAGCTTTTGCGTCGGTCTCCGCGCTGAAGATATCCGCTTGACCGGGGATTGCCTTCTTCCCATCTTTCCAACGGCTCTGCTTCGCCTCCAAGACGAAACAACCCTTTTTATACAGGTCGATCCGTCCGTGCCCCGTCCGATCACCACCCTCGCGAAACGTAACGGCCCGCTCAAAAACATAGGCGTTGTTTTCGGTGTCGGTACCGGCGGGCTCCGGTGTCTCAACATCAATTATTCCGCACAGCTCCTGCAGGAACAACGGAAAGTTCGCGCGCTCCGCCCCGCCGGTGTTTTCCTGCCACCGCGTGATGAAGCTCTCGATGTCCAGTGGTTCGCTCAAGCCAACAAAGTCCCCCAAAAGCCAGCCGGGACAATGGCACCCACAAGGAGCCTTGAAAAGACCACGTCAAACCAGCGCTCTTCAAACGGCAAAAAGCATCAAGACGTGCGCAGCGAATGGCGTGAGTTCAAAAAAGGCGCGGTGGAGCGGAGAAACTGAAAACCCAACACATGCGCACCACCGAGCGAAGAGCGAGCCGGGCGTCTAGCCCGCCCCAACGGAGCCGTGAGCGCAGCGAATGGCGTGAGTTCAAAAATGGTGCCCCCCGCCGGAATCGAACCGGCACTCCGTTAGGAACGGGATTTTGAATCCCGCGCGTCTACCAATTCCGCCAGAGGGGCAGCTGATTTGGTTGCGGGCGGACTATAGCCATACTCTTTGGGGAGGCAACACTATTTGTCTGCGATTGTGCCGATTGATCGACCGCGCTGTTTAGGCAAACGCCTCGCCCTTTTAAATCCAATCTTGAGCATCACCGGGCCGCATATCTTCCCGGCGGCAGAGGGATGCAAAGGCTGAGCTACCGCTCAACCATGGCGGTCGCACAGGCGGTCGGTCCGTGATAGCGATGGTGAGTATTGATTTGCCGATTCTCCTTGCAAGAGCCGCCTTGTGAACCACGACACATCTCCACCCCACGGGAACGCGCAAGCGCACAACGCGGACGCACCGGTGCATGGCACAACGGCACTTCTGGAAGCTTTGCTGATCAACCTAAAGGCGCTGCATGGGGAGGGTGCCAGCGTCTCTTTAAGCGAGCTGGCGGCTGCTCTGAAGTCCCGCGCCTATGGCGTGATCCTGTTATTGATGGCCCTGCCCTGTTGCCTGCCATTTGTGTATCTGTTGCCGCAGATTGTGGCACTACCCATGCTCGCCTTATGCGCACAATTGGCGCTCGGCCGCACCCAAGTCTGGCTGCCGCAAACACTTGCCAACCGCCAACTGCCGGTAGACGGTCTTGCCAGCACCGTGGCCCGCGCAGCGCCTTGGCTTAAACGGATGGAGTTTTTTGCCAGGCCGCGCCTTACGTTTCTGACGGAAGGCGTGATGTTGCGGGTTCTGGGCGGTCTATTGCTTATACCCTGCGCCTCCATTCTGGTTCCCCTGCCGCTCACCAACACTGTGCCGGGCGTTGGCGTCGCCATCGCTGCGGGTGGGTTGATCGAACGGGATGGCCTCTTAATCCTAATGGGCCTCATTATCGGCTTGATTTGGGTGGCAGCCTTGATCATCGGGGGCGAAGCGGCCATTTCTTTCTCCATCGATACAGCGCGCGGCTTGTTTTAACACCAAGTCGATCCACTCATTTTGGAAACGTATTTCAATGGCCTTGACCGCACTCACCCAACCCATCTCAACACATAGCGGAGATCGCGCACGCGCCCTGCTTGGGTGGGTCGTGTTAGCGGGCATGCTGGGCGCGATTGGCGGTGCGCTGGCGTTTGAACATATTGGCGGATATGTGCCCTGCACTCTTTGTCTGGAACAACGCACGCCTTACTATCTGGGCATACCGTTTTTGGCGCTTGGTCTGATCGGACATGCGGCAGCAGCACCCGCCTGCCTGTTACGGGGCGGTTTGGCGATTGCGTTTTTCGCGCTGGTCGCCACGGCTTCCTTGGGCTTTTACCACGCGGGCGTGGAATGGGCGTGGTGGGACGGCCCGGCCTCCTGTGGGGCCGGCATTACCGGCACGGCCAGCGACGCAGGCTCTTTGTTTGACGAACTTTCCACCAGCAAACCGCCCAGCTGCGCAGATGCGGCGGGGCGGTTTCTAGGCCTAAGCTTCGCCGGATGGAACGTTGTGGCAGCGACGGCCCTGGCGTTAATAGCAGGCAAAGCCACGTTCAGCGACGAGGAATAGATGCGCGGAACACCCGTGCGCGTGAGCAGCCATCAAGGTTCCAGCGGCGCATCCCAGTAGAGATAATCCATCCAGCTCTCGTGCAGAAAATTTGGCGGGAAACGCCGACCCGCATTGTGCAATTCATGCACATTGGGAACCCACGGCTGACGCGCGGGATGCATACCGGCATCCTTCGGCATTTTACCACCCTTGCGCAGATTGCAAGGGGAACACGCGGTGATGATGTTTTCCCAAGTGGTCTGCCCGCCGCGAGAGCGCGGAATAAGGTGGTCAAACGTCAGATCATTGGGCGAGCCGCAATACTGACATTCAAACCCATCGCGCAAAAACACGTTAAAGCGTGTGAACGCCGGATTGCGCTGTGGCTGAATATACTGTTTCAGCGAAACAACGCTGGGCAATTTCATCTGGAATGACGGCGACGACACCGCCGCTTCATATTCAGACACGATGTTCACCCGGTCGAGGAACACAGCCTTGATGGCGTCCTGCCAAGACCAAAGAGAAAGAGGATAATATGAAAGCGGGCGATAATCCGCGTTCAAGACAAGGGCCGGATGCATCTCCGGATTGACGGCCATACCCACCGAACTGTTCCTCCTATCATCCCGGCGTGCCAAGCCGGGAAGAATCAAACGATTTTCATTAACAGGCTTAGTCTAATGATAGTGTGACGGGGTTGTGAACCCACCACATCGTGTGTCCCAAGGTCGCGAAATTTCAGATCAAACGGAAACAAATCAAAACGACAAGCCAAACGCGCACCAGACGCGCACCAGATTCACCCGGGCCGATGGCCCGGACTGACACATCAGATCGGCTGCCCTGCCCCAGCGCGTTTTGCGCCATAGGCAGCATAAAGCGCACGCGCGGCCACGCCCCGCAGCGGGGCCCAAGGCTTGGCCAAATGCGCCGCCTCACGCGCCTTGGGTCGCTCTTGCAAGTGCAAAACCGCTTGCAGCATGGACTGTAGCGCCACGTCTCCAGCAGGAAAGACGTCCAAATGACCGACACAAAACAAAAGATAGATATGGGCGGTCCAAGGCCCGATGCCTTTCACTTGGGTGAGATGGGCAACAGCCTCGTCAGCGTCCATGGCGGGCAGCGCAGGCAATTCCAGCGAGCGATTGTCAACGGCCGCTGCCAATCCGCGCATGGCACGCATCTTGGCCCGTGTGAGCCCGGCCGCCAAAAACGCATCGTCAGTTGCACGCAAGATCGCTGAAGAATTATCCATATCGATGTGCGCGGACAACCGGCCCCATAAAAGGTCAGCAACTTGGCGCGTCACAACCTGCGATGTCACAATCTCGCAAAGGGTTTCCAGTGTTGGCGGTCGCGCGCGCAGGGGAACGTCGGAAATGCTCAAATCGTGTGCGGCAAACAGCCCTTCAAACCGGCTGTCCAACTCCATCAACCGGCGGAGCGCCACCCGAAGTGTTTCGTCATCATAAATCCGCGAAAGAGTGTCGGTCTGTTCCAAGTGCAACCCTTCGACAGCGGTTTGAATTCACCGCCAAGCACCGTAGACAAAAACATGGATGAGAAGACTTCAACCCGATCCTTGCGAGGGTCTTCGCAAAAGGTGGATCAGCCTTCCGCGCGCGGTTTAGAGCGGCGGTTTCGGTTTGCGCCAAGCCCAAACGGGGCTCTGCATTTGGGCCATGCCTATTCCGCGCTTTTGAACCAGCGCCTGGCTCATCAGTTTGGAGCCGCGTTTTACCTGCGCATCGAAGACATAGATACCACGCGCTGCACTCCAAAACTGGAGGCGCAGATGCTCACGGACCTAGAATGGCTGGGCCTTGCCTTCGACCCTCCGATGCGCCGCCAATCGCAGCACTTTGCAGACTACGCCGAAGGTTTGGAGACACTGCTCGAAGCCGGCCTTGTGTACCCGGCTTTCCTGTCCCGTGCCGAGAGTCGCGCAATGGTGGAAGAACACGAAAACAACGGCCGCAAATGGCCGCGCGACCCGGATGGCGTACCGCATTATCCCGGCACGGAGCGTGATTGGTCTACCAGCCAAATCAAGGCCAAGCAGCTCGAACAGCCGCGTCATGCGTGGCGCTTAAACATGGCTGCCGCCGTCCGCCACATCGGTTCGCCCACCGGTCTCGACTGGGTGGAGTTCGACACCCACGATGATGGTTCCGATCATTTGGAAACGGGCGATCCGGCGGACTGGGGAGATGTGGTACTGGCGCGATCGGACACGCCCACCAGTTATCATCTGTCGGTCACGCTGGACGATGCACAGCAGGGTATCACCCATGTGGTGCGGGGCGTTGATCTTGCACCTTCCACATCGGTTCATCGGTTGTTGCAAGAACTGTTGGGCCTGCCGCAACCTGTCTATCACCATCATCCGCTGATCATGGCGGACGGTGGGCGCAAGCTCTCCAAAAGCGCACGCGACACAGGCTTAGCCGATCTGCGCACAGCCGGGCTGCAACCAAGCGATATCCATCGCATGGTAGGCTTGGATTAGGGCGTACGGGCCCTAAACCAGCACAGCAAGCCACAGGGGCAGCGTGACCACAGATCCCAGAAGCGCCAGCACAATGGCGTTGGTCGCCAACCCTTGGGCGGTGCCAAAATAGGTTGCAAACAAATAGGCATTGACCCCCGTTGGGCACGCCGCCGCGAGAACTGCCACCTGCAAGGTTAGCGGCGGCAAATCCAGGACCCAAACGCCCAGAGCAAAAACAACAAACGGCTGCACGACAAGGCTCAGCCCGGTGATCAAGCCGGCAGGCACGACGTTTCCTGCGATGCCGTATTTGATAAGCCCCATGCCCAGCGCAAACAGCGCGAGCGGCGCTGTCGTCTGGGCCACCGCTTCAATGGTGGTTGCGGCCAAGCTCGGCATGGGCGCACCGGTCCAACGAAACACCAGTCCACAGACGATGCCAATGACAATGGGATTGACCGCCAAATTGGTCATCACCCGCCGCAAAATTTTCAGCGGCGAAAAATCGCTCTTTGTCGTACCGTCGTGCCGGGCGGCATACTCCATCAAGAGTGTGGACGTGCTCATCATCGTAATCAAATGCACCGCGATCAGCGTGAACAGGATTTGCAAACCCGCAGCACCAAAGGCCCGCTCAATCAACGGGATACCCAATAAAACCAGATTGGAGAACGAGGCAGCGACACCCCCGATTACGGAGGCACGCAAGCCGCGCCCAAACACCTGTGCCACCAAAACCATGGCCACAATCCACGCGACCGCAATGCCCAAGAAATAGGACACAAGAAACGGTAGAGCGCCGAGGACACCCGATGAGACCGCAGGGTCCGGTTGTGAAAGAGAGCGAAATAAGAGCAACGGAACCGCGACTTTAAAAACGAAATCCGCAATGCCATCTCCGGCAGACGCACTCAGATAGCCGCTGCGCGCGACCCCGTATCCCAGCGCGATCATTGCAAAAACGGGGACGACAATTTCGACAATCTGTTGCATGCAATGGCTTTACGATCCGCATCGCCAAACGCAAGGGCTCGTTTCAACCGGCCCAACAGACTGAAGCCCACTCTTCCAAGCAAGCCCTAAAAATGTTCGATCGCCTCGCGCCGATACTCTTTGTCTTGATCTTTTCCACCGGCTTTGTCGGTGCCCGCTTGGCCATGCCCTACAGTGAACCGGCGACATTTTTGGCGCTGCGGTTTGCCATAACACTGGTAATTCTTGTCATCATCGCGTGGTGGGCAAAGGCGCTTTGGCCCAAAGGAAAGACGTTCGCTTGGCTGCTTCTGATCGGGGCCATGTTGCACGGGATTTACCTGTGGACGGTGTTTTGGGTCATCGACCAAGGCATGCCGGCAGGCGTCTCCGCCGTTGTTATCGGGTTGCAACCGGTCACGACCGCTTTGCTCGCCGGGTTGTTTTTAGGCGAAACCATTACCACTGGGCACAGGGCTGGGCTGATGCTCGGCTTTGTGGGCGTGCTGATAGTGCTGTGGCCCGGCTTTGACTGGGCCAGCGGCGGCGTCACATTGGTCACGGTCTCTGTCGCGGCATTCGGAATGTTGATGTTGTCGACCTCTACAATCTTGCAAAAAGCGGTGGGGCAGACCGTCGACGTGCGCACATCGACAGCAATTCAATACATCGGCGCTCTGATCCCGGTCACGGCACTGTCCTTGTTGATGGAAAACCGCATCATCGACTGGACAGCAGAAATGGTCTTCGCCATGGCATGGGCGGTCATCGTCTTGTCTATCGTCGCAATCTATCTTTTGATGTGGCTTATTAAGCGCGGCTCTGTTGCCCAAGTGGCTGGCTATT
This sequence comes from Pseudomonadota bacterium, assembly GCA_038746275.1. GTDB lineage: Bacteria > Pseudomonadota > Alphaproteobacteria > Rhizobiales > Rhizobiaceae > Pseudahrensia. The sequence continues at coordinate 5,463 of JBCDKS010000019.1, read as the reverse complement.
TTTATCTCATACCGGCCTGCGCCGCCCTGCTGGCATGGGCCTTGTTTGGCGAAACGCTCAGTCTGCTCCAACTGCTGGGCATGGTTTTATGCGCGGTCGCTGTGGCTCTGGCCAGCGGCACACTCCGGCTGGCACAATTGGGTTTGTCTAAACGATGGTGACCGCTCTCGCGTCGGTGCGCCGCAGCGACGACCGAGAGCGGGGCTTGGCAAAACTCGCAATTTGCGTCATCGACACCCCAGCCCGGCGGTGGTGTTGTCAGCAGGTGCGCTAACAAATTCGACCTGCCTCTGGTTAACGCTGGCCAACGCTGGCCAACGCTTGCCAACTCTGGCCAACTCTGCTCAACGCATTTCACCCGATTGGATTGAACGCATGAATTTTTCGCTCATCATTATGATCATCGCCTGCTTTGCCGTTGGCATTATCCTGATGCGCGGGCTCTGGAATATGATGCAGGGAGGCTCCGCCAACACATCACAGCGTCTTATGCGCATGCGTGTGGCGGCGCAGGCGGTGGCCATATTGGTGATTGTTGTTGTGGTGTATTTGTCACGTTAAATCGCGAAAGGCGTGGCACAGGACGTTTGTTCTGGTCTTTTGCTCAGCAACGCTATGCAGCGTTCCAGAGCTGAAGTATGGATTCGAACACTGATCTTCCGTGATTTCTGCCCCTATGATTTTGAATCAGCCGTCAAACAAGAGCCTTTTGCTGGCCAGCGTGGCAACACTTTTGCTCGCATCCGCTGCGCCTGTTGTTCATGCGGGCGATGCATTGATCGACGAGGCACGCTTCGGCGGTGTTTGGCAAAACCCGGACTTTCTTGATAAAAACCATCCCGAGGATAACGGCGTTGCGCTTTCCGGCGAACTGTTTTTTGCGCCCTTTTCCGACACAGACGCGCGCGACATGACCTTTGGCGATGCTATCTTTGCCCCGCGCATTGTGGTGGGTGCCAATGTAGCGCTCGGTCAGGATGATACCAGCAGCGTCTACAGCGCGGTCGCTTGGCAATTCGGCGTCACAGACGCAATCTTCATCGAAGCGTCCTTTGGGATCTCAGCCAACAATGGTGACATTGACGGCAATGCCGCTGACACGCGGGCAAAATACGGAAGCAACGTCCTGTTTCGCGAAACGCTCGCCTTGGGTGTGCAGCTCACCGAACAGTGGAACGCTGTCTTGGAAGTGGAACATCAGTCCCACGCGAGCCTGTTTGGCGATCACAACCGTGGGCTGACCAACCTGAACGTCAAGCTCGGCTACAAGTTTTAAGATCCTGCTGAACCGAGTGTCCATTCGCCCGGGCAATGCTGGCCAAAATTCCGCTGCCTGCGACCTTCCATCCGGCCTCTTCCACAGCCTCCAGTGTCGCGTCCCGTCCGCTTCGTGTTAAGCACATTTCTCCTCTTAAAGTGTCTGGAAGCGCAGCATGGTTGTTTTGAACAAAATTTATACGAAAACAGGTGATGACGGCACCACGGCCTTGGGCACGGGCGAACGCCGCTTGAAATTCGATTTGCGGGTGGAAAGCTACGGCACCGTCGACGAAACCAACAGCGCGGTGGGCGCAGCGCGCCTGTATACCGAAAGCATCCCCGATCTTCATACGATGTTGCTGCGCATGCAAAACGATCTCTTCGACCTGGGTGCGGACCTTGCAACCCCCGAAGGACCGGAGAAGCCGGAATACGAGCCCTTGCGCCTCATCGAAAGCCAGGTCGAACGCATCGAAAGTGACATTGATACTCTCAACAGCGAACTGAGCCCGCTGCGCTCTTTCATCCTGCCGGGAGGGTCTGCAGCGGCTACGTTTTTGCACGTTGCCCGCACAACGGCCCGCCGCGCCGAACGGCTGATCGTCCATTTGGCTGAGACCCCCGGAGAACACGTCAATCCGTCGGGTATTCGCTACATGAACCGTGTGTCGGATTTTCTGTTTGTGGCCGCACGCTTTGCGAACGAGAAAGGGGCCAACGACATTTTGTGGGTTCCAGGCGAAAACAGGTAGTTAAACGCATGTTTTTGCCGCTACACGATGGAAAGCCCGTCAAACACGTTTCACTGCAATGGGTCACCCTGACGATCATTGCGCTCAACGTGATTGTCTATTTGGCGGTCAATATTTTTGGCGTCGCCGGTGAGCAAACCATGCAACTGACCACCATTGGTCTTGGCCACATCCCTTCCATCAGCAATGAATTGAAGGTGTTGCCGGTCGAATTGCAACTTCTCCCCGCCAACATGTACTATTTGAGCACGATCACCAGCGCGTTTCTGCACGCTGATTTTTTCCATCTATTGGGCAACATGTTGTTCATTTGGGTGTTTGGCGACAATGTCGAAGACGCGTTGGGCCACGCCAAGTATCTCGTCTTTTACCTGCTATGCGCTTTTGCGGCCGCAACCTTTCATGCGTTTGCGTTTCCGTCCTCCGACAGCCCGCTCATTGGGGCGTCCGGTGCGGCGGCTGGTATCGTCGCGGCCTATTTAATGCTGCATCCCAAAATGCAGGTATGGATCCTGTTTCTGTCTCGAATCCCACTCAAACTGCCAGCTTGGACGGTGTTGGGCGGCTGGATCGCGTTCCAAGTCTACATGTTTGTTGCTGATCCCGATGGTCAGGTTTCTTGGGCGGCACATGTGGGCGGTGCACTTGCGGGCGCGCTTTTGGTTGTGGTCCTCAAAAGGCGTTCTGTTCCTTTGTTTGATCGTGAACTGGTCGTGCCGGCCGCTGTGGAATTAGACCCGGAAGAGGCACTTCCGCCAAAAATCAACGCGACACGCCGCGCATCGCTGCCGAAAGCGGGATCGCGTAACTCATCTTGGGGCCGCAACGCCGCAAAAAAGGAGTGACAGGCGAAACCAGAAGCACTGCAAATTAATTGACGTAAACGTAAGTCGACACTAGGGTTCCTATGTCAGCCGCAGCCTTATCGTCTCATGCCAACAGCATTCAGCCCATCGAAGGCGACATGGCAGGTTATTGGCGAACGTTTGGACACTGTTCTGTCTGAAATCTGGCTCCTAATGTCGGCTTGAAGCTAGACCAACGGCACGCCAATCTTCAAACCGTCTGCCAAACACAAATATGCAAGCGCCACAGGGCGCTGATTAAGAGGGTCACCAAACATGAAAATTCTCGTACCGGTTAAACGGGTTGTCGATTACAACGTGAAAATCCGTGTGAAAGCGGACGGTTCCGGTGTGGAATTGGCCAATGTCAAAATGTCCATGAACCCATTCGATGAGATCGCCATCGAAGAGGCCTTGCGCTTGAAAGAGGCGGGAAAAGCCGAGGAAGTCATCGCCGTTTCTATTGGACCGCAGCAATCGCAGGAGACCATCCGCACCGCTTTGGCCATGGGCGCTGACCGGGGCATTTTGGTGAAAACAGACGATTTGGTTGAGCCGTTGTCAGTCGCCAAAATCCTCAAAGGTATTGTGGACGAGGAGCAGCCCCAACTGGTCATACTCGGCAAGCAGGCCATTGATGACGACGCCAACCAAACCGGTCAAATGCTCTCCGCCCTTCTGGGCTGGGCACAGGCCACGTTCGCCTCGAAGCTGGAAGTTGAAGGCGACAGCGCCAACGTGACCCGCGAAGTTGATGGCGGTCTGCAGACGATCAAGGTCAGCATGCCTTTGATTATGACCACAGACCTGCGCCTCAACGAGCCGCGATATGCGTCTTTGCCCAATATCATGAAGGCCAAGAAAAAGCCTATGGATGAAAAGACACCCGCAGACTACGGCGTGGACACCGCAGCACGTGTGACAATTTTGAAAACGGAAGAGCCGCCAAAGCGCGAAGCTGGTGTTATGGTAGGGTCCGTGGATGAACTGGTCGAGAAACTGAAAAACGAAGCAGGCGTCCTCTAAGGACCGTTTTGTAAGGAAACTAGACGATGACAACACTTCTTTTTGCCGAACACGACAACGAAACACTTTCCGACCAGACACACAAAGCCATGAGCGCAGCTGTCGCCATGGGTAATGATGTGCACCTCTTGGTGGCGGGCAACGGCTGTAAGGCCGTGGCCGACCAAGCCGCCAAACTCGACGGCGCAGCAAAAGTGCTGCTTTGCGAAGCTGACTACCTTACCAACCGACTGGCAGAGCCAACCGCAGCCTTGATCGTCGGCATGGCTGATGGATACGATGCGTTTGTTGCCGCAGCCACCACCGATGGCAAAAACATCATGCCCCGCGTCGCCGCCCTCCTGGACGTGATGCAAATTTCCGACATCACCGCCGTACACTCCGCAGACACATTTGAGCGCCCCATCTACGCGGGCAATGCGATCCAGACGGTTCAAAGCACGGACGCCAAAAAAGTGGTGACAGTCCGCACGGCCGGTTTTGCCAGTGTCGGCGAAACAGGTTCGGCAAGCATTGAGACCGTCGATGCGGCTTCAAACCCCGGCCTGTCCGAGTTTGTGAGCGCTGCCCTGTCGGACAGCGACCGCCCGGAACTAACGTCCGCCAAAATCATCATTTCCGGCGGGCGGGCGCTCGGCTCTTCGGAAAAATTCGAAACCACGATTGTGCCTGTGGCCGACAAATTGGGCGCCGCCATTGGCGCGTCCCGTGCGGCAGTGGATGCGGGTTACGCACCCAACGACTGGCAGGTTGGACAGACTGGCAAAGTCGTCGCCCCCGATCTCTATATCGCGGCAGGCATTTCCGGCGCAATCCAGCATCTGGCTGGCATGAAGGACTCCAAAGTGATCGTCGCGATCAACAAGGATGACGAAGCCCCCATTTTCCAAGTGGCTGACTATGGTTTGGTGGCAGACCTGTTCGACGCCCTGCCGGAGCTTGAAAAAGCCCTTTGAGGAACCACCGGAGATGGTAATAAGCTGATCCAGCTTTCATCGGCAACGATTTAACAAAGGCCGGGGCGGGTTCACCTTCCCCGGCCTTTTTATTTCCGCTATGGCCACATCAGCACCTCACTGCGGCACTGCGGAATGCGAATCATGAGAACAATCGGAGTTATCGGCGCAGGCCAAATGGGCAATGGCATCGCACATGTCTGCGCCCTGTCGGGCTATACGGTGCTGTTGCACGACGTAAAATCGGAGCAGATTGAATCCGGTTTGGCCACGATTTCAGGCAATATGGCGCGGCAAGTCGCGTCCCATCGCATCACCGAAGACGAACGCCACGCGGCGCTGCCCCTTCTGAAACCGGCCAACAGGATTGAAGACCTTGGGGCCGCCGAGATGGTGATCGAAGCGGCCACTGAAAACGAAGCCATCAAAAGCGAAATTTTCCGCGCCGTATGCCCGCATTTGGCCAAAGACGCGATCTTGGCCACCAACACATCTTCTATTTCCATCACAAGACTGGCCGCCGCGACGGACCGCCCGGAAAAATTCCTCGGCGTGCACTTCATGAACCCTGTGCCGGTCATGCAATTGGTAGAGTTGGTGCGGGGCATCGCCACAGACGATCCG
>JBCDKS010000018.1:0-79765 GCA_038746275.1 Pseudomonadota bacterium | reverse complement strand
GATTCATCTTTGAAGAAACGAGAAATGTTTGTCATGGGTTTGGTCCTTACTCCACGTGTTACAGCTTAATCCGTCGAGTGTTCCCCCGATCAGATGAGCCCAACTTACGCACCACCCTTTTCAAACCGCCTAACAAACACCCTTATCAAATCCTTGCGTCCCAATTGGGTGTGACACGGTGAACGAAATGTGAAATTCGGTGCCTACAGGCCGGCTTTTGGAACCGAGTCTTTATTATAGGGGTCAAGCAGGCCGTTCATGCCGTGTTTTGCAGGCTTTCGGAACGGATATGGGATCGGCTGTTTTGTGGCCCTGGCACCGCCCGAAAGCCGCGATTGTGTGCCGCCGCAGCTCGGTGCAACGGGCAGGATGCCCAATGCAAGCCAAACCCAAATCGAGTGGGAGCCGCCGCTTAAGCCTTCCTTCACCCAATTCTGACACGTTGAGTTCACCACGGCACCGCGCCGTTGGCTGTTTATCAGGGATTTTGTAATGGCGTTCCCACTCACACGTGCCGCTCTCGCGGCGGTCGGCCTTTTGGCTGGCACATTCTCGGTTGTCGTTCCGCAGGCCTTGGCCAATGAGGATGCATTCAAACAGGATGCAAACGACGCGTTGAAGATCATCGTAGACCGCGCCCGCGTGGTTCGCATTGCCAAAGCGGCAGACACCATCATCGTTGGCAACCCGGCTATCGTGGATGCAACAATCCAAGATGCCCGGACGCTCATTTTGACCGGTCGCTCGTTTGGCGTCACCAATCTGATCGTCCTCGATGCCGAAGGTGACCCCATCGTTGACGAGACCGTGGTCGTGCAAGGTCACGAGCGCAATACGGTGCGCATCTACCGCCAGGCATTGCGCGAGACGCTGGCATGTTCGCCGGTCTGTGAACCCACGCTCACCATTGGTGACAATGAGGGCCCGTTCGACACGGCACACGAGCAGATCGAGAAGCGTAACGAGCTTTCGACCAAAGCCGCTGAGACCAACTAATTTCATAGTTGTAACAGATTGCACGCGGTTAACGCATCGTTAACCGCGGCTGTAAAATCTGGCCTATCCTAAAACCAACCGGCAAGGTTTTGTCGCTACCTTACCTACGAGTAATTCTCTAAGGGCAGGGGCCTGGACGGCATGACAAGCGCGCCACACACAACAGTCGATACGAAACCGGCCAAGGCGGAAGCTCCGGCTGCGCCGACACCCGGGTCCAGAACGGGGTCCAGAACCCTATCGAGACGTCGCTACGGCATTCGCGCCCTGTGGGGCGATACCCGCGGCACCGCTGCGATAGAGTTTTCGATTATCGCGCTGCCCTTCTTTTTGATCATTTTTGGCGCGTTTGAAGTTGGCATAAATTATATGGCCAACCGGATGCTCAACAACGGCACCGACCAGGTCGCCCGCATGATCCGCACCGGCCAGATCAGAGCAACCACATTTACCGAAGCGCAGTTTAAGCAAGAGCTTTGCCGCAAGGGATCTATGTTCATGTTCAACTGCAGCAAGTTGATTGTGGACGTCAAAGAGGTGGCAAGTTTCGACACCCAAGAGATACCCAAGAACCCGGATGGGACCTTAGACAACAGCCAAATGGGCTTTGCCCCCGGTGGCCGTCTCACCATCAATGTTGTGCGGGTTTATTACGAGTGGCCCAACTTCATCAACTGGGCGCCTCAAGGTGTGGATGAGTGGTCGGGTACCAAACGTCTGATCGTCGGCACCTCCGCCTTCATGAATGAACCGTATAGTTGATCGGGAAAAAGACGATGCTGAACATCCAACGACTTGCAAACAGCCTGAAACGGTTTCGTCGCGATGAGCGCGGCACAAACGCCATCGAATTTTGCATGGTGGCGCCTTTTCTCTTGGCCACATGGTTTGGCTTTTACGCCTTCGTGGACAGTGAATCGACCAGCACCAAGGTCGGTAAGGTCACGACCACGGTCTCGGACATAATCGCGCAATCCCCCGTGGTGAATCGCGAAGTGATCGATGGCTCGTTCAAGGCGGCGGAAGCGATTATGGGCGCTAAACACGCACCCATGCTCGAACTGATGGCGGTCGGCGTTCAGATCAACAACAATGGCAGCACCGAAGTCGTCTGGGCCCGCGGCCGCAATCTCAGCCGCATGTCCTTGCCCGGTAAGGGATCATCCTTCCCGTTGGACGCCGGATTGCGCTCCAATCGTGGCTTCGTGGTGTTGGCCAAGGCAAAGCTTGTCTACAATCCTATCTTTGGCAAAACCTTCACTGGTCCCATCGACATGGAATATCAAAACATTTTTGCCCCGCGGGTGAGCACCACGACGGAATGCACCAACTGCCCCGGTTACTAGAGCGGCTCACCATTTGATTGAACCGCTCGGTTGCGAAGAGCAACCCGGTGCTTATGCCCCGCCCCTCCTCCACCTAGGGTCGCGAAGTGCTCTTGAGGCCGACAGGGTGAGCGCGACAACTGGATCGATTCTATCAAAGATAGAAATGATCCAGAGCTGCGCCCGTCCAAACAGAACCGTTTGAGCGAAGGAAACGGCCTTAATACAATAAGTTACAGCCCCATAATGCTCTCAAGGCCCTGCGAAATGGATAGCGATACCAGTGTTGTAATCGCAAAATAAGCGCTGGCCCGTCCAGGCGTGAGCAATAGGGAAATCCGCAAAATACGTATGCCCGCGACGATGAGGGCTGCGATGATCGAGATCATCAAAAACGTTTCCAGAACCCCGGTTTGACCCTGTGTTCGCGTGAGTTCTGTGATGAAAATTATCGGCAAGATAGCTATGCTGATAACAGGACTGGCCCAGTTGTGCACCGCAAGTGAGGTGGGAAATCCGCGCGCTTCGCTTTCGTCTCTACACAACAAAAACAGGGCCAACATGGCGCTGGCATAACCCACAAGTGCCGCCGTTAGATTGCCGAACACGAAGTAGAATTTCTCGGGCGCCGCATCGCCCATCCGGCTAACCACAGTGGGATGACTGAGTGACAGGGCAATCATATCGACGAGCGCGGTGATCAACAAACCGTAAAACGAGTTCCAAAACCCCTTAGGTGTCAGATCCATCCGTTTCATGCCTGTGGACCGCGACAGCATCACATCGAGAGCGCCTAACAGATTTTCGACGAGTTGGGATTGGGCCATCAGGACCCGGCCTCAAAGTAGCCTTCGATAAACCTGCGGTAGATGGCTGTGAGCTTGGTCAAATCGCTTAACGGCACCCGCTCATCGATTTGGTGCATGGTTTGTCCCACCAACCCAAATTCCACCACTGGACAGACGTCCTTCATGAAACGCGCATCCGACGTTCCGCCGCCGGTGGAAAGTTCTGGCATGGTCCCCGTTTCTGCCGCAACGGCTTGGCTTATGGATGAGATCAAGACATCGTCGCGGGTCAAAAAAACGTGGCTGGGTCTATCGGTATACGCAACGTCAAACGCCACCGGCCCTTTTGATGTGTCCCTCAAGGTTGTTGTGCTTGCTGCGGCTGCCAAGCGCCGTTCGATCTCTTGTTTGATCGTATCTGCCGTCCACGTGTCGTTGAAGCGCACGTTAAACCGCGCGGTGGCTTGGGCCGGTATGATGTTGAACGCGGCATTGCCGACATCCAGCGATGTGACTTCCAGATTGGTTGGCTGAAAATTATCCGTGCCGGTATCAAACGGTGTGTCCATCAGCGCGCCGGTGAGTTGCACCAAGCCGCGCACGGGGTTATCGGCCTGATGTGGATAAGCCGCGTGTCCTTGCGTGCCGTTGACGGTGAGGACGCCTGAAACACTGCCGCGGCGGCCAATTTTGATTGCATCGCCGATCGTGTCGGGATTGGTCGGCTCCCCCACGACGCAGGCGCTGAAGGCCTCGCCTTGGCCAACCAACCAATCCAAAATTGCCTTCGTTCCGTTGATCGCAGGGCCTTCTTCGTCACCGGTAATCAGAAACGACAACGACCCGCGTGGCGTCCAGCCAGCGTCAAACAGGCTTTCCACCGCCGCCAGGTAGCAGGCGATGCCGCCTTTCATGTCTACGGCGCCGCGGCCGAATAAAATGCCTTCGCGCACGTCTCCGGCAAAAGGACCTGCCGTCCAGTCGGTTTCGTTTCCCGTCGGCACAACATCGGTATGGCCGGCAAAACACAGATTGGGGGATTGGGTACCCCACCGCGCATACAGGTTTTCAACGTCCGGCGTGCCGTCGGCAGAAAAGACCTTACGGGTAATCTCAAACCCCAATGCCTCCAACCGGGTCTGCAGGTAACTCAGCGCACCGCCTTCCACCGGAGTGACCGATGGGCAACGAATGAGATCACGCAAGATCTGCGCTTCTGGTGGAAGTTGGGAGGGGCTCGAAGGCACGGTCACACGCGTGTGGAGTGGTGTATCAACGTAGCTGTATGACCGGTACGCCCAAGCGTCAATCGCGACCTATAGACCAGACCAAGAGCCTCAATCAAACGATCCTGAATATGAATCCACGCCCGCCAAAATGTACACGGTTGGTTGTTTGGGCAGATTGAGCAAAGAGACGGTCATGGAATTGGTGGCCAAACGTTCGATTGGATACGCGTTATCCAGATAGGCCAAGAACTGCGGCATTGCCCCAAAGGAGCGCACATGCATCGGCAGGATCACCGATGAGCGCAGCCGTGCGATGATGTCCTTTGCGCTGACATGAGACATCGTAAGCCCGCCATCCACGGGCACCATCACCACGTCTAGGCGACCGATCTTGGCGTAGTGATCTTCGCTCAATTTGTGGTGCAAGTGACCCAAATGGCCGATGCACAACCCGCCTGTCTCAAAAATGAAAATTGAGTTGCCGTCTTTTTGATTGCCCCAACGTAAGATATCGGTGGTGACATTTCTAATCAGGGTGTCACCAACCATCTGATTGTGACGGGCAATGTCAGTTCCATCGCCCCAACCGTGGAGCACGTGTTTGATCTTGGGGTCAGGAAAATCTGTGTAATGCGACGAGTGCGCCCGGTTCATGGTCACCGCGTCGGGCACCACCGGGTCTGTCAACCAACCGGCAAAATCGGTCGCGACCTTTACCCCTAGCGGGCTCTCGATCAGATAGGTGGAATGGCCCTGAAACGAAATCCGAACGTCATATTTGGCGGATACGGGCTTTGCAAAGGACGCGTACTGGACGGGAAGACCACCGTCGCGAAGGTTTTCAACCGTGGCAAGACAGGTGCTGCGCACCGGAGGTTCCGTGGCCGATTGTGCCAACACGGGTGAGCCAATCGGAGCTAGCAAGCCTGCCGATACAACCAGACTGGCGGCCAGCAAGGCGCGGCGGCGTGAAGACATGACCATGGCAAATCCCTTTCATCTAACTCCCGCCGGAAAGGCTAACCGGACTCCGCAAAACCGCCAACTCACGTTTTCGTCGCGGCACTTTCTCGGCACATGGACGTCAGTTGAGCAATGATTGGGCAGTCATTGGTCAGCGATTGGGATGGGTTATCTACTGCGGTGCCACCGGCGGCGGGCCATACTTGTTTTCGTGGCGCTCCCCCGGCCAAAAGCACAGTGCCAGAACGACGATAATGTAAAGACCGGTCAAAAACATCGGTACGATCAGCCAACCGGGATAGCCAATATCGTGTATCCGCTTCGCCCCCAAAGCGGAGACGCAATAGAGCGAGACCAGGCCACAGATGACAAACGACAGTGCCCAGAAAACCTCCATACTGTCATTGCCTTGATGGGCAGCCACTTGCGCCACGCACACCCACAGCACTGTCAACAAAAATACGGTGCCCAACGCAAACGTGGCGCGCCGAATGCGGCCACGCCAAGAAAACAAAGCCCAACTGACGGTTTGCGGTCCGGCGGCCATGTTTACTCAAACACCTCGGCGGTTGGCATGGGGTTCAAAGGATCCTCGCCATATTCATTCGTTCCTGCGTTTCCTCTCAAAAAGCCAAGTTCCACCAGGCCCCATATGCTCAAACCAAAGGAAAGCGCCGTGAGCAGCCAAAACGCTGGCGTGTTGGCAGCAGCACCCAAGCGTTCCGGGTCCAGAACGTTGGGAAGAATGTAAAATGGAATGAGCCAGCGCCAACTCTTGCCCCGGTCATGTAAGCGCCGCACGCCAACTGCAAAACTGGCCACAACTGCGATTAAGATCATAACGCCCGGGATGGCAAACGCCACAAACATGTTGAGACCGGCCTCCAGCAAACCAAAGCCGATACCCATTGCAACGGCTATCAGTGCGATGATGGCCAGTGTGGCCAGCCAATAGTGCTTGCGTGCAATGCGACCGCGAAATGAGAAGAAATAGTCAATCATGGCTTTGCTTTGTGTTGGAGTATTGAAGTCGGAGGTTCGAGTTATCAGTCGCGCAGCAGTTCGTTGATGCCCGTTTTGGAGCGGGTTTTTTCGTCAACGGTTTTCACGATCACCGCGCAATAGAGGCCGGGCCCGGGTTCGCCGTTGCCCATGGGTTTGCCGGGCATGGTACCGGCCACGACAACGGAATAGGCGGGCACCTCCCCATAGGTGATGGAGCCGGTGGCGCGATCGACGATCTTGGTGGATTGGCCGATATAGACCCCCATGCCCAACACAGCGCCTTCACGCACGATGCAGCCTTCCACCACTTCGGAGCGCGCGCCGATAAAGCAATTGTCTTCGATGATCACGGGACCCGCCTGCAACGGCTCTAAAACGCCACCAATGCCAACACCGCCCGAGAGGTGCACGTTCTTACCGATTTGTGCACAGGAGCCTACGGTCGCCCACGTGTCCACCATGGTGCCTTCGTCGACATAGGCTCCCAAGTTCACAAACGACGGCATGAGAACCACGTTTTTGGCGATATGGGCGGAGTGGCGCACCACACAATTGGGAACCGCGCGGAAGCCGGCTGCGCGAAAATGGGCCTCACCCCAACCGGCAAACTTGGACGGCACCTTGTCCCACCACGTCGCACCATCCGGGCCGGATGTGATGACGTCCATATCATTGAGACGGAATGACAAAAGCACCGCCATTTTGAGCCACTGGTTGACCTGCCAGTTCCCGTCCGCGCCACGCTCGGCCACCCGGGCCTTGCCCTCGTCCAGCAGGGCCAAAGCTTCGGTGACGGCATCGCGCACTTCGCCCTTCGTTTCGGTGGTCACCGTGTCGCGGTTTTCAAATGCTGTCTCAATGGTGGTCTGCAGGGTCATGGAAAAGCCTTGGTGTAAACGTGTTAGGACGGGGGCGCGGTGGCGTGCGTCCCCCATGGGCGTCCTTATACAAGCGCCCCGCGAACAGGCAATGCCAGCCAGGCAATCGACAGAGGGCCCCCAGAGAGTGGCAAGGATGGTTCTGCAAACGGCAACTGTCTGTTCTGTTTTGACGTGGCACAGCCACAGGGTTAAGCGATGGCACCCAAATCTTTGTGCGATGCGCCTTTCATGACAGAACCTCTTCACCGCATGCCCCAGCCTAGAAACCCGCTCAAGCGATCCTCAAAGGACCGCGAGCAGGCCAAAAGCGTGCCCGACACCCCGCAAACCCGCTCGCCAGCATACCGGTTGGCGTTTGATGATCCCGATTTTTTGTGCCGTCCCGAAACCCGGCCCATCCGCTTGCAACTGGAACTGTTGAAGCCCGAAATGATGCTGGAAGAGGCGGGCATCGTCTCAACCACCGTTCTGTTTGGCGGGGCACGGATCGCGGAGCCCGGCACAGAGCCTTGGGCGGCGAAAAACGAAACTCAATTGGCGAGCCTGAAAAAGAGCGCAAAATACTACGACGAGGCGCGCCGCTACGCGCAATTGGCGTCCGAGGCTTCGAAGAAAACAGGGTTCAGCGAATATGTTGTGGTCACCGGGGGTGGCCCCGGTGTTATGGAAGCGGGCAGCCGTGGCGCGCTGGACGTGGGCGCGCCTAACATTGGCCTCAACATCGTCTTGCCCCATGAACAAGCTCCCAATGAATGGGTCACGCCCGAATATTCGTTCAACTTCCACTATTTCGCGATCCGCAAAATGCACTTTCTTATGCGGGCGAGTTCTGTGGCTGTCTTCCCCGGCGGTTTTGGAACTTTGGACGAGTTTTTCGAGACGCTGACACTAATCCAGACCGGGCGCATGGAACGGGTGCCGGTGTTGCTGTTTGGCAAGAGTTTTTGGGGTCGTGTCATCAACATTGATGCGCTGGCCGAAGAAGGCACGATTTCACCGGACGATTCCGATCTGTTCACCATCGTGGACACGGCGGAAGAGGGTTGGGCCGTGGTTGAAAAATTCTACGGACTGACACGGTGAGCGACCCATCGGCCTCACCAACCAAGACGGAGGAGATGACCCATGAGCAGGCCGAACAGGCCCGCCTGAAGGGTCTTGGCCGAAAATTTTTCGCCCACGACTGGCAATTCGTCATGGGGGTGCCGTCGATGAAGTTTTTGCCGGAAGAAGGTCCGGCGGAAATTGCCTTTGCGGGTCGGTCCAATGTGGGCAAATCTTCGCTCATCAACGCGCTGACCAACGCCAAAGGCTTGGCGCGTACTTCCAACACGCCGGGTCGGACGCAGGAATTAAACTTCTTCGTCCCCGTCGCCCGGGATGGAGAATGGGGTGTGGACGCACCGCCCCTGGCGCTGGTGGACATGCCCGGATACGGATTTGCAAAAGCGCCCAAAGCCGCTGTGGACGCATGGACTCAACTGATCTTTTCTTATCTGCAGGGGCGCACGACCTTGAAACGGGTCTTCGTTTTAATCGACAGCCGCCATGGGATAAAACCCAATGATGAAGACGTTTTGAAACTCTTGGACAAGGCGGCTGTGTCCTATCAAATCGTGCTGACGAAGACTGACAAGATCAAACCACCGGCGCTGGTAAAACTGGAGCAGGCGACGCAGGAGCGTATTTCCAAACGACCGGCGGCGTTCCCAAAACTGGTCTCCACGTCCAGCGAAAAAGGGGCGGGTGTGGATGATTTGAAAGCAGCGATTATGTTTGCAACGGGTCTCACGGTTTAGCGAAATCGCGGAGGTTTCGCGCGCAAGTGTATAGAGCTTGGGAGGGCTTTTACGATGTCACAACTGGTCTATCCAAAACCTGTGCGCCGCTTGCGCCTGGGCATGGTGGGCGGAGGGCGCGGTGCGCTGGTGGGCGAGTGGCACGCCATGGGCATTCGCATGTCCAACCGTTGGGACCTGGTGGCTGGAGCGCTCTCTTCCCGCCCGGAAGTGGCCAAAGCATCCGGTGAGGATTGGATGCTGGACCCGCAGCGCACCTACACCGATTACCGCGACATGGCGGCTAAGGAATCCGCCCGGGAAGACGGCATCGATGCGGTGGTGATCTGCACCCCCAATGGCAGCCATGCAGCCATTGCAAAAGCGTTTCTGAAATCCGGCATCGACGTCATCTGCGACAAGCCCATGACGGCGACCATGGAGGATGCCGCTGATCTGGTGCGCGTGGCCCGCCATAGCGGTTTGTTTTTTGGTGTCACGTATACCTATTCGTTTCATGCCATGGCGCGGCAGATGAAAGCCATGGTCGCCAAGGGCATGATCGGCAAAGTGCGTCAGGCTCATGTGGAATACGTGCAGGATTGGGCGTCCGGGGCGCGGGAGGTTGAGACAAAGCAATCCGGCTGGCGGCGCGACCCTGTGCAGGCGGGCCGGGGGTCGGCCACCGGCGATATCGGCACCCACGCGTTCCATCTTTTGCACTTCGTGCTGGCCGATTCCGTTCAACGGGTGAGCGCACGGTTCCATGTGTGCGGCGGCGCACCTGCCATGGAAGACACGGCGTTCATGCAGTTGGAAATGGGCTCCGGCGCACCTGCCACGCTGTGGTGCACACAGGCCGCCCCCGGCAACGCCTGTGGCCTGCGTTTACGCATTTATGGCGAAGCCGGTGGTCTCGAATGGGATCAGGAGCGGCCCGATGAACTGCGGTTTGCGCCTGTCGGAGAAGCCCCCAGATTGATCACGCGTGGTACGGGTGCAGGCATCCTGCCGGAGGCGGCCAAGTCGATCCGCCTGCCCCGCGGCCATGCGGAAGGCGTGCCGGATGCGTGGTGCAATTGCTATACGGAAATGGCCATCGGCGTTACGGCGCGCCGCGACGGTATCAAGTTAAGTGCAGGTATCATCGACGTACCCGATGTCATGGACGGGGCAAGGGGTGTGTTTTTCGTTGACGCTGCTGCAGACAGCGCCGAGGCAGATGGCGCGTGGCAACCGTGTTGGTACGAGGTGTGAGCCCATGAAGCCGCGTTCAAACAGGTTCATCGTGCTGGGCCGCGCCGGGCTCGATCTTTATCCCGATCCACCCGGCACAAAAATCGAGGATGCGGTGACGTTCACGGCTGCGCTGGGCGGTTCTTCCGGCAATATCGCGGCAGGGCTCGCGCGGATGGGCAGCGTTGTATCATTGTTGACCCGGGTGTCGAGCGATGCGGTGGGCCGCTATACCTTGGCCGAATGCGCACGCTACGGGATTGAGACTGACTATTGTGTGTTCGAAGACAGCGAAGCGCGCAACACGTTGGCGCTTTCTGAAACTCGCACAAATGAGCCGCAGACCGTGATCTATCGCAACAACGCAGCAGACTTTGCGTTGACCGAGGATGATGTCGCCAAAGTGGACTGGTCGGGCACAGGCGGATTGATATTCACCGGCACATCTTTGGCGATGGAGCCTTCGCGATCTGCAACACTGGCGGCCATTGATGCGGCAAAAGAGGCTGGTGTCACGGTTCTGTTCGACGTGGATTACCGGGCCTATTCATGGGCGTCGCTGGAAGAGGCCGCCGCCATTTGCGGTGAAGCTGCCTACGCCTGCGATATCATTGTGGGCAATGATGATGAGTTTGGGGTCTTGGCCGGGGACTACGACACAGGTGAAGCCTTTGCCTGCACTTTGGCGCGCGATTACGCCAAGGCTGTGATTTACAAAATGGGCGCAAATGGAGCAAAAACCTTCGTCGCCGGTGAGATATTGGAAACCGGCATCTATCCCGTCACACCCATCAAACCCACCGGCGCAGGAGACGCGTTCATGGCTGGTCTGGCAAGCGGTTTGGCACAGTCTTTGTCGCTGCGGGACGCCGTGCTGCGGGGGTCAGCTGCCGCCGCCATTGTGGTCACCCGTGTCGGCTGCGCACCCGCCATGCCAAGCCAAGCTGAAATAGCCGACATGATGGCCCAAACATCGCTCATCAACGCCTGACAAACGAACCATCGCACCCTCCAAGACGAGACGAAGCCCATGCATTTTCCGCCCCATGACAACGCCAACAAGCCCATCATTGATGCGGACGATGCACGTGTTCCGCTGAACTATTTCAATATCGTCAAACTCAGCGCCGGAGACGCGTTTGAGTATCAGGTGCCGGGATATGAGACTTGCATTGTACCCGCCACCGGCACGGTGGATGTAAGCGTCGAAGGCGAGACCTACGATAGCATCGGCGGGCGTGGTGCCGACGTTTGGGATGGCGAACCGGAAGGTGTCTACGTCCCGTCGGGCGCGAAGGCGATCATGGTGGCCAGGGACGAGACCGAAGTGTTTGTGGCCGGTGCCCGATATGACAAAACACTCCAGCCCTTCGCGGTGCGCAGTGATGAAATCGATCTGGTGCAATACGGCTCCGACGACACCAAAACCCACCGCAAGATCAAACATATTTTGGGAACCAAATATAACGACCAGGTCGGACGGCTTTTGGTATCGGAACTGTTTACCGTGGGACAAGGTGGCTGGTCTGGCTTCCCGCCTCACAAGCATGACACGGACCGATTACCGGACGAGACGCGCCACGACGAGACCTATAATTTCCGCTTCAAACCCAACAACGGCTTCGGCCTTCAACTGGTCCAGCGGGAAGATGGCAAAACCGGTGATGCCTACCACCTGACCGATGGATCCACGATCATTTTGGAAAAGGGCTTTCACCCCTGCGTCGTCGCGCCGGGCTATGAGATGTATTATTTCACCATTTTGGGCGGGCTGTCCCAACGCTCTTTGGTGCAATATTTCCAGCCCGACCACGCATGGCAGATTGAGACCATCCCCGGGATCAAAGACATGATCGCCAAATTCAAATAAGCCACGTTCGGTTCGTTTTATGCCATCCGTCACCCTGCACGAGCTTCTCAAACCCGCGTTGGACAAAGGCTATGCGGTTGCGGGGCTTGTGTGTCTGGGTTGGGAAGATGCATTGGCCTATGTGCAGGCAGCAGAAACGGTAGGGTGTCCGCTTGTCTTACAAGCCGGTCCCGCGGCACGCGCTCACATGCCGGTGCCTGTAATCGGTCCCATGCTGCGGTACTTGGCAGATCAGGCCCGCGTCCCGGTCTGCGTGCATCTGGATCACGGCAAGGCGGTGGACGAGTGCGTTGCCGCCATCGACCACGGCTTTACGTCTCTCATGTTTGACGGCTCCGCATTGGCATTGGAAGACAATATCGCCCAAACCCACGCGGTCGTTGAGGCAGCGCGCCGCCATGGCTTATCCGTGGAAGGCGAGGTTGGTTTTGTTGGCTATGCGGATGGGGCGGCTTCTGCCGTCACCAGCCCGCACGAAGCGGCACGGTTCGAGCGTGAAACAGGCGTCGATGCTTTGGCGATCTCCGTTGGCAATGTGCACCTGCAGACCGAAAAATCAGATGGTATCGATTGGCAGGCATTGGCCGCCATCGAACACGTGACAAGCCTGCCCTTGGTTCTGCACGGAGGAAGCGGCATCTCGGCATCCCAACGCACGGAACTGGGACGCGAAACGAGCGTATGCAAATTCAACATCGGGACGGAATTGCGCATGGTGTTCGGGGAGGCCTTGCACAGTTCCTTGCGCGATCAGCCCAACGTTTTTGATCGTAACCGGCTTCTGGCGCCCGTAACTGCCCCGCTTCAAGCGGCAACGGAAAAAATTCTGCGGGAACTGCACCAAAAGCTGTAACGCCCCATGGTGATGCGCTCTTCATAAGCCTAACGTTTGTTGCACAGACTGAGGGAGTAGCGCCGTATCATGACCGTATCAACAGACCGCACAAGCGTGGGCCTCGTCGGCTTGGGCACAATGGGGGCCGCGCTGGCGCTGAATATTGCAGACAATGGCTATCCCATTGCCGTCTACAATCGAACAGGCTCTGTGACTGATGAGTTTGTGGCAGATGCCGGAGTGTTGGCCGACAAGATCACGCCGACCAAGACTTTGGAAGAGTTTGTTCAGGCCATCGCATCGCCGCGATCCATTATTTTGATGGTGCCCGCTGGCCCCATTGTCGATGCGCAAATTGAGGCGCTTCGCCCGCTCTTGAACAGCGATGACTTGATCATCGATGCGGGCAATGCGCAGTTTGATGACACGAACCGACGCGCTAGAGCCGCGGTGGAGGCGGGTGTGCCCTATCTTGGCATCGGTGTGTCTGGTGGCGAGGAGGGCGCGCGGCACGGCCCGTCCATCATGGGCGGTGGAGATGCTGTTGCATGGGAACGGGTGCGTCCGGTGTTGGAGGCGATCTCCGCCAAACATGGCACGACGCCTTGCGCCACGCATATGGGCCCGGCAGGCGCAGGCCATTACGTCAAAATGGTTCACAACGGCATCGAATATGCCGATATGCAAATGATCGCGGAAGTCTACGGCATGTTGCGCGACGGTCATGGTCTGAAACCTGCTGCAATTGGCGACGTGTTCGCCAAATGGAATGAAGGTCCACTCAAAAGCTATCTGATCGAGATATCGGCCGCCGTTGCGCAGGCGGTCGATCCCGATACGGGCAAGCCGATGCTGGACATCATTTTGGACAGTGCAGGCCAGAAAGGCACCGGACGTTGGACGGCCATCGAAGCGTTGAAACAGGCTTCCCCGGTCACGGCTATCGACGCAGCAGTCGCCGCGCGCAATTTTTCGTCACGCGTTGAGGAACGGGCTGCGGGCGAAGCGATTTTTGGACCCGTGCCCAAAACGATGTCGGCAGAGGTTTTGTCGATTGACCAGATGGAACAGGCTCTCTTGGCTGGCAAAATCGCTTGCTACGCGCAGGGCTTTTCCATGCTCGCGACCGCTGCTGAGGCCTATGGCTGGGCGATCCCCATGCCCGAGGTTGCGAAGGTTTGGCGCGCGGGCTGCATCATCCGGTCTGCTATGTTAGATGATATGGCGGCTGCGTTGGTGGACCATCCAGACGTAAACCTGATGTTCGCGCCGCATTTTAGTGCATTGATGAAGCAAAACCATGCCGGCCTGCGCTCCACCGTGGCAGTTGCAGCGCTGCATGGTCATGCCGTGCCGGCCTTGGGGGCCGCGCTGGCCTATTTCGACGCGATGCGCACGGCGCGCGGTACGGCCAACATGATCCAAGGCCAGCGTGACTTTTTCGGCGCGCACGGGTTCGCACGCCTCGATAAGACCGGAGACTATCACGGGCCTTGGGCCATGTGATCGCACGATCATGGCTTGCGCCTGTTTGGTCGCTGTTCTGTCGAGCATGTGACCCGATGTGCCTGCGTCTAAAAATTTTACCAATTGATAAAAATTTCAAACGGAATAGAATTTTTTTAACGGAGGCAACCGATCCTGCGGTCGGTTATATCGACAGGCAAACCGCTCAACTTGCAGGCGGTGTTGGCACAGGTTTGGTGGAGAACGCGATGACGGTAGAGGCAGCAACCAACCGGCTGGATGATGGCATCGTGGACGGGCGTCTCACCAGCGATGAACTTCAGGACAATTTCTCCGACGTTCATCCCCCGCTCAATCCGCATGAAGCACTCGTGGCATCTGACCGCTGTTATTTTTGCTATGATGCCCCGTGCGTGACGGCGTGTCCCACCGAAATCGATATTCCCCTTTTCATCCGCCAGATTTCCACGGGCAACGATTTGGGCGCCGCCGAGACTATCTTGGAACAAAACATTTTAGGCGGCATGTGCGCGCGTGTGTGCCCCACGGAAACCCTGTGCGAGCAAGCGTGCGTGCGTGAACTGGCGGAAGGCAAACCGGTGCAAATCGGCCTGTTGCAACGCCACGCAACAGATTTGGCGATGGCTGAGGACGTGCAGTTCTTTGAGCGTGGAGCAGACACCGGCAAGTCCATTGCCGTGGTGGGTGCCGGGCCTGCGGGTCTTGCGTGCGCACACCGTCTGGCGATGCACGGTCACACAGTCACGATCTTTGAGGCGCAATCAAAGCCCGGCGGCCTCAACGAGTTTGGCATCGCAGCCTATAAAACCGTTGATGAATTTGCCCAGCATGAAGTCGATTACATCACCGCAATCGGTGGGATCGACATTCGCTACGGCCAGCGTTTGGGCACGAACATTAGCTTGGAACAATTGCGTGCCGGCCATGATGCGGTGTTCCTTGGCATGGGCTTGGGTGGCGTCAACGGACTGGGCCTCGACGGTGTCGACGGCGAGAGCGCTGTCATGGATGCGGTCGTTTTCATCGCCAACCTCCGTCAGGCCAAGGATAAGCGCAGCGTACCGATTGGCCGCCGCGTCGTGGTGATCGGCGGTGGTATGACGGCGGTGGATGCGGCTGTTCAGTCAAAACTGCTGGGGGCCGAGGAAGTGACCATCTGCTATCGCCGTGGCCAGGAAGACATGAATGCCTCCCGTTATGAACAGGACCTGGCAACCTCCAAAGGCGTCGTGATCCGTCACTGGATGCAGCCAAAGGCGCTGAGCGCGTCCAGCGGCACGGTCACGGATATCCAGTTGGAATACACCGCCATGCGCGACGGCAAATTGGTGGGCACCGGCAGAACTATGGCTTTACCCGCGGACCAAGTGCTGACCGCGATTGGCCAAAAACTGGACATTGAAGATTTGCCAAGTGATGGGTCCGAAAAGATCGAACTGGCCGCTGGGCGCATCGCGACCTACGATGCTGCGGGCCGCACCTCGTTGGAAGACGTGTGGGCCGGTGGCGACTGTGCCGCCGGCGGAGATGATTTGACTGTAACCGCCGTCGCAGAAGGCCGTGACGCTGCCGAGGCTATCACCGCTTTTTTGGCTGACTGAGTGTCGCGTCAAACAAACATAACGGGAGAAAGAAACCATGGCTGACATCTCCAACAATTTTGTCGGGATCAAGTCGCCCAATCCGTTTTGGTTGGCATCAGCACCGCCAACGGACAAGGCCTACAACGTTGAGCGTGCTTTTGCCGCCGGTTGGGGCGGTGTGGTTTGGAAGACATTGGGCGAAGACGGTCCCCCCATCGTGAACGTCAACGGCCCGCGCTACGGCGCGATCTGGGGCGCGGACCGGCGTTTGTTGGGTCTCAACAATATCGAACTCATTACCGACCGCGATTTGCACGTGAACCTGCGAGAAATCAAAGAAGTTAAGCGCAACTGGCCCGACCGCGCCATGATCGTCTCCCTCATGGTGCCCTGCGAAGAAGAGGCCTGGAAGAAAATTCTGCCCTTGGTGGAAGATACGCAAGCCGATGGGATCGAACTGAATTTCGGATGCCCGCACGGTATGAGCGAGCGTGGCATGGGCTCCGCTGTCGGCCAAGTGCCGGAATATATCGAGATGGTGACCCGCTGGTGTAAGGCCAACACACGCATGCCGGTCATCGTGAAACTGACGCCCAACATCACAGACGTGCGTTACCCCGCCCGCGCGGCCAAGGCCGGTGGTGCAGATGCGGTTTCACTGATCAACACCATTTCCTCCATCGTTTCGGTCGATCTGGATTCTTTCGCGCCTGAGCCCAGCATCGATGGCAAAGGCAGTCATGGTGGCTATTGCGGACCGGCGGTCAAACCCATCGCATTGAATATGGTTGCAGAAATAGCTCGCGATGCCGAAACGGCTGGCATGCCGATTTCTGGCATTGGCGGTGTCACGACATGGCGCGATGCGGCAGAGTTTTTAACCCTCGGCGCTGGCAATGTGCAGGTGTGTACGGCGGCCATGACCTACGGTTTCAAGATCGTCGAAGAAATGATCGCCGGTCTGGAAAGTTGGATGGACGAAAAGGGCCATGCCACGCTGGACGATGTGGTGGGCCGCGCCACGCCCAATGTAACAGACTGGCAATATCTTAATCTCAACTACGTCACTAAGGCGAAAATTGATCAGGATTCCTGCATCAAATGTGGCCGTTGCCACATCGCCTGTGAGGACACATCGCACCAGGCCATCAACAACATGTTGAACGGTGAGCGCCATTTCGAGGTGATCGACGAAGAATGTGTGGGTTGTAATCTGTGCGTAAATGTCTGCCCGGTCGAAAATTGCATCACCATGGAGCAGATGCCCGTTGGCAGCACTGATCCACGCACCGACCGCCCCGTTGTCGCTGACTACGGCAACTGGACAGAGCATCCCAACAATCCTTCTGTTGTGACCGAAGCTGCCGAATAGAATTGCTGAGCCTGAAAACCAGTGGTCGACAGTTAAAGTTGTGACCCGTGAAGCCTGAACACTCTACAGCGATGCGCTCTGACGCGGGCGCGCGTGTACATGACCACGCTCAGGGGCGTCAAAAGCTGTTGGGTCACCTCGCGGGGCTCTTGTTTTCAGCCCTCATCGCCGGTTCGTTTTCCATCGGTCATTTGGCGGCGCTTTTGGTGGAACCGGCGGCGTTAAATGCAGCGCGGTTTACCATTGCCGTTGGGATCATTTTTGCGATCTATCTGGCGACCCGCCGCGCTCTGCCGCCCGTCCCCAAGGCGCTATGGCGCTTCGCCATACTGGGCGCGTTGATGGCGACCTACTTCATTTTGATGTTTGTCGCCCTGCGCATCACCACCCCGGTGGCTACAGGCGCAGTTTTTACGCTGATTCCATTGATGAGCGCGGGGTTTGGCTGGCTGTTTCTGCGCCAGACAACACCATTTTTGGTGTTCATCAGTCTCGTGATCGCCGGCACGGGGGCGATTTGGGTTATTTTTCGTGGTGACCTGGACGCATTGCTCGGTCTTAGGATTGGGGCGGGAGAAGCGATTTTCTTCATCGGTTGCGCAGCGCATGCCGCTTATGCCCCGCTGGTGCGCAAGTTCAACCGGGGTGAAACCGGGCTTCAATTCACACTGCTTGCACTTTCGGCGACGCTACTTTGCATTGCGATCTACGGTGCAAGGGATGTCGCCGGCACAGCTTGGACAGCGCTGCCCATGATTGTGTGGGCTGCGATTTTTTACACCGCAATCTTCGCCACGGCGGCCACGTTTTTTCTGCTTCAATTCGCGAGCATGCGGTTGCCCGCTTCAAAAGTGTTGTCTTACGGCTATTTGACCCCCAGTTTCGTGATTTTGATTGAGGGTATTATCGGCCACGGCTGGCCCAGCCTGTCGATCTTGGCAGGTGCCACGCTGACGGCTGCCGCCTTGTTGGTGATGGCTTTCGCGGCAGATGGCTAGGGTGCGCCTGCACTGTTCAGGTTAATCCGGATTGATACCAATTCTTTAGACGAAGGAACGGACCCGCTCTTGCTTTGCACGGTTGAGTGCGGTTCTTAGGCGGCGCACCTTGCAGATAATATCGCCCGGACGGCACCATGCGGCCGGGTGTTTTTACGAACAGACACGGAATTTACCATGCGCATCGATGCGATCTCCATTGGCCACAACCCACCAGAAGACATCAACGTGATCGTGGAGGTGCCGGTTGGCGGCGAACCCATCAAATATGAGATGGACAAGGCCTCAGGCGCGATGTTTGTGGACCGCTTTCTCTACACATCCATGCGCTATCCCGGGAACTATGGATTTGTGCCCCACACCCTTTCGGAGGACGGCGATCCGCTGGACGTTCTCATCGCCAATACCCGTACATTGGTGCCCGGTTGCGTGATGAACTGCCGTCCCATCGGCGTCCTGTTCATGAAGGATGAGGCTGGCATGGACGAAAAGCTGATCGCAGTCCCGTCACAACGCGTCTCGGGCAATTATGACGGCGTGCATTCGTTGGACGATTTACAGGAACTGAAACGCGAGCAGATCGTGCACTTTTTTGAGCGCTACAAAGATCTTGAAAAGAACAAATGGGTCGAATTGGACCGGTGGGGCGACGCTGACGAGGCCAAACAAATGGTGCTGGCGTCTATCGAAGCGGCTAAATAGTTCGACCGATTTGAAACTGGATGAGGAGAGCTCGCTCAGACGACGGCTGCACCTCGATTAAGAGATACGCCACATGTTGCAGACTGAGGGAGGATTGCAGTTTAGTGGCAAGGCAAAAAGAGCTCCGCTTAGTTTCGCAGAACACCTAAGGGCAACTGTGGTTTTGGGTGGTCCACTGGTGGCGGCCCAAGTGGCCCATATGCTGATCAACGTAACAGACACGGTGATGTTGGGTTGGCTGGGCACGCCGCAATTGGCGGCTGGCACGCTCGCTTTCCAATTTATCTTTATTTTCTACATTTTTGGCCTGGGCGTGGGCGCGGCCATGATGCCGTTGATCGCGGGTGCCTTGGGTCAAGAAGACGGCCAAGCCGTTCGACGGTCCACTCGGATGGGCTTTTGGGCTCTGTTCGCATTGTCCATATTTTTCCTGCTGCCCTTGGCCTTTGTGGAACCGATCCTGGTGCACGCATTGGGGCAAAACCCTGAGCTTGCGGCGCTTGCCGCCCAATATATGACTTGGGGCATGTGGGCGATTGTGCCCATGTTTGCCATCATCGGGCAGCGGGCGTTTTTCAGCAGCGTGGAATGGGCCAACACGGTACTTGTTCTCACGCTTTGCGCCGCTGTGTTAAATGGCTTCTTAAACTACGGCCTGATATTCGGAAATTTCGGATTGCCGCGCATGGAGATGGCGGGCGCCGGACTGGCCACCGTCATCGCCAATGGTGCGGTAGCGCTGATCGGATTTGCTGTCATGGCGCGTGCCAGCGCGTTCCGTGACTATGAATTGTTTGTGCGGGTGTGGCGGCCGGATTGGGCCGCCTTGCGCGAAATAACCTTCCTGGCCGTGCCCATCGGTCTCACCATTTTTGCCGAAGCGGGTTTGTTTTCAGCCGCGTCTGTCATGATCGGCTGGATTGGCACGTTGCCGCTGGCCGCTCATGCCATTGTGCTGCAACTCGCCAGCCTCACATTCATGGTACCATTGGGCCTGTCCCAAGCGGGGTCCGTACGTGTGGGCAACGCCAACGGCCGCGCAAGCCCAGTGGACGTGGGCCGTGCAGGATGGGCCACTTTCGTGATCGGCATGTCGTTTGCCTTGTTGGCGGCCATCGTGTTCTTCGTGATCCCCGAGCCTTTGATCGCCCTTTACCTTGATTTTTCCAATGCGGAAGCGGCGGCGGTTATGGCAACGGCAATTCCGTTGCTTTGGGTTGCGGCGGCGTTTCAACTCACGGATGCGGCGCAAGCCGTCGCCTCTGGCAGTCTGCGTGGCCTCAAGGACACGCGTGTGCCGATGCAGATCGCCGTTTTGAGTTATTGGGCGATTGGGGTGACAACAGCCTATGTTCTGGCCTTCCCGCTGGGTTGGGGTGCGCAGGGTGTCTGGACCGGACTGGCCGCTGGCTTGCTGGCCGCCGCCATTCTGCTCAACAGGCGTTTCGCCATCCGAGAACGCTTGGGGCTGATGAAACAGGTGTAAAACGCCATTTTCCGGCTCGGCTGGCGAACAGACGCCTTCAAGACCTATCACGTTCTACTCTCGCAAACGTCATGATCTGGTCCAAGCTGTGTTTTCCAAAAACTCCGCCGCAAACCTAGGGTTTGCGGGAAATTGATCGATGATTCATCAATTTTTGGAGGAGAAACTGCATGAAAATCATAACGAAGACCGCAATCGGCGCCGCGCTGTTTTTTGCCCTGTCAACAGGGTCCGCGTGGGCAGCCTGCACCACAGACATCAAAAAGGACGATCTGACGGACGCGCAAGTTCAAGATCTGTATGACTGTATTAAAGACAAGTTGCGCGAAGGCTATGCGTCTCAAGGGGAAACGGAGGCCAAGGATTATCAAAGCTACAAGGCGGCTTCCACCCAACCTGCCGTGAACGGTACCCATGGCGGGCGGTTCTTGATGACCTTTGTGAACGATATCGGTTTTGCCGAGTACACAAAGTTCTTAGAAGAACGTACTGCCATGCCCGCGGGGTCAATTTTGGCGAAGGAAAGTTTCAACGTGCGTAAAAAGGGTACGGTTCCCCACGGGCCGTTGTTCATCATGACCAAGGTGGCCGCCGGTACCGCAGATGAGTTTGGAAACTGGATCTATTCTGCCTACACGCCCAAGGGCAAGGTGATGAAAATCAAACAGGGTTTTTGCCACGCCTGCCACGAAGCCTTCTCCGATCAGGACTCCATGGGCTATCCGGGAGAGGACTATCGGGTGTCTGCAAACTAACCCCATCTTCCAACCGGTGACGTTGGCTGCAGGTCGCCCGATATTTTTCGGGCAGCTTCCCACCCAATGCGGTCCAAGCGCCTGACCATTGTATAATCACCGTCTGCGATCCGTTAGGTGTCAAAAAGCTTGCCAACGATGCCGTTGGCGGTTATAGCGTTTGCACATTCTTTGACATTGTCAGGGTGGGCTCTTCGGAGACCCGCTCTTTTTTATGTCCAAAGCCTAAGCGTTTGGCCAAAATTGTCGGCTGTAACGGTAGGGGCAGCGGACTTGAAACCACCGCCTTGAAAGGGTTCAGCGTCTGTCCACGATCACCGAAATCCCGACCCCGCAGCAGCCTGTCGTTACCGCCGATACCGCACAGCAGCGGATCGTGCGCGAGGAAGGTGTTGATGCGCGGATCGCAGCCATTGTGGCACCCGTGATCGAAGACATGGGCTACCGGCTGGTCCGCGCCCGTATGTACGACCACAACGGTTTGACCATGCAGATCATGGCGGAAAAGCCCGATGGTACAATGGCTGTCTCCGACTGTGAGGCGGTCTCCAAGGCGCTGTCGCCGGTGCTGGACGTTGAAGATCCGGTGTCTGCCGCTTACAGTCTCGAAGTGTCCTCCCCCGGTATCGACCGGCCTTTGGTGCGCCACAGTGATTTTGAAACCTGGGCCGGCCACGCCGCGAAGGTGGAGACGATGACTCTGGTCGAGGGCCGCAAACGCTTCAAAGGCACGCTCGTTGGCGTGGACGGCGAAACGCTGGTGCTACGCCGCGAAGATGTGCCTGCTGGTGAGCCGAATGAAAACCGCATTCCACTCAATCTGTTAGTCGCGGCAAACTTGATCCTGACCGATGATTTGATCCGCGAAGCGTTGCGCCGCGACAAGGCACTGCGTGCGGCCAATGGAGTGGACGACGAACAAGACGATGGAGACATGCCTTCAAGCGGCGATCACTGATCCCTTTGGTGCACTTGTCACCGTAAAGACATCATGGATGGTCCAAAGGTCCATCCGGCAACGACAACACGACGGCTTACAATCACGCCAAGCGCGAAGCGCCGCGTGTGTGCGACACGGAGAAGACCCATGGCAGTGAGTGCCAACAGACTGGAATTGATGCAGATCGCAGACGCGGTTGCCCGTGAAAAGGTGATCGACAAGAAGATCGTGTTGGATGCCATGGCGGACGCCATCGAAAAGGCGGCCAAATCCCGCTACGGGCTGGAAACCAATATTCGTGCGGACATCAACGACAAAACCGGCGAAATCAAACTTCAACGTCTGCTGGAAGTGGTGGACACGGTTGAAGACTACGACACACAGATCGATCTGGCCGGTGCTTTGAAGAAGAACGAAGCGGCTAAAATTGGTGACCACATAGGCGAGCTTCTGCCGCCCATGGACTTTGGTCGCGTGGCCGCCCAGTCCGCCAAACAAGTTATCGTGCAAAAAGTGCGTGATGCGGAACGCGACCGGCAGTTTGACGAATTCAAAGACCGCGTGGGTGAGATCATCAATGGCACGGTCAAGCGCGTGGAATATGGGAATGTGGTCGTTGATCTCGGTCGTGCCGAAGCGATCATCCGCCGTGATGAACTGATCCCACGCGAGCAGTATCGCTATGGCGACCGCGTCCGCGCTTACATCTACGATGTGCGCCGTGAACAGCGTGGTCCGCAAATCTTTCTGTCCCGCACCCATCCGCAATTCATGGCCAAACTCTTCCAGATGGAAGTGCCGGAAATTTATGATGGCGTGATTGAAATTCGCTCCGTCGCCCGTGACCCGGGTTCCCGCGCCAAGATTGCCGTGATCTCAAACGATTCCGGTATTGATCCCGTGGGCGCCTGTGTGGGTATGCGCGGTTCGCGCGTGCAAGCTGTGGTCGGCGAGTTGCAGGGTGAAAAGATCGACATCATTCCGTGGAACGAAGAGCCCGCCGGGTTCATCGTCAACGCTTTACAGCCGGCAGAAGTCGCCAAGGTTGTTTTGGACGAAGAAAAAGAGCGTATCGAAGTGGTGGTACCGGACGAGCAATTGTCCCTCGCCATCGGCCGCCGCGGTCAAAACGTGCGTTTGGCGTCGCAGCTGACCGGCTGGGACATCGATATTCTGACGGAAGAAGAAGAATCCGGCCGCCGTCAGGCAGAGTTTAATGCCAACACCGCAAAGTTTGTCGAAGCGCTCAACGTCGACGAGATGGTTGCACAATTGTTGGCTTCAGAAGGTTTTACCGATCTCGAAGAGGTTGCTTATGTGGAGCCTGACGAGATTGCGATGATCGAAGGTTTTGACGACGAAACCGCCGGTGAATTACAGGCCCGTGCCCGAGAGTTTATGGAACGGCAGGAACAAGAGCTCGACGAGAAGCGTAAAGCGCTGGGCGTTGCAGACGATCTGCGTCAAATCCCTGGCATCACAACAGCCATGATGGTGATGCTTGGCGAGAGCGAAGACGAAATTAAAACCCTGGATGATTTTGCCGGTTGTGTGGCCGATGATCTCGTGGGCTGGAACGAACGCAAGGACGGCGAAGTGACACGTCATCCGGGCATTTTTTCCGCCAGTGAGATTTCACGCGCACAAGCCGATGAGATGATCATGGCCGCCCGCTTGGCCGCCGGTTGGGTGACGGAAGAAGACCTGCGTGAGCCGGATCCGGTTGAAGAAGAGGTTGCCCCCGCACAGGACGAGCGTCCGGCGGTGATCAACGTCATCGAAGACCAGTCGGCTTAGGGTTGGAGTGGTGTTTACCTGGTGGATCAAAGCGCAAACAAAACCCCGGAAAGGACCTGCATCGTCACACGTGCGGTCCAAAATCCTGATCGACTGATCCGTTTTGTGGCGGGGCCAGATGGCTTCGTTGTGCCTGATATCGCCGGAAAATTGCCTGGACGCGGTGTTTGGGTGTCCGCCAATCGCGCTTGTGTTGAGCAGGCGGTCAACAAACGCCTTTTCAGCCGGGGATTTAAGAAAGCGGTTCAAGCGGCATCCGATTTGCCAACGCTGGTTGATAGCCTTTTGGAGCAGCGCGCTCTGGCCGCCCTTGGCTTTGCCCGCAAGGCGGGTGAATGCATCACGGGTTTGGGCAAGGTTGAAGGCGCACTGATTGGTGGTCGTGCCAGCGCTGTGCTTCATGCGAAGGACGGCGCCGCTGACGGTTTGCGCAAACTGCAAAATGCCCGCACCGCCGCCAGCCATATGCACCCATCAAGCCCAAAAGTGTTTCGAATTTTTACTGAACCGCAAATGAGTTTGGCATTGGGCGCCACAAATGTGATACACGCAGCTTTAGTGAGGGGTGGCGCGGCGCAAGCGTGCCTGCGGCACCTGAAAAAACTGGCTGCCTATAGAGACGCGCAACCAATATCTGGTGCTGACGAGCAAGCTGAAACAGGCTTCGCGATGTCAACTGATGATGCGGTGCGAGAAACAGGGCCTGCGGGCGAGCCGGGAAGGTAGACAACTTTATGAGTGACACGAATTCGAACGATGGCAACAAGTCTGACGCGCCGCAGCGGGGTACGCTCTCGCTCAAGCGTGGGGGCAATGCCGGTACGGTTCGCCAAAATTTTTCCCATGGCCGCACGAACTCGGTTGTGGTGGAGACCAAGAAGCGGCGTATCGTAAAGCCGGGTGAAGAAAAGCAAGTGTTTGCGCCTAAGCCCGCTGCACCAGCGCCCACGCCTCCGCGTCCTGCCGCAGCACCCGCAGCCGCAGCCGGCAAACCTACGGGCACTGCCGGAAAGCTCACCGGCGGCGAGATGGACGCACGCGCCCGCGCCCTCGAAGAAGCGCGCCTGCGCGAAATCGAGGAAGCCAAGGAAAGAGAAGCCGAAGCCGCCCGTCGCGCGCTGGAAGATGAGGCAACACGCGAAGCCCGCGAGGCCCGTGAAAAAGAAGAAGCCGAACAGGCCGCTCGCGATGCGGCTGCCGCAGAAGAGGCCCGCAAAAAAGAAGAAGAAGAGGCCCGCCAAGCCGCCGCTGACGCGTCAGCCATCGCAGCTGCCGCCGCCGATGATACAGGTGGTGCGCCTAAAAAGGTTGGCCTGACGATCATCCGCGAAGCGCCACGGCCCAAGCCTGAAGACAACAAACCGGCCACCCGCCCGCGCGGTGGCGACGACCGCCGTCGCACAAAGCTGACCCTGTCCAATGCGCTGGATGACAATTCCGCCCGTTCGCGCTCTTTAGCGTCCATGCGTCGTCAGCGCGAAAAGCAAAAGCGCAGCCAACAATCCGGTCCGCGTGAAAAGGTAATGCGCGAAGTGACCGTGCCAGACACGATCACGATCCAAGAGCTTGCCAACCGCATGACCGAGCGCTCTGTGGACGTGGTGAAGCTGCTGATGCAGCAGGGCCAAATGATGAAGCCTGGCGACATCATCGATGCGGACATGGCACAACTGATTGCCGAAGAGATGGGCCACACCGTGGTGCGTGTTTCGGAATCCGATGTGGAACTGGGTCTGCACTCGCAAGAGGACACCGAAGGCACGCTGGAATCCCGCCCACCCGTGGTCACTATCATGGGTCACGTCGACCACGGTAAAACATCACTGTTGGATAAAATCCGTGAAGCCCGTGTCGCCAGCGGTGAGGCCGGTGGCATCACCCAGCACATTGGCGCTTATCAGATCGAACGGGGCGGGAAGAAAATCTCCTTCCTCGACACACCGGGTCACGAGGCGTTCACCGCCATGCGTGCCCGTGGTGCGGCGGCAACCGACATTGCCATTTTGGTGGTGGCGGCCGACGACAGCGTGATGCCGCAGACAATCGAAAGCATCAAACACGCCAAGGCTGCCGAAGTGCCCATGATTGTCGCGATCAACAAAATGGACACAGAAGGTGCTGACGCTCAAAAAGTGCGTACTGAATTGCTCCAGCACGAAGTGTTTGTGGAAGGTATGGGCGGTGAAATCCTCGACGTTGAGGTGTCCGCCAAAACCGGTGACGGCATCGACAATTTGTTGGATGCGATCCTCCTGCAATCCGAATTGCTGGAGTTGAAGGCCAATCCCAACCGCGCTGCCGAAGGCATCGTGATTGAATCCAAACTGGAAAAAGGCCGTGGTGCGGTGGCAACCGTGATCATTCAAAAAGGCACACTGAACGTGGGCGATATCATTGTCGCTGGCAGTGAGTGGGGTCGCGTTCGCGCGATGATCAACGATCAGGGCGAGCAGATGAAAGAGGCCGGCCCGTCAACGCCTTGCGAAGTTCTGGGTCTGTCCGGAGCACCGGCTGCCGGTGATCCCATTGTGGTGGTGGAAGACGAATCCCGTGCACGTGAAATCGCTGACTATCGTCAACGCAAGGCGCGTGAACTGGCTGTGGCTGCTCAAGCCGGTCAGCGTGGCTCGCTTGAACAGATGATGACAAATCTGCAGGTCAAAGGCGCAAGCCAGGCACCTCTGGTTATCAAGGGCGACACCCAAGGCTCCGTCGAAGCCATCGTTGCTTCGCTCAATAATTTGGGCACGGACGAAGTGCAGGCCCGTGTGGTCCACTCTGGCGTCGGCGGTATCACCGAATCCGATGTGACACTGGCCATGGCATCGGAGACCCCAATCATCGCTTTCAACGTGCGTGCCAACAAGCAGGCCTTGGATTTGGCCAAGCGCGAAGGCATCGAAATTCGCTATTACTCGATCATCTACAACTTGATTGATGAAGTGAAAGCCACGCTGTCTGGCATGTTGGCACCGGAACGCCGCGAAACCTTCATCGGTTATGCGGATATTCTGGAACTCTTCAGCCACTCCAAGGTGGGCAAAGTGGCCGGTTGTCTTGTGACCGAAGGCCATGTGGAACGCGGTTCGGGCGTGCGCCTTATCCGCGACGACGTGGTGGTGCACGAAGGTGAACTGGCAACGCTCAAACGCTTCAAGGACGAAGTGGCGGAAGTGCAGTCCGGTACCGAATGCGGAATGGCCTTTAAGAACTATCAGGATATGCGCAAAGGCGACCGCATCGAGTGCTTCACGGTGGAACTCATCGACCGGTCACTCGACTAAACCAAGCGCCCAGTCGCATTCACAGATACCAACCCGCCGGACCGTAAGGACCGGCGGGTTTTTTTCATGCCAAATGGGCGCGACGATTGGTGATGATGAACGCGATGATGAAGGCGATGGTGAGCACCAAAACGATGGTGGGTGCCGGTGCGCTGTCTATGAAGAAGCTGAGATAAATACCGCTCAAGGAAGATGCGACAGAGACGGCTACTGCCACGATCATCATGTGTCGAAACGTGCGCGTGACCAAAAATGCAATTGCGCCCGGCGCGATCAACAGGGCGATTGTGAGAATGATCCCGACGGCCTTGAGGGCCGCAACGATCGTCAATGATAGAAGGGTCAGCAGGCCGTAGTGGATTACCTGCACCGGCAAATTGGCGACCTTTGCCTGCACCGGATCAAAGGCGTGTAAGACGAGATCGCGCCAGCGCACCATCAGGATGCCTGTGACGATCAGTGCGATCACACCGCTGGTACGAATATCAGCCAAGCCGACACCCAGCATATTGCCAAACAAAATGTGGTCGAGATGTACATCGGATTGGATGCTGGTGTAGAGCACGAGCCCAACGGCAAACATGCCCGAAAACACCACACCCATGACGGTGTCCTGTTTGACCCGGCTGTTTTCCTTCAAGAACCCGGTCAGCAGAGCACAAATCATACCGGCCACAAACGCGCCGATAACGAACGGAATGTTGATCAGATAAGCGATCACGATGCCCGGCAGCACAGCGTGGCTTATGGCATCCCCCATCAGGGACCAACCTTTAAGGACCAACAGACAAGACAGAAGTGCGGCCGGCACCGCAATCAGCACCGATATGATCAGTGCATTGGTCATGAACGAAAACTGAAACGGTAAGGCGAGGTTTTCAAACACGCTCATGGGCTTACCTCTTGCAGTGCCCTATCGCTCTGTTGGTCCGGCGAAAGCGCGGTAGCGGCTTTCCTGCGGGCGGCCAACATGCCGTGCTTCGGCGCAAAAAAGAAAGCCAAAAGAAACAGCGACGCCTGCAGGCAAACGATGATCCCACCTGTCGCCCCGTTGAGAAAGAAACTGATATACGCGCCGAAAGCGGCGGTCCCGGCGCCAATCGCTGTGCTGATCATCAATAACCGCTCAAAGCGATCCGCGAGCAAGTAGGCCGTCGCTCCGGGTGTTACCACCATGGCAATCACCAAAAAAGCGCCCACCGTTTGCAGTGCGGCAACGGTGCAGGCCGATAAAAGTGTAAAAAACACGACCCGCAATAGGTCCGGGTTGAGCCCGATGGACCGGGCATGGATTTCGTCAAAAAACGTGACCATGAAATCCCGCCACTTGAGCAACAGGACCGCGAAGGAAACGCCGGCAATAATCACCAGCTGAAGCGTGTCTTCGGGCGTGATGGCCAGAATATTGCCAAGCGTGATCGTTTGGATGTTCACCGAACTTGGAGACAATGAGATCATGAACAGCCCCAGCCCGAAAAACGACGTGAAAATGAGGCCGATAATGGCGTCTTCCTTGAGCCGTGTACGCTGGTTTAAAAACAGCATGGCCGCCGCCGCCAAGCCGCCGGAGAAAAACGCACCAAAAGCGAAAGGCAAGCCCAACATATAGGCGCCCGCCACTCCGGGCACGATGGAATGGCTGAGCGCATCGCCGATCAAAGACCAGCCCTTCAACATCAAATAGACCGATAGAAACGCGCAGACGCTGCCCACCAATGCGCTCACCCAGATGGCGTTCACCATGTAGGAATAGGCAAAAGGTTGCAGCAGCGTGTCCATCACTGCTTGCGATCCGGTTCGGGTTCTGTATCCGCGCCTTTCTCGTCGTAGACAACGAAAGGCCGCTCGTCATCGCTGATAACGGTGATCTGTCGTGTGTCGTCATCGTCGTGGTGCAGGTCTGTTCCGCCGAGCACGAAGTGGCGCAACACACCGCCGAAGGCGTGTTGCAAATTGTCTTGCGTAAACACTTCGGGCGTTGGCCCGTGGGCAAGCACAGTCCCTTTGATGAGCACTGTGCGGTCGCAAAACTCCGGCACGCTGCCCAGATTGTGCGTGGCAACCAGCATCACGCGGCCTTCGTCGCGCATGGATTGAAGCAACGCGATGATGGCGTCTTCGGTCTTCACGTCGACACCGGTAAACGGCTCATCAAGCAAGATCACCCGTCCGTCTTGGGCCAGTGCACGGGCCAGGAACACGCGTTTCTTTTGACCACCTGACAGTTCGCCAATTTGCCGCGTGCGGTAGTCGCTCATGCCGACGCGGTCGAGGGCCTCATCTACAGCGGCGTGATCGACAGCGCGCGGACGGCGCATGAAGTTCATGTGGCCGTAACGGCCCATCATCACGACATCTTCCACAAGAACCGGAAACGACCAATCCACCTCTTCCGCCTGCGGCACGTAAGCCACCAGATTGTTTTTAAGCGCGGATTTCACGTCCTGACCCAAAATGGAGATCGTGCCGTGACCCAGCGGGGCAAGCCCCATGATTGACTTAAACAAGGTCGATTTGCCTGACCCGTTCACCCCAACGAGCGCGGTGATCGTGCCGGTTGGGATGTGAAAACTTGCATCGCGAAGCGCGGTGTGCCCGTTTCGATACGTGACCGTAATGTTGGAAACAGACAAACCCGATTGGTCTGGGGGAGCAATCGGGTTCAGGGCAGTGTCAGCTGGAAGCGACATGGTTTGAGCCATTATGAGCCTTCGGTGAGCCCTTCCAAGATCGTCTGAGACGTGATCTTGAGGAGGTCCAAATAGGTTGGTACCGGCCCATCAGGAGCACTCAAGGAGTCTACATAAAGAATACCGCCATACCGGGCACCGGTCTCCCGAGCGACCTGTTGCGCCGGTGCGGCGGGCACCGTGCTTTCTGAAAAGACCACCGGGATGTTGTTGGCCCGCACAGTATCGATCACTTTGCGCACCTGTTGCGGCGTGCCTTGCTGGTCGGCATTGATTGGCCACAAAAACAGTTCTTTTAGACCGAAGTCCCGCGCCAGATAGGTGAAGGCGCCCTCGCTGGATACCAGCCATCGTTGCTCTTCCGGCAGTGCCATGATCGCTTCGCGCAGGGGAGCGATGGCGCCGCGAATTTCATCCTTATAACGTTCTGCATTGGCACGGTACGTGTCTGCGTTGTCGGGATCGTGGGTAATGAACCCATCACGAATGTTGTCGACATAGATGATGGCGGATTCCAGCGCCATCCAGGCGTGCGGGTTTGGCTTGCCGGTATAGGGTCCCTCCACGATGCTCATGGGCACAACACCATCGGTGACGGTCACACTCGGCACATCCCGCAAATTGCGGAAAAATTGCTCAAACCAAAGTTCCAGATTGAGCCCGTTCCAAAAAATTAGATCTGCGTCCTGCGCTTTTAAAATATCGCGGGGGGTGGGTTGATAGCCGTGGATTTCCGCGCCGGGCTTGGTGATGGATTCAACAATGGCTGCATCGCCAGCCACGTTGCGCGCCATGTCCGCGATGACCGTAAAGGTAGTAACGGCCTTAAACTTGTCCTGCGCCGCCGCGGGAAGCGCCCATGCACCCGCACTGATCGCCAACATCAAGACTGCGCTGCACAATGTGGTGGTCAAGTGTTTGATCGGGGACATGGCGGTACCTCCTGAAAGCCGAAACCTATGCTCTTTATTTATGCGAATGGTTCGCAACAGTCAAACGTGTTGCGAACCATTCGCAAGTAGAAACTGTCGCAGGTATCAAAAGGCAGTCGGGACGCTCTCGCGGGGAGATGTGAAATGAAAAAGGCCACCCTCGTCTCCAAGAGTGGCCCCAAAGCGTGTGAAAGGCAGACGGTGCGGCGAGCTATTTATCCCGCTTCACCTTCTGTTTTTGTGTGCCGAGCTTGTCGATGCCTAACGTCATCACGTCACCCTCTTGCAGGTAGACGGGTGGCTTCATGCCCATGCCCACGCCCGGAGGCGTCCCGGTCGTGATCACGTCACCGGGATGCAGGGTCATGAGCGATGACAAGTGCTCGATGATCTGTGCAACTGTGAAGATCATCGTCGCGGTCGTACCGGTCTGCATACGCTTGCCGTTCACGTCGAGCCACATACCAAGGTTCTGCGGATCGCCTACCTCGTCGCGGGTCACCAGCCATGGGCCAGTGGGGCCGAACGTGTCGCAGCTTTTGCCCTTCGTCCATTGGCCGGTCAGCTTGGTCTGGAAGGTTCGTTCCGACACATCGTTGACCACGCAGTAGCCCGCCACATATTTCAGCGCGTCTTTTTCGGCCACATATTTGGCTTTACGCCCGATTACGACTCCCAGTTCGACTTCCCAGTCAGTGGTCTGCGATCCGCGGGGCATGCTGACCGTGTCATTGGGGCCAACAATCGCCGAATTGGCTTTGAAAAACAGGATCGGATGTTCAGGGATATCGGCTCCCGTTTCAGCCGCGTGATCGGAATAGTTCAGCCCGATGCACAGGAATTTCCCGATATCGCCCACACAAGGACCGATGCGAGGGCGTCCATCTACTTTTTTGAGTTTCTTGACGTTCAGTTCCCGCAGCATCTTGAGAGATTTGTCAGACAGCGTCTCGCCGGTCACATCCGGGATTTTCCGCGATAGGTCGCGCAACACGCCATCCTCATCGATCAATCCGGGTTTTTCTTCTCCGGCTTTTCCGTACCGCACCAATTTCATGTGACTGTCTCCTCAGACTTCGATCCTGCTGTGTGTTTAACCAAATTCAAGCGGCTGTACATGTTTGAAAGTCTCTCCCCACATCTCCGTGCCGTGGGAGACACACAGTCAGTCGTCTGGTTTTGCAGGTCCAATGGTGACCGACAACGTGCCGATGCCGGCGACTTCGGCCGTGACCGCATCTCCCACCTCAAGTGCCGCAACGCCCGCCGGTGTGCCCGTCATGATAAGGTCGCCGGGTTCCAACGCCATGGAGAAGGAGAGTTTGGAGACGTGCTCCGCCACCGGCCAGATCATGTCTGCCAAGTCCGCGTCCTGCCGCACGGTTCCGTTGACTGCCAGCCATATGCGGCCCGCGTCCAAACTCATTGCGTCATCCAGCGGTTTGAGGGCACCGATTGGCGCGGAATGATCGAAGCCTTTAGCAAAATCCCAAGGCCGCCCCATTGTCTTTGCGACCATTTGAAGATCGCGCCGGGTAAGATCGATCCCCACGCCCGCACCCCATATGTGACTGCGCACCGCACCCGGCGCGATGTTGCGCCCGCCTGTTGCGATGGCCACCACGAGCTCCACTTCATTGTGCAGGTCCTGCGTGTCTGGCGGATAGGGTACCGTGCTGCCGCTATCCATTACCGCATCGGCAGGCTTGCAAAAAAAGAACGGTGGCTCGCGCTCGTCATTGCCCATTTCACGCACGTGTTCCGCGTAATTGCGACCGACACAAAATATTCTCCGCACGGGAAAACGGGCACTGGTGCCCTGCACAGCAAGGCTGGCTTGCGGTGGCGGAGCCATGACATAAGGCGTCATCATGGGCGTCTTTCTACCGCTGATCCAACTCGCGACACCTCAGCCGTCCTTGGCCGTTCCAGCGCGTGCTGCGCCTGTATTGGCCACAATGGTTTCGAGCAGGTTCACCAGTTTTTGGTGCATATCAAGATTGTCAGTGTTCAGCGCTTGGTTTTCCTGCTCTTGGCTCAACACAAACAAGGGCCTTACACGCGCATGACCCTTGGCGGTACCTTTGATGATCCGCCCGTCCCTGTCTCCCTCTTCGTCCTCGCAACGGGAGACGATGCACAGACCGTCCTGCACCAGTTCTTCCAACAGCCGGTCGAGCTTTTGAGTGTTTACAAAAGTGCGGGCAGCGAGGTCGGTATAGCTGCGGCTGCGTTCACCATAAAGCGATGCCAGCACCCGCCATTGCGGCAGTGTGAGGCCCTCCGCTTCCACAGCAACATGCAGTTGTTCGCTCAATTGATGGTAGGCGCGGGACAAATGATAGACCAACATCGTATCGATACCACCGTCTGACGCATCGGCCCGGGCGCCATCTGTATCGGTTTGCGAAATCAAGTCTTGCGTGCCGGCATAGGCCCCTTTGGCAAACAACAGCGGTTCGCCGCCTTGGGTGTTAAGGTCAACCACTTCGCCCACCACGATCCAATGATCGCCACCCTCGTGAACCGCATGGGTTTTACAGCTAAACCGCGACAGGGCGCCTTCCAGCACGGGCAGGCCATGATCGTCATCGGAGTAATTCAGGTCTTGGAACTTGTCGGTCCCGCTGCGGGCAAATCGGTTGGACAGTGCAATTTGATCGGTGCTTAAAACGTGGACCGCAAATCGCTCACTGTTGCGAAACGCCTCCGCAGACAAAGCGGACTTGCCGACGCTCCATAGGATCAGGGGCGGGTCCAGCGATACGGAATTAAAGCTGGATGCTGTCATGCCCACCGGTGCACCGTCCTCATCACGGGTGGTGATAATGGTAACGCCGGTCGCAAATGCAGACAGGGCGTCGCGAAACGCCCTGTTGGTAA
This sequence comes from Pseudomonadota bacterium, assembly GCA_038746275.1. Classification (GTDB taxonomy): domain Bacteria; phylum Pseudomonadota; class Alphaproteobacteria; order Rhizobiales; family Rhizobiaceae; genus Pseudahrensia. Next base: position 45,949 of record JBCDKS010000018.1, on the reverse strand, counting down.
AGTTCGGTTCTGTCATAGGGTCGTTTAGGCGCCTTCGGCACTGTTGAGCAAGGCGTCGACACGTCCCACAAGCGGGTCTTTTTCATAAAGATCAAAATAAGCCGATGCCATCAGCGCCGGGGGGCCAAAGAAAAAACGCTCATAAAGCGCTTGCCGGTTGCCAAAGCCTGACACCGCCACATCATGCGCCAGCCGAAAGAGGGCGACCCGATCGCGGGATTCCAGGTTGGCCACCTGGAAATATTGCGCCACATCGTCAGCGATTTCGTTGTCAAAATCCGCCTCGGCTGGTGTGGCCATCAATGACGATGATCCCAGCAATTGGAGGATCTCCACCATCCGGGGATACATTTTCGGAAACAGATTACGGGATGTATCGAGCGGGCTTCGCAGCGGTATGTAATTGCCCCATTGATCTTCATGGGCCTGGGTTTCAGCTGAAAACAGCAACGAACGCACGGTTTCGGTCATCATCATGACCTCGCTGATCATGCCTTTGACATGCAGGTCTTTGTCCTTGCCTGTGGCCTTGGCGATGGCACACATCAGCCCTACCATAAACTCAGCCTTGGCCAATTTTCCGCAGGCCACTTGGTGCATCATATGGACCACAGCATTGGTGGCGTTGAAGGCCTGATTGCAGAGTTCCGGCTGTCCGTACATGAACACCCGTTCCCACGGTACCAGCACGTTTTCAAACACCACCACCGCATCCATCTCTTCGTAACGGGAGGCGAGCGGAGCATCGAAATGAGATTTTCCGTGATCATAGCTATCGCGGCAGATCAGCCGTAGACCGGGCGTTTCGATGGGAAGGGCGAAGGCAAATGCAAACGGTATGTTTTCTGCCGAGCCGCGCAGCACGGTAGAGGGAAACACTTCAATCTCATCGGCGAGCGGCCCCAACGTGGCCAAGAGGCGGGCCCCATTGACGATGATGCCTTCATTGGTCTCGTCCACCACCTGCAAGGCGACTTTGTCAGAGTATTTTCCCTCCACCGCTTGCTGGTGGGAGACGGTCGGATTGACCAGAGTGTGGGTGAGCACCAGGTCGTTTTTGCGCACGTGCTCGTAAAATGCTTTCATATTGGCCGCAAAGTCCGTGCGGCCCTTCGTGCCCTGCGCCAAAAAATCGGTGGCAGTCGCAAACGCCATAATGGAGGCGTTCTTGTAGTCCGGAGTGCGCCCAAACATGCCGTTCGACCATTTGGCCCATTCATAATAAGACCGCCCGCGCGCCTTCACGTCTTCGACGCTTTTGGGGATGTGAAATGCCATCCCGCAGCGGTCGCCGTCCGCGTCCTTATAGGTGACGGTATCACGCCATTGCGGGTCTCTTTGCCGGTCGAGAAAAGACGCCAATGTGGCCGCACCGCGTGCCATGCCGGGTTCGGTTGTGACGTCCTCCACCCGCTTGCCACGGGTCCAGATTTCGCGTCCATCCCGCAATCCTGCAAGATACTGCGCGCCGGTCCGTACGCCGTTTCCGGTCGATCCATATCCCAAAGCGGCGGCGGATGTGACATCCGAGGCCGTGCGTTCGGCCATTACCTTGGAACGTGGTGATGTCTTGCCCGTCATGATCGTCTCCTCCCAATCAATCGTCCCTCGGTCCTGCGCCGGCTTACCGCTTGCGTATCCCGGGCATTGGTTCTCTCTTCTAAAAATTCGTCTTGGATCTTGTCGAAGAGACCGTTCAATGTCGTCCATTCGTCGTCATCCAATGTTGCTCGCGTTTGTTCGTGGATGGCCAGCACGTGTGGCAGGATCGTCTCTCCCAGAGCCCGTCCCTCGGCTGTGGGCAGCAGGTAGACGACCCTTCGATCATCCACGGACCGCAATCGGGTCACCAAGCCTTTGGCGCTCAGCCGGTCGACAATGCCCACCAGACTTTGCGGTGACAGCAGCGTTGCAGCTGCCGCATCCTGCGCCGTGACACGCTCACGCTCCCACACAACGCGCAAAAGCCGCCATTGTTGCTCCGTCAAATCGTGCTCTGCAAAGAGAGCGCGATAGGCGGGCATAATCATGTCCAGCAAACGGTAGAGGCGCATGGGCAGGGATTGCTCAAACGCGATCATCGACCGCCGCTCCTGCTGCGTTTATTGTCATTTGAATAATTCATATATGAACTAAAATGCAAAAATGCCGCATTTGCAAGGGCCTGAATCTGACCCCCATCATCCAGTTTTGCCTTGTTTTGACCCTGTTGCTCCCCATTTTGTGAACGGGGATGGGAACAAAGGAGTGTGAACGGATGGACATACGTTTTTCAGATCAGCTGCTCGGCCGCCGGGAGCCAATGCCCGCATCTCGCGATCAATCTTTGCCGCAACTGGCCCGCAAAATTGGATTTTCTGACACGGAAATTGCGGAGCTCGAACGGGTCTATAGCCGTACCGGGCGCTGACTTTGGCAAACGCGCTCGCGCGCGCAAACGTGTCCGTCAGGCGGCGCGGAAGTGCTTTGAGAGTTTCAGCCCCTGCGCTTGATAGTTGGATTTAAGGTCTGAGCCGTAAAGCTTCCGCGGCTCCTCCAACATGTGTTCATAGATCAAACGACCGACGGTTTGGCCGTGTTCTAATATAAACGGCACTTCGTGGCTGCGCACTTCCAGTACCGCGCGTGAGCCGCCGCCACCGGCGGCAGCGTGGCCGAAGCCGGGATCGAAAAACCCGGCATAGTGAACCCGAAACTCCCCCACCAGCGGATCAAACGGCACCATTTCGGCAGCCGTTTGAGGTGGCACATGTACCGCCTCTCGAGAGACGAGAATGTAAAACTCGTCCGGGTCCAGCACGATGTCGCGTGAGCCACGGTTGATGATCGGCTCCCAATAGTCGAGCACGTCGCATGCGTCGCGCTTGTCGACGTCCACAACACCGGTGTGGCGCTTGCCGCGATAACCCACCAAGCCGTTGGTATCGCCGGTCAGATCAATCGACATGGCAATGCCGCGATTGTCGATCAGCGCCTCGCTCATGGCTCCGCCCGCGCCCACCAAGCCTTCCGCTGCGTGCAGTTCAACCAATTCAGGTTCGCTTAGGGTGGGGTGCCCCACCCGAAACCGGATTTGCGACAGGCGCGACCCGGTGCGCACCACGACCGGGAAGGTGCGGGGGCTGATTTCCAGATAGAGCGGCCCGCGATATCCCGCCGGGATCATGTCAAACTGCCCGGCAAAATCGCTGATAACGCGGGTAAAAATGTCTAGCCGTCCCGTGGAACTCTTCGGATTGGTGGAGGCTGATACGGTCTTAGGCAATGCCAGAGCTTCCAACAGCGGCACGATGTAAACGCAGCCGGTCTCAAGAACGGCCCCGCTGGATAGATCAATTTTGTGGAGTGCAAACCGCTCCAACTTGTCACTCACCAGAGCGTCTTTACCGGGAAGGAAAGAGGCTCGCACCCGCCAAGCATGGGCACCCAAACGCAAGTCCAGACTGGCGGGTTGGATCTGATCGTCGTCCAGCGGACCTTGGGTAGAAACTTGTCCTTGGTCGACCATAGCGTGCAATCGGCGATCATTGATGATGCCGGAACGCATGTCGGTTGGGTCGCTGGGCTGGGACGTCATACTTCTGTTTACCGTCCCGCTCAATTGACGCAATGGCCGTGCTTGGGTAGTACACATCTCGTTCGTGGTGATTTGGCCGGTCGGCTTGCAGCCACGTAAAACAACTCGCTAAAGGACCGAACCAGTTTTCCCCCATGGGAAAACCAGCCGGTTTTGCGGGGTCGCGAAGCCGGTTTTTTTGTGCCCGAAACAGCATAAAAATCCGCCCGGTTTCGCGATTTAAGCAAACAAGGACGCAAGAAAACCATGTCTGAGGACACCCCAAAACTGTCAGCATCCAACACCCACCGGCAATGGAAGCCCGCCACGCGCATGGTCCATGCCGGAACCAACCGCTCTCAGCACGGGGAAACATCTGAAGCACTCTACCTGACGCAAGGCTTTGTCTATGATAGCGCGGAGCAAGCGGAAGCGCGATTTGCCGGTGACGAACCCGGTTTCATTTATTCCCGCTATGCCAACCCGACCGTGACGATGTTTGAGGAGCGGCTCGCTGCGTTGGAGGGCGCAGAAACCTGCCTTGCCACCGCCAGCGGCATGAGCGCGGTGACCGCAGCCCTGATGTGCCAGTTGCAAGCGGGAGATCATATCGTCGCTGCAAGAGCGCTGTTTGGGTCCTGCCGTTGGGTGGTGGAAAAACTTGCGCCCCGTTACGGCATCGGCTGCACGCTGGTCGACGGGCGCGATTTGGAGGCTTGGAAAGCGGCCATCCGTCCTGAAACAAAAGTGCTGTTTTTGGAGTCCCCCACCAACCCAACCTTGGAATTGGCAGACATCGCCGCGGTGGCGGATATCGCCCACAATGCCGGTGCGCGACTCGTGGTGGACAACGTGTTTGCCACACCGATGTTCCAGCGCCCGTTGGACCTCGGTGCCGACATCGTCGTCTACTCGGCCACCAAGCACATTGATGGCCAAGGCCGTTGTCTGGGTGGGGCCATTTTGAGCGAAAGATCGTGGGTAGATGAAGAACTGTGGGACTTTTACCGCCACACAGGTCCAAGCCTGTCGCCGTTCAACGCATGGGTTCTGCTTAAGGGCTTAGAGACCCTGCCGGTGCGGGTGGCGCAACAGAGCCGCAGTGCCAAGGTGATTGCCGATCATCTGGCGCAACATCAGGCGTGCAGCCGGGTTATTTACCCCGGGCGGCCCGATCACCCCCAAGCGGACATAGCGGCCAAGCAAATGGAGGGCGGTTCAACGCTTGTGGCTTTCGAACTGACCGGTGGCAAAGAGGCGGCCTTCCAGTTTGAAAACGTGCTGCGTCTTATTCGGCTTTCAAACAATCTGGGGGACGCAAAGAGCCTCATCACGCATCCTGCCACCACGACGCATAAAAACCTGTCGCAGGATGATCGGGATGCTCTGGGCATCACCGATGGCGTACTGCGCCTGTCTGTAGGTCTCGAGGATGAGCGGGATCTGGTGGCCGATATCGACCAGGCTTTGACGGGGCTATAGCGACGTGTTTTGTCGCGGTTGCTTTCGCCCAAAAGCTCCCGTTTGAACGAAAACGGTTCTAAAAGCTTCGGGGCATATCCAGCATGTGCTCCGCAACATAACTCAAGATCAAATTGGTTGAGATCGGGGCCACTTGATAGAGCCGGGTTTCGCGCAACTTGCGTTCGATGTCGTAGTCAGCAGCAAAACCAAATCCGCCGTGAAACTGTAGACAAGCATTCGCCGCTTCCCATGACGCATCGGCGGCCAGCAGTTTCGCCATATTGGCTTGCGGGCCACAGGCCTCCCCACAGTCAAACCGCTCTGCCGCCTCAAACCGCATTAAGTTGGCTGCCTCCACGTTGATAAAGCTTCGGGCGATGGGGAATTGAACTCCCTGATTTTGAGCGATGGGCCGATCAAAAACGACCCGCTCTTTGGTGTAGTCGCACACTTTATCGATAAACCAATAACCGTCGCCGATGCATTCTGCTGCGATCAAAATCCGCTCGGCGTTCAGGCCTTCAAGAATGTATTTGAACCCTTTTCCCTCCTCGCCGATCAGGCAGTCGGCCGGTATCTCCAGATTGCTGAAAAACAACTCATTGGTCTCATGATTGACCATGTTGGCGATGGGTTTGACCTCAAGGCCGTTTCCAATGGCATCGCGCAGATCAACCAGAAAGATCGACAGGCCCTCCGATTTTTTGGCGCAGTTTTCGAGCGGCGTTGTCCGGGCCAGCAACACCATCAGATCGGAGTGTTGCACGCGGGATATCCAGACCTTTTGTCCGTTGATCACGTAGCGGTCGCCCACACGTTCGGCCCTGGTTTTCAGTTTGGTCGTGTCCGTTCCGGTTGTCGGTTCGGTGACCCCCATGGATTGCAACCGCAACTCGCCGGACGCGATGCGCGGCAGATAGTGCATTTTTTGCGCGTCCGAACCGTGGGCCAGAAGAGTGGACATATTGTACATCTGGCCGTGGCAATGGCCGGCATTGGCACCGCTGCGGTTGATCTCCTCCATCACGATGGAGGCTTCCACAAGCCCCAGCCCCGACCCGCCATACGGTTCCGGTATCATGGAGGCGAGCCAGCCTGCTTCCGTCAGCGCTGCGATGAACTCTTCCGGATAGGTGGCGTCCTGACCGTGTTTGCGGTGATAGTCCGCTGAGAACCGTCCGCACAGGTCGCGAACAGCATCCCTGATTTCTCGATGAAGATGATCGCGATTGCCGGTCATCGAAGATGGTGCACGCGTCATGCTCACGCCTTTTGCGCAAATGCGATCATACGGTTCGCCGCTTCCTGCAGCGTATCGGACGGGACTGTCAGGCTGAGGCGGATAAAATCATGGGCCTGATCACCAAAAGAACTGCCCGGCATCACGGCGGCGCCATGATCGAGCAGGCCCATCGCAAATTCATGGCCGCTCAGGCCCGTGTGGCTCACGTCCACCAGCATGAACATTCCGGCCTCCGGCACCAGCGGCTTAAGCTTGGGCGTAGCGTTTAACGCATCCGAGAGGATCGCGATCCGTTCGCGATAGGCTGTTGCCATAGTTTCGGTTGTATCGTCTGGGTGGGTGAGGGCGTGTGCTACCATATCTGCGATAAAGGGCTGACACCCGAAAAGTACCGCTTCCGAAACGCTTTGTATTCTGTCCATGACCCATGCGGGTCCAACGGCCCATCCCGCCCTGAAGCCCGGCGCTGCGTGAGACTTCGAAATCGAAGCCACGGCAATCACGCGATCCGAATAAGCCTCAAGGTCGAAGGGTGAAGCGAACGTGCCTTCATACACCAGCGGCTCGTAAACCTCGTCGCTCACAATCCATAAATTGTGCTTCTCACACACCGTGCAGATGGCTTCGATTTCCGTTTGGCTCAGCGTCGCCCCGCTGGGGTTGTGCGGGGAATTCAAAAGCAGGGCTTTCGTGTTGGGCGTGATGGCGGCTTCCACCTGCTGGGCCGTGAGATGGAATCCGTTGGCGGCATCCATGGGAACCGGAATGAAGTCCGCGCCGGTGCCACGCACCACGCCTTCGTAAGTCGCATAATAGGGATCAGGCACCAGCACCGCCTCTCCGGTCTCCACCAAACCGGTCATGCAGAGCGATAGCGCAGCCTGTGTGCCCGGAAATGCGAGGACGTTGGCGGGTGTAACTTCGCGCCCGGACCGGTCAGCATATTTTGCGGCGACTGCCGCCAACAAGGCCGGTTCGCCCTTGCCGTTGGAATAGCGCGTGCGCCCGGCCTGCATCGAGCGGTGCGCGACATCAATCAGCGCCTTTGGAGTGGGCACATCGGGTTCACCGATCGTCAATTCGATCAGATCCTGGCCCTCCGCCACGCGGCGGCGTGCCTCCGTGTGTACGGCCCAACGCTGCGAACCCAGCGAAGCCAGGCGATCTGTGATGGAAGCTGTGGTTAGCGAAGCTGGCGTACGAGCGGGGGAGTGTGAGTTCATGGGCCAAGGTCCAAGACGAGTGCGGCCGGATGCGGCCCGTGTTCATCTGTCTTGTGACGTATTTTAGCGCGCCTGAAAACACGCTTGATAGGGTTTGGTCCGGTGCAGAACCAAAGTACGGAACCCGGCTGCCCGTCGCAGGTTCATCTTAGATGTGCGGGTGGGTATCACCATGCGCAGCGCCAGATGCGACCCGGCACCGCGCGCAATGAAAGAAGGATATCACTGGTGGCGTAGTTTAGCCGGCCAGGTCCTCATCTGTGGTGTCGGTGTCGATGCCCATGGGACGACGCAAAGGCACCACATTGGCGGCTTTTGCCAAAGTAATTTTCGACGTGGAATCGGAGCGGCCGCGTTCGGCGGCAACGGTGGCTTCCACATTGCGGGATTGCTGGAACACGACATCACCGGCAGTGCCCATGGCACGGCGCAACGACATGCGGTCGCACGTCGATGCGATCAGCAGGCCCAAATGGTTGAGATGACGGCGACCATAGCAAAAGGCGGCCAGTCTAGCACGGTTGGCCAAAGGCAGTTTTTTGGCGATTTCGACAGCGTCGGCCGGTTCGGCCTGTGCCATCTGGCCAAACAGGTTTTCGGGGATTGGAACAGACGCTTCATTGAGCGAGTGAGACTGAGCTGGTGACATGATACCCTCCTAGGTTGTCGGGGGCATGATCCGGCACTGTACCTTAATACGGTATGAACAATTTGAACTAAATTGTGGGTGAATCTGGTGTGGTTACTAGAGTATTGGTCGTAAACAAGCGGTTCAGAAACTTGGTTAATTTGCGTTAACTGATTAATTCTACGGGTTATTGTGCGTCTTCCATTGGTTTGAAGACCCCCGGTCGATTACAGGTCGATCACAAGATGTGTACAATCGCACCAGCCGTGGCAACTTCACCCCAACGTTTGAATGACAACGACCCCGGCTTCTTTATCAGTGTCAAAATCGCTCACCGCCCACCGCTTGCCCACCACCTGTATCAGCTTGCTGGTATTGTCTTGATGCACAAAACCTTTGGCCCGCACCACAGTCTCATCCTGCGCGAGTTTGGCGGCTAGCGTCTCGGCATCCGTTTCCGCCTCGGGAACCATCACATGGCTTTTGACACGGTTGCGGTGTGCGTTGGTAAGATAAGCACCGCGTGCGCGGCCTATGAAACTTTGCAGCACCAACTCGGGCTCCACGAGAGAATGCTCGCTTTCCACGATCACAGCCTCGGGCGCTTGTTCGATTAGCCATGCCCGGACATGATCTCGCGTAGGGCTGTCCACCAAGTCAGTCTTGTTGAGCACGATCAGGTCCGCATCGGCCAGTTGGCGCAGCACCGTGTCATACATGTATTTATCTTGCGCGCGGTTCCGCACGGTCTCAGCGTCGGCCAATACGACAATTCCATCATCCACCACATGGGGCAGCAGGGACAGTGATGATGCAATGGAACCGGGCAGGGCAACGCCGCTCGCCTCGAGCACTATGTGCTCTGGCGGGGGGGCCATGGCCGCCATTTGCTGCATGGCCGCCATCAGATCATCGCCGTAGGAGCAGCACACACATCCACCGGCGAGGGCAATCATATCGTCGCCCTGGGCTTCGATCAGCGCTTCATCAATCGGCAGATCGCCAAACTCATTGACCATGATCGCCAGCCGCAAGCCGTTCGCTGCCCGCAGCAGATGGTTCACAAGCGTGGTTTTGCCGGCGCCCAAATGACCGCCGATCACGGTGATCGGTATCTGCATGGGAGCTTTCATGAATCAAAGATCGCTGGCTGCGAATATGCGACCGTCTTGCACAGTACCCCAAACGCGAACGTCCTTGAGGCGGTCGCCACCGATCTCTTCGGGGTCATCTTCCAAGATCGCGAAGTCGGCGCGCTTGCCCGTTTCGATGGAACCAACTTCGTCGTCCAGTTTTAGTGTATAAGCCGCGCCAATTGTTATGGCCTCCAGCGCTTCGTCCACGTCGATGCGCTCAGTCTCACCTTGCACCCGTCCGGAGGCGGTGATGCGGTTAACGGCACACCATGCGGTAAACAGCGGCCCCAGCGGTGTGATCGGCGCATCGGAATGGACCGTCATGGGAACACCTTGTTCCAAGGCAGTCGCGCAAGCGTTCATGCGTTCCGCCCGCTCCGGCCCAACCGTCAAATTGTAGTGCTCGTCGCCCCAATAAAAATGGTGATTGGCAAACAAGTTCACACACATACCCAGACGGGCCATGCGCCGAAACTGTGCCGTGTCAGCCAATTGGCAGTGTTGCAGCGTGAAACGGTGATTGCCGGACGGTTGGCGGCGCAGCACGTCTTCCATTGTGTCCAACACCAGTTCAGTTGCCTCATCCCCGTTTGTATGGGTGTGCACGTGAAGGTCGTGTTTTAGAGCGGCTTCTAAAACTTCTTTCAGGTGTTCCGGTGAGATGTACCAAAGCCCGTTGGGCGCGCCATTGTAGTAGCCCGGCCACCGCAACCGCGCCGAAAAACCTTGAATGGACCCGTCCACCACCACTTTGATTTTGCCCAGCCGCAAACGGTCTGTGGATTGTTCCTTCAACGTCAAAGCGTGTTCGATCAATTCCTTGGGCGACACGCCGTGGTGAAAGCGCAAAGGTACAATGCGTGCCGGATAGTTTTGTCGGGCGGTGACCTCAATCATCATTTTTACCGCCTCTTCGGGCAGGCGTGCGGCCAGATCGGTTGCTGTCGTCACACCGGCCCGAACGCACAGTTTGCCAAAATCGATCAGCCCGCCTTCGTCGCAGGCGAGCATGTCTCGGTCGAAGCCAACATGGATGCCAACGGGCGTCATTACGTCGGGGCCTTTCAGTTCGCCGGTGGGTAAGCCGTCTGCGCCCAGCGGTATACCGGGATTGTTGAGCCCTTTTTTTAACAGACCGGCCCGTTCCAAGGCCTTTGAATTTACATTCAAAATGTGCCCGGACGCGTGCATCACCCCAACTGGCCGGGTGGTAGACACCCGGTCCAAATCCGCCCGCGAGACACGGGCTCCGCCTTCGCCGCCTGTTCCAAAATAAATCGGATCGAGCGACCAGCCCGGCAGCGGTTTATCAGGGTCATCCATGGCCGCATCCGCTTCTTGCAGGCGCTCGACAACGGCTTCGATGTCCTTTGCGCCGTCCCAAATTTTCCCATGCGGGTCCATGCGGTCAAAAAACCCCACATAGGTGTATTTCCAAAGTGTACCTTCCATGGCGTGGCAATGGCCCTCCACCAAACCTGGCATAATCACTTTGTCGGCAAACCGTTCGTCCAGCGTGTAGTCCCCCCAGCCCGCCAATTCTTCCAGCGTGCCAGCGCCCAATATCCGTCCATCGCGAACAGCCACATGTGTGGCTTCCGGCCGGGCCGGGTTCATCGTGATAATTTTCTTGGCGCTGTAGATCGTCGTCATCTCTCAGGGGTCCGCACACTATTGAAACTGTTGGCTCTGACTTTCGCCACGCAGCGCGGACATGGCAACGGGTCGTGTCCATAAACGCGAAAAATTCGGTTTCGCCCTTCACAGTGCAACTAAAATGGGTGCAGACTTTTCACATCACGACACGGCGGGCATCGCTTGCCGTTTGTCAGGGTCATAGCTGTCGAACAAAACCAGGGAGTCCGTTCATGCGCTCTATCATCAAATCACTTGTCGCGGCCACCGCCCTTGCGGGCACATTTGCGGGCACACTGGCCACCGCGCCAGCCTTTGCCGAAACCTGCCCCAATAAAGGCGGTACACTGGTCACATGGCTTGGACAGACACCGCGGCACCTGAACCCAGCCGTTCAGTCCGGCGTGGTGACAGGGGCGCCGGGTGCGCAACTCTTCGCCACCCCCTTGCGTTATACCGATGGTTGGGAAGCCGAACCCTATTTGGCTGAAAGCGTCACCACGTCTGACGACGGCCTGTCGGTAACCATCAAACTCAAAGATGCAAACTTTCACGACGGCAAACCCATCACATCGGAAGATGTGAAGTTTTCCGTCGACACGATCAAAGCCAACCATCCGTTCAAGACCATGTTCGGTCCGGTGGAAAGCGTCGAGACGCCAGATGCGAAGACGGCCGTTTTGAAGCTTTCGCAACCGCACCCTGCTTTGATGCTGGCCATGTCGTCCCAGTTGATGGCGATCATCCCCAAGCACATTTATGGTGACGGGCAGGACGTCAAAGCCCATCCACAAAACTCTGAAAACGTGGTCGGCTCCGGCCCGTTCAAACTGGTTGAGTTCAAGCGCGATCAGCACGTGATCTTGGAGCGCAACGACGACTATTTCATGGATGCGCCCTGTGTGGACCGTATCGTCATGCGCATCATCAAAGACCAGTCGGCAGCCGCTATCGGCCTGCAAAACGGTGAATTGCACATGGCACCGTTCATGAACACCGTGCGCAACATCAAACGTCTTGAAGCGGCAGATGGCATTAACGTGACCGCCGACGGCTACGCCGCCATTGGCGCGCTGGACTGGCTGGCCTTCAACACCAAAAAAGGCCCGTTGGCTGACAAGCGTGTGCGTCAGGCCATTGCCTATTCGGTGGACAAGAAGTTCATCAAGAACGCTATCATGCAGGGTCTTGCAGCCGATGCGCGCGGCCCGATCCATCCGGGCTCGCCCCTCGCTGACACATCTTTGCCAGGCTACGATCTCGATTTGGAAAAAGCGGCAAGCCTGCTGGATGAGGCGGGTTTCCCGCTCACCGATGGCAAGCGCATGGAATTGTCGATCAACTTCGGCTGGCCTTCCATCAAGCCGCAGGCGGAATATGTCAAAGCTGCGCTGAAAAAGGTCGGCATTGAAGTGACCGTAAAGGCTTCACCGGACTTCCCGACCTGGGCGAAAACCGTGTCAAACCACGAGTTCGATATGACCATGGACACAGTGTTCAACTGGGGCGATCCGGTGATCGGCGTGCACCGCACCTATTCATCCGACAACATCAAGAAGGGCGTGATCTGGTCCAACACCCAGCAATATGAAAATGTGCGGGTCGATGAACTCATGGCGATGGCCGGCAAGGAAGCCGATCCTGAAAAACGCAAAGCATTGTACAAAGAGTTCCAGCAGATCGTTGCGGATGAACTGCCGGTTTATTGGCTCAACACACTGCCGTACCACACTGTCTATTCCGACAAGGTGGGCAATCCGGTGAGGGGCATTTGGGCGTCTTCCTCCCCCATGGACCGTGTGTATCTAAAATAGCGCAAGGCGGTGGTGCGGCACTCATGGTCGCGCCACCGCGGATTTGTCCGTGAAGTACATCCTCCCCATTGCCAATCGCATTTTCTACGCTGTCGTGCTGCTGATGGCGGTCTTGGTGCTGAATTTCTCCATGATGTATCTCGCACCTGGAGACATCGCGGACACGATCGCCCAAGCCTCCGGCGGTGCCACCGAAGAAATGATGGATCAGATCCGTGTCGATTATGGCCTCGATCAGCCCTTCATCGTTCAACTGTTCAGTTATGTCGCAAAGGTCGCGACCTTCGATCTGGGCTATTCGTTCTTCTACAACCAGCCAGTCACCACGCTGATTTTCGAGAAACTGCCCGCCACGCTGCTGTTGGTTGTTACCGCGCAGCTTCTCGCTTTGGTGGTTGGGGTTTTGCTTGGCGTGTTTTCCGCCCGCAATCCCAAAGGCCTTGCCAGCTACGTGGTGACGTTTGTCGCTCTGTTTGGGTATGCGGCCCCCGTTTTCTGGACTGGCATACTCTTGCTCATCGCTTTCTCTTTGAAGGTCCCGCTCTTTCCGGTGGCGGGTATGATGGATGTGACCGCGGAAGGTTGGTTCGCCCAGACCCTTAGCATTGCCCGACACATGACACTGCCCACAATCACGCTGGCCTCCATTTTTCTGGCGCTCTATTCGCGCCTGTGCCGCGCTTCCATGTTGGAAGTTCTAGGTTCCGACTACATTCGCACCGCCAAGGCCAAGGGCTTGTCTGAGCGCGAAGTCGTCTTGAAACACGCGCTCAAGAATTCGCTGTCGCCCGTCATTACTCTGGCCGGCCTACAGTTTTCCGCTGTGGTTTCCGGCGCCGTTTTGGTGGAGGCGGTCTTCTCTTGGCCCGGGCTGGGGACACTGGCTTTGCAGTCCATCATCGCCCGCGACACCCCGACGATCTTGGGCATTCTGTTCTTCTCCGCCCTGGTGGTGATCGTCGGCAATCTTCTCACCGATCTGGCGCTACGGCTGGTCGATCCGCGCGTGGGGAGCAAAGCGTGAGTGCTGACACAGAGCCCAAACCGCTCGCTGAAGAGCTGACCGAAAAAGCCCGTTCACCATTCTCCGAAGCGTTTGAAATGTTCTGCAAGAACCGCTCTGCGGTTGCCGGTTTGATTATGCTCGTCATCATCGTGCTGGCCGGTTTGATCGGGCCGTTCGTTTATCCCGGGGACCCCTTTGACATGGTGTGGGCACCGTTTTCGGAACCCGGACAGGAAGGGTTTTTGCTCGGCACGGATTACCTTGGCCGCGATTTACTTTCTATGCTCATCCACGGTGCCCGCGTGTCTATTGCCATCGGCCTGTCGGCGGCATTCCTGACAGTTTTCATCGGCATCACCGTTGGCGCGCTTGCAGGCTTTTACCGTGGCTGGGTGGAAGAGGTGCTGATGCGCATCACCGAGTTCTTTCAGGTTCTGCCAACACTTCTGTTTTCGATGGTCATCGTGGCGCTGTTTGGGGCGAGCCTGCCCATGATCACGCTGGCCATCGGGCTCGTCTCGTGGCCCGCTGTAGCGCGTATCACGCGGGCGGAGTTCATGCGCATTCGCGAGTTGGAATACGTGATGGCCGCGCGCGCCTCCGGCACGTCTAATGCCAAGCTTATCTTTTCGGTGATCCTGCCCAACGCCCTTCCACCCATCATTGTGCAAGCGGCGCTGATGGTTGGCTCGGCCATCCTGTTTGAAGCGGGCCTTTCTTTCCTCGGCCTCACCGACCCTAACGTCGTTTCATGGGGCCAGATCATCGGTTCCAACCGCGAGTATATTTTGGACGCGAGTTACACCGTCACAGTGCCGGGTCTCGCCATCTTTGTGACCGTGCTTGCCATCTCGCTGGTGGGCGATGGCCTTAACGACGCGCTCAACCCGAAGCTGAGACAACGCTGATGGCGCCATTGCTTAAGGTTGAAAATCTGCGCATCGAATTGTCCTTGCGCGGTGCGGTGGCCCCGGTCATTGACGATCTGTCATTGGAGCTGGAGGCGGGCGAAACCCTCTCTTTCGTGGGTGAATCCGGCTGCGGAAAATCCATGACGGCGCTGGCTCTCATGGGGCTCTTGCCCGACGTGGGCCGCGTGGCTGCGGGATCAATCGAGTTTAACGGCGAAGACCTGACGACGGCGAGTGACGCCCGGTTGCGGGAAATTCGCGGCAATGAAATCTCGATGATTTTCCAAGAACCCATGACATCGCTCAATCCGCTGTACACAATCGGCGAGCAGATCGCCGAGGTGCTGCGCCGTCACCAAAATCTGGGCAAAACCGCGGCACACAACAAGGCGGTGGATCTGTTGGATGCCGTACGTATTCCCAACCCTAAGGCGCGGGTTAACGATTATCCCCACCAACTCTCCGGGGGGCAGCGTCAGCGGGTTATGATCGCGATTGCGCTCGCGTGCCAACCCAAAATCCTGATTGCGGATGAGCCCACCACAGCGCTGGACGTGACCGTACAGGCACAAATTTTCGACCTTCTCCGCGACCTCGGCCGCAAGACGGGGACCGCCATCATTCTCATAACCCACGACATGGGCGCAGTGGCTGAAATGGCTGAGAAAATGATCGTCATGTATGCCGGACGCAAAGCGGAGGAGGGTCCGGTCGACACCGTGATCGAACATCCACGGCATCCCTATACCAAAGGCCTGATTTCCTGCGTGCCGCATCTGATGGCTAACTTGACGGAGGATCGGCCAGAGCTGACGGAAGTTGGCGGCATAGTGCCGGGCTTGAAAGAGTTTGGCCGTGACGCCTGCCTCTTCGCATCCCGTTGCGCCATGGCGCAGGACAAGTGCCGCACAGCCCGTCCGCCCGAGATGGCCTTCGACGGCGAACAAGTCTCCGCCTGCTGGTTTGCGGGAGACGTGTGATGGGCGAGACACTGCTCAATGTCGAAAACCTGTCCGTGCGCTTCCCGGTCAAACGGGGTGGCATTTTTGGCAAAAAGGGTTGGCTATACGCTGTCGACGACATCTCGTTTGCAGTGCCCAAAGGCGAGACTTTGGCCATCGTGGGGGAGTCCGGTTCCGGCAAAACCACAGCTGCCCTGGCCGTAGCCCGTCTGGTGGCTGCCCACCAAGGCAAAGTCGAAATGGATGACGCAGACTTTCTGACGTTGGAAGACGAAGCGCTGCGGCAGGCCCGTGCCCGTGTGCAACTCATTTTCCAGGACCCTTATGCCAGCCTCAATCCGCGTCTGCGGGCAGAGGCCATTGTCCGCGAACCCATCGACAGTTTGAACACGGCTCCGCAGAGCGAGCGTCAACAGATCGTGGATGATTTGTTCAAGGCTGTTGGCCTGCGACCGGAGCAGCAGCGCCTGTTCCCGCACCAGTTTTCCGGCGGCCAGCGCCAGCGCATCGGTATTGCCCGCGCACTGGCCACAAGCCCTGATCTCATCATTTGTGACGAACCGGTTTCCGCCCTCGACGTTGCGGTGCAAGCTCAAATTTTGAACTTGTTACGACGGCTGCAAAAAGACTTGGGCCTGACCTATCTCTTCATCTCTCACGATCTGGGCGTCGTGCAGCATATGTGCGATTCCATCGCAGTGATGTACATGGGCAAAATCGTGGAACAGGCGGATCGTCTCTCCCTGTTCAACAATCCGCTCCACCCCTACACGTCTGCTCTGCTGTCTGCGGTGCCTTCGGTTGATCGCAAGCGCCGCGCCAAGATGAAGCGCATTCTCATTCCCGGTGACCCACCCGATCCGATCAACCCGCCGCCGGGATGCCGTTTTGCCAACCGTTGCCCAGTGGCGCAAAAGCAGTGCGAAGAAGTCCAGCCGCCTTTGCGTGACGTCGGCAACGGCCACAAAGTGGCCTGCCACTTGGTAACAGAAGACGCCCGCTCGCCATTGTGAGCCGCGAGCGGTCAAATTGGCCTATCAAAAATCTGCGGTCTTTAGAGCGGTTCACAATTTGACTGAACCGCTCCAGCGTCAGGCGTTAATGATTGTCCCGTGGCACGATCTTCGCCACATCGCGATATTTCACTGCCGGTTTGAGCACCATGCCCTCTTGGAACTGATCCACCATGCCGCGCTGGATTTCCTGCCAAGGTGTTTGGTGGTCGGGCACATAGTCCAACCGTCCGCCATTGGCTGTATCGTTCAGCTTCGCTTGGACGGCGGCGCGACGCTCTGCAAGCACATCGTCTGAGATCAATATGTTGGCCTCCCGGGTGTTGAGATCAATGCGCACGCGGTCGCCGGTCTCGATCAAGGCCAAACCGCCGCCCACCGCCGCTTCGGGCGAGGCGTTAAGGATAGAAGGCGAACCGGACGTGCCGGACTGTCGTCCATCGCCTATGCAGGGCAGGGATGTGATACCGCGTTTCAAAAGGGCGGCAGGGGGCTGCATGTTGACCACTTCCGCACCGCCGGGATAGCCGATGGGACCCGCACCGCGAATGAACAGAAGCGTGTATTCATCGATGTCCAAGCTCTCGTCATCGATGCGGGCGTGATAGTCCTCCCGGCCGTCAAACACCACGGCTTTACCTTCAAACGCATTGAGATCGTTGGGGTTTGAGAGATAGCGCGCGCGAAATTCATCGCTGATGACTGATGATTTCATGATCGCGGTCTCAAACAGATTGCCCTTGAGATTCAAAAAGCCCGCCTTTTCCATCATCGGCTTGTCAAACGGCCAGATCACGTTGCGGTCCAGCGTCTCTTTGCCGGTGCAATTCTCGCCAATGGTCTTGCCGTTCACCGTCATGGCGTCGTGATTGGGCATTTTGCCGTTTTCCATCAACTCATGCACCACCGATGGCACGCCGCCCGCGTGGTGATAGTCTTCGCCAAGATACTCGCCCGCCGGTTGCAGATTGAGCAGCAACGGGATGTCCCAACCCAAATCTTCCCAATCTTGATTGTCCAACTGCACACCCAGATGATTGGCGATGGCTTTCAGGTGGATGGGCGCATTGGTAGACCCGCCAATGGCGGAGTTTACGACGATGGCGTTTTCAAATGCTGCGCGGGTCATGATATCGGACGGTTTTACGTCCTCCCACACCATGTCGACGATGCGCTTTCCGGTGTAATAGGCCATATTGGCCCGCTCTTTGTGAACCGCTGGGATGGCTGCCGATCCGGCAAGCGACATGCCCAAGGCTTCGGCCAAGGAGTTCATCGTGGTGGCGGTGCCCATCGTGTTGCAATAGCCAGGCGATGGCGCGGAGGAAGCCACGATATCGGTATATTCCTCATAGGATAGATTGCCGGCTGACAGTTCTTTTTTGGCGTGCCATTTGATCGTGCCGGAGCCGGTGCGCTGTCCTTTGTACCAGCCGTTCAACATCGGTCCGACCGATAGCGCGATGGCGGGAACATTGGCAGTGGCGGCTGCCATCAACATCGCGGGCGTGGTCTTGTCACAGCCGATGGTCAAAACCACGCCATCAATTGGGTAGCCAAACAGAGTTTCCACCAAACCAAGATATGCCAGATTGCGGTCCAGATTGGCGGTCGGGCGTTTGCCGGTCTCTTGGATGGGATGGACCGGAAATTCAAACGCGATCCCCCCCGCTTCCCGAATGCCCTCGCGCACGCGCTCTGCCAAGATAATGTGATGACGGTTGCAGGGCGACAGATCAGAGCCGGTCTGGGCGATGCCAATAATTGGCTTTCCAGATTGCAACTCTTCGCGGGTGATGCCCCAATTCATGTAACGCTCGATGTAAAGCGCTGTCATGTCGATATCGTCCGGGTTCGCGAACCATAGTTTGGAACGCAATTCGGACTTGTCTTTTGGTGTTTTGGTCATGGTATTCCTCCCGCGAATGGCTTTAATTTCAGCCATTGGCAGGCTTTGTCAAACACCCTTTTCGATTGGAGACACCCATGGCTGAGGACCGCATCTCCATCACGTCCAACCTGTCCATCCGCGCGTCGCAGATTTCGGAAAAGTTCATCCATTCCGGCGGCCCCGGTGGCCAAAACGTCAACAAGGTTTCCACGGGAGTGCAGCTGCGCTACGCGCCGCGCGTGGCGGAAGATCTGCCTATGCGTGTTATCGAAAACGCGGAGAAACTGGCAGGCTCCAAACTCACGGCAGACGGTGAAATTTTGATTCAAGCAACCTCTTATCGCACTCAGGAAAAGAACCGGGCGGACGCCCGGGCGCGGCTGGTTGCTCTTTTGGCGGAAGCCGCCAAACCACCTCCGGCTAAGCGACGCCCCACCAAACCCAGCCTTTCCGCCCGCCGCAAACGGGTGGACAGCAAGGTAAAGCGTGGTTCGGTCAAAAAGCTGCGCGGACGGGTTGACCGTGAGTGAGTGCCTTGCGGGGCAAAAACCTGTCGAAGAATTAAGCTGCCAATCCAGATCGGCTCTGGCAGGAGGGTTTTTGGGATCGGTTTGTCACCAACAAGGATCACATCAAGATGCGCTCACCATTTAATAAAGCGGCGGCTTTGGGCTGCGTAGCCCTTGTAGCCTATGCCACCCAGTCCGGTGTCATTGCTTCCGCCGCACCCTTGACCAACGAAGCCTTTCAGCAACGCATTGTCGGCAAAACTTTGGTGGCCAAGCGCATGGGTATGACAATGCGTATGCGGTTCGAAGCCGATGGCACCGTTTCCATGAAAGCCCCGATCGGCTCCGGCGCGGGCACGTGGGTGTTTTCTGGTGAGCAAGTTTGCACCACAATGACGAGCGGTCCTCGCAAGGGCAGCCGTTGCGGCCAGCTAATCGACTTGGGCAATGGCAAGTTCAAAAACGCTCAAGGCGTTACACTGACACTGCAATAAGCCCTGTTCGTCCGGGCAGAGCAAAGCTCTCGACTAAGCGTAGACATGCACTGGCGTGCCCGCCAGCGCGGCCACGTTGATGAGACCACGCACGGTGATGGACGGTGTGACGATGTGGGCCCGATTGCCCATTCCCATCAAGATCGGTCCCACTTCAATGCCGCCGGACAGGGATTTCAGCGAGTTTTTTACCCCTCCGGCGGTTTCTGCGTTGGAGAAGACGAACGCGTTTGCAGGCCCCTCCATTCGGCTGGAGGGTAGCAGGCGTTCGCGAATTTCCGGGTCCAGCGCGGCGTCCACCGGCATCTCACCCTCATAGATAAAATCGAGATGCTGCCCGTCGAGAATCTCAAGTGCGGCCCGCATCCGCCGAGCGCTACCGGTGTTGAGCGTGCCAAACTGGGAGTTTGAACACAGCGCAATTTTGGGCTCTACACCAAAGCGTCGTACATGGCGCGCTGTGGCGATTACGGTTTCGGCGATTTGGTCTGGCGTGGGTTCCGGGTTCACATGGGTGTCGGCTACAAACAGTGGGCCGGAATCCAAAATCAGCAGCGAGAGCGCCCCAATTGGTTGTAGATGTTTGCCCTGAAGCATCTGCTCCACATAATTCATGTGCCAAAGGTAATTGCCAAACGTGCCGCAGATCATGCTGTCGGCTTGGCCCAAATGCACCATAATAGCGGCGATGACGGTCGTGTTGGTGCGTACGATGGCTTGCGCCAGCGTGGGCGAGATGCCCTGCCGCTTCATCATGGCGTGATAGGTTTCCCAGTACTCGCGGTAGCGAACGTCCGCTTCGGGATTCACAATCTCGAATTTGGCCACCAGTTCTGGGGTCAAACCATAGCGTTTGGCCCTGTTTTCAATGACCTCCGGTCGCCCGATCAGCACCGGTGTGTCCACCGTCTCCTCCAGCATGGCGATGGCGGCGCGCAAGACGCGTTCATCCTCACCCTCCGCAAAGACAATACGGCGTTTCTGCAGCATGGCGTTTTCAAACACCGGGCGCATAATCATGGAGGAGCGGTAAACCGAGGCATTGAGCCCGGCGATATAAGCTTCAAAATCCGGCAGCGGGTTTTGCGCAACGCCCGTATCCATGCCCGCCTTCGCCACGGCCCCGGCCACCACGGCCAACAGGCGCGCGTCAAACGGCTTGGGGATGAGATAGTCCGCACCAAAGGTGAGGGTCTCGTCGCCATAGACTTCTGCGGTTTCGGCCGACGATGTTTTGCGGGCCAATTGCGCAATGCCATCAACGCAAGCAATCTGCATGGCATCGTTGATTTCTGTCGCCCCCACATCCAACGCACCTCGGAAGATGAACGGGAAGCACAACACGTTGTTGACCTGATTGGGATAATCCGACCGACCCGTGGCGATGAGAGCGTCCGGCGCTACGGCACGGATGTCGTCGGGCATGATTTCGGGTGTTGGGTTGGCGAGCGCAAAGACGATGGGTTGCGGTGCCATCTTTTGCACCATGGCTTGATTCAAGACGCCGGGTCCGGAAAGACCCAAAAACAAATCGGCGCCATCGATTACATCGTCTAGCGCGCGTTTGTCGCTCGCCTGCGCAAACTCGGCTTTTTGCGGTGTCATATCTTTTTCACGGCCTTCGTAGACGAGGCCCTCAATATCGCACAGCCAGATGTTGTCGCGTTTCACGCCCAGTTTCATGAGCATGTTGAGGCAGGCAATCCCCGCCGCGCCACCACCGGTGGACACCACTTTCAATTGTTCAAATTTGCGGCCTGTCAGATAAAGCGCATTGGTTGCCGCCGCTCCAACCACGATGGCCGTGCCATGTTGGTCGTCATGAAAAACCGGAATGTTCATCCGCTCGCGGCAAATTTTTTCTACGATGAAGCAATCGGGCGCCTTGATGTCTTCCAGATTGATCGCACCGAAGGTCGGCTCCATGGCGATCACATGCTGGGCAAATTTTACCGGATCGCTTTCCGCCAATTCGATATCGAAACAATCGATATGGGCGAACTGCTTAAACAGAACCGCCTTGCCCTCCATAATGGGTTTGGAAGCCAGAGGACCGATATTGCCAAGACCAAGCGCGGCTGACCCGTTGGTAACGACCGCCACCAGATTGCCCCGCGCCGTATATCGGCTCGCCATGAGCGGGTTTTTGTCGATGGCCATACTGGCTTCCGCCACGCCGGGGGAATAGGCCAGTGTTAGATCGCGCGGGTTGGCCAAGGGTTTGGTCGGCCGAACCTCCAGTTTCCCCGGTTGCGGCAAGGCGTGATACCGCAGCGCGGGTGTGGCCAACTGGGTATCAACGCTGTGGTCGGTTTCGTCGCTCATGGGGTGTGGCCGTTTTCACGATCTGTGGGCGGAAGCCCGTGCAAGTACCGTCTGTTGTTGACGATCGTGCGACCTGTGACAAGTGGCGCAGTGCCCGTCTCACCCAACTCAGTTGGGAGCGTAAACAGCACGCGCCGCAACGGCCGGTCCCGCCAAAACGAAAAAGGGCGGTCCGTTCGGGACCGCCCTTTGTAGTCTACGATTGCGAGAGACGCTTACAAAGCTTTGTCCGTGATCGCGCTGGTCCAGGCACCTTCGGGCGCTTTAGAAATAACGGGGTCAGAACCGCCCTTGAGCAGCGTATCCACTGTGCGCTGGTAGTCGGCTTCCACCAAAGCACCGTTGGAACCTGCAGTCAGCTTTGCAATTTCGCGCATCATGCGCTTCTGGTGCTTTTCTGTCTGAGCGCCGGAGGCATCGTTTTCGAGCACGATTTCTGCGGCTTCATCCGGATTGGCTTCGGCGTATTTCCAGCCCTTCATGGAAGCGCGCACAAAACGTACCATCTTGTCGGCAAAGGCCGGGTCTTTCAGCTTGTCTTCCAAAACGTAGAGACCGTCTTCCAAAGTGGCGACACCTTCGTCTTCATATTTGAAGGTGATGAGATCGTCTGCGGACAGGCCCGCATCGATGATCTGCCAGTATTCGTTATAGGTCATGGTGGAGACGCAAGCGGCCTGCTTTTGCAGAATTGGGTCGACGTTGAAGCCCTGTTTCAAAACCGTGACACCGGCATCACCGCCCTCGGTTGGAATGCCCAACTGGCTCATCCAGGACAGGAACGGGTACTCGTTTCCAAAGAACCAAACGCCCAGTGTTTTGCCTTTGAAGTCTGCGGTCGTGGTGATCCCACTGTCCTTGCGGCAGGTTAGCATCATGCCGGACGACTTAAACGGCTGTGCGATGTTGACGAGCGGCACACCCTTTTCGCGCGTTGCAAGCGCGGATGGCATCCAGTCGACTACGACGTCAGCGCCACCGCCGGCGATCACCTGTGGCGGAGCGATGTCGGGACCGCCGGGCTTGATTTCCACGTCGAGATTTTCTTCGGTGTAGAAGCCTTTGTCCTTTGCGACATAATAGCCGGCAAACTGAGCCTGTGTGACCCATTTTAGCTGCAACGTTACTTTGTCTGCTGCCCACGCGGTGGTGGCTGATGCCACTGCCGCAAGCGACAAAGCGCCGGCTGCCAGTGCAAGTTTAATCTTCTTCATGCTGTGGTCTCCCTGTTGAACCAAGCCTTGCTGCGCTTAGGCACGATCGCCGCGCACAGAAGGATGCCAGAAGGCGGCACGGCGCTCTAAAAGCGCCAAACCGCCGTAAAACGCGGAACCCGCCAAAGCGGCGACCGCTATCTCAGCCCACACCATATCCACATTCATCCTCCCGACTTCCGTTGAGATACGAAAGCCCATGCCGACGGTGGGTGTGCCAAAGAATTCAGCCACGATTGCGCCTATCAGCGCAAGGGTGGAATTGATTTTTAGTGCGTTGAAAATAAACGGCATCGCCGCAGGCAGACGCAGTTTCACGAGACTTTGAAACCATGAACTGCCGTAAGTGTGCATGAGATCGCGTTGCATGCTGTCGGATGCGGAAAGCCCTTGCACGGTGTTCACCAGCATGGGGAAGAAGGTCATGATAACCACCACCGCGGCTTTGGACTGCCAGTCAAACCCGAACCACATCACCATGATGGGGGCTACACCGATGATGGGCAGGGCGGACACAAAATTGCCCAAGGGCAACAATCCAGCCTTGAGAAACGGCGAGCGATCAATCGCCAGCGCCACCAAAAATCCGGACCCGCAACCCAAAACGTAGCCAGCCAAGACGGCTTTCAAAAACGTCTGCTGAAAATCTGCCCATAAAATATGCGGCGAGTTGAGGATGCGTTCCCAAATCATGGAAGGCGGCGGCAGCAAAACGCGGGGCACGTCAAGTCCCCGGGTGATGCCCTCCCAGAGCACGAGCAGTGTGATGCCGAAAATCAGCGGCACGCCAAGATCAATGGACCAGCGCAAGACGGAGTTTTGACCCGTATCGATGGCGGCCAGTCGATGGTTCAGCCACCACATGGCCAGCCAAAAGGCGATGGAAAGGATGACGAGGATCATGGGTTGAGCCTCGCGGGGGAGATGGCCCTGCGGAGCAGGGTCAGAGGGGGGGCGGTATGGTGCGTATACGGAAACATCAAGCCGACTTCTCCCCCATCCGCCGCAGCACATAGCTGTGGGCCAGCCCCACCAACGCAACCAAGGTGGCCGCTAGAGCCGCTGCCACAAACAGCGCCGACCATATTTGGATCGTCTGCCCGTAGTACGACCCCGCCAGAAGGCGCGCTCCCAGACCTGCTACGGCGCCGGTCGGCATCTCACCGACAATCGCTCCCACCAAAGACGCGGCGATGGCAATTTTAAGCGACGTAAACAAGTATGGCATGGAGGACGGCCAGCGCAGCTTCCAAAATGTCTGGGCGGTGGACGCGCTATAGGTGTGCATCAGGTCCATCTGCGCCCGGTCCGGTGCCCGCAGCCCCTTCACCATGCCCACGACGACTGGAAAGAAGGACAGGTACGTCGAAATTAGCGCCTTGGGTAAAAGGCCCGAGATGCCCACCGCATTGAGCACCACGATGATCATCGGCGCTATGGCGAGGATCGGGATGGTTTGTGATGTGATCACCCACGGCATGACCGATTTGTTCATGGCCCGGTTGTGCACAATGCCCACCGCCAACGCGATACCCAGCGCCGTGCCGATCAAGAAACCCAGAAGGGTGGCTGAAAGCGTAATCCAGCCGTGATAGATCAGGGACCGTTTGGAAAACGGGCGACCTTTTTGAATCATCGCGCCAGTGGTTTTCCAAATCTCGGCCACCACCTGGTGTGGCGCAGGCAGAACCGGTCGGTCCTGCACCATTGTAATGGGAACGAGTTGCGACAGTGTTGGCGCCGGTTGGCCCGCCCGTTCCGCCTGATCGCGCACAAACGGCGCATTCATCACCACCACCATCGCGTACCAAAACGCGAAGATCACAAGGAGAACCGTAAGGACGGGCAGTGTGCGGTTCACGGGCTTTGTCAAAGACCACGCCCCCCGGCACTATCAGCCACCGCCATCCTCATACGTTTGTCCCCTCCCAGCGCATGAACAGTACCGGCACCCCTTCCTGCGTATTGTCATCCCGTTTTTCGGGCACCTCGACAAAACCCTCACGCTCGTAAAATGCTCGCGCTTTATGATTGGTCTCAAAGACGCCGAGTTCCAGAAACGACGGATGCGCCGCCTTGGCGACAGCCATCAACCGCTGGCCCATGCCTCGCCCGCGCAGCGCGTTGCTGAGATACAGACCCCGGACATTGCCGCCATCAATCAGCGACAGATATCCCTCGATGGAGCCGTTAAGGATAGCCACCCACATGGTGCGGTTGTTCAAAATATCGGGTGAGAACATAGACCGAATTTTCTCATGGCTATAGATGCGCGGCACCACATCCGTTTCATCCATCCATGTGTTGATCACGGCGGCGCAAGCGGGCAAATCGTCAGCCGTTGCTTTGCGGATCACCACATCACCCATCATAGCTGTGCCCCGCCCGCAGGCCTTCGCGCACCCGGGCCGCAACCTCTAAGAACTCCGGCGTTTCGCGAATATCGAGGGGTCGTTCTTTGGGCAATGGGCTGTCAATCACATCCGTCACACGACCGGGGCGCGGCGACATGACGACGATCTTGGTCGACAAATAAACCGCTTCTGGAATGGAATGGGTGACAAAGCATATCGTCTTGTTGGTGCGCTCCCAAAGCTCAAGCAGTTGCTCGTTAAGATGGTCACGCACGATCTCATCCAGCGCCCCAAAGGGTTCGTCCATCAGCAACAAATCCGCATCAAAAGCCAATGCCCGTGCGATAGACGCCCGCTGCTGCATGCCGCCGGACAGTTGCCATGGATATTTTTTGCCAAAGCCTTCAAGATCCACCAGCGCCAGCACGCGCTGAACGCGGTCCATCTGCTCAGCCTTGCTGAACCCCATGATCTCCAACGGCAGCATGATATTTTTTTCAATCGTGCGCCAAGGGAGCAGAGAGGCCGCTTGAAACACGTATCCAAAAGACCGTTCCCGCCGCGCCTGATCCGGCGTCACCCCGTTGACGCTGATTGTCCCACCGGTGGGCTGCTCCAGATCGGCCACAACCCGCAAAAACGTGGTCTTTCCGCACCCGGATGGCCCAATGAAGGAGACAAAATCCCCTTTCTCAACGGTCAGATCAACATCCGACAAAGCATGAACAGGGCCGTCATTGGTTTCAAATGCAAGCGAGAGGGAATTGGCTGAAATAATGGTCATTGCACCCCCCACCCGGACCGGCTCCGCCTCTCCGACCTCCCCTCAAGGGGGAGGGTAAAACTGTGTAAAGTCGTGGAGACGAACAAGAAAAACCTAAACCCCGGTCGCCGGAATGCCTGTGCGTTCCACGGGCGTTGGATTGGTCAGCTCTTTCCATGTTGAAAGCGCAGTGCTGACGGGGCCACTCGGTTCGCGCTTCACGAATTTGCCATGGCCTTCTTGGCTTTGCACCGCACCGTCCATGACCGAAACGTGGCCACGGGACAGGACGTAGCGCGGCAGACCCTTGACGTGTTTGCCTTCAAAAACATTGTAGTCGATCGCTGACTGCTGCTTGTCGGCGGTGATGGTTTTTTCGGCCGCCGGGTCCCAGACCACGATGTCGGCATCCGACCCAACGAGGATCGCCCCTTTTTTGGGGTACATGTTCATGATTTTGGCGATGTTTGTGGAGGTAACGGCCACAAACTCGTTCATGGTTAGACGGCCGGTTGAGACGCCGTTGGTCCACAACATGGGCATGCGATCCTCAAGGCCACCGGTGCCGTTTGGAATTTTGGTGAAATCGCCAACGCCATTGCGTTTCTGTTCGGTGGTGAAGGCACAGTGGTCCGTCGCCACGACGGACAGGGACCCGGACTGCAGACCGGCCCAGAGCGAAGCCTGATGCTGCTTGTTGCGGAAGGGCGGTGACATCACACGGCGGGCCGCGTGGTCCCAGTCTTTGTCGAAATACTCGCTTTCATCGAGGGTCAAATGCTGGATCAGCGGCTCGCCCCACACACGCTTGCCCTGCGACCGTGCGCGGCGGATGGCTTCGTGACTGTCTTCGCAAGACGTGTGCACAACGTAGAGCGGCGCCCCCGTCATATCGGCGATCATGATGGCGCGGTTGGTGGCTTCCCCTTCCACCTGTGGCGGGCGGGAGTAGGCATGAGCCTCTGGCCCGTTATTACCTTCGGCCAGCAATTTGGCGGAGAGTTCGGCCACCACGTCCCCGTTCTCGGCGTGCACCATGGGGATGGCCCCCAGCTCTGCGCAGCGCGAAAAGGATGCGTAAAGTTCATCATCGTTCACCATCAACGCGCCCTTATAGGCGAGAAAGTGCTTGAACGTGTTGATGCCCTTTTCCTGAACGACAATTTTCATCTCGTCGAACACCTGTTCGCTCCACCATGTGATCGCCATGTGGAAGGAATAATCGCAATGCGCGCGGGTGGATTTGTTGTCCCACATCTGGATCGCTTCCAGCAGCGATTGGCCAGGCGCGGGCAGGGCAAAATCAACCACCATGGTCGTGCCGCCGGACAGCGCTGCCCGTGTGCCCGTGTCAAAATCATCCGTCGAATAGGTGCCCATAAACGGCATCTCAAGATGCGTGTGCGGGTCGATCCCGCCTGGCATGACATAGCAACCGGTTGCATCAAGCTCGGTGCCGCCGGACAGGTTTTGCCCGATAGCAGTGATCACCCCGCCATCAATCTGGACGTCCGCCTTATAGGTCAGATCGGCGGTAACAATGGTGCCGTTTTTGATGGTTGTGGTCATGGATTACCTTCCTCGCATGTGGTGCAAGTTCTTAGTTTGTTACTGTTTCGTGCAGACTTTAGCGCCATCTCCGTCGATGATTTGGTACAATTTGTCTTGGTACTCAAAAATGTAACAACCGTTTTTCAAGATCCGAACAGCGTTCCCACTCACATCTGCAGCCAAATGGCGGTCCACAATTTCAGGCAAAGTTTGCGTCAAGGGTGTGCCTTGGTCTGTACCCGAATAAGGTTCGTTTGCGGCGTGAGCCGTGGCGGTCATTCCGCCCAGACACAGGGCGATGATCGTGGTTTTTTTGACGATGGTCATTCGGAAAAGTCCCCATTTGCGTTTTACTCAGGGCGAGAATCTCAAGGTAATCAGGTCGAAAAGAATCGGCGCATACCTTTTCAAGACTGTTGGTGAGCGCCCATAGAGCTTGACGTTGGGCCTCGTCGATAGTCTTGCTGGATCCACTTTCTATCAGTCGATCAAGGCAACTGCCCAGGACAACAGTTTCAGAACGCGTCAATTGTACTGAAACCGCTTCAGCAAGGCTCTCTTTGGTAAAATCACCACTCACCCCACAATCTCCGCTGCTTCCACCACGGCATGGAACAGCACTTCCGCGCCTGCTGTGCTCCACTCCTTTGATATCTCTTCCGCTTCGTTGTGGCTGAGCCCGTCTACGCAGGGGCACATGATCATGGCTGTGGGGGCGACGCGGTTGATCCAGCATGCGTCGTGGCCGGCGCCGGAAATGATGTCCATGTGCGAATAGCCGAGGCGTTCGGACGCGGCCCGAATGCTTTGCACCAGCGTTTTGTCAAACTCCGGCGGATCAAACTGGCCGACGATTTCGAAGGAAAAATCGAGACCCAACTTTTTGCAGAGTTTGGGGGCTTTTTTCTCCAGTTTGCGCACCATCTTGTTCAGCGTATCGATCTCGTGGCTGCGGAAATCGATGGTGAACACGACTTTGCCGGGAATGATGTTGCGCGAGTTTGGATAGACGTCGATATGGCCGATGGCGCCCACAGCGTTGGGGGCGTTTTTCATGGCGATCTTGTGCACCAGCTCTGTAATCTGGGCCAAGCCGCGCCCGGCATTCTTGCGCATGGGCATGGGGGTTGAGCCGGTATGGCTTTCTTTGCCAGTCACCGTGCATTCGATCCAGCGCAGCCCTTGGCCGTGGGTGACAACGCCGATGTCTTTGCCTTCGGCTTCCAGGATCGGACCTTGCTCGATGTGCAGTTCCAGGAATGCCTTCATCTTTCGGTCGCCGACGGTCTCTTCGCCCTTCCAGCCGATCCGCTCCAACTCATCGCCAAAGGTTTTGCCGTCCGCATCGGTTTTTGCGTAGGCCCAGTCCTGGGTGAATTGTTTGGCAAACACGCCGGAGGCCATCATAGCAGGAGCAAAACGGGTGCCTTCTTCGTTGGTCCAATTGGTCACCACAATGGGGTGTTTGGTCTTGATGTCGAGGTCGTTCAGCGTGCGCACAATCTCCAGGCCCGCCAACACGCCCAACACGCCGTCATAGCGCCCGCCGGTGGGTTGGGTGTCGAGGTGGGAGCCGACATAGACCGGAAGCGCATTCGGGTCCGTGCCCTCGCGATGCATGAACATCGTGCCCATCTGATCAACGCCCATGGTCAGGCCCGCATCTTCACACCATGTCTGGAACAGGCGGCGCCCTTCGGCGTCTTCATCCGTCACGGTTTGGCGGTTGGAACCGCCCGCGATGCCGGGGCCAATTTCGGCGATCTCGTGGATCGTGTCCCACAACCGATCACCGTTGACCCGCAAATTTTCTCCCGGTTTGGAAATACCCTCTACGCCCATCATCGGCTCCCTGTTTTTGGCGACACGCCCGCGTCAAGTTGGTACAAAGACAGTCTGGTCGCAGGGGACTACGCTTTTCTTTGAAATGAGCGGGCAAAACTTTTACCAACCGGTCAAAGGTTACAGGTTTCACGCAGCCTCTCAAGCGCAAAATGCGCGCCGAACGCTGCTGTTATGTATTTTTGGAGCACGCAGTCTTTTGCCAATTGAAACGTATCTTGATCACGCGCTGGGGGAGGACACTGCTCCGGTGGAAGACGCATCAGCGTCCGAACCCCGGGCGGCTCAAACACGCAAACGCACGCGCATTCAGCAGGAAAAGGAGAGCGTAATTCTTAACGCAGCCCTCGATGTGTTTTCTGAAAACGGCTTCCGCGGCACTACGATCGACCAGATTGCCCAGCAGGCGGGTCTCTCCAAACCCAACTTGCTCTATTACTTCCGCACCAAGGAAGATGTTCATCGTCGCCTTCTTGACCGTCTGCTGGACAGTTGGCTTGAACCCTTGCGCCAAATGCAACCAGACGGGGAACCCCTGTCAGAGATCCGCTCCTATATGCGTCGCAAGTTGGAACTGGCGCGGGATTATCCACGTGAGAGCCGTTTGTTTGCCAATGAGATGATCCGTGGCGCACCGCACCTCACAGAAGAGTTGAAAGACCTCAAAGCGCTGGTGGATGAAAAAGCAGACGTTATGCGGGCATGGATGGCAAACGGGAAACTGGCCCCTTGCGACCCACATCACCTCATATTCTCAATTTGGGCCACCACACAGCACTACGCGGATTTTGATACGCAGGTACGTTTGGTTCTGGGCCGTACCGGGGAAGGCGATGGTCGTTTTGAAGACGCCGCCCGTTTTCTCGATCTGCTCTATCTCGAGGGATTGAAGCCATAGAGCCGTTCCCGCTCAAACGGTACCGTTGGAGCAAAAGGAACCGCGTTAGAATAACAAGTTAGGGCGGTTCACAATTTGATTGAACCGCTCGGTTGCGAAGAGCAACCCAGCGCTTATTGGCCGTCCCTCTCCCATCTAGGGTCGCGAAGGCCTCATGAGGCCGACAGCTTGAGCGCCATAACAGGATCGATTCTTTCAAAGATAGAAATGATCTACAGGCGAACAGTTTTTCAAAGAAGCAGTGATTGTCTCTAGCCTGCAATATACCGCTTCAGCTCTTCCGCATCCCGTTCGGTCTGTTCAATCTTGCGTTTCACCACATCACCGATGGAGATGATCCCGGCGAGCTGCCCATCTTGAATCACCGGCAGGTGCCGAAAGCGGCCAGCCGTCATTTTGCCCATCACGTCATCAATGGTCTCACTGGGCTGGCAGGAAATCACTTTCGACGTCATACACTGAGAAACAGCCATCTCTAATGCAGCGGAACCGTTGTCGGCGATGTGGCGCACAAGGTCACGTTCGGACACGATGCCTTTGACAGTGGCACCGTCCACAATGACCAAGGCACCGATTTTCCGTTCCGCCAATTGTGCGGCGATGTCTTTGAGTGCCGTGTCCGGGCTGGCCGTGGCAACGTCCCGTCCTTTGGCTTCAAGAATAAAGTGGACCGTCATGGTTTCCTCCCAAGCGCGCGGTGATGGGCTTTGCAAAAGCCCGTAAAAATCATCCTCGTTCTGCGCCGAATTGGCTTCGGCTTATCTCCTTGTTGAGAAGGGGAGTGTGCCGCAAATCTGCAAAATTGCAAAATCGGTACGCACAACCCTATGTACGCGCCGACCGACATGTGTGCTTTGGGGATGGCAGATGAGAGCCTCAACTGGCTGGTTATCTCCCCATGGGACGAGGCTAAACGCTGCGCTGGAACGTCAGATAACAGGGGGTGCGCCCTTCGCGGATGGCCTTGGCTTCATAGCGGGTTCGCACCCAACCGTCCCATGGTTGCTGCCAATCGGACCCTGTCTCTGCCGTCCATGCAAAAGCCTGATGTTGGTTGAGGTGGTGCAAGGTCCAGTTGACGTAGCCTGGAATGTCTGAGGCGAAGCGAAACACGCCGCCGGGTTTGAGCAGACGTTCAAACCGATCAAGATTGGCCGGGTTCACAAACCGCCGCTTCCAGTGGCGTTTTTTGTGCCACGGGTCCGGGTAAAGAAGGTCGATCCCGTCGAGACAACCATCGGGCAACCAGTTCAAAATGTCGGTCGCATCATCATTGTAGAGCCGCACACCCTGCGCACCCTCATCGTCCAAAACGGACAGCAGTTTCGCCATTCCATTGATGAACGGTTCCACACCGATGAAGCCAAAGTCCGGCTTCAGATGACGATGTGCTGCGAGATGCTCACCGCCGCCAAAACCGATTTCAAGCCACGTGCCTCTGCGCGAAGGATCGAACAACCCGTCTAGAGTGGCAGGCCGATTGCTTTTTGGATCGAGCAGCAACGTCGGCAACAGTGTGTCCATCAGACCCGCCTGATAGTCACGCAAGGCAGGCCCTTTGCGCCGCCCGTAAAACGCCCGTGGCTTTATCGAAGCTGTTTCGGGTGTATCCTCATGGCCCATGAAAACCACCCTTGCCTCTGCTGGAACCGGTGAGCGCATTACCCATTGCCTGGTGGTTAGACGGACTGTTTGTGCCCTTACATGGCAGCTTTAAGCGCGTCCACCAGGTCGGTTTTTTCCCAGGTAAACCCGCCATCGGTGGCCGCACGGCCAAAATGACCATAGGCCGCCGTGCGAGCGTAGATTGGGCGGTTGAGATCGAGATGGGTGCGGATGCCGCGCGGAGACAGGTCCAAGGACTGCTGGATCGCGCGCTCAAGCGCCGCTTCATCGGCATTCCCGCCCGTATCGACATAAATAGACAAAGGTTGGGAGACACCAATCGCGTAGGAAAGCTGGATTGTGCACCACGGTGCGAGTTCGGCGGCGACGATATTTTTGGCCAGATAACGCGCAGCATAAGCCGCAGAACGGTCCACCTTGGTCGGGTCTTTGCCGGAAAACGCACCGCCACCGTGGGGGGCCGCGCCGCCATAGGTGTCCACGATGATTTTGCGACCTGTGAGGCCTGCATCACCGTCCGGTCCACCGATGACAAACACGCCGGTAGGGTTCACATGCCACACGGTCTCATCCGTGATCCAACCTTCGGGCAACACGTCGCGAATGGTGGGCTCGACCATCTCACGGATGATCGCTGAGGTCTGATCTTTGCTCCTGTGCTGTGTTGAAAGCACGATGGACGTGGCTGCAACCGGCGTGCCGTTTTCATAACGCACGGAGACCTGGCTCTTTGAGTCCGGTCCCAATTGGTCCAGTTCGCCGCTTTTACGCTTTGCGGCCAGCACTTCCAAAATCTTGTGGCTATAGTGGATCGGCGCCGGCATGAGTTCCGGCGTCTCGGTACAAGCGTAACCGAACATGATGCCTTGGTCGCCCGCGCCCTCGTCTTTATTGTCGCCGGAGTCGACGCCTTGCGCGATGTCTACCGATTGTTCGTGCAGCAGCACGTCGACATCTGCAGTTTGCCAGTGAAAGCCGTCCTGCTCGTAGCCGATATCTTTGATGGCCGCGCGGGCTAAGGCTTCAATCTCGTCTTTGGTGATCGAGTCCGGTCCGCGGGTTTCCCCTGCGATCACCACCTTATTGGTGGTCGTCAAGGTTTCTGCCGCGACACGCACCTTCCACGGGTCCATGCCTTCGGACGCGGCACGGTCGAAAAACAGATCAACGATTTCATCAGAAATGCGGTCGGAAACCTTATCCGGATGGCCTTCGGAAACGGATTCAGACGTAAAGGTATAGTTGGAGCGTGCCATGGAGACCCTGACTTAGTTGAACAACGGTCGAGGCGGTGCGCTCAAAACCCGTTATGGCGTGTGTGAAATCAAGCGGCGCAACAAGCAGGGAAGCAAACACGCCGCAGCAGGGCGTGTCTGGGCCGCGCACGAGATCAAGTCAAGGATATAGCGGTTTCATATGCACAAAACTTTATGCGCCCGTCATAGCCCAGATGGGCAACAAGAAAACAGAGCATAGACGGTTGCAGGTCTAGCCATCTTTGGCGGGCACGCCGGTCTCATCCGCCAATGTACGCACCATATCGATAATTCGGCGACGCACTGCGGTGTTTGTTATGCGAACAAACGCCCGGTTTAGCTGAATACCCTCGGTGGTGGACAAGAAGTCGACCACGTAAGTCGTGTCGCTCGCCTCCGCCAAACCGGGCACGGTCTGGCCAATGCCGGACGGCGCATCCTCAAAAAAGAACGCTACGGGCACTTTAAGCGCTGCTGCAATCTGCTGCATGCGGCTGGCACCGATGCGGTTGGTGCCTTTTTCGTATTTTTGGATCTGTTGGAATGTGATGCCGAGTGCATCGCCCAATTTCTCTTGAGACATGCCCTGCATAGTGCGCCGCAGTTTAACGCGGCTGCCCACATGCACGTCTATCGGATTGGGCTTTTTCTTATCAGCCATGACCGGTCCGTTTCTTGATTGCTATTGAAGGAGGAGCTTCAAAGCCGCGGGCGCAATTACAACTTCTTAGTGCTTTGCAACCGTATGCCTACCACAATTAAGAAAAGCAAGCCAAGCAACGCCATGAAAGGTGCGTTGCCCAAACGACTAAAGACCGGAAGCGGCAACGCGCCCGGAAGCTCGGAATCCACCACGCCCCGCAAGCCTAAGCCCAACTGGTTGCGCACGCGCCCGGCACCGTCCACCACCATGGAAATGCCGCTATTGGCCGCCCGCACAACGGGCAAGCCGGTTTCCACGGCTCGGATTTGCGCTTGATGTGCGTGTTGATAGGGCCCTGCAGTGGCGCCGAACCAAGCGTCATTGGTCACGTTGACGATCCATGACGGACGCTGATCGTCTCCACCGGTCATCGGTGAAACGGACCCGGAAAATATGATCTCATAGCAAATGAGCGGCAGAAAAGCTGGTGCGCCCGGCGCTTGAAGAGGGTTGCGCGCTGTACCTTTTGCGAACCCTCCCTGTTGCTTCGTCAGTTGTTGAAAGCCCGCTTGCTCCAACAGGTTTTGGAAAGGCAAAAACTCGCCAAAGGGCACGAGCCGGGTCTTGTCATATGCCGATACAATTTCACCATCGCCATTCAGCACCAGCATGGCGTTGAACACGCGGTTTTCCTCGACACCGGCAATTCCCCGTTCCAAGCGCATGGCCCCGGTGATCAGGCTGGTGGCGGGTGGCAGTAGGTCGGCAATTTTGGCGAGTTGGTCGCGCCGTTCCGTCAAAATAAACGGAAAGGCGGACTCGGGCCAAATCACATGGGTGAAGGCGGCGATGGACGCACCCTCCGGCCCGCGATTGACGTTTGAGAGATCGAAATAACGCGCCATGATATCAGCTTCATTGGCACGATCCCATTTCTCGTCTTGGGCGATGGCCGGTTGGACCAAGCGCAACCGAACGTCCGCCACATCCGCCACCTGATCGGCTTTTGAAAGCGCGTAGAGTCCCCAAACCGTATGAACGGCCACAAGTGCACTCACGACCGCCACGCCGCCCCAAGGACCGATTACGCGACTTCGACCGTTCGATGGGCTGCCAAATGGAGCCAGGACGCCAAATACGAGAATCGCGAAAAACGCCATGGCGTAAACGCCAACCAATCCCGCACTCTGCATGAAAAGCGGAGACGGCATGAGAGCAGACCCAAAACTGTTCCACGGAAATCCGGTGAGCACCAAGCCGCGCACCCATTCCGCCAATGCCAACGTGGACCCCAAAGCTACCAGGCGGGACCAGCCATCGGTCCAGGCCAAACGGGCAAGACTGGCGGCCAATCCCCAAAACAGGGCCAATCCGGCGGGCAGGATCAAAACGGCGATTGGCAGCAACCAGGCAAATTCATCCCCGTCGACCAGGAAGGCTTGCCCGATCCACCAAAGGCCCGCGAGAAAATAGCCGAACCCAAACCACCAGCCGGTACAAAAGGCGGGCCAAACACGGCCAAGCAGAGAAACTTTCCCATTGGCTTTTACCGTGGGTACAGCCCCATCCAAAAGCCATATGAGCACAGGCACGGTCGCAAACAGTACGAAGACAAAATGGTAAGGGGCCATGGCCAACGCGGAGACCGCGCCCGCCAAAAAAGCCAATGCCGCCGCGCGCCACCCTTCCAGAAGAATGACCCGTTCCGCCAGCCCGCGCAAAACTCCACCCATGCCCAACGCGTCTCCCCAGACATTTCATAAGACGTTTGCAATATGGCCAAAGCCAAACACTGCGAAACATTTCGAATCAGTGACGGATTGGCATGGTGGATTCGATGCGGGACAGGCTTGCCCCGGTCAAGAGGAGGCCAAGAGGATGCCGAGAGGGCGCCAACAAGAAGACCGCATGCAGATCGCAGGTGATGTTCAGGGAACACAAAAAACCCGACAACTTTTGGTTGGCGGGCATTTCGGGTTCTTCAAGGTACTGGGAGGTTCTTGAGGTAATTTCCTCTCCGGTCGGGGGGCATTGACCGGAGAGGAAATGTCCAGCGCAGGAAAGGCCTGCTCCGGATAGTTTGGAAGACTAGGTGGACTGGAGATCCCGTCGTCTCGATGACCGGAATATAGCCGCACAAAGTCAGGCCCGGCGTGCCAGAATGCACACTCGGGTTCGGCATCAAAAATAGGCATTGGTGGGTGGCTAAGGCACTCGGGAATCTCGTGCCTAAAAAGTGCGCAGCGGCTCCATCCAACCTAAACCTGCGTCCGTTGTTCCGCTGGCGGGTTTGTATTCCGCTCCGATGGGTTTGTCATAACCCAGCCGTGTCAGTTCCTGCAGAATGTGCCGGTAATCCAACTCGCCGCCATCCGGCTCAGCCCTTGCCGGTACAGACGCGATCTGGATGTGCCCAATGTGGGGCAGGGCCGCTTCGAGGCGTCGGGTCAGATCACCCCCCATGATTTGCAGGTGGTAGCAATCGAACATGAGCTTCACCCGCGCGCGACCAAGTTTAATGATCAAATCCACCGCCTGCTCGCAAGTCTGCAAAAAATACCCCGGCGCGTCGTGGTGATTGAGCGGTTCGATCAACACGGTCAAATCTGTGCCTTTGGCCCGATCATCGGCGTAAGCGAGATTTTCCAAGAAAGCTGTTTCCGCTTCATCTCCTTGGGCAAACCCTGCCATCACATGGACTGCGCCACTGCCAATGGCGACGGCGTAGTCAATTGCTTCGTTGATCGCGCGCTGGGCATCCTTTTGTCGGCCGGGCAGGGCGGAGAGCCCATTTTCTCCACCGTCAACGTCACCGCGCGATGTGTTGAGGCCCAGCATGGGGAGTGCAGTTTCCAACAGGGCTGACCGCACCGCTTCCACCGGTTGATCATAGGGCCAATGACACTCCACCGCATCGAAGCCCGCAGCGTGGGCCGCCCGGATGGCGTCAGCCAAGGGTCGGTCGTTCCACAAAAAACCCAGATTGGCGGAAAATTCATGCGGCATGAAAACGGTTCTCGAAGGGTTGCACTGGATGAAGCGACTGTCTGTTTCCTACCACGAAAGCGCAGAGCGCCAACAGGCGTCATCGTCAGTCCCAATCCACATCGAAGGCCCGCACGACCTGATCGACCTGTTCGTCGCTCAGAGGAACCGCATCATGACCGCGCAAAAGTAGGGCAAGTTTTGCGGTCTCTTCCAACTCTTCGATCGCGTAAACCGCGCCTTCCAAGTCTTTGCCTGCCACCACCGGTCCGTGATGGGCGAGCATCACCGCGCTGCGTTTTCCGGCAAGACCCCGTATGGCATCTCCCATGGCCGGGTCACCGGGCACAAAAAACGGCAATAGTTTCACCTTGCCCAACCGCATGATCGAATAGGCTGTCAGCGGCGGCAAAAAGTTGTCTGGGTCCACATCCGGTGTCATCGATAGAGCCACGGAATGACTGGAGTGTAGATGCACCACAGCACCCGATTTGGCTCCGCGCGTTTCGTAAAACGCCGCGTGCAACGGCATTTCCTTGGTGGGCTGGTCGCCACTGACGTGCTGGCCATCGGCGTTAAAAAGCGACAGGCGCGCCGGATCAAGCCGTCCGAAACTGGACCCCGTGGGCGTCACCAACAGGCGTCCGTCGTCCAGCCGCGCTGAGATATTACCGGACGACCCGCCCGTAAGCCCACGGTCGAACATGGATTTGGCCAGCACGCAGATTTCCTCGCGCAGCGCCGCCTCATGCGCGTGCAGGATGAGACCGGCCAAGCCTAGTCGCCCATTTTCAGGGCTTGAATAAACGCGGTTTGCGGGATTTCTACGCGTCCAAATTGGCGCATTTTCTTCTTACCGGCTTTTTGCTTGTCCAGCAGCTTGCGCTTGCGGCTCGCGTCTCCGCCATAACACTTGGCCGTCACGTCCTTGCGCAGGGCGGAGATCGTCTCGCGGGCAATGACAGTGCCACCGATGGCCGCCTGGATTGGAATTTTAAACAGATGCTGCGGGATTAGGTCTTTGAGCTTTTCGCACATCACACGCCCCCGGCCTTCGGCAGCGGACCGGTGGACCAACATCGAAAGTGCATCCACCGGTTCGGCGTTTACGAGCATCGACAGTTTCACCAGATTGCCCGCGCGATACTCGTGCATCTGATAATCAAAAGACGCGTAGCCCCGGGAAATCGATTTCAGCCGGTCGTAGAAATCAAACACAACTTCGTTGAGCGGTAATTCATAGGCCAGCATAGCCCTGGCGCCCACATAGGTGAGTTCGGTCTGAATGCCGCGCCGGTCTTGGCAGAGTTTGAGGATCGGACCGAGATATTCGTCTGGCGTCAGGATGGTGGCCTTGATCCACGGTTCGTGAATTTCCTCCACCTTCATCACGTCCGGCATGTCTGCCGGGTTGTGCAGGTTCATCTCGGTGCCGTCACGCATTTTCAGCGTGTAGACGACCGACGGTGCGGTTGCGATCAAATCCAGATCGAATTCGCGCTCGAGCCGTTCTTGAATGATTTCGAGATGCAGCAGGCCCAAAAACCCGCACCGGAAGCCAAAACCCAAAGCGGCGGAGGATTCCATCTCGTAAGAGAAGCTCGCGTCGTTGAGGCGCAGCTTGCCAACGGCGGAACGCAAATCTTCGAAGTCCGCGGCGTCCACGGGAAACAACCCGCAAAAGACGACCGGTTGAGCCGGTTTGAAGCCTGGTAAAGCGACCGGTGTCTGCCGTTTGTCTTCGGTAATGGTATCGCCCACACGGGTGTCTGCCACCTCTTTGATGGAGGCGGTGATGAAGCCGATTTCACCGGGCCCGAGGCTTGGCACTTCCACCAGCTTGGGCGAAATCACGCCCACCCGTTCCACCGGATATTTGGCGTCAGTGCCCATCATGCGGATGGTTTGACCTTTTTTTATTTCGCCATCGAGAATACGCACCAGCACGATAACGCCCAGATACGCGTCATACCAGGAGTCCACGAGGAGGGCTTTGAGCGGGGCCGTTTCGTCGCCTTCGCTGGGTGCAGGCAGTCGTGTGACGATGCCTTCCAGCACGTCTTCCATGCCCAGACCGGTCTTGGCCGAAATTTCTATTGCATCCGTGGCGTCGAGGCCGATCACCTCTTCGATCTGCGCCTTTACACGCTCCGGTTCGGCTGCGGGCAGGTCGATCTTGTTGAGGACGGTGACGATTTCATGATCATTGTCGATGGCCTGATACACATTGGCCAAAGTCTGCGCTTCCACGCCTTGCGATGCATCCACAACCAACAGCGAGCCCTCGCAGGCCGAAAGAGAGCGCGACACCTCATAGGCAAAGTCCACATGGCCCGGTGTGTCGATCAGATTGAGCGTATAGGTTTCGCCATCCTTTGCGGTGTAGGTCAGGCGTACCGTCTGCGCTTTGATGGTGATCCCGCGCTCCCGCTCGATCTCCATATTGTCGAGCACCTGTTCGGACATTTCCCGATCGGCGAGTCCGCCGCACATCTGGATCAGGCGATCAGCCAATGTGGATTTGCCGTGGTCGATATGGGCCACAATTGAAAAATTGCGGATGTTGGAAAGAGGTGTAACCATAGCTGTGTGTGTAGCAGGAACCGTGTCGCTCGCAAGAGGTTTGCAACAGGTTTAAGTGTCACGCTACAGCCGCGTCAGGGCACTTTCTCGCCGTCCTTCCCCGTACTGTCATGCCAGATCATATCGCGAAAATTAAAGTCGGCGGACAAGGTTGGTTTGATGATTTTGAAATAGGGCGACACATCAAAGTCACGCGGTGCGAACAGCGAGTGGTGGCGGATGTGGTAAACCTCTCCAACAGCATACGCTTCGCAATCATCGTCCAGACAATCCTCCAGCCGTTTCACGCTGGGCAGGATTGGATAGCGAATGGATTGGAACGCCTGCGCGATCAACGTTGAACAAATCGCCCGTGTGGGATCACCGGAGCCAAAGGCGATTAACTTGCGCCGCCATCGCGTGGGCACCGGAATGACCGGAAACAGATAGCGCGCCATGTCCAGGATGTTGCGGGTGTCGTAGGCCGTGCCGAGCCGCGTGATCATGTAGTTCACAACATGCTGCTGCTCGTCGTCCGTCAGTCCGACCGGGCGGCAGATGCGGGTGTTGTAGGTTGCGTATTTTTCGAGGGGCCGCGCAACGCAGCCTTCGCCCAAATTCACCTCGATCAAACGGTCCCGTGGGCTGTCACCTTCATGGGGCAGCGCGTCTCCCACATACATGGCTGCATGAGACCATGTGGATTGTGTAAGATATTTGATGGCGGCGGAAACCTTCTGATTGCCTTCCACCAACAAGACGTCCCCCGGCTCAAGCGCGGCCAAAAGGCTGTCCGGATCGGACGGTGTATAGGGCTCGTAGCCCGAAGATTGACGGGTGATCTGCCCAGCGATCAGTGCGCCGATTTTATCCAAAATCGTTGGACGCACATTCATGTCAAACTTGTAGTTTTCCAGCCCCTCCACTTCGTCGTGATAGTGCAGAAAACCCTCCTGCATCGTGCCGTCTGGAAAATAGACGTCCACCCGATCATCCAGCTCTGTGTCGTGCCGGTCATAGGCAATGCGTGTCTTGAGCCTTTGGGCCAGCCCCTGCAGCGCCAGTGGCAAAACAAGTTCATGCGGGATCGTGGCCTCCACCCGCCACGCAATTTGGCCGACCGTGAACGGCAAGAGCGTCGCGTAAGAACCATCCGCGGACGTGTCCAGCGCGGTGAGTATTTCGGTGCCCGTGCGTTCGGTGACAACCGTCTTGCTGTCCAGTTCAAGTGCAGTCGCCACTTCCCGCGCGACATCAATCGCGGGGTCCAAACGCCCGATAAATATTCCGCCAATCGCCTCGGGCGGACGCGACCGGGCCTTGGAGGCTTGCTTTCGGGTCTTTGGCGTTGGCTCACTCATGAGACGGCTTTTTGCAGACCCATGCGGCCAGCACAATGTGCTGAACCGATAGATGCGCTAAACGAGGCTTACCCGGCCAAATCCGACTGCGCTTTTCGGCTGTCGAGATTTGAAATGCTAAGCCAACTGCAGGCGATCATCGCCGCCGCGCATGCAAGGCAAAGCGCAACACCGCCAAACTGGTAGCTGAGACCGGACAGGACTGTGCCAAACAATCGGCCCGCAGCGTTGGCCATATAGTAAAACCCGACATCCATCGTCACCCGCTTGGAGTTTGTGAAGGCCAGGATGAGGTAGGAATGCAGCGACGAGTTGATCGCAAACAGCGCGCCAAACACCAAAAGCCCCAGCATCACCGACGTGGTGAGCCAAACCGTCGGCTGTTGAATGAAGTGCAGTGCGAGCGCCAGCAGCGCGGGTACGACAAACAGTGTCCCCACCCAAAACCGGGCGCTGTCCACGATCTGAGCTTCACTGCGGTCCTTGGCGCGCAGCAGACGCGGCGCGTTGGCCTGCACAAATCCGTACAGAATGATCCACGCGGCCATGAAGATCCCGATCATGAAAAACGCGCTGCGATTGCCCTCGGGAGTGCCGTCGGACAGCACGCTGTAAAAATAGATGGGAATGCCCACCACAAACCAAACGTCCCGCGCGCCGAACAAGAACATCCGCGCAAGGCTAAGCCAATTGATATTGGCGTTCTTGGAAAACACCTCTTTGAACTTTGCGTCTTTGCGCCCGGTTGGCAGGCCAGATGGCATGCGTAGAAAAACAGCAATCAGGATGACCGCAAGCGCGATGGCCATGGCGAGCACGGACGGCACAAACCCAAACAGGCCAAGCGATCCCGCACCGATGAAGAACCCCAATCCTTTAACGGCATTTTTAGAGCCCGTGAGCGCCGCAACCCAACGAAACAACGCGCCGCCTTCCGAAGGGGCGAGCAGTTTCACCGCGCTTTTGGAACTCATCTTGGCGAGGTCTTTGGCAACTCCGGATGCGCCCTGCACCGCCATCACGAACACCACGGAGGCGAATACGCTCCAAGCCGGGTCCAACTGCGAGAGGGCCAGCAGAGCCAGCACTTGGAGAAGCAGCCCGACATAAAGCGTGCTGGTCAGGCCAAACCGTGCCGCAATCCAACCGGCGGAGAGATTGGTGACGACGCCCGCAATCTCGTAGAGCACGAACAGATAAGCCAGTTGGACCGGCGAAAACCCCAGCGTGTTAAAGTGGAGCAGCACCAACATGCGCAACGCCCCATCGGTGAGCATGAATGCCCAATAGGCCGCGGTCACCGCAATATAGGCCGCCAGCCCCTCCGGTCGTTGCGGAGCTGCTTGCGAATTGCTCACAGGCTGGACCCCACCATGAAGGCCACATCCACCAGCCGGTTGGCGTAGCCCCATTCATTGTCATACCAGGCGTAGATTTTTACCTGTGTGCCGTTCACCACCATGGTGGAGGGCGCATCGACAATCGAAGAGCGCGGATCATTGGTGTAATCTGTGGAGACCAGAGGCCGTTCTTCATAGCCCAATATGTCCTTGAGTGACCCTTCTGAGGCCTGCTTGAAAAGCGCGTTCACCTCTTCAACCGTCGTGGCGCGATCCACTTCAAACACACAGTCGGTCAGCGAGGCGTTGAGCAAGGGAACGCGCACCGCATGGCCGTTCAATTTGCCGGTGAGTTCGGGGTAAATCAGTGTGATCGCGGTGGCAGATCCCGTTGTGGTGGGGATCAGCGAGTTCAACGCGGAGCGTGCGCGCCGCAAATCCTTGGCCGGCCGGTCGACGATGGTTTGGGTGTTTGTGACATCGTGGATGGTGGTGATCATCCCGTGTTTGATGCCGATGCCTTCGTGGATCACTTTCACCACCGGGGCGAGGCAGTTGGTGGTGCAACTGGCCGCGGTAATGATAGTGTGCGTAGCTGCATCATAGATGTCGTGGTTCACACCGTAGACGATGTTGGCCACCCCGGGGTCTTTCACCGGCGCGGAAACAACCACCTTTTGGATGCCCGCATCAAAATAGGGTTGCAGCTTCGCTTCCGTCTTGAAGGCACCGGTGCAATCGATCATCACATCCACGCCCTCCAGCGGCAAATCTGTCAGATCGCGGGTTTGATGCACGGGAATGCGTGTTCCATTGATGGTGATGCTGGCGTCGTCAAACTGAAAGTGTGCATCCCAGCGCCCGTGCACCGTGTCGAACTCCAGCAAATGGGCGTGCATCTGCGCATCCCCCACAGCGTCGTTGATAAAGGCGATTTCGGCACCGCGCTCGAGCAGGGGTTTGAGCGCCAGTTTGCCGATGCGTCCAAGGCCGTTGAGGGCATAACGTGTCATAAGATGTCTTTCTAAGGGTGTTATTCAAACTGCGCTCTTGGCCGAGCCGATTTCATCGACGTGGTTTTGCAGCGAGATGCGGTCAAGCGATGGGAAGGGCAGCGCTGCAAAGGCCGTTATGCGGTTGCGCAACATCCCGTAGGCCTGTTGGAACGCCAGTGCCTGTTCGGCGGGTTCGCCTTCGACCTTCACAGGGTCCGGTTGCCCCCAATGGGCGGAGATCGGC
The DNA here is from genome assembly GCA_038746275.1 of Pseudomonadota bacterium. GTDB lineage: Bacteria > Pseudomonadota > Alphaproteobacteria > Rhizobiales > Rhizobiaceae > Pseudahrensia. Next base: position 2,505 of record JBCDKS010000018.1, on the reverse strand, counting down.
TGGCCGGACCAGGCTGGGCAGTCTTCATTGGCGGCGCGGTCGCAAACGGTGAACACGAAATCCATGTGCGATGCATCTTTGGCTTGAAATTCCGCCATGTGCTTGGCGCGCAGGGTGCCTGTTTCGATGCCTTTTTCCCTCAGCAAGGCCACCGCTTGCGGGTTGAGTTCGGAGTAGGGTTTTGTCCCAGCCGAAAATGCGTTGAAGCGGTCACCGGCCATATCCCGCAGGATGGATTCGGCGAAAATCGAGCGGGCCGAATTGCCGGTGCACAAGAACAGCACATTGTATTTCCGCTGCTCTTGGGCCGCACTTTGGGCCCTCCCGTTTGCATCCGATGCACCTTGGATGTGGGCAACAAAGGGCGGGCAAAGGTTGGGCCGTCCTTTGCAGCAATCCAAAAACAGATCGGAGACCACAGCCTGCGCAGCCTCCATGTTGATGCGGTAAAGAAGCGACGTTCCCGCACGTTTTTGATCCAATAGCCCCGCGCCCGTCAGCGCGCTGAGATACACGGACGTTGTGCTGGGTTTTGTGTCCAGGGCTTCCGAAATTTCCCCCGCCGGAAGATGATCCGGGTACCGCCGCATCAAAAGCCGAAAAACGCCCATGCGCTGGGGATGACTAAGCACGGACAGGCGCGATGTGAGCAATGTTTCCATATTTCATAAATATATGAATTAATAGACTTAAGCAAGGGCGCTTTTGCAGCACCCCTGATGCACCAAACCTCGCCATCTTTCCAAAACACCGCCGCCCGCTGCCTTGAGGGCGGTCCGCAAACCTGTACACTAACGATGTGGGTTGGGGAGAGCGTGAATGCCGATATTGGAAACGGTCGGGGGTGTGCTGGAAACGAGCCTCGCGCTGGTGGGGCGCGACGCTTTTTTGACCGGCTGGTTTGACGGCTGCAAAAAGCGCATTGTCGACCAGCGGCGCGTCCCCGGCAATCATGACATCATAAAGGGCATCCGCACTGCCCATTTGTGCGCCTTGCGCCACGTCGCCAAAACCCATCATGAGGCGGTAAAAACTCTGCCGCCCCACGCGCTAGGGCCCGACGATGCGGCGTTTTCCAACGCGGTTTTAGGTTTTCTCGATGAACGGTTGCGCCTGTTCAGGGAGCACAAGGCCGAACCGGACGTTCTCACCCTCGCTGATCTCGACCACGTGTTTGACGAAATTCTCAAACCGGCGGCCCAAGAGGGTTTTGTAAAGCCAAGGGGCCGGGAACAAGCCGTGGCCCGCGCGCTGGAAGAAATTTCGCGCGACGCGGGCCGCGAACCGCCCAAACTGTTTCTGGAGTTTTTCCATGGGCAACGCGGTGCGGCGGGCTGGTACGACGCCTTCAGCCTGTTCATCGCCGAGGAAATCAAAACCAACCCCCGCTTCCGCACCATTTTCCAAACCGGACAGATGGTCGAATTGGCCCATAACCTGGAAACCCTAACCACAGACCTGTTGACCCGCCACGGTGATTTGACCGGGTTCATGGATACTGCGCGCGGGCAGTTGGACCGTATCGAAGCCAAGCTCGATGCGGTCTTGGAACTGAGCGAAGTCAAGGTTGCGCTCGCCACCGCCGAAAGCCAATTGGGCACGACCAGAGACCTGGCCCGCACGTTCTTTCGCATCGTTTTGAAACGGGACGTGCCGGATGACCAGATCATTCCCAGTTTTATGGAGGCTGCCGCACTGTGGCAGAACAGCAATCCGGATAATGCGGTCAACCGATGGGGCAATCTGGCGCCGGAACTGGATGACTTGATCGCTGAAAGCAAACGCGCCTATGCGGCAAACGCCGTGGAAGATTTTTACGCGGTCAAAAGCCGGATCGTCGAGGTGGAAGAACAGGCTTTTGTCCGGGCCGAGGCGCTTGAACGCGAGGCGACAGATGCCCGGAAAGCAAGGCAAGGTTTGTTGGTGGAGGCACTGCGGGAAAAAGAGAGTGCGGCCAAAACTATCTTCAATGTCGCGGGGACAGTCTCGGCAGTTATGCGACGGGTGCAGCTTGAAACGGAGGATCCGGATAAGCTGTTCGAAGCGCAGCGGCTCGCGCAGAACCAATGGTATGAACGCGGCCGCGACAAGGGGTTGAATTTCGATCTGGAAGTCGCGATTGGCCTAAATCGCGCGGCGCTGGAGGAGTACACGAAAGAGCGCGTGCCTCTGGACTGGGCTGCTACGCAAAACAATCTGGGCAATGCACTGACAACCCTTGGGCAGCGGGAAAGCGGGACAGCGCGGCTGGACGAGGCAGTGGCGGCCTATCGCGCGGCGCTGGAGGAGTACACGCAAGAGCGCGTGCCTCTGGACTGGGCGATGACGCAAAACAATCTGGGCAATGCGTTGGTAACCCTCGGTGAACGAGAAAGCAGCACGGAGTGGCTGGACGAGGCAGTGGCGGCCTATCGCGCGGCGCTGGAGGAGTACACGCAAGAGCGCGTGCCTCTGGACTGGGCGATGACGCAAAACAATCTGGGCAATGCGTTGGTAACCCTCGGT
>JBCDKS010000017.1:0-92713 GCA_038746275.1 Pseudomonadota bacterium | reverse complement strand
GCGGGCGGACATACGCCTGTCGAGAGGGAGTGAGATTTTGGGCGCACACGATGTGAAACTGAACGGCCCGGTGGGAGAGAAGCACTCAACCACTTGTTATATGTGCGCTTGCCGGTGTGGCATTAACGTCTACCTCAAGCCTGACGAAAACGGCGTCAAAAAAGTCCGTTACATTGAGGGCAATCGGGATCACCCGGTGAACAAGGGTGTGCTGTGCGCCAAGGGTTCTGCCGGGATCATGCAGCACTATTCACCGGCACGGCTGAACGCGCCGATGAAGCGGGTTGGTCCGCGCGGCTCCGGTGAGTTTGAAGAGATTTCCTGGGAAGAGGCGTTAACCATCGCTACTGACTGGATGGAGCCGCTCAAGGCTGATCCGAAGAAACTGGCTTTCTTTACCGGTCGTGATCAATCGCAGTCTTTGACCTCTTGGTGGGCACAGCAATTTGGTACGCCCAATTATGCTGCCCATGGCGGGTTTTGCTCGGTCAACATGGCGGCGGCCGGCATCTACACGATTGGCGGTGCGTTTTGGGAATTCGGGTCTCCGGACTGGGACCGCACGAAGATGTTCGTCATGTTTGGCGTCGCTGAAGACCATGATTCCAACCCCATTAAAATGGGCATCGGCAAGCTGAAAAAGAACGGTGGTCGGTTCGTGTCTGTAAACCCGGTTCGTACCGGTTATTCTGCCGTGGCTGACGATTGGTTGGGTATCAAGCCGGGTACAGATGGCCTTTTGATCCTGTCTGTCATTCACGAACTGTTTCGCACGCAAAAGATCGATATCGACTATCTGCTGCGCTATTCCAACGCTGCGTTTTTGGTCATCGACGCGCCGGGTACGGCAGAGCACGGGATGATCGCCCGCGATAAAGACGGTGTGGAACTGGTCTGGGATTCGGCGAAAAAGAAGGCTGTGCCACATACCACCAAGGGCGTGGCGCCCAACTTGACCAGCGCTGTTATGGCCACGATCAACCGCAAGAAAGTGGCGGCCAAGCCGGTCTTCATGTTGATGGCTGAGGAATACACCAAGGCTGAGTACGCGCCGGAAAACATCGCACCCCGCACCGGCATCGATGCTGCCACCATTGCCGGATTGGCCGCTGAGATCGCCCGTGTGGCGTTTGAAGAAGAAATCACCATCGAGCAGGAATGGGTGGACATGAAAGGCGAGAAGCATGATCGCTTCATCGGCCGCCCTGTTTCCATGCACGCCATGCGCGGTATCTCTGCGCATTCCAACGGGTTCCAGACTTGCCGGGCCTTGCACGTCTTGCAGGTCCTGATCGGCTCCGTGGATTGCCCTGGCGGGTTCCGTTGCAAACCGTCCTATCCCAAGCCCTACACGGCTCATCCCAAGCCGCATGCCAAGAATGCCAAAGGCACAACAGGGCCTCTGGCAGGCCCGCATTTGGGCTATCCGCACGGGCCGGAAGATCTGGCTCTCGATGCTGATGGCAATGCGCTGCGCATCGATAAAGCCTTCACGTGGGATGCACCGCTCTCGGCTCACGGCATGATGCATATGGTGATCGCCAACGCCCATGCGGGCGATCCCTACAAGATCGACACGCTGTTCATGTATATGGCCAACATGGCGTGGAACTCGTCCATGAACACCCGTGGCACGATTGAGATGCTGACGGACAAAGACGCTAAGGGCGATTACATCATTCCGCACATCATATACTCGGACGCTTATCGGTCTGAGATGGTGGCTTATGCCGACCTCATCCTGCCGGATACGACTTACTTGGAACGACACGACTGCATTTCTCTCTTGGACCGCCCGTGTTCCGAGCCTGAGGCGGTGGTGGATTCTATCCGTTGGCCCGTCGTCGAGCCGGACCGCGATGTGCGGGGCTTCCAATCAGTTGTGCTTGATCTGGGCGCGCGCCTGGGTTTGCCGGGCATGACCAACGAAGACGGAAGCGCGAAATATAAGGATTATGCTGACTACATGGTGAACCACGAACGCAAGCCGGGCATTGGTCCGCTTGCGGGCTACCGTGGGGAAAAGGGCGACAAAGCCGGGCGCGGCGCGCCCAATCCCGATCAGTTGGAGCGCTATAAGGCAAACGGCTCGTTTTCCATGACGCACCTGCCGGACGAAGCGCTGTTTTTCAAGCACGCCAACAAGGCCTATCAGGACTTCGCCGTAGATATGGGTTTTTTCGATGCGCCTCAGCCGGTGACGTTTAACCTTTATTTGGAAGTGCTGCAGAAATTCCGACTGGCGGCGCAAGGCCATGGCGATGTGCAACCGCCGGACCGTATTCGTGATCGCGTTGCCAGGACATTTGATCCCCTGCCGGTTTGGTATGCGCCGTTTGAAGGCGAAGATTTGGGTGACCGGACGGATAACGAGTTTCCATATCACGCGCTCACCCAGCGACCCATGGCGATGTACCATTCGTGGGGATCGCAAAATGCTTGGCTGCGCCAGATCCATACCAAGAACCCGCTCTACGTGCCTGCCTCCATCTGCGACGCGAAGGGCCTCAAGGATGGCGACTGGGCGTGGGTGACCTCTTGGCACGGCAAGATCAAAGTGCAGATCGCCCGCATGGATGCCGTCAACGCGGACACGATGTGGACGTGGAACGCCATCGGTAAGAGACGCGGTGCTTGGGAGCTTGATAAAGATGCGCCCGAAGCCACAAAGGGCTTCTTGCTCAACCACCTGATCAACGAACTGCTGCCGCCCAAAAAGGACGGCTACCGCTGGGCAAACTCGGACCCGATCACCGGCCAAGCGGCTTGGTACGATTTGCGGGTGAATATTGAGCGCGCGCCGGAGGGTGAGGGCGTTTCGGAACCTGTTCTGGGCCATCAAAAAAGACGCAGACCCGCTAAAGAAGAGCTCCGCTACGGTTTGGAGTGGACGAAATGATGGTAATCTCGGTTCAAGCCTCGCCCTTTAGATCATTTCTATCTTTGACAGAATCGATTCAGTTGTGGCGCTCACGCTGTCGGCCTCAAGAGGCCTTAGCTCCGCGAGGGCGGCGCATAAGCGCCGGGCTGCACTTAGCAATCGAGCGGTTCAATCAAACTGTGAACCGCTCCAGGGGAGGCCTAAGAGGCGCAGCCGATTGGGGTGGGGGTGCGATGCTGCTTTTGCGTTCGGACGTCCATAATTCACACCGTTACCCCCACCCGAAATGCTGTGCACTTCGACCTCCCCTCAAGGGGGAGGTTAAGAACAAGGCGATGACGGGAGTCCTGATATGACCACACTTCCAGCCACCACCCAAAAGCAGCTTGGCCTCGTTATCGATCTTGATACCTGCGTGGGCTGCCACGCGTGTGTGATCAACTGTAAGGAATGGAACACGTCCGGCTACGGAACAGCGCTTTCTGACCAAGACCCTTATGGCGCTAACCCCACCGGGGCTTGGCTGAACCGCATCCACACGTTTGAGGTTCTGCAGGAGTCACAAAACTCCGGCGGCAAACCTGCCGGTCAGGGTGTTGGCGAAGTGATCGGGACAGCCGGAGAGGCTCGCGTCGTCCATTTCCCAAAATCCTGTCTGCACTGCGAGGACGCGCCGTGTGTAACCGTGTGCCCGACCGGCGCATCCTACAAGCGCGCTGAAGACGGCATCGTGCTGGTGGACGAAGACATGTGCATCGGCTGCGGCCTGTGCGCGTGGTCTTGTGCCTATGGTGCCCGCGAGATGGACCTGGCCGCCGGTGTGATGAAGAAATGCACCTTGTGTGTGGACCGCATCTACAACGAAGACCTCGAGGAGGTTGACCGTCAGCCTGCCTGCGTGAAAACGTGTCCGGCCGGTGCGCGGCACTTTGGCGATCTGGCTGACCCCATGTCGGACGTTTCCATTTTGGTGAAGGACCGTGGCGGGTTCGATCTGATGCCGGAGCAGGGCAACAAGCCGGTCAACAAATACCTGCCACCGCGCGAGCGCACGTCGCTTGCTGCCAGTGCGCCGATGGCCATGCCGGAAGCGCCGATTGAAGCTGACGGTTTGCTGGGATGGGTGGATCGTCTGCTCTCCGGCGGCGCGTCCTCCGGCAAAGGGGTTAACTGATGCATCCCGCTCCCTCTGTAATCGCGTTCACCACACTGTCCGGTGCCGGCTACGGCCTCGCTTTCGTTTTGGCGTTGGGCCACGGCAATCCGGCGTTTACCTCAACCAAGATCGCTTGGTTTGTTGCGCTGGCTCTCATCGCAATCGGCCTGTTGTGCTCCACGCTGCATTTGGGTAATCCGCAGCGCGCCTGGCGGGCGTTTTCGCAGTGGCGTTCAAGCTGGCTGTCGCGCGAGGGGGTGATGGCTGTGTTGACGTTCGTGCCGCTTACGATTCTCACGGGCATGAGTGTTTTTGGGGACACGTTCCATCTGGGTCTTGGTTATGTCGGCGGCATTATGGCCGCCATCACGGTGTATTGCACCGCGATGATCTACGCTTCGCTGCGCACGATCCCGCAGTGGCACACGGGCTGGACCCCGGCCTGCTATCTGATGTTTTCGATGACGTCGGGCACCGTCTTGTATCTTAGCCTGTTTGGCTGGCCTGCCGGCACGCAGTCCAATGATCGCTGGGTAATGCTGGCCATTGTGTTTTTGATTGTATCGTGGGGCTTTAAATTCATGTGGTCGCGCCGCGCCCTGTCTGTTGGGTATGGTGACAGCACGATGGAAAGTGCGACCGGGCTTGGACATTTGGGCAAGGTCAAACTGCTGGAACGCCCCCACGCCATGGGCAACTACCTCACCAATGAAATGGCCTTCCGTGTTGCCCGCAAGCATTTGAGCAAGCTGGGTTGGATTGAGATTGTGTTGGGCGCGGTTGTGCCGATTGTCTTATTGGCTGTGTCGAGCCTGATCGGTGGCGGGTTTGGCCAGTTCCTGCAAGTCGTGGCCTTGATGAGCCTCATGGGCGGGCTGTTCGTCGAGCGTTGGTTGTTCTTCGCTGTGGCCCGTCATGCGGTCGGTCTTTACTACGGTGGCGATGAAGCTTTGGTGCCGGCTGAATAGGTGTAATGTCAGATCAGTTCGGTCTGCTGTGCGTCTTCTTGTTCTGCCGGATAGACGTCACTTGCGCCCAGATGTGCACCACGTCGGGCCTCTAAAACGATGAGTGGCTGCTCACCGGTGTTGGTGAGGCCGTGGGGTGAGCGGGGCGTGATCGCGTGGGTTGCGCCCGGTTGGCAAGACAGGACGTTTCCATCGATGCGGGCCACGCCGTGACCAGACAGCACGTACCAAAACTCGTCACGCCGCATGTGCACCTGTATCTCAGTTGACCGACCGGGTAAGACCGTGATGCAGCAAATGCGGTGACCTTTGTCCTCATAAACAATCCGCTCGCTTCCCCATGCGTGTTGGATTTCTGCCTTTGACAGCAGAGCCGGATGCTCCCGCTCCCGCATGGCTGCCACCAGATCATCAGTGGGAGCCGTGTTGTCCCGGCTTGTGATCAGGGTCGCGTCTTCGGTGGTGACGACCTTCAAACCATCACAGCCAACCAAAGCAATCATGTGGCCGGAGCCGGTGGTTTCGCAGTCAATGCTGTCCAGCAGGGCGAAGGACTGGTTCACGTCCCCCGTAAGAGAAGGGGCCAATGGCGGCGTGGCAAGGCCGAACCGTTGGTTGCCTGTGACGGATGCCATAGCCAGCGGTCTGAATAGAATTCTGTCCCGGACACGTTCCAGAACAGTCGTTAGGGGGGTGTGCTCGCACAGGCCATAGTGTGTGGAGTTGGGCCAAACGGCCTTAGCGTCATGCCTACGTTCAGGCCCACGTCCAGGCTCACGTCCAGGCGCACGCCCAAGCCCGTGGTCCAGTTTTGCGCTGAGTGCATGTTCAATGTGGGTTGAGCATCCGTTTCCCAACCCATCGACGGCTTGTCGCCAATGCCCGCTGGTGCATAGGATCACGTCCTGCAGAGCGTAGCGACGGGTATGCACCCTTTGTTGGCTTGCCGGTCGTTGTACGAGTGTGGTGTATGAATGCCGGTCTGCTTCGCCCGCAGGCTGCATGATCTTGAACTGGCGGGGATGCCCAATTGTTCCCGACGCTTGAACAGTCAGGCTATTGTGCTTCGCCATGTTGCTGGCCCGTTCCGCACACACTACGAAGTGCTCTTGCAGGACTTCACTGGCTAAGCCTTGGCCTACGATTGTGATCAGATCATCCTTGTTTTGTGGCAGTGCCAACACATCCATGATCAATATCAGACAAGGCCCAAACCGTTCCTCCGCCAATGTCGCGGCGGTCAGGCTGGCGGGAGCGCCGCCGCGGTCCATGGGTTCAATTATTGGAATGAAGCTGACACCAACTTCCTGCGCTTGCGTATAGGCCTCGCTTATGAGGGCCGGTGCGAGGCACACAATCGGGCGATTTGGAGGGTCATTGTCAGACAGTTTGGCTGGCGTGTGACCGTTGAGACCGATCACGTCGTGGCATTCCCGCAGGCTGCGCTGGAAGGCTGAATGGTGACCGCGCGCCCGCTCAAACTGAATGGGCCTGTCGATGCGGGACAGGGGCCAGTGTTCCAGATGGGGACTGCCCGCAAGTATGATGGGAACAAGGGGCAGGGGGAGCGAATGAGTGGATATGACCATGAACGGACCGCTGGGCGCTGTGCAATTTGTGAGACAGGCTACGGCCAATATATTACTAAAAGTTGTACTATGAAAAAATGCAACTAGGCGTGTTTTTTGCGTTGCTTTTCCTGCATCTTGCGCACACGAACCGGTTTCAGCTTCCAGCGATCATGGAGCCATAGCCATTGGGCAGGGTATTCCCGCACCCAGCCTTCGATCACAGAGTTGATCATCTGAGTGGTCGCTTCGACGTCCAAGCGGCCTTTGCCATCCTTTGGAAGATCAAGGGCGGGCAAGAGTTCCAGCCGGTATCGTCCGCCCGGCAGCCGTATGCAGCGGGCAGGGTGGATGTCGCACTCAAATTGCTTTGCCAAGCGTGCCGCGAGCGGATTGCCGGTCGCCTTGCGTCCAAAAAACTCAATCGGGACACCCCTGGTGAGGGCTTGGTCGGCCAGCAGCCCCACCGTTTGCCCCACTTCCAAGACGTTAGCGAGCGACCACGCTGCCCCCGCGCGGGAAGGCACCAGATGCCCTTTGGACGTTTTGCGCGCTTTCAGAACACGCTTTGCCAAAAAACGGTTGTTGGGCGGGCGAAACAGTGCCGTGACCTCCAAACCGTAAGTGGAGGCCGCCACCGGCAGGATTTCCCAATTGCCGGTGTGGCCTGTGAAAATGATGACCGGTTTCTGTTTGTCCAAGATGGCCTTGAACTGTTCAACGCCGCGCACTTCGATCCGTCCTGCATCGGGGTTGTCGACGTCGTAGTCAAAGAGCTCGTCCAGAAAGACATATTCAGCAATCGCCTGTCCAACGTTGCGCCAGACCTCACGGGCCAAAGCGTTGATCTCTTTGTTGGATTTCTCAGGGAAAGCGGCCCGCAGATTGCGCTTTGCCAGTTTGGTACGCGGTAGGACCGGAGCAAGTTGATATGCAATGGAGCCGAAAAGTGCGGTGGAACGGGCTGCCGGCAGTTTTTTGGCAAAATGGATCAGCAGGCCAACCTGTTTGGCGATGATCCAATCCCAAGCCGTTTTCAAACGCAGCAATTGGCGTTCGATCAGCGGGTGCCGGATCAGTCGTTTTTTGGCGATCTTGCGTTTCATCGGTTCGGGGTCATAGGGGGAAGCGAGTGGCGTCAGCCGTGACTAGTCACTCAGGCGCATGATGATTTTGCCGAACACTTTGCGGCTTTCCATGCGTTCCAGTGCGGTTGCCATATCGCCGAACTCAATTTCGGTATCCACAACGGGTTTCACATAGCCCTTGGCCATTTTGTCCATGGAGTGAACCATGTTTTCCATCCGACAGCCGAACGAGCCAATCAGACGCAACTGGCGTTGAAATAACATCATCAAATTGGTGGGGGCGGACACGCCGCTGGTGGAACCGCACGTCACCAGACGTCCGCCGCGTTTCAACGACAGCATGGAGCCTTCCCACGTGTCTTTGCCAACGTGTTCGAATACCACGTCCACACCGCGCTTTTTCGTGATCTTGCGTACCCGACCTTCAAACCGGTCTTCGCGGTAGTTGATGACATGATCTGCGCCCAGAGCCTTGGCGGGTTCGATTTTGTCATCGCTGCCGACGGTTGTGATGACTGTGCAGCCGATGGCTTTTGCCAATTGGATGGCCGCTGTGCCGATGCCGGAGCCACCTGCATGGATCAGGATTGTCTCAGATGGTTGCAGTTTTGCGTTGTCGAACAGCATGTGCTCGCAGGTGCCAAAGGTGATGGGTGCCAGTGCCGCGCCAATATCATCGCATCCAGGCGGCGCGGGCACGCATTGACGGGCCGGAATGTTCACCAGCTCGCGGGCGAAGCCACCCAAATGAAAGCCGTGAACGCCTTCCACATGATCGCACATGTTGTCCCGCCCGTTGCGGCAGTCTTCGCAGACACCGCATGTGCGGGCGCCGAAGATCGAGACGAGTTGGCCCGGTTTCACGTTGGATACGCCTTCGCCAAGGGCGACGACTTCGGCACTGGCCTCCGCGCCGATGGTGAGCGGCATTTCGCGTTTGGCAAAAGCCATGCCGCGCCAGCCCCAGACGTCTAGATGGTTTAACGCCACCACGCGGATGCGTAATTGCACTTCACCCGGCGCGGGCGCGTCCGGTGTGTCGAGCGTGACCGATTTGACTTCACGGTCGTTAACAAGCTGCAGCGCTCGCATGGTGGATTTCCAATCGTGTATCAGGCGCGGTGACGCATCCGAACGCCGCCGTCTCAATAGGCCTGTTCATTGATGTGAGGCTTTATGGGATCAGGGTTTGGAGAACACAAGACACGCATTTTGGCCGCCAAAGCCAAACGAATTGGACAGGATGTGGTCGACCGTGGCTTCGCGCGCTGTGTGGGGCACCACGTCCAGGGGAATGTCCGGATCGGGCGTGTTGTAGTTGATGGTAGGCGGTATCATGCCGTGCTGTAGTGTTAGCACGGAGAACACGGCTTCAATGGCACCGGCGGCGGTGAGCGTGTGCCCGATCATCGACTTGTTGGAACTGATCGGTACTTCGTGAATGCGGTCGCCAAACACCGAGTGCAGGGAATTGTACTCCATGCGATCATTTTCCGGTGTCGATGTGCCATGGGCGTTGACGTAGCTGATGTCGTCAACGCTTATGCCTGCATCTTCAATTGCACGGCTGACGGCTGCAATCACCGGCGACCCGTCAGGCGAAGAGCGCGTGCGGTGAAAATGATCTGCTTTTTCGCCCGCTCCGCGCAGGATTGCCAAGATGGTGGCGCCACGGGCTTGGGCGTGGGCAACCGATTCCAACACCAGCGAGCCGGCGCCTTCTGCCATTACAAAGCCGTCGCGGTCTTTCGAAAATGGCTTTGCGGCTTTGGTAGGGTCTTCGTTTTGTGTCGTCAGGGCTGACAGCAATGAGAACCGTATAAGCGCTTCCATCGTGACGGAACCATCGGTGCCAACGCAAAGCGCCGCTTCTGTTTCGCCGCGGCGGATCGCTTCTACCCCAAGCTGCACCGCCGTTGCCCCGGACGCGCAGGCGGTGGACAGGGAAATGGGCAGACCGGAGTTGCCGTAGCGGTCTGACAACAAGTCGGCTGTGCGGCCAAATTGTAAAAGTTCATAGAGGCCCTTGTGACCGCCCTTGCGGCTGGCTTCGATCAGCGTCGCGTAGCCGGGGTCGCCGTGATGGCCGATGGCCTTGTCGAGTTCAAACCGGTGCTGCCATTCAATTTCCACCGGCGGGGATGCGAGAAACAGCGGTCCAGGAAACGCGCCCGCGTTCAAACCGGCCTGTTCGGTCGCTTCGTCAGATGCGGCTTCTGCCAGCGCATAGGAGAGGGCAGGTGCGGAATGGCGCTCAAGCTCCATGAAATCCACCGTGCCCGCTACCGTGGTTTTGAGATCGTCGGTGAGGAAGCGCTCTATGCGGTGAATGCCGGATTGTCCGGCCGTGAGCTTATCCCAATTGGCCTTTTTGCCCCGACCCAGGGACGAGACGACACCGACGCCTGTGATAGCGATGAGCGGGCGACCGAGGTGATCGTGCGTTGCCATGGTCATGCTGTCTCTCCCGATCCGTTCGCGTCCAACGCGCTCACAAGCGCAGCACCCTCTGCGCGATTGTGACCGACTGTCGTGATCAAGATGGAACGTGCACTGCCGCCGTTGGAAACTGTTTCAGCCGCTTCAAACGGCGGAATGTCCGATGCGCTTTTGATGGCCAAAGCAGCAAGGGCGACGCCCAACGGAAATTGGGTTTCAACGCCGTGGCCGAACACCGTACCATAAGAGCGGTGGGGTGTGTTGGGCGCTGATTGCGCAAGAACCGAGTTTTCTGCTGCCGTAATGGATGGGACGCCGGATGCGCCTGTCAGAATCATGTCCGCTTTTGCAATGCCTGCTTTATTCACGACATCTGCGATGCGCAGCGTTTCTTTTGCGCCGTCGCGGAGGCCGTAACCCACCGCCACGGGTGAGAGCTTGGCATAGGCCTTTGCGCCCCGCGCCTTGGCGTGGTCTGCGCTTTCCAGCACCAAAAATGCGCCGATAGAGCCGAGTGCGAGACCGTCTGTGTCGTCCTTGCGTTCACCGACCGGTTTAACTGCTCCCTGTTGCGCAAAACCGCCCAGTGAAAAAAACAGCAACATGTCGTTGCGTTCCGCGTTGTAACCGCCACCCGCGAGCGCAATTTTGCTTTGGCCGGAAGCAATGCGAGCCGCCGCCGTTTGCAGTGCGGATATGCCAGCGCCCTCTTCGCCCATGAACGTGCGGGACGACCCGGTGACTTTGTGGACGATGGATATATTGCCCGCCAGCAGGTTGGACAATTGCGCAAGAAAGAGCGTCGGTCGAAGATCATTGGACAGTTTGTTGGCTAACAGCGCATCGGTTCCACCGGTGCTTCGGGCTTCTGCCATGATGGCGGTATCGACTTCTTCGTCCCGCTCACCGCCGCCAGCAGCGACGATCATGTCCATGGTCCCACACAGTTCTTCGTTGTCTTTTACACCGGCGTCTTCCAGCGCCAACCCTGCAGCATAGGTCCCGATCTGTTGCCACGGCTCCATCTGGCGCATGTCGCGGCGTGAAATCTGTGTTGCCCATTCGGGTTCGGCCAGTTTGTGAATGACGAAAGGCGCGAATGTGTCTGCATCAACGCCCAGAGGTTTGGCGGCCCTGAGCGCTGCCAGATGAGCCTCTTTGCCCTCGCCAGCGGCTGACAAAATGCCAATGCCGGTAATCCAAACCTCGTTTTTTGCCTCACTCATGAATTCGTCTCCTGTGACGGCAGATGTGACGGCAAAAACGCGTCTGGCATGCCCAATTGTTTGGCGCGCTGCGCGATCATGGCCGCAAAACTGGCGTCGGGGAAGGGCATTGTCTTGAAGGTCAGATCGGCTTCGCAGATGCGCTTGCCATTGCTTTTGATCGTGCCTTTGGCCATCGCAAAACCGGAGCCGCCGTGTACTAGTTCGGCAGTGATGTCCAACACCATGCCCGGCTCCACAAACGTGCGCATCTTGGCACCCTTCACACCGGCCAGGAACGTCATCTGACCAAACTTGAGTCCCGCCATCACCATGAAGCCTGACGTTTGCGCCATGGTTTCAATGAGCAATACGCCCGGGACCAGCGGCATGCCGGGGAAATGGCCTTCAAAGACGGGGCTTTCGTCAGGAACGGTGGACTGAACGGTAGCCGACAATGCGTCGTCTGCCATGGTGACGATACGGTCTACCATCTGGAAGTATTCCAGGTGCATGGATCGAAGACCCTCTCACGGTACACGGTCAGCTGTTGGGAGGGGCGTTCCCTTGCGAACGGTCTGGTATAAAAGAGAAAGGCTCACAAACGCTTTGGCGGCGCAAGCCTGATGCAGTTTGAGGGGCTTAGACCTTTGCGGCGACCAATTCGTCGATTTTTCCGCAGAGATTTTTCAGCACGAAATACTCTTCCGTGGATGCCTTGCCGTCATTGACTTCCTGTGTCCAGGCTTCAAGCGGTATCTTGATGCCGAACTCTTTGTCGATGGCAAATACAATGTCGAGAAAGTCCAGGCTGTCGATGCCCAGATCGTCGATTGTATGGCTTTCCGGCGTAATTTCTTCACGCGGAATTTCGCTTGTGTCTGAAATGATATCTGCAACTTTGTCGAACGTGGACACGCTTGTCGTTTCCTCGAAATAGGGTTGGTGAAACTATCCGGGCCAAATGGGCGTGGGGATGTCTGGATGATTGGCGGTTCCCCTAACGCGGATATCGGGCAGATGCAAATGAAGGATGTGAATTGTCGATAGCGGTTTGAAGGCTCCAAATGGCCGTTGCGAACGGGCTGCAGACGATCACGCGTGATAACGAATGGGCGACCGCTCTGGACCATCTGCCTGACCGGTCTATCTGTATTGCAGCAGGACGATGACCGATTTGGCGCAATATTTGTAAACTGTGCCCATTGTGAAAACGAATATAGCATCGAGGAACGTTGTAATGGCTTTGACCCGACGAAACGCACTCATCTTGTTTTCAGCAATCGCTTTGACAGGGGCAGCGGCGGCAACAACGTTCGTTGCTTCGCCGACCAGCGCGGGGGGAAAGCTTGTCTATGCTGAAAACGGTGTCGCGATTGATGGCACGGACACAGTGGCCTACTTCACCCAAGGGAAGCCGGTGGCCGGATCGCCGGACATCACCCACGAGTGGAAAGGTGCGACATGGCGGTTTTCCACGGAAGAAAACCGGGCCGCATTTGTCGCCAATCCAGAAGCCTATGCGCCGCAATATGGTGGGTATTGTGCCTACGCTGTGAGTGAGGGTTCCATCGCTTCCACCGTGCCTGAGGCCTGGAAGATCGTTAATGGAAAGCTGTACCTAAACTATTCAACCGGGTTCCAAACGCGCTGGGAAAAGAACTATTCCGAGCGCATTGTGGCTGCCGACGCATATTGGCCAAAGATTGCCCAGTAGGGCGTTTACAATTGAGGCTCACCAGTGTTTTTGGCACAAGGGTTGTTTGCAACGAACTCAACACTGGGCCCTTACAGCGCGTTGTAGTAGTGCACTTCATTGGTTGAGCAGAGCGAGCGCCGCCATTCTATGACGGGACCATCCAGCGCTTGCGCCTGCCGGGTGATTTCGAGAAGCGGCGAAGCTTCGGTAATTTCCAAGTGGGCAGCGACGGCGCGCGTTGCAGAGATGGCTTTGAGTCGTTCTTCCACTTTCGAGACGGTGACGCCGAAGGTTTTGCTATAAAACCGATAGAGGTTGTTTGGCAGCGGGGACGTGCGGTCGAAGCCTTCGAAGCGCTTGGCGGGCAGGGCGATCTCTTCCCACAGGATCACTTTGCCGTTGTGACGGCGCAAACGCTCCAGACGCCAAATCGTGTCGTGTTCCGCGATACCAAAGACAGATCGAAACTTGGACCTTGCCTTTTCGTTTTGGACGCTGAGGAACTCAGATTGCGGAAAGTCTTGTGTTGTTCCATGGCCGGAGAGGGCGTTGTCCGCAGTCAACCGGTAGAACTTAAACAGGATCGCGCGGTCTTCCGCTTCTGCCACGAACGTGCCGCGACCCTGTTTGCGCACCAGCAGGCCCGCGCTGGCCATCTCGTCCAGGGCTTTGCGAACCGTGCCTTGGCTGACACCCAAGTCGTCAGCAATTTTGAACTCTGACGGCACCATCTGTCCCGGCAACCACGCGCCCGAGATCATCCTGTCCACCAGTGTCAGGCGCACCTTCTCGTAAAGCGGCTGATGATCCATGGGACCGTGTCTCCGGTTTCTTTAGCTAATTATCGCGGCCGATCGGGTGAGCGGGGGCGCAAAGACGTGGGTGCGAGCTCCGGTGCATTGACTCTTAGTCTGGCATGCTCTTATGTCTTATACAAGACTTGAAACGTCCACCGCGCATAACCGCGCAAACTGGGCTCGGAGGAGCGCATAAACTATGAGCAACATTCCCCAACTGCTGGTGCATGACCACGAAGACAATGTAGGCGTTGTCGTTGTGGAAGGGCTGACCGCAGGCACCGAAATGCTGTGCGTCGTCACGCACGACAATTCGACCTTCAAACTGACCGCAAAACACGATGTGCCAATCGGCCATAAAATTGCGCTCAAAGACATCAAGACTGGTGATACCGCCATCAAATACGGCGAAGACATCGGCAAGTTTGTCGGCGACGTGGGCGAGGGCGAGCACGTCCACACCCAAAACCTCAAAACAAAACGCTGGTAGGGACCACCTTCATGTCTGATAAAATTATGGCTTTCCGCCGCGAAAACGGTCGTGTGGGCGTTCGCAACCACGTTTTAATCCTGCCGGTGGATGATATTTCCAACGCAGCCTGTGAGGCCGTGGCCAACAACATCAAAGGCACGATGGCGATCCCACACGCCTACGGCCGACTGCAGTTTGGCGAAGACCTCGACCTGCATTTCCGCACCATGATCGGCACGGGCGCCAACGCCAACGTGGCTGCTGTTGTGGTGATCGGCATCGAACCGGGCTGGACCAAAAAGATCGCTGACGGCATTCGCGCCACAGGCAAGCCGGTGTCCGAATTTTCCATCGAGCAAAAAGGCGATCTGGAAACTATCCGCGCCGCCTCTTGGGCCGCGAAAGAGTATGTCCACTGGGCGTCCGAATTGCAGCGCGAGGAGTGCGGCATGAACGAGTTGTGGATCTCCACCAAATGCGGCGAGTCCGATACCACAACCGGCCTGGGTTCCTGCCCAACCGTGGGCAACATGTATGACAAAATGCTGCCGCAAGGCATCACGGGCTTCTTCGGTGAGACTTCGGAAATCACGGGCGCTGAGCACATTTGTAAGGCGCGTGCGGTCAACGAAGACGTTGGTGAGCGCTGGTACGCCATGTGGAAAGCCTATCAGGACGATGTTATCTTCGCGCACCAGACCGACGATCTTTCGGACTCTCAGCCCACCAAAGGCAATATCGAAGGCGGTTTGACCACCATCGAAGAGAAGGCCTTGGGCAATCTCGAAAAGATCGGTCGGACATCGCAATATATTGACATCCTTGAGCCTGCTGAAGCGCCTGCTTCCGGTGCTGGTCTCTACTTCATGGATTCGTCTTCTGCGGCCGCAGAATGCGTGACCTTGATGGCGGCCGGTGGCGCGGTCATCCACACGTTCCCCACGGGTCAGGGCAATGTGGTGGGCAACCCGATCGTGCCGGTGATCAAGATCACCGCCAACCCACGCACCGTGCGCACCATGGGCGAGCATGTGGATGTGGACGTGACGGGCATTTTGACCCGAGAAAAAACCATTGACGAAGCGGGTGATGATCTCATCGAGATGATCCGCCGGACCGCCAACGGTCGCAACACCGCAGCCGAAGCCCTCGGCCACCGCGAGTTTTCGATGACAAAACTCTATCGCTCCGCTTAAGGGGCTGCGCGTTTATACACTCTTCAAGGGCGGGCCTGCCGGGTTCGCCCTTTTTATTTGTCGATCAAGGTTACAAGCGGCAGTATGTTGAAACGGCGGGGCGCGATGGGGGCACATATGTTCTTTTTAAGCGGTCTGCTGGGTCTTGGTGGTATCAGCGTGTTCATTCTGGCCATTCGCACCAGCTACGCCATTGAGCGGGTTACCAAGCCGCGCAAACCGGGCAGTTTGCCGACCTATACCAATGTGATTTCGTCTGCCCTCGGCCTTGGCGTGCACCGTGACGATCGCGAGACTTGGACGCTGGTCCGGCGGTTGCGGATGTTGCTTTTTGTTGTGTTGGGAATGCTGCTCTTGTTGGCACTGGTTGCAGCGTCTCTTTGAGGACCCGCTAGACCCGCATCGCCGTCCACAGGATGGCGGGGTAGGTGAGGACGATCCCGACGAACACCACCGATATTCCCACCGGGTAAGGTTCTCCACGCATCCACAGCGGCGCGACGAACAGGATCAGCCACAGCGATTTATAGACTATCTGCACCAGCAGGAGCGGGGCGAAAAAGGCGGGCCATATCAGCCCTGCAATCGAACCGACCAAGATGGACAACCAAAGGCTGGCCACCAAGAGCCGTAAACCTTCGGAGTCTGCAACGCGGTTTTCAAACACCGCTGCCGTACCCCCGGCCCCACACCATGGACCAACACACGGGCACCAGGATGAGAATGTTTGCGCCATAGGCCAGCCACAAAATGCGAGGCTCGGTGATCATAGTGAGGGGTCCTTACGGGGCATCGTGGAAGTGTTGCTGGCTTATACCATGACGATGATCGGGCGGTGTTGCGCAACCGGCTAGATTGGCGCAGACAAAGCCCGCACGCGTCGCCGCAAGAGAGTTTATCGATGTGTTGTTTCACGTTTGAACGGCAAGCGTTGCCCAGATTGAGTATCAACCCATACTTATCACCAAGACTGACGACAAGGACATACGATGCCGGACGTGATCATCACCGAGTTCATGGATGAAGCCGCCGTTGAGCGCATCAAGGCGATGCATGACACACACTATGATCCCGCGCTGGTGGATGATGGTGACGCGCTGTCTGCCATGGCGGGGATCGCAAAATGCTTGATCGTGCGCAACCGGACGCAGGTGCGTGGGAGTTTGTTGGAAGCAGCCGGTTCTTTGTCTTGCGTGGGGCGGCTCGGTGTCGGGTTGGACAACATTGACGTGGTGGCCTGTAAGGCGCGCGACATTGCGGTGTTCCCGGCAACCGGCGCCAATGATCTAAGCGTTGCTGAATATGTGATTACGACAGCGCAGGCGCTGTTGCGGGGAGCTTATACCGGCACGGCCGAAGTTGTGGCGGGAGACTGGCCCCGCCAAGCCATGATCGGGCGGGAACTTGCGGGCAAAACCATGGGTCTCATCGGCTTTGGAAGTATCGCCCGGCAGGTTGCAGGTCGCGCGTTGGCGTTGGGCATGGACGTTGTGGCCTATGACCCGCATTTGTTGGCCGATGACCCGGCTTGGAGCCATGTGCGCAACGTCTCGTTGGACGGTGTGGCCGACCTTTCAGACGTTGTCAGCCTGCATGTGCCGCTGGTTGAATCCACGCGCCACGTGATCGACATGCAGTTCTTGAAGTCTATGAAATCTGGTGCGGTTGTCATCAATGCAGCCCGTGGCGGTGTGGTGGACGATGCGGCCTTGGCGCTGGCTTTGGCGGAAGGGGAAATTGCGGGCGCCGCGCTGGACGTGTTTGAAACCGAGCCCTTGACCGCAGAGGCGGGCGCAAAATTTTCCGGTCTTACGAACTTCATCGCAACGCCACACATCGCAGGCGTGACCGTTGAATCGAATGTCCGCGTCAGCCACTTGATTGCGGATCTTGTTCTCGATCATTTGGCGAAAGCGTAAGCCCGCGCACAGGCCGCTCGGATTGTAGAAGAACCAACAAGAAAGCCGACCATGGCCCTTTTGACTGTCGCCGAAATTGACATGCTTGTGCGCGAGACGCTGGAGCGCTGCAACACGTCTGCTGACAATGCGGCCAGCGTCGCTGCCGCTTTGACCGGTGCTGAGCTTGCGGGACAGGCGGGGCACGGGCTGCGCCGCGTGCCGTCTTACGCTTCCCAAGCCTTGTCCGGAAAATTGGATGGTCATGCTGTTCCCAAACTGGACAAGCGCGCTGCTGCCACGCTGTCCATCGATGCGGCCCACGGGTTTGCCTATCCAGCGCTCGATCTTGCGGTTGAGACCCTGCCAGCCATGGCGCGCGCGTGCGGCATCGCTTTGGCCGGCATTCATCGATCCCACCATTGCGGTGTGGCTGGCCTGACGGTTGAGCGTTTTGCGGAGGCCGGTTTGGTGGCCATGCTGTTTGCAAACACACCGGCCGCCATGGCGCCATGGGGCGGAACAACAGCTCTATTCGGCACCAACCCCATCGCCTTTGCGGCACCAACCGGAGATGGGGAGACCGATCCCATCGTGATCGATATTTCCCTGTCCAAAGTGGCGCGTGGCAAGATCATGGCTGCGAAGCAAAAGGGCCAGCCGATACCGGAGGGCTGGGCGCTTGATGCTGACGGATCGCCGACGACAGATGCCGATTCTGCGTTGGCCGGAACAATGGTGCCGATGGGCGACGCCAAGGGCACTGCGCTTGCGCTGATGGTCGAACTGCTGGCAGCCTCGCTTATAGGGGCCAATACTGCCGACAAGGCGTCTTCATTTTTTGAGGCCGAAGGGCCTGCGCCGGGTGTCGGTCAAACGCTGATTGTCATCGATCCCGGTGCGATTGGTGGACCCGATGCGATCGTCCGTATGGGCGCGATGGCGCAAGCCATATCAGATCAAGCCGGAGCGCGGGTTCCGGGGCACCGGCGGGCGCGATTGCGTGAACAACTGCGCGCCGATGGTGTTGAAATTGACGACGCTTTGCTGGCCGAAATTGGCCATCTGGGCCGATAAAAAACACACACGCGAGGAGACCGACATGCTTGCCAAATCCAATCCGTTTTTGAAACAGGCCAACTTGATTGGCGGCCAATGGGTGGGGGCCGATTCCGGCGACACGCTCAACGTCACGAATCCAGCCACCGGTGATATTCTGGGAACTGTGCCCAAAGTGGGCGTCGCAGAAACCAAACGGGCCATCGATGCGGCCGAGGCTGCGTTTCCAAGTTTTCGCGGCACGACCGCAAACCAGCGGGCCAACTGGCTGCGTAAGATGCATGACGTCATGCTCGACAACCACGATGCGCTGGCCGAGTTGCTGACCGCGGAAATGGGCAAGCCGTTGGCGGAAGCCAAAGGCGAGATCGCCATCGGCGCGCAATATCTGTTGTGGTTCGCTGAGGAAGCGCGGCGGGTTTATGGCGATGTCGTCCCATCTCCATGGGCGGACCGTCGCATCATGGTGCGCAAAGAGCCTGTGGGCGTCATCGCGGCCGTCACGCCGTGGAATTTCCCATCGTCCATGCTGGCCCGCAAGATCGGCCCTGCCATCGCAGCCGGGTGTACCAGCGTGGTCAAACCCGCCTCCATGACACCCTATTCCGGCCTTGCCTGGGGCTTGATTGCCGAGGAAGCCGGTTTACCAGACGGCGTCATGAACATCGTTACGGGCAGCGCATCGCAGATTGGCGGTGAAATTTGCGAAAACCCCAAAGTGCGCAAACTGACTTTCACCGGATCGACCGAAATTGGACGCATCCTGATGGAACAGACGGCGCACACGGTCAAAAAAGTGTCCATGGAACTGGGCGGCAACGCGCCGTTTATCGTCTTCGACTCTGCTGACATCGACAAAGCGGTGGAAGGTGGCATGGCTGCGAAATACCGCAATTCCGGCCAAACCTGCGTGTGTACAAACCGCTTTTACGTACAAGCCGGCGTGTATGATGAGTTTGTTGAAAAGCTTGCTGACAAGGCGGCAGATTTGCGCGTCGGCAATGGCATGGATGAGGGTACCGAGCAGGGCCCGCTGATGGAAATGGCTGCGGTTGAAAAGGTGGAAGAATTAGTTGCCGACGCGGTAAGCAAGGGTGGTGAGATCGTCACCGGCGGAGCGCGGCACGCATTGGGCGGTACGTTCTACCAGCCGACTGTGATCAAGAATGCCACGCAGGATATGAGTTTTTCCAAGGAAGAGATTTTTGGCCCGGTCGCTCCCGTTTTCAAATTTGAGACGGAAGATGAAGCGATTTCTTATGCCAATGACACGATCTTCGGTCTGGCTTGCTATTTCTACAGCCAAGATTTGGGGCAGACGTTCCGTGTCATGGAGAAGCTTGAATACGGTCTGGTCGGTGTCAACGAAGGTGTGATCACCACGCCGGAGGTGCCTTTCGGTGGTGTTAAGCAATCTGGCATTGGCACGGAAGGCGGGCAGCATGGGATCGATGAATATCTCGACACGAAATACGTCTGTGTCGGCGGTCTTGGGCTCTGACGGTTCGTCAAAAGGGGCGGGCCTGATCCGGTGACCAAACGCTACGTCATTGTCGGGGGCGGGCAGGCGGCTCTGTCTGCTGCTGTCAAACTGCGGGAGTTGGACGCTGACGCGTCCATTGCCATGTTTTGCGCGGAAGAAACACCGCCATACCAGCGTCCACCACTCTCCAAAAAATATCTCTCCGGCGACTTGGATGCGGAAAAACTGCTGCTGCGTCCGGTGGAATGGTACCAGCAAAATCGCATTGAATTGCATTTGGGTTCGCCCGTCATCGCTGTGGACCGGAAGGCGCAAACGGTCGGCGTCAAAGGCGGTGGTGAGTATTCTTATGATCGGTTGTTGCTGGCCACGGGCACGAAAGCGCGGCATCTACCGGAGAGCCTGACCCGTGGATTGAGCGGGCTGTACACCCTGCGCACCGACCGCGATGCGGACAGCAAGCGGCCCAGTCTAGTGGCCGGCAACCGGCTGGTGATTGTGGGGGGTGGTTATATCGGGCTTGAGGTCGCTGCCGTGGCAGCGGGTTTGGGCCTTGAGGTGACGATTATCGAAGGTGCGTCCCGTATTCTGCAACGGGTCGCCTGTGAAGACACGTCCAATTATTACCGCGCATTGCACGCGTCTCATGGTGTTACGATCTTGGAAGACGTTGGGCTGGCCAATTTCACTGAGGCTGACGGCAAGGTGTCGGGCGTTGTCTTAAGTGACGGACGCGAACTGGCCTCGGACGCTGTATTGCTCGCCATCGGTGTCGAGGCTGAAACACGACTGGCACAGGCGGCGGGTGTAACGGTTGATCGGGGTGTCATGGTGGATGCTTTTTGCCGGACCTCGGACCCCGCCATTTTTGCTGCCGGAGACTGTGCCGAGTTTCCTTTGCGCGGCGAACTGGTCCGTCTGGAATCTGTGCCCCATGCCATTCACCAAGCGGAGATTGCGGCTGAAAACATGGTGGCGGAGGAGGGTGCGGTTGCCGTGGAGTATCATGCAACGCCGTGGTTCTGGTCTGACCAATATGACGTTAAATTGCAGATTGCCGGTTTGAACACCGGATATGATTCCACCATCACCCGTCCGGGCAGGCGCGAGGGCAGCCAATCTATTTGGTACTATCAGGGCGAGAAACTGTTGGCCGTAGATGCCATGAACGATGGGGCCGCATTTATGGCCGCGCGCCGCATCATCGAAACAGGCGGTTCCGTGCCCAAGGCCGTTGCCGGTGACGCGCGTGTTCGTTTGAAGGATTATATACCGTGATAAAACCCGGTCGACCCGAGACCACTTATTCGGGTTCTGATGTGACAGCGCTGTCCGCGCGTGAAGTTGTGGATCACCTGAAATCCGGTGAGCTTACGCCTGCCGAATTGATTGATGCTGCGGCTGACCGTGTGGAGCAGACTGACGGGGCGGTGAACGCCATGGTCACCCGGTGTTTTGATCGGGCGCGCGCAAAGTTGGACGGAGCGCTGGCACAGGCCAAGGCTGACAAAGGATCGGACGCAGGGTGGCTGGCGGGCCTGCCCATCGCGATCAAGGATTTGTCTGCCGTGGCCGGTGTGCGCACCACAATGGGTACACAAGCGCTGGCCGACAACATTCCCAACGCGAACGACCCGATTGTCGATATTTTGGAGGACAAGGGCGGTCTCGTGGTGGGCAAGACCAACACGCCGGAAATGGGGGCGGGGGGCAATACGTTTAACGCCGTGTTTGGTGCCACGCGCAATCCTTGGGACACGCGCAAGAACGCTGGCGGGTCGTCGGGCGGTGCTGCAGTGTCGTTGGCAACCGGTCAGGTCTGGCTCTCCCACGGGTCTGATCTTGCAGGCAGCTTGCGCACACCGGCCGCCTATTGCGGCATCGTGGGTATGAGGCCCTCGCCGGGGGTCGCGTTTGGTGGTCCCATGATTGCGGGATTCCTCAACGAAGGTCTGTCCGGCCCCATGGCGCGCAGCGTCGCGGATTGCGCGTTGTTCTTGGATGCAATGGCCGGCTACGATGAACGGGCCCCGCTCAGCCTCCCGGCGCCAGCCACT
This sequence comes from Pseudomonadota bacterium, assembly GCA_038746275.1. GTDB lineage: Bacteria > Pseudomonadota > Alphaproteobacteria > Rhizobiales > Rhizobiaceae > Pseudahrensia. The sequence continues at coordinate 70,747 of JBCDKS010000017.1, read as the reverse complement.
CCGTTTCAAGATGCGGTTGCAAAGCCTGATCCCAAAGTGCGCATCGCCTACGCGCCAACCTTGGAGGGGTTCAGCCCGGTGGAGGCTGAAATTCGCACCATCATGACGGAGGCGCTGGAGCAGGTGTCAGCTGAGGGCGCTGTTGTTGAGGAAGCGTGCCCCAGCCTTGCCAAGCTCTATGACACTTACATTGCGCTTCGGGCCACATTTTGGAATTCGACGTCCGGGCGCGCACCGCAGTCTGTTCAAAAGCACTTCAAGAAAACCCTCGCGGACAACATCGCGCTTGGCAAAAACCTTACGGTGGATCAGATCGTGCAGGCTGGTCTCAAAAGGACCCAGATTTATCACACGATGCGAACGTTCTTGCACAATTATGACGTTTTAGCTTGCGCGGTTGTGGGCTTGGAGCCGCAAGCGGTTGAGATTGAATATCCTGGTCAGGTCGACGGTGTGGACATGCCGGACTATGTCGACTGGCTGCGCTTCTCATATCTGGCAACCACGGCGGGCTTGCCCGCGATTTCCGTGCCGTGCGGCTTCACGAAATCGGGAATGCCGGTTGGATTGCAGTTGATTGGCCCGCCGCGAGGTGATGCGAAGGTTTTAGCTGTTGCTGCTGCTGTTGAAGCCGTGTTGGATTTGGGAACGGCACCCATAGATCCAATCGTGCGGCATTGACCATGGGCGACAAATCCAAGCGCGATGTGCGGGACCGCTATCGCGATAAATACCGTACTCTGCTGGCGGACGATCTGTGGAACTACATTGCCGACATTGAAAGCTGGTATCCGCCCGAGGCCAAGACTTGGAGCTTGGACAAGCAACGGGCTGTGTTTGACGAATTGTGCCGCGCGTTTTTCACGGGTTATCCGGAGACGATTGATGTTGGAGGTGGCAGCATTGGCCCTGCACAGGAGCCTCACCCCCAGGAGGCCAATTCGGTTCCTTTCCGCTTTTACGTGCCGAGGGGGAAGTCTCTTGCGGAAGCGGAAGATAATCCTCCCGCTTTGATCTTGTATTTCCATGGCGGCGGTTTTGTTTTGGGCGGTTTGGACAGTCATGATGATGTGTGTGCGGACCTATGCGCTCGAACAGGTTTTGGAGTTGTTGCTATTGATTACCGGCTTGGGCCGGAGCACCCGTTTCCGGCCGATTTTCACGATGCCATGCGCGGTTTCGGGCTGGCCGAGACCTTGGGTATTCCCGCTATCTTGGTCGGAGACAGCGCCGGGGCGTGTCTGGCAGCGGCGGTCAGCGCCGCCAGCCGTGACAGTGATTTCAAGCCCCTGGGTCAGGTTCTGATCTATCCAACCCTATCCGCCACGTTTGATGGCGTGTCTTATACGGATCACGCTGACGCGCCGTTGTTGCGGGTGAAAGATATGGCTGCATTTTTGGCCGCTCGCACCGGTGGCGACCGCGACGTCCTGGCCGATGCCCGTTGTGCACCCTTGTCCGCTACCGACTATTCAGGCTTGCCCAAAACGGTTGTGTTTACCGCCCAATGTGACCCGCTGTGCAGTGATGGCCAAGCCTATTGCGATGTGGTGAATGCTGCGGGTGGCGATGCCCATTGCTATGAGGAAACAGGGCTTGTGCATGGCTACATGCGAGCCCGCACCAAGGTTCCGCTGGCGCAACAGGCCTTTGATCGAATCGTCGCTTCGGTTGCCGCTTTCGGTGTTCAGTCGCACTGAGGCAATAAACACAGCAGGATGTTTTGCGAGTCGTTTCAGTGATTTGCGGGTCAAAGTTGAGCTTTTGATTCCAACTCAATCTGTTCAAGTGCTTGTTTAAGTGGGGGATTGCGTTCCCAATCACATGGTGAACGAAGTCTCTAAGCCCAAAGGTGGATTGCGGAGCGGTTTTGCCATGCCCTAGCGTATTTTCCGGAGGACGAGGAGGAGTCTATCTGTCGTCCGCCAGGCTGATTAACAGGCCAAGCTCACTTCAAGGGAGGAACCTTTATGAGCGATCGTAACGAGATCACGCGCCGCCGCGTATTGAAAAGCGGTGCAACTGTTGCCGGTGCTGCTGCTGCAACACCTTTTTTCTTTTCACGTGCCTCTGCCGGTAATCATTCCGGTTACCTGAACGCGCCGACCGGTGATACGGTCACCTTGGGCTTCAACGTTCCCCAGTCCGGCCCCTACGCCGACGAGGGTGCTGACGAGTTGCGCGCCTATGAACTGGCTGTCGAGCACCTGAACGGTGGCGGCGACGGCGGCATGATGAGCACGTTCTCATCCAAGGCGCTGAAGGGTAACGGTATCCTCGGCAAGAAAGTGGCTTACGTCACCGGTGACACGCAGACCAAGTCTGACGCCGCCCGTGCTTCGGCCCGTTCGATGATTGAAAAAGACGGCGCTGTCATGATCACTGGCGGTTCGTCCTCCGGTGTGGCTGTGGCCGTGCAAGCTCTCTGCCAGGAAGCCGGTATCATCTTCATGGCTGGTTTGACCCACTCCAACGACACGACCGGTAAGGACAAGAAGGCCAACGGTTTCCGTCACTTCTTCAACTCCTACATGTCCGGTGCGGCGCTTGCGCCAGTGTTGGCCAAGGCTTACGGCGCTGACCGTAAAGCCTACCACCTGACTGCGGACTATAACTGGGGCTACACCACCGAGCAGGCCGTGAAAGAATCCACGGAAGCTCTCGGCTGGGAGACTGTTTCTGCGGTGAAAACGCCGCTGACACAGACGGACTTCTCGTCTTACATCGCGCCTGTTTTGCAGTCCGGTGCGGATACGCTGGTGCTGAACCACTACGGCGGCAACATGGTCAACTCTTTGACCAACGCTGTTCAGTTCGGTCTGCGCGACAAGCAGGTCAACGGCAAAGACTTCCAGATCATCGTGCCGCTTTACTCCCGTCTGATGGCGAAGGGTGCCGGTGCAAACGTCAAGGGCATCTTTGGTTCCACAAACTGGCACTGGTCGCTGCAGGACGAAGGCTCCAAAGCCTTTGTGAAGTCCTTCGGCACCAAGTACGGCTTCCCGCCATCCCAAGCAGCGCACACCTGCTACGTGCAGGCTCTGCTCTATGCGGATGCGTGTGAGCGCGCCGGTACGTTTAACCCGTGCGGTGTTGTTGAGGCCCTTGAAGGCTTTGAGTTCGACGGTATGGGCAACGGCAAGACGCTGTACCGCGCCGAAGATCACCAGTGCTTCAAAGACGTGCTGGTCGTGAAGGGTAAAGAGAACCCGACGTCCGAGTTCGACCTTCTCGAAATCGTGGAAGTGACACCGGTTGCCCAGGTGACTTACGCACCGGATCACCCACAGATGCGCGATGCCAACGGCAACGTTGTGCCAGTGGGTACGTGTAACGCAGGCGCATAACGCCCAACGCGTTTTGGGACGGCCTTAACAGGCCGTCCCATTCAATCAAGAAAACTTGGAACTGTCTTAAGCGTATCGGCTTAAGACAATGGGAGGGCCTGTACGGGTTCCGACAATGGAAGCACTTGTTCTTCAGATCGTGAACGGACTGGACAAGGGATCGGCTTATGCGCTGATCGCTCTTGGCCTTACCCTCATTTTTGGCACGTTGGGTGTGGTGAACTTTGCCCACGGGGCATTGTTTATGATCGGCGCGTTTTGCGCGGTCACGCTCAGCCGGTTGCTGACCCTTTCTCACGTCGTCATCGACGATACGAAAACTGACTTTCTGGGCAACCCGCTCAAGGTTGAGGTGCCCTATATCTACGACATTTTTGGCAAGGCGACCGGCGATGTCATCATCGACTGGGCCGTGCCTATATCGATCCTCGTGGCAATCCCGGTGATGATGCTGGTGGGCGTTGTCATCGAGCGCGGTCTCATCAAGCACTTCTACAAGCGCGCCCATGCAGACCAGATCCTCGTGACGTTTGGCCTCGCCATCGTGCTGCAGGAAATCATCAAGTATTTCTACGGTGCCAACCCGATTCCGACGCCTGCGCCCGAGGCCTTTGCAGGGTCGTTCGATTTCGGTGCGATGCTCGGCTTTGATCCCAATGTGATCATCTATCCCTACTGGCGCTTGGTGTATTTTGCCTTCGCAGCCGTGGTGATTGGCGGGGTGTTTGCTTTTCTACAATTCACGACGTTTGGCATGGTCGTGCGTGCAGGCATGGCAGACCGTGAGACGGTTGGTCTTTTGGGCATCAATATCGACAAGCGCTTCACCATCATGTTCGGCTTGGCAGCTGCGGTGGCCGGTGTGGCGGGTGTGATGTACACCCCGATCAACTCACCCAACTATCATATGGGGATGGACTTCTTGGTGCTGAGTTTCGTGGTTGTTGTGGTGGGCGGCATGGGCAGCCTCTTGGGTGCTGTGCTGGCCGGTTTCTTGCTGGGCATTTTGGAGAGCTTCGCCTCCATGGGGGCCGTGTTGCAGGTGCTGCCGGGCATCAACCAGATCATTTTGTACTTGGTGGCAATTATCATTCTGCTCACCCGCCCGCGGGGTCTGATGGGCCGTGCCGGCGTGATGGAGGATTAATCCGATGTTGGGTCTAAACAGTCGCGATCTACAGCTTTTGTTGCTGGTTGCCGTGCTCACAGCGTTCGCGCCCTTTTTCCTGAACCCATTTCCGGTGGACAGCAGCCTTGCGCAGTTTAATGCGGGCTATCCTGATTTGATGCAGCGGTTTGTGATCTTTGGCATTTTTGCCATCGGCTTCAACATCCTGTTTGGTCTTACGGGTTACCTCAGTTTCGGCCATGCGGCCTTTCTGGGGGCAGGGTCCTACGCCGCGATCTGGATGATGAAACTGCTGACGATGAACATCATTCCGGCGGTGACGCTGTCGATCATCGTGGCGGGCCTGTTCAGCCTTGCTGTGGGTTACATCTCGCTGCGCCGGTCCGGGATTTACTTCTCCATTTTGACCCTGGCCTTCGCGCAGATGTCTTACTCGTTGGCCTACTCTGTCCTGACACCGATCACGGGCGGTGAAACGGGGTTGCAGCCAAAAATGGGTGATCCGCGTGTCCTGGACGCTCCATTGGAAGCGGGGGCATCGCCGCGCGCCGGATTGTTCGGCCTTGAAATGAGCCAAAGCTACGAGATGGCCATCGGTGGCTGGGTCTTTACCTTCAACGTTGGCTACTACATCGCAGCTATCTTGATGTTGGTCAGCTTTTATGTGGCGATCCGCATCTTCCGCTCGCCCTTTGGATTGATGCTGCGGGCTGTGAAATCGAACCAGACCCGTCTTGGCTATACCGGGGTGAGCGCGCGGCCCTACACGCTGGCAGCCTTTGTGATTTCGGGCATGTATGCCGGTCTGGCCGGTGGCTTGTTGGTGGCCATGGACAGCCAAGCGGGGGCGGAACGCATGTTCTGGACCGCCAGTGGCGAGGTCGTCTTGATGACCATCCTTGGCGGTGCCGGCACTTTGATCGGACCAGTGCTGGGTGCGGGTCTTATCAAGTATCTCGAAAACATCGTCTCGAAGATCAACGAGACTGTCTTGAACGGTTGGTTTGAGTGGATGCCGGACGGCCTTCAAGACGCTGTCGTTGCCATCATTTACCCGTTCGTGGGCAAAGGCTGGCACCTGACACTGGGCCTTATGTTCATGCTTGTGGTCATCTTCTTGCCCGGTGGTCTCATGGAAGGCCTGGCGCGGATTGGCGGTCTGTTTTCCAGAAAAACCAAAGCGTCTGATGACAGCGTGGGCGGGGCGGTCAAACCGTCTCCGGCAGAATAAGGAGCGGATGATATGTCAGTCGCAGAAGATATCGCCAATGAGCCGGGACGTGGCTTTGAGCGCGGCACCCCAAACTCCGTTCTTCACATCGATGATGTGCACAAGAGCTTTGCCGGTCTGCACGCCCTATCCGATGTGGATTTGGACGTGCGCGAAGGGGAAACTCACGCCATTATCGGCCCTAACGGTGCCGGTAAGTCCACCCTACTGAACGTCTGTGTGGGCCGCTTGAAGCCGGATCGTGGGGCGGTGGTGTTTGACGGTCATGTGCTCACCGGTAAAGCGCCGCATGAGATCAACCAGCTGGGCGTCGCCCGCGTCTTCCAGACCCCGGAAGTGTTTCCCGATCTGACGATATTGGAAAACATCATGCTACCGGCGCTCTCGAAGCGGGATGGCCAATTCAAACTGAACCCGTTCCGGATTTTTTCGCGTGAAAGTTCCATTCGTGATGAGGCGGAGAACGTGGCGGAAAGTGTTGGCCTCCAGTCCCAATTGACCGCACTGGCCTCCTCCATGTCCCGTGGTGACAAGCGGCGATTGGAATTGGCCATGGGCTTGATCCAACACCCGCGTTTGTTGCTGTTGGACGAGCCGACCGCCGGTATGGCGCGCCACGACACCAACGCCACGATCGATCTGCTTAAAAAAATCAAAGAGGGCGGCATGACCAAGGTGATCATCGAGCACGACATGCATGTCGTGTTTTCGCTGGCGGACCGCATCTCGGTGTTGGCCGGCGGCCGCATTATCGCGCAGGGGACACCTGATGAGGTGAAGAACAATCCCAAAGTGAAAGAAGCCTATCTTGGGGAGGAGCAGGTATGACCTCTGCTGCAGACGCTCTTATTGGCACGCCGGATGCGAGCGCATCCAAAGGGGTCCACGCATCGGTTGGCATGAGCCAGTTGCAAGACCCGCAATCCGCTTATTTCGCAGTGAGCAATTTGAACGCCTATTACGGTGACAGTTTCATCGTGCAAGACGTGTCGTTTGACATGAATGAAGGTGAGATCGTCGCGCTGCTCGGCCGCAACGGCGCGGGCAAGACTTCGACTCTGCGGGCCATCGCGCGGGCAGATGAACCTGAACTGCGCAGCGGGCAAGTGTGGCTGCAAGGTCAGGCGTTGCACAACCAGCCGTCCTACAAGGCCGCTCTTGCGGGCATCCAATTGGTGCCGGAGGACCGCTGCATCATCCAAGGGCTGACTGTTGAAGAAAACCTCGATCTCGCCTGCATTTCAGGCGATTTGGGGTGGGATTATGAACGGATCTACGATTTGTTCCCGCGCCTTAAGGAACGCCGCAAGCAGGAGGGCTCCACGCTTTCCGGCGGTGAGCAGCAAATGCTGGCCATCGGGCGTGCGCTGGCTCGCAACCTGAAATTGCTGCTGCTGGATGAACCCTATGAGGGTCTCGCCCCTGTCGTGCGCAACGATATCGAAAAGGCGCTTTTGCAGGTGCGCGAAGCCGGGATCACGACCATAATCGTGGAGCAGAATGCGGTTGCCGCGCTGCGTATTTCCGACCGTGCGATTATTCTGGACACGGGTGAGGTCGCCTTCACCGGATCTGCCAAGGAAGTGCTCGACAACGAAGACCTGCGCCACGAATATTTGGCGATTTAAGGCCGCATTGTCCTATCGGCTCTCGCATTGCTGTCGCGCCGGTGGCACTGACCTTCCATGGCTGATCCAAATTTCTATGATGTAATCGTGCTGGGCGGCGGCGGTGCCGGCCTCATGTGCGCCGGTGTTGTTGGCGAGTATGGCAAGCGCACTTTGGTGATCGATCATGCCAAACAGATCGGCAAGAAAATCCTGATCTCGGGGGGCGGGCGGTGCAATTTCACCAATCGCGAGACCCCACCGGAGCGCTACTTGAGCGCCAACCCCCATTTCGCCAAGTCCGCCCTGCGGCGCTATACGCCGGATGATTTTATCGATCTTGTGAACGCCTACGGGATCGCTTGGCACGAAAAGACCTTGGGGCAATTGTTTTGCGACACGTCCGCCCGCGAGATCGTGGATATGTTGTTGGCCGAATGCGCCAAGGGGGATGTGGAGGTGCGGAGTGCCTGCACGATTTTTGAGGTCACAAAAAATGGCAACGTGTTTGCGGTGACAACGTCTCAAGGGGTCTTTCAGGCGGCTTCCCTTGTGTTAGCGACGGGTGGCCCTTCGATACCTAAGATGGGAGCCACCGGTTTTGCCTATGATCTGGGACGCCAGTTTGGATTGAAGATCGTTGAGCCGCGTCCCGCTCTTGTACCACTTACGTTGGCGGGAGATGAGGCCTTGTTTCGCGACCTGTCCGGTGTCGCTGCCCCCACGGCGGTTGCCTGCGGGAAAGCACGGTTCGAGGAGGCAACGCTGTTCACCCACAAGGGCCTTTCCGGCCCCGCCGTTTTGCAGGTTTCCAGTTATTGGCGGCACGGGGACGCGATTGCGGTCAATTTCTTTCCCGACCGAGCCGTTGGGTGGCTTAGACAGGAAAAACGCAACCGACCCAAAACCACTTTGAACACCGTTTTGGCCGAGGGGCTGCCCACTCGTTTGGCAGAGGCTTTGTGCGAACGGTTGGTCGCAACGGGGCCGCTGGGGGAAATGGCGGACAAAAGTGTACAGGCCGTCGAGACGCACTTGGCAGACTGGCCTTTCCGCCCCAACGGCACGGAGGGCTATGCCAAGGCCGAGGTGACTTCCGGCGGTGTCAGCACGGCAGAGCTGTCTTCGCAGACCATGGAAGCCAAAAAGGTGCCGGGCCTCTATGTGATTGGCGAAGCTGTGGACGTAACCGGTTGGCTTGGCGGATACAATTTCCAGTGGGCTTGGTCCAGCGGCTGGGCGGCGGGGCAGGCTATCGGAACGACGTGATGCGGGCGGTGCTCGTTGAGGATCCTTTTTTGAGTTGTCTTTGAAGACATCAGGTCTTGATCAAGGTTCGCCTGCGGCAAACTGCTGTTTTTTGGGCGTTTTAGGGTCATTCCCCGTCAATCTTGATCTGCGTCAAGGCAATGTGGCTTTTGAAGTTTCAAACCTCACCGTGAATCTTACCCAATGTGGAGCAATCCGGTGGCTTACAAAGACATTCTCGTTCATCTCGACAGCAGCAAGGCTTCTGCCGATCGAATGGAGGCGGCCATCGCTTTGGCCGAACGACAGGAAGCGCGGTTGCTCGGCGTCGCACTGGCGCTGGAATCTACCATTTCGTCCTATGTGGGGATCGACATTCCGGCGAGCCTGACCAAGCAGCAGCAGGAGATCGTGCAAGCGGCTGCGGAAAAGGCGGTCGTGAGTTTTGAGGCTGCAGCCACAGAAGCTGGCATTGCCTTCGACAGCAAAATTGTGACGTGCGGCGCGTCGAAAGCGCCAGCGCAATTGGCTTTTCACGCCCGTCACGCAGACCTGACCTTCATGGGGCAACCCAACCCGGATGAGGACAATCACGCGTTTCAGGAATCGCTGCTGGACGGGGTTCTGTTCGCCTCCGGACGGCCAGTCTACGTGGTGCCTTATATCGGGCGGAGCGTGCGTAAAGTGCGCAAGGCCGTCATCGCTTGGGACGGTGGGAAAAAAGCGGTGCGTGCGGCCCATGACGCCATTCCGCTTTTGCAGGGACGCAGCGAAGTGATTGTGCTTGTCATCAACCCTGATCAGCGCAGGGACGCCCATGGCGAGAAACCTGGTGCCGATATTGCCGCGCATTTGGCGCGTCACGGCATCAACGTAACCGTAGACCTCCATGTGGCACCCAAGGCGCCGGCTGACACTTTAATCTTGAACTACATGTCCGACTCAGGCGCGGACCTGTTGGTTATGGGAGCCTACGGCCACTCGCGGCTGCGTGAAAAAGCGTTTGGTGGCGTAACGGATACGATCATGCACCAAATGACCACGCCGGTGCTGATGTCCGAATAGGTTCGTGACGGTGACGATCCCACCTGAGCTAACAACCTAAAAAACCGGCAGGGCTAGCCCGCCGGTTTTCGTTCTTGCCACCCCTGGGATGTTTGGGGGCCAGGGGCGATCATCACTTCAAAGTGGCAATGATGGCTCCGAGCTTTTCGTTTTAATGCGGTTTGTTTCGCTCAAACGCTTCGGTTTGAACCGAAACGGACCTAGCCAGCTACGGTGTGGCTGGGCTGGGTGTAGAGTTCGGCCAATGCGGAGGGGCGGCTCTGTTCCGCTGCTGCTGTCACGTTTCGTCCTTCCACCGCGTTCCGTGCCTGTTGCTCTGCCGTCAGATACCCTTGGGCTGCAAAGACTTGCTGCGTGAGAAGCACAGCTGTTCCATTACAATCGCTCAAAACGGCTTCAAGCTTTGCTTTTTCGCGGTGGTCGCTGTTTTCAAAGTTTACCGGCACCTGCACGTAGTCGATGCGCCAGTTTGATAGGCGGCGCACAAGCGCCTCCCGTGCGGGGCGGGCGCAGCCGTGTTCGCCGCGCGTGTCCACCACAAGATTGTAGCCCTCTTCGCGAAGCTGAGCCGGGTGGAGTTCGTCCAGTCGCAGTCCCAAGCGGATGTTTGTAAATGTGCTCATGATCAGGCTGCCTTCTGAAGGGTGTGGACAGGACGTTGAACCAGCGTGGCTTGTGCTGCGGCAACGCCGGAGCCAAGTTCGATGTTGACCCCGCAATCATGCAGCGCCATCTCGGCGGCTGCCAACGCTTGCAACACCATGATTTCGTTGAGATTGCCGAGATGGCCGATGCGGAACACTTTGCCAGCTACCTTGGTCAGGCCTGCGCCGAACGATGTATTGTAACGGTAGTAGGCGGTTTTCACGACGTCACCGCTGTCTACGCCTTCCGGCACCAGGATCGCGCTGACAGTGTCGGAATAGCTTTGAGGGTCACGGGCGCACAGTTGGAGACCCCAGCCGTGTACGCCCGCTCGCACGGCAGTTGCGAGGCGGTGGTGCCGCTCCACAACGTTGTCGAGACCCTCTTCTAAAAGAAAATCGAGCGACGCGCGCAGACCGTGAAACATCTGTGTGGCCGGCGTGTAGGGGAAGTGTCCTGTCGCATTGTGCTTCAACTGGTCATCAAACGAGAAAAACGTGCGGGGCAGGTTTGCCGTTTTGCGCTTGTCCATCGCCTTCTGGCTGACCGCCATGATGGTGAGGCCGGTGGGCAGCATGAACCCCTTTTGAGAGCCGGACACGATCACGTCCACGCCCCATTCGTCCATGCGGAAATCGAGAGAGGCAACAGAACTCACGCCATCTACGCACAGCAACGCGGGGTGATCGAGATCGTCCAAGATGGTGCGTATGCGCGCGATATCAGAGGTGACACCGGTTGCGGTCTCGTTGTGGCAGACAAATACGGCTTTGATGGTTTTGTCAGTGTCGGCTTCCAGCGCTTGCGCGGTTGCTTCGTAGGGCATGGGCATGCCCCAGTCCTGTTGCAATGCCACCACATCGAGACCGAACCGTTTGGCCAGATCGATCCACAACATGGAGAATTGGCCAAAATCGGCCATCAACACTTTATCGCCCGCAGAGAAAAGGTTTGCGACGGTCGCTTCCCAACCGCCGGTCCCGCTGCCGTTGAACATGAAGATTTCGGCCGACTGGGTTTTGAACACTTTCTTCAAGTCGGCGAACAGGGGCAGGGTAAGGTCGCCGAAATCCGGTGCACGCATGTCCTGCATGGGCACGTTGAGCGCTTGGCGCACGACATCCGGCACGTTGGTGGGGCCAGGGATGAAGAGGCCGATATTGCCCCGTGTGTTTTTGGTGCTGAAGTTCATGGTTGTTCTTTCCGCAGTGTATTTGCCGTCCGCAGTTGGTGGTGGATAGGTACAGGCCCGACCGATTGAGGGACAAGAAAAACCGTGTTGTGTTGTGCGGTGTGTGACATACAAACTTGACATTTGTTGTGTTTGTAAACAAATTCGCGACATGGCAGGGGAAAAAGTGTTCATCGGGCCGCGACTGCGGGAATTGCGGCAGGGGCAGGACCACACGCAGGCGCAGATGGCGGCCGCGCTGGGCGTATCCGCGAGTTACATCAATCTGATCGAGCGCAATCAGCGCAGCGCATCCCTTCGATTTTTGATCGCATTGTCAGACACCTATGGCGTGGATTGGCGGCAGATGACTTCCAACTCCAACAGTTTGGCGGTGGCGGACCTGCGCCAACTGTTCCGCGATCCGGCCTTCGGCGGCGTGGAGCCGGACATTGAGGAATTGCGCAGCGCCTTGGACAGCGCGCCCAATCTGGTGGATGGCGTGTTCAACCTGTTTCGCACACACCGGGCCTATGCCGAGCAATTGGCCGCGCAAAATGAGGCCATGGGTCATGCGGAAAACGGGGCCATGGTGAGCGAGCCCGTGGTGCACGACTTCTTCCGCTCGCAGAACAATTACTTTGCCGCTTTGGAGGAGGCTGCCGAGTCGCTGCATGCCAGTCATCCGTTGGACCCGGCAGAAATGTATGGCGGGCTTAAGCGCTACCTGGAGGACGTTCACAGTGTGAAGGTGGAACTCGTACCGGCCGCGCAGATGGGCAAGGCTGTGCGTGTGTTTGATCGGGAAAACCGTGTGGTGCGTCTGTCCATCGCGCTGGACTACATCAATCGGGTCTTCCACTTGGGGCTATCGGCTGGGTTTGTCGGGTTTCGTGCGGTGTTTGATCTGATCTTAGACAACAGTGCGATCACCAACCCCCATCACCGAGCGCGCTGCCAGATGGAGCTTGGCAACTATTTTGCAGCCGCTGTGATGATGCCTTACCGCGCCTTCATGGAAGAGGCGTTGGCGTCCCGCTACGATCTGGAGCATTTGTCGACCACGTTTGGCGTGTCGTTTGAGCAGGTGTGCCATCGGCTCACCACGCTGCAACGTCCCGGTGCGCGGGGTATTCCTTTCTTTTTCTTGCGGATCGACCGGGCTGGCAATGTCTCCAAGCGCTTTAATGCAACGCCGATCCAATTGGCGCGCTTTGGTGGAGCTTGCCCCAAGCTGGATACCCACTTTTGTTTTCGCATGCCGGGGCGCATCATGACGCAAGTGGTGGAGATGCCGGACAATACCCGGTATTTCACCGTTAACCGCACGGTGGACCGGCCATCCTACCGTTATTCCAGCGATGACAAACGTCTGGCTGTTTCGCTGGGGTGCGCGCTGCCCTACGCGTCCCAGATGGTTTATGGTGATGATATAGACGCGAGCGCCCCCCGCCACGTCACTGAAATCGGTGTGAACTGCCGTCTCTGCCCGCGCCAAAACTGCGAACAACGCGCGCATGAACCCTTCACCCAAAACTTCGCCGTGGATGAAAACAGGCGTGGAGCGACACGGTTTGAGAGTTGAGGGGTTGGGCGATTTTGTTCTTTGAGTAACCTAACCTCACTCCATTTTGCGTCATTGCAAGGCGTGTCCCTGCAATCCACTTTCGGGGTGTGAAGGTTTAGCCTTGGATTGCAGCGACACGCGCTGAAATGACGGTCCAGTGTGAGTTGGAATGCGGCTGCTATTCCCTCCGTTTTAACCCATACGGCGCGACCAGTCTCCAAATATGGTCCGGCACCATGTTGGCCATTTTGGCGGGGGCCTTGTTGCGCAGGTGAAGGATGGTTTCTACGGCTTTCATTTCTACCCGCGTGCGGGCGAACTCCTGCCCTGCGGGGCCTATTTTCGGCATCAGCCACGACACGATGGGACGCACCCAGTTGGGCATACGGCGCAGTGGGAGGCCGCCAGCGGCGCGTTCGGTGTTGGCCATGAAGCCTTTGACGTGGCTGGCGCGTTTGCCCCGCGTTCCGGGGGCTTTGAGCGCGATGTCCCCTCTAAGCAGGTCCAAAACTTCCTGGCCGCGCTCATTGCGCACGATCACCCATTGATCGCCTTGGCCGCCCATATATCCCACGGTGATGTCTGCCAAGGCGTTGGTGTAGTCCACGCAGGTGCGGCAGGTGAGGGGAAAGAAGTCGTCCGGCAGATCGGAAATGGGCAGTGACAAAAATGGTATTTCGCGCTTTCCCCCGTCGTCAAACCGCATTTCGACCTTAAAGTCCGCTCGGAACTCCAAGTATGAAACGGTCTCCGGCTTATCTGAAAGCAGGGACAGGAACGTGTGGAAGTTTTCCGTGGTGGTGTTGTCGGAGCAGGGCGTTCCGATGACGTAGAGACGTTCGAGCCCCAAGTCTTGCTCCAAGCCCCGCAGCGCGTAGACCTGACAGGGGATGCCTATTACGGCCAACCGCGTGTAACCGGCGGCAATGGCAGGTTCCACCAGCGCGAGCGTGGGCGCGTAGCCCATGCGCATACCGCGACAGTGTTTCATCTCTTCCGGGTCAGTGATCAGCGTGGGTACCGGCTTCCACCGATCATGTTTGTCCGGTTTGACTGCGATGACAGCGTCCACCATACCTTGGGCCAATAGGCGCTCGCCGAGGCTTGTTGTGATGCCCGTCCATTGAGCCCCTTGACTTGGGTCTTTGAGGCGGGCGCGGTGGATTGCTCGGTAGGGCCCAAAGTGCAGTGCGTCCGGCGCTTTGTGTCGGTCGCGCGCTGTGCCGTGAATGCGGGTTTCCAGACCGGGGTAGTCTGGCTTGATAAATTGGCACACCGATCCGCAACGGTTTGGCTTATCGGTTCGGGACACGCCGCAATCCGTACACATGGTCCGCTTGGGCACGTCCGGCGACCCCATGGGAGCAGCGTTTTCCAGAGCGGTGAGTTTTTGTGACAGGTGCGTCTGTGCTGAGGCTGTGTCCTGTGCCGTCACCGCAAAACGCTCCCTGTGTGCCTGACGATCCCCGTCAATGGCCGAACTTGGCTCTTACGAAGCCGGATTCCGGCCGGTTTGCCCTGTACTTGTCCAGTTGAATTGTCATATGGTTTTGTCATCTGTCAATGACACTTGTCTTATGCCGCAGTCCCGATTCCCTTTCATGCCCTTCAATGTCCATCTCAGTCTCGGCAGTGCTTGCCGCCTGCCAATCCATGTCTCGCATGTTCGGGAGCATAGCCTGTGAGCCGCGCTGGACTGGTTTATGATACCCGTCGCGATCTGGTTCAGGCGGAGCGGCATGCCCGCCCACCAGTGGCGACGCCCGCTCCCGCGATCTGCCAGCACATAGTTTTTCACGGCACGCAGGATGATTTGGCCTATGAACGCCGCGCCTGTTTGAACATTTGTGAACAGCTTGGCCTAATGCCGTCCAGCGAGCTGAACGACCAGATCAAAGCCGAAAATGAAGGCCTCACCTTGAAGTGGGAGCGGCACACCGAGTTTTCGTCCTACACGTTCATCGAACACAACGTGGCGGATCGGGCGGCTTTCATGCCCTGGAGCCGTCGCGACCTTGGTTGGGAAGGTGTGCCCGGCAAGGTGTTGGTGGAACTGCTGATCGGGCTGGAAAACAAGGATGATCCTGTCTGGTCCTCCAAGCCCCGGTTTCAATGGGGCAGCGAGCGCCCCCTTTGCGCCTCTTTGGTGATGAGTGAAACCACGGAAGTGGAAAGCGATCTTCTAACCGATGCTGACGGGATGACCCGTTACCTCGTGAAAACAGGAAGTCACGAACCGTCCCGTCTCGGACGTCTTTTGCAGCGTTTGATTGAAATCGAGACGTATGGCGCCCTTTGCCTTTACGCTTGGAAAGACGTGAAGGAGATAGGGCCTGCCATGGGGGAAGCAGAGGGCAAGTTGACTGAAATTATCGCCCGGTTGGCACGCAAGTCCGGTGAGCCGGACGAGGTCATTTTGAATGATCTCACAGAGCTTTCGTCCTTCCACGAGGCGACGAGCGCACGCTCTCACTTTCGGCTCAACGCTTCGCTTGCCTACCACGATATTGTCGCCCGCCGGTTGTCGGAATTGCGCGAGGAGCGCATTGAAGGGTGCCAGAGGCTTGCCAACTTCATTCAGCGTCGCATGAACCCCGCGGCGCGGACCTATCGTGCGATCCTGACCCGTCAAGAAGAGACGGCACAGCGTATCAGCCGTGCGACCCAGCTTTTGCGTGGCCGCATCGAGGTTGCCATCGGCAAGCAAAACCAAGCGCTGTTGGAATCCATGAACGTGCGTGCCGAGGCACAATTCAAGTTGCAAAAGACCGTTGAGGGTCTTTCCGTGGTCGCGATCAGTTACTACGCCTTAGGAATTCTGGCTTATCTGGCCGCTGCCATTGTCGGATATACAAGCGGTATTCTACCGTTTGTCGGCGTGAAGGAAATCGTTGGACTGGCCGTGCCGCTGGTGTTGTTCGGTGTGTGGTTCAGCGTGCGAAAGCTGAGAAATTAACCTGCCGCCCATCGCAGCAAAGACTGCAAACAATACCGGCACGGCAAACAAAGGACTTGAAGGAATGGTCACGAGGCAGAGCGCCAAAAAGAAGGCGGATGCGGCCAAAGCCGCCTATCCGTTTGCCGCCATCGTCGGCCAGGACAGTCTGCGTGAAGCCCTGATGTTGTGCGTTGTCGATCCGTCTTTGGGTGGCGTGTTGGCACTGGGGGACCGTGGAACCGGCAAGACAACGGCTGTGCGGGGTTTGGCGTCTCTCTTGCCGCCGGTTCAAGTTGTGAAAGGCTGCCGATACCGATGCGATCCCGCTGACACATCACCTTGTGAACTGTGTGACGCGAAGGATGATCTGGAGGCTGTGACCGCACCGGTTAGCGTGGTGGATTTGCCTCTTGGTGCCACGGAAGATCGTGTGCTTGGCGCGCTGGATATTGAACGGGCGCTGGTATCCGGTGAGAAGATTTATGAGCCCGGTCTGCTGGCCGATGCCAATCGTGGTTTCTTGTATATCGACGAAGTGAACCTGCTCGAAGACCATTTGGTGGATGTGCTTTTGGACGTTGCTGCCTCCGGTTGGAACGTGGTGGAACGGGAGGGCTTAAGCCTTAAACACCCGGCCAAGTTTGTGCTGGTGGGTAGTGGTAATCCCGAAGAAGGGGAGTTGCGCCCGCAATTGTTGGACCGGTTTGGCCTTTCTGTGGATGTGCGCACGCCTGACACGGCCAAGCAGCGGGTCGAGATCATCCGACGGCGGGAGGCCTATGAGGCAGACCGCGTGGCATTTTTCAAAAAGTGGCAACGGGAGACCACCAAGCTGCGCAACCGGCTCTTAAACGCGCAGGCGCGTTTGCCGGATGTTGTTGCTGATGATGCGGCGCTTACTTTGATCGCTGAAATCTGCATCGCCTTGGGCACCGACGGACTGCGCGGTGAACTGACCCTGATCAAGGCGGCGCGTGCTCGGGCCGCGTTGGATGGGGCGGAACGGGTCGATGATGCCCATATTCGGGTCATGGCCCCGCTGGCACTGGCCCACCGCCTGCGCCGCAACCCGCTGGACGATGCCCGCAGCACGGTGCGTGTGGAACGGGTGCTGGACGATGTTTTTGCCAAGCGGGAAGCCGCGTAGGCTCCGCAATGGCAACCGCATCGGACATGGGTTTGGCGGACGGGACATCTAACAGCGAGGCGATGTTGGACAGCCTTTTGCAGGAGCAGTTCCGTTGGAGGCTTGCCTTGGATGCGATCCGCGTATTTGCCGCTTTGCAAGCCAATCCCACCACAATCGACAAAGCTGTGGTCGTGGTGAAAGCGGCTGCGGGTCCCGTTCGGGAGGCGTGGCTGACCGCACTGGAGGACGCTTTGCCCGGCATGGCGGTAAACACTCTGCCCTTAGCCATAACGCCCGAACGGCTCTTAGGTGGTCTGGATTTGCCTGCAACACTGGCCAGCGGAAAAAGGGTGGTCCAGTCCGGTCTTCTGGCCAGCGCTGATGGTGCCGTCATCAAAGTGCCGATGGCGGACTTGTTGCCGGAAGCCGTGTCGGCGCAACTCACTGGCGTGCTGGACGATGGCGGTGTGCGACTGGAGCGGGACGGGGAGAGCGCGTTCTTGCCGACACGGTTTGGGCTCGTGTTGCTGGATGAATCCGAAGGCGATCCCGACGCAGCCGATGGTCTTGATCCTGCATTGATTGAGCGAACATCGTTACAAGTTGATCTGGGTAGGGTCAGCGTGCGCGCCTTGGACTTGGTGCTGGAGGACGAGGCGGCAGATCTGGCTCCAGATCCTGTTGGCGACCCAGTTGCGGATGCTTGTGGCCTGTGCGCTGCATTCGGTTTGATGTCGATGCGCGCACCGCTGCAAGTGCTTGCGGTTGCGCGGGCGCTAGCGGGCTCGAACGGGCACGACACAGTTGCCCAAACCGATATCGAACGGGCGGTGCAATTGAGCCTTCTTGGTCGGGCCACCACGATGCCAGCCTCCCCTGACGAGCCATCAGAAGAATCAGAACCCGAAGAGGCGGATCATCAACCGGAGCCTGAGAGTTCGCAGGACAATGAGCCGCCGGAACCCGAACAGACTGAACAAGACGAAGCCCCATCGAACAACACGCCAGACGATGCGGCGCGAGAGCAAGAGGCTGAAATTGAGCGTCCGCCAGAGGAAATGCCGGTGGAAGCCCTTTTGGCCAGCCTGCCGCCGGGCCTTCTCGAACAATTGCGCCAGCAACTCACGTCCTCCCAGCGCTCCAGGTCATCGGGCCGGAAGGGGCGCAGCCGGGGCAATGCACTGCGCGGGCGGCCGCTTGGTGCCCGTCGGGGTGCGTTGAGTGCCGGCAAGCGCCTGGACATGTTGGCCACGCTCCGTGCCGCCGCACCTTGGCAGAGGCTGCGTCAAAAGCAGGCTGCCAGTTCCGGTACGGCTAAGAACCTGCATTTGCGCCCGTCGGATTTTCATCTTCGGCGCTTCAAACAAAAGACCGGCAGCACCACAATTTTTGTAGTCGATGCATCCGGCTCCACGGCGCTGAACCGTTTGGCGGAGGCAAAAGGAGCGGTCGAACTGCTGCTGGCTGAAAGCTATGCCCGACGTGACCATGTTGGGATGATTGCGTTTCGCGGTAGGGGCGCGCAGGTGTTGCTTGATCCAACACGGTCACTTGTGCGCGCCAAGCGCAGCCTTGCCACCTTGCCTGGGGGAGGAGGCACGCCGCTTGCCAGCGGTTTGATCGAGGCGCGTTCCATGGCGCTCGAGGAGAGCCGCAAAGGGCGGCGGCCTACGATTGTCTTGATCACCGATGGCAGCGCTAATGTTGGTCTCGACGGCAGTGGTGGCCGGGCCAAAGCCATGGAAGAAGCGCTCTCTGTCGCATCCAATATGCGCGTTGAAGGTTATCAGTCCGTGTTGATTGATGTGGGTCGTCAGCCCTCAGCCCGCACAAAGGGCCTGGCTGATGCGATGGGTGCGCGCTATGTCGCCATGCCGTTTGCCAACGCTCAAAATCTGTCGGTCGCAGTCTCCAACTCTTTGTCTGCGCCGCGCAAGAAGGCCGGTTGATGTGATGGATTGGCTGGACAATCGCGATACTTGGCCGAACAGCGCAGCGAGCGATTTCTTTACCGCTGAGGACGTTCGCCTGCACTTTCAGCGTATGGGAACGGCCGGTTCTCCGCGTTTGCTGCTTTTGCACGGCAGTGGGGCCACGACGCATTCGTTTCGCGACTTGCTGCCCTTGCTGGCGCACCACTTTGATGTGCTGGCCCCTGATTTACCTGGACACGGGTTTTCCAGCCCGTTTGCGCGGCGCGTGCCCGCCATGGAAGCTGTGGCAGGGGCGTTGGCGGAACTGTTGCGTCACACCGATTTTGTTCCAGATCTAACGGTCGGTCATTCCGCCGGTGCAGCGGTTGGTGCTCGCCTTGCCCAAGACTTGAACCAGCAAATGCCATTGGTTTCTATCAACGGTGCATTTTATCCGTTTCCCGGCATGGCGGCTTACATCTTTCCGGCAGCGGCGCGGCTGCTGTTTCTTAACCCACTTGCCCCGCGCCTGTTTGCATTTGGGGCGGCATCACGCAGTCGGGTGGAAGACCTTATAGCGTCCACAGGATCGGTTCTGGATGATCAGGGGATTGATCTTTACCAGCGGGCCTTGTGCTCGCGCCATCACATCGAGGGGACGTTGGAAATGATGGCCCATTGGGACCTCACCACCATGAGCGCTCGCTTGCGCCGGTTGGACGGCCCTGTGTTGCAGATCATCGGCATGAAAGATGGAACAATCGATCCTGCTGCTGCGGATGACACGGCGGCGCTGCTACAACGGGGTGAGATGGTGCGGATCGCTGACGCTGGACATCTGGCTCATGAGGAGCAGCCGGACCGGGTGTCCAACAGTATCTTGGAGTTCCATCTCAAGCACGCAAATGGTGCCGGCTCTGCACAACCCGTTGATGGATGATTGCTTGCCAAATCAACTAGACACACGGTAGTGTCTAAAAATGAATACACATATTGCGCCAAAGTCTTTTGACACTGCCACGCCGACCGTTCGTTCCGGTCTGCCAGACGTTGTTTCTAACGGAGGGGAGCGCGCGAAAGCGATTGTCATCGGTGCAGGATTCGGCGGATTGGCGGCTGCCATTCGTTTGGGCGCACGCGGCTATGATGTAACCATTGTTGAGCGGTTGGAACAGTGCGGCGGCCGTGCCAGCGTGTTTCGTCAGGACGGCTTTACCTTTGATGGCGGTCCGACAATTGTGACGGCTCCTTTTGTTTTTGAAGAACTCTGGGACCTGTGCGCAAAGCGTATGCAGGATCACGTTACTCTTAAACCGATGGATCCGTTTTACCGCATCCGGTTTCACGATGGTGAGACATTTGCCTGTAATGGCGATGCCGATTTTATGGAAGCGGAAGTTGCACGGCTTAATCCCAAGGATCTGAAGGGCTACAAAAAGTTCCTGAAAGAAAGCGAAGCCAACTACCGCGTTGGCTTTGACTTGATGGACAAGCCGTTTAGCCGACTCACCAAAATGGTGTCCTACGTTCCTGCGTTGGCGACCAACCGCGCCGACCGCTCGGTGTACGGTCATGTGAAGCGCTTGATCAAAAACGAGAAGCTGCGTCAGGCTTTCAGTTTTCACCCTCTGTTTATTGGGGGCAACCCCATGCGGGTGACGGCGATGTATTCGCTGATCGCATATCTCGAACGGTCTGCAGGTGTTCATTACGCCATGGGCGGCACGGGCGCGCTGGTGCAGGGCTTGGTCGATTTAGTGACCGGGCAGGGAGGCTCCATCCGCTTGAACACACCTGTTGATCACATCGTCTTGGACGGTGCCCGCGCAACCGGTGTGGTGCTCGAAAACGGTGAAACGCTGAATGCGGATGTGGTGGTTAGCAATGCCGACTCGGTGTTCACGCACAAGCACCTGTTGCGCAAGAAAAAGGACCGAGTGTGGAGCGACCGCAAGCTCGACAGTCTTAAACTCTCCATGAGCCTGTTCGTTTGGTATTTCGGCACCAACAAGCGCTACGAAAACGTGGATCATCACACCATTCTTATGGGTCCGCGCTACGGCGCGTTGCTGTCCGACATTTTTGAAAAAAAGGTGCTGGCGGACGACTTCTCCCTCTACCTGCATCGTCCGTCTGCCACCGACCCATCGGTGGCGCCGGATGGGCATGACGCGTTTTATGTGCTGGCCCCTGTGCCGCATTTGGAAGGCGATACCGACTGGGAAACCATGGCGGAACCCTATCGCAAACGCATCGAACAGGCGTTGGACGAAACCATTATGCCGGGCGTTGGCGATCACGTTGTGACGTCAAAATTGATGACGCCACTGGATTTTCGTGACCGCCTCAACGCGCCCCACGGCGCGGCCTTTGGGCCGGAACCACGGATATTTCAAAGCGGTTGGTTCCGTCCGCACAACGCGTGCGAAGGGGTTGAGCGTTTGTATCTGGTTGGCGCAGGCACCCATCCCGGCGCAGGTCTGCCCGGCGTTGTGACATCGGCTAAAGTGCTGGATGAGGTTGTGCCCGATGCGGCGGACGCCCTCGCCAGTCGGGCGGTGTAGTGTCCATTCAAACCCACAAACAGTTCGCTGCTCTCGCACGTGAGAGCAAGGGTCAGGCGTTTGCCACGGCGCGCGACAAGTCGGATTGTGCCAACATCATTCGTGTGGGGTCCAAGAGCTTTTACGCAGCCTCCCGTTTGCTGCCGTCTGAGATGCGGTTTGACGCCATGTCGCTTTACGCGTTTTGTCGGGTGTCCGACGATCTGGTGGATGACCCCCGGGCCACAATGGCGGCTGCACAAAAGCTTCGCATTCGCATCAACCGTGCCTATGAAGGGCGCCCCGATGACCACGCTGCCGACCGCTTGTTTGCGGACGTGGTGCGCAAACATGACATACCCGCTGCCGTTCCGCTGTCGATGGTGGAAGGGTTCGAATGGGATTTGTCCGGCCGCCGCTACAATACAGTTGGCGATGTCATTG
Organism: Pseudomonadota bacterium; assembly: GCA_038746275.1. GTDB lineage: Bacteria > Pseudomonadota > Alphaproteobacteria > Rhizobiales > Rhizobiaceae > Pseudahrensia. Next base: position 48,770 of record JBCDKS010000017.1, on the reverse strand, counting down.
ACTACGGCGCGCGCGTTGCGGGCACGGTGGGCGTTATGATGAGCCTGCTGATGAGCAGGCGGTCGCAGCGCACGCTTGCTCGGGCCTGTGATCTGGGCGTCGCCATGCAATTGATCAACATCGCCCGCGATGTGGGCGAAGACGCGCGGAACGGGCGCTGCTATTTGCCGGAAGAATGGCTGGTGGCCGAAGGTCTTTCGAGTGCTGAATTGATTGCAGCACCGCAGTATTCCGAACCCGTGGGCCGGGTGGTGGCCAAGCTGTTGGAAACGGCTGATCTTATAAACGAGCGGGCTCTGACGGGTATTGGTGATCTGCCCAAGAAGTGCCAGACCGGTGTGCGTGCTGCGGCTCTTGTGTACTCTGCCATAGGCGAACAAGTGCGCAAAAACGGGTATAACTCCATCGACCAACGGGCCTTCACGAACAAACGGCAAAAGATTGCGCTGTTGCTGAAAGCTTATTCCGGGCGATGGGAACAGCACACATGCGATGATGCGCCCGCGCTGGATGAAGTGTCGTATCTTGTGGATGCAGCCGTTGATCCGCATGAAGATCCACGTGGCAAAACCGAGTGGGTACTTGATCTCGTTGGCCGTCTGAAAAGTCAGGAAAAGTTGATCGGATCGCGGGTATCGTGAGCTTTGCGGGTCACGCTTGGTTCATTGAACTGTTGGCTGTTTTCGACTTCTGCGTTGTTGCGCGTCAAAGTGATCCATGCCGACGGTAATGCTCGTGCACTAAGTCAGGCGCGCCGCGAAAATTTTAGGAACACTTCATGAGCTGGTCTCTTCTCGCCTTTGTCGGGCTGAATTTTGCCGCTGCCATGTCTGGTGGAATTTTTAAGCCGGACGAATGGTTTCGCAATTTGGAGAAGCCGAGTTGGCAACCACCGGACTGGGCGTTTCCGGTTGTGTGGCTTGTTTTGTATCTGCTGAACGCGGTGGCCGGTTGGATGATTTGGGAGGCCGCAGGCAGCACTGCAGTTGGGCAAGTGGCACTGGCTGTGTATGTCGCGTCGCTGGTGCTCAACGCGGCTTGGTCTTACTTCTTTTTTGGTCTGCGGAACGTTAGAGCAGCGACGATTGAGGCCGTGTTGCTGTGGCTTTCCGTCCTTTTGCAGATCGTGCTCTTCTACGCTTTGGTTCCCACCGCTGGGCTTATGCTGATCCCATATCTGATTTGGGTGAGCATCGCAGTGGCTCTGAGTGCCAAGATTTGGCAGCTTAACGGCGCATCGCCCGCTTGATTGGGGAGGATGTTTAAGAACTGAAGGGAAGGACTATGACATCGGAAGGTTGGTGGACGTTTTTTGAAGTGTTGGTCTTCGCCGCCATCCCTGTTGCGTTTTTCTGGTCGCAGTTGCGCAGTCTGCGAAAGCTGGACGAGGCGGATGAAAAAGCAGCTCAAAAGGCCGCGAAGGAGGCCGAAAAGAGCAAACAGGCTGAGTAGCGCGATTCAAAAAGTCCGGCGCGGCATCCGAAATGGCAACATGGTACGGATGATTGGGTTGGCGAATTTGTTGAGGTCCAAGCTCTCGTGTACGGCCAGCGTGGGTTCGTCTAAAAATTCGGTTTCCATCCAGGAGCGTGAGTAGAACGGCGTGTCCTCTTGCGTCGCTTTAATCTTGGGTGCGATGCTTGCCTGCGCCAGTGTAGTTCGGGGCATACGCCAGATGGGGCAGTTTTTGAGCCTTTGGCGTGGCGGTGGTGGGATGTTCTTAAAGCTGCCATCTTTCTGAAAATGCAGTGCCAATTGTCGGTTCGTGCCATCGCGCTGAAACGCGTCGTATAACAGTCCAGCCCCTTCGTTCAGGCTGGCGCGGGACCAATCCCAATGGGTGAACCCGGCTTCGAGCGGCTCGGTGCCCCAGTTGCTGTCGATGTAACCGTGGCCGCTGAACCGTAGGTTTGGAGCTGATAAGTCGGCTTCGACCCGGGCGCTTGGAGCGATGGGGCACCATTGGTGGCGGCCTGCATCATCCAACGCGAAGGTCTGCGTGTTGAGCCCGGTAGGAATGACACGAAGTGTACCGCGCACCTTGCGGGGCAGGGGGACAGCCCATTCATCAATGTGGATCGTGAGTGCGTTGCCATCCCACTTCAAAGAACTTGGACCGATGGCGATGGTGTTCATGGCTTGGTGAACAACATCGTTGCGGCGTTCGGTCATGGTCCAACGCTTCTTGCCGCGCCCGTAGATGCCCACGTTCAAAGCGCAATAGTCATGCGGATTATGGCGACCGGACCATGCGTAATAGGGCGAAAAGACCGAGCCGATCAGTGCGATAATCGAAAAGCCATAAGCGCCATCATCGCTGATTCCGTCCGCGTACCACCATCCATAGCCTTGCGGCGGCACCGTTAGTTCGAAACGCGGTCCTTGATGATCTGCTGCGCCGCCAGCATGCCCGAAAGGGTTGCCATGGGGACGCCCGCTCCCGGGTGTACACTGCCTCCGGCCAGGTACAGTCCCGGCAGTTTTGTCTTGGAGCCCGGTCTGGCAAAGGACGCCGTCCAGCCATGGCTGGCCCGGCCGTACAATGCTCCGCCCGATCCCGGAAACAGCGTGTTGAAGTCCGATGGTTGGGTAATCACTGTATGATCCGGTTCCAGTTCGACTGTCAGGCCACAGGCCTGCAAACGGGCCTGCATATTGGTTTGACATGTCGCCAGTTCCTCGTGCGTCAGGGTCCTGCGGTCGCCAAAGGCGGGTGCGTTGATGAGGCACAGCAAGCGCTCACGGTCTAGCGCGCTGTCTGCGCCGCTGCCCTGTGTGCCGGGCTTCGCTTTGCGATCTTGTGCGCAGATGTACACCGTCGGGTCTTGGGGCACTTGGCGGCGTGTCAAACTGCGCTCAAAGATGCAATCGAACTCCGCCTTGTAGTCGTTGGAAAACAGGACATTGTGGTGGTCCAATTCCATGCCACTTGTCTTGGCGCGGGCTGACCATGTGATGGCTGACAGAGAGCGCTTTTGTTCTTTGACGAACGGGACGGACGGTGACCGCTCGCTGAACAGATCGCGCGTGAGCGCGGAGACATCGCCGCACCACAGGACCCGCGCCGCGTCGATCCGTTCACCGTTTGCCAAGCGCACGCCAGTGACTGCACCAAATTCAGTTTCAATCTGCGTTACGCGGGTCGTCTCGCGGATGTTTGCGCCATGGTCCTTAGCCAAGCGGCGCATGGCTTTGGCCAGCGCGTGCATGCCGCCGTCTATGGTCCAAACACCGGCTTGTTCCACATGAGCGATCAACATCAACGTTGCCGGGGCCATGTAAGGCGAGGAGCCAACGTATGTTGCGTAGCGGCCAAACAATTGGCGCAAACGCGGGTCTGGAAAATAGTCGCCCAGTGCGCCCCACAGTGTTGAAAACGGCCGCAGCGCGAAGAGTCTTGACGGTTGGCTCAAGCCCACGCGGCGGCCAAGCCCGATCGGCGAAGGGCGGGGGGCGGCGATAAACGTGTCGCGCAGTGTCTCAAAGATGGTGGCTGCATCCTTGGAGAAGCGTTGAAAGCCCTTGGCATTTTCAGCGTCAAAAAACCGTCCCACAGAATCGATGGAGGCTTTTTCGTCAGCAAACAGATCAAAGGTGGATGATTCGCTGTTTGAGGGTTGTTGCCACGCGTGGCGGGCCAGAATTTCGGCTTTGGTGAGGGTCAACTCCCGCTCTGGGGTGGTGTCGCAGGCGGCGAACAAGCGCTCAAACACCCATTTCATAGTGAATACCGTGGGGCCGGAATCGATGCCGCTTTGTTGGCCGCGATCATGGATTCCCTTGTCCACAGCCAATTGACGCATCTTTCCGCCCGGATAAGCCTGCATTTCCAGAAGGGTAACGGGTTCACCGGCGGCGGCCAGCGCCATGGCGGCGGCCAGGCCGGCCATGCCCGCTCCCACAATCACTGTCGGTTTTTCCGGCTTGGCCAGCATAAAAAACCCTTCCCTCAAGGAAAGCTTTGCTTGCTTTCCACTCCAAGTATGTCAATATAACTCAACATCCAAATATGTCATCTAAAATTGACACTCATTTGGGAAGGAATGGGAATGGACCACGAAGCTCGCATCGAACAGTGCCTGGAAACTGCCGTTGACCGGGCCACCGGGCGTGGATGTCCTCCCATGTTGTCCAAGGCTGTTCACTCTGCTGTCTTTCCGGGCGGGGCGCGGTTGCGCCCGCAGCTTACGCTGGCTGTTGCCGCTGCCAGCGGCGGTGGGGACCGTGATGTGGCCTGCGTGGACGGTGCAGCGGCTGCGATCGAATTGATGCATTGCGCCTCACTCGTGCACGACGACCTTCCTTGTTTTGATGATGCGGATTTGCGCCGTGGTAAGGCCACCGTTCACCAACTTTACGGCGAAGAGATCGCTGTATTGGCCGGTGACGGGCTTATCGTGCAGGCGTTTCAGGCTCTTTGCGACGGGTGTGTTGATCATCCCGAGCGTTTGGTTGGGTTGGTGTCTTGCGTGTCTTCCGCCGTCGGCATGGCCGGTGGCATTGTCGCCGGTCAGGCGTGGGAGAGCGAAAAGACCATCAATTTAAAAGAATATCACTGCGCTAAGACAGGCTCCCTCTTTGTCGGCGCAGTGAGTGCGGGCGCCTTGGCTGCGGGAGCAAATCCCCAGCCTTGGCGTCCGTTAGGAATGAGAATCGGTGAAGCCTACCAGCTTGCCGACGATTTGTTGGACGCGCGGGGAAATCGTGAAGAGGCCGGCAAGCCCGTTGGGCAGGACGCCAGTCATCACCGGCCCTCCGCCGTGGACGTCTACGGCCTGAAAGGGACCGTCAAACGCCTCTCGCAGGTGGTGGCGGAGGCCGTTGCGTCTATCCCCGATTGCGAGGGATCGCAGGCGTTGAAGGATTTGATTTTGGCCCAATCCAAACGGTTGGTGCCTGCCGAGTTGGCCTCGGCCTCCGCCTAGGCAGGATGTGATTTCCGCCGGTATTTTAGCAGCCCGTTTGCCATGAACGCCTTCGGACTTTTCTTTTAACGCGGTTCCTGTCGTCCAGCCGGGCGCGTTTGTTTTTGGAACGGCTTTCGGGGAGGCACGCGCACTATCGTGCTGGACGCTTGGCTTGATTTTCGTGAGCGTTGCCTCACGTCACCCCGGTTTCACCGTTTTTCAGCTTGGTTTTGGCCCACGCGCCCCGTCGTGCGAACCCGCCAAAGCGAACTGTTTGATATCGTCTCAGGCTTTGTTTACTCGCAGGTTTTGGCCGCCTGTGTGGAAACAGGCGCGCTGGAAGCTGTCCGCAATCCGGGTAAATCACTGAAGGACTTGGCTGGTGCTATTGGGCTTGGCGAAGATGAAACGCGCCGTCTTGCTGACGCTGCGGTGTCTTTGCGCCTCATGCAGAAAAGCGGTGTACGCTACCGGCTTGGTGATCTGGGGTCTGCCCTTTTGATCAACCCCGGTGTGCTGGCGATGATCCGGCACCACGGCGCGCTCTACAGGGACTTGACCAACCCGGTAGCGTTGCTGCGCGAGGGTCGGGGCCAAGGCGAGCCAAAGACCAACCTGTCGCGCTACTGGGCTTATGCCATGAGCGATGATCCCGCCCAGTCCAGCGCTGAACAAGTGGCCGACTACTCCACCCTGATGGCGGAAAGCCAGAAAATGGTGGCCACTGAAGTCTTGGCGTCTTTTAACTTTCGCGATCACAACGTGTTGCTGGACGTTGGGGGTGGCGAGGGCGCTTTCTTGAAGGCGGTGGCCGCCGAAAACGAGCATCTGCAATTGAGGTTGTTTGATCTGCCGGAAGTGGCGGACCGCGCGGCGTCTCGATTTGAAGAGGCTGGTCTCAGCGAACGGGCGCAAGTTCACGGTGGTTCGTTTTTCGATGATCCTCTGCCACAGGGCGCTGATTTGGCAAGCTTGGTGCGCATTCTCCACGATCACGACGATGGCCCGGCGCAGGCGATTCTCGATTCGGTCTATGCGGCGCTTCCCTCGGGCGGAAAGCTGTTGATCGCTGAGCCCATGTCCACCGGCGGCAGCGCGCACCGGATATCGGACGCCTATTTCAATTTTTACCTCTACGCGATGGGCAGTGGGAGGCCCCGTACCCCGGCTTTGCTGTTTGAAATGCTCAAGCGGGCTGGATTTGCCCGTTCGCGCAGTCTGTCGGCCCGTGCGCCCCTTATCACGAGCTTTATCGTTGCCGAAAAAGCGTGAAGTATATGTCAATTTTGATTGACAGATTAAGTTGTCGATTTATGGTGACACATAGGGAGCCTGCACAATTCATCACCCCCGGGTGCTAATAAGGTAGGCATATTATGCGGTCACAGGCCGTTATCTTTGAACAACCAGGCGTTCTGGACTGCCGTGCGGTTGATCTGCGCGAGCCGGAGGATGGCGACATTGTCGTAAAATCCCTCTGGTCGGGCATCAGCACCGGCACGGAACGGCTGTTGTGGACCGGAGATATGCCGCCTTTTCCCGGTCTCGATTACCCCCTTGTGCCGGGATACGAGACGGTGGGTGAAATCGTCAGCGCAGGTGCTGCATCCGGCCACACGGTCGGAGATACAGTGTTTGTGCCGGGTTGCTCCGCTTACACCGATGTTCGTGGGCTGTTTGGCGGTACGGCCTCTCATCTCATAACGGACGGCGCGCGCAGCATTGTCTTACCACAAAAGACCGGTCGCGAAGGCGTCTTGCTGGCTTTGGCGGCTACGGCGCACCACGCGCTGATGGCCGGGCCACTCCCGACTTTGATCGCCGGACACGGCGTCCTTGGTCGCCTGATGGCGCGATTGACCATCGCACTTGGTGGTGCTGCTCCAACTGTCTGGGAAACCAATAAAGCTCGGCGTGATGGCTCAGTCGGCTACAGCGTGATTCATCCATCGGACGATGATCGCCGCGACTACGGTGCCATCGTCGATGTCACAGGCGATTCTGCCATCATCGACACGCTGATCAGCCACTTGCGTCCGGGCGGTGAAGTCTGCCTTGCCGGTTTTTACAGCAAGCGCGTGAGCTTCGATTTTCCGCCTGCCTTCATGAAAGAAGCGCGTTTGCGGGTGGCTGCCGAATGGAAGCCTGCGGACCTCGCTGGCGTACTCAAGCTGCTTGAGGGCGGTGCGCTCTCGCTCGACAATTTAATTACACATGAGATGCCGGTTGGCGATGCCGCCGGTGCCTATGAGACCGCGTTTGGCGACGCGGACTGTTTGAAAATGATCCTAAACTGGAGGGACATCGGATGACCGATGCAGTTAAAGACAGCTTTTTGCGCGACGTAAGCGATCGCAGTGGCGGCGGGGGCGAAAAGCCCAAAGATGGCGTCGATATTTTCAGCCTGTTGAAGGGTGAGGCCGAACAAGAGCCTGATCCTGTGCATACGGGTGAAGTGACCAAAGAAACGCAGATCATCGCGATCTACGGCAAGGGCGGGATCGGCAAGAGCTTTTCGCTTGCCAATCTGTCTTACAATCTGGCCCAACAGGGTAAGAAGGTGCTGTTGATTGGCTGCGATCCGAAGTCCGACACCACCTCGCTTTTGTTTGGCGGTCGTTCCTGCCCAACCATTTTGGAAATGTCGTCGGCTAAAAAGGCTGCCGGAGAGGAAGTGACGATCTCTGACGTCTGCTTCAAGCGCGATGGCGTTTTCGCCATGGAACTTGGTGGGCCGGAAGTGGGCCGCGGCTGCGGTGGTCGTGGGATCATTCACGGCTTTGAATTGCTTGAAAAGCTTGGCTTTCACGACTGGGATTTTGACTACGTGTTGCTCGATTTTCTGGGCGATGTGGTCTGTGGCGGCTTCGGTCTGCCGATTGCCCGCGACATGTGCCAGAAGGTGATCGTGGTCGGTTCCAACGACCTACAGTCGCTCTACGTGGCCAACAATGTGTGCTCTGCAGTGGAGTATTTCCGCAAGTTGGGGGGCAATGTTGGTGTTGCCGGCATGTTGGTCAACAAGGACGATGGCACCGGCGAGGCTGCCGCGTTCGCTGAGAAAGTTGGCATTCCAGTTCTTGCTGCCATTCCGCAAGACGAAGACATTCGCCGCAAATCTGCGAGCTATCAGATCGTCGGTGACCCCAAAGACAAATGGGGCCCTATGTTCTCCGAACTGGCGGAAAACATGATGACGGCGCCGCCGCGCCAGCCATCTCCCTTGGACCAGGATGGTCTGCTGGGTCTGTTCGCCGCTTCCGAAACCGGTGCCGATTACATTCTTGAGCCTGCAATGGCTGAAGACATGTGTGATCCATCCATGATTTCCAAGACGTCCTTGGAAGTTGTCTATGACAACGTGTGATGCGCCATGATGGATGATCTCACAAAACTCGACGAGCGGGCTGCCGACGACATCGATGGTATCGATGCCGCAAGTGCAGACGTGAGCGTCGAAGAGGTAACGGGTGGTGGTTGCCACGCGGGTGCTCACACCATGAAGGCTGCCGCCAAGAAGGCGGGCAAAAGCACGCTGCTTGATCAATATGCCAAGGACTATCCTCAAGGCCCCCACGACCAGCCGCAGAGCATGTGCCCGGCGTTTGGCTCGTTGCGTGTTGGGTTGCGGATGCGCCGCACGGCGACCATCCTGTCCGGCTCGGCCTGCTGCGTTTACGGTCTTACGTTTACATCGCATTTTTACGGTGCGCGAAGGACGGTTGGCTACGTGCCGTTCGACTCTGAAAGCCTCGTCACCGGTAAGCTCTACGAAGACATCCGCGACGCGGTCCACGAGATGGCCGACCCGGACAAGTACGACGCCATCGTCGTGACCAATCTTTGCGTGCCCACCGCATCCGGTGTGCCTTTGCAGATGTTGCCAGAGGCCATAGATGGCGTTCGGATCGTTGGCATCGATGTGCCGGGCTTTGGCATTCCCACCCATGCGGAAGCCAAGGACGTGTTGGCGGGTGCCATGCTCAGCTACGCTCGCAAAGAGATCGCGCAGGGCCCGGTGCAGGCACCGGCGTCTTTGAAGGATGGCGGCAAGCCTAAGATTACGATGGTCGGGGAGATGTTCCCCGTCGATCCCATCTCAATTGGCGCCATGTTGGAGCCAATGGGGCTGGAAGCGGGCACCGTTGTTCCCACCCGCGAATGGCGTGAATTGTATTCCGCTTTGGATTGCGCGGCTGTCGCGGCCATACATCCGTTTTATACGGCATCGTTCCGGGAATTCAGCGCTGCCGGTCGGCCCATTGTCGGGTCTGCGCCTGTGGGTGTGGACGGTACGATCAACTGGTTGGCCGGTATCGGAGAGGCCTGTGGTGTCTCAAAACAGGCCGTTGCTAAAGCGCAAAATACCATACTCCCCGCCATTCAAGGCGCGTTGTCCGCAAAGCCCATCGACGGTCGCATCACGCTGTCCGGCTATGAAGGCTCGGAGCTTTTGGTGGCCCGGTTGCTGATCGAAAGCGGCGCGGACGTGCGTTATGTTGGAACCGCCTGTCCCAAGACGCCTTGGTCGGCAGACGATTGCGCTTGGCTCGAAGCTCACGGTGTTCATGTGCAGTACCGCGCGTCGCTGGAGCAAGACTTGGCAGCGATGGAAGAGTTTGAGCCCGATCTTTCCATCGGCACGACGCCCGTTGTGCAGGCGGCCAAAGAGAAGTCCATTCCGGCGCTTTACTTCACCAATCTAATCTCGGCGCGGCCTCTCATGGGACCTGCCGGTGCCGGGTCGCTGGCGGAAGTGATCAACTCGGCCATGGCCAACAAGGCTCGGTTCGAGGCGATGTCAGCGTTCTTTGAAGGGGTTGGCACCGGTCATGCTGCCGGTGTGTGGGAAACCACGCCAGAGGATCGTCCGGCCTTCAAAAAGAAGTTTGCGGCACGGGCGGCCATGTCCGCAAACGCTGTCGATGGCGGGGAGGCGATAGGCACATGATGTATCACGCATCTATCGCTCGTCATCTTGTCTCTTCTGCTGCGCATGAAGGGGTTGGCACATGACCCTCATTCTCGACCATGACCGTGCCGGTGGCTATTGGGGCTCCGTTTACGCCTTTACCGCCATCAAAGGCTTGCAGGTGATCATTGACGGTCCTGTGGGGTGCGAAAACCTGCCGGTGACGTCCGTTCTTCATTACACCGATGGCCTGCCGCCGCACGAATTGCCAATTGTCGTCACCGGCCTTGGTGAAGAAGAACTGGGGCAAACCGGTACGGAGCAGGCCATGCGCCGTTCCCGTTCGACACTGGATCCTGATCTGCCTGCCGTTGTTGTCACCGGTTCCATTGCCGAGATGATCGGTGGCGGCGTGACGCCGGAAGGCGCAAATGTAGTCCGGTTTTTGCCGCGCACAATTGACGAAGATCAGTGGCAAAGTGCCGACCGCGCGCTCAAGTGGCTGTGGACCGAATATGGCCCTAAAAAGGGAAAAGTGCTGCCGCCGCGCACGCGTAAGGACGGCGACAAGCCGCGCGTCAACATTATCGGCCCCATGTATGGCACATTCAATATGCCGTCTGATCTGGCGGAGATTCGCCGACTGATCGAGGGCATCGGTGCGGAGGTCAACATGACCTTCCCATTGGGATCGCACCTGGCCGACGTGTCCAAGCTTTCCAATGCTGAGGCGAACGTGTGCATGTATCGCGAGTTTGGCCGCCTTCTTTGTGAAGCGCTGGACCGCCCATACTTGCAGGCTCCCATGGGCATGCACTCCACAACCGCCTTCTTGCGCAAGCTTGGTGACATGCTCGGTCTCGACCCTGAGCCGTTCATCGAGCGCGAAAAGCACACCACGCTGAAACCCATGTGGGATCTTTGGCGGTCTGTAACGCAAGACTTTTTCGGAACGGCCAGTTTCGCCGTCGTTGCCAATGAGACCTACACACGCGGTCTTCGCAATTTCCTGGAAGAGGAAATGGGCCTGCCTTGCACGTTTGCCGTGTCACGGTGTGCCGGGCAGAAAACCGACAATGGTGAAGTCCAACGTCTCATCGCGGAAAAGCCGCCGATGGTGCTGTTCGGCTCTTACAATGAACGCATGTACATCGCGGACCAGGGTGCGCGGACCATGTATGTGCCTGCATCCTTCCCTGGGGCTGCCATCCGCCGCCACACTGGCACGCCCTTCATGGGCTATGCGGGCGCTTCGTACTTGATCCAGGAAATCTGCAACAGCCTGTTCGATGCGCTGTTTCACATCCTGCCACTGCAAAGCCAGATGGACGCAACAGCGCCTTCGGCTCCCGCACGGGTTCAAAATTCATTGCCTTGGGACAGTGACGCGCGCCGTCGTCTCGATGAGGTGGTGGACAAGGAACCCATTCTTATTCGCATCTCGGCTGCCAAGACCCTTCGGGATCGCACAGAGCGCGATGCCCTCGACGCGGGTGAAGACCGTGTGACCGTGGACCGCGTCATGGCGTCCAGCCGAACCATTTCAAGGACGGCGGCATGAGGGTTTTCTCCCTCATTGCCGGTTTCGTTCGCAACAGGAGGACATGAAGATGTCTGACGCAACCTACAGCCGCTCCGCTGCGGCCAACCACTCCGATCTTGGCGGCGCAGTCGTGTACCGCGCGCTTTTCGGTGTTGTTTTCAGCTTTTCTCTGCTTGCCCACGCAGGTGCCCGGTTAACCGGTCACGGACCCGATAGCTCTTTATGGCTGGAAGCCAAACGCAGCGCCCATGCGGCAGCCGGTTACGCGCTCATGCACTGACGTTTTGTCGGTGGTGAATGCCCGATTTCGATGCTGTCCCCTTCGGTCAAACGACACCGTTTGAAGGGGATGGATCAAGCGCAATTTCCTCGCTTGGTTTTGAGGAGATACGTGGTTCGTCCGAACCAAACCCGGCCGCGGGGGTATTCTGCGGTAATGGCCGAAAGGCAAGAGACTAGGAGGTCTTTATGGCTAGTCCCGAAAACGGGTCCCTGACTGGTTTGTCCAGTGCAGAGGCTCGGGAGTTCCACAGCATCTTCATGAAAAGCACGATTGCTTTCACAGGCTGGGCATTCGCAGCGCACATTCTCGTGTTCATGTGGCGCCCGTGGACTCTCGCTACTGAAACGCAGACATCTTCATTGATGGATGGCGCTTCGTCTTTGGCAGCTCTGCTGCCTGCATTCGTCTAAGGAGAGCTCAGATATGCATAAAATTTGGCTCATCTTTGATCCACGCCGCGTGTTGGCAGCCCTGGCTGTCTTCCTGTTCACACTGGCAATTTTGATTCACTTCATCTTGCTGAGCACCGAACGCTACAACTGGTTTGAGCGCGGTCAGGCAACGGCATTTACGTCCACGGCACCGGTTGAAAGACTCATATCCTAGCAACCTGTGCTGCTCCGGCAGGCGGGGGCTCTCTCCCTTCGCCTGCCGGTTTCATTTTCCTGCGATCAGGCCCGTTTTTTTGAAAGAAAGATGGAGTTGATCAAAGGGTCATCGATCTAACGCGGTTCTAAATGTTCACGGCCCGATGAGGGCCAAACGGACGCGCGGAGCAGCTTTAGACAAACTGGAGCTTCAGCCATGGCATTGCTGAGTTTTGAACGAAGATATCGTGTTCGCGGGGGAACACTGCTCGGCGGGGACTTGTTCGACTTTTGGGTCGGTCCTTTTTATGTCGGACTGTTCGGCGTCTTCTCCGCATTTTTTTCTGTGCTTGGCACACTGCTGATCATCTACGGCGCCTCACTGGGCGATACGTGGAACATCTGGCAGATTTCCATCAATCCACCGGACGAAAGTGTTGGCCTTGGCCTTGCACCGATGCGTGAAGGCGGCCTGTGGCAGGTCATTACGCTGTGCGCCAGCGGTGCGTTTATCTCTTGGGTGCTGCGCGAGGTGGAAATTTCCCGCAAACTGGGTATGGGCTACCATGTGCCCTTTGCCTTTGCGATTGCCGTGTCAGCCTATCTGTCGCTCGTCTTGGTCCGGCCCCTGCTGCTGGGTTCCTGGAGCCACGGCTTTCCATATGGCATCTACTCGCACTTGGAGTGGGTGAACAACGTCGGGTACGCTTACGGCAATTTCCACTACAACCCGGCGCACATGATCGCGATCACCTTCTTCTTCACCACCACGCTGGCGTTGGCGCTGCATGGTGGTCTGGTTCTCTCCTCCACCAATCCTGGCAAAGGCCAAGTGGTGAAGACCCCGGAACACGAAGACACCTATTTCCGTGATTTCATCGGCTACTCCGTTGGCACACTGGGTATTCACCGCGTTGGCCTGTTCCTCGCCCTCAATGCCGGTATTTGGAGCGCGATCTGCATCGTTATCTCCGGTCCGTTTTGGGAAGGCCCATGGTCTGTCTGGTGGGACTGGTGGCTTGAACTTCCGATTTTCCCCCAGGACGACCTGGTGCGCGAGATCGGTGATCTCCCCTATCTCGACGAATAAGGAGTGAAGTGATCATGGCTATGTATCAAAACCTCTTCACCACCACGCAAGTGACAACCACGCCCGGCATGGGCGTGCCACTGCCCGCCGGCGAAGAAGAGCGCCTCGGCAAAGGCTCATTGAACTACTGGATCGGTAAGATCGGTAATGCGCAATTGGGTCCCATCTATCTTGGGACCCTGGGGGTGATCTCGCTGATCTCCTTTGCCATCGGGTTCAACATCATTGGTCTCAACTTTTGGGCTCAGGTGGACTACGATCCGGTGCAATTCATCCGCCAGTTGTTCTGGTTGTCTCTTGATCCGCCACCGGAAAGCTACGGCCTGTCCATTCTGCCGCCGTTGAAAGAGGGTGGCTGGTTCCTGATTGCCGGCTTCTTTTTGACGGTGTCCATCATGACATGGTGGCTGCGCACCTATCGCCGGGCCAAGGCGCTCGGTCTTGGGATGCACATCCCAATCGCGTTTGGTGCCGCCATCTGGTTGTTCTTGGTTCTGGGCTTCATCCGCCCGGTGCTGTTGGGATCATGGTCGCATGCGGTGCCTTACGGCATTTTCTCTCACCTGGACTGGACGAACAATTTCTCGCTCATTTACGGAAACCTGTTCTACAATCCATTCCATGCCCTCTCTATTGTGTTCCTCTACGGTTCGGCTTTGTTGTTTGCCATGCACGGCGCAACAATTCTGGCCGTTAGCCGCTACGGCGGTGAGCGCGAGATCGAGCAGATCACGGATCGGGGCACGGCCTCCGAACGGGCCGCTTTGTTCTGGCGCTGGACCATGGGCTTCAATGCAACGATGGAGTCCATTCACCGTTGGGCCTGGTGGTTTGCAATGCTCACCACGCTGACCGGCGGTATCGGCATCTTGATCACCGGCACGCTGGTGGACGATTGGTCCGCATGGGCAATCAAGCACGGTGTGCTGCACGAGAGCGGCACCAACTGGCGCTAATATTTCTGCCTGGCGGGTTGGACACCCTTCAATCCGCCGGTTGAAAAACCCAAAATTGAGCACGGATGCGCAAGCGTCCGTGCTTTTTTGATCGTGGGGGACGACGCTCGCTCTTAACTACGCACCTTAACACCAACACGTCGTCCATTTTTTGTTGCTGGCCGGCGTTGCCCTCTCCCGCCGCAGCGAGTTGGATTGGTTGTATCACCTTGTGGGCACTCTTTTGCCGAAGGCGTTTGACATGTTTTGCGCTTTTGTTCCGCAGGCCAATACCGGTCTGGATCGCATTCGGGCCTATGGCGCGGCCTTGACCGGCGACGATCTTGGGCTGGCCGTCAAGGCGGCCGAGAGATGGTGCGATTGGGAGGCGTCGGTTGTCCATGCAGATGGGTGGTCCAAGAGGTCCGTTAGGCGGGACAATCCGGCGTTTCGCATGACATTTGCCCGGCTGGTGACGCACTTTTTTTTGGCCAGAACAATGCGGGCTACGATAAGGAAATTTTGAAGCGGTTGAGCGATATGGGTCGGTTACAAACCACTTTGATTAATAGCCGTCTTTATCTGGATACGCCGTTAAAAACCGCCCAAGAAGTGCATGGGGCAATTGCTGGATCGAAACTGGTTTGGCTTGACGGAGCGTTGCACGGAGCGACCGAAAGGCCGGTCGCAAAAGCCATCCGCGCGGAGCTAAGCCTGTCGCTCGACCGCACAAATTCATGAGCGCGGTGGGGGGGCAGTGCCGTTTGAATGTGCCGGTTTATGCCGGTGTCAAAATGGCTGTAGACTGGAAGAAACGGTGCAGGCGGATAGCCAGGGTTATGGGGCCTTCGTAGCGCAGTTTGCGGGTGAAGAAGGCTTGTTGGCCCGTCAGACGGCACATGACCATATCCACATACGTCTGGTCTGACATCTTCATCGTGCAGGTGGGCGTTGGATGGACGCCGTCGAAAACCTCGCACGCCCGATCTGCAATAACTGCATAAAAATTGCACCCCTGTGGTCCAGACAAGTGGAACTGCAGCACCACGTCAACCTTACCAGCCGCTTGCGCATCGAAGCGCGAAGGCATGCCGTCAATGATTTGACGGATGGTTGGATCTTGCATCGGGATACGCCCGGTTGTGCGTGTGGACTTGATGCGCTCAAGGTACTCTTTCTGAGGCACAAGACAAAGAAATTATTGGAAAAAGTACATCTGATGGCGCATTTTGAGACTCAGCTAAGAGAGCATTTTGTGCGGGATGAAATGGATACTATACGGATGATCCTCGGCGTGGGTGTGGTGGTCATTTTGCCCGTCGTGCTGGCATTCTGGATCACCATTCATGGAGGGTCGCGGTTTTGGCGCAGGCAAAAACCGGCTTACGCCTACAGCGCAGCCCTGCTGGCCATGGTGGTGGCCGGAGGCCTTGCCGTTGTTTATCGCACAACCCTCCTAGGCGCTGATCTCGGTGGCTATGTCGTCCTGTTCGGTCTTGGTGCAGTGGTTTACGGATTGTCGTTTCTGTTGTGGCGACCGATCAAAAAAGCGCTCGATTTTTCGACCTTTGCAGGTGTGCCGGAAGTGTCTGGGAAAGCCATCGATCTCATTCAAACTGGACCCTTCAAGCTGGTGCGTCATCCGCGCTATTTGATGGTGGCAATCGGCTTGATCGGGTGGGCGCTGATGGCAAATTATGCGGGCGTGTATTTGGTGGGCCTGCTATCATTGGCCGGATTGGCGCTCGTGGTGTGGCTCGAAGAGCGCGATCTTACCGACCGCTTCGGCAATGCCTATCGCGCCTACCAAAAACAGGTGCCGCAGCTGGTCCCGACTTTAGCCAGTTGGAAAGCCTATCGCGACGACTGACCAAGGCGGTAGCCTGCTGTGCTCTGTGCACGCGCGGTGAAGGGTATTGGAGCGGTTTAAAAGTCTAGCTCTGGATAACGGTTCACATAGATGCGGAACCACGGGGTATAGTCGCCCGGATTGGTAGCGATGTCTTGGCGCAATTCTTTTGGCGCCACCCATCTCACATCGCAAACTTCCTCCTCGTTAAAGGGGATGACCAGTTCTTCCCGTTTGGTTTCCGCGCGAAACATGTCAACACGCTCGCGTTCCCACAATCCGTTCCCGACGTCTGCCGAGTATTCCACTGTACGCCGGTGGGCGATTGGCAGTGTGAAGCCGAGTTCTTCATTCAGCCGACGCGATGCAGCGTCCTGCGCCATCTCGCCCCAATGGGGGTGGGTGCAACAGGTGTTCGCCCACTGGCCACCGCAGTGGTATTTGTCCATCGCCCGGCGTTGGATGAGCAGGCGTTCCCCGTCAAATACGAAGACCGAGATTGCCAAGTGGTGCTGGCCGATCTTATGGGCTTCGATCTTTTCAATTGGGAACAAGCTGCCATCCGCGCGGATGGCCGGGATCATGATCGCCGGGTTGGATGCGGGCAAATCGCAAGTGTCTTGTGTGTCCGCATCGGGTCCGTGCGGTGCGTCCGGTGTCAGATCATAAATCGTGTCCAGCATGATAGGCTTTAAGCGACCGCACGGGCCAAAGCGCATTGCGACCAGAGCTCAGACAGGCTGCCGACGAGATGGTCAATGTCTTCCATCGTGTGCATGGGGGAGGGTGTGATGCGCAACCGCTCGGTGCCTTGCGGAACGGTTGGATAGTTGATCGGCTGAACGTAGATACCGTAATTGTCGAGCAGCAAATCGGAGATGAACTTGCACTTCTTCGGATCGCCGACCATGACCGGCACAATGTGGCTGTCGTTTTTCATGTAGGGAATGCCGATGCTATCCAGTCGTTCGCGTAGAATGCGGACGTTGCGACGCTGGCGCTGACGCTCAAAATCACTTTGCTTCAGATGCTGGATTGAAGCGCGTGCACCGGCGGCGAGTGCAGGAGGCAGGGCTGTCGAAAAGATGAAGCCGGATGCGAATGAGCGCACGAAGTCTACCATATTGGAAGAACCGGCGATATATCCGCCCATCACGCCATAGGCTTTGCCCAGTGTGCCTTGGATAATTGTGACACGGTTCATAAGACCTTCGCGCTCTGCGATGCCGCCACCGCGCGGTCCGTAGAGGCCAACAGCGTGAACTTCATCGAGATAGGACATGGCGCCGTGCTTTTCGCAGACTGACAAGATTTCATCCATCGGGCAGATGTCGCCATCCATGGAGTAGACCGATTCAAACGCCACCAGTTTTGGAGTGGATGCGTCTGCGGCGGATAGTTTGCGATCCAGATCCTCAGGGTCGTTGTGCTTCCAGATGTTCTTCGGCGCCCGGGAGTGGCGGATGCCTTCGATCATGGATGCGTGATTGTCTGCGTCTGAGTAGATTTCGCAGCCGGGAATGCGGGATGCCAGTGTACCCAGAGCGGCCCAGTTGGCCACGTAGCCCGACGTGAGCATCAAAGCCGCTTCCTTGTCGTGCAGGTCGGCCAGCTCTTGTTCCAGCAACACATGATAGTGGTTGGTGCCGGAGATGTTGCGAGTGCCGCCTGCGCCTGCGCCACATTTGTCGATGGCTTCTTTCATCGCTTCCAGGGTGCCCGGGTGCTGGCCCATGCCCAAATAGTCGTTGGAGCACCACACGGTGACGTCGCGCGCGCCACCCTCGGCGTGCTGAACGGCTTTGGGAAATTGGCCTTTCTTGCGTTCGAGATCGGCAAAGACGCGGTAGTTGCCGTTGTCTTTCAGATTGGCCAGTTCGCTGGCGAAAAACTCTTCAAAATTCACGTCTTTACTCCGTCTTCCGTGTCGCCGTTATAGCGGTTTTGCGCCGGTTGCGCGTATTATTTTTGTCGGTTGAACCGATCTTGATGTCGCGTTCTGCGCCCCGGGATTGAGCGGTGTTGCGGCAAGTTTTGGTCCGTCGTTTTTCGGTTTTACCCAGGTCCACAGCGCCGTGTCCGTGATGGGAAGTATCATCATCCAGTGCTCAAGCGCCGCCAGAGCAAACAGACTTAACAACATCGCTGCTCCCACACGTTGATCTGGGTCAACCAAACCCATTTGAAAAGCTGCGACCCCCGCGACAAGAACGCCGGTTGAGACCGCCGTTGAAACCCAAAATACAGGGCCGATGCGGTCATTGCGGAAGTAGCTTTTCATGTGGGCGATGGGGGCGGGCATCATCTCAAGCCCGAAACTGGGCGCGCCGCTGAAAATCGTGAGTTTTGCGCTGATGCGCATGAGCCAGAGCACGCCGAAAAACGCGACCGCCCAAAGGGTGGTTTCGGCACTGCTGGCCAGCCAATCGCATAGACCGATCACAATCAGCGCTGCCACCAAAGCGTATTCGTGGTGGTTGATCGTGCGGAAAGCCAGACGAAATCGGGTCCACTCACTGATGTTTGCGGGGCATGGTTCTGTGCGTGAGCCGGTTAAAAGGCCGGTCAGGAAGGTGAACTCCACCCACGCCCAAACGGCCAAAGCGCCGGCAAACGAGACAAGAGGATGATGCCAGCCGTTAAACGAAGGGGCTGCGATGACGGCGGCAAACCCGGTGGCTGCCAAAAGTGTTGCGATCATCAAACGGCCTGGGATGCTCTTTTGCGGCCCAGCAGAAAACCACAGCACAGCTGCGGTGGAGGCCCACCACACAAAAACCACCAGCACTATTGGGACGATGAAATCGTACATCTGGTCGGGTCTTAAGCCTTATCTTGCATCGAACGGGTTGGTCTGATGGGGAGGGTGGTGTCGGGCCGACCGCATGTCCGGCCCGATTAGGTGCGTTACCAAGTGGGTTGAAGGCGGCTCAAAGCCGGTATTTCGTTTTTCTTGGTGGGCATGGTGTAAAGGCGCACGAAGTTGCCAAAGGCTGCCGCGCCCAGCCACGCTTTGCGGACCGGTTTCAACATGCCGCCCTTACGGTCAGCCGCTGCCATTTTCTCTGAAATGATGTTCAGCTTGCGCAAGACTTTCAGGAAGGTCGGGTTATCGATGTCCAACACCATCGGGAAGCACTGCTTCGAAATCTCGTTGCAGGTCGCAAACACCTTCATATCGTATTCCTCGATATTGATGCCCATGGCTTTGTGGAATTCCGGCCGCGCGTGGTCCCGCACATACATCGTGGCGTAGACGGCGCACAGGAAGAAGCGAATCCACAGTTTGTTGTGGCCCTTCAGCAGTTTGGGATCAGATCGCATCAGAAGCGAGAACGCTTCGCCATGGCTGAACTCGTCATTGCACCACTCTTGGAACCACTTAAAAATCGGGTGGAAGCGCTTTTCCGGATGCTTCTCGAAGTGGCGGAAAATCTGAATGTAGCGCGAGTAGCCAATCTTCTCCGACAGGTAAGTCGCGTAGAAGATGAATTTGGGACGGAAATAGGTGTACTTTTTCGCCTTGGTCAAAAAGCCAAGGTTTACACCGATGCCAAAGTCTCGCAGCGCATCATTGATGAAACCGGCGTGGCGGGCTTCATCGCGGCTCATGAGGGCGAAGAGCTCTTTAATGTCCGGATTGGTGCCCCGACGCTTCATCTCTTTGTAGAGCACGCAACCGGAAAATTCGGCAGTGAGCGAAGAGACAAGAAAATCCACCAACTCTTTGCGCAGTGGTTCGTCATAGGATTCAAGATCGATCTCATCCCAATCCGCATTACGCTTGAAGTGGCCTTTGTTCGGGTCATCGCGCATTTGCTGCAACAGCACGTCCCATTCTTCACGCACACTGGAGACGTCCACTTTGTCCAATTCATCAAAATCGGTGGTGTAAAAACGTGGCTGCAAGAGCGTGGTCTCGTGCGCCATTTTGGTGGTTTGGTTCTGTTCGTCCAGCGTGACGGGACGGGCGGCGCGGGGTGGTTTGGTGTGGGCGTTCATAGCCGATCCTCCGAAAAGCTGAATTCGCACAGTTCCATAAACTCGAAATCGCCGGTGGCACGGGTCCACAAACGTTCGATGGTGCTGGCGCGGGTCACGGTGACGCGACGCTTTTCACAATGGGTTTCGCCGTAGGGCACCTCGATTGGTTTGCCATGGACGAGCACTTCATCGCCTGGATCAACTGTGGTGCCGTCATCGAAGCGCACATGGGCGTGCAGGCTTTCGAATGTGTTTTCAATTTCGACGGTGCAGTCCAACTCAAACTTACGACGGGTGATAAGTCCGCCGCGTCGGTCTGGTGTTTTTGAATCTTTCATCGGCTTTTGGCTCCCTTTTGCCGTTAAGTCGTGGGTTTGGTCGTGTGGTCTCCCGCTTCGCTGAGCTTCATGTCCAGCAGAGGGGCATAGTCCTCCTGCGCCACTTTTCCAAAGGCGTTGAGCGAGATGGAGGTGTCTGTCAGTGGGTCATAAATAGATAGCATGCCTTTGGTGCTGCGCTGCACACGATAAGGTGCGAACCGATCAACGCCTTTGCGCCGGCGTGTTGTTACCAGGGCGCGCATGGACTGACGCAAGAAAGCACCTTTACCGGGTGTGAACGTGCGCAGCGTTGTGCCGGTTGCCGCATCAATGACTTCTACGATGCCGCCGGGACGGTCCTTGAAGGCAAGATCGCGAGAGGCCTCTATCACCATTTCTTGTGCGGCAACCTCCGGCTTTGTGGCCTGCGAGTAAGCCACAACACCCAATGTGAGGAGGGGAAGGCAGGCTGCCGCGATCAAAGGCCAGCGGTGGATGCCGGTGATGCGGTCTGTGCGTTGGTGTTCTGGAATGGGCGTTTCGTGGTTCATGATCGTGTGTGAACAGGGCAAGCGCTGGCCTGTTCAAGCTCCCTCGGGTTGGAGTGTGCCAAGTTCTGAACGTTCGCCTGTCGCCGCCTTGCGATTGCTGGCGGAGCGTGTCCTCTTGGGGTTGGCGGCGGCGGTTTCCTTTTTGGATGCCGGGGCCACACCGTGGGCTTCGCGCAGGTGATCGGCCAGCAGATTGGCCACCGGCACAACGTCCGCAACCGCACGCAAGGCGGGCTGCGGTTTAGCCAGTTTCCATGGGCGGGCATGGGGCCAAAGGATGGCCCAAGAAATCTTGGTGTGCTCTTTCAAGGTCAAGGCGATTGTGCCGGTGCCATCGGATGCGCTGGACAGATCGGCCGACAGGATTTGTGAGTAGGGCAGGTTGAACGTGACCGGCAAAGCGACACCGATGCGCATCACGACACGTTTGTTGGTGATCGTATAAACCGTTGTTCGGGCAATGGCTTGTGCAAGCACGGTGAGAATCACAAGTGCCGCTGCGCCCAATGCGACGGTGAGGGCTACATTGCCCATAATGTCGACGATAGAGCGTCCGTCATACAGACCCACAAGAACACGCCATCCGACCAAGGCTGCAAAGTAAATTGCAATCTTGTTGCGGTGCATCACCGAGCGGGCGATGGCGGCAGGGTCTGGACGACCCTGCCAAGAGATTGCTTCCCCTTCCGGCAAACGCGCCGGTAGGCCTGGAACCGGTTCCGATTGGAAATCGTCGTGATGGCTCACAGCATTGGCTCCGCGCGTTCGGGTGTTGCGTACAGCATGCCACCGCCGAAATAGCCCATGATCTTCTCTTCTTCGAGCATTGTGATCTGGTCCTTTTCCTTGGTTTTGGGGATGTCGCGGAACTGCTCAGCCGTCAGGGCGTGGACATAATATTCCGGAGCCCCGCCGCGGAATGCTTTGCGCGGTTTGGCGAAGTGCAGCGGGATCAATCTTGTGTTGCGACCGAATTTCACTTCGAGGAAGCGAATGTAGTTTTCCATCGTGTCCACCCAAACGTCGGAGATTTGCCCGACGATTTCGCTGTCCGTAGACATGACGTTTTGGCCGCGTGGGTCCGCATCGCCAGCGGCGATGGCCACGTCTTCCAGAACGCTCATGGGGCGGATTTTTGGCTCACCGTGGAGGCCGGCATCGGGGTAGTCAGGACGCTCTGCCCATGCAGCCGGGCCAACGCCGTCTTTCATGGGGTTGCCGGTGGGCACCAAAGGCGAACCCGTGGTGCGGTGAGCCCGTTTGGCAGCAATCTTGCGCGTATCACGGTTTTCAGGATGTGGGTAAACACGCTCGCCGTGTCCATGGGGCAGGATAAACGTCTTTGGTGAGGGCAGTTGGATAAACGGGTCCTTGTTGTAGTTGCCGGTTACGTCATCTTCCAAGGGATAGCCTTCGCGGCGGCTTTCCGCTTGCAGGTACCAAATCAGAAAAGCAAAAAAGACCCAGAAAGCGTACAGAACGATTTGCGCTCCATCTATGTATCCAAGAACTTCAGCCATGGTGTTTCTCCAGTTTTAGACAGTCTCAGCCGGGCAATTGTGCCAGACCGATATTCTCATGTTTCGTGGGTGTAGGGGGTGAAATCGTGCGCACGAGTGGGCCAATGGCCACCAGCGCGACAAACAAAAATGCGACTTCCAGGTGGTAGACAACGCTGTAGCCAAAGGCAGGGTCGGCGAGAGCGGAGTTTTGACCGAAGGACGCCGCAAGAGTTGAAAAAATATCTTGGATTACGCCGCCGCCCGCCAGGCCAATGCCAACAGCGGAGGCTTGAACCGCGCCCCATGCGCCCAAGGCAAGGCCGGAGCCCGCGCCGGTTTCGTCGGCTTTCGCCAGAGCCATGCAGGCGGTCAATGTGCCCACAGCAAACAGGCCACCGCCTGTGCCAATCAACGTAGTGCCCAGTCTAAACAGATTGGCGGATTCGAGCGGGGAGGCAAAAATTACGCAGGTGAAGGCCGCCACACCCACCAGCGTGCCATAGGCGGCAACGCGGTGAGGGTCCTTGCCACGCCCCATCAAACGGGCAGCGATTGCAAAGCCGATCAATGTGCCAACTGCAAACAGGGCTGTAAGCATGGTGGTTTGCGAAACGGAGAGGCCCAAAACCTCGCCGCCATAAGGTTCCAGCAAAACGTCTTGCATGGAAAAGCCGATTGTGCCCAAGGCAACAGCGATCAAGAGACGGCCGGAGCGGTTGTCTTCGCGGTATGCGCGCCACGCTTCGCTAAAGGGCATGCGCGGAGTTTTCACATCCGTCAGAGCGCGGTTGCGCGGCTCCTGCTTCCACAGTGCGATGACGTTGAGAACCATCGTGACTGCTGCTGCGCCCTGAATGACTTCAATGAGGCGCTTGGCGCTGAAATCCATCAGCAATTGTGAAAACACGACGGCGGCTACAAACATGCCCACCAGCAACATCACATAGACCAGTGCCACGACGCGAGGGCGCGTCTGTTCCGGTGCCAAATCGGTTGCCAGCGCAAGGCCAGCGGTTTGTACGGTGTGGATGCCAAGGCCGGTAAAGAAAAACGCGAAGGCTGCTGCGACCGGTCCAGCCCAACTCGGGCCGAGGGTTTGGGACTGCAACAAAAGCAACGCGAATGGCATGATCGCGAGTCCGCCAAACTGCATCATGGTGCCAAACCAAATGTATGGCACGCGACGCCAACCCAATACGGAGCGGTGCGTGTCGCTCTTATGGCCGATCAGCGCCCGGAACGGGGCAATCAAAAACGGCAGGGCGATCATGGTCGCAACCAGCGTGCTGGACACGCCGAGTTCCAGGATCATAACCCGGTTGAGGGTGCCGGTGAGCAGGACGGCTGCCATGCCCACTGCCACCTGAAACAAAGACAAGCGCAACAGACGGCCCAGCGGCAGTGCGTCGCTCGCAGCGTCCGCAAAGGGCAGGAAGCGTGCACCAACGGTCATCCACATCTGCGCCATGGACTGGCGCTGTTGGGGCGTTGTGATTTGCGTGTCTCCGGTCGTTTGGCTCATGCGCACGCTCCGCCTTTGGTGATCAGTTCCAGCGCCTGCGATTTGTAGAACGTCGTGGAGACGCGGTGCGTCCGGCCAATGCGGTGCGTGTCGCCAATGCGATTTTGCAAGGACCTGATCAGCCGCTTGGGTGCGTGGGGTTCGATGGCTGGCGACCGGTCATCGCGCGGAAAGGCTTTTCCGGCCATCCACATGGCCGCCAACAGGGGCGTTCGTGGGGCGAATGTGAAGAGCACGCTTTCGCGCACGCGCGGAGCGATCTGTTCAATTGCGGAGCACACGTCGCTCATGCGGTAGTGGATGAGCGAATCCATGGCGACGATGTAGTCGAAGGACCCGTACTCAGCACTCATCATGTCACCGGTGTGGAAGGAGACAGAGCCGCTGCCCAGATCAGCCGGTGTACGGTGGTCGGCGACGTCGATGAGTGATTGGGATACATCCACACCCACCACGTCCGCGCCACGTCGGGCGGCTTCGACGGCCAGAGCACCGGTGCCGCACCCGGCGTCCAGTATACGCGCGCCTGACAGGTCTTGGGGGAGCCAATCAAGCAGGGTGTT
This sequence comes from Pseudomonadota bacterium, assembly GCA_038746275.1. Lineage (GTDB taxonomy): Bacteria > Pseudomonadota > Alphaproteobacteria > Rhizobiales > Rhizobiaceae > Pseudahrensia. The sequence continues at coordinate 24,222 of JBCDKS010000017.1, read as the reverse complement.
GCGCATGGTTTCGCGGCCAGCCCGCACGGTTTCGCGGATGCCACTCACCGGTGCATCGGTGGTCAATACGGTCCATTTTTCAGCGGCTGTGCGGTTGAAATAGGTTTCCAACCGGCCTTTGCGCTCTTGATATGTATTGGACAGGCTCATGGTCTTCGCTCTCCCTTGTGCCCTAGTCGAACCCGAGGAAATCAAAGATTTCCCGGTCTTTCATCGGGGTGGGGGTGAAGGGGTCCTGTCCGTCCCAGAGGGTTTGGGCGAGGCGCAGATATTCTTCTTTCACGGCGGCCAGTGCCGGTGTGTCGTCCATTTCGAACAGGACGGACTTTTTCAGGCGGGAACGACGGATTTCGTCAAGATCCTGGAAATGTGCGATGCGGCCAAGGCCCACGGAATCGCAGAAACGATCGATCTCGTCCGTGTCTTTGGAGCGGTTGGCGATAACGCCGCCGACGCGCACTTCGTAGTTTTTGGACTTCGCGCCGATGGCCGCCGCGATACGGTTCATGGCAAAAATTGAGTCGAAGTCGTTCGCCGTTACGATCAACGCCCGTTCGGCATGTTGAAGTGGAGAGGCGAAGCCACCGCACACCACATCGCCCAAGACGTCGAAAATGACGACGTCCGTGTCTTCCAGAAGATGATGCTCTTTCAGAAGTTTGACGGTTTGACCCACCACATAGCCACCACAGCCGGTACCAGCGGGCGGGCCGCCGGCCTCAACGCACATCACACCGTTGTAGCCTTCGTAAACGAAGTCTTCGGTGCGCAGCTCTTCCGAATGGAAGTTTACCTGTTCCAGCGCGTCGATGACGGTGGGCACCAGCTTTTTGGTGAGCGTGAAGGTTGAATCATGCTTGGGGTCGCAGCCGATCTGTAGAACCCGTTTGCCGAGCTTGGAAAAGGCAGCCGAAAGGTTGGAGGAGGTCGTGGATTTGCCGATGCCGCCCTTGCCGTAAACGGCGAAGACTTTCGCATTTCCCGCGTCCATCTGCGCGTCGAGTTTGACTTGCACCGAGCCTTCGCCATCCATGCCTGCAGGCAGGGGGCGGCTTTTGTCTTTGAAGTGGGAATTGGGGCCGATAATGTTCATCTCTTATCCTTCCACGCCTTCCAGCGCGTCCTCCATTTCGTCGCTGGCCTGTTGCAAGGCTTCGAGTGTCTCGGCGTCCGGCTGCCAATAGTCACGCTCGCTCGCCTCGATGAGGCGGTTGATCATGCGTGATGAAGCTGCAGGGTTAAGCGCGGCCAAACGGGCGCGCATGTCATCGTCGAGAACAAATGTCTCTGACAGTTTTTGGTAGACCCACGGTTTCACCTGACCCGATGTGGTGGCGGACCAACCCATCGTGTTGGTGATTTGGGCTTCGATTTCGCGCACGCCTTCGTAGCCGTGGGCCAACATGCCTTCGAACCATTTTGGATTGAGCGAGCGGGTGCGGGTTTCCAAGCTGACTTGTTCGCCCAAGGAGCGAACTTTGCCTTGGCCCTGCGTTTGGTCTGAAATGAAGATTTGAAGATCTTCCGGCTTTCCAGCCACTTTCTTGGCGCGTTCGACCGTCTTGGCTATGCCGCCAAGGGTGTCGAAGTAATGATCAATGGTTGTCACGCCCAACTCGACCGAATCGAGGTTTTGGTAGGCGAGATCGACTTGGCCCATGACCGTGTCGAAAGCCTTGGATTGGTTGGCAGTCTTACCCTTGCGGTCAATCGCGAAACACTTGCGGCTGGAATATTGGTTGGCGATCTCCTCGTCATCGGTCCATGCGGAGGATCCGATGAGGAAGTTGACGTTGGCGCCATAGGCACCTTCGGCATTTGAGAAGACGCGATAGGCGGATTCTTCCAACGTGCAGGCGTTCTCAGTCGCATAAGCGAGAGCGTGTTTGCGCACGAAATTGCGTTCGGCTGGCTCGTCTGCCGTGGCAGCGAGATAGCAGGCTTCTGCCATCATCTGCGCCTGCAAAGGCAGCAGATCGCGAAAAATGCCGGAGAGCGTGATGACGACATCGATGCGCGGGCGCATCAACTCGTCCAGCGGGATCAGTTCCGCGCCCACCACACGGCCGTAGGAATCAAGCCTTGGCCGCGCGCCGAGCAGGGCCAGCGCCTGTGCCATGGGCGAGCCTTCGGTTTTAAGGTTGTCCGTGCCCCACAGCACCACTGCGATGGTTTCCGGCAGGGTGTTATCGGCCTCCATGTAGCGTTCAAGCACTTTGGCGGCCTGCATCGCGCCGTCTTTGACGGCGAAGGCGGATGGGATCTTGAAGGGATCAAAGCCATGAATGTTCCGACCGGTCGGCAACATGCCCGGTGTGCGGATCAAATCGCCGGAAGGAGAGGGGCGCACGAAGCGGGCGTCCAACGCTGTGACGATGCCATCAAGCTCTTCATTGCGGGACAGATTGGAGTTGGCTTCCACCAATTTGTCGATCAGCAGTCCGTGTTCCGGCGTTGCCACGTTTTCGCGCGCCTTAGCAACTTCATCGTCCTTGCCGTGGACAATCGCTTGGATCGTGTCCGTCGTGGGCGAGGGCGTTTCATCAGCCTCGGCGATCAGAGCCAGCATTTCGAGGCGTTGGTCTTCGTCCATCGCTTCGCCCACGACGTGCAGACCCTGTGGGATCAAAGAGTATTCCAGTTCCAGCAATTTGCCCGTCAGCGCGACGACGAAGGCCTCGCGATTGTTGGTTGGCAAACCGTCCAGCAGGTCCAATTGCTCGGCCTGCGCCACGATTAGTTGATGGGTTGCATCGATATCATCAGCCTGTTCCGGTGGCAGGTTGCGCAAGCGGTCGAGGGCGGATTTGAGATCATTGAGGCCTTTGTACAGACCGGCCTGTGTAACGGGTGGTGTGAGGTGAGACACGAGTGTGGCCGCTGACCGGCGCTTGGCAATCGTGCCTTCTGACGGGTTGTTGGCAGCATAAAGATAGAAGTTCGGCAGGTCTTTGATCAGACGGTCCGGCCAGCAGTCCGCGCTCATGCCGACCTGTTTGCCGGGCATGAATTCCAGCGCGCCGTGGGTGCCGTAGTGAAGCACGGCATCGGCTGCATAGTCTTCGCGCAGGTAACGGTAGAAAGCGGAAAAGGCGTGGGTGGGGGTGAAGCCCTTTTCAAACAGCAGGCGCATCGGATCGCCCTCGTAACCGAAGCCGGGCTGCACTGCGATGAACACGTTGCCGAACTGTTTTCCGAGGATGAAGATCGCGCCGCCATTGGTGTTGTCGCGGCCCGGAGCCGGCCCCCATTGGGCCTCTATGTCTGTCAGATATGGCTCTCGTCGGACATGATCTTCCACGTCGATGGTGGCGTGGACATTGGCAAGCGCGCCATATTCTTCGCTGTTGCCCTTCAAGACGGTGTCGCGCAGCGCATCAGCGTCAGCGGGTACTTCGCCGACGTCATAGCCTTCTGATTTTAGTTTCAACAACGTCGCGTGGACAGAACTGAACACGTCCAAAAAGGCTGCGCTGCCCATATTGCCGGAGTTTGGCGGGAAGTTGAAAACTGTCAGCGCGATCCTGCGTTTGGCGCGTTCGGTGCGGCGCAGTGAGACGAGTTTTTCGGTGCGGGCAACCAGTGTTGCAACACGCTCCTCATGCGGGTGCATGCAGCTTTGGCCGGTGGGGCAGGTGCCAAGATTGCGCGAACAGCCACAGGTGCGGGGCGCGTTCTTGGTGCCGACCGAACGACCGCCGAAGACCTGACTGGCTATGGACCCGTCCAGTTCCGGTATTGCCACCATGATCGTGGTCTCGATGGGCATAAGGCCGGTGGCGGATGCTTCCCAAGTCTCCAAAGTCTGAAACTCGGTCACGTGGGCCGCGATATACGGCACGTCCAAGGCTTCCAGTGCATCGGACGCGGCTCTGGCATCGGAATAGGCAGGGCCTCCCACCAAAGAAAAGCCAGTGAGCGAGACGACAGCATCGACGACTACGCCGGTGTCCCCACCGCTCAAAAACGCGTCGATTGCGGGGCGGTTGTCCAAACCGTTGCAATAGCAAGGCACGACGTTGAGACCGCGGGCATTAAAGGCACGGATCACGCCGTCATAGTGGGCGGTGTCGCCAGATAAAATGTAGGAGCGTAGTAGCAGCAGGCCGACCGTGCCTTTGGCGTTTGGCAACATGGGAAGGTCAGCCGTGTTGGCCGACACTTTGTCCTTCATCAACGGGTGATAAACGCCGGTATTCGGGTATTCGATGGGGTCTGCCGCCGGTGTGTTGCCGCGCAGGGCGATGCGGTCACCGTCGGCATATTTGTCGACCAACATGCGTACCATATTGGCGACGTTTTCCTGGCTTGCAGAGAGGCGATACTGGAGCGTCAGGAAATAGGTGCGCACGTCCTGGGCCGTGCCCGGAATGTATTTTAGCAGTTTGGGCAAGCGCTTGAGCATTTTCATCTGCCGCTCGCCAGCCGTTTTGCTCAGGTCTTTGTGTTTGCCGGGTTGGGATTTTCCGCTGCTGCCGCGCAGTTTTTTGAGCAAGGCGAGCGGCCCTTTTTGCTCCCCGTCCATTTTGAACTTGCCCATGGAGGTGTTTTTCATCACCTCGCCGGCGGACATGCAGCACACCATCGCATCGCACTGGTCGCGGCGTGCCGTCAGATCGTCAATCACGGCTTTGACGTGTTCCTCCACGAACAGCATGGAGGCGACGATGATGTCGCCCTTGGCGATGTCGTCTTTGCAGGCGCGCAGTTTGGCATCGTTTTCGTGCCAGTCAGTTGCTGCATGGACGGACAGGTTCAGGCCCGGCAAGTCCTTTGCCAGACTGGTTTTCGCCTCGCTGACAGCGCCGGACAGGTTATGGTCCAGCGTAATCAATACAACGTTGACTTCGGTGTTTTTGGCCACCGTGTCTTTAACGACTGAAGTGCGATTTCGCTTCATAGAGCGTCTCCGTCGTTATTGTCATGACGCCATTTGCGGCAGCGAATTTTTCCGTGTTGCGCTTGGCCTTGCCGCGCACAAAGAACGGGATTTTGCGCAACTCTTTTTCCGCATCCTGCGCCCAGGATGGCGCGCCATCGGTTGGCGCGGCATCTGCCTTGGCTTCGGCGGGTGCGGGTGTCTGTGCGGACGTCGTCGCGCGCTTGGCGCTGTGGCCTAGATGGGACGGTCCTGCCTCATCGTTGAACTCAAAATCGTCACGGAACATCTGCAACAAATGCTCTTCCAGCCCCATGGTCAGGGGGTGCACCAGCGTGTCGAACAGGACGTTAGCGCCCTCAAACCCCATTTGGGGGGAGTAACGGGCCGGATAGTCCTGCACGTGGACCGGAGCCGAGATCACGGCGCAGGGCAGCCCTAAACGCTTTGCGATGTGTCGCTCCATCTGTGTGCCCAAAACCAGTTCCGGCTGGAGGGCCTGAACCTGCTCTTCGACTTCGAGATAATCGTCTGTGATCAACGCCTCGAGGCCGTATTGGGCCGCCGCCTCACGCATGTCGCGGGCGAATTCGCGGCTATAGGTGCCCATGCCGACGACCTCAAAACCCATCTCGGTCTGGGCCACGCGGGCCATGGCGATGACATGGCTGGCATCGCCGAACAGGTAGACCCGTTTGGCTGTGAGATAGGTTGAATCGATGGAGCGCGAATACCACGGCAGGCGGCTCTCATTGTCGAGGCAAAAGGCTTCGCATTGTGATTCATCGATCCCCGCCAAAGCTGCGATTTCATGGAGGAATTCGCGTGTGGCTTGAACGCCGATGGGGACGGTTTTGACGTAGGGCTGCTTGAATGTGCGCTTCATCCATTGGCAGGTCACGTCGCCAATTTCCGGATATAGACAGATGTTGAAATCGGCCTGCTTCAGCAGCAGAAGATCATGCACCGACGCATCCAGCGGAGCCACTACGTTGACATGGATGCCCATGGTTTCGATCAGGCCGACAATTTCGCGTACATCATCACGGTGGCGGAAGCCCAAAGCCGTCGGTCCGATAATGTTGCAAGACGGACCATCGCTATCTGCGCTTTTGTCCGGGCCGGATGGGGCGATGGAACGGACGAGTTGGTAGAGTGTTTCGGACGCGCCCCAGTTCTCCTTCTTGGAGTAGGAAGGAAGCTCCACGGGGATAACCGGAACGGGCAGACCCAGTGTTTTGGCAAGGCCGCCGGGATCGTCCTGGATCAATTCGCCCGTGCAAGATGCACCCACGATCATCGCGGCGGGCTTGTGGTGGGCGTAGGCACCGCGGGCTGATTCCATGAACAGTTCCGACGTGTCGCCGCCCAGATCGCGGGCTTGGAAGGTCGTGTAGGTGACAGGTGGCCGCTTTTTGCGCCGCTCGATCATCGTGAACAAAAGGTCGGCATAGGTGTCGCCCTGCGGGGCGTGCAGCACGTAATGCAGATCGGTCATGCCGGTAGCGATGCGCATGGCACCCACATGCGGCGGGCCTTCATATGTCCAGACGGTGAGCTGCATCGCTTAGACCCTCAAACGTGTTTTGCGGTTGAGGGGGCGGGCGAAGAGTTCTGCCAGATCACCGGCCTGTTCGTAGCCCTGGATCGGGGTGAAGACGAGCTCAATAGACCATTTCGTGGTCATGCCTTCGACTTCCAGCGGATTGGCCAAGCCAAGACCGCAAACCGTAATGTCCGGGCGCTCCTCACGGCAGCGCACCAGTTGCATGTCCACGTCCTGGCCTTCGCTGATACGCACCCTGTCGTCCAGTGCGTTCAGTTCCGGGGCCATGATGGTGCGGTTGAGATAGGGCGTGCCAACCTCACCGGGCACCATCCCCAACTCTGTGGCGAGAAAGCGGGCGAGCGGAATTTCCAACTGGCTGTCTGGAAAGAAGAAGACGGACTTGCCTTCGAGGTTCTCACGATGACGGGATACGGCGCGAAGCGCGCGCTCCCGTGCGGGTGCGGTAACGGTTTCAAACGTCTCGTCGTCGATACCAAATGCGTCGGCAGCCGTTTTCAACCAAGCGGTGGTGCCTTGTGCGCCCAGCGGGAAGGGGGCTTGCAGGATTGTCGCCCCGCGCTCCTGCAACGCCCGCGCCGTGTCGGTGAGAAAGGGCTGAGCCAACAGACAAAACGTGTTGGGGCCAACGGGCGGCATATCTTCTGCAAGACGCGCCGGTAAAAAGCGCACGGGTCCGATGCCCAATTGCTCAAAGATGCGGGCAAACTGATCTTCCACCACATCGGCCAGTGCACCGGCGACCATCAATGTGGCGGGCGCATTGTCCGGCTCTGCGGGCAAGCTGGGCACGAGGGCCGCAAGACACGCGTCTTCTCCCTGGGTGAAGGTCGTTTCGATGCCGCTGCCCGAATAGCTGAGAATGCGCACATCGGGATTGTGCCGAACGGCCAGCCTCTGGGCAGCCCTGTCCAAGTCCAGTTTGATGACTTCTGACGGGCAGGACCCCACCAGAAACAACAGACGGATTTCCGGACGGCGCTCCAGCAACCGCGCCACTACCCCGTCCAATTCGTCATTCATATCGGCGATGCCGGCCAGATCCCGCTCTTCCATAATGGCGGTGCCAAAGCGGGGTTCGGCAAATATCATCACTCCGGCAGCGGACTGCATGAGATGCGCACAGGTGCGTGATCCGACAATCAAGAAGAATGCGTCTTGGATTTTGCGGTGCAGCCACATGATGCCGGTGAGGCCACAAAACACCTCATGTTGACCGCGTTCATGGAGAATCGGACGTTCTACACATCCCACATTTGGGGCCACATTTATGCTGTCCACGGATTTGGACAGGGTGGTTTTTCCATCAAAAAGGGTGGTTTTTTGCACAGGAGCGCTCATGCCGCCGCTCCGATTTGTGCTTTTGCTTCACCCTGCGAACGGAAATTGACCCCCGAATCCAGTTGATTGGACGGTTGGTCGACTGCCTGCATTTGTAGCCGTGCAGCGCGCAGTTTCAGGACGAACTGGACCGCGTTGATGACATAGGTTCCGTAAGCCGCCAAGGCGAGCCAGAGGAGCGCCGTTGTTGACAATGCGCCGGCAAGCAATGCCACGAGATAGGCAGTGTGCAGCGCCAGAACCAACATGGAAAAGACGTCTTCCCAAAAGAATGCTGGCGCGAATAGATAACGGCCAAACACGACCTTTTCCCAGATCGCGCCTGTGATCATAATAACGTATAAAATCAGTGTTTTAAAGACGACTGATGCGGTGGTCAGCCCGTATAATTCGCCGGTGCGCAGCGTGTAGAAAACCAGGCCTAGCGACACCAGAAAAACGAAGAATTGGAATGGCGCTAAAAGTCCCTGGACCAAGGTCCAAACGGTCTCATCGCGACGCACACGCTCTTCGGCCGTGTAGAGGCCCGCAGGCACGCGCGGCGGGGTGCCGGCAGCAGCATTTTCCCTGTTGATGATGGCGTCTGGCACGTCTTCCCTCCTAGCCGAAATCCGGTCGTTTTTCGGATGCCGGTGGCGAAAAGATACGGGGTGGGAAGCAGATGTGTCAAGCAAACTGGACGTAAAATAGACTGGACATTTTTCTGACGTCAGCGCATTATGATTTTTAGCGAGATGCATCCTGCGGTGCGGGGTGCTTCACATATTCTCGTAATGGCTTTGCCTGTAGCGGCTTGGTTCGCAAAGGCCTGGTTCGCAAAGGCTTGGAGGGGCCTGTGAGGAGGATGTTTGGACTATGACGGGGTCGCACAATCAGGACGACGCGATCACTCCTGATCCGGAACGGCTAGAGGTTGTCTCGGCCCTGTTGGCGCATATTGAGTTCACCGTATTGCAAAAGGCTTTGCTTCCAAAGCTCGCTACGGGCACATTAGGTGTCCAAAGCAGTGATTTCAGCTTAGCCCAAGATAACGAGCTTGGCTTACGACGGAGGCGTGAAACCAAAACGATGAAGCCCAAAAAGGCGCCAGTGCTGGTGGAAGATGATGTAACGAACCTCGTCGCATTGATCTTGGATGGCTCGTTTGAAGCGGTTTGTGCGCAGGTCGATGAATACATTGCGTTTGGTCACCAGGTTGGTGATTTGATCCTGTCTTTGTTCAGCCCGGCTGCAGTCGTGCTGGGTCAACGCTGGGACGATGATGATCTTTCGTTTTCTGAGGTCACATTGGGCATGGCGACACTACACTCAGTGTTGCATCGTTTTTCCGATCGTTTGAACAATGAGATTAAGCCGAAGATTGCTGGCGGCACGATGATGATTGCCCCTTATCCGGGTGAGAACCACTTGTTCGGTGCTGCCATCGTTGAAGAGTTTATGCGGGCCGACGGGTGGGACGTGGGCATTGTGATGGCCGAAAGTGGCGCCTCGCTGGTTCGAAAGGTGAGGGAGCGCCACTACGATATCGTTGGCCTCTCGCTGGCCCACGAATCGCAATTGTCCGCGATGCGACAACTGATCGTGTCCATCCGGGCCAGCAGTTTGAACAAAAGACTAGCCATCGTTATCGGTGGTCCATTGGTGCAATCGAATCCGAAACTGGTGGAAACGCTGCCGGTGGAAGGCATTGCCCTAGACGCCCGTCAAGCGCTTTCGCTGACAAGAGACCTGTTTAAGCGTATGCCACGGGATGAAACAGAATTGCCGGGCGAAACCAACGAGTAGGTTTTTACCGGACTGGACGCGGCCTTGGTTGGCCACAATCGCCCGCGGATTATCTGCGGAAATTGGGTTGGCGCCGGACATCCGGCATTTGATCTGACGGTTGGAATGCACAATAAGCGCCCTGCACGGAATCGTGCTGAAGCGCTGGACTGTCATAATTTAACCTCATGCACCGTTTGGGAGCCGGTGTTCAAAAGGGACATGGACCTTTGGACGACCAAATCTCCCAATCTGTCACGGCGCGTTTTGCGCATGCTGATGCCCATTTCAAAAGCGTCAGCGCTCTTGATGCGGCGGAAGTGCTGGCGCAGGCCAGTGAGATCACGCTTATTGTGGACGCTGACGGCGTCATACGGGACGCTGCCATCGCGTCCGAAAAACTGCTCGCCGGCGGTGCCAAAAGTTGGACCGGTCGCAAGTGGATCGAGATTGTTACCGCTGAGAGCGAAAGCAAGATCGCATCGGTTTTGGCGGAGGCGAAGACAAAAGGCCCCATCAAGCCGCGCGAAGTGAACCATTCCCTGCCAAAAGGCGATGATGCGCCCATCCGTTACACCTGCGTTCGGCTCGGCGAAAGCGACAAGGTGGTTGCATTTGGGCGCGATCTGTCTCGTCTCTCTGCGATGCAGCAGCGGTTGATGAACTCGCAACTTTCCATGGAGCGGGAGTTTTCGCGCTTGCGCTCCGAGGAAATGCGCTATCGCACGATGTTCCAGTTGGCTGATGTCCCGCAAATTTTGGTCGAGGCTGCCTCTCTTAAGGTGGTGGATATAAACCCGGCGGCACAGCGCGTGTTGGGCATGAGCGAGCGTAAGGCTGCCGGTGGCAAGCTGACCCAGCTTTTTGACAGTGAAGAATCGGAATTGCTGCACAAGTTGCTGCGCGCTTCGCTGGAAGAAAATGGCACGCGGGACATCACGCTGAAAATGCGCGGCGGACAGCAGATCGCCATTCATGCATCGCGTTTCCATCAAGAGCGCAGTGCCCATCTGCTTTTGCGATTGGAATCAGACTCCGGCAACGTGGTGCCGCTGACCTATGCGGTTGAGCGGCACACGCTCGATCTGGTGGAGAATATGCCAGACGCGTTTTTGGTCACCAATGACCAGCGCATGGTCCTGTCGTGCAACAGCGCCTTTGCCACCCTTCTGGGCCTGTCCAGCAGCCATGCTGCGGAAGGTCAGGTGTTGGACACATGGTTCGAGCGTCCCGGCGTGGATTGCAATGTACTGATTGCCAATGTGCAGGAACACGGGTTGGTGCGCCGGTTTGCAACCGTGCTGCGCGGGCCGTTTGGTCGGACGGAGAGTGTGGAGATTTCCGCCACACTGATCGATCAAAACGGCACGACATTGTTTGGTTTTCTTGTGCGGCAAGCATCCGGCCCCTTGTTCCAAAAAGATGGCGCGGAGAACGTGGTGGCGCGGACCAACGAACAAATCACCAATCTCGTGGGTCACATGCCGTTGAAGGATATCGTGCGGGAAACGACCGGTTTGATTGAACATTTGTGCATCGAGACAGCGTTGGAACTGACCAAGGGCAACCGTGTATCGGCGGCCCGGATGTTGGGCCTGTCGCGCCAAAGCCTCTATGCCAAGCTCGCCCGTGATGCGGACGGGGAGGAGCTTTAAGCTCAGATCGTTGCGGGTGCCTGTGCGGTCTTTCAAATTGGACAATGAGAAGCGTCAATTTTAATTGACACTTTGCCCGGCGGTTTCTATCGTCCGGCATGACTTTGGCACCTGATCCCCTTCCCGAAGGTCCTGCGGACACGTCCGCAGTGCGCGCATCTTCTGGCGGGCCGATCCCCACCTTTTGGGCCGCGCTGGAACTGCTTAAGCCAATTACCTGGTTTCCCCCCATGTGGGCCTTTGCCTGCGGTGTGGTCTCCAGCGGTGCGCCCGTTTGGGACCGTTGGACCTTGGTGGCGGGCGGTGTTGTTCTCGCCGGGCCTTTGGTCTGTGCCTCTAGCCAGGCCATGAACGATTGGTGCGACCGACATGTGGACGCGATCAACGAGCCGGACAGGCCGATCCCGTCCGGTCGTTTGCCCGGCAAAACCGGTTTTTACATCGCTATTTTGTGGTCGGCCCTTTCGCTTGTTTTAGGCTTTGCACTGGGGCCATTGGTTCTGGCCGCGACGGTTGTTGGGTTGATTTTGGCTTGGGTCTACAGCGCGCCGCCGCTGCGTTTGAAGCTGAACGGCTGGTGGGGCAATGCCGCTTGCGGCATTTCCTACGAAGGCTTGGCGTGGTTCACCGGTGCGGCGGTTATGCTCAGTGCGATGCCCGACTGGCGCATACTGGCATTGGCTGCGCTCTACAGCATCGGTGCCCACGGCATCATGACCTTAAACGACTTCAAATCCGTCTTGGGGGACAAGCGGATGGGCGTGCGCACTTTGCCCGTTCAGTTGGGCGCTGATCGCGCTGCACGTGTCGCCAGCATCATGATGGCGGTGCCGCAGGTCGTGGTGGTGGCACTCTTGTTTGCTTGGGGGCTTCATTGGTTTGCGCTGGGCGTGGCCGCTGTCTTGGGCATCCAGGTCTGGCTTATGGTGCGCTACTTGCTGGACGACATTTCTTTGCTGTTGAACCCACGCCGCAACGCCGCGCTCTACAACGGTACGGGCACGGTGTTTTTCGTGTCTGGCATGATGATCAGCGCGGTCGGTGTCTCGCACTTGCAAGGCAGCGCTCAAACTGTTGCTGCGCTTACCAAATCGGTCGCCGGTTTTTTGAGTGGCGGGGGCTAAAACGTGTCGCTTGAGGGAGCCGAAGTGGAACATCAATCAAATACCATGCAGAGTGATCGCGTTGCCAACACGCATGAAAGCAATGCTGTCGTGCCTTTGTCTTGGCTAGGAATCATACGGCTGGGCCTCGTGCAGACCGCGCTGGGTGCCATCGTGGTTTTGACCACCTCAACGCTCAATCGCATCATGGTTGTGGAATACGCGTTGGCCGCCGTTGTGCCCGGAGCGCTGGTGGCGTTGCACTATGCCATTCAGATGACCCGCCCTCGCTGGGGCTACGGGTCGGATGTGGGTGGTCGCCGCACACCGTGGATCATTGGTGGCATGGCCGTTTTGGCCCTCGGCGGGGCACTGGCTGCTGTCGGTACAGGGCTTATGGGCACATCGGTTTGGGGAGGGATCGCGCTGAGTGTGGTTGCCTTTGCGCTCATCGGGCTCGGTGTCGGTGCCTCGGGAACATCTCTGCTCACGCTGTTGGCAACCCGCGTTGCGCCATCGCGCAGACCCGCTGCGGCATCCATCGTCTGGATTATGATGATTGCCGGGTTCGTGGTTACCGCGATCGTGGCGGGTGCGAATTTGGACCCTTACACCCCGGAACGTCTGGTGGCGGTTTCCACCAGTGTCTCGATTATCGCCTTTATCGTGGCTGTGTTGGCCGTCATGGGAATTGAGCCCAAGCGCAGTGCCGCTGCACAGGCGGCTCAAACCTCTGAAGCCGCACGCAAAGTGCCCTTCAAAGAGGCATTTCGGGATGTGTGGGCCGAAAAGAAGGCGCGGGAATTTACGATTTTTGTGTTTGTTTCCATGCTTGCCTACAGCGCGCAGGATCTGATCTTGGAACCGTTTGCCGGTCTCGTTTTCAATTTTTCGCCGGGTGAGTCCACCAAACTCGCCGGCGTTCAAAATGGCGGTGTCATGCTGGGCATGGTGCTGGTGGCCCTTGCGGGCAGTGCCTTGGGTCGCGGGCGCATGGGGTCCATGCGGGTTTGGGCGGTTGGGGGATGTTTGGCATCTGCCATTGCTTTTGTGGGCCTCTCTGTTGCGGCGCATATCGGGCCGGAATGGCCTTTGCGGGCCAATGTCTTCTGTCTGGGCTTGGCCAACGGTGCTTTTGCGGTTGCTGCCATCGGTTCCATGATGGGGCTGGCCACACAGGGTGAAGCGCGGCGCGAGGGCACGCGTATGGGTCTGTGGGGCGCGTCGCAGGCTGTCGCTTTTGGTCTTGGCGGTTTTTTGGGAACGGTCGCTGTCGATCTCGCGCGGGCTTTGCTGGAAACGCCGGTTGATGCCTACTCAACAATCTTTGCTACCGAAGCCGTTCTGTTCGTGCTGTCCGGTTTGATCGCCTACCGAGTGGCACCGGGCGCTGACATAAACGGTGAGCAAAAGGCGGAAAGGCAGCGGGCAGAGGATGAATTCGAGGCCGGTTTGCAGGCGGCTGAGTAGACGATTTTGGAATACGGAAGAAGGACTGCACCATGACTGATTTGACGAAAACTGATGCTCCCCAAGGACGCGAAGACTTCGATGTCGTGGTGGTGGGAGGTGGACCCGCCGGTGCCACAGCCGCTGATGATTTGGCCCGCGCAGGGCAGAATGTGCTTCTTTTGGACCGGCAAGGCCGTATCAAGCCTTGCGGAGGTGCCATTCCGCCCCGTGCCATCCGTGATTTTGATATCCCCGACGAACAGATATGTGCCCGTATCCGCTCCGCCCGTATGATCGCGCCGTCCAACAAGGCCGTCGATATGCCCATTGAAAACGGCTTTGTGGGCATGGTGGACCGTGACACGTTTGACGAGTTTCTACGCGAACGGGCTGCCACGAATGGCGCTGTGCGTCGCGTGGGAACGTTTCAGACGTTACGGGAAGCCGATGATGGGCGGGTGTCCGTCACTTATCGCGATGGAAACGGTGGCGAGCACACAGTTTCAGCCCGTTTGCTTATCGGCGCTGACGGCGCGAAATCCAAAGTCGCAAAACAGGGCCTGCCAAACGTGAAGCCGGTGCCCTTCGTCTTTGCCTACCATGAGATTATCTCCATGGAAGGCGTCGCCAACGATAACGAGATGTACCACCCAACCCGTTGCGATGTTTATTATCAAGGCAAATTGTCTCCCGACTTTTATGCGTGGGTGTTCCCGCACGGAAAAACAGCCAGCGTTGGCGTGGGGTCCGCCAATAAGGGCTTTTCGTTGCGCGGAGCGGTTGCCAATCTTCGGGGTGCGACGGGTTTGGAGGGTGCGCGCACCATCCGCCATGAAGGCGCACCGATTCCTATGAAGCCGATGAAACGCTGGGACAACGGCCGCAACATCATCGTGTGCGGCGATGCTGCCGGTGTCGTAGCCCCCGCATCGGGCGAGGGCATTTACTACGCGATGGCTTGCGGACGTATGGTCGCCGACACCGCTATGGAGGCTTTGCAGGCAAAGGACGCCAATTCCTTACAAAAGGCACTATCCGGCGCACGCAAGCAATTCATGAAAGAGCACGGCAAGGTGTTTTGGGTTTTGGGGATTTTGCAGTTTTTCTGGTACGGCGGCGACCGGCGGCGCGAACGGTTTGTCAAAATTTGCGAAGACAAAGACGTGCAGCGCCTGACTTGGGAGTCCTACATGAACAAGGAACTCGTCAAACGTGAGCCAATGGCCCATGTGCGGGTGTTCTTTAAGGACTTGAGCCATCTGCTCGGTCTGGCACGAACCTAAGATGCGCTGACGTGTTTGATGGCTTGCAGTGGCTGCTCTCCACACCGGCTATTGCACAAGTGCTGCTCGTCTTTCTGGCGCTGGAATGGATTGTCTTAACGCTTTGGCGTCGCCGAACGGGGCAGGGTGTCCCAGCGGGTCATTTGCTGTCCTTCTTAGGAGCGGGGGGCGGTTTTGCTCTGGCTCTCTGGGCCGCGCTTGCGCAATGGCCGTGGCCCGCCATGGCAGCTGCGTTGAGCGTCGCATTTGCCTTTCATGCGTTTGACCTTGCCCTGCGTTGGAAGTGATAGGAAAGGTTGCGGCAAAACACCCTGCCGTCGTCACTCAATTAGGACATGATCGCGTCAACATGTTTTGCTACCACTAACAAGTCGTTTGAAGAACACGATAACTTCCTTTACGAGGTTGTTGGAGAGGGCTTAACAGCGTAGGTGCGCCAAACGCGCCAAATTGGAATTCCACAGGAGGACTGCATGACAAAACTTTATACCGTAATGGCTTTGGCCGGTTTGGTATCATTGGGCTCCCAATCGGGTGCCATCGCACAGGAAGCCGGGGACGCTGTCCGCGGCATGGAAGTGTTTCAGAAGCGCTGCCTGACATGCCATATCGTGGGCGATGCCGCTGAGGTGTCTAAGCGAAAAGCTGGCCCAAACCTGACGGATGTCTACGGCCGCCAGGCCGGTAGCCGGGAACTGTTCCCCAAGAAATACGGCAAAAGCCTCGTTGCCGCCGGTGAAGCAGGCCTTGTCTGGAACACCGAGGAATTGACCGCTTACGTTGAGAACCCACGCAAATATCTGCGTGCTAAACTTGATGATAAGAAAGCGCGTTCGAAAATGTCCTTCAAGCTGAGCGGCAAAAAACGCGCCCAGGAACGCGCTGACATTGTTGCTTATCTCAGGTCGCTGAACCCACCGAAGGATGGCGACGCTGCAACGACGGAAGCCCCAAAAGCTGAAGATAGCTGAGTCCATCTTTTAGTCGAGACGATTGAGCCGGCCCGCAAACCTTGCGGGTCGGTTTTTTATTGGGAGAACGGCGATGCCGCTCAAGAAACTGGTCATGCAACTAGGCATGGGCACAGACATTCAAGGCGAGAGCCATACCAAAGCGGCCTGCCGTGCGGTGCACAACGCAATCCGCCAAAACGTGCTAACGGTTGCTGACGCGTTCGACCAACCCCGCAGCGCGATGGTGATCGATGTGGTGATCGGTGCGCAGCAGCCGGATGCGGTCGATGTTCAAGAGGTGGCCGCCATGTTGCCCTATGGCGCCGTGAGCGTGAGCGTTGAGCACGGCGGGATGGATACGCCGATGGAAGACGGCGGGCATGTGCTCTTGGCCAACGCCGCCGTCATCGTGTCGCTCGATCTTCCCGAGGCCTTAATTGAAAGTGTGGCTGTACAATGAGCGCAGAAGCAACAGCCTTGAGGCCGCTCAAGCGCATCATTGTGGAAATGGGGGTTGGAACAGACCTCTACGGGGAGGATGCAACAAAAGCCGCCAAACGTGCGGTGCAAGATGCGATCCATCATTCGTCTCTCGTTTTGTTTCGCCATC
Organism: Pseudomonadota bacterium; assembly: GCA_038746275.1. Classification (GTDB taxonomy): domain Bacteria; phylum Pseudomonadota; class Alphaproteobacteria; order Rhizobiales; family Rhizobiaceae; genus Pseudahrensia. The sequence goes on along the minus strand of JBCDKS010000017.1, from coordinate 7,615 downwards.
TCAACATGGATGCCAAAGCGATGGAAATAGAGTTGCGGATCGCAGCCCCGGAGCCGGATGCGGTGGACCTGCAAGCTGTCGCAGCTGAACTGCCTTATGGCCGCGTGTCGCCCTTGGCAGACAAAGGCGGGCTGAGGGTCGTCGATGGCGATCGTGTGTCCACCATCGTCAATGTGGCGATCATAGTGCGGGTTGCGCTGCCAGCATAAACTGCGAGGCTGACCGCGCGCTTGGTAACGCGCCTGTCATTGGCTGTTTCCTCTCTGGTGACATATTTGCGGCAAACCGACGGGAAACGTGTCATACATACGGCTTGACGTCATTCCGCTTTTTGTCCGGTGTATTTCGTGTCGCCGCTGTTTTGACCATATGTGGTGAAACAAGATTTTCGGCCTGTTGTTTGAAAGCAATTCTTTTCGCTCAAACGGAGCCGTTTGACAGGAAACTGCTCTGAGGAGACCTTCATGCGCAAACTGTCTGTCTTGATCAGTTCTGCTTGGGCCGTCTGGTTCGCTGCGTTTGTGTTGGCACCTGCTGCATCGGCCCAACCACTTGTTCTTGGTTGGGAAGACTTGGTGCCTGAACCGTTCACCGGCAAACGCATTGTTATGCCGCAGCAGGACGAGCGTCTGGGCAAGCCGAAGGCGAAGGACTTTCAGGTCACCGAAGAAGAACTCAGGGAATTTCTTGGTGAGGTCGAGTTCATGCGCGATATGCAACCCCGCGGGGCCCAGCTTGTTGGCAGCCTCGATGGGAAAGTGGTGCGCATTCCCGGTTACGTGACGCCCGTGGGTTTTGATGGTGACGACATCACACAGTTTTTGCTGGTTCCGTTCCTGGGTGCTTGCATCCACGTTCCGCCGCCTGCGGCCAATCAGATCATCTACGTGAAAAACGCCAAAGGACTTAAGTTGGAGCAGGTGTGGGAGCCGATCTGGCTGACCGGGACATTGACCACGAATTCTGTCTCAACCATCCTCGCCGACGTCGGATATACGATGAATGTCGGGTCCGTTGAGCCATACGAGGAACTCGGCGACAATGTTAAAGAGGTTCACTAAGGTCGTCTGCGCTCAAACGGTTCCGTTTGAACGGAAACTCTAGATCATTTCTATCTTTGATAGAATTGATTCAGTTGTAGTGCTCACGCTGTCGGCCTCAAGAGGCCTTCGCGACCCTAGGTGGGGGAGGGGCGGCGCCTAAGCGCCGGGTTGCTCTTCGCAACCGAGCGGTTCAATCAAATTGTGAACCGCTCTAGTGGCCGCTCGGTGTGCGCAGACCGTACCACTTGTCTTTTACTGCGTTGAAATGAGCAACGGGTTCATAGTGCCGAACCTGTAGCCCGATGCGTCGACTGTTTAAGACGCCCATCGCTGAAAACAGACCGTAGGCGGCAACGACCTTGTCGCGGCGGGCCTGGTTGAGGGCGATTTGGGCATTGAGCAGATCGCTTTGAGCTTCCAGCACGTCCAACTGTGTACGCTGGCCCACATTGCGCTCTTCCGTGACACCATTCAGCGCCAGCCGTGATGCACTCACTTGCGCTTGGCCCGATGTGATCGACGCTTTTGCGCTGGTGAATTGTGCAAAAGCTGCAACAACAGCCCGGCGCACCGCATCTCGCGCTTGATCGATTTCGATACGACGTTGACCGACCGTTTGCTTGTTCTGGCGGATTTCAGAGGCGACACGACCGCCCTGATAAAGCGGTACGGACAGATTAACGGTGGCGCTGGCTGTGCCAGTGCGGTCACCGGACGTCGCGCTGTTGTAGCGCTGCTGTGCTTGGCCGCGAACGGAGAGTTCCGGCAAAAGCTGTCCTTCTGACGTCTTGACGTTAAACGCCGCCACGTCCAGCAAATGTTCCGTCGCTTTGACACTGGGGTGCTCCACCACAGCGGAAAGGATGGCATTATCAAGCGAGTGCGGGAGAAGCCGCGACGGCACTGCCGGAGTTCGCAGATGAGACGGAGACCGGCCCACAACCTCGCGGTAGACCGCCCGTGATGACGCCAGGCTGGCCTGCGCAGCCGCCAGTTGCGCCCGCGCCAAGGCAAGTTGTGCCTCGCTCTGCGCGACATCGGTGCGGGTACCTTCGCCCACCTCCAGCCTTGCCCGGGAGGAGCGCACTTGTTCGCTCAAAAAATCTATATTGGATCGGCGCAGGGTCACAAGGCGCTGTGCCTGCACAACGTCGGCAAATGCGCTGGCCGCGTTAAACAGTGTATCTTGCTCAACATTGCGCAAGGATTCTCGGCTGGCACGCACGCTGGCACGGGCTGCTTTGATCGAATTGATGGTCCGGAAGCCGCGAAACAACGATTGGTCAATCGTCACGCCAAAACCGTAGGGCCGCAGCGAAGTACGGGTGGTGCCCACGCCGGGGGTGTTGCGCACGGTTGAGGAGAACCCAAGGTCGGCAGCGAAGTTGATTTGCGGCCGCAGAAAAGACTTTGCTTGCGGTACGGCTTCATCGGCCGCGCGCGTGGCGGCGCGCTGTGCGTTCAACGTAGAGTTTGAATCATAGGCCAAGGCCAAGGCTTGGTAGATCGAGTCCGCTTGCGCGGTGGGGACTGCCAAAACCCAAGCCGCTGCCGCCATGCCGAGTTTTGCTGAGGTCAGATTGATTGTCAAAATTCTACGCCACGCACGAATCGCGGGCCGGTGCTGCGCCCACAGACAAAATAATTAAGGACTGCTTACTTTCTCTGGATCGCGAAGACAAACCATTCCCGCCGGTATAGGCCATTTTTAATGTGCCGGTGTTGCGTTATGGACATCGGCAAGATCTCATTGCGGGTGTTTGGTGTGGCTTAATGCTGAACCCGTGTCGCTTGTGTTTCGGGCGCGTGACAAAGGAAACCGATTTTGGCCGATCAACTTGAAGTGGATGATGCGAACGCCGTTGCTCTTACGGAAGGCACGGTGGCGGTGTCCGTGCGCAACGAAATTGGCACTATTACGCTCTCACGCCCTGACGCGCTCAACGCCTTCAACGCGGCGCAGCGGGTTAGTTTGTATAATGCAATCAATGTTTTGCAGGACGACGAAAATGTCGGCGTGATCATTATCACTGGGGCAGGGCGTGGTTTCAGTGCTGGTGCGGACCTGCGGGAACAGGGCGGATCGGACAAGAAACCCAGCGAGCGCCTGCTTGAAGAATATGCGCCGTTTTTGACCGCTATAGCAGAGTGCCCAAAGCCCGTGATTGGTGCGATCAACGGGATCGCAGCCGGCATCGGCGGCGCTTTGGCGCTGGCCTGCGACATTGTAGTGATGGCACGATCCTCAGCGATCTATCTTGCTTTCTCAGCCATCGGCCTTGTGCCGGACGGCGGAATGACGTGGCATTTGCAGCGCCAGTTGGGCCATCGTCGTGCATTTGAAATCATGGCGCTGGGACAGCGCATTGAAGCGCCAAACTGTCTGGAACTGGGCTTGGCCAACCGTGTTGTCGATGACGAGGCGGTGCTGCCCTCCGCCGAAGAACTTGCAATCAAGCTTTTGGAGCGGGCACCGCTTTCGCTGCAATACACCAAAGAAGCGCTGAAGGCGGCTGCTGCATCGACACTGCAGAAGGCCATTGCGACCGAAGCTCAACTACAAGACAAAGCTGCCGCAAGCGCCGATCACAGAGAGGGACGTCAAGCCTTCCTGGAAAAACGCAAGCCGGTCTGGAAAGGGTGTTAATGGCTTCTTTCGCTGCCCCAAACACCGCATCGTCGAGCTTATACGCCAAGCATCGCAAGCCGATCTTTGCCGTGGCACCGATGATGGATTGGACGGATCGGCATTGTCGCTATTTCCATCGGCTGCTCACGAAATCGGCTTTGCTGTATACCGAGATGGTGGTGGCTGATGCGATTGTGCATGGGGACGTTGAGCGTCACCTGGCGTTTGATGCCAGCGAACACCCGCTGGCGGTTCAATTGGGCGGGAGCGATCCCGCAAAGCTCGCTCATGTGGCCCAAATTTGCGAGCGCTGGGGTTATGATGAGGTCAATCTGAATGTCGGCTGCCCGTCTGACCGGGTGCAGTCTGGCACGTTTGGCGCCTGCCTGATGCGGGAGCCGGACTTGGTGGCGGACTGTGTCGCCGCCATGAAAGATGTGGTTTCGATACCAGTGACCGTTAAGTGCAGGATCGGGGTGGACGAGCAAGACGTGGAAACCGCATTGGACAGGCTGGCCGATGCGGTGTTTGCAAAAGGGTGTGATGGACTTTGGGTTCACGCCCGCAAAGCGTGGCTTCAAGGCCTGTCGCCTAAGGAAAATCGCGATATCCCGCCGCTCGACTACGACCGGGTGCACCGTCTCAAGGCGCGGCTGCCGCATCGTTTTATCGGCATCAATGGCGGCATAGCGCGGTTGGAGGACGGTCTCCAACACTTGGATCGAGTCGATGGTATCATGCTGGGGCGGTCGGCCTATCAAAACCCGTCTTTGCTTATGCAAGTGGATGAGCATTTTGGGAAAGCTACGCTGGCAGAGCCTATCTCAATGGATGCAATTTGTGAGGCCATGATGGCCTACGCAGCGGCGCACATTGCCTGGGGAGGGCGATTGCATCACGTCAGCCGCCACATGATCGGGCTCTTTCAGGGCCAGCCGGGGGCACGACGCTATAGGCAGATCCTTTCCACCGAGGCGGTTGCCCCCGACGCTGACGAGCGGGTGTTGTCCCTGGCCTTTCAAGCCATGGATGCGGTGGCGGCCTGACATGCGGGTGGTGCCCCTCAATCCTTGCGCTGCGATGGTTAACCATACCTTTAGGAAACCGTGTGGGTTGTCGACTTAACCATTGATTAACCGTGCGACGGCGCTCATTTTTGTTGCGATGCGGCGACTGGGTTTCAGTTCCTCGTTGAGAGGAACGGGAACCGGTCATTTACAACTTGAGGTGTCAGGCGGGTTCGCCTGCGGACCGGGGTCGCCATGCGTTTTACATCCAAATCTTTTTCCCGCCTTGCGGCCACCGCCGCCCTATCGGTTATGTGCGTTGCATTCAGCAGTGGTTCCAGTGCCTTTGCAGCGTCCGATTCCCACTGCTTTGCGAAGCCCGATAGCCGTTTAAGCGGCACGGCTGTGGTGACCATGGATGACGTTGATATCGAACTTGATAACACCACCGATCCAGAGCAGCGGGCTGCGTTGCAGGAACTGGACCGCCGCCAGTGGGCCATGCGCATGGCGCAAAATCCGTGGTTGGACGATCGCAATGTGTTCCCCACCCAAGGCGGAAAGCGCCTTATGGTCGGTCCAGAGGGTGTGCTGCTGGTGGATGCGTATGCCGCAATGGACTTCGATATCCACAAGGAAGAGATGAACCGCCGGACCGGATCAAAATACATCTACGTTTCCCCAGGGATGAAAAAGCTGGCGCGGGAACGCAATCAATTGCGTGCGCTCAAGCGCAAGCCGTGCAATCCGCATATATTGTACTTGGGTGGCTCATAAGGCCGCTTAGATGTTGGATGAAGTGAGCGTCGCCCGCGCCAGATAAAGCGCTAAGACAGCTGCATTCGATACGTTCAGCGAGCGAATTTGGCCGGGCATATCGAGCCGGGCCAGGACGTGGCAGGCATCGCGCGTTTGGGCACGCAAACCCTTGCCTTCCGCGCCCAGCACGATTGCGATTTTTCTTGGCTTTGCGCGCAATCGCCGGTCGTTCCAGGCCGTTGGATCAGCCAGCGCTGTCGCCATGTCTGCCGCGCCTTCGCTGTCCAAGCCCAGTGTCAAAAACCCCATGTCTGTGAGTTCGTCAATCGTCTTTGACAGATTGCGCACGGGCATCTGGTCGATCATATCCACCGCGCCGGACGCTGACTTGGCCAGCACAGCGCTTTCGCCCGCCGCATGGCGCGCGGTGGTGATCACAGCGCCAGCGGCCAGCGCGACGGCAGAACGCAAAATCGCACCGACATTGTGCGGATCGGTGACCTGATCCAACACCAGCAGTAAATCGTGATCAGCGAGGTGAAACAGTTCTGATGGGTCGAGCGCGTCCAGCGGCGCGCATTCCAGCACAAGGCCTTGATGGACCGGTTCGCTGCCGACCATGCGCTGCAAGTCCCGGCTCTCAACCTCACGAATGTCGAGGTTATTGGGCAAGGCGTCCGCTATCCGCTCCAAGCCATTTGCTGTGGCGTAAAGACGGTGGTTGGTCCTTTTTGGGTTCAGCAGTGCCGCCCGCACAGTGTGGACGCCGTAGACAAACAGCCGGTCCGGACCGGCGGCTTTTGATGCACCGGCATCTTTGTTTTGCGCGTACCGTTTTGCTCCACGGCTATCGGCAATTTGTTGGCGCGCGCCTGATCCAGCTCCAGGTTTTCTGTGTGGCTTTCCTTGTGGTTTGCGGGGCGGTTTCGATGCGCCACCGCCTTTGTGCTGAGAGGTGTGTTTGCCAAGTGTTTTCATGAAGGGGCCGTATCACGCCATGAGCTGGTGGGACCAGCGCAAAAAAGATCGGTTTGCCAACCGCCCAAAGGCTGCAAGTTGTTGACAGTCCCCAGACCCTTGGCCATAACGCGGCGGCTGGCTTGGAGGAGTGTCCGAGTGGTTAAAGGAGACGGACTGTAAATCCGTTCGCTTAGCGTACGCTGGTTCGAATCCAGCCTCCTCCACCACCAGCAATTTTTGACCGGTTGTGTGATAATCGCCCGCTCGGGCGAAGGCAAAGCTGGTGAATTCGCCCGATCCGCGTTAAGGTAAGGGCATGCGGGTATAGCTCAATGGTAGAGCAGTAGCCTTCCAAGCTAAATATGCGGGTTCGATTCCCGCTACCCGCTCCATTTTCGATCCCGCGCTGTGCGCTACGCTTGCTGCTCCCATTGCCGTTCCCATTGGGCAGAACAATCGCCTTTCTCGCTCTTCGTTCGTTGAGCGGGCATATGTTCGCTTCTAAGTTTTTATTCCCAGCCCGCCGTACGGCCTTCCAACCAACGCTATCGGCTCTTCGGCATCCATCCCTGTGCTGAAGAGATTGATGAATTCCCTTAAGTTGGCAACACCCGTAAAAGTCGCCAGCCGAACTGAGGCCATGACGCGGGGTTTCGACGTCAAGCTTGCCGCCAGTGATGCATTCATCGTCGAAGTGCGCGTATTGGATAAGGATCATTTGGCGTTGACGCCACTGACACTCGTGCCGGGTCCGGCTGTACGCGGCGTGAATCAGCATGCGGGTATTTGGACGGCTGGGCAGGTGTGACCATCCAGATCATGCAATCCTTAAACACCCTCGGCACGCAACTGGATCAAACCACTTCTCTGTCCCCCGGAAGTGCAGGTTGACTGCCTCTAGCTGGTTGAATTTCCGCGGTTTCTTTCGCTCAAATGTAACCGTTTGAACGGAAACAGCTGTAGTCACTTGCCCCAAATGCGGCATCCTCCTATATCCGCGCCAACGGCACCACGCCGTCTTATTCAGTTTGCAGGCCTGTTGGCATTAAGCCTCAGTAGACAGGCATGCACCGTATGGAGAGCCGCTATGGCGAAGGAAAAATTTGAACGCAATAAGCCGCATTGCAACATCGGCACGATTGGTCACGTTGACCACGGCAAGACGACGTTGACGGCTGCGATTACGAAGTATTTTGGTGATTTCAAAGCCTATGACG
>JBCDKS010000016.1:0-93499 GCA_038746275.1 Pseudomonadota bacterium | reverse complement strand
GGCTTGAGGTAGACGTTAATGCCACACCGGCAAGCGCACATATAACAAGTGGTTGAGTGCTTCTCTCCCACCGGGCCGTTCAGTTTCACATCGTGTGCGCCCAAAATCTCACTCCCTCTCGACAGGCGTATGTCCGCCCGCAGTCATTTCAAACACAGACCTAACGGCCCCTTAGGTCACCATAAGCCTCAGCAACCCTGCACTGGCCAAAGCCATCAACAGCACCAGACAAAACGGCTTGTAATACGGTTCCAGCTTGGGCTGGAACAGCCACTTGCCGATGAGCACTCCGACGATGACCACCGGAACGAACACCAGCGCCCGGCTCGCGACCGCCATAGTCAGCATGTCGTAGAGCCACAGATAGATGAAGCTCGTGGCAGACCCGATGAACAGATACATCACCATGGACGAGCGCATGATGGCGGCGGGTGCGTCCCGCGCCAACACATAAAGCGCGACCACCATACCGCCGACCCCGGCCAAGCCGGTCGCGATGCCCGCCGTCAGCCCGGACCCGATCAGCCCCGGCCCGGTCGCCAGAAATTTGGGGCGAAGTCGCAACAACTGCGTCATCGCCAAGGCCATAATAATGATCAGCGCGATCATGCGGGAAGTATCCACCGGCAGCGTGTTGGTAAAATAGAGCCCGATGGGCACGCCCATGAGCCCGCCCAAAAACAGCCCCAGCACCATTCTCATGTCCGCTTGAGCAAAGCCCTTGCGCACCATCAACAGGCTTGCAGACAGTTCCAAAAACCAGCAGATCGCGATCAGTTCCACCGGCGGTATCAACAGCGCCAGAGACGCCATCACCATGGCCGACAGGGCAAACCCGGAAAAGCCGCGCACCAGACCGGCTGCAAAAACGGCGACGACGGCGATGGAAAATTCCACCGCCGTCAAATCCGTAAGCGTCAGCAGGGAGCCGAACGCGTCCATCAAATGGTGCTTCGATCAACAAGCACCGTCCTCTTATGCGCCGGCTTGCGGGCGCATGTCGTCGAGACTGATACCCGCCACCGAGACCGGCTTTTTCATCGCATCGCGACGGAAAGGCTCACCAAGTTCCTGGTTGAGCACGCATTCGATAAAGGTTGTTTCACCGCGCTTCATTTGCCCTTCGATGGCGTCTTCCAACGCGCTGGACAATTGTTCCATAGAACGCACCTGAACCCCTTTGAGTCCACAGCCCTCCGCGATCTTAGCGTATTCAACACCGAGATTAAGCTCCGTGCCAACGAAGTTATCCTCAAACCAAAGCGTCGTGTTGCGCTTTTCCGCACCCCATTGGTAGTTGCGGAAGATTACCATCGTGATGGGAGGCCAGTCGTTGCGGCCGACAGCGGTCATCTCGTTCATCGAAATGCCGAAGGCACCGTCACCGGCAAAACCCACGACAGGCACGTCAGGTTTGGCGATCTTAGCGCCCACAATAGACGGCAGGCCGTAGCCGCAAGGGCCGAACAAGCCGGGCGCGAGATATTTGCGCGGCTCATCAAACGATGGATAGGCGTTGCCAATGGCGCAGTTGTTGCCGATGTCTGAGGAGATGATGGCTTCCTTCGGTAACACACGCTGGATCGCACGCCATGCCATGCGGGGCGACATGCGTTCCGGTTCGCGGTCCCGGGCACGCTCGTTCCAGTTCGTGCCCGGATCATCGTCTTCGTGATCCATGGACGACAATTGCTGCAACCAAGACGACTTGGTTTGATGGATCAGAGCTTCGCGGTCCGCGCGACCGGCATCACCGGCATCGTCAGCCAATCTGTCCAGCAACTGCTCAGCCACCATTTTCGCATCACCCTGAATGGCAACGGTTACGGGCTTGGTCAGACCAATACGGTCTGAGTTGATGTCCACCTGAATGACCTTGGCGTCTTTCGGCCAGTAGTCGATGCCGTAACCGGGCAGTGTGGAAAATGGATTGAGACGGGTACCGAGGCACAACACCACATCCGCCTTGCTGATCAACTCCATGGCGGCCTTGGAGCCGTTATAGCCCAACGGACCGGCATGCATCGGGTGGGAGCCCGGGAACGCATCATTGTGCTGATAACCGCAACAAACGGGTGCGGAGAGCTTTTCAGCCAGTTTGGCCGATGCAGGAATTGCGCCTGCCAAAACAACACCGGCACCGTTGAGTATCACGGGAAATTTTGCGCTTGATAACAGATCTGCGGCCTCTGTGATCGCCTGCTCGCCGCCGCGCGGCAATTCCAAACGCACGATCTGCGGCAATTCGATATCGATCACCTGCGTCCAGTAATCACGAGGAACGTTGATCTGGGCCGGCGCAGACCCGCGCCAAGCTTTTTCGATCACGCGGTTCAGCACTTCTGCCATGCGGGACGGATCGCGCACTTCTTCCTGGTAACACACCATATCTTCGAACAGTTTCATCTGCTCGATTTCCTGGAAACCGCCCTGCCCGATGGTCTTGTTGGCGGCCTGCGGCGTCACCAACAGCAAAGGTGTGTGGTTCCAATAGGCGGTCTTAACGGGGGTGACGAAATTGGTAATACCAGGACCGTTCTGCGCGATCATCATGGACATCTTACCGGAGGCACGGGTGAACCCGTCAGCCATCATGCCGCCGCTGGTTTCGTGGGCGCAGTCCCAAAACTTAATGCCGGCCTGGGGAAACAAATCGGAAATCGCCATCATTGCAGAGCCAATAATGCCAAATGCATGCTCGATGCCGTGCATTTGCAGAGTTTTTACAAACGCTTCCTCAGTCGTCATCTTGGTCATTGTCAGCCTCCAATTTTCAAAAAATGAGACTCAAAGTCTCGATACCTGAACGTTCCCTATCATAATGTGTCCAAGACGAACACCTTTAGTACCACTTGAAACTGAGGGATGATGCCAAACCTGCCGTTGGATATTCAACGCCTATCACCGCATCTATCCATGCGACGGAAACGCACGATCAGACAGGTGCGACCGCAGCACAGTCACACTCTCGCGAAGACATAAATCTGTCCAACAAAGCGCCTCAATCCCCGTTATAACGAACGACATGTTGCAACCCCGGCGGGATATACGAGGACCACTTTCATGACACAGGGAACACCAAACCAACATCCCATCCCGACCCGCCGTGCGCGCGGAAAAGTCGGAGCAAGCGTGGCGTCGGTGGCGGGCGCTATGGCTTTCACCATGCTGGCCACCACTCTGGCGGAGGCACGTCCCTCCACGCGCAACTTCACCTGTGACGGGGTCCGCGATTTCGTGGCTGACCGCGGCGCGGTGGTCATGAACCACAAGAGCAGCAGACTGTATCGCCGGTTCGTGTCGGGCTTCGGCCTTTGCAGTTTCGATGAACGGCGCGCGCCGTTTACAGTGCCCACCCGCGACGGCGCATGCCGCCTATATGTCTGCAAACCGACGTCCCGCTTCAACCGGGACTAGATTATTTCTATCTTTGATAGAATCGATCCAGTTGTGGCGCTCACGCTGTCGGCCTGAAGAGGCCTTCGCGACCCTAGGTGGGAGGAGGGGCGGCGCGTAGGCGCCGCGTTGCTCTTCGCAACCGAGCGGTTCAATCAAATTGCGAACCGCTCTAAACGATCGTCCAATGGAAAGCGGTTAGCTCAGCCCGTTTTGGCAAGCAATTGACCCAAGATGGCCAGTCCCGGCTCTATGGATGCTGTGGGAATGGACGAAAAGCCGAGCCGCAGACAAGACGGCGCATGGGGCCGGGCGAAGTAAATATCCCCCGGCTCCACATAAACACTCTCCCGCTGCGCCCGCTGCACCAGAGTTGGTCCGTCAAACCGGTCAGCATCGTCAAACTGCATCCAATAGGATGATCCACCCATGCCCCGCGTGACCTTGGCGTGCGGGACGTGCCGCGCAAGCCCCTCACCCATCACTTGCCAGCGTTGCTCATAGGTGCGGTGAAGACGGCGCACAAACACATCATAATATCCAAGCGACAGAAAAAACGCAGTGCTGCGCTGATTGTTGTTGGGCGGATGGCGCACCATCAGCCGCCGCAGCGCCCGCATTTCGGCAATCAACTCGCGGGATGCCACAACGAAACCGAGCCGCAAACCGGGAAAAAGCGTCTTGGAAAACGACCCGAGATAAATCACCCGCCCCCCGCCATCGAGAGACTTTAAGGCGGGCACAGGCTTGCCGGTAAAGTTCGTCTCCAATTCGTAGTCGTCCTCCACAACCACAAAGTCGTCTGCCTCTGCCTGAGCCAGCAGCGCCTTACGACGCTCGATGGGCATGGTCACGGTTGTGGGCAATTGATGGCTGGGCGTCGTGTAAACCAACTCGGTCTCTGCGGGCACGTCATCCAATTTCAACCCGCCCGCATCAACGCCTGCGTAATGCACAGTTTCGGTACGCAGAGAAAAGATGTTGCGTGCGTCCGGATATCCGGGGTCTTCCAGCACAACCGCGGTGCGTTCCCCCACCAACAGGCTGGCCACCATGTAGAGCGCCTGCTGCGAACCAAGCGTAACGAGGATCTCATCTTCGCTCGCCAGAATACCGCGCCGGGGGAGAATGCGATTGCGGATCTGCTCAATCAAAAGCGGATCATCATTGTCCAGCGTGTCCTGGCTCCAATCGTCCAGCCACTGCTTGCCCATGGCCTTGTAGACGCAATCGCGCCAATCGGTGATCGGAAACAGCGCCCGGTCCGGCTGACCGTAGATGAAAGGATATTTGAGTTTTTGCCAATCGCGGGGCTTGCGAATATTGGCCTGCGCGCCCGGTTTGCGCTTGATGCGATCACCCCAGTTCAGCCCTTCAACAGAGCCCACCGGCGCGAGTGGCTGCGCACTATGGTTTGGCATCCCGATTTCGCAAATGGCTTCGTTGACGAAATAGCCGCTGCGTTGGTTTGTGCGCAAATAGCCGTCTTCCGTCAGCCCTTGATAGACCAGCACACTCGTGTTGCGGGATATGCCCAATTGGGTCGAAAGCCTGCGCGTGGACGGCAGTTTCTCCCCCGGCCCCAAATGCCCTTGCAAAATTGCCGAAACCAAAACCTCGCGCAACTGAGACTGCAAACTCTTGTTTGCGGTTCGGTCGAGATCAATCAGCAACTCTTGCAATATGGCACCAAACCGATTTTCCGTTTGGACCTAAGTGGAGCGCGCGCAAGCCGAGTGTCAAGGTGCGCACAAACATGAACACGCAAAGTGCCAATTTCCCTGGGGCCGCCAACACCCAATGACGGTTTTAAAACCGGTCGACGACCGTAACACCAGCCCCGGAAAATCCGTCCATCGATTGAATGGCCGCACCGACATCCTCAAGGGCGATGCGCTTGGAAACCAGAGCGTCCAGATCAAGATGGCCGCTGTCGACCATGTCGAACAGATCCTTAAAGCCCTTCGCAGCCATGCCACGGGATCCCAATATGCTGATCTGACGACCATAGACCAACTCCAAAAGCGGCACCGTGGGGGAAGCGTGTACGCCGACCGGAAAGCCGATCTGCACGTGCCGCCCCCCTTTGCGCAAGCAATAGAGGGCATTGTGGAAGGTCTGGGTATGTCCCAACGCATCAATGGAAACGTGGGCGCCACCACCTGTCGCATCTCGCACCGCCTCGTACAGGGTGGCGGGATCATAGCGGCGCGCGTCGAGGCAAACATCTGCCCCGAAGGCCTTGGCAAGCGCCAAGGCATCCGGATTAATGTCCACGGCGACAACACTAGCGCCCAAGGCGCGTGCAATCATAATAGCAGACAGCCCAATACCGCCGCATCCATGCACGCAGAGCCACTCTCCAGCCGCCAAATCTCCACGTTCGGTCAGACCACGATAAGCAGTGGTGACCCGGCATCCCATTCCGGCTGCCTGCACGTAGTCCACGGCATCCGGCAATGAAACAAGGTTATACGGCGCGTTGGGCACGGCAACATATTGTGCGAACGCACCCCATCCAGAAAAGCCCAATACATACTGATCATCGCAAATCGTCGGCTGACCGGAAGCGCAATCATTGCAATGGCCACAGCCAAATATAAACGGTGCTGTGACCCGTTCACCGGTCCAGCGGCCGCTTTGCGGGCCAGCTTCAACAATCACACCGGCCATCTCGTGCCCCATAACATGTGGCAGTTCCAAATCCGCATCCGCCCCCACCCAGGCGTGATGGTCAGACCGGCAAACTCCGCAAGCCTTCACCTCCACGATCACCCCGTCGTCGGGGCAGGAAGGGTCGACGACTTTCTCCACCGCAATCGGGCCTTTGAATTGTCTGAATACGGCCGCTCGCAAAGGGGGCACTCCTTGGGCTTGAACAAACACCTCCCGGACGAGCGGGGTGCGGACCGCCTTTGTTTCAAGATACCGAGTGACACTCTGTTGCGAAAACGACGTGGATCAGGTTGGGACGACTACCCGGTTTGCAAAAGAAGCTAAATCGGAAGAGATTGATAGCGCGCGACGCCCTCAAATATCTCGTATGATGCCGCCAACATCACACGAGCCATTTTTTCCAATCCAGGCTGTTGCTTTCCGGCCTTGGCCCTCTAAGCTTTTAGGATTGTTTTTGTTTTTCAGGGTTTGAAAATGCGCCGTTCCATTTCTGTCATCGCGCTTGCTGGTGTGTCCGTCCTTTTGTCAGCCGCTTCCGCTTGGGCGCACACCGGTGAGGGTGTGACGGGCGGCTTTTTGAGCGGCCTCACGCATCCGATCTTTGGTTGGGACCATGTGGTGGCGATGGTGGCGGTGGGCCTATGGGGAGCAATTCTTGGCCGCCCAGCCATTTGGATTCTGCCAATTGTGTTTCCGCTCGTCATGGCCTTTGGCGCAGCGCTCGGCGTCGTCGGCATTCCCGTACCCTTCATTGAAGCTGGCATTGCGCTGTCCGGCGTCGTGCTGGGATTGCTGATCGTGTTTTTCATCAAGGCGCCGCTGCCCATCGCCGCCGTATTGGTGGGCCTTTTTGCGATCTTCCACGGCCATGCCCACGGCACGGAACTGCCCGACGCTGCCAATCCGATTGCCTATGCAATTGGCTTTGTGATCTCCACAGGCCTGCTGCACTTGTTCGGCATCGTGTTTGGCACACTGGTAGCCAGTGAAGCCGGTAAATGGATCGTCCGCGCCGGTGGCGCAGTCATCGCCTTGGTGGGCGCAGCCTTCCTCGCCGGGGTGGCATGAACCAAAACTGTCGCGCGGGCGCGGGACCGCGTCTCGCAGCCCTGCTCTTCGGTCTGCCGCTTGCTGTAGCACTTGTTGCTACGTTTCTTTCAACACCAGCGCTCGCGCACGAGTTCGGTGTTGGTAAGGACGCCTATGAGGACTTCCTTTCCGGCAATCAGGCGGTTTTTGTTGATTTTCCGGTTGTGCTTGGCGTCATTGCAGCTGGTCTGTTCGTCAGCATATGGCGGTTGGACGGCTTTCCAACCGTTTGGCTGGCTTACATAGCGGGTCTGGTTGTTGGCGCAGGTCTTGCCTTTGCACTGGCAATTCCCCCCGCCCTACCGATGTTTGTCATTGTAATTTTTGTTGGCCTGCTGGGCGCATTGGCACCCGATCTGTCCACGCGCATGATGCAAGGCATCTATTTTGTCATCGGCCTCGTTTTGACCAATGCCGTGTTAAGCGGCCACACCATCGACGAAATCCCCGCCTTTTCTTATGTGGGCATTGCTTTCGCGCTCAATCTGGGCGTCTCAGCCTGCGCGGCCATCGTCTATCGATCACGCACAAATCTGTCTTACGACTGGGTCATGATCGTTTGGCGCGCTGGCAGTTCGTGGCTCGTGGCCATAGCAGTCATGGGCATTGCCCTGATGCTGGGTGCGACCGGCAGCTAGTATCAAACGCGGACAACCGCGCCTCAAGTCTCGCTCCGCTCAGCCCAACCGGCAAAAATTTGCTCCAGGAACACAACAACGTAATAAAGTACAATGCCCAGCACAGCCAAGGCGATGAGTACTGCAAACATAAGCGGATAGTCCGCATTAATCTTGCCGCTGTCGAACAGATGGCCCAGACCTTTGCCGTGGGGCTCGACGATCTCCATCAAATTGGTGCCGATAAAGGCCAGCGTGACGGCCACCTTAAGCGCGCCAAAAAACTCCGGAAGGGTCTTGGGCAATGCGATCTTCTTAAAGATAGTCCAACGGCTTGCCCCCAAAGATCGCAAGATATCGCGATACTCCGGCTCCAGCGTGGACAGACCCAACGAGATCGAAACGGCAATCGGAAAAAACGAGATCAGGAACGCGATCAGGATCGTGTTCATGTCGTGCGCTCCGACAAACATCAGGGCGATCACAGGCACCAAGGTAGCTTTTGGGATGGCATTAAAGCCCACGAGCAAGGGATAAAGCCCGTCCCGAACGACCTTGGAAAAGCCCATCACCATTCCGATCAGCACGCCGAAGACCACCGCCAGCCCGAGGCCAACCACGGTGCGCCACAGCGTCTCCCAACCGTATTCGAGAAACAACCACCGATATTTCACAAAGGCCGGGCCAAGATCGGAGGGCGAGGCCATTTTATAGTTGGGCCATCCGTTCACCCACACCAGCCATTCCCAAAACAGAACGAAGATCACAATAGCAGCAACTGGAATTCCCAGCTGCCGCACCCAGTTTGGATAAGAGGTCATGCCGCTGCCCCCACCGGTTGCACCGCATCGGGCGGTGTGCGCCCCTGCGCGATTTGAATTTGCGCCCGAAGCTCTGCCAGCATGTCCACCGATTGTTTAGTGTAGAGATCCTCCAACTCACGCTTGTCACCCAAGTCGACATAGAGCACATGCTGCGCCGTGGCCGGGCGACCGGACAGCACCACAACTTGGTCTGCCAAAAACACGCTTTCGCGCAGATCGTGTGTGATCAACAGCGCGGTAAACGCCTCTTGGCGACGCAACTCATGCATGGTCAACCACAGGTCCTCGCGGGTGAACGCATCCAGTGCGCCAAAGGGTTCGTCCAGTATCAACACTTCGGGCCGGTGCACGATAGCACGACAAAGCGATGCCCGTTGGCGCATACCGCCTGACAACTCAGACGGACGTTTATCTTCAAAACCGGCCAACCCGACTAAATCCAAGAGGCTCAACGCCCGGTCTCGCCGTTCTGCTTGGGACAGTTTGTTAGGAACGATTTCCAGCGGCAGCAATACATTGTCGATGATGGTGCGCCATTCCAGCAGAACAGGGTTTTGAAACGCCATCCCCACGGTGGCACGGGGTGAACGCACCCGCTCACCGTGTAAGGCCACTTCCCCCTCATCCGGGATCATCAGCCCCGCAATCAACCGCGTCAGCGTGGACTTACCGCAACCGGAGGGCCCGACCACCGCGCAGAAACTGTTTTCGGGCACGCCAATCGAAAGGTTATCCAAAACAGGCAAAGGCCCTGCCGCTGTCTTGTAGGCGTGAGTTACGTTTTTCAGTTCAATCTGGTTGGCCAAAATTCATCCCCAATCGTCCGGTCCACACCCATGCTAAATCTGCGCAGTGGTGGGACAGTGATACAAAAAAGGCGGACACATGGCCCGCCTTTTTCGAACGTGTTCACAGCCAGTCTCAACCCATCAGTTGAGCTTTAAGCTGCCATCCTTCGGCAGATACACATCGGTGAAATAAAGCGATGCGTCTGGTGTGTTTTTGAACTCGTAGTTCTCCGTCAACTGTTTCAGCGCAGCAGCCATACGGTCCGCATCAATTCCGCCCATGCCGTTAGCTTTCGTGTAATCGGTCACAACATTTGACTCGATGGCCAGCTGCAATCGTCGCGTTTCCAGCGCCACATCTGAGGCCGGGTTGCGTTTGGCGACGGCTTCCGCACCCATTTTGGGATCCGCAATCACGTCTTTCCAGCCCTTGGCAACGGCGCTCAGAAAACCGGTGATCTTGTCCGCATTGTCCTTCGCAAAGTCCGTGTTGACGATGATAGCATTGCCGTACAGCGACAGTCCGTTGTCAGCCATCAAGATGACCTTGATATCGTCCTCCGGCACGCCCAAGCGTACGAGGTTCAAATAGCTTGAAAAGGAGAAACCGGTAATCGCATCCACCTTGCCCTCGGCCAGCATTGGCTCGCGGGTTGGGAAACCAACCGGCTCCACCGTGATCTTGGAAACGTCCAAACCATTGGCTGTCGCGAAGGCCGGGAACTGGGCCCAAGCACCATCCGGTGGCGGCGCGCCCAACGTCTTTCCCTCTAGGTCTTTTGGTGTGCTCACACCCTGCGAGGCACGGCCCACCACCGCAAAGGGTGGCTTGTCATACACCATCATGACGGCGGTAACCGGAGCTCCGGGGTTGCTGTCGAGAAACTTGATCAGGGAGTTGATATCCGCAAAGCCGATGGGAAACGCGCCCGTGGCAACTTTTGGGATGGCGTCCAGCGAGCCTTTGCCCGCCGAAACTTCCACGTCCAGCCCTTCGGCCTTGAAGTGCCCATTATCGATGGCGGCAAAGTAAGCGGCGCTGGGACCCTCGAATTTCCAATCCAGGGCGAAGGGCATTTTTGTGGAATGGCCATCGGCGAAGGCGGTTGTTGCGGAACCAACCGCACCAGCCGTTAGGGCCGTGGCAACGGCGCCCAAGACGGTCAAAGACAAAGCAAGTTTTTTAAGCACCCAGACATCTCCTGTGTTCAGCGGGTTTGCGCGGTTCGCTCTGGAATGCGATTGGCACGCAATCAGTTTTCGTCACCCCATACAATGCGATGACCAAGAATTAATCAAGTCTGGAAATGCTCAAAATTCGGGCAATTCACCACCATTTAACCGCTCTGATAGTGGAGACCCCAATGCATGGCCGTTACACAGCCATGCCAAGATGAAAACTCAAAGGATGGTCTAGGCGGCAGCCATCACCCGTGTCAGCGCGCCGTCCACGGCAGAGATAATTTCATCGATGTCCGACTTGGTGCAGATCAGCGCCGGGCTAAAACACAGTGTGTTGTTCAGACCGGCCAGGGACCGGTTGGTCGCCCCGATGACAACGGCGTTCTTGGCAAAGCAGTCCGCCACCACGGACTGCACCATGGCTTCGGGCAACGCCTCTTTTGTGGTGCGGTCCGCCACCAGCTCTGCACCGCAGAACAACCCTGCCCCGCGCACGTCACCGATCACCTCATGACGCTCGGCGAGCACCGAAAGCTGCTCCACCATATAATCGCCCATGGCCGCGCAATTTTCCAAAAGGTTTTCGTCTTCCAAAATCCGCATATTTTCCAAGGCGGCCGCTGGACCCGCCGTGCACCCGCCAAACGTGGAGATATCGCGGAAATAGCTCATGTGATCAGCGGGATTGCCCTTAAACTCGTTGAAAACGGCCTCAGTTGTCACAGTGCAGGAGATCGCGGCGTAACCGGAAGCGACACCCTTTGCCATGGTCACGATATCCGGCTGCACGCCATAATGCTGATAGCCAAACCATGTGCCGGTACGGCCCATGCCACATACGACCTCGTCGAGGATCAGCAACACGTCGTACTTTTTGCAAATTTCCTGCACGCGATCCCAATAGCCCTTGGGCGGGGTAATCACGCCGCCACCCGCGGTGACCGGTTCAAGAATCAAACCGCCGACGGTGTCAGCACCTTCGCGCAGGATAACGTCTTCAATCGCATTGGCGGCACGGATGCCGTAATCCTCGACGTCACCCCACTGCGAGCGGTATTCGAGGCAATGGGGCACTTCCACAAAGCCGGGTGTGAACGGACCATACTGCCCTTTCCGCTCGTCCTGCCCGCCGGAGGAAAGCGCTGTGATGGTCGTGCCGTGATAGTCGCGCTCGCGATAGAGGATCTTGTGTTTTTTGCCGCCATACTTGTTGTGGGCGATCTGGCGGACGATCTTATAGGCCTTCTCGTTGGCTTCCGATCCGGAATTTGAATAATACACGCGGCTCATGCCGGGCATTTTTTCGATCAGGCGCTGCGCAAAGCGGGCACCGGGAACAGACCCTGTGGTGCCGCCAAAAAAGTTCATCTTGACCAGTTGATCGCGCACGGCGTCTGCGATTGTGTCGCGGCCATAGCCAACATTCACCGTCCACACCCCGCCGGAGACGGCATCGACATGCTCGCGGCCCGCCTGATTCCAAACCCGTAAGCCTTTGCCTTCCACGATGATCAGCGGGTCGGTGTCATCGAATTTTTTATGCTGGGTCAGGTGGTGCCACACATGGGCTTTGTCAGCCTCAATGACATGACTGATATCGTTTTCACCAACGTGCACGTTCATGGGTGGGCTCCTTCAACCTTTACCGCGTTACACATATACCATCAGAAAATGAGACTGCTTGGAAGCGGGCCGCTGGGTCCAAATGAAAAATTGACTTAGGTCCAAACACCGCACCGTAAAAACAAGAAAGCCCGCCTTCCCAGTGCGGGAAGACGGGCCTTCTGGAGTGTTCAGTCTTTGACGCGTTCCAACCAGCCTTCGCGGGTTGATGCCCTGTCGGCTTAGTAGGAGATACTCACCCGACCACCGGATTTGCGAACCATCGAAAACAGTTTGGCAGCATTTGACGGGTGCAGACGCACGCAACCGTGGGAAGCTGTGCGGCCCAGACGGCTGATGGCATTGGTGCCGTGGATGGCATAACCACCCTTGAAGAACATGGCGTATGGCATCGGCGCGCCATTATATTTGCGCGAAAAGTAACGCTTGTGCATGCGGCCCACGCGGTACGTACCGGTTGGTGTGCGGTAGCCGCCACGACCGGAAGACACTTTCCAAGTGTAGAGACGCTTTCCGTTACGATAAACGTGCATGCGCTGCGTAGACAGGTTGATTTTAGCAACCACGCCATAGCGTGAAACGCCGCGACGCTTTTTGCGCTTATAGGACGCTTTTTTATAGCGTTTCTTTTTGCCGTGCTTTTGATACCAGACGCGTGTCCAGTACGCCTTGTCCTTTTTACCGGCATAAGCGCTGGTTTCGGACTTGATTTTGATCGTCTTCCCGGTTTCAGCCAGAGCCGGTGTGAACACAAACGCCATCACAATGGCGAGGAGTGCGGTGAGCTTTTTCAAGGTCTTCCCTCCAGTAGGAATTACAGTACTGCCCCAATTGATATTCAAGTTATGTCCAAATCGATCAGCCACGCTTCCCAATCCGTCCAAAAAATTGTCTAACTGGCCAAAGTTAACGCGTAAGTATAGGCGCGCGCCACATTCGAAACAGTTCCAGTTTACGTAAACAGAATGCTAAATCTGTGCGCAAACACACAAGCAAGCCACATAAATGCCTGCCCAAGGCCACAGTTTTGACACTAGCTGTTTTTGCTATTCTGCGGCACTCCGCCGTTATCACAAGTGCGTGAAGCATCTTGTCTCACGCAAAAGCAGGCCAAACGGTTTGGATGAAACGATTCGATAAGTTTGAAAACCATGTCATCACTGCACCAAGACGAAGCGTTTTTCGTGGCGCTCCACCACCGCATCGATGACAAGCGCAGCGACCTCGTCGCCCTCACCCAAAGCCTGATCCGGTTCCCCACGATCAACCCGCCGGGCGAGGCCTATACGCCCTGCGCAGAGTTTATTCAAAAACGCCTGAAAGCCCGTGGCTTTGAGGCCAAACTCATGCGCGCGGAGCAAACGCCGGGAGACAGCGACACCTATCCGCGCACCAATGTGGTGGCCCGCATAGAGGGCAAACGTCCTGGCCCAACGGTGCACTTCAATTCCCATATCGATGTCGTGGAGGTGGGTCGTGGTTGGACGGTGGAACCCTTTGGCGGCACGGTCAAAGACGGTAAAATCTACGGGCGTGGTGCCTGCGATATGAAGGGGGGTCTCGCCGCATCTATCATCGCGGTGGAAGCTTATCTGGAAACCTGCCCCGATTTCTCCGGTGCGCTGGAAATATCCGGCACGGTTGATGAGGAATCCGGGGGCTTTGGCGGCGTCGCATGGCTGGCAAGCCTTGGCTTGTTTTCCAAACCCCGCGTCGACCACGTCATCATTCCAGAACCTCTCAACAAAGACCGCGTTTGCTTAGGCCACCGGGGCGTCTGGTGGGCGGAGATCGAAACGTTTGGGACGCAGGCCCACGGCTCCATGCCGTTTTTGGGTGACAGCGCCATCCGCCATATGAGTTCCGTGCTCGGCGCGTTTGAAGAGGAACTTTACCCGAAACTGGCCGATAAACGCACCACCATGCCGGTCGTACCGGAAGGCGCGCGCCAGTCCACCATGAACATCAACTCAATCCACGGTGGCGAAGCTGAAACCGGGGCGCACAACAAGCCCGTTGATTATAACGGCCTGCCCAGCCCCAACGTCGCCGAGTCTTGCCGTGCCATCATCGACCGGCGTTTTCTTATCGAAGAAGACATCAAAGACGTGAAAGGCGAAGTTGTTTCTATTTTGGAGGGCCTGAAACGCGACCGTAAAGCGTTTGATTATGCCCTGCGGGACATCATGGAGGTGTTGCCCACCATGACCGATCAAGATGCCCCGGTGGTCCAGGCCGTGTCAGAAGGCATTCGGCAGGTCATGGGCAAGGAGCCGGACTATGTGATCTCGCCAGGCACATACGATCAAAAACACATCGCCCGCATCGGTCATCTACACGATTGCATAGCCTACGGCCCCGGCATTTTGGAACTCGCCCATATGGCAGACGAATTTGTTGTTATCGACGACATGGTGGAGTCAGCTAAAGTTATGGCCCGTGCCATCCACGCCCTATTGGGCATGGCCACGAAATAGTGCGCTCAAGACCACAGCTTGCAGAGCACTGACAAGTGAGCGCCGAAGTGAGTGGTTTAGCATTTGAGCGCTTGACGCTCGCCCCGCGGTTTTGGAAGCTTGGACAACGGAACGAACACGCCAAACGCGCGCGGGAGCACACGTCACATGTACACACGCAATCCAGTCACAAATCGAAACGAGGCAGTTGCCGCGCGTTCCGTTCAACACACATGGGCACAAGCTCTGATCATCGCTTTCCTTACTCTTTCCATGGCGGTGGCGATCAGCCTGTTTGCAGGATCGGCCCATGCACGGGTTATCGTGAAGGAATCCACCAAATACTATTCCATCAAGGGCCGCACCGGTGTTGAGATTTACCGCTCCATAGGCCTGCGCAGCCAGCGCGGCGCAGGCGTGCAACACGCAATCGCTACAACCACCTCTTCGATTTCCATCAAGAACGTCAAAACAAAAGTCCGCCGCAGCCGCTGCATTGTCGTCAGCGCCGATGTGCGCCTCAACCTCGTCTACCGATATCCCCGCTGGAACCGTCGAGGCGCGTCCGCAAGAGTGCGCAAGGCGTGGAAAGCGTTTTACGCCCACGCGGTCCGCCACGAAGAGACCCACGGCGCTATCGCCAAAAAATACGCCAAGCGCATTCACCGCGAATTGTTGCGGACCACCGGTCGTGTTTCGCGCCAATGCTCTGATTTCGGCCGCAACGCAGAGCGCAAATTCAAACGCCTCGCCTCCCGCCTGGACCGCGAACAAAAACGCTTCGACAGAAGAGAAGCCCGCTCCTTCAGCCGCAACGTGCGTTTGCAAAGGGCGTTGTACACAGCTCGGTAAGTGATCGGCAATCAACTCAACTGAACCAAAGCAGCACCGGAAATTGGGGGCGGGCACCCTACACATCTCCCCGATAGCCAAGCCTCTCCCCTCGTCGTATAACCCCATCTGAATGGTGGCAGTTCGATCACCACGGGAGCGCTGTTCTGTGTCGTACGCCGACACAATCCAGCGAAAGGCCATGTTGGCGAGGGAGAATTAATATGGGTTTTGAAACACGCAAAACATGTACGCGGGCTCTCGCCCTTGGCGTTTGCACCGTGGGCTTGGCGCTGGCGGGGACGTCGGCGCTTTCCACTATGGCCCATGCTGCCAAGACCACGCTGACCATGGGCATGGTGCTGGAGCCGCCACATCTGGACCCCACCGCTGGCGCGCCAGCCGCGATTGATGAAGTGGTATACGCCAATGTGTTTGAGGGCCTCACCCGCATCGCCCCCAACGGTGCGGTTGTACCGAGCTTGGCGGAAAGCTGGACTGTGTCGGATGATGGCAAGACCTACACATTTAACCTGCGCGAGGGCGTGAATTTCCACGACGGCTCCGCATTTGAATCCACCGACGTGAAATTCTCCATCGAACGGGCCATGGCGGAAGGGTCCACCAACGCGCAAAAAGCCCTGTTCTCCGCCATCGACAGCGTAACAGCGACTGACCCCGGCACCGTCACCATCTCCTTGAAAAACCCGACGGGCAATTTCCTGTTCAATATGGCGTGGGGCGATGCGGTGATTGTTGCACCGGAATCGGCAGACACCAACAAGGCCAACCCTGTGGGTACCGGCCCGTTCCAGTTCTCCCGCTGGGCCAAGGGTTCTGCCGTCGATCTGGTGCGCAACGAAGCCTATTGGGGCACCAAAGCCGCGCTGGAAAAGGCGACATTCCGCTTCATTTCTGATCCGGCCGCCGCGCTCTCTGCCATGCTGGCAGGCGATGTCGACGCTTTCGCCAACTTCCCAGCGCCGGAATCGATCCCACAGCTGCGCGCAGACCCGCGCTTTACTGTGGTCGTCGGTTCCACAGAAGGCGAGACCATCCTCTCCACCAACAACCAGCGCCCACCGTTCAACGATGTGCGGGTGCGCCAAGCCATGGCCCACGCGATTGACCGGCAGGCAATAATCGATGGGGCCATGTTTGGCCTCGGCACACCCATCGGCACACACTTCGCACCGCACCATCCGGCTTATGTCGATTTGGTCGGCCAATACGAGTTCAACCCGGAAAAAGCCAAGGCTCTGCTGGCGGAAGCGGGGTTTGCTGATGGCATCAAAGCAACGCTCAAACTGCCGCCACCCTCCTATGCGCGGCGCGGCGGCGAGATCATCGCTTCGCAGTTGCGCAAGGTCGGCATCGAACTGGAAATCATTCCCGTGGAGTGGGGCGTATGGGTGCCGGAGGTGTTCAAAGGCAAAGATTACGACCTCACCATCGTCTCCCACACCGAACCGATGGATATCGGCATTTACGGGCGCGACGATTACTACTTCAACTATGACAGCCCCGATTTCAAAGCCCTGATGGCCAGCCTCGACGGCGAAGCGGATGAACAAAAGCGCTATGCCCTCATGTCCGACGCGCAAAAGGTACTGGCAAACGATGCGGTCAACGGGTTCTTGTTTCAGTTGGCGAAGGCCGGTGTTTGGAACGCCAAACTCAACGGCATGTGGGAAAATTCCCCAATCCAAGCCAATGATATTACTGGCGTCAGCTGGTCTGACTAAGCAGCGGCGCAGGGCGGGTGAGGTGCAGCGCAGCGATTCTGTCACGGCAGTGTGCCACCGCTGCCCAGCATACGCTGCATACACCGCGTAAAGGCTGGCGATGATAAAAGCTCTCGCCCATAAGCTGATATGGGCCGCACTCACCTTGGTTGTGGCCTCTGTCTTGGTCTTCTTCGCATTGGAAATTGTGCCGGGAGACCCGGCAGAAGTCATGCTGGGCATCAACGCCACTGACGAAGCTATAGCCGCACTACGCAAACAACTCGGCATCGACCTGCCGCCTTTGCAACGGTATTTCGCTTGGGTCGGCGGCCTGCTCACCGGCGATCTGGGAACGTCCTACACCTATTCCGTACCGGTCTTAGAACTGGTGACGGAACGTGTCGTGGTCAGCCTGCCGCTGGCGCTGATGGCGTTGTTTTTGTCCACGGCGATTGCAATTCCAGTCGGCCTCATCGCGGCAGGCAAACGGGGCACCATGGCCGACACCGGCATTATGGCTGTCACGCAGATCGGCATAGCCATCCCCAATTTCTGGTTCGCGTTGTTGCTGGTCTATGTGCTGGCACTCTGGCTGCAATGGGTGCCTGCGGGTGGCTTCCCGGGTTGGGAAAAAGGCTGGTGGCCGGGGCTCAACGCACTCCTCCTACCCGCCATCGCATTGGCCCTTCCGCAAGCCGCCATCCTTTCCCGCGTCACCCGGTCCGCACTGTTGGAAACGCTGGGCGAGGACTACATCCGCACTGCGCGTGCTAAAGGCTTAAGCCGTCGTGCCACCCTCTCCCGCCACGCGTTGCGCAACGCGCTCATACCGGTGGTTACGATTATCGGTCTGCAATTTGCCTATCTGCTGGCCGGCACGATCATCATTGAGAACGTTTTCTATCTGCCTGGCCTTGGCCGTTTGCTTTTTCAGGCCATCAACCTGCGCGACCTCATCTTGGTTGAAAGCGTGGTGATGCTGCTCGTCGCCACAATCATTGCGGTCAATTTTCTGGTCGATCTCACCTATGTCTGGATTGACCCTCGTCTGCGCTCTACCAACAAGGCTGGCAACACGGCTACCAACAGGGCTGGCAACACGTCGGGGACCGAAGCGCAAACGGATGGCGCTTCATGACAGCTCAGGCATCTACTCCTCATCAACCGCTTCGGTCACGCAGCCATACCTTCTGGCTGCAAGCGCGGTCCAACCGTTCTTTCATGACAGGAATTGCGATCACAGCCAGCGTCGTCGCTATGGCGCTGATTTCATTTGCGTGGACGCCCTATGACGTGCTCGAACTGGACATCGCGTCCAAACTGCAAAGCCCGTCTTTATCACACTGGTTTGGGACAGACCATTTTGGCCGCGATATCCTATCGATGATCATGGTCGGCGCACGCAACTCCATAGCGGTTGCATTGGTCGCCGTCGTCATCGGCATAGGCGTTGGCGTGCCTTTGGGTTGCTGGGCCGCATCGCGCGGCGGCTTGATGGGTGAGGCGTTGATGCGCGGCAACGATCTTATCTTTGCCTTCCCTGCGCTTCTATCGGCGGTGATCATCACTGCGATTTTCGGTCCCGGTGCCATCAACGCCATCATCGCCATCGGCATTTTCAACATACCGGTTTTCGCCCGCCTTGCACGGGGCGCAACGCTCTCCCTTCTGACGCGGGAATTTGTGTTGGCGGCGCGTGTGGCCGGCAAGGGCAGTGTGCGCATCATCGCCGAACATATCCTGCCCAACATGGCAAACCTGCTCGTAGTGCAGGGCACGATCGCATTTGCCCTTGGCATTTTGCAGGAGGCCGGTCTTGCCTATGTCGGTTTGGGCACGCAACCGCCCTTCCCCAGTTGGGGCAAGATGCTCAATGAAGCCCAAACCATGATGAGCTTTGCACCGCACATGGCCATTGTCCCCGGTCTTGCCATCGTCGTAACCGTATTAGGTCTCAACCTGTTGGGGGACGGCCTGCGCGATATCCTGGACCCCCGCTTGTCGAAGGCCCGTGAGTGATGTTGCGGGTCGATCACCTTTCACTCACCATTGGCGACAAGCCCATCCTCAACGACGTTTCCTTCGCGGTTGCGCCGGGCGAAATCTTGGGCATCGTTGGCGAATCCGGTTCCGGAAAGAGCATGACCGCGCTTTCAATCATGCAGTTGCTTCCCGAAGGTTCGCGCACAGCCGGTTCGCTCACCTTTGGAGATCACGCAATCTTGGATGCGGATGACACGTTGATGCAGGATCTGCGCGGCGATGACATGGCAATGATTTTCCAAGAACCCATGACCGCGCTTAACCCCATTCACACCATTGGCGCGCAAGTGTCGGAGGGTATGCGCCTACATCAGGGTCTGGGACGAGACGCAGCAGAAGCGCAAGCCGTAAGCCTCTTGGATCGGGTCGGCCTGCCTCCTGCTCACTATCCCCTCACCCGCTTCCCGCATGAGATGTCCGGTGGTCAGCGCCAACGGGTGATGATCGCCATGGCCTGTGCACAAGAGCCGGATTTGCTGATCGCTGATGAACCCACAACCGCACTGGATGTGACCCTTCAAAAGCAGATCCTCGACCTGCTGCGCAGTCTGGTGGACGAGCAAGGCATGGGTCTGATTTTAATCAGTCATGACCTTGCCGTGGTGGCCGACGTGACGGACAGCGTGTTGGTCATGCGCAACGGACAGGTCGTGGACGAAGGCGCGACGATCCCCACGCTAAAAGCGCTCCGCCACCCCTATACGGCGGCGCTGGCCGAAGCGTCATCGCACGCTCCGGACCGATCTGCGCTGATCAAAAAGCAAGCCAAACGACCGACTGAGCGCGAACCACTTCTCAAGTGTGAAAACCTCACCCGTGACTACGGCGGCAGCGCTGGTTTGTTTGGCGGGGCACGCAGCTTCGTGCGTGCGGTAGACCATGTTGATTTGCAGATCGATCATGGAGAGAGCGTCGGCCTTGTCGGTGAATCGGGATGCGGAAAATCCACCCTCGCCCGCATGGTTCTGGCACTCGATAAACCTACCGGCGGCACCGTCCGGTTCCAGGGAGCCGATTTGTTTGCCTCAAATGGCGAGGCGCTCAAAGCCCTTCGGCGCAACATCCAAGTTGTGTTTCAAGACCCTTATGCAAGCTTCAACCCGCGTCACAGGGTGGGCCGCATCGTGGCTGAACCGCTCTATCTGGAACCTGGATTGAGCGCGGCGGACAAGCAGAAACGAGTTGCGGATGCACTCCAGGATGTGGGCTTGGACAGCGATGCGAGCGATCGCTATCCGCACGAGTTTTCCGGAGGCCAGAGACAGCGCATTGCCATCGCCCGCGCCCTTGTCACACGCCCCGCGCTTTTGGTGGCTGACGAACCGGTATCGGCGCTGGACGTCTCCATCCGCGCGCAGATCATGGACCTTTTGGTGAAACTCCAGATCAGCCACAGCATCGCCATGCTGTTTATCTCCCACGACCTTGGAGTGGTGCGCGCCATGTGCGACCGCGTGCTTGTGATGGATGGCGGACAGATCGTCGAGCGCGGCGCGGTTGACGCCGTGTTTGACACGCCAAAATCAGAAGCGGCAAAACGGTTGGTGGCGGCAACACCAAATCTCAAATTATCCCTTAACCGCACCGCATCAAAGTCGTCAGGACAGGCCGCATGAGCGCACCCGAGCACGCCCCCGATTACACTGCAGAATATGACAATTCCGGACGCGTGCCCAATGCGGCAGAGCTGATCGACGGCTATATGTTGGACGCTGCGTTCTTCCGCGAAAGCCACGCGGACCACATGGAAGCCGACCTGCTCTACGGGCCGGAACCACGCAATATGCTGGATATCTTTTGGCCACTGTCTCAATCAAAAGACGGAGAAACCGGACACGACAAGACCGCACCTTTGGCCATGTTTATCCATGGGGGATATTGGCAGCGCTTGGATCGCTCCTCATTCAGTCACATGGCCGGTGGCTTGTTAGCCCACGGGGTGGCCGTTGCGATTCCCTCCTACACATTGTGCCCCGAAAACACCGTGGAAGGCATTGTCAACGAAATGCGGCGGGCCTGCCTCGTGCTTTACCAAACCCACCAGCGCCCGATCACGGTTGTGGGTCACTCCGCCGGTGGCCATTTGGCGGCCTGTATGCTGGCAACTGATTGGTCAGCGATCCACCCTGAATTGCCGGAGGATTTGGTACAGTCTGCCGTTGGTATCTCCGGTCTTTATGATTTGCTCCCTCTAATCCACACCCCGATCAACGAAGCTCTGGGATTGGACGAAGACAGCGCCCGGGACGCAAGTCCTGTGCTATGGACGCCGGATGCATTGAACCGCTTTGAAGCATGGGTCGGGAGTGATGAATCCAACGAGTACCACCGCCAAAGCCGCGACCTGACGGAGCAATGGTGCATGCTCGGTACGCCCACCGAATATGTGATCGCCGAGGGGCAAAACCATTTCACGGTGATCGACGCCCTTACCGATCCGGGCAGCACCATGGTGCGTTCGATTGTTGATCTGGTGAACTTTCCCGCCATCGACGTCCCGCTGCCGGAGGGTGATGATTTGGCGGAAGTGATGTCCGAAGCCGAGCTCGAAGAGGACCCTGAACCCAAACCGGAACCCGAAACAGAAAGTGCCAGTGAACCTTTGGAATCCGATGGCGAAACCGCAGTGATTGAAGCAAGTGACGAAAGTAACTTGGACGCCGAATCCGTTGACGTCGACGCAGACCCTTTGAACGGAAGCTACGCGTCAAACGAGCCTGAAGACGTCCAGGTTTTAGAAGCCGAAGACCAAGAGCAAAGCGGCCAACAGCCAAAGGACAATGCCGGTACGTTCGAAGAGAGCAAGAGCTGAGACAATGTCACCGGGGCCGGCTTTGTCGCGACCGGTGGGGTTAAACGCAACCGCTTGAATCGCGGTGCCCCCGTAACTGCGAGGACCACCCAAAGTCAGGCCCAGCCCGTAGGCAAAACTCGCTTCCGGCCACCCTGCATTGGGCGACCGGTGAAGAGGCGCTTCACCCATGACCATCTTGAATATGGTCAGAGCGCGTTTTCCGCCGGTCTTCATCGCGATGGCGGCGCAGATAAGCATTGCACTCAACCGTGCCGCGGGCCAATTCATCCAATCGTCCAGCTTGGCGGCCGCCCGTCCAAAAAACAGATGCTTCTCGGTCTTATGCCCCACCATGGAATCGGCTGTGTTGATGGCCTTGTAGATTAAAATCCCCGGCAATCCCGCCACGCAGTACCAAAACACCGGGGCCACCACGCCGTCAGAATAGTTTTCAGCCAAGCTCTCGACGGCGGCTTTCGACACACCCGATGTGTCAAGCGTCGAGACATTGCGCCCCACGATCATAGACACCGCTGCCCGGCCCGCTTCAATTCCATCTTCCTCCAGCGCGTCAGCCACGGCTTTGACGTGATCGTGCAGGCTCTTTTGCGCCAACAAAACCACGACCAGCGCCAATTCGGTCAGCCAACCCAATGCGCCCGCGACGCTGTAGAGACCAAGCACGATCACCCACACAAGCAGACAGGCCGATATCAGCCCGACCACCAGCGCGACGCCATAACCAAACGCCTTTTTTGTATCTCCGCGATCTTCACCCAGCGCGGTGTCAAACAGATCGATGATCTTGCCAAATCCCACAACTGGATGCGCCACCCGCCGCCACAACCAATCGGGATCGCCGACCACCCGGTCCACCAACAGGGCCACAAAAAGTAAGATCACCCGTCAAACCCTTCCAGAGCAGCATCCAAGCGCTTTAAGACGGCTTTGCCAGAAGGAATACCGAAGCGCAGCCATTCGGCCATGGCCGGGAACGTGCGTACAAGGATATGGTGTTCAGCCAAGGTCGCAGCTAACCGTTCAGCACTTGGATGGCGCACCAGCACAAACAAATCAGTGCCACCCACAACAGTGCATCCCCGTTGCTGCAAAAGCGTTTCAAGCTCCTGCCTGCGCTGTTGAAGCTTCCTGCGGTTGCGCTGTTGCCACGTTCGGTCGCGTAGAGCGACATCCGCCACCGCCAGCGCCGGACCTGAAACGGCCCACGGCCCCAACAAATCATCAAGCGGCTCGATAAGGGAAGCAGGCCCTAAAACGGCCCCGAAGCGCACCCCACCCAAACCATAAAACTTGCCAAGCGAGCGCATGATCACCAGCCCCAGCCGACCCGCTTCTGGCCCAAGGCTGATCTCCGGCATCACATCGCCAAACGCTTCGTCCACCACCAACAGGCCACCTTTCACCGCCAAACGTTTTGAAAGCGCCAGCAGCGTCTCCCGGTCATGGGCGACCCCGTCGGGATTGTTCGGATTGACAACAATGACAATCCGGGCGGACGCCTCAGCGCTTTCCAGACCATCGGTTACATAAACCTCGTGTCCAGCCTTGGCCCAACAATGGCTGTGCTCCTGATAGGTAAAACCCGCCACAGCCACCGCCTGCGGTTTGAACAGACGCGGCAACTGCTCAATGTGCATCTGACTGCCCGGCGCGAGAGAAACTGGTGTGTCCTGCCCCGCATCACAGGATAGACGCACCGCTTGCCGTGCCGTCTCATAGGCGGCTTCATCAGGCAGATCGTGCCAGGCATGGGCAGCAATATCGGGAATGGGATAGCTGGAGGGGTTGATCCCGGTGGACAGGTCAGCCCAACGCGCACGATTGCCGCCAAAGCGCGCCATGGCTTGGTCAATCCGGCCACCATGGGCGAGTTGTGTCATGCCGGTCTCCGGTCAATCAGATGCATGTAGGATCCCATCACCTTGCCGCGCCGCAAGCCCGCTTCCGGCAGCACTGCTCCGGTGGCGTCTTCACAGGCGAACAGACGATCAACATCATGTGCGCCCGTATCTTCTCTTAAAACGACCGAATAATGAAATTCATGCGCGCAGAACGTCCGCGCTTGATCCCCAAAAACGTTGGCTTGCCCCAATAGGGCCAGTCGTCGATAGCCCAATGAGAGCTTTCTGGTGGCAAAACTGGTCTCAAGCGGTAGCAAACCGGCCATGGCGTGCGAAACGCCGTCTGCGTCCACCAAGGCGTCCCCCAAAACCATGTAGCCCCCGCATTCGCCATACACAAAGCACCGGTCTGCGACGCGGCGTAAACCATGCAGAAAACGGTGATTATCGGCCAGTTTTCCAGCCCAAAGCTCTGGATAACCGCCCGGCAAAAACACACCGTCGCAATCCCCGCAGGGCGCTTCGTCTGCCAGTGGCGAGAAAAACGAGAGCGTCATTCCCTGCTCCTGCCAGCCCTGGAGCAAGTGCGGATAGAGAAACGAAAACGCAGCATCTTGCGCGATGGCAAGATGCTGGGCCGCAAAAGGGATGGCTGGGCCGCTACCACTAAGCATTTTTGCCGACGCTGGCTCCCGCGCCGTTGCGGTTAGCAAAGCATTTATATCGATCCCATGCTCCACAGCATCGGCAGCACGGTCCAGAAACTGTTCAAGGTCGCTGCGCTCAGCCGCCTGCACCAAGCCCAAATGCCGGGAGGGCGTTGCCAAATCCGCGTCCTTAAACAAGCATCCAAACACCGCAACATCCAACGCAGCAAGGGCGTCGCGCAACATCGCCTCATGTCGCGCTGAGCCAACCTTGTTTAAGACCACGCCTGCAACCGTGACGTCGGCTCGAAAATTCTGAAACCCGGCCACCAGCGGCGCAATGGAATGAGACATGCCGGACACGTCCACCACCATCACCACCGGTAAACCCAGTTCGGCAGCCAAATCGCCCGCGCTGCCCGTGCCATCCGCTGCGCCATCGAACAGACCCATCATGGCTTCAACCACGGCGACGCTTCCTTCGCGCGCACCAAGAAACATATCGGCCCGCAAACTGCGCCGCATCGCCCAGGGGTCGAGATTGAAACAAGCCTCACCGGACGCGGCAGCATGGAATGCTGGATCGATATAGTCCGGTCCAGCTTTATAGGGCGCGAGAGGGACATCACGACGCCGCAATGCCCGCAACAGGCCAAGCGTCACAACAGTTTTTCCGGAGCCTGAACGCGGCGCAGCAATCATGAAACGGCTGGTCATAATGGGTGTCAGTGCCTAGGCGCGCGCCGCTTCCGATATGCCGCGATTGCCCAGCGGGTCAGTTTCCAAAATCCGTCCTTTCAGCGCACCAAGCCAATCCAACGCGGAGCGCAGGCGTACGACTTCGCCGATTACCACAATAGCGGGCGGCGCAAGGCCAAGCCCATCCAAGGCGCCGGGAATACGGGCTTTGCCCAATGTAGTCTCGTGCACTTTCATGTCCGGCGTGGTCGCAGAGCAGACAAACGCCATCGGCTCGTCCTCGCGCCTCCCGGCTGCCAGCAGGCGGTCGCAAATGGTGCCAACATGTTTCATCGCCATATACATCACGATCACGGGTGAACCCTGGGCAACGCCCGTCCAGTTGATAGCGTCCGGCACCACGCCACCCGCGTCATGACCGGTCAAAAACGTGACATTGTGATTCGTGTCCCGATGGGTGACGGGAATACCGGCATACGCCAAACCACCGATGCCTGCGGAAATACCTGGCACGATGCGAAACGGAACGGCGTGTTCGACCAGGGTCAGCGCTTCTTCGCCACCACGCCCAAACACAAAAGGGTCGCCGCCCTTCAAACGGCATACCCGTTTCCCGGCCTTGGCCAGTTCGACGAGCTTGAGCGATATATCGCGCTGCTTTGGCGATGGGCGTCCGCCACGTTTGCCGGCAAACTCCATTTGCGCACCGGGTTTGGCAAAATTGAGCACAGCCTCATTGACCAGCGCATCATACACCACCACATCGGCTTGCCGCAGGGCGTTGACGGCATGGAGCGTCAGGAGACCCGGATCACCCGGCCCTGCCCCGACGAGCCAAACCCAACCCGCCTCAAAAGACGGCATATCTGAAACTGTTAAGTCCATAGCGTTGTTTATGCTGCAAACGCAGCGCATAAACCATAGCTTTTACGCCACCACCACGTCGCCTATAAGCCATGCATGAGTGATGAACCCAACCAAGATCCGGCAACACCCCTGCGGCGCGGATGGACCACGGGCGCCTGCGCCACGGCGGCCACGAAGGCAGCGCTCACGGCGCTCATTACCGGCGAATTTCCCGACCCGGTGTCGATTCTACTGCCTAAGGGCGAAACACCTCATTTTCCGCTCTGCTACGAGGCCATGAACGATGCGGGAGCCTTTGCCGGGATCGTGAAAGATGCGGGCGATGACCCCGATGTAACCCATGGCGCGACGATCATTTCCCAAGTGGTGCCCTTACCTCCCGGCTCCGGAGTGCAGTTCAGAGCAGGTGAAGGGGTTGGGACCGTCACTAAAGAAGGCCTGCCCATCGCGGTGGGGGAACCGGCGATCAACCCAGTACCCCGCAAGATGATCCGCGACGTGATCGCAGAAGTCTGCGGCGAACATCTTCTCCCGCCGGACTTGCAAGTGACCATCAGCATTCCTGGCGGTGAGGAACTGGCTCAAAAAACGTGGAACGGTCGCTTGGGTATTGTCGGCGGTTTATCCATCCTTGGCACCACCGGCGTGGTGCATCCATTTTCCTGTTCCGCGTGGATCCACTCCATACACCGCGGCATCGATGTGGCCCGCGCGGCGGGTTATGAGCGGGTGATCGCCGCCACAGGGTCGACGTCAGAAGACGCGGCACAACGCATTTACGGCCTGCCCACCACAGCCCTGCTGGACATGGGAGACTTTGCCGGCGGTGTGCTCAAATACCTGCGCGCACACCCGGTTCCGGCCATTACGCTGGCTGGCGGATTTGCCAAGTTCACCAAGCTTGCCCAAGGCGCACTCGATCTCCATTCCGCCCGCAGTCAGGTGGATTTTGACTGGCTTGCGAACCTCGCTAAGCACATCAACGGTAGAACCGTGACCCAATCTTTGAAACAGCAGATTCAGTCTGCCAACACAGCCGCGCAAGTGCTTGAACTGGCTCGGTCTTTGGACATCGATTTGGCCAAGGCCGTTGCACTCAAAGCCTTGGAAACGGCAACCCATACACTGCGGGGCGCAACCGTCTCCGTTGAAATTCTGATCGTAGATCGCAAAGGCTCCGTTATCGCCCGCACCGATGGCAAGACCGCAGTTTAGACCGTGAAACAGCGCATTCTCATACTTGGCGGCACCAAAGAAGCGACAGCCCTCGCGCGCGCATTACACGCCGCCGGTCATGCGGTCACCACATCCTTGGCAGGACGCACCAAGGAGCCCAAGCCTGTTTCGGGCACCGTGCGCGTCGGAGGTTTCGGCGGCGCGGAAGGGCTTGCGGGGTTCTTGAAGGACAATGCGATTGACAGGCTTATCGACGCCACCCACCCCTTTGCAGAACAGATTTCCCGAAACGCAAAAGCTGCAGCCGCGGCCGCTAACGTCCCACTGGAGCAGCGTCAGAGGCAGCCATGGAAAGCGCAACCGGGCGATCGCTGGCAGGCCGTTCCCGACATCGCAGCCGCCATGCAGGCCCTACCGAAAAACGCCCGCGTCCTGCTCGCACTCGGCTCACAGCACATCGCTCCGTTTGCGCTCCGCAGAGACGTTCATTTCACGGTGCGTATGATCGATCCACCCACCACTCCTCTGGCATTCACCAACCATACATTGGTCTTGGCGCGGCCATCGGCCGACCCGAGGGAAGAAGAAAAGCTTTTGCAAGACAATCGAATCACCCACATCGTCTGCCGCAACTCCGGAGGCACGGGTGCCTATGCCAAGATAGCGGCTGCGCGGACGCTTAACCTTCCCGTCATCATGATTGAACGGATCAACAGCTAGCACGGTGTGCCAAAACGCATCAGTGATCTGCGCAATTGCGCATTGTGAGACACCACACGCCGGTGCATTGTCTATGCTGAGATTTCTGGGAGACAGTCGCCATGGATATGGTAAAAAAATACGTGCCTTACCTCATGATCATCATACCGGCTGCGATCTTCGCGCTTGCCGGTGGTGCCAAGGTTATAGGTGTGCCTGACGTGGTGAAGTCCTTTGCTGATATGGGGTTCCCGGCTTGGTTCGGCACCTTCATCGGTGTAGCCGAAATCGCCGGAGCCATCGGCCTGTTTTTGCCCCGTCTGCGCGAATATGCCGCCGGTGGTCTGTCCATGATCATGTTTGGGGCAATCTTCTATCACCTCCAGTACGGCGGCTCGCCCTTGCTGGCGATTGGCCTGTTTGCCGTGATGGTTGTCGTCATGGTGCGCCGCTGGCCAAAAGCGGAAAGCGCGGCTTAAACTCGCGCTTTCTTTCCGCGATTGCGGAGCACATGGCTGTACTCCGCGTTGTAAAGATCGGAATCCCGAAATTCGACCTCGCCGAACACACGCCCGACCAGCACCAACGCCGTGCGCGTGATCTTCGCTTCCCGCACGGCCTCTTTCATGTCGGCAAGTGTCGTGCGGATATACAGTTCGTCTGGCCAAGTCGCCCGATAGGCGATCACGACAGGACAATCCGCTCCGTAATGCGGCTCCAGTGCTTCGCGAATGTAAACCAAATTCCGAATCGACAAGTGGATCGCGAGCGTTGCGCCGGACTGGCCCAAAATCTCCAACTGCTCCCCTTCCGGCATGGATGAGGCCTTCATGCCGGTGCGGGTGACGATGACGGTCTGCGCAATCTCCGGCAGGGTGAGTTCAGTTTTCAGCTTGGCCGCCGCCGCCGCAAAGGCCGGGACGCCGGGCACAACCTCGTACCCGATACCCAACCCGTCCAAACGCCGCATCTGTTCCGCAGTCGCGCCATAAATGGCTGGATCGCCGGAGTGGACGCGCGCAACGTCCTTCCCTTCGGTATGGGCTTTGGAAATCTCGTCAATGATCGCATCGAGATGCATGGGCGCGGTATCCATCACCAACGCATCGTCAGGCGCTGCCGCGACGATCTCCGTAGGCACCAAAGACCCGGCATAGAGACAGACAGGACAGGTTTCGATGAGGCGAAGGCCACGCACGGTGATGAGGTCCGGCGCTCCCGGTCCGGCCCCGATGAAATAGACGGTCATGAAGCCTGTCCCAATTGCGTGCCCTCTTTGGCGGAATAACCGCGCGGCGTGTAAACCCATGTTTGGCCGCTGCCCGTTGTTACGGTGCGACTGTCGCTGGACCCAACAACCACGACTGTGAGCATATCAACATCATCGATGTTCAAGTCCCCCAAGGGTACAGTGCGCACAACCTCTCCCGAGCGGCCTAAATTGGAGGCCAAAATCACGGGCGTATCCGCAGGCCGATGCTGCAGCAGCACATCACGGGCATAGGCCAGTTGCGTGCGACGACGCTTGGAGACCGGATTGTAAAACGCGATCACAAAATCCCCTTCCGCTGCCGCCTTCACGCGGGTTTGGATCGACTGCCAGGGCGTCAGCAAGTCCGATAGAGAGATCGTGCAGAAGTCATGACCAAGCGGCGCACCGGCACGCGCTGCTGCGGCTTGCAGGGCAGAAATACCGGGAGCAACCGTAACGTCGATGCGCGCGGCAGCGTCGGAAAGACCGCCACCGTTGAACAATTCAAACACGAGCGTCGCCATGGCGTAGATGCCGGCATCGCCCGAGCACACCAATGCAACATCGCGGCCTTGTCCGGCTAATTCCATGGCATGACGAACCCGATCTTCCTCCGCACCCAGGGGGAAGTCATGACGG
The DNA here is from genome assembly GCA_038746275.1 of Pseudomonadota bacterium. Classification (GTDB taxonomy): domain Bacteria; phylum Pseudomonadota; class Alphaproteobacteria; order Rhizobiales; family Rhizobiaceae; genus Pseudahrensia. The sequence goes on along the minus strand of JBCDKS010000016.1, from coordinate 63,612 downwards.
ATCTTGCCCGCAGCCAAGTCCTCCAACAGATCAAGATAAAGCGAATAGCCAACCAGATCGGTGGCATGGGCAACCAGCGCACTGACCTCCGGCGAGCGCCATTCCGCATTGCCCGGGCCGATGCCGACAACGGACAGATGCCCCCGCGCGCGGCCACAACCCTGCGGATCAATAACATCATCTGATCGCGCAATAGCAACGGTGGCCCGTTTTGATTTCTGTTTGGCCAAAACCAGCTCAGCACTCGCGCCACCGGCTGCAAGAGCAGCGCCTTCGCAGACGCCGTGGCACCCCACTTCGGCAAACACGATGTCGGATGGTGTGGCCAAGCGCGGTGTCTGCGCTTCCAACTGTTCCGCTGAGAAAAACCGTGCCGCCACACCAAAATGCGCCGCCACCGCGTGCACCGCAGCCTCGTCAGCCTTCACATCGATTGATGCCACGCAAGCCAGCGAATGGTGGCTGATATTGGCGGCGCGCAAAGCGTCTTGCGCCAGCGCAATCAGTTCTTCCGGCGCCGCACCGCGCTCACAGCCGACCCCCAAAACCGTATCGGCACGATAGTAAACCAACTCGCCTGCGCCGGGTTGGGTTGCCGTGTGTGTCACCGTAAGACGATGCTCGGCCTTTTCTTCGACGGGCAAATCCGCCCGGCGCAGCCAGAGCTTGGGGTCGTCCAGTGGACCATCGACCGCAACGGGTTTGCCGGCCAACATGGCGGCCATGACCGGCTTTGCATCCTTGGGGTTCGCCAAACGCCAGCCCTGCGGCGGCTCGTCCAAGGCAACGCCAAACCGCACATCCCCGGCAGTGGTCACAGCCGCATGGCCGCCCAAATGTGCCGCAATCACACGGGCAATCTGGTTGCCCCCGTGGTGCCCGCCCACCAGTGGCACGACGGATGACCCATCATCGGCCACCGCGATCACAGCGGGGTCGGAATGCTTGTCGCGCAAATGAGGCGCCACCATGCGCACCAACGCACCCGAAGCCATCACGCCAACAATAGTTGTGCCGCTAACAAACAGCGCGGCCAAATGCTCACCAACATCATCAAAGGACACATCGCATGCATCCACCCGCCCTTTCAGGCCATGAATTGTACCATCAGAAAGCGCCTTGATCTCTTCGGCCACCGCCATGCCTGACGGCGAGATCACGATAATTGCAGGCGGTTCGCTGCCCGGTTTGGAAGACGTCTGGTCGGTCAAAGGTTAGTCTTTCTAGGTTGGCTGCTTTGGTGAATGGGGTTCATGATGCTGTGCAACACCGCCGGGCGCGAGCGGCAGACTGTCTATCCAGCCTTCCGCTCCCTTATAGAGCAGCACCATGGAAAAATACGGCGCAGGATCGGCAGGTACGTCAGCAAGCGAAAACAAGCGTTGGTTAGTGAGGCTGATCCGCTCCAGATAACTGGCCTTGTCCAGCAATCCCAACTTTTCCAGCAACGCCCGCAAGCGCGGCAAATGCCGTCCCACCTTGATGAAACAGATGGCATCGGCAGCTTCAATTTGGGCCTCCAGAGCCGCGTCATCCAAGGGCGCTGGCACGATGGAAAGAACATCGTTGCGGGCGGCCAAGGGGCGTTGGATCGCACAACCGCCAGCCATCATGGAAGAAATGCCCGGGACAATTTCGCAGGCGAACCGGGTGCCCAACCGTTCATAGACATACATAAAGGAGCCGTAGAAAAACGGATCGCCTTCGCACAGCACCGCCACATCACGCCCGGCTTCCAGATGCCCTGCCAACACCGCACTGGCATCGTCATAAACGGACTGTGCGGGAAAGCGCTCCACCCGCATGGGCACCACAATGGGCACTTCTACCACGCCTTCAGGCACACTGTGCGCCACGATAGAGCGGGCAAAACTGGGGCCGGTATCCGGCGCCGGATAGGCAATGACGGGGCAGGCCTGTAAAAGACGGTGCGCCTTGAGGGTAATCAGTTCCGGATCGCCGGGTCCCACACCCAAGCCGTAAAGTGTACCGCTCATGACGATGCCCCACTGTCTGAGACGGGCTTGGCAACGCACCACTGCGTGACCGGCATGGCGGAGCGCCAACCGCGATAAGGGCCAATTGCGTCTGCCCGCGCTGCCTGCAGGCGAACAAGGTCTCCACCATGCTTTGCGTGCAAATCCTGCAGCATCGCTTCGCTTTCCAGCGTGACGGCATTGGCCACCAGCCTTCCCATCGGCCTCAACGCGGACCAGCAAGCTTCAAACACGCCTTCGTCCGTCAATCCGCCGCCAATGAAAACCGCATCCGGCCGGGCAAGGCCGTCTAACGCGGCGGGCGCTGCGCCCTCGATGATGGTCAGTTTTTCAGTGCCCAGCGCGATGCAATTGCGCCCAATCCGGGCGCGCCGTTCGGCCTTGGGTTCCACAGCAACGGTCATCGCGCCACGTGCCGCGCGCATCCATTCAATGCCAATTGAGCCACACCCGGCCCCCACGTCCCACAAAACCGCATCGGGATAAGGCGCGAGTTTGGTCAATGTCAGTGCGCGAATTTCCTGTTTTGTGATCTGGCCATCATGCTCAAACGCATCGTCCGGCAAGCCACCTGTGCGCGGGTACCAGCGCGCGTTCGGTCCGGCCACGCAATCAATCGCCAGTGTATGAAAATCAGGAACGGTATGATCCCAGCCGTCGGCCACCCCATCAAAACGCGCCTCGTCCGGTCCACCCAGCGCTGCCAATGCCACCATTTGGCTTTGCCCAAAGCCACGCTCGGCCAGCAGGCTGGCCACGGCGGCAGGGCTGCTGGCGTCTTTTGTCAGAACCAACATTTTTACGCCCGGCGCGAGATGCGGCAACACCTGGGTAACCGCCCGTCCATGCACTGTCACCGTATCACAGTCTGCAAGGCTCCACCCCATACGGGCGGCGGCCCACTGAAAGGCGGAAAGCTGGGGGTGAAACCGGATTTCATCGCTCGGGATGGCACGACTGATCCGCGCACCCACGGAGTACCAAAGCGGATCCCCCGTCACCAATATGACCAGCCGCTTGCCCTTGTGAGAACGAATATCATCGATCATCGCGTCGAACGGCGACGGCCACTGCAAACGCGTGGCTGTCACATTGGGCGCAAGTTTCTGGTGACGGTCGCCGCCGATAATAACGTGCGCAGCCTCGACCCGCGCACGGGCTTCGGCGGAAAGACCGTCCATGCCGTCTTCACCAATGCCGACAATATCGAGCCAGGGTCCGCTCATCACAGACCCACCAAAATCGAAAGTGCTGCGAAAAAGCCCAGATTGGCAGCCGCCGAAAACGGCACGAACCAGCGAGGCGATGGCGTCGCCAAGGCGATCCGGTTGTGCGCAAGGCTCCAAACAATCTGTACACCAAAGCCCATGTAGAGCCAAGCGGGCGTGGTGCGCATGGCTGCTGCCACCAGAACGAATGTGACACCACCAACCAACACTTCAACAAGCGCAACCTTACGAGGCGGCGCAGCGCCAATAGAGATGCCAAGCCACAATGCGGCCATGACGCTGAGGTTGATGCCAAAGGCGGGAACGACAGCATCCATACCCGGCAAGCGCATGATCCCACCGATCACCAAACCAAACACCAGCCCATAGGAGGCAAATATCATGACAGACCCCCAGCCAGCGCGTTCACGACGGCACTGGCCATGGCGGACCCGCCCCGCCGTCCGTGGACAGTGATAAAATTCAAGTCGGAGCCGAACGTTGCAAGCGCTTGTTTTGACTCAACCGCTCCCACAAATCCCACAGGAATTCCGATTATCAAAGCAGGTTTTGGACCACCTTCTGCCACGGCTTCCAAAAGCCTGAAAAGCGCAGTTGGCGCATTGCCAACGGCGACGACGGAGCCACCCAACCGGTTATCCCAAAAGTCCACGGCAGCCGCCGATCGTGTGTTGCCAATGGCCATGGCATGGTCTGCCACGCGAGGGTCATTGAGTGTACAAACCACCTCATTGTTAGACGGAAGCAAGCGCGTGATCACACCCGAGCGGACCATCTCCACATCACAAAAAACCGCTGCACCAGACTGCAAAGCGGCAACACCCGTCTGCGCCGCGCCCAATGAAAACGCCAGATCATCCAATACATCCACCATGCCGCAGGAGTGGATCAAGCGCATCGCCACCGGTCGCATGGCAGCGGGCAGTGCGTCCAATGCAGCCTCTTGTGAGACGGTAGCAAAGGACTGACGGTAAATTTCAGCAGGCTCACGGATATAGGTGAAGGCGGTCATGCAAAAACACTTCCATCCACCGAGTGCCCCGCGCCGACGATCCAGCCCTCTTCACGGACGACATCGTCGGCCTGTGCATCGTTCAAACAAGCCGGACGCGCGAGAAGATCGCCGAGAGAACCGGCTCGGTCGAGCGCGGCAAAGCCTTGCGAAACCGCCCGAACCTGCGCCGCATCTTTGACCTCACCCGCATGAACCTGAACAGGAAACAGCGAAGGATAGACTTCCGCAACCGTGACCGGCGCATCCAGATGGTTTGCAAAGTTTGTATCGAACGGCCAAACGGCGAGAGCCTTGCCGAACACGCGTCGCAACTGTTCCAGCCAGCGCACACCCAGCAGAGTTTGCCCGCCTACGGACCCGGTATAAGCCAATTTCCAAACGGGTTGCGCACCGCCAATCAGTCCTTCGACATGTCGTTTTTCTGGAAACGCCCGATAGTCAGGCTTCGTTGCGCCCAAATGGGAATAACGACCCTTGTGCTGATAGGGGTGCCCCCAAAAGGGGCCGGAAACGGCATTCCCCCCCAGCGCCTTGTTGTAATCCGATCCCACATGGAAGCGGTTGTTGGCGTTGGTGGCGTCGTCGCTCACGTCGTCTGCGATCCGCGCCCAAACACTCTTCCATCCGGCCACGCCGGTTAATGCCTCGGCGAAACCGCGCGGATAGCCGAAGCCAAAGTCAAAGCCAATAAACAAGCGTTTGCCTTGGGCGATCACCTCACGAATTGCAGCGCTGATCGTGTCCATCGCGGCCAAGCGGGTTGTTGCATTGGACGCAGGGCCACGCTGGTCACACAGCCAAATGGAGTCCGCACCCAGTTTGGGCGCATTGTTTGCAGACCAATCCACGATCATATGATGATCAAACAGCGGCAAAAAACTGTCAGCTCTTCTTCATCGATTCCGGCCCGTGCGGATGGTCCGCATGGGGGTATGGGTGATGATGGTGATCGTGTGCATGATCATGATCATGATCGTGACTATGCCCGTGGTCATGGTCATGTGAATGATCGTGCGGTGCGTGGCTGTGCAGCGGCGTCCAAGGCAGATCGTGCTGTTTGCAAAACGCTTCGTCGCGGCACGATGCATCGCAATCGCCCTTACAAGGGCAATTTTCCAGCCCGCCGCCAATGCCCTCCACGTGGTGGTGATGGCTTTCCTGTGCCAGCCCAACCTGATCTTCGAAGCCCAAAACCTGCGCGCGATATTTGCACATCTGGCAGTTCATGACGTTTTGGCCGGCATCAATTTCGTTGACGCGGTCAACAAAGGTCGAGAGCACCAATCCGTGGTCGTTGAGGTAACCGGCCTTCAAAAACTCAATTCCGGGATGGCGCTGCGCCACTTGGTCGGTGAACGAGAAAATACGCTTCACCAGCACACCGGTGAACAGAAAATACGGGAACACGATCACTCGTTTGTACCCAAGCTTGGCGGCGTGTTCGAGGCCAGGTTCCACCAGCGGGAACGTCACCCCCGAATAACAAACCTCACCCCATCCAAAGCCAAAGCCTTCCCACAACATGCGCATGATTTTTGAGACGTTGGAATTGGCATCGGGATCAGACGATCCACGCCCAACCACCATCAGCAAGGTCTCATGCAACGGCACGTCACTGTTAGAAGCATCAATGACCTCTTGGATGCGCCCGGCGGCAGCACGGATCATTTTCAGATCAACACCGAGTTCGCGACCGTATCGAATGGTCACGCCAGGATGCTGCGCTTGATAGGTGTTCAGCACCGAAGGGATATCATTCTTGGCATGACCGGCGGCAAACAACATGCCTGGCACAGCCAAAATATCGGTACAGCCCTGCTCCACCAGCTTGTCGAGGCTGTGGCTGATGACGGGATTGGCGAACTCAAGATATCCGTATTCCACGGGCGCATCGCCAAACCGGCCCTTAAGACCTTCCGACAGTTTGGAAAACTCTTTCATGGCGTTTTGGTTGCGGCTTCCATGACCGCAGATCATCACGCCGCGTTTGCCGCCCGTTGCTGGTTTTGCACCGCTCATGCCGTCTCTCCCTCCAAGCCGTCGTCCAATCCCTCGACGTCTTCATTTTCAAGATCAGCGCTGTCCTGCGCATCACCTTTGGTGTTGCGTCCACGAGCCAACCAAGCTGCGAGAGCCGCTGCGCCCATGCCTGCGCCGATAGCAATCCAGTGACTGTGACCGGCAGCCTCGCCCACATGGCCCCAGTGGGCATAGGCCGGTTGGGCAAGTGCCACATATCCAAAAACAAACCCGGAAAACCCAAAGCGCACCATGGCGACCTCCTGCAAAAATTCATAGCGAAGGCGCCACAGAACGCCTGCCCAGACAAAGGCAAACGCTCAGTGCGAAGGACAGTTTTGGACTTGGTCCCCGGCATGGGTCGACCGCACCAAAATAGCTTTCAGCCCTGTATGGGCACCATCTCAGCCGTGGGTAAGGGATTTACCCAACCAACACAAACCCGCAGACGAAGCCAATGCGAGAATTTGCGACATGGGCAGTGGACCGCAAGCACTTTAAATTCAAATCTCATTAAAACTACTATAGGCCTACCACAAGCACTACATAGCGAACATCCTAGTGGTACTGGACGAACGCTGCTTTTCAAGCATATGGTGACCAAAATAAATAAGTCTGGCCTCGAAGATGCATTACCTCTGGTTGAAAATTTTAGTAGCTTTCTTCATCATTTTATCCATCGAAAGTGATGGTGTATCCGCATATGCTGCATCAGATCATGCGTGGTGCAGTATCCTTAAACCGGGTCAAAGCGTTGCCGTTGACAGGCATGGAAAAAAAGCTCGTAGTTACCGAAAAACAAAACACGTTTTTTTTCGCACTACACTTAAAACACGAAGAGATAAAAAATATATTGTAGGCTCAGCGACATACTACAAAGGCAGATATGAAGCTAAATATGTAACATTTAAAAGGCAAAAAGGCTTTTCTGATTGTAAAAATCGTTCGGTCAGCTCTAGAACTCGTCACGTTATAGACGAAGATTTCCAGAATTTTCACGCCAAAGGAAAGTCTGCGTCGAACAACATAAATGACATACATTTTTCATACAGCAGGAACTGTATAAAAACAAAAAGGAATCGCGAGCGTTTTGGATTAAATTTTGACCGCCGCGGCGAAAAGTTCATTTTCAAGCCACGTAAGAGAACATTATTTGGAATTTCTCTATCGTCCCGAACCTCCAAAATAAAAACCCTACGAGGAGGCCTGCAATCAATAATTGCCCAAAGCAAAAATGACAAGGGTTGTTTTAAAGTCGTTGTTCCGCTTAGGACAATAAATCATCCAACGTTTTGGCGTGCACGGGATTGGACGCCTACAAGGACAGTTTTCCGCATTCGTGATTTGAAAAAACAAGGCAAAGTGCACACACTAGATCTATACTGGCGCACGTTAGCGAATAATTAAATATAATGCTGTCCTATAGTTTTGAAATATTGGTTAATTTTTGGAAATCTGTGCAGGCATGCTGGACAATGTGGAGACAAACGAACTTACCATCTTCACAAATTAACGGAACGTCAAAGGCTATGACACGCCTGATCGACGCTGCGGCATGGCTGCCTGGTGGACTATACGTTTGGCTGCTTATGCGGTTGAAATGGGATCGACCATTTGGCAATGCCAACGATACAATTGATTTCGTCAATGCATGCTTTCTTGCTGCCATTATTGTTTTTATGATGGCACCAATCTCCTTTTGTATGAGCGCTTGCCACAGAACTAAAAGAGAAAGATGGATGGTATTTCGGGCAATAGTAGGTCACGCACGGATGGACGCTGACTCATTAAAATACATGTTTGTAATATTTTTTATTTGGTCGTTTTCTGTTTTGCAGTTTTTGATATTATCCTACATTAGCCCTGGATTAATCGATCAAGGTATACAACTTGGACCTCTGCCGGAATATATGGAGAGAATTGCCTTGACGATTATAGTTACAATCATATCCTGGATTTCAATAACGCTTTACATCACAAAAATTCGGAAAAGAATAACGTACCCTGACAAAATTTCAACACACACGGAGAAAAATACGACAGAGGCGATGATGAAAAACAGTAATCAAAGCGAAAAAATCGGCGATATTTGGCAGTTCACGAGTTTTTTGATCCCGTCCTGTGTAATAATTTACATATCAGTTATTGCTTTGCCCGGGCGATAAGAAAAGTACAGGACAATTACACCTTCAACAACCGCCGCACGTGATCAATGACTGCTGCTTCTGCCGGGTGTAGGATGCCGTCGGTCATGGCGAGCATTTGGAGGTGTTTGATGACGCTTTTGCGCTCCACCTCGTCCAGTTCGCGATTGAGCACGATGGTGAAAGAAAACAGACCGGCGGTGGTCTCGTCGCTTTCCTGCGCATCGATTTCCAGCGCGGCAACTTGATCGTCGCTCATGCCAAATCGCGACTGGAGCAACCGACGCATCCGGTGGCGCTCCATGGCAGTGATTTCACCGTCGGCGGCGATAAGATGATAAAACAGGGATGCGATGCACAGGCGCACCGTTTCGCTGGAAAAGCCGGTATCGTCCCCCTCCGCGTCGGCCTCCAGCCAATCCATAACCCGGTCAAACATGTTGCGGGCCCCACTTCCAACAATCGATTGTTCGTCGTTCAAAACCCATCCACTCTGCGCATCGCCATCATGTTTCGCTATAGAAGCGCACGCACTTTGTCTGGATCATAGCCAAGCGCCTTCGCGATGCGGCCGATCATTTCCACTTCGTTTGCGTGCACTTTCATGTCCGCGCGGGCCATCGCCATGACATTGCCCAGCACCTGCTGCTTGCGCTCGTCTGGCATAAACTCAAACATCTTGGCCGCCTGCTGACCGGACGTTTCATAGCCCACGTCACGCAGAAACTTGATGACGTCGGACACGTCCTCTTCCGGAATACCAAACGCGCTGCCGCACAGGCTCTTAAACAGGGTCATCTCCGCGGGAGACAGTTCTCCGTCGGCAAACATCATGCGCACGAGAAGCAGCATCTCAGAGGTCAATTGTGGATCGTCAGCCACCATCTGGACGGACGACTTTTTGTTCAAAAACTCGCTGATCGCATCAAGAACCCGCATCCCACTCTCCCCTGCCCCCAGTCCATAAGCCTGAAGCCCGACTCGTCATCCACTGCAACTGAGTTAAGCGAGCGTGACCTAAGGAAGGATGCAAGGCAAGGCGGGCCAAGCCGCAACAGGGTACGGTACGAATACGGGAGCGGAGGCGGGAACAGTTAAAACTTAAAACTCGATACCCACCTGTGCCTTCACGCCATCGCGGAACGGATGTTTGATCATGGTCATGTCGGTCACCAAGTCGGCGAGGTCGACCAGATCATCTTTGGCGTTGCGACCGGTGACGATCACATGCTTCATTTCGGGCTTGTTGCGCAGGGTCTCAACAATCTCTTCGATCGGCAGGTAGTCGTAGCGCAACACGATGTTGAGTTCATCGCACAACACCATGGCGTGCTCATCGTCCATGATCATGGCCTTGGCCTTCTCCCACGCGGTGCGGGCGGCGTCGATATCGCGCTGACGGTCTTGCGTTTCCCAGGTAAACCCTTCGCCCATGGTTTCCATGGTCACTTGGTCCCCCAGTTTTTCCAAAATCGCCCGTTCGCCGGTGCCCCATTTGCCTTTTACAAACTGCACAACGCCGACCTTCATGCCGTTGCCCAAGGCACGAAACACCATGCCAAATGCGGCAGTTGATTTGCCCTTGCCCTTGCCGGTGTGGACGATCACCAGACCCTTTTCGCGGGTTTTCGTGGCGATGATTTTATCCCGCGCAGCTTTCTTCTTTTTCATCTTGTCGGTGTGGCGGGCGTTGAGTTCTTCTTCGCTCATCGTGTCCAGCGTTTTGGATTTGTCAGCCATGGTCCGCAGTCTCCTTCGTTCGGGCACCGCTTTGCAGGGCCTCCAATTCAAATTTGGCCGAGTTCGACCGCGCTGTCCAAAGTCCCCGCTCCAGCGCTTCCAGCAGTCGGTCGCACAACTCTTTTAGCGCTGCCGGATTGGCCTCTTGCAAGAAACTGCGCACCGCATCATCGGCGATGTAAGCCTGGTAGACCGCATCGAAGTGATGATCTTTCACCGCCCCAGTCGTGGCCGCAAAGGCGAACATATAGTCCACTGTGGCCGCCATCTCGAACGCCCCTTTATAACCGTGGCGCATCACTCCCGCGATCCATTTGGGATTTACAACGCGGGCACGCACCACGCGGCCAATCTCCTCTTCCAAAGACCGCACCACGGGACGCTCTGGGCGGGAATGGTCGTTGTGATAGACCTTGGGCTGTTCGCCCTGGACGGTTTCCACCGCAGCCGTCATGCCGCCTTCGAACTGGTAGTAATCGTCAGAATCAAGCAAGTCGTGTTCGCGATTGTCCTGATTGTGGATCACCGCTTCCACACCAGACAGGCGCTTTTCAAAGGCAGAGCGACGGGGTGCGCCCTCTTCTTTTTCGCCGTAGGCATAGCTGCCCCACACGAGATACGCCTCGGCCAAGTCTTCCTTCCGGTCCCAACCCTTCTCGTCGATCAGCGCCTGCAACCCGGCTCCATAGGCCCCGGGTTTTGATCCAAAGATGCGATAACCGGCCTGCCGAAGGGCAGAAGCTTCATCAGTCCCGGTATCAGAAAGACGAGACTTTTGGACAACCATGTCGGCAGCGATGGGATTGTCTTCAGCTTCTTCATCCAACGCACCCACGGCACGGATGGCCCGGTCAAACAGATCAATTTGCGCTGGGAACGCATCTCGGAAAAAGCCGGAGATACGCAAGGTCACATCTACACGCGGACGCCCAAGTTCGGCCAGCGTTATGATCTCGAACCCCGTGACCCGTCGCGAACCGTGGTCCCAAACGGGTCGTGCGCCGATCAATGCCAAGGCTTGGGCAATATCGTCCCCACCGGTGCGCATATTGGATGTGCCCCAAGCCGACAGACCAAAAGACGTTGGCCACTCTCCGTTATCTTGCCGATAGCGACGGATCAAAAGTTCGGCGGATTTTTGGCCCAGATACCAAGCCGCCGGTGTGGGCACTGAACGCGTATCGACAGAAAAGAAATTGCGCCCTGTGGGCAGCACGTCCAACCGCCCCCGCGTCGGTGCGCCGGAAGGCCCCGGTGCCACGAAACGACCATCAAGAGCGGCCAGTGTCGACGCAACTTCGCGGTCGCCGCAGGCATCCACAGAGGGTAGTATACTCGCTTTAATCCCCGCCAAGACTGTGTTGGTCTCCGTCCACGTCCCTTTGGCGTCCACGTCACCATCCAACAGTGCACACGCCAACAGTTCGATGCGTTCCACCGTGTCGCCGGCAGTCCGCCAAACAGCATCGCTCACCTTCTGCAACGCATCGGGCTTTGCACCCTCCCAAGCCGCGCCCATGGCACAGTCCAGCGGGTCAAAGCCACCCACTGCTAAATCCCTTTTCAATAGATCATTTGCCAGTGCCCGTTGGAGCGATTGATCCGCAGCCTGCCCCTGACCACGCGGCACCCTCGCTAGCGCGACGGCCAAGTCACGCCGCAAACGTCCTTCGGGCGATTGGCCAAACACATGCAGCCCGTCGCGAATCTGCATCTCTTTGAGTTCGCAAAGATAGGCGTCAATGTCTTGGAGCGCTGTGGTCTCATCCGCATCCGCCGCAATGCCGGCATCTTTGTCGAGACCGGTGTCCCGCATCAGATCGAAGATCTGTTTGCGCAGGTAGTCCAACCGACGCGGATCGACACCGGACGCCTCATAAAACTCATCCACCAGCGCTTCCAACTCTTTCAGCGGACCATAGGTCTCGGCACGTGTCAGCGGCGGTGTGAGATGGTCAATTATGACAGCCGCCGTCCGGCGCTTCGCCTGACTGCCCTCGCCGGGATCATTGACGATGAAAGGGTAGACATGTGGGAGGGGCCCCAGAACGGCCTCGGGAAAACAGGTCTCACTGAGTGCAAGCGCTTTTCCCGGCAGCCATTCCAGATTGCCGTGCTTACCCATGTGAATGACCCCATGGGCATCAAAGCCACCACGCAGATGCGCATAGAATGCGAGATACCCGTGGGGGGGAACCAGATCGGGAGAGTGATACGTTTCGGTAGGATCAATGTTGTATCCACGGGCGGGTTGGATACCCACGGTCACATTGCCGAACCGCGACAGGGGCAACGCAAAAACCTCATGCTCCGCCATAAAGTACGGATCGGCTTGCGGCTCACCCCAACGCTCAACAACTTGATTCTGAATCTCAACGGGAAGAGACGCAAAGAACGTGTTGTAATGACTCAACGAAATGGTTTCGCGTATCTCACGCCCGTCTCGCGCAGCGTTGGTCGGGCCCGCCTGTAGGCAATCCATCAATGCATCGCCCGTTCTCGGTACATCGCCGATTTCATACCCGTCATGCGCCATGGCTGACAGCAGCGTGACCGTGCCCGCGGGCGTATCGAGCCCGACACCATTGCCCAAACGCCCGTCACGGTTGGGGTAGTTGGCCAGCACTATTGCCACCCGCCTGTCCGCCGCCTTTGCAGTGCGTATACGCGCCCAAGCCGCCGCCAACGCGCAGGTCCACGCCACACGATCCAACACAGGCTCGTGGCGCACCAGCGTGCATTGGGTCGCCTCATCAAACGCGCCACCACTCTTGAACGCGATGGCGCGGGCAAGCACCCGGCCATCGACTTCAGGCAAAGCCACGTTCATCGCAAGATCGCGGGCGGACAGTCCCTGATCAGACTCTTGCCAAGCCTCTTCACCACCACCGGAAAGGACGGCTTGCAGCACGACCGCGCCTCCCTCTTCCAGCACGGTGGGAACCCGTTCACCGTCCGTGGAAGAGACGGCAAAGCCGGTCAGATTTATCACGACAGCGGGCGGCGCCTGACCAAACAGGCCGCGAACGGTTTCCTGGGAAACACCGTCTTTCAGCGACGACACAAAGACCGGCAGCGCTCGCAGGCCCTTTGCCCTCAGCGCTTGCAGCAGCGCTTCAACCGGTTGCGTGTTTCCAGATTGGACCAGCGCGCGATAAAAACAGATCGCAACAACCGGCCCATCCGCCACGCCAGCGGCGTGCCAAGCCTTGCCGACACGCTCTATATCAGGGGCGGACAGGCCCGGCCACCAAAGCCCCGCCTTCAACAGCGGTTGCGCCACCGGCAGATCAACCGCACCACCCGCGAGAGCCTGATCGGCCCAGTCTAATATTGCGCGCACGTTGTCCATTCCGCCCTGCACAAGGCAGGACCAGACGGCCAAACGTGTCTCCACATCAACGGTGGAGTACCGCTCCAAACTTGCATCGGGCTTGTCATCCCCCGGCACAACAACGAGCTGCACGCCATTTTGCACACACGTGGCATGAAGGCGCTCCAGCCCGTATGACCAATAGGCTTCACCACCCAAAATACGGGCAATCACCAGCTTGGATTTGGCAATGGTCTTGTCGCAATAAACGTCCACCGACATGGGGTGAGACAGAGCCATAATGTTAGCCAGCCGTAACGACCCTGCACGCTCGGAGCGGTTCGCATGGGCTGCGGAAAAGCAGGCAAGCTCGGTGTCAGCCGCACTTAAATAGACGACATCTGCAGGCTGCTGCCCCAAATCAATCGCCTCACCTTCGTCGGCCAAGGCGCCCTTTTGTGCAACCAGGAGATGCATCTACGCGGCAAATCCAAGCCATGCCCCAGCCCTTCTAGACGGTGCGACGCACAGTCTAAAACAAGGGTTGGACTGCTTGGACGCCCTCAGCAATGATGAAGCAAATTGCATCAAGCAGCGTGTTTCCCGGAAACGGGTGCGCCTAGTGCAGCGGCTACCCGTGCGCCAATGGCAGTCTGGTCCAGATCGTGCAAGCCGATCACAACGAGGCGACTGTCGCGGGTTTCACCGGCATTCCAAGCACGGTCAAAATACGTGTCGATGCGCTTGCCCACCGCTTGCAGCACCAGCCGCATCGGTTTTCCTTCCACCGCGATAAAGCCTTTCATTCGCAAGATGTCATGCTCTTCGATACACGCCGTCAAAGCGGCCTTCAGCGCGTCCACATTTGCGACTGTCCCACCGGTCACGACAAAACTCTCAAACTCGTCGTGATCATGGTCGTGGTGATGATCTTCGCCCGCCGCATGCTGCGCGTCGTGGTGCATTTCATGATGGCTCTTGCGGTTGGCCATATCGGCCTCACTGCCCACGCCAAGGCCCAGCAGCACATCAGCGCCCGGCATATTGGCTTGGTTGGAGCGAATGAGTTTCACGCGGCGCGTTGTGCCATCACGGATCGCACCTTCCAGCGCCGGCAAGTCGGCTTCGTCCACCAGATCCGTCTTGTTCATCACGATCATGTCCGCGCAGGTAATCTGGTCTTCAAACAGTTCTTCCAGCGGGCTTTCGTGGTCAAGGCTCTCGTCTTGCTCGCGCTGCGCCTGTACGGCGTCATGATCATCAGCAAACCGCCCGTCAGCGACAGCCGCGCTGTCCACAACGGTCACCACACCATCGACAGTCACCCGTTCGCGAATCTCTGGCCAATTAAACGCGTTCACAAGCGGTTGCGGGAGCGCCAGGCCGGAGGTCTCGATCACGATATGGTCCGGGCGACGGTCAGACGCCATCAGTTTTGTGATGGTGGGGATGAAATCGTCAGCAACCGTGCAGCAGATGCACCCATTGGTCAGTTCAACGATATCGTCTTCCGTGCAGGTCTCATCGCCGCATCCCGCCAACACATCACCATCCACACCAAGATCACCGAACTCATTGATGATCAGCGCGATGCGTTTGCCATTCGCTGTGGCTAGCAGATTGCGAATAAGAGTTGTCTTCCCAGATCCCAAAAAGCCTGTGACGACGGTGGCTGGAATTTTTTGTGCATCCATAACGAAACTGTCCCTCTTGATAGCGCGCCACCTTTGTGGCGGGCGGTCCCAAATTCTGCTTGTTGCAGTTTATTTCAGTTTTTGCGCCAATCCGGCAGTCACAAACCAGACATCATCCACCGCTGCTGCGATATCTTGGTGCAATCTGCCCGCGTGATCGCGAAAATCACGGGACATTTTTTCCATGGGGACGATGCCTTGCCCCACTTCGTTGCTCACCAGCACGACATGCGCATTGCGCGGCAGTGCCACCAGTGTCGAGACCAACTCTTTTGACGATGCGCTCACATCCCGTTCCGCCATCATCAAATTCGTCAGCCAAAGCGTAAGGCAGTCCACCAGGATGCTGCGGTCGGCAGTTGCGCAGTCCTCCAGGGCTTCGCAAAGTGCCAAAGGCTCCTCCACCAAGTGCCAGCCATCACCCCGTTGCTGACGATGCAAATCGACGCGTCGGGCCATTTCGTCGTCCCAGATTTCACTGGTGGCGATGTAGAGCTTGGCGCGACCGCTGGCCTCCACCTGCCGCTCGGCAAAGCGGCTTTTGCCGGATCGCGCACCGCCCAAAACCAGACCCACTGTCATCGCATCGCACCGCGCCCCAATTCGGCCTTGTTAAAATCTACGTACTCTAGAGTTTCAAGATACGCTTAGGCCAAAAATCGCCGGATCGACAACTTGTTCCAAGACGTCAGCGACGTCATCCAAAGCAGTTTCGACAGAAGCACGATAGTCCACATTGCCGGGAGTAATACCAAGGCTCTTGAGATAGGCCCGCCGCCACACATCCCCAGCAAAAAGCCCGTGCAGATAGCTGCCCCGCACCCGTCCGTCACCGTTCACGGCGCCATCCGGTTCACCATCAAAAGTGACCATGGGACGCGCCGTATCCCGCCCGCCCGTACGGCCCATGTGAATTTCATAGCCATCCAGCGAAAGCCCGGTTTCCACGTCTTGCGCAGCCCGGTTCACCACGGTCTTAGCTGGCACCAATTCGGTCTCCACGTCCAGCAGGCCAAGGCCCTGCGCTTCTGTTTGTGTTCCTTCGATGCCGTGCGGATCTCGCACAATGCGTCCCAGCATCTGGTAGCCGCCGCATATGCCAAGCACGTGCCCACCACGTTCCACATGCCCCGCCAATTCACGGTCCCAACCGAGCCTTTGAAACTCCAACAAGTCGGCAATTGTGGACTTGGACCCTGGCAAAATCACCAAGCGCGCATCCTTTGGCCACGCGTCTCCTGGGCGGACAAACTGGACGTCGAGACCAGGTTCAATCTTGAGCGGGTCAAAATCATCGAAGTTTGCAATACGTGAGAGCACAGGTATGACCACCGTCCCGCCCTGCCCTCGCCCGGCAACGGCTTTTTCCAACGCCACAGAATCCTCCGGCGGCAGTGACGACGCGCTGTGCAGCCAAGGAATGACACCAAAATCCCGCCAGCCGGTAAAATCCTTAATTTGCACCAATGCTTCATCGAAAAGGCTCACGTCACCGCGGAACTTGTTGATCACATAGCCCTTCACCAAGGCGCGATCTGCCGGGGGCAAAATCGTGTGTGTGCCCACCAGACTGGCAATCACCCCGCCCCGGTCGATATCCCCCACCAGCACAACGGGCACTTTGGCGGCTTCCGCAAAGCCCATATTGGCAATGTCACCGGCACGCAGATTGATCTCGGCGGCGGAACCGGCGCCCTCTACGATTACCAAATCACACTCTTTGGAGAGCTTTTGATGGCTCTCAAGCACTGCACTTAGCAAGTCCGGTTTGAGCTTCTGGTAGTCACGGCCTTTGGCCGAGCCCCAGACGCGGCCATGCACAACGATCTGACTTCCGGTTTCCGATTGCGGCTTGAGCAGCACCGGGTTCATGTCCACGCTGGAAGGGACGCCACACGCCACGGCCTGCAGCCATTGCGCCCGCCCGATCTCACCGCCTGCGCCGTCCGGCAGCGGCACACTGGCGACGGCGGCATTGTTGGACATGTTTTGCGGTTTAAACGGCATCACGGTCAGCCCACGCCGACGCGCCAGACGACACAAACCGGCGACTAGCACAGTTTTTCCCACGTCAGAGCCAGTGCCCTGCAGCATGATAGAGGATGCGGTTTTGCTCATGAAATGAAGTCAATCGTCATTGCGCGGCGCGTCCACACAATCCATGCCCAAGGTCTCCTGCACGACAATGGATTGTCGGGGCATGCCCCGCAATGATGAACTTTAGTAAATTGAGGAAAGTTGCCCCTTCTTGAAAGCGGACAAGTAGCAGCCGCAATGGGGAGGTTGGCCCAAGCCTGAAAACCTACGCCATAAATGCGAAAGCCACGTCTGCGTTCCGATTGGGCGGAGCACAGACGCGGCTTTGCAAACTCAAACGCATTACTGGGTTCGACAAATACGCGTCGAACAAATCCTTCACCGGTACGCAAAACCTGATCCGGGAAGCAAGACGGAGATCAATCTGTCTTGCCCTCAACTTAGCCGCTGTTTCCTAACACGCGGCTAATGAGGAGTTAATCAAAGGGAAATGTGGCCGGAAAGATTTACCACGTTTGCCAAACCTGTCCCCATTTGAACCGGATTATGAATCTTACGCAGCGTCAGATTTGGACAGACTGCGTATAATCCCGGAAAAGTCGACATCCCCGTGTCCGGCATCGCAAAACGCTTTGTAAAGCGTATGGGCATGGCCGCCCAACGCGATTTCAGCACCCGTGCCAGCCGCCGCCTCCTGTGCCAAGCCGAGATCTTTTAGCATCAATGCGGCGGCAAACCCGGGCTTGTAATCATTGTTGGCGGGGGATGTGGGCACCGGACCGGGTACCGGACAGTAGGTGGTGGTGGACCAGCTTTGTCCCGACGCGGTGGAAACCACATCAAAAAGCGCTTGATCCTCAAGGCCTAAGCGACGGCCAAGTTCAAACGCCTCACAGGTGCCAATCATAGTGATGGCCAAAATCATGTTGTTGCAGACTTTGGCCGCCTGACCTGCGCTGGCACCACCGCACCGTACAACCCGACCCGCCATCGGTTCCAGTATCGGTTCAGCAGCGTCTAAAGCAGCGTCCGCACCACCGGCCATGAATGTCAGCGTTCCGTTTGTTGCCCCCATAATCCCGCCAGAGACCGGCGCATCCACGCTATGCGCTCCGACCTTTTGCGCAATGGTATGGGCCTCGCGAGCCGACGCCACATCAATGGTAGAACAGTCGATCATCGTTGCGCCCGCCGCAACCGCGCCCGCAATGTCTTCATACACAGCAACGACGTGCCCACCGGCAGGCAACATCGTGATCACGGCATCTTTGCCCGTTACGGCGTCAACAGAACTAGCAGCAATGGCGCATCCGGCTTCAAGACCAGCGGCGACGGCGGCTTCGCTTAAATCAAAACCCGTGACCGCATGACCGGCTTTGACCAAATTGGCCGCCATGGGCGCACCCATATTGCCAAGCCCAATAAAGGCAATCGATGCCATAACTCTCTCCCAGTCTTCTTTTTGCTAAGTGATGGAAGTTCCGCGCATGGCGGATTGGCACTCCCCTGCAAGGACGGCGTTTAGCCAGCCCTCAGCGCTCTGCCGATGATCACGCGCATGATCTCGTTGGTGCCTTCCAGTATCTGATGCACTCGCAAGTCACGAACAATTTTCTCCACACCGTAATCGGCCAGATAACCGTAACCGCCGTGGATTTGTAGCGCCTCGTTGGCCACCTTAAAGCCCGTGTCCGTGGCAAAACGCTTGGCCATGGCGCAGAATTTTGTGGCATCCGGTGCCTTCGCGTCCAACCGCGCAGCAGCCGAATACAAAAATACCCGGGCCGCTTCGAGTTCGGTGGCCATATCGGCCAATTTGAATTCAATTGCCTGAAAATCGCCAATCGGCTTCCCAAAGGCTTGACGTTCTCGCGAATACGCCAAAGCCATGTCCAAAGCAGCCTGAGCACCACCGATGGAGCAGGCCGCAATGTTCAACCGGCCACCATCGAGACCGGACATGGCAATGCGGAAGCCCAGACCTTCTTCATTGACTCGGTTTTCCACCGGCACACGGCAATCATCAAACATGACCTGTGCGGTTGGCTGCACATGCCAACCCATCTTGCGTTCATTCGGCCCAAAGGACAGGCCGGGCGTGTCTTTTTCTAACACAAAAGTAGAGACGCCCTTGGGTCCACCACCACCGGTGCGCGCCATCACCAGATAAAGATCGTTTACACCTGCACCGGAGATGAACTGCTTGGTACCATTGAGCACATAATGGTCGCCATCCAGCTTCGCCGAGGTCTTCATGGCAGCCGCGTCGGACCCACTGCCGGGTTCTGTCAAGCAATAGCTGGCGATCAGTTCCATCGAGGTAAGCTTGGGAAGCCACTGCTGGCGTTGCGCTTCGCTGCCATAAGTGTCGATCATCCACGCGGCCATGTTGTGGATGGTGATGAAGGATGATGTCGCAGGGCAACCCGTCGCCAGCGCTTCAAAAATCACAGCCGCGTCGAGGCGCGATAGGGACGAACCGCCAACATCTTCGCCGACATAGACCCCGCCCATACCAAGTCCCGCGGTCTCGCGAATAACATCCAATGGCAAATGCCGCTTCTCGTCCCACTCCACCGCAAACGGCGCAATCTTCTCGGCAGCAAAATCGAGCACCATGTCACGCATGGATTTCTGGTCCTGCGTCAAATCAAACGCCCGGTCGGTATAATTCAGCGCGTCCATCAGGCTTTTTGCGCCTTGGCACTTCCAAACGATTTGGTGAATTCATCCACGCGACGCTTAAAGTCGGCAGGCTCACCCCGCTTCAGGGTTGAATTAAGTTTGTCATTCAGCAGGGTATGCGCCAACTCCGCCAACGCCACCGCATCGCGCTCATCCTCTGTCATGTCAGCGTATTGCTCAAAAGTAACACGGGTCATTGCTTTGTTGTCAGACACCTAAAGCTCCTCTGATGGTTGCCAAAACACTCATCATTCTTCGCATCCTCTTGCCCATGGCATCGGGCCGTTGCCGTTGAATACGCACAACACGAACCATAACCGTATCGTCACCATGGTCGACTAAAAACACCACCTTATAGCCCGCGATCGCGCGGATGAACAAAGAGCCGATGCTCTCGACGCCATCAGAATATGGGATTTTCTCCAGTTCATTGCAAATGCGCCCGACGTCCTCAACGCTCAGCGAATAAAGCGTGGCGTCATATTCTGCGACAGCGGTGAGTTGGCATAGAACGGGTGTTGCACTCACACCAAGCTCACCATCGCCGCATCCGAGGACGTTTTGATGATGTCTGCCGCTTCATCAATTGTATCGCGGGTCCATGTGAGTGGCGGAGACAGGATCATCGTGTCTCCGACAGCCCGCATCATGAGCCCGCGTTGTATGCTTTCGTCCCGTACAACAACGGCGGCATGACCCTCCGGCTCGAAGCGCGCCCGCGTTTGCGGATTGGAAACAATTTCGATGGCGGCCAGCAGCCCGAAACCACGCACCTCGCCCACCAAGGGATGGTCATGAAGCACAGCGCTCAGCCGTTCTGTGAGATAAGGCCCCGTATCGTCGCGCACCCGCTCAACCAAACCCTCCCGCTCAATAATATCGAGATTGGCCAACGCCACGGCGCAGGCAACCGGATGACCGGAATATGTATACCCGTGATAATATTCGCCACTCTGGCTGATCACATCCGCAATCCGGTCTGAAAACAACACGGCGGACAGCGGCTGGTAACCGGACGTGATGGCTTTTGCGACGGTGATCGTATCGGCCTTTATGCCCATGCTTTCACTGGCAAACCAAGCACCCGTCCGCCCAAAGCCTGTGATCACCTCATCCAACATTAACAACACATCATATTGGCGGCAGATGCGCTGCACTTCCGGCCAATAGCTCTCAGGCGGAATTTTCACGCCGCCCGCACCCTGGATCGGTTCGCCAACGAAAGCCGCTACGTTTTCCGGGCCTGCTTCCAAAATCGCATCCTCCACCGCCTTGGCGGCACGGATACCAAAGTCGGTGCGGCTCTCCCCCGGCAAAGCGTTTTCGAAATCATATGGCGCCATGACATGCCTAAAGCCCGGCAGGTGCGGACCCAACTGGCTGTGCATCGCCCCCATGCCACCCATCGATGTCGCGGCAATAGTGGACCCGTGATAGGCGCTCTCGCGGGAGATGATGATATGCTTTTCCGGCTTTCCCTGCAGCGCCCAAAAATGGCGAACAGTGCGAATGGCGGTATCATTCGATTCAGAACCGGATGCTCCAAAGAACGCATGATTGATGTGGTCGGGTGCCAGTTCCGAAAGACGCTTGGAAAGCAGAGCCACTTGCGGATGGGTCGTTTTGAAAAAGGTGTTGTAATAGGCCAGCTCGCACATCTGCTCATAGGCAGCCTTGGCAAGTTCTTCGCGCCCGTAACCCGCGTTCACACACCAAAGGCCCGCCATACCGTCGAGGATGGAGTTGCCGTTGCTGTCCGTCAGGCGATGGCCATCCGCCGCCGTTATCACCCTAACGCCTTCATCGTGCAGCGCGGTGTGGTCCGTAAACGGGTGCAAATGGTGGCCGTTGTCCATCACCTGCAACTGTTCGGTCGAATAGTTTCTATAGGCCATTGCCAGTCCTCGGAGTCCTCAAAGCGTAAACGCGCTGCGCCTCACAGCGCCCGTGCGGGATCATCCTCCGCTTGGTCGCGTTGTGCATAAAGCGTTTCCAGAAAGTCCCAGAGTTCCGCCCTCAATTCAAACGGAAAATGCTCATAGCGCCCCGCGACAAACGCATCAAAATGGAAGTCCACATGTTCCATCATGCCGAGCGCGTCGGCAGAGAGATCGGGCAGTGTAATCACGCGCTCGAAATGTTGCCGGTCAAACGCTTTGGCGATGGCAGGCTCGTTTATGCCGTGGCCAATGCCGGTGTTGAGCACGGGCACCACTCTGAGATCGCGAAATGTCTCGTTGAGCGCTATCAGTGCCTCGACAGAGCGAACCGTGCGATCCACCACAAAAAAAACGGTGACGTCCAACCCGACTTCCCGGGCTCCTTCGACAAACCCGATATCGGCGCACATGGAAAAGAATGGCGTGTAATGTCTATCGGCGAGATCGATAACAAACGCCGTGTCTTTGGCGCTCAACATGCCGTCGATCACGCCCACACGCTGAGGGGTTTTCGCCAGATCGACGATGGTAGACGTGTCAGGAAAATGCGCGGCCAGTCCACCGTCAGGTTCATCGGTATCGAAAATCTGAGGGGCATCCCCACGCCGCAAACGCACGAGATCGCAAGCGAGTTTTGCAAACAGCGTTTTGCCGTTGCGGGGGCAGTCGGAACAGATGATCGTAAGAGACCCTGCCCCGGTTAGGTGATTTGTTTCGTCATCCAATGACATCAATTAGCCATCCGCTCTGCCCGGGCGACCCCAATCGGCCGCCCTGCATCGCAACGGCAAGTGATGATCAGTCTTCGGCAACATCACCACGTTTGGCTTGCAACACCGATTTTATGAGTTCCAGTTCGCTGAACTCCGCATCAATATCATGCATCCACTTGCGAACATAACCGCGCAGGACAAATGAGAAGTCGGCGTCCGCGCCTTTGGCTGTTTTGTTGGTCACAAAATCGGAAAACGTCACGCCAGCCAAATCCACCTGTTCATAAGCCATTTCATTCAGCTTAGGCACTTCAATCTCGCGGGCATTGGGCAAGCGCGCAAAATATTTTGTGTAGGTCTTTTCATCCCACTCAAAAAAGTTCGTCTCATTGATAAAGTTGCGAGCAACCACATAGTTCAGGCCGTTAGTGTATTTCGCCACCTCATTCATCTCGTCCAATGACGCGATAGAGGGACCAACCACGTGCATAAGCGCCAGATCAAACATGCCTTCACGGGCCGCTTCCAACACGCCAATTCGGTCAAACACATCGAGCGCGGCCGATAGATTGCCGGCTTTCAGATCCACCACAGTCACGCCTTCCGGAGCACTTTCCATCGTGTCCAAAATTTTCATCTGGTCGGCAACATTCGCCAGATCAATGATCTGGGCTTTGTTGGGGTAAAACCGGTTGAGCGTACCGCGCGGGTTTTCCGTATCAAAAGCCCGAGCCATGACGTTATTGCGCTCTAAAAAATCCAACAGTGCCCGGGAAACGGTGGTCTTGCCGACACCGCCCTTGTCCGCACCCACTAAAATTACAGAATGTTTCATAATTGCAGACCCTGCCGCGCGAAAAGAAAATCGATACCGCCCTGTAACAAGAAAGATAGCCTTGGACAACGATGGCAACAGCCACACGTCTACAGCAGAAAGGCAATCGCCATGGTGTCTGACAGCGACGCCATGCCTTGCGGAAGCCTGCGGACGCTCACGTCAGGCAACCACCGCCCGGAGCCGATGTGGTTCACCGCAAAATGCCCCGTCCAACATCGACAAGTCTGCAAGCTCCACTGGGCGGGCATAAAGATACCCTTGACCCGACGAACAGCCTGTTTGGCGGATTAAATCGTGATGCGCCTGTGTTTCGATGCCCTCGCAGCAGGTCTTCGCACCCAAGCCCTTGGCCAAATCCACAACGGACGTAATCACGGGCAAAGCGTTCCCGCTACGCTCTAAATCCAGCACGAAAGCGCGGTCGATCTTTAAGATATCAAACGGCAGGTCTGTCAAATATTGCAAGGACGAGTAGCCGGTGCCGAAATCATCAATGGCAACTTTCACGCCCATTTGGCGCAATTCGGTCAACTCATTCAGACACGCTGCGCGATTTTCCACTATAGCAGTTTCCGTCAGTTCGACCACGAGACGGTGTGGGTCCAATCCGCACTGTCTCAACGTATCCCCAACAAGCCGCGCAAAGCCGCGCGTCGCCAGTTGCACCGGGGAGACATTGATGGCGACAACAGCGTCTGACCGCCAGGTGGAGGCTGCCCGGCAGGCCTCTTCCAACACATAGCGACCAAGGGCGATGATACTGCCGTTGGATTCGGCAAGGGGTATGAACTCGTCGGGGGAGACCGGCCCCAGCTTGGCGCTGCGCCAGCGGATGAGAGCCTCCGCACCCGAAAAGGCTCCGCTTTCCATGTCGATCTGTGGTTGAAAAACCAACTCAAATTCGCGCTCAGCCAACGCGGAACGCAAAGCGCTTTCGACAGCATGGGCGCGGTGCAGCGTGTCAGCGATCGCTTCATCATACAGGGCAATATGGCTGCCCTTGTTGCGTTCGGCCTGACGGCTTGCCATCTCCGCTGCGCCTATCATGGCTTCTGCGCTAGCATGGTTTTGGTTGGGTAAAGCATAGCCAACGCTGGCCGCAATCGTCATTTGCTGGCCTTGCACATCAATAGGTCGGGCGATCAGGCGAACGAAGTCCTGCGCGATGGCCTCCGCGTCCACACGATTGAAGGCGGATGGGAAAAGAACCGCAAACCGGGTTCCGCCGAGCCGTGCAACCACTGTCTGGTCCGCGGTGAAGCCGGAGACACGCTTGACCAGACCTTTCAACAGTTGCTCGGTCAGTCCCAAGCCAAACAGGTCTTGCAAAACGTCAAGGCCGTGCAGCTTGAAGGCAAAAACAGAAAGGTTTGGCACAGGCGCCTCGTCATCCGCTGCTTCTGCGCCGGTCGCCGCTTCAACTGGGGCCCGATCAAACAGAGACTGAGCCTGTTGCTGCATAAAGAACCGGTTCGCCGCTCCGCTTTCGACGTCATAATGGGCCAGCTGTTCGATCTGTCGCTGGTTGGCGTGTTCCAGCGTCACGTCCTTTCCGGTGAAGCAAAGAACCGGAGCGCCGGGCACCACGATTTCACCCAAAGCATTGGGCGTGCCGGAGTTTGGGGTTAGCCGGTATTGGACCTCGCGCGTGTCGCCGCTTGCTTGTGGAAGAGACATCACGCCCTCGACAGCCGGTTGATGAACACCCTCAACCAAACCCGCAAACATGCGACGCGCTTCGCTCAAAACAGACTGCGGCAGGTAAGACGAAATCTCCGGCAAACCCAGTTTCTGCGATTCTGCGAAACTGAGCAGGTCCCTTGCCAGTGTATTCTCGTAAAGCACCGCTTCGTCTGGGCCGAAAACCAAAATCGCATCAAAATTATCATTGATCGTATGGGCAAAGACACGTTCAAGCTGTTGCTTCTGGGCGCGTACGCGCTGCAACCGGCTGCGCCGCTGCGCCAGTTCTTGGCTCAACAAAAACAAGCCAAAACCCAAAAGCGCCAGATGTGCCGGTGCTGTGCTGATCACGATGGAATTGACGCCTTGAACCAGCACAGCCACCGACTCCAGCGCGATCATCGACAGGGCACATATCACAAGGCGGCCCATCAATCCGGTAAACAGGCACATGACGCCTGTCAGCGACAGCACCAGCATCAACAGAGACGCCAGCGTGATTGGATTGGTGTTCGTCAGCACCCGCTGTTGCACCAAACTGTCTGTTGCCAGCGCCTGAACGATGGACCCCGGCAAAACCCCATGAACGGGCACCGCAAACGAATCGCGCAGTTCCGCCGCCATCGCCCCGATGATGACGCGCTTGCCCGCGAGTTTTTGCGGATCGATTTTGCCTTTCAACAGCGCCTTGACCGGGTAGATTGGCAAGCTGTTGGGATCGATGGAGTAATCCACCAACATGGATCGGCGTCGCATATCAATCCCGCCTGCAAGCAGGCTCGCCAAAGAGGGCAACACACGCTCTCCATCGCTCTGGGTCACAGGAATGGAACGCACCCGCCCGTCCCGGTCCGCCAACACGTTGACGGAGGCGGGCCAGGCATTGCGCAGCAATGCGGTAATCGGACGGTTGATCACCATGCCCGCATCGGTCTGGTCCACGGAACCGGCTTGCGAAAATGCGGCCAAAATGACCGAACCGCCCGCCCGTTCCAAAGCCTGCGCGAATTTCAAATCTTCGGCCGGGTCTGACCGGTTGCTGAAATCGATATCAAACGCGATCTCGGCAGCACGGTCGTCCAACAAGCGATCTATGATGTCAGCATACACACCGCGTTTCCAAGGCCATGTGCCGATGTGATCCAAGCTGGCTTTATCGACCGCGAGAAGAACAACATCGCCGGATGCCTTACGCGGCAAAACCGCAAACCGCATGGAAACCAGCGCGTTGTGCAAACCGGTCACCACTGGCGTGCTTTGTGCCAGGAACACACCCACACCCAGGACGAGCAGGGCCAAAACGGCCGCCAATCGGGCTTTGTTTTTCGCATTGATCGCAGAACTGCGCGTCATGGTCTTTTCCCTTGCGGGTCAGAAGCGGTTGGTAACGTCGCTCCACTGTGTGTTTCTTGGTGGGCTGTCAGGCCCGATGCAGGCATTTTACCGGTTTGTGTTCATTGGCTCGCGCCAAGCGTGGACGTATCGGCATCATTGCTGGCAGCCCGGCTTGGAGAGGCACCCTGTTCATCACCCGCGCCACCTGATTCGCTGTCGCCACCCGTTGGAGATGCGCCTTCGGTTGGATCGGACCCGGCATCACCATCGGCAACCGACGTGGGTGCAGATGAGTTTGACTGGGGTTGGGAGGCCGTGCTGACGCCATTCGGTTCAGAAGAGTTTCCACCGACAAAACTTTTCCCGATGGCATTGCCCAAAGACGAGGACTGAGCGAGCCCCGCAGAACGCCCGGTCGTCTTTTGCCCGGCGGTCACGTCCACCGAAAGGCCGGTGGATTTGGAGGTCACACCGACCCGACCGCTGGAAACCGAAACATAAGAATCGCGGCGGTTCACGCCGACCGTGAATGTCGTGCCTTTCACAACGGCTGTAAGATGCGGGGTCGTGACGGAAACCCGTTTCTTGCGCCCTTTACGCACCCTCATGGTCACGACACCTTTTTTGAGTGTCAGCCGGGCTTTGCCGTAGGTTCGTTGGGTGCTGGCCAGAAACACCTGGGTTCCCGGATTGACCAGCACCACATCCCTGCCCCGGTTGACCTGGACACGTGCGCCGCGTTGCGTGACGATCCAACTGCGCCCGGGAATGCGCATACCTTTCACCAAACGTGTCCAGTTGGAGCCATCAGTCGAATAGCTAGCGATGCGCGAGACACGGTTCACCGTCCAATCGGACGCGATAGCGAATCCAAAAGATGTGGCGATATAAGCGGCCAATGCCGCCAAGAGCGTCGTAATGCGCATCTCAAACTGTCCTGCTTTTCCGCGGACAGAATTAGACACGGTTTGTTAAGGTCCGTTTAGACAAGTGCGGCGTACTCAATCTAAATTTTAACAGACAGTTAACCCTGTTGAGCGTTCATAGTTCTAGGCTCAACCCGGTGGCCCTCATCACCAAAAAGCGAAACACCCCTGATGGACGACCACGAAGACCCCACTGACATCACAACGGATGACCTGCCCGAAACAGTACAATCCAAGTCGGAGAAAAACCCCTATGTGCCCGTGATCTTAACAATGGTGGCAGAGCGCGGCGCGGGAAAGTCCATCTGCCCGTCGGAAGTTGCACGCGCAATGGCAGGTCACAACGAAAAAGACTGGCGCTTGCTGATGAAACCCATTCGCGCTGCGGCAGTCGCGCTCGCCAATGAAGGCGCTATCGCTATCACCCGAAAAGGCAAGCCAGTCGATCCCAGCGCCTTTAAGGGCGTTTACCGTCTTACAGTGCCAGCCTGATCGCCAACAGGGCTCAGCGCTAAGCAGCCATGGCCAATTCGGCCAGCATGTCCACATCTTTGGGTGCAGCATCCCGCGCCAGCGCTTCCAGCATAGACCGGTTTGCATCTGACAACATTGCAGTTGTCAGCGCGGACTGATCAAACCACTCACGCTCTTTGCCGTTTAGCCGAAGCGATTGGCCCACAAGCCCGGCAACGCGATCCATCCAGGGCGCAATGTCGTAAGCGCTCGATAGGCCCATCGCACGCGCCACCGAACCAAAGGCCTCTCGATTGCCTTCGATAGACCAAGGCAGTGTCGCCACCAAAGCGATGGAGACCGCACGACCGTGTGGGACACCGGCCAACGATCCCAGCGCGTGCCCTATGTTATGGGCCACAGCGCAGCCCGTATTGTTGATCGCCATGCCACCATACGCCGCTGCCAATTGCATGGCACCGCGCGCTTTCAGATCATCAGGATGTTCCAAGGTCTGCTCAAGGCTCTGCGCCACCAGCGCAATGGCCCGGTCTGCCACCGCATCGTTTTCTGCAAACCGGTACCGGTTTGTGCGGCTTTCGATAGCGTGCACCAGCGCGTCCAGCCCGGTATAGAGTGTCCAGTAAGCGGGCAAACCCACCGTCAACTCCGGATCGAGCAGCGCCAAATCGGGCACGAGCATTTCATCCCAAAACCAGTTTTTGGTGCCATCAGCCTGCGAAATTATTGAGGTGCGCGTTGTCTCAGCACCCGTACCGGATGTGGTTGGCACCGCAATAAAACCAACCTTACGCCGCAACATCTGCTTGGCGGCCAGCCGGTAGGGCGCGCAGTCATCACTCTTGAGTGCGAGGCCGGAAACAAGCTTGGCCAAATCGAGCGCAGAACCACCGCCGATTCCCACAACCGCACCAACGTCTTCTCCGTTGGCAACCGCCAAGGCAGCATTCACGGCGCTCTCTTTGGGGTCGCTGGTAAAGTCTTCAAACACAACAACCTGATGCCCGCTGCTCTGCAAACTGTTCACCGCTTTGCCCGCGAAGCCGAGCGGGCTCAACGCGGGATCGGAGACCAGCAACACTTTGGCATTTGCACCCGTAATTTGCGCGACGTGCACGCCAAGGCTGGACAATGCTCCCGCCGCAGATACCAGACTGGGGCGCGCACCCATGGTCAAACCCTTTGGCGGTGGGTCGGCGGACGGAGTTTCGGAGCCCGCAAGCTGGGCGCTTGTTGCGGTGGCCTTTGATGCGCTCATGCGGTCTCGTCCGTTAAAATGGCAAAAACAAAAAATGGCGCGAACACGCCAAACGAAAGTCTTGTAAAAAAAATCGCGAGGCCGCCCCTGTGCCCGCAGCGGCTTAGCGGCAGGCTTCCTCAGCCAACACCTTAGCGCCTGCAATTTGGGCCTGCTCGCGGTAGACACGCCAAACAGTGTCGTTTTTTCCATGGCCCATGTCGCTGGAATTTAACCCCCTGTGGGCAGGCAGGCGATGATCACCGCACGCGTTTTCAAACAAAAATTGGGGCTGCACGCGGCTCGCGGTTTACAACAAACCGGCCTGACCCGATTTGACGCGCCCGGAGGGAAAATGACCGATATCGTAAGTCCAGACGCGCCATCTCCCGAGGCTCCAGCACGGCGCAGCCGCGGCGGGCGTGGCAGAGGGGGCGGACGCGAAGGCAACGCACGCCGTGGTGGGCCTGCGATCCGTCAAATGGACTGGCAACAAAACATCATTCTCGACCCGCCCACGGAGCCGATTGACGAAGAGGGCGTCGCAAAAATCCACGATACCGCCATGCGGGTGCTGGAAGAGATCGGCATTGAGATTCTCAACGCCAAAGCGCTGGAGGTATTTCGCAAGAACGGCGCTGAGATAAACGGCGAAAACGTGCGCATGGATCGCGCCATGGTGATGGAATACCTTTCCACCGTGCCGTCCCAGTTCACGCTCACACCCCGAAACCCGGACAAGAAGATCACCATCGGCGGCAAGAACATCGTGTTCGGCAATGTGTCCAGCCCGCCAAACTGTTCGGACCTCGATACCGGTCGCCGCACAGGCACACACGCAGACTACAAAAACCTCATCAAACTGACACAGTATTTCAACTGCCTGCACTTTGCGGGTGGCTACCCGGTGGAACCGATGGACATCCACCCATCCGTGCGCCACCTCGACTGCCTTTATGACAAGCTGACACTCACGGACAAAGTCGTGCACGCCTACTCGCTGGGCAAAGAGCGGGTGGAAGACGTCATGGAGATGACCCGCATTGCGAGCGGGCTCACCCATGAAGAATTCGACGCAACACCGCGCATGTACACAAACATCAATTCAACCTCGCCATTGAAGCATGACGAACCGATGCTTGACGGACTTATGCGTTTGGCGCGGCGTGGCCAGCCCACAATCGTAACGCCGTTTACGCTGGCTGGTGCCATGGCGCCCGTCACCATGGTGGGTGCTGTCACACAGTCTCTTGCGGAAGCGCTGATTGCCGTTGTCTTGACCCAAATGATCAATCCCGGTTCTCCAGCTGCTATCGGCACATTTACATCCAATGTGGACATGAAAACCGGTGCACCGGCCTTTGGAACGCCCGACTACGTGCGCGCCACGCAGATTACCGGCCAGATGGCCCGCTTCTACGGCATGCCAATGCGCTCCTCCGGCGTGTGCGCGGCCAATGTCCCGGACTCGCAAGCAACCATGGAAAGCATGTTCTCCATGATGGCGGCCGTAACATCCGGCACCAACATCGTCTACCATTCGGCAGGTTGGTTGGAGGGTGGACTGTGCGCGTCGTATGAAAAGTTCATCATCGATTGTGAAATGCTGCAGAACTTCCAAAGCTACTTCAAACCCATGGTAGTGGACGACGCCACGTTGGGTCTCGACGCCATGAAAGAAGTCGGTCCCGGGGGCCACTTCTTCGGCATCCAGCACACGCAGGATCGCTATGAGACGGCGTTCTACTCACCGTTCTTGAGCGACTGGCAAAACTACGAAAACTTCCGCGACAATGGCGGCGTGTGGACACATGATCGCGCCAACAAAATGTGGAAGCAAATCCTCAACGAGTTCGAAGCACCGCCGATGGACGTAGCCATCGACGAAGAACTCCAAGCCTTCGTTGCCAAGCGCAAAGAAGAAGGCGGTGCACCGACGGATTTTTGACGGCATGTCCTTGCCAACTGAAATGCAAGCAGTCGTTTTGACGGGCCATGGCGGGCCGGACATGCTGATCGTTGAGGCAACTTGGCCGGTGCCCATGCCCTCACGGGATCAGGTGCTCATTCGCGTCGGCGCGTGCGGGGTCAACAACAAGGACATCAACACCCGCATTGGCTGGTGCTCAATGGGTGTGACCTCCCACACTCACGCAGGTGAGCGCGGGTTTAAGAACTGTGTCGCAAAATCCTATCCAGGCAAACTGGTTCTCATTGCCGATATGCTGATGGCGCAATCTTCACCATCGCAAGCACACCGCTTAACCTAACTGGAGCAAACACGTGTCACGTCCAGCCATCCACCTGTTCGCCCTGTGTGCCATGATTTCTGCAAGTGGTCTCGCCCCGTCGCCCGCCGAAGCGGCACGGACTTTTGGTGCGATTGCCTATGATGCCCCAAATAACAGGACATCGCGATCATGGAATTACCAGACATCGAACGCTGCCATGAGAGCTGCGAGACGCAATTGCGGGTCCCGCTGCGGCGTATTCAGCTTTACCGCTTGCGGCGCCGTCGCGTTCGCCCCAAGGGGCGGCTTTGGGTGGGCCCGTGGCAACTCAAACCGCAGCGCCCAGAGGGCGGCCTTACGCCAATGCAGGCGCAGCAATCGAAGCGGATGCACAATAGCTGCATGGCAATGCACCGCGCGTTAAACACTTCAACGGTCCAAGAAAGAAAATACCATGAAATCCCACGCTCAAGCAGTCGTCATCGGTGGCGGCGTTGTTGGTTGTTCCGTCCTCTACCACCTCACCAAGGCGGGTTGGAAAGACGTTGTGTTGCTGGAGCGGGATCAACTGACCTGCGGTTCCACTTGGCACGCGGCAGGCGGCTTCCACACGCTGAACGGCGATCCCAACGTCGCCAAACTGCAGGCCTATACGATCGATCTGTATAAAGAGCTTGAGGAAATTTCCGGCGAAAAATGCGGCCTTCACCTGACGGGCGGCGTCGCCTTGGCCGATACACCGGAGCGGCTGGAATGGCTCAAACAGTCCCACGCCAAAGGCCGCTACTTGGGCATGGACACGGAGATCATCTCCACAGCAGAAGCAAAAGAACTGTTGCCACTGCTCGAAGAAAAATACTTTGTCGGCGCCATGTGGGACAGCGTGGAAGGCCATCTCGACCCCTACGGCACGACGCAAGCCTATGCCAAGTCCGCCAAGATCGGCGGTGCCACCATCGAGTTGCAATGCAAGGTTGAAAGCCTGGAATGGGACCACGCCAAAAGCGTGTGGAACATCACCACCAACAAGGGCACGATGACCGCGGAACACGTGGTCAATGCCGGTGGACTCTGGGCGCGCGAACTGGGACGCATGGTGGGCCTGGAACTGCCCGTGCTGGCCATGGAGCACCATTATTTGCTCACCGAAGCCATGCCCGAAGTGGCCGCAATCAACGAATCCACCGGCAAGGAAGTCATCCACGCCATCGATTTTTCAGGCGAGATTTACATTCGCCAAGAGCGTGATGGCATGTTGCTGGGCACCTATGAGCAAGCCGCCACACCGTGGTCGCCCAAAGACACACCGTGGGATTTCGGTCAGGAACTGCTCAACCCCGATTTGGACCGCATTTCACCGTCCTTGGAAGTCGGTTTCCAACACTTCCCCGCATTCGAGAACGCAGGCATCCGCCGCATCGTCAACGGACCGTTCACCTTCGCCCCCGACGGCAACCCGCTCGTGGGCCCGGTGCGCGGCGTACCAAACTACTGGTCGGCTTGTGCGGTCATGGCAGGCTTTTCCCAAGGCGGCGGTGTGGGCCATGCCCTCTCGCAATGGATGGTCCATGGCGATCCAGGCTACGATATCTGGGGCATGGACGTCGCCCGTTTCGGTCCGCACATCACCCGTGATTACACCAACGCAAAGGTGCGCGAAAACTATTCCCGCCGCTTCCGTATTCGCTTCCCCAACGAGGAGCTGCCCGCGGCTCGTCCGCACCAGACGACACCGCTCTACGATACCCACCTCGCCAACGGCGCGGTCATGGGGGATTCATGGGGTCTGGAAACGCCGCTTTGGTATGCACCCGAAGGCGTGGCGGCAGAAGACATCTTCTCGTTCCACCGTTCCAACGATTTCGAGCACGTTAAAGCAGAAGTCAAAAACTGCCGCGAGAATGTTGGTTTCAGTGAAGTCTCCAACTTCGCGAAATATGAAATTACCGGCCCGGGCGCCCGTGAGTGGCTCAACGAGATCATGACCAACTTCATTCCCAAGCCCGGTCGCCTCGCCCTCACCTCAATGGTCACCCACGAGGGCAAGATCAACGGCGACTTCACCATCGCCTGCGCGGGACGGCACGGTCACAACGGCCACACCGGCGAACGCTTCCAGATGTGGGGGTCCAGCCAGGCGCAGATTTATCACATGCGTTGGTTTGAGCAGCATTTGCCGAAAGACGATTCCGTAACGATCCGCAACATCGATTTGGGGCTCACAGGCATCGCCATCGCGGGGCCAAACGCCCAAAAACTGCTGGCCAAACTGACCGACGAAGACGTGTCCAACGACGCCTTCAAATTCATGGACTTCCGCGAAATGCCGGTCGCCAGTGTTCCGGCCATGATCAACCGCATCTCCTACACCGGCGATCTGGGGTACGAAATCTGGGTCAAGCCAGAGTTCTTGCGCCGCCTCTACACCGGCATCATGGAGGCTGGTGCGGACCTCGGCATCAAACCGTTTGGGATGCGCGCGCTTCTCAACATGCGGTTGGAAAAACACTTTGGAACATGGTTCCGCGAGTTCCGCCCGATCTACACGCCATTTGAGGCTGGTCTCGACCGGTTTGTCTCCAAGAAAAAGAACACGTTTATCGGTCGCGACGGTGTTTTCGCCCACGCCGAAAATCCCCCCCTCACCCGCATTTGTCTCAACGTGACCGGCGCAAAAGACGCCGACTGCATCGGTGACGAACCCATCTGGCTCGATGGCGAAGTGATCGGTTGGGTCACCTCCGGCGGCTACGGCCACTATGTCGAACAGTCCTTGGCCACCGGCTACATACCGTCAGAGCATGTGGACGCCGCCCGCGAGAAAGGTCTTGAGGTGGAGATCCTTGGCGAAATGTGCGCGGCACAGTTGCAGGATCAGCCGCCGTTTGATCCGGAGGGAAAGCGTATGCGCGGCATTTTTAATTAGAGCGCGCGAGCGTGGCGCGCGCGGGCATCAGACGGGGCGGTGGACGCAGTGCCAAAGTAAGCGCTGGTACATCTGGGTCCAACACGGGTGATGTTTCAGGCACCGCGCAAAAGCGCGTTGCCGCCTATCACAACACCCAAAACCGCCTGCCCCACATGCACGCCTTCAGCGCCGATGAGGTGGAGCATATCCACCACACGGCGTTGCGCATACTGCAAGAGCTGGGCATCAAGGTGCTGTTGCCGGAAGCGCGGGACATTTTTGTGGCAGCAGGCGCACGGCTCGAAGACGACATGGTGTTTTTGGACACAGGCATGGTGGAAACCGCCGTCGCCAAAGCGCCCAAAGCCTTCACGCTGCACGGTCGGGCACCCCATCGCGATCTTACCGTAGACGCAAAGACGGTGCACTTCGGCGCCGGGGCCGGGTGCCCCAACATCACCGATCTGGAACGGGGGCGCCGACCGGGAAGTCTGGAAGCGTTTCGCGAAACCACCCGTTTGCAACAAAGCTTCGACATCATCTCGAAACTCACGCCGTCCGCTGAGCCGCAGGACATTCCCGTTAACCTGCGCCATCTCGATACGATGGAAATTCAGCTCACCGAAAGCGACAAGTGCCCCTGGATCTATTCACGCGGACGGGCGCAGGTGGAAGACGCATTCCGCTGCGTGGCTGCTGCAAAGGGGCTGGACGAAGAGACGTTCCACGAAGCCGCCCACTGCTTCACGGTAATAAACACCAACTCCCCGCGCCAGCTCGATATTCCCATGAGTCAAGGCATTATCGATTTTGCCCGCTGGGGCCAGCCGAGCGTCATCACGCCCTTCTGTTTGGCAGGTGCCATGGCACCCATCACCGTGGCAGGAGCCCTCACCCTCAGTCACGCGGAAGCCATGGCGGGCATTGCGCTGGCGCAATTGGTTCGGCCCGGTGCACCGGTCATCTATGGTGCGTTTTCGTCCAACGTAGACATGAAATCCGGCGCGCCCGTTTTCGGCACACCCGAACACATGAAAGCCAACTTTGGCGCGGGCCAACTTGCGCGGCATCTGGGCCTCCCATGGCGCAGCGCGGCGGGCACAGCCGCCAATCTCGCCGACAGCCAAGCCGCCAACGAAACACAACTGGCGCTTTGGGGCACGCTCTTGGGCGGGGCCAATTTCATCTACCATGCGGCGGGCTGGCTGGAAGGCGGGCTGACCTTCTCGATGGAGAAATTCATCTGCGATCTGGAAGTGTTGCAAACCGTGGCGCTGGCGATCCAGCCCGTAAGCGCTGGCGACGATGAGATCGGATTCGACAGTCTGGCGCAGGTACAGCCCGGCGGACATTTTTTCGATGCGCCCCAAACGATGGAGCGGTATAAATTCGCTTTCTACGAACCGCTACTGTCAGACTGGTCCAACTTTGGCCAATGGACCGACGCAGGCGCCGTACCAAGCGAGGTGCGGGCAACACAAATTTGGAAACAAAAACTGGCGGAGTTCGAAACGCCCCCCATGGGAGCAGACCACAAAGAGGCGCTGCAAGCCTTCGTGACCAAACGCAAAGCCAAGGGCGGCGCGGACCTGCTGGACTGACGCAAGAGGAATATAATCATGATCCAACAATTTACCAAAGGCACCGGCCTGATGCTCATCGACGTCCAAAAAGGCGTCAACGTTTTGGACCATTGGGGCGGCCCAACGGGACGCCGCAACAACCCCGATTGCGACGACAATATGCGCAAGCTCATCGCCGCCTTCCGCGCAGCGGGCTTACCGCTGTTTTTCACCCGTCACAATTCGCGCGAAGCCGCCTCGCCGCTCAAACTGTCCCTACCCACGGGAGACATGATTGAAGGGTTCGAAGCCCAACCGGAAGACGTGGTGGTGGTCAAGGACGTGAACTCGGCCTTTGTCGGCACAGACATGGAACTGCGCCTGCGCGAGCACGGCGTCCACCGCATCGTCATCGCAGGCTATTTCACCAATTTCTGCGTCGAGACCTCCACCCGCATGGCCGGCAATATGGGCTACGACACATACCTCGTGCACGACGCCTGCGCGACCACCAACCGCATTGGACTGGACGGCACAGACTACGAACCGGACCTCGTCCACAACATGGCCATAGCCTCCCTCCACGGCGAGTTCTGCACCGCCATGACAGCCGCAGATGCAGTCGGGCTAACCCAATCAGATGCAGCACATCTGGAGAGAGTTCAGGGGAACGAATAGTCTGCCTTAGAGTTTATCGCCGAAAAAAATTATGAGCATCCAAGCTGGTTAGACATGATCGCGAACGTCAGCTCAAAACCCTGAACGTAAATGAAGGCGTGTTTTGCGACCACAATTTCCGACAGGTAAATCATTGATTTTATGGCAGGTGAAAAACCGTTGCAAAAAGGATGGTTTTTGCGACTGGCGCGAAGGATTAAGTTTCGACCAAGTTCGTGCTATCGTTGGGCAACGACTGCGGAAAATTGGCCGCTGAAAGGGTCAAGATGTCCGCTTCGATTTCACCTCCGAGAATAATCACGCTCATATTCCTGACGGGGCTATCAGTTCTGACTCTGAATATGTTCCTGCCTTCGCTGTCCAATATCGCGATAGAATTTGACGCTGATTACGGCTTAGTGAGTTTAGCGATATCAGGCTATCTCGCCATGACTGCGGTCATGCAAATATTCATTGGCCCTTTATCGGACAGGTTCGGACGGCGACCTATTCTTTTGGTTACTCTCGCCGTTTTTTCTATCGCATCAATAGGATGTTTTCTCGCAAGCAATATCACCGTTTTTTTGGTATTTAGAATGATGCAAGCGGCCATCATTTCTGGTGCGGCTTTATCGCCTGCAATCGTCAAAGATATGTTTCCAACGAAAAAGGCCGCTAGCCTGCTTGGTTATATCAGTATGGCAATGGCAATCGCTCCAATGGTCGGTCCAATGATTGGAGGGTTCATTGATGAAATTTTCGGGTGGCGTTCCAACTTTGCGCTTTACGCGATAGTCGGCCTATCGATACTGATTTTATGCTTTTTTGACGTTGGCGAAACTCACAATAAACGCTCTGCTGATTTCGGCAGTCAACTCAGGCTATATCCGTCATTATTGAGGTCTCGGCGGTTTTGGGGCTACTCACTTTGCAACGCCTTTTCTACAGGCGCATTTTACGCCTTTCTCGCGGGCGCACCCCTAGTAGCAACCGTATTGTTCGAAATTTCAACGAGTGAGTTGGGAATCTATATTGGCACGATAACGATAGGGTTTTTTCTTGGTAGCCTTACATCTGGCCGTTTGGCCAAGAATTACGAATTGGCTACAATGATGATTGCAGGACGTTTAGTGGCTTGCATTGGCCTTTTAGGGGGCATCGCGCTGTTTGCGCTTGGCTTTTCCCATGAGTTTATTTTGTTCGGTGCGACTGTTTTTGTCGGCTACGGAAATGGCGTGACAATGCCCAGTACTAATGTTGGTGCAATGTCTGTGAAACCTGAACTGTCTGGTAGCGCGGCCTCTTTGACGGGTGCGTTGACGGTTGCAGGCGGTGCAATTCTGACGTTTGCAACGGGAGTAGTGATTACCGAACAAAACGGCATCCACACGCTATTTGGGATGATGTTTTTTTGCTCTTTCGCAGGACTGATTATCGCCTTTGCCGTTCGCTTATGGGAGCGGCAGGAAATCAAAGTCGCATAATCGGATGTATGGAACTTTTTGGGACAACCCATCACCGTCAATTTATCCGAAAAGCACACGTCACTGCCCAATCCAACGGTCAGCCCGTGCCCTTCCAGATCACCCTGCCCCGCGCCGTTTCTCTACAGTCCGTGACAGCCAGAACATCGCTATGGCGAGGCCTATGAAAGCCACTGAGAACAGCGGCAGGGACGTTGCGCCTGCAGCCTGATAGACGATGCCCGAGACCGCCGAGCCGCCCGCAATTCCAAGATACACAAACGAGGAATTGAGCGCCAAGAGCAGGTTGCTGCGGGGGCCATCGAGGGTGACCAACCGTGTTTGCTGTGGAGCAAACAGCATCAATCCCATGCACGACCACACGAACATCGCCCCTATGGCGACGGCGGAGATTTTGGGCAGATAGGGAATGCAAGCCATCACTATGCCAAGACCGATCAAACTGATCCATATCATCCGGTCATAACCCAGACGGTCCGTCAGCTTCGCCGCCAAAATATTGCCGGTGATCCCGCCAAGTCCGTAGAGCAAAAGCGCGATGGGCAGCGTGGCAGGGGCGACGTTAAACACCTCGACCAGATAAATACCGATCAAGGCATAGGTGCAAAATTGCCCGCCCAACTGAAACAGGGTCACGGAAAGCGTGGGTGCCAAGAGCCGGTCACTCAACACGTTCACAATGCTGGCAAAATTCACCGCATTGGGTGCCCGCGATGATGGCACAAACGAGCGCACAAGGCCTGCTTCCACGACAACCAGCGCCGCAATCGCCACCATAACCCAGCGCCAGCCGATGATGTCCCCCAGCCAGTTGGACAGGGGAACGCCAACAACCGTCGCCAAAGTGAGGCCAGAAAATGCAATCGCCAAGGCCGAGCCTCGACGGGCCGCAGGCACCAAAGACGCCGCTGCCGCCGCCGTCATCGGCCCCACAAAGGCCGCCCCGAACGCCATCAAAGTGCGACCCACAGACACCATAAAGTAAGACGTCGACACCGCACAAAACAAAAGCCCAATCGCCATAGCGAACAAGCCGGCCATCAAGAGCCTGCGTCTGTCCTGTTGCCCAAAATAGACCTGAGCCAGCGGAGCAGCCAGAGCATAGGTGAGTGCAAACACGGTGACCAAAAAGGCGATTGTTCCCGGCGAAACCACAAGGTCGGCAGCCATCGGCAACACCAAGCCAACAACCGAAAGCGAGCCAACTCCGAGCGAAAAATAGGCCCCACCCAGCACCACAAGACTGCGCAACTCTTCGGCAGGATGTTTGCGGGACGTATCGTCAAAAGAAACGGCGGGGGAGGACAAAACAGTGCTCTGAAATGCCACAAAGGTGACGTGTACGCTCAACCGGTTACGCAAGTTTACCCTTGGGCACAAGCGCGCCGATTGCTACATTTGCACAGCCAACACAGCCCACCCCCGTCAGGACACAGGTTTGGAAACGCTCGCAATTGATCTGGCCAACACGCCGCGCAGGCCGCTCGCCGACACGCACATCGAAGCCATCCGCGCCATCGGCCATGAGAAAACCTATCAGGCGGGCGACGTGGTGGTTGCCCCCGGCGATCCGATGGACGAGTTCATCTTGATCGAAAGCGGCGAGATCGAGTTGCTGGACGCTCAAACGGACCTGCGAACGACGATGGGCACGCTGGGTCCGGGCCAATATATGGGTGAAATCGCGTTCCTGAACGGTGGCGTCTGGTCGTCCAAAATGCGGGCTGTCCAAACCACACTCGCAACCGTGGTGCCGCGCGAAGACATGCTGGCCCTCATGGCCCGCATCCCTGAGGTTTCCGACATCGTGGTCACCGTTTTTGCGGGGCGACGTCGGAGGATTTTTGAGGCCAATGAGAGTTCCTTGACACTCATCGGAACAGACGAAGATCGGGACCTGCGCCGTTTGGAATCCTTCGTCGCTCGCAACCGCATCGCCGTTAAAAAGATCGACCTCGACACCGAACTGGCAACGCGTGTGCTTCAAGAGGCCGGATGCCCGACAAACCAACCCACCGCCCTTTTCAACGGTGCGAGACTGGAAGACACCTCCCCCCGCGCGATTGCCCGCCTGCTGGGTCTCGACATGCCTTTGCAGGAGGAATGCGTGTTCGACGTCGCCATCGTGGGTGGCGGTCCGGCGGGGATTGCTGCCGCCGTCTATGCCGGTGCGGAAGGCCTGCGCGGCATTGTCGTTGAGAACGAAGTCATTGGCGGCCAAGCCGGATCATCCTCGCGAATTGAAAACTACATGGGCTTCCCAACCGGCATTTCCGGTGGCGACTTGGCGTGGCGCGGCGAGATACAGGCCATGCGTCTTGGCACGCGCTTCATTATGCCCAGAACCGTTGCAGCCGTGAGCCGCCAAAAGGACAACACCTACGCGCTCGAGTTGGACGATGGAGAGACCGTGCGCACCAAGTCCATCGTTGTGGCCACCGGCGTCCAATACCGACGTCTGCCCATCGAGGGCTTGGAGCGGTTTGAAAATGCCGGCGTTTATTACGCTGCAACAGATATCGAGGCCCGGTTCTGCAAGGGCCGCGATGTCATCGTGGTGGGTGGCGGCAACTCGGCTGGACAAGCTGCAATGTTTCTGGCCCGCAGCGCGGCTCATGTGCATATTCTTATACGGAAAGAAAGCCTGCGCGAGACCATGTCGTCTTACCTGTCAGACCGCATTGCCGCTGACCCCGCGATCACCGTGCACCCCTTTACCGAAGTCACCGCACTGGAAGGCGAGGAACAACTTCAAGCCGCGATCCTCAAGGACAATAGTTCTGGCGAAAAACGTCGGCAAGATGCCGGTGCGGTATTCGTGATGATCGGCGCCGCGCCCAACACCGGCTGGCTGAAAGGCGTCGTGGAATTGAACGAAAAAGGCTTTGTGCCAACCGGACAAGCCATTGGCTCGCAGTGTCCTTTTGCCACCACAGCGTCAGGGATTTACGCCGTGGGAGATGTGCGTCTCGGCTCGGTCAAGCGCGTTGCCGCAGGGGTGGGTGAAGGGTCCGTCGTGATCAGTTACGTGTGGAACTACGTCAACGAAACCGTGCAGCCATAGACACTTTCCACGCGTTCGAATCGATGTTTTCATCACAAAAAATGCGCCCCGCCGCGGGGCGTGAATTTGATATCGCGTCCGGTTTTTCTGCGCCACGCTAACGCACCAAACTTGCAGCGCGTGACCGGAGCTAACGATGAACGTCCACACCACCTTCGGTCGCCACAAGCGCAAGATTGAACCTTTTGCTGTGCCGCAACATCCGGGCAATGATGCGGGTTTTGAGGCACTGGAAACCTATGCCCGGGCCAAAGCGGCCTCCATGAACCAGCATCTCATAGGATACGGCGCGTTGGCGGAAAACGAGTGGGCACTTGCAGGCCTGCCTGACCCGGACCTCCACACCATGCGCACTTACCGGCTGGAGCGGATTCGCGAGCAGTTGCGCAAGCATGATCTGGCGGGCATCCATCTCTACGACCCGCTCAACATCCGCTACGCCACGGATTCCACCAACATGCAGTTGTGGACCACCCACAACCCCGTACGGTGCGTTTTCATCGCCACTGAAGGGCCGGTGATCCTATTCGAATTTCACTCCTGCGAGCACCTGTCCGATCACACCGGCATGGTGGACGAAGTACGCGGCTGCACCGCTTGGTTTTATTTCGAAGGCGGCAACCGGTCCTTCGAGTTTGCGGAGAACTGGGCCAATGACATCGCGGACCTGATGCGCGAGCATGGCGGCGGCAACATGCGTTGCGCCTTCGATCAGGTAGACAGTCACGGCGTCCCCTACCTCGAAAAAGCGGGGATTGAGGTCGTCTACGGCGAAGAGATGATGGAGGAAGCCCGCAAGATCAAATCACCAGACGAGTTGATCTGCATGCGCCGCGCCATCGTGGCTTGTGAAGCCGCCATGGCGGAAATGGAGCGGACTTTGGTGCCCGGCATGACCGAAAACGACTTGTGGGCCGTGCTGCACGCTGAAAACATCCGCCGCGGCGGCGAATGGATTGAGACACGGTTGCTGGCTTCCGGCCCGCGCACCAATCCATGGTTTCAAGAGTGCTCTTCCCGGATCATCTGCGATGGCGAAATCGTCTCTTTCGATACAGACTTGGTCGGGCCCTACGGATTTTGCTGCGACATCTCCCGCACGTGGCTGGCAGGCGATGGCCGCCCCACTGCAGAACAGCGCAACCTATATCAAATGGCCGTGGATCAATGTGCTCACAATCTGGACCTGTTGCA
Organism: Pseudomonadota bacterium; assembly: GCA_038746275.1. Lineage (GTDB taxonomy): Bacteria > Pseudomonadota > Alphaproteobacteria > Rhizobiales > Rhizobiaceae > Pseudahrensia. The sequence continues at coordinate 21,493 of JBCDKS010000016.1, read as the reverse complement.
GCCCGGAGTAACCTTCAAAGAATTGTCCATGAACGCCAAACAGTTGCCATCGGACTACATGCCGACGCGCTACGGCGTTCTCTTCCACGGGGTTGGCCTTTGCGATGAATACCCCTCCATTCGCTATGCTTGTGACTACGAGCATCACGGTTACGACGGTGTGCTAGAAGAAGGCATGGTCTTGTGCGTTGAAAGCTATGTCGGTGGCCACGAAGGCGTGAAACTGGAAGATCAGGTGTTGATCACCGCCAACGGCCCCGAACAGCTGTCTGTCTATCCGTTAGATCCGCGCTTGATGGCATTGGATTAGGTGGAAGTCGGCTGTTTAGCGCTCTCCCCTTGCGGGAGCGATATTACGAAGAGTGTCAGAAAGGGAGCGGGATTTAAGGGGCCTCCCCGTACAGACCTCTTCCCTCAAGAACGGGCTGCCGCGCGGTTGTCCTCCCACCCGCGCGGCACCTGAAGCTTCAAGCCCTCTACAAGCGAGGCTTCAGAAGGTGGCTCCCCCAAGCTATCCTACCCTGTACGAAATTTGTCATAACTTGTTTTTCGGTGCAAGCGGCGCAACGTCAGCCAGCCTGTCCAAACAGTCGCTCACAAGGCCGCTAGCGCCGCATACTGTCTTGGTGTGACGCGACTGACGCCGGTCAACGGCAAGCCAAAACGGTTTTCGAGTTGACTGCACGCCTCCACCCCTGACGTAAGACACTTCACGATGAGTTGCCGGTCAGTTTCGGTGCGGCCGATATGGGTGACAAATGGCAGGGCGGGGAAGTGTTGCGTCCACGTTAAAACCCGCAATCGGGCAGCGCGGTCCGGCTCAGCCCTTTGGAAAAGCCACCAGCAAACAGCATCGATCAGTGCAAAGTCAGCCCTGCCATCGGCAACCCACTCCATGGAACGCCGGTGGCCACCGCTTTCCAGCAACTCCCCGCAAAAGCGCTCCACGTTGCCCACAGCAGGGGACAGCCCGCGATAGCCGGACAGCGATCCACGTCCATTAAACGCGAACCTGCGCCCCGAAAGAGCGCTCAAATCAGAGCAATCGTTTTGCGCTGACACCACCACCGCGCAGGAATATGTGCCCGGCCCGCACCCATCCAAGTCGTAGTTGGGCGCTGCCAGCAGCGCTACATGATCCTGCAATTCAACCGCATATGGGTAGCCGCAGGTTTGAGAAAACAACAGTGACGGATCACGCCATACAGCACGGCTCTTGCGGGTCCGATTAAGGGATGCTGGCGCTTCGAACCCCGCTTCCAGCAACCGCTCGCTAAGGCGGCCCCACAGATCATCCGTCCAAAGGCGGATTTCGGGCCAATCATACATGGGTAGGCTGGCATACATGGGTAGACTGGCATACATCGGTAGGCTGGCGAGCATCATCCAAGGACCATGGTTGCAGTTCTAACCCAACAGGACCAACGCGTTTGATCAATCATTGGGCGCGTGGTGCACGGCAGTCTCAGGCATGGTATTGGCACCGCTGGACCGGTGAAGAAACGGGTGATCCACCGGCTGTTTAACTCGGAATGCAAACCGCTTGGCGATATCCATATAGCCATCGAACAGTGTGTTTTCATTGGCGGCCAAAAACACGTGCCGCCGCTCACGGTAAAGCTTTGGCAATCGGTGCCAAGGCTCTGACGGATTGGCGTGGTGAACGATGTGCAAGTTGTTGTTGAGATAAAGCAACGCCAGCGCGGGTGAGGTTTCCACCACCGCAGAGCGTGCGCCCACGTTCTCCGCCGCCTGATGCTCGGCATAGGCCCGCATGGCCGTCAGAGAGAGCGCCGGATACACCACAGCTAAGGCATAAACCCAAAACGGCATTGCAAACACCCAGACCACGAAGAACGCCAGCACGGCCAGCCCCGGCAGGTGTACCGCCCACGCCGATCGTACGCCCGCCTCGTTCCGCACGGCACGCATTATTTCGGTGCGGCCAAAGCCAATGAGCGTCAACCAAGGCCCGATGATCAAACGCCCGACAAATGTATTATTGGCCATAAAAACCACACGCATCCAACCCGGCATGCGGGCAACACTGTTTTCGGGCCAAAAATAGCTTTCAGGGTCCTCATAAGGGTCCGTCAAGGAAGCGTCATCGTGATGTTTGAGATGGAGATCACGATATCGCCGATAGGGGAAGACCACAGCAAGCGGCACAGAAACGAGAGCTTCGTTTAACCAGCCCCATCGTGTGGGGTGACCGTGAATCGTCTCGTGTTGCAGCGACGTGTGAAAGGCCGCCATCACCGCCATAACGGGCAGTGCGAGCCACCCAAAGGCGGTCTGCCACACCAGGCCACAAACAAGCCAAACGCAATAGCAAGCCGCCATCAGCCCGAGAGTTAGCCACTCAATACGGTTGTCACTCCGCGAAAGCGTTCGCTTTCCTTGTACCTTGTTCATTCACACGCATTCCCCTCTTCGCCGTATCAGGTTGTGAGGCACCAAAAGCAACCCCAAATCCGAACCGGCAGACCAGCCCCTAAGACGTCTTCGTTACAGATACGCAGTTGATCCATAAAAGCCACCCTTCACAAGTCCAAAACCGCACAGACTTGAAGCGAATGAAAACCCGACCGGGTTGTGGTCATTTAGCCAAACATATAAAGACTTATTTATATTCTTCTTTACAACAACAAATTGAGACCTTTGATGACCTCCGCATTCCGCGCGCTGTTGGACGAAAAACATGTGCTGTTGGCCGATGGCGCAACCGGGACCAACTTTTTTGAAATGGGCCTCGTTTCCGGCGATGCACCGGAGCTGTGGAACGACGAAGCACCGCAAAAGGTCACCGCACTGCACGATGGGTTTGTTGATGCAGGTGCCGATATCATTCTCACCAACACATTTGGTTGCAACGCCAACCGTTTGAAATTGCACAACGCGCAAGATCGCGTTTTTGAACTTAACGAAAAAGCCGCCAAAATTGCCCGTGCCAGCGCACAAAAAGCGGACAAAACTGTGCTTGTCGCGGGTTCCGTCGGCCCGACCGGCGACCTCTTCGTGCCGCTCGGCGCTCTCACCCACGAGGCGGCCGTCGAAGCGTTTATGGAACAGATGAAGGGTCTGAAAGCCGGAGGCGCGGATGTCCTTTGGATTGAAACCATGTCGGCGGAAGAAGAGATCAGGGCTGCAGCCGAGGCCGCCCAAAACGTCGGTATGGACTATGTGTTCACCGCCAGTTTCGATACGGCGGGTCGGACTATGATGGGCATCGCCCCCAAACGCCTGCCCCAGTTGGCGGCGGAAATGCCCCATGCCCCATGCGCCGTCGGCGCAAATTGCGGTGTGGGTGCCACCGATCTTTTGGTTTCGATCTTGGACATGAACGAAAACCAAAACCATGCCTCAATGATTGCCATCGTCGCCAAGGCCAATTGTGGCGTACCACAGGTCAAAGGCGGCGAGGTGGTCTATACGGGCACCGAGGCGTTGATGGCCGACTACGCAAAATTGGCGATAGATGCAGGCGCACGCATCATCGGCGGCTGCTGTGGCACATCCTCGTGCCATCTCGCCGCCATGCGAAAAGCCATCGACGAGCACACAAAAGGCGCACGTCCCTCGCAAGAGGAAATCGTGGCAAAGACCGGCGAACTGGTAAACGCGATCTCAACCGCAAAACCCGCCGCAGAAGAAACATCCCGCCCCCGCCGCAGAGGCCGCCAACGGTAAGCATAAATTCCAATCCGTCGTTCACGGGCGCATAAAATCCAAGGATAGAACGATAAGCGTGATGGTCACCCAATAACAGAAGGGTCAGTACCGCCCAAACGCCTTCATATGAAACGTCTGTTGCACATCGTCATATGCAAAGCCCTCACCCACCGGACACGCCAATCTGGCCCGGCACCCTCCCGTCCGGCAAAGCGCACTTTCGGGCGTTGCCAGATGGCTTCGGCATCCCTCGTAGTCGAAGCCATCCGTTGAAAACGCATCGACGGGACACGCGCTCAGGCAAGGCTTGTCCACGCATCGGTCGCACGGGTGCCAATCCACCGGCTTTGACGCACTGACCCGACCCTCTTCGAAAACAAAGGCACCGCGAAACGAGCACCAAAGCCCGTATTGCGGATGGATAAGCAGACCCAAAGGCGAATGCTCCATGCCGGTTGCTTCCCGCGCCCACCGTTGGAATGGCTGAAACGGTTGCCCGAATGGATAGGCCGGTCGCGCGCCCAACCTCTCAGCCAAGGGTCCAAGCGTAGCCACCGTCCATCGATCCAAGGGATCAGACTGACCGTCTCGAAACTCGGGGCTGCTTGAAAACGCGGGCCAAAAGGAGCTGCCGATACTGCCCACTAAAATGCCAAATCCCTCGCCGTGATCAAACGTGCCAAACACCGTCAAACCGAAAGGCGCGAGCAATGCCCGCGCCTCTTTGATTTTCATTTCGCAATCAACAGCGGTCATGGCACTCAGTCGGATTTGGATTCGCTCGTTGGTTTGGTAACAGCCGTAGCCGCCGTCAACGATGCGGCCAAGCGCACAAGTTTTGAAAATTCACTGCGATGTCCCGCGCCGTCTTCGCCGCGTGCACCCATGGCCATGCCGTTAATCGATTCAAAGTCGAAATCACGCAGCGCCGACTGACCGCGCAGCTTTTGTCCAAAGGCTGCAACGGCGACCGAGAATCGAACGTCAGCAGCCACTTTGTCAAAGTCCTGCACCTGCCCCGCCATCACTGCCTGCTCCACCAGCTTGCTTTTGGTTTCACCCGGCAATTTGTAACGCATTTTCAGAAAGCCGATTTCACCACTTATATCGGTGGAGGTCTGGGCTGCCTGCTGACGGTCACCGTACCGTAATGGAGAATTCAAAACCGCATTACTGCCCACCGGCGTGATCTCATAGATCGCCGTCACAGAGTGGCCGGAGCCAATGTCGCCCGCATCCACTGTGTCGTTGTTGAAGTCCTCGCGTTTCAAGGCGCGGGTCTCGTACCCGATCAGCCGGTATTCAGCGATGGCCGCCGGATTGAACTCCATCTGGAACTTCACATCCGTCGCGATGGGAAACAGCGTACCACCAGCCTGCTCCACCAGCACCTTTTGAGCTTCGGCCAGCGTATCGATATAGGACGCCTGCCCGTTTCCGTTTTGGGCGAGGCTTTGCATCAAGGCATCGTTGGTATTGCCTTTGCCGAAGCCAAAGATCGAAAGGTAAATACCGGTATCACGCTTCTTGCCGATGAACTGTTTGAGCGCGTCAGGATCGCTGATGCCGACATTAAAGTCCCCATCAGTCGCCAGCATCACCCGGTTGAGACCGCCTTCCACAAAGTTCTGCGCGGCCAATGCATAGGCCTGTTCGATTCCCGCTGCTCCAGCAGTGCCGCCGCCCGCCTGCAACCGGTCCAGCGCGGCAAAAATGGTGGCCCGGTCGGACACTTTGGTGGGCTTCAACACCGTGCCCGCGGCACCGGCATAGGTGACAATAGAAATGGTGTCATCCGCTTGCAGTTTTTGCAGCAGCAGGCGGAACGACTTAACCAGCAAAGGCAGCCGATCCGGGCCGCGCATGGAACCGGAAACGTCCAAAAGAAAGACAAGGTTGGCACGAGGACGCTCTTCTTGCGGAACGTCAAACCCTTTGATGCCCACATGCATCAATTGCGTGCCTGCACTCCAAGGCGTCGGCATCACTGTAATGGTCGGCTTAAAGGGCGCTTCACGGCTTTCCGGCACGGGGTAGTCGTAGTCGAAATAATTGATCATCTCCTCCACCCGCACCACGTCGCGCGATGGCAAAATGCCGTCCAACAGGGAGCGACGAACCCGGGCATAAGCGGCGGTATCAACGTCAGCGGAAAACGTGGAGACGGGGTTGTCTGCCACAGACAGCACACGGCCATCTTCAAACCGCGTGTTCTTATCGGTGGACATTTGCGGCGCAATCCTCGAGCGGGCGCGGCCTATGGCAGGTGCCATGCGCAACTGACCGGACGCTTGATTGCTCGAAAAAGACCGAACACTGCGGGCGCGCTTCTGTACAGCGTTTGGAGACGCATCGCGTTGTAACTGGTCAAATGGCTGGGGTGAAACGGCGGGGCGCACACGTTTGCTGGGGTCGGGACGCGGTCGGACGGTGGGCTTGGTCCCGACTTCAGCACCCTGCAAAATTTCACTTGAGGGCGTGCCCGGGACGGATATGGCTCCATCCTGGTTGAGCGCTTTCTGACCGTTTGCACGGTCAGCAACGGTCGTCTCATTTGCCACCGGAACGGGTGGGGCAACCGCATCCTGCGGATCCAGCACACCGTAAAAATGCAGCGCACTCATCGTGGCAATTGGCAACACCAGAAGACCGGCGACGGGGGTCGCGGAAGACAGACGAAGACGGGAAAGCGAGTTTGAAACAACAGTCATGGGAGAACTCCAAAAAGAGAAACGATCTCCCCTTGGACGCGCAGCCTCACCATTTTCTTGGGTGTCCTGTCGCTTTTTGTTGTCCAAATGCGCTTTTTCAATCTGCACGTCATCAAACGCACCCATCGCTACGTTCAGGGCTGCCATGCGAGCGGGCTCGCTCACTTTCGGCGCGTTCAGACCCTTGAGAGCTGTCAAATCGATATCGCGTTCATCACTCATCACTCGCTCCTTTCCATGGTCTTGTTTTCTAAAGTTCTGTGCGGGGTGGCTCGATCTGGATCATCGGGTGACGGTCGGGTGAAACCCGAACCTTCACCAGTCACGAGTGCCAGTTTTAGACGCCTCTTTGCATCGTGAATGTTTGAACCGATGGTCCCTACAGAACACTCCAAAACCGAAGCAGCGTCGGATTGGCTCAGGCCCTCGCCATAAACCAACATCACCGCATCGCGTTGTTTGGCGGGCAGTTCGCGTACCGCGTCCCACAAGCGAAGGGTGTCATCATTGACGCCGTACCCTTCAACATCCGGCGGCTGTGAGCGCGGCAGTGTGGGGTCGGCAGCGGCAGCATCCAACTTGCTTTGATGGCGGGCTTTGGAGCGCATCTGATCGCGCACAGCGTTGACGATGATCCGATATAACCATGTGCGGAGCGCACCCTCGCCACGCCACTGGTTCAGCGCTTTCGCCAAGCGAGCGCAAACATCCTGCGCTATGTCCTCCGCATCTTCGCGCGATCTGGCCCACTTCCAAGCCGTCGCGAAAATGAAATCGTAGTGACGAACAACGAGTGCAGCAAATGCCGCACGGTTCCCGCGCTTTGCCCTGTCCACAAGGTCAAAGTCACTGTCCGCCACGGTTTGCACCACGCTGTTCGCTTGCAAGCTCATACCCCCTTAGACGTTCGCAAAGAGGCAAACCTTGGGTCCAAGCGAATTATTTTTTGACAGCAGCCGTAGGCGGAAAAAAAAGGCGGTGGGCTCAGCGCCCCCGCCCTCAAAAATCATGCGTGATTTAGAGTGGTTCACAGTTTGATTGAACCGCCCGGTTGCGATGAGCAACCCGGCGCTTGTGCGCCGTCCCTCCCCCTACCTGAGGCCCCGAAGGCCTCTTGAGGCCGACAGCGTGAGCGCCACAGTTAGATCGACTCTATCAAAGATAGAAATGATCTAAAACCCGACGCGCACACCTGCGATGACACTGTGGGATGACAGGTCCACATTCGTCTTTGTGCCATCGACGGCTTCAAGATGGATGTTGCCCACGGCTGAGTAACGATAGCCGACTTCGAAATCCACGCGATCCATGAGCTTGATGCTGGTACCAACACCAACCTGCCAAGCGTAACCAAGGTCACGGTCATCCATGGCAGTTACATCGCCTGCAGGAAGGCCTGCCGTTGGCGCCGCCAGCGTAACACCATGGTTCTCAAAGTTGACCGAAGCGAGGCCCACACCGGCAGTCACGTATGGTTTGAACGTCCCCAGATCGAGGTCATAGTATACGTTCACCAGACCCTGCGTGGTTGTTGTTGTGCCGAATGCATCAGAGCCGCGCAGCGTGGCCGGCAGGGCCGTGATCGTGTGCGCTTCGATGTCCTGTTCGGTGTAGCTGATCTCAAATTCCGCACGAAAACCGTTGCCCATGCTGGCACCAATGGCCAGAGCGCCGCCCAAACCATAGTCCTCATAGGCGTTGTCGATGTCGGTGGGCACGGCCGCTGCAGTGTCCAAGCCAAAGGATGTATCGTCTGCCCAAGCCCCGATTATGCGCGCTGCGATATAGGTGGAGGCAACGTCCGGCGCTTTGATCACGTCGAGATCAGCAGCCGCTGCGACGCCTGCAACAGGCGCAAGCCCGGTGGAGACAATGGAGGCAAGAACCAATTTTTTGAAGGCGGTCATGATCGTATTCCCAAATCTGAGCGGCGCTGAAAGCGCACGGTTTTGGGAATCGCGTCGTCGGGCTTGCGCACCATCCCCCTGCCCCTCGGGAATCGCGCATTATGGTTAAGAGCGCCTTAATGCTCCGCAAGAAGCGGGCTAAACTCTCCACCATTTCCAGAAGTGTCGCAGTATTGAGACATGATCACTCGTCAGTAGAACCCGTCACCGGCGCGCGCCAAACATCATTGTGGATGTAGCGCGCGATGCGTTCGCGGGATTTGGCTTCCGCAGACTGGGGGGCCGTGGCCTGTCGCTTTCAGGTGAAAGCGTCGGCCATGCTTTCTTTTTTGCGCGTCACGAAACCGTCCAGGGCTTCGCGGACGGCGGGGTCCATGGCTGGTGGTTCATGATCGGCAATCCATTTGCGCGCGATCTCATTGGCCCGCTGCGGAGCCGTTTTCTCACCCTCAACCTGCCACTGCTCAAAGGAATTGTTGTCAGCGATGTTGGAACGGAAAAACGCCGTCTGGAAGTTGGCCTGCGTGTGTGCACAACCCAGATAGTGGTTGCCGGGCCCCACTTCTCGAATGGCGTCCAGCGCCAGCGCTTCTGCGCTCACGTCAACGCCCTCAGCCATCTTTTGCTGCGCCGCAAGCTGATCGCAATCCATCACGAACTTTTCGTATGACGATACCAATCCGCCTTCGAGCCATCCGGCGGCGTGCAGCATGAAGTTCACACCTCCCAAGATGGCCGGTTGCAATGTGTTTGCACTCTCATAAGCCGCTTGGGCATCTGGAAGCTTTGACCCGGTCAAAGAACCGCCAGACCGGAACGGCAAGCCATAACGCCGGGCAAACTGCGCCGCGCCATACAGCACCTGTGCAGGTTCCGGCGTGCCAAAAGCGGGCGCACCGGATTGCATGGATATAGAAGTCGCAAACGTGCCCATAATCACCGGCGCACCGGGTTTGCAAAGCTGCGAAAACGCGATGGCCGCTTGGGCCTCAGCCAAAACCTGGGTGAGCGTTCCTGCAACAGTGACGGGCGACATGGCCCCGCCCACAATGAACGGTGAGATGATGCAGGCTTGCCCGGCACGGGCATAGACTTTCAAAGCGCCCAACATCGTATCGTCCATCACCATGGGTGAGTTGATGTTGATCAGTGACGTCACCACGCAATTTTGGTCCACAAACGCATCACCGAACACGACTTTAGCCATGTCCACCGTGTCTTGGGCTCTTTCCGGCGCGGTGACAGAACCCATAAACGGCTTGTCAGACAGGGTCAGATGCGCGTGCAGCATATCGAGATGGCGCTTGTTTACCGGCACGTCCACCGGCTCGCACACCGTGCCACCGGAATGGTGCATGGCGGGGGCCATATAGGCCATTTTCACGAAGTTGCGGAAGTCCTCCATCGTCGCGTAGCGCCGTTCCCCCTCCAGATCCCGCACAAAGGGCGGCCCGTAAACGGGCGCAAAAACCGTGTTCTTGCCACCGATTTCGACACTGCGTTCCGCGTTGCGCGCGTGTTGCGTAAAGGTTGTCGGCGCAGTTTTCATCAACGCGCGGCACAGACCAATGGGAAAGTGCACCCGCTCACCCTGTACGTCGGCACCGGCAGCCTTAAGCATGGACAGCGCTTCGGGGTCATCGCGAAACTCTATGCCGATTTCTTCCAGGGCTACGTCCGCATTGGCCTCGATGATCGCCATGGCTTCATCGTCGAGAATTTCGAACTCGGCGATCTTGCGGCGAATATAGGGCAGATGGACGACCGGACCGGATGTGCGTGCCGCACGTCGCGCAGCAGCCCCTCCCCCTCCGGCGCGCCCGCCTCTTCCAGGTCGGGAGTGACCGCCATCTTGAGAACCCTCACCTGCTTCGCTCATCCGTTCCACTCCAAAAGTGCCTCACAGTGCGCCCGCGCAAGATCACAATCCGCGATGGCATGTCCTGGAGGCACTATCGTTTTGAACACCTGCCGGAGACAGCCTGCCAGCGAAATGGGGTGTCGCAAGTGAGGTATTCGCTTTTTTGGCTGACCGGCAGCACAGGCCATTCCCATTGCTATTTTGATACGGAAGCCCGTGTGACAGGATTTGCAGGTAGCCGCCATCGCGTTGAACGGAACCGACAGATCAGCATTTGATGTTGCCGTTTGCGAAAGCAAAACAATCTGATCTGCAGATTGACCCAGGATGCGCAACGCTTGCGCTAATGCTGGCACCAACACTTTCAATGAGAAACACCGTGCTCACCCCCCCCCTATTGGAGTGAAAACGCAGAGTTTCGAGGCGGGTCAAATCCGTCTCAGCATCCTGATTAGTGCCCCGCGTGACCGGCGTGGCCACCCTGACCGTAACCACGGGCTTTGATATAAGTGGCCCGCTGCTCCTTATTCAGCACAGGGGCCGCTGCCAAATGGGTGGTGAGATGCGCAGCGCGCAGCCGACCTTCGATTTCAGCAACCTTTGCCGTGGCCATGTGCACGGCTTCCGCGCTCGGTTGCTCTGCAGAAAACACGATCTCGAGCGCCCTTTCCGCTTCAATCAACTGTTCACCCAGCGGTTTAACACGGTTCAGCATGTCCTGACGCAAGGTCTTCATTTGCTTCTTTTGGCCGGCACTGAGCGATAGCTTGATCTCCAGTTCCAACACATGGAGAGGGCCGGGCCATCCGGTCAGTTCAGCAGTCTTGGCATATCCAAGACCCTGACCTGCCAACAGGCCTTCAATACGGGCCGGTGAAAGCGCCTTCACCGTCCTCGCATCCTGTCCCGCATAGGGTTGGGCAGTGCGAGCGCTAATATGTGCAACCACACCGCCCAAGGCTCCAGACTCTCAGGCCGCCCCACCGAAAAAACCAGCCCCCAGGAACCCGCAAGCAGCGGCAAGACCAAGAACCGTTTGACCAAACTTCATACGGAAGCACCCCAAAGCAGCAGACCGGCCATGACCACCATGGACAGGTCTTCGGTAAGTGTGACCGTGGACAGCGGCACCGATAAAATCGACCCCATGCACGGACAGTCGATGTCCAGACCATCACGAAGTGCTAAGATAACCCCAAATGTGCCGAAGGCGAACACGACAATCGTCGCCCAATAGGTGGCAACCGGCATAAAGTAAGCCAAGTAGGCCAAGCCCAGCACCAGTTCGATGAACGGATAGACGAGAGCGTAATTCCGCACCCGCTTGGCGAGCAGATCGTACATCGTGAAGCCGCGACGAAAGCCCTTCAGATTGAAGATCTTCAACAGCGCAAACACCACCAGAAACACGCCCATGAACCCGTGCATGAAACTGGTCATGGTGATGGACCGAACCCCATCAAGACCGGGGCCGCTGCCCCCCATTGCAATCGCCAAACCGGCCAAAGCCGAGATGCCTGTGAGGCTGAACAAAGGCCAATACTCGCCAAGAGACGATCCCCGCCCCTCCTTGCGCACATAAATTTCTGATGTTGACATTTTAATCCTCAAACGCGAATTTGCAAATATACCCTATGGGGGTATGTAGTATCAACACTCATGTGCGGTCAATCCCCACTCAACACTCTTCCATGATCCACGCACTCCACGCCATCCAGGGCCCCGTAAAAAGCGATTCCGATGCACAACAACAAAGAAAAGACCCTCACCCGCCTCAAGCGGCTGGAAGGCCAAGTGCGCGGGGTCTCACGCATGGTCGAGGAAGACCGTTACTGTGTGGATATTTTAACCCAAACCGCCGCCATTCGAGCCGCACTCAAAGGCGTTGAAAAACTGGTGATTGATGATCACGCAAGCCATTGTATCGAAGAGGCAATTGCGGGCGGAGACGCCGAGGAACAACGCACAAAGTTCCGCGAATTGGTCGCTATTATCGAGAAAGCACAAAACTAACGCACGGCCAAACCCAAGACCTCAAGAGTCAAATACCTCCCCACCACTGTCATGGGACCTCAATTGACGTCGCAATCGTCATTTGACAGGTCGTTTTGGAATGATTGACGCTTTTGTGGCATAGCTAGTCTCGAACCCGAGGATGCAGACGCGCACCGCGTCTGAACGTGCGCACCAAGCCGCCAAGGCAAGGCGCCAAGCAAAGGCAGGTTTCATGTCCGACGAAGCGGAAATCGTACTCTCTGAACTGTCTACCGAGGACCTCGTGTTGCAAATGCACGACGACCTCTACGACGGTCTGAAGGAAGAGATCGAAGAAGGCACCAACATCCTGCTGGAACGCGGCTGGGCACCCTACAAAGTTCTCACAGAAGCCCTTGTTGAAGGCATGCGCATCGTGGGGGAAGACTTTCGCGACGGCATTCTTTTCGTGCCGGAGGTTCTGCTGTCCGCCAACGCTATGAAGGCCGGAATGTTCATCCTACGCCCGTTGCTGGCCGCCACCGGCGCGCCAAAACAGGGCAAGATGGTGATTGGAACCGTGAAGGGCGACATCCACGACATCGGCAAAAACCTGGTCGGCATGATGATGGAAGGCGCGGGCTTTGACGTCATCGACTTGGGCATCAACAACCCGGTTGAAAATTATATCGACGCCATCGAAGAGCATGAGCCGGACATTCTGGGCATGTCGGCCCTGCTGACCACTACGATGCCTTACATGAAAGTGGTGATTGACACGATGGTCGAGAAAGGCATTCGCGACGATTACACCGTTCTTGTTGGCGGAGCGCCGCTCAACGAAGAGTTCGGCGCGGCCATCGGCGCGGACGCCTATTGCCGGGATGCAGCCGTTGCCGTGGAAACTGCAAAAGAGTTCATGGCCCGCAAACACAATCAACGGGCGTCAGCGTAAATTGCACTGCTAATGGTTGGCAGAGCGGAGGCCGAAATTGCATTCCCCGCCAACCGCGCAGTCATCTCATACATCAAGGAAGGCGCTCCGCGTCATCGCCTGCGGAGCACTCGCGCGTGAGATCGAAGCCTTGCGGGCCACATCCGCCCTCGCCCATATCAGCCTCACCTGCCTGCCAGCGATCCTGCACAATCACCCGGAACGCATTGCACCAGCGGTGGACGAAGCAATTACCAAAGCCAAGGCCGACGGCTACCGGAACATCTTCGTCGCTTACGCGGAATGTGGAACCGGCGGCGCACTCGACACCGTTTGTGAGCGCCACGGGGTGGGCCGCATAGACGGTCCGCACTGCTATGCATTCTACGCGGGATTAGGCACCTTTGAGGCGTGGGACGAATTTGATGCCTTCTACCTGACAGACTTTCTCGCCCGCCAGTTCAAAGCCTTCGTAGTCGATCCGCTGAAACTGGACCAACATCCAGAATTGATTGCGATGATGTTCAAAAACTACAAAAAACTGGTCTACCTCGAACAACAGCGGGACGATGAACTGAGGCGGAAAGCCCAGGATGCCGCCGAGTTTTTGGGGTTGGAGTACGAATTGCGTGTGACGGGGTTTGGTGAGTTGACCTCTGCCTTGGAGACTGTCGATCACGCTCACTAGGCGCGATCAAGCTCTACCCAGAGCCATAGAGCGCACTGCTACAGCCCGGCAATTTCCAGCAAGAATTTCCGTCGGATCATCCGTGCAAAGGCTTCATAGCCCTCTGCCACTTCCACAAAAGAGCCCGAGCCGCCCACGACATAGTGCCGAAAATAGTTGGGCAATCCGCCTTCAGGGTTTTCGTGCGTAACGTAAGGGTACGGGTTGTCAGAATTGACAATGGCAAGCGCGTTGATCACCGCCCCCGCATCCAATGCATTTTGCCTGGTAGGTTGCAAGTCCGCGCCGATATTGTGGGTGCCGTCTGACGACAGATCAATCACTCTGCGAACAGCTGTGACCGGCGCCTCGGCAAACTGACGAAGGCAGAACAAAATCGCTTCGCTGATCGACGTGTTGCGCACCGGATTGGTGATCCAAGGCGGCGTTGGAGCGGCATCAATCGCCTCGCCAAATCGCCGGGCACTGTCCGCGTCACCAATCACCTGCCAAGGCGCAGCGATGAATTGCTGATCTTGCTTCGCCCACTCAACGTAAGTCGCTGCAATGCTTCCGATGCGCCCAGCCATGATGGCCGACACCACCTCCGGATGGCGAATGGCGTCAGCATGACCCCGCTTTTGAAGCTCATAATCCGAAGGCGTCACACTCTCAGAAACATCCGCTGCCATGCAAAGCAGCATATCAACTTCGGGTTTATCTACAGTTTCATTGGCCTGTGCAGACAATCCATACGCCAACAAAAATACCAAACCACCAACCAAGACCGAGGCCAGTTGAAGCCTCATTAAGCCCCGCTCGAACGCACGAAAAATCCGCCGAGAAGCTCTAAAAAACTGTGCCATGAGGTCTATCCCAACATCTATCGCGAAACGTCCGTCAATAGTGTTCCACGGGCAGTAGAATTTTCCAAATCCAATGCAGTTAAGAGGGACTAACAGTTCTGAGCAGCGCCCGGTCCCATACTGTGATGCTCAAAACGACTTTAAACGCAGCCGCAAAGTCCTCAATCGACTTGGTGAGCTTCTTTGAGAAACTTGTGGTTTAGACGTTATCCCATCAAACGGCCTGCACAGTTGAGCGCGTTGGCCCCAGAACAGGCGACGCGGCCATTCTCGCTCACCTTGCCGGACATTGCGGCGGCACCACACAGCTTGGATGCGGGCTCCCACTTTTGAAGGCCATCGGTTAACACGACACCGCGCTTTACTACCCTTGACCCCAACCGCACCTTCCCGTCCACTGCCAGCAAAAAACCATTTGGGAGGATGGGCTATGGCAGACGCGTTGGGAGACGGTGCGGAGTTTGACTATATCGTTTTGGGTGGAGGGTCCGGCGGTTGCACGGTGGCGTCCCGGCTCAGCGAAGACCCTTCGGTCACGGTCTGTTTGGTGGAAGCGGGCGGCGACGGGTCCAGCGTGCTATTTCGGGCGCCTGCGGCCATCGCCGCGATTTTGCCAACGCCGTTTCACAACTGGGCCTACAAGACGACGCCCCAAGCCGGGCTAAACGGTCGGCGCGGTTACCAACCGCGCGGGCGTGTGCTGGGCGGCTCCAGCGCCATCAACGCGATGCTGTATGTGCGCGGGCACAAAACGGACTATGACGAGTGGCGCAATCTCGGCAATCCCGGCTGGGGTTTCGACGATGTGCTGCCTTACTTCAAAAAAGCGGAGGGCAACGCCCGCGGTGCAGATGATCTGCATGGCGGTGACGGCCCCCTGTCTGTGCAGGACCAGCGCTCGCGCAAACCCATCTCGAACGCCTTCGTTGAGGCCGGTCGGCAAACGCAAATCCCGGTCAATGATGATTTCAACGGCGACACCCAAGACGGCATCGGCCACTACCAAGTCACGCAGCGCGACGGTGTGCGTTGCAGTGCGGCGGCTGCCTACATCACACCCAATCTGCACCGGCCCAATCTTCATGTGATCACCAAAGCGCGGGCGCAAAGGGTGATCATCGAAAACGGTTGCGCCACCGGTGCTGTGGTGGAAGTGGCGGGGAAAATCCGCACGATCAAAGCGCGGCGTGAAATCGTGGTGGCTGGCGGCGCGTTTGGTACGCCACAATTGCTCATGCTGTCCGGCATCGGACCGGCTGACCATCTGCGCCAAATGGGGGTAGACGTGCTCCAAAACAGCCCACATGTGGGCCAAAACCTGCAGGACCATGTGGATTATATCGCAGCCTACAAGTCGAAACGGCGGGACGTGTGGGGCCTGTCTGCCGGTGGAACGGTGGATTTAGTCAAAGCGATCTTAGAGTGGCGCAAGTCCAAAACCGGTGATCTGACCACACCGTTCGCGGAGGGTGGCGCGTTCCTAAAATCCGACCCTTCGATAGACCGCCCTGATTTGCAGTTGCACTTTGTTGTGGGAATCGTGGACGATCACATGCGTAAATTGCATCTGGGTCACGGCTTTTCCTGCCATGTCTGCGTGCTACGGCCCAAGAGCCGAGGCTCGGTGAAACTCTCATCGCCAGACATCAAAAAACCGCCTGAAATCGACATGGGTTTTTACAGCGAGCGCGAGGATCTGGACCTCATGCTGAAGGGCTTCAAGCGCATGCGCCAGATCTTGGAGGCCCCCGCCCTCGCGCCTTGGCGGCACAAGGAGCTTTATACCGAGGGTGTCGATGAAGACGCATCGCTCAAGACGATTATCCAAAACCGGTCTGACACCGTCTACCACCCGGTCGGCACGTGCCGCATGGGCAGCGACGAAAATGCCGTAGTCGACCCGCAGTTGCGGGTGCGCGGTGTAGAGGGTTTGCGGATCGCAGACGCCTCCATCATGCCACGTATCATCGGCGGCAACACCAATGCACCCACCATTATGATCGCCGAAAAATGTGCAGATATGATGCGGGCGGCGAGTTGAATTTTTGCCCTAAACACGCTCCCCAAACCAAGCGATGTCCTGTGTTGCGGCTTCACCAAAGCTTTCACCGCTGGTCATGGCGCGGCGCATAATGTCCCACGCAGCGTAGGGTTGGCCGATCACCGGCATCGGATCTCGCCACGCGAAGTTCACCTCTTTGCCGGTCAGCAATGTCTTCATTTTGTGACCGTAGCCCCGCCCGCGCCGGAACATGGAGCCCTGAATTTCGGCCAACAGCGGCCAAAACTGGTGCATCACCGTGGGCTTTCGAAACGTGAGCGCTTGGCACGTCTCCGGCTTCAAAAGCGCGGCGGCGAGACTGTCCGCTGTCACAAAATGAACGCCGCTGGTCGCACGCGGATTGCACTCAATGGCGCAGGGGACGCCTTCATCATCCTCGATAAAATCAAACGAGATGAAACCGCTATGCTTGGTCTGCGCAACAAAACGCGCCACCCAGGCCTCTCGTCGCGTCGCACCGGCCAGCCGCTCAAACGCCACCGCCACCGTGTCGGACACAACGACTGGTCGGTAGACCACGGTACCGATCACCCTGCCCTCATGGGCAATGGAAAATGTACTGCTGTGCCCACCGGTCAACGCCCTCTGCACGAGGATATCCTCGTCGCGCGCTGCAGGCAGTGCGGCACGCTTGGCCAGCCGTTCCAAGCCCTGCCCTGAGCAGGTCAGCGCCGGTTTGACGATCACATCGCTTTCCGCAATCAGAGCCCGCGCAGCATCGCTGCCCAGAAGTTCGGTCTGTGGCACACTCAGACCCAGCGAGGCGGCGAGCCGGTTAAACCGGAATTTGTCGTGCAGCGGCAGCAGAGCTTCATGCTCCAGACCAAACCAGCGCACACTGTCCACCAGCGACGGCACGATGCGTGAGGCGTGCATGATCTCTTCCGACACCGGCACGACCAGCGACACATCTTCGTGCGCAACAATGCGCAACAGCGCCTGCTGATAGGCCGCGGCATCATCATTGGGTGCGGGCGTTGCAATGCTCTTTGAGACACTGCGTGACAGCCCACACAGGTGTTTGGCGGACGGCTCCGCCACCACCACCCGCCATCCGGCGGCTGACAAAGCACGGCAAATGTCCAGACCTTTGGGAAGCCGTCCCAGCGTCACCAAAGCGGTTTTCACGCAGGCAGGCTCCCGGGACGGGCATCGGCTTTGCTATCGGAAGAAGCAGGCGCTTTGCGGCTATACCGCGCCCGTATTTTGCGTTGGTGGTAGATGATCAGCGACACCCCCGTGATCAACGGGATAGACCACAGCACGGGGCTCAGCGCCGCCTGCGGCATCAGCCGCACCGCGCCAAACGCGAGAAACGCCGTGTAGACCGAGATGCCCGCCCCCACCAGCGCTTTCACATGCTCCAACTGCCAGTCAAACGGCCCGGGCTTGGCCTTCATCAAAAACCACATATTGGTGCCGACCGTGGCAAAGCCCACAAAAGAAATCGCGATCATCAACACTTGGCCAATCAAAAGGCCCTGCACCAGACAGTTGAGCGCCGACACAGCCACCAACACTTGCAAGGTGAGATTGCGCCACTCCCAATTGCCCGCATAAGCGCGCTTCAAAAACGCCACCTGCCAGCCATACCAAGCCAGATTGATGGTCAGCAGGGCGAGATACAGCATCATCCAGCCGAATATCCCGCGCACCAGCGCAGCGTCGGTGAATTTGGGGTGCGTCTCCAGCGGCCACGTGAGCGTGGTGAGCGATATGCCCACCGCAAAAAAGCCGGTCGCGATCATCAAATTGGTGAACACCCGCCCCACCCGCACGTGCCGCGAGCCGCCCTTGGTGGACGCCACAGGCACCCAAAACGCCACAAGGCCGATGGCACCGGTGAGGATGTGGCAGGCCACCAATATGTGAAACAGATCAAATTCGAGCAGGGGCTGGGGCATGGGTTTACGCTCATCGCTTAGGCGGCATCGGCTCCGGCCCCACAATATGCCACAAACCTAGACATTCCAAGATGTCATTTTTATTGGACACTTATCGTCATCAAAGGCAAAGTGCCGCCATGCACGACACAGGCTTTACACCGCTCATGGATTCCCAAGCCAGCGCCGGGGCTGCGCCCCGCAAACCGGGAGATGCCGGACACGGCAAGCCTGCCCTCCCCGTATCCTTGTTTAAGCCACCGCGGCCAAAATCGCTTGGCCCGTTGAGCGCGCTGCTCCGCGCAGCGATCACCCGCAACGGCAATCTTATCGGCCTGTTGCCCAAACAGGCCTATAAAATGGCCATCGGCAATCTGGGTTATTCGCGCCGCTCCATCGTCATCGTCAACGATCCCGGCCTCGTCCGCACCATCCTCACGGACCCCACCAACATCTACCCCAAGAACGATCTCATGGTGGGCGCACTCGCCCCGCTGGTGGGCGATTCCGTGTTTGTGTCTTCCGGCCCGCCGTGGAAACGCCAGCGCGCCATGATCTCTCCCGCCTTCACCCACATGAAGCTCGACCTCGCCTTCAAAGCGATGGAAGCGGCAGGGGATGATTTCGACGCCACCCTCAAGGCCCGCGCAAAAACCGGCGAAAATTTCTCCCTCGATCTGGCCATGAGCCATCTGACGGCGGACGTGATCTGTCGCACGGTGTTTTCGACAAGTCTCGCATCCGACACAGCCAAAGAAGTCTACGAGTCCTTCTCCCTGTTTGAGCGCAGCGTGGCCCATGTGGAAATCCGCCGCCTCATCATGGACCCGCCATGGACCGACATTCCCCAACATAAATCCGTCTTGGACGCCTGCGAGCGCATCCGCACCCGGCTGGGCGAATTGGTGGACCGGCACCTTAGGCCGGACGCAAAATTCAAAGACATCGCAACCGACATCATCAAGGCCCGCGACGCGCAGACAGGCGAAGGCTTCAACCGTAAGGAACTGATCGACCAATTGGGCGTGTTCTTTTTAGCGGGCCACGAGACCACCGCCAGCGCCCTCACCTGGGCGTTCTACGTGCTGGGCACCCGCGCAGACATCCGTGCCCGCCTGCGGCAGGAGATTGAGGACGTGACGGGGGGCGAGCCGCTCAACTTTACCCACATCCGCAAACTGCATTTTGCGACGTCGATTTTCAAAGAGGCGATGCGGCTCTACCCGCCCATCACCTTCATTCCCCGCGTGGCGGCCTGCGCAACCCGCATCGGCAAGAAGAAGATCAAAAAAGGCGCGATGATCATGATCGCCCCATGGGTGATCCACCGTCACGAAAAATACTGGAAAAACCCCGACCACTTCGACGCCGAACGCTTCATGCCCCACCGCGAAAAAGAAATCATGGCCGACGCCTACATGCCGTTTGGCCTAGGACCGAGGGTCTGCGTAGGCGCCAACTTCGCGACGATAGAGGCCACATATTTCCTGGCCCGGTTTTTTAGAGATTATGATTTTGAGATCGAGGCACCGGAGGAAGTGACGCCGGTCGCAAGGCTGACGTGCAGACCGCAGGAACAGGTGGAGATGCGGGTGCAGAGCTTAGCTTAGAGGCAACGACAATCAGTCAGACAGTCTGCAAACAAAGTCGCCATCAGCCCATTGCGGGCATTCGATGCGATATAAAATTCTAACGTCCGCATGCCGTTAGCAGACCTTCGGACCAGTGTTGCTGTCGCTTGGCCCAAATATCGCAACTTGGTTTGATTCATCCCCGTATAGAGGCATCAAGTGCCACAAAGGCTCTAATGCATAGTGTTAACTGCCTAAGTCCTAAGCCTTTGCAGTTGCACAGCGCTGTCACAACATTCGACGTTACCGCCCTCACGCAAATGGGCAGGATTGTGGTGGCCAGCATCAATTTGCCGAGATAACCTCAGTTGAGAATAGTATCGTTTACCCAAATGAGAAGATCATGAAGATCAATCCAAACAACTACAGCATCGTGGAAATTCTTGAAATGCTCGAACAACGAAAGTTGATCGTAAACCGCGACTACCAGCGCGGCGGTTCGCTGTGGCCAGTCGCACCGAGTGCATATTTCATCGACACGATTTTGGAAGGTTTTACCTTCCCCAAAATTTATCTCTACGAGTATCTGGATAAAACGACACGCGGGTTGAAAAAAGAAATTGTTGATGGGCAACAGCGAATTGGCGCAATTCAGCGTTTTTACAAAGACGAATTTGCGCTTCGATCTGATGGCCCAAACAAGGGGAAGAAATACAGCGAGTTGGATGAGGACATTCAAGATCGCTTTTTATCTTATAGCGTACCTGTTGATGTAATTCGAAACGCGACCATTTCTGAAATTCTGCAAATGTTTCGAAGAATGAATGCTTACACGCTTCCGCTGAACGAAGCGGAAAAACGGCACTCGTCTTATCATGGTCTCTTCAAGTGGTTCATCAATGAGATATCTGACAACTATGATGAATTCTTTGTCGAGTTCGGTGTTTTGACCCGAAAGCAGATTACTCGGATGGCCGATGCCGCACTGATCTCAGACATGATTCTTGCCATAGAACGGGGCGTAATCTCCACAAGCCCAGCAGATCTTTCGAAGCTGTATAAGTCGTATGATGAAGAATTCGATTTAAGCGATGAGTACCGTGAGAAACTAAGTGACACCTTCACGTTTATTATCGAACAGCTCGAACCGCTTCGAACGACTTTCATGACGAAACCATATGCGTTGCATTCACTGGTTACAGCACTCGTGCATTGCAAATATGGGATCCCTTCGCTTGAGGAAGTGGACCTGTACCGGTTTGATGCCGCTCCGGTTCCTCGTTTAAGCGGCCTTTGCTTCGAAGGCCAGCGGGCTTTTCCAGCCCAAGGCTGAGTGCCTGCGTCGCGGATTGTAGAAGCCGTTGATGTACTTGAAGATCGCCATC
>JBCDKS010000015.1:0-94476 GCA_038746275.1 Pseudomonadota bacterium | reverse complement strand
GATGGCGATCTTCAAGTACATCAACGGCTTCTACAATCCGCGACGCAGGCACTCAGCCTTGGGCTGGAAAAGCCCGCTGGCCTTCGAAGCAAAGGCCGCTTAAACGAGGAACCGGAGCGGCATCAAACCGGTACAGGTCCATCGTTCTTCTGGCCCTTAACGAATGGCTTCACATAGATCGCCGGGATAATTCAGGGTTCAAAACCCAGACTGCGCAACGTCCGGCTGACAAAGTGAGCACTCAGACAGGCTTCCATGCCGACAATGCAGCGCGGCAGTTTCTCAAATGTCTGGTTCAAGGCCAGTCGCTTGATCTTCCTTCGAAGCACCAAATTGCCAGCGCCATCGAAGCCAACCAGGTGGAACGTATCCTTGCTAATGTCGACGCCAACTACAGCGAGATCATTCAAATCGCGAGAACTCTTCATAGTCATATCCGCTTCTCCTGTTTCAAAACTAACCAGCGAAGATTAGCCTACCGGGGGAAGCAGCCGGTACATCCCATTACCTGCCGTTGACCACAACCGCTCAATGCTGCAGTCGGAGTCTGCTTAGCGGTCATTCGCCTAACTGCCAGAGTTTTGACCCGCTTGAATTGAAAGCCTGCGGGCAAAGCGCCATGACGCAGCGGAGACACCAATTTGAGCTATCGATCTAAATGCAACTGTTATGTCGTGCAGTTAACCGAGCACTCGGCATGGTGCCAAACCATGGAATGTGGGAGCGGAAGTCGAACGACGCACTCTCAAGTTTCTACGGCAGCGCTGGCATTGCTTGATCAATTTGTTTCCGCTGATGAGCCGTTAAGTCGAGGTCGTCCGCTAATTTCCGGGGGGATTAACCAGTTACTTTATCTTGGCGAGGAATGAAGCAATCGAGAGTTCGTCCGTAATGTGAGAAAAACCCAACCAAACTTGGGTAGTTTTTCGGCAATCTGGTTACCATGATTGCAGTCTCAGGTCACAACAACTGGCACGTTTGATCTATGAGAAAAGTATGCCGCCATTTATGTCCAGGCATGTGCCGGTCATGAAAGCTGAGTCGTCAGATGCCAGGAACGCGGTAAGTGCGGCAACATCTTCCGAAGAACCTTCGCGTTTGAGTGGTGTCGCGTTTGCGACGTTTTTGCGTACTTCGTCTTTTGTAAAGGTGTTGTGAAAATCAGTATCAATCATGCCTGGGCAAAGCGCATTGACGCGGATATCCGGCCCAAGCTCTTTGGCCATGCCGCGGGTCATAGTCATCACCGCACCTTTTGATGTTGCGTAGGCGATTGCACCGGGGCCGCCGCCATCCCGCCCGGCCTGCGATGCGAATGTGATAATGCTGCTCCCCTTTGACATGTGAGGAACAGTGGATTTCGCGAGCAGAAACAGCGAGGTGATGTTGAGATCCATCACGGTGGTCCAATGGTTGATGTCCATTTCGTCAATTGTCTTGCGCGCAACCAACCCACCTGTGACATGAACCAGCACATCCAGACCACCACCAAAGTCAGACACTGTTGTGTCGACGAGGTTTTGAACGTCGTGCGCGTTGGTCATGTCGCCTTGCAGGGCAAAGGCAGAACCTCCAGTTGCAGTAATCTCTGATACGGCTGACTCAGCGCCGTCCGAACTTGAATGATAATTGATTGCGACCTTAGCGCCCTCGCTGGCCAAACGCAGGGCACAAGCCCGCCCAATGTCTCGACCGCCGCCAGTAACGATTGCAATCCTACCATTTAACCTCATGAAATTTCCTCCAGAACGAGTTCCAACACGTCTTCATCAAAGTTTGAAAAAGCCAACATACGTCAATCTGGTATGGTAGTATTTCAGAAGTGTCAAATGATTGTACGGCGGCTCGTTGCATTCTGAGCCCAGTAGCGCGGTCGAAACACTATTCCTGAAAGAAGTCCGGATGATTGGTGCGTGCTTTGGTCAAAGTGTCGTCTAGGTGCTCGAGATGATGCCGTGTGAGCGCAACGGCCGCTTCTTCGTCACGCCGCAAAATCGCTTCGTATATGTCCGTATGGTCTTCGAGTACTTCAGCCATGCCAACCGCATCCGAGAGTTCTAATGTGCAAACTCGGTCTGTGTGCGCCTTATTTTCGGCTATTGTTTTGAATGCTGGCAATCGCTCGGCTGCGACACATATCAAACGGTGGAACTCGTAGTCGAGGACTTGCAAGCCCAGCGGGTGATCTGCGCGAGCTGCGTCTCTTTGCGCTTCAAGGTTGGAGAGCAGCAGCGCTAAGTTCTCTTGCTTTGCGAACCGGCAAGCCACACGCACAACCTCGACTTCAACCGCGGCCCTAATGAAACGTGTGTTGGCTAGGTCTTGTAACGAGATTTTGCGAACAATGGTTGCCTTTTGCGGCCTGATTTGTAGCAAGTCGAGATCGCCCAAGCGCATGAACGCCTCACGGACAGGTTGCCGAGAGACATCATATCGACGGGCAATCTCCGCCTCAGAGAGTTTGCTGCCCGGAGCCATCCGAAGGGAAATAATATCCGACTTGAGCTGAAGGAAGACTTCGTCAGCAGTGGTCTGCCGCTTGTCGCTGGAGATGGGTTGATGGACATTCATAGCTCAATCCTAACGACACTCGTTTGAAAGAACTTCTGCCAAACTTCGACAAAGAAGCCCATGCGCTCCAAAAACCTTGGCGATTGCTTCGCAACTCGAAGAGTTCCCGCCTTGCAGTTTCTCAAACTCGCGGCTTCGACACAACGCCCTATCCGACGCCTTAACCGACACTCTGTAAACCGCATCCGATATTGGCTCTGCACTTAGTGCCATGCTGCGCCTCCCGCCAAAACCCTACACGTTGCGTCGTTCCCTCGTGCACTAGCGAGCTTCGTACCAACGTTGCATAAATCCAATTACCATACTAGTCTACATTATGCTTGACGAACGTGTTTTGACCCGCTTAGCTGAAGGTGGATCTTGAAACAGTCCATCACTCGACCGCATCAAGCATCAAAACGGATATTCTGGGAGGAATGAAAATGACACTATTTGACAAAACGAAACGCCGCTCACTCGGGGCCGCGCTGGGCCTCGCCATCGCTGCTGGCATTGGAGGCCTGTCCATCACGCCAAGCGCGGCACAGGAAGTGACACTTCGCGGCGCCAGCATGTTCGACAACAATCACGCTTTCACAAAAACCATGGTCAAGTTCGCCGAACTCGTTGATCAATACTACGATGGCGATGTGAAGTTCGATCTTCGCTTGAACGGTGAATTGGGTGTCGAGAAAGACTACGTAAATTTCCTTCAGCAGGGCGTCGCCATTGATTATACCATCATGGCCCCTTCAAATATGGCCAAGTTTGCGCCTTCCATCCCGTTGATGGACATGCCTTTCCTGTTCCGGGATCTGGATCACTGGAACAAAGTGCTTTCCAGTACCGCCTTCGCACCGCTTGAAGCGGAACTGGCCAAAAACGCGGATATCATGGTGATCGGATACACCGGAGGCGGTGTACGCAATCTCGTCTCCAGCAAGCCCATCGGCAACTTGGACGAACTCGCTGGCCACAAAATGCGCGTCATGGGAGCGCCCATTCAAGCGCAGATTTTCTCAGCACTTACAGCTGCACCATCTGCCATCGCCTACAACGAGGTTTACAACGCCATCCAGTCCGGCGTGATTGCAGGTTTTGAAAACGAAGCCGCCAGCATCCAAAACCTCAAATTCTACGAGGTTGCCCCCAACGTCACGCTGACCAAGCACACGATCACCGTGCGTCCCATCGTGATGAGCGGCAAGACATTCCGCAAACTGCCAGCCGACCTGCAAGCTGCCATCAAAAAAGCTGGCGCAGAAGCGGGTGCCTTTGGTCGTGAGCTGGAATCCCGCGAGGATGGCATAAAACTCCAAGAGATGGTCGATGCCGGCCAGATCAAGGTTCAAGAGTTTGCCGACCGTGGCAAATTGCTGGAGATGGTTGTTCCAGTTCAAGATGCATTTGCTGCAGAAATCGGCGCGTCCGAACTGCTAACATCTGTTCGCGGCATGTAGTCAACTAAGACGGGGCGTCTGCGAAGACGCCCCGTCGATCCGTTTGGCACGCAACTCAAATTCGTTTAAGGCACCGGTATGTTTGACCTGTTTGGGCAAGCTCTAGAACTGTTCTGCCGGGGCTTGCGGGTCTGTCTGGGCGTGTTGATGGGCTGCCTCGCTATTCCCGTAGGCTTGCAAGTCATCTCTCGCTACACAGGCATTATTCCCACCTATTTGTGGACCGAAGAACTGGCCACCTTCATCTTCGTCTGGATCGTCATGATCGGCTCGATGGTGGCAGTGTGGGATCGCGCCCATTTTGATGTTGTCATCACACCGGATGCCGAGCGCCCCGCAATGGTGCTGCTCCAAAAAGCCATCGTCATTTTTGCGATTCTGTCTTTCGGCCTGTTGTTTGCTTGGTACGGCCTTGAATACGCGCAAGTTGGCTCCATCCAAAACTCGGTCATGATGCGTGCCAATCTGCTTTGGATTTACGTCACAGTGCCAATTGCCGGTGCCGTTTGGACGCTGTTTTCAATTTACCACCTGCTCGAAGCCATCAATGAGTATCGCTTGAGCTCAAGAGACATCCCATGATCCTTTCCACTGGGATTGCCTGCGCCATTCTTGTTGGCTGTTTCCTGCTTCTCATTCTCATCCGTGTTCCGGTCGCCTTCGCGCTGGGCATCGCGATCATGCCCATTGTGGTGCTGGATATACGGCTGACACCTTTCATTATCTTGGACCGGATGTTCCAGTCTTATAACTCGTTTATCCTGCTCGCAGTCCCGTTTTTCTTGCTGGCGGCCAATCTTATGAATTCAGGCCAGATAACGGATAAACTGATCGCTTTGGCCCGGGTCATGACCGGTTGGATGCCCGGCGGGTTGGGGCATGTGAACGTCGCGGTGTCCATGTTGTTTGCAGGCATCTCTGGCTCTTCTACCGCTGACGCCGCTGGCTGCGGCAAAATCCTCATTCCCGCCATGGTAAAAGAGGGATACGATACACGCTTCGCCGTTGCTTTGACTGCTTGCTCATCTGTGATGGGGGTCATAATTCCTCCGAGCATTCTCATGGTCGTATGGGGCGGTGTGATGCAAATTTCGGTGGGCGCACTCTTTTTGGCCGGAGCGGTTCCTGGTCTCTTGATTGGTTGTGCCCTCATGGCCACCGTCTACATCTACGCCAAGGTCTACAAATACCCCATAATAGCGCGTCCTTCCTTTGGT
The DNA here is from genome assembly GCA_038746275.1 of Pseudomonadota bacterium. GTDB lineage: Bacteria > Pseudomonadota > Alphaproteobacteria > Rhizobiales > Rhizobiaceae > Pseudahrensia. Next base: position 89,249 of record JBCDKS010000015.1, on the reverse strand, counting down.
GATTTCTGGACTGCATTCAAGGGAGCCGCTCTTGCTATCCTTACTCCGATACTTGTTATCGGTGGAATTGTAGCGGGACTGGTGACACCCACCGAGAGCGCTATCATAGCCGCAGGCTATGCCCTTGTTTTGGGAGTTTTCGTTTACCGCACAGTCTCAGTGCGTGGACTGGGTGGGATTTTCTATGAAACCGGACGCTTTGCGTCGATCTCTTTGTTTGCGATCGGAACAGCATCCGCATTTGGCTGGATGCTGTCATTCTACAACGCACCGAGGCTCTTGGTGACTTTCATGACCACCATGGAATTTGGAACCTTTGGAACAGCAGTGATGATCGCATTCCTGTTCCTATTTTTTGGCCTTTTCATTGATGCCATTCCGGCCATCATCATTCTGGGCTCGGTTCTTCTGCCCGTCGCAACAGCTGCGGGGATTGATCCGATCGTATTTGCGATCATTGGCATTGTGTCGCTGGCGTTCGGGCTGGTGACGCCGCCTTACGGGCTCTGTCTGCTGATTTCTGCTGCTATCGGTCAGGTATCCGTCGTAAAAGTGCTTCCCCACGTCTTGATCATTTTGACTCCCATGCTGTTGATCTTGCTTTTGATCATTCTGGTGCCTGAGGTCGCGCTGTGGTTGCCCATGAACCTGATGCCAGACTCATTCAAATAGCTTCGGATTCACGATGCTGAAATCATCTTCGATCGAGCCTTTGAAAGTCGGATGTTTCGGCGAAGCCATGATTGAGCTCAAGCCCAATGGTTTGTGCACACAAGCAAACCTTGGTGTCGCTGGCGACAGTTTGAATACCGCAATTTATTTGAAGAGATATCTCGGCTTGCAGCATCACGTGTCTTTCATTTCCATGGTCGGCTCAGACGTTTTGTCAAACCGCATCGAAGAGTTCGTGGCTTCCGAGGGTATTCTGACGAAGTTGCTGAAAAGGCATCCTCAAAAACTGCCAGGACTCTATGCAATCACCATAGACGATGCAGGCGAAAGATACTTTGCCTACTGGCGTGAGTCATCCGCTGCAAGGGCGCTGTTTTCCCGGCCTCATGGGATCAAATTTGAAGAGCTCGACGCGTTCGATGTTGTCTTTGCAACAGCAATTTCATTGGCAATCCTGACGCAGCACGCACGTGACGGGTTTTTCGAATGGTTGAGTTCGTTTCGCGCTTCGGGTGGCTGTTTCGTGTTTGACAGCAATTACAGACCAACGCTCTGGGATAGTCGCGCAATTGCTCAATCCCAGATTGCCCGCGCATGGGAAAACTGTGACATCGCGCTACCGTCCCTGGATGATGAATTGGCGCTGTTTGGAGATCGCGATGAACGAGCGGTGTTGTCGAGGCTTCGCGGATACGGCTTTCTGGTCGGTGGCTTGAAACGAGGTTCGCTGGGCCCCGTCGATATTTTCGATACTGACGATGACGGAATTTCGTTAGCAACTATGCGTTCAGCATCAAACGTAGTTGACACCACAGCTGCGGGTGACAGTTTCAACGGTGCGTATGTCGCGACCTATCTTACTACCAAAGATTCCCAGCTCGCTTTACGCGCCGGTCACGAACTCGCCTGCGAAGTCATCGGACACCCGGGTGCCATTGTTCCAAGACCTCGTTGAAGCGGAGCGACCACATTCAGTCACTACTCAAAATCAAACAAGCGCTGGCGATGGTGTTTACGGCCCAGAGCGGTCGTTCGGTGGGTTATGAAATTTTTGAAGCGGGATCGGCGAAGCGGACCTTCGAATAACGGTGGCAAATCTAGGCCAAACTGGCGCTCGGTGGAATATTACGGGCTTTCCGCTGATGTTTTACACTTGAGCCCATTCAACCATTCAAGTGGTCTAGGAGTCCTCGTGTCGCCTTGCGATGATCTGCTGCAAGCCCTCAAACATCTGTTCGTTTTGAACAGTGTAGCGGAGCGTGAAAGTGTTTTTTCGTGCCGTATCCATCTCCTCCCAAGAGGGGTTTGCAGTCGGCGCAGACGGTTCTTCATTCCGGGCATATTCAAACAGGCTGTTGACATAAGCTTGGAGCAGAACGGCATCATAAAACCGGTCACCTCGGTTGGGCTCATTCTGCGGAGGAGGCTCTGCGATCATTCGGACACGCTGCACCTGATACCACGACACCAGTTCGAAAGTTCGTTGCGCCGCCTTGTCGTCGATATGTTCGATGACCTCCTTTAGCGTCGTAATACCCAAAGTCGGCGCTGTGGGTACTTCTTGCGATTGACCTGTCAGACATTCACCTGTCGCTAGGACATAAGCACTCAATTCGCTTAGAGCATCTGGCATTTGCGCTCGCGCAGCCATTTCCTTACGGCGCAATTGTTTTTTGTGCCGACGTTCTTCCCCTGTCGCTTGGCGGTGCATAACGCGGATCGTCAGGATGGCTGCAGCAAGCGCTATCAAAGCACCGAGAAGTGTCTGCCAATCTTTTAGGAAGCCGTATACTTCGCACCAGGACATTTTCATAAGTCCTTTACCCTTGACCTGAGACCCAACTCTCCTCCAGCTAATCGGAGAATTCGCCGGTTTGTTTTTGGCCTTAAGCAGCCTGCTTTTCCAGTGTCATTTTCCTGGCGTACTCATTGGGCGTGATGTTGCCCAAAGATGAATGCGGTCTGTGTCGGTTGTAGTCCTCCTTCCATGCTGTGATGTGTTGGCGTGCTTGGGGCAGCGACGAGAACAGCGTCTCGTTCAAACACTCGTCCCTGAAGCTGCCTGATCGAACCATTGGATGCGGCCCGCGCCTCGTTTGTCTCAGTGACACAGTCGTTCAACACCGCCACCAGCATGGGGCGGTTGACGCTAAACGTCCTTTTGTCCTTCGCCCAGTTCGAACGGGAAGTCACCGCGGAAAGGATAAGGGACAAGATCGCAGCTTCCAAGCGCAAGGGCATGTGGATGGGAGGGCCAGTGCCCTTGGGATACCGATCAGAGGACCGACACCTGATTGTCCATTCGGTAGAAGCCAAGACCGTCAGACTGATCTACGATCTGTACCTCCAACTGCGAACCGTTCGAGCGTTGCAGATGGAGTTGGAAAGGATGAGCATTGTCAGCCCCATCAGCGTTACCAAAGCCGGAAAGCCCAGAGGTGGTAAGCCCTATCCGCGAGGTCATCTCCACCGCATTCTCACCAATCCCATCTATGTCGGACGGGTGGGCCACAAGGGAAAGGTCTACCAGGGACAGCACGCGGGCATTATCGGACAAGAGCAATGGGAGCAGGTACAGGCTAAACTGCAGCAGACGTCGCTGACGGCAAGAGTCCGCAAACGACCGTCGGGCCATCAAGATCCGTCAGCCAACGGACAAGCTAGTGGGTCGCACCACCCTTTAAACGGCTCTTATAGGGCTCTTAAAACCACTTCTCTGGTTGGCAGGTTGTTTGATGAGACCGATGATCGTCTCACGCCAAGCCATGCCAACAAGAAGGGACGGCGCTATCGCTACTATGTCTCCAACCGACTGATCAAACGATCCGGCGAGACCCAACCACAGGGAGGCTGGCGTCTTCCCGCGAGGGTGTTGGAGCAGGCCATTGTCAGCATCATTGTCGACTGGCTTTCCGATCACAGACAGATCCAAGGGCTTCTGCTGCCCGAACACACAAGTGCAGACACCGTAGCAGCGCTCATGCAAGCAACCGAACGGTTGCGGGAGCGCGTGTCAAAAGGCGACGGCCAATCAGGAACAGCAATCGAGGTGGTTGCACGCGTCATCACCAAGGCCACGATCGGAAACGCACAGATCGAAATCGAACTGGATCGCTCAAGGCTCTTCGAAACCCTCGCAATGCAACACCTTGCAATACCAGCGTTGACGACATCTCAACCGTCGAAACTAAATCCTGCAACCACTGAAATGGTACTGTTCAAACCCAAACACGATCAAACTCATTGCGATCCGATCGTAATCCGGGGCTCCTTTGAACATCGTAAGCGCGGTGTTGAGAGCAAATTAGTCCTTGGGATGAACCCCAACACCAAGCCCGATCCAGTGCTTATCGCCAACATTGCCAGAGCCCGAGATTGGTTGAGTGATATCCACCAAGGCCGTTCTATCGCGGACATCGCCCGGGCTGAAAACCGCTCTACAAGGCAAGTCCAGCGTCATCTCGAGTTCGCCTTCCTGTCCCCCGAAATCGTCCAATCCATCACGGAAGGCACCCAGCCGCCTGAAATGACATCGCGCCAAGTGTTGCAGACCGCCATTCCCATGGACTGGGATGAGCAGCATCGTCTGTTTGGAGCGAACCAACGTGCCTGACAGGCCAATCCATAGCAAAGACCACAGAGCCTCCGCCACGACCCAAACAGAGCTGCCGAGGCCAAACCCGACAAAAACGCTTCCCGACCACCATCGCCCGCACGTATTGCGCACCTATCACACCCGCACACGCGTCCCCACCAACAGCGTCAACAGAGACTTTCGGCATTACAGGCCACGACCGCCGAAGCATTCAACACCAGAGACGCATGTCACAGTGCCAAGCCACGGAAACTGCGGGATAATACCGAAGAGAGAATAAAAATAACGAAAACAATAAGTTAAATGGCGGAGAGACAGGGATTCGAACCCTGGAGACGGTCACCCGCCTACACACTTTCCAGGCGTGCGCCTTCGACCACTCGGCCACCTCTCCGCATAATTTTCACCCACGCTTTTAGCGAGAGTGGATCGAAGAGAAGCGCACGCCTCTCTTTGGGATTGGTATTTGGCAAAGCCAAATACCGGGGCGCCTTAGACCACTCGGCCACCCGCCAGCACGTCCAACCGCTGTTTGGAAGACAACGATTGTTGGCATAAACGCCAAGCCTTGGCGGGTATACACGCAAGGGCGCGGGGTTTTCAACCAGCGTTTTGCCGGAATGTCGGTTTGTTTGACCTTGCGGGCTTGGATTGGCGAAGTTAGTGATTTCCGACTTCCATCACTGTCAAATCGTGCTGTCACGGTGTGCCGCCTTGCACTTGTAAGGCGGACAACACCGCCCCATTGTGGTAATCGTGATGGGTGATTGTAAACCTGCTGCTCGCCTTCAACTGTTGAAGCTTCAGCACGCAATTCCCTCCAGTTTTCAAAGTAACAGGACGCACATCGGGCCTATGTTCAGTTTTGTTTTCAAAATTGTTGGCTTGACCATTTTGGCTTTGGCGCTGGTCTTGGCGGTGTTGGATGTCACGCGTTCCATCACCGCATCGCAGATCGTGCTAACCCCGCTGGCGCAGACTTGGGCGGCCATCAGCCCTTCCAGTTTGGATGCGTCCCGTCAATTCATTGTCGGGCTTGGCCTTCCGTGGCTTTGGGACCCGGTGGTGCTGACTTTGATGCGCTTGCCCAGTTGGTTGATCTTCTGGTTCGTCTCTATGCTGCTTATGTGGTCTGCGCAGCGCCGCGACAATCCGTACGGCCGGTTCGCGCGCCGCTGACAAGGGTGCTTTTGGCACCTATATGACACCAATGACGATGAACCAACGCATAGCGAGCCGATATCATGTTTCTTCTTGATCGCCTGACCAGCAAAATGAAGCTGCCGACCGCGTCCACTGCGCTGCCGGGTCGCCCGGATGCTCTGCCTACGGCTGAGACACATTTCGTCAACGGGCGGGACATCAAGGCTTTGCCCGAGGGTATGGAAGAGATTTACGTCGGCATGGGCTGTTTTTGGGGTGTGGAGCGGCTGTTTTGGGAGCAGCAGGGCGTTTATGTGACTGCGGTCGGGTATCAAGGTGGGATGACGCCCAACGCGACTTATAATGAGGTGTGCACCGGGCTGACCGGGCACAACGAAACCGTGCGGATCGTGTACGACCCTAACGAGTTCAGCCTGGATCGATTGCTGCAATTGTTTTGGGAAACCCACGACCCAACACAAGGCATGCGGCAGGGAAACGACACTGGCACACAGTACCGATCCGGTATTTACACGACCACACAAGGCCAAATGGAAGCGGCACTCGCAAGCCGGGACGCCTATGGCGCTGCGCTTGCCAAAGCGGGCCGTAGCGCGATCACCACCGAAATTATGGAAGCGCCCGTATTTTACTATGCCGAGGATTATCACCAGCAGTATCTGGCGAAAAATCCGAACGGCTATTGCAATCTCGGCGGCATTGGTATCGCTTGCCCTGCTCCACTGGCCGCGACGCAGCCCGCTGGGTAGAGTGTGTTGGAGATCATGATTGCAGGCAGGTTGCGGTGACGCTGGAGGAGTTCAACCGCTTCTGTGGGTCTCTGCCGGGCACACACTGCGTGCGTCAGTGGGGCGATGCCCATGTGTGGAAACTGGGCGACAAAGTCTTCGCGCTGATGTCTTATTGGGGCAGGGCGGAAAATCGAGAATTTGGAGACAGCAACAGCGCTGCCCACGCTGGCACTCCGCCCCATCTGTCCTTCAAGTGTTCTGATCTCACCTTCGAGATGCTGTGCCAAGAGCGGGGCATCTCCCCCGCACCTTACCTTGGTCGTTACAAATGGGCTCAACTTGTGCCCGGTCACCCGCTAACGGATGAGGACGTGCAGGCTTACATCAAAGCGAGTTATGACATGGCTTCCATGAAACTGACGAAAGCAAAACGCAAGGAAATCAGCCTGGATTGATCACTGTCGTAACACGACTGCGCAGGCGGGCTATTGCTGGACGGGCCGGAAACTTGGCAGCGGGATGGTCGCCCCGGCAAAGATATCGAAGGCTTTGAACTTTGCCGCTGGCTTTAGGGTCGGCACAAACGCCTGACCGGCTGCCATTTGCAGGGTTGCCGATTTTGCGTCCACCGGCGGGGCGGCTTGCAACACACCAACGCAAGCTCCGGGCAGATCGGCCAGCACGATTTGACGCTTGGGCTTCCGCTTCACGACTTTCTTTTTCACCTTCGGTTTAGCTGGTTTTGCCACTTTCGGTTTTGGTTTGCGTTTGACCGGGTTGAGCAAGCGGTGCCAATAGGCCAACTCGCTGCCGCACCCGTCACTGGCTTTTGGCTTGGCCTGCGGGCGGCAATTGGGTGAGCCGGCGGGGCAACTTAGACGGATATGCATGTGGTAGTGGTGCCCCCAATAGGGGCGCACCTTGCTCAACCAGTCCCGGTCTGTGCCTGTGCTTGCGCGTTTGCACAGTTCACGTTTGATTGTGGGGTGAACGAGAACCCGTTCCACCTCGCTGTAGCTGGCCGCTGTCTTAATGATCCCGAACGTTGCAGCCGTGAAGTGTGAGCCAATCCGGTTTTGGTCCAACCGACCGTTGGCCCGTCGTTTGAGCACGGAGGTAGCGCTTAGCCGCTCACGCTCCCGGCGCGTGAGGCGTTTGTCTGGCATCGGTGTCAGCCAAATGTCTGCATCGAGGCCGATCTGGTGGGACGCGTGGCCGGTCAACATCGGCCCGCCGCGCGGTTGAGAAATGTCGCCCACCAGCAATCCGTTCCAGCCAACTTTTTGGCCTTCGACGGAGAGTTTAACCAGTGTCTTGATCGTGTCGGGATGCCCCCAGCGCCGGTTGCGGGACAGACGCATGGTCTGCCAAGTGGGGCCGTCAATAGGCATGCCTATTGCGCCGGACATGCAACCCTTTGAGTAGAACCCATGCGCCGCAGCAGGCTGGACGGCGGGCAGTTTTTGTTTGCCAAAAAGCTGTTTTGCCGGGGGTTGCGCATCGGCATCGAAGGGCATCATGGCGGCTGACAGTGCAATAAGTGTGGTCAACAACCGACCGCCGAGAGTGTGCATGATACAGGGCCTTTCCGATGTTTGGCCGTTACCACTCAATCCGCCATGGTGTGGTGGGTCGTGTTCCATGCGGAGTGTTGGGCGCAAATCACTGTCGAAAGTCTATCACATGCATCTCTTTGCGTTAGAGCGTTCGACAAACAAAAAAGGGCCGAACACTGTCAAACAGTGTTCGGCCCTTCAAACATCAGTGATGGCTGGACGGTTTACTTGCCCGGCTGCGGCACGATGCGGAGGTAGGGACGCACTTCGTTCCAGCCGTCGGGGAACTTTTCTTTGGCCGCTTCGTTGGAAACCGCAGGCACGATGATCACATCTTCCCCGTCTTTCCAATTCACCGGTGTTGCCACCTGATGCTGAGCGGTCAGTTGCAGTGAATCGATCACGCGCAAGATTTCATCAAAATTGCGGCCCGTGGACGCCGGGTATTCCAGCTTGAGTTTGATCTTTTTATCTGGGCCAACCACGAACACGGATCGCACGGTCATGGTGTCGCTGGCATTGGGATGGATCATCCCATAGAGCGCGGCCACCGTGCCATCGTCCGCAATCAGCGGGAAGTTGAGGGCAGAGCCTTGGGTATCCTCAATGTCTTTGGCCCAACCGTCATGGTCTTCCAACTTGTCAACTGACAGGCCGAGAACGGCTACCCCGCGCTTCTCAAACTCAGGGCCCAACTTGGAGGTATAGCCGAGTTCGGTGGTGCACACGGGTGTGTAGTTTTTCGGATGCGAAAACAGCACCGCCCACTTGCCGTCGATATAGTCGTGAAAGCGAATTTCGCCTTCGGTGGTGGCTGCCGTGAAATCCGGTGCTTCGTCGCCGATCAGCAATGCATTGGCCATAGTGTTTGCTCCTACAAAAATCGATATTGTATATTTAGACGTGCCAGCCCCGCGTTACGAGGGCCGATTGAGAAACCGTTTCCTTCAAAACGCGGGCGCGGTGAGAAAGTCTTTGCACAAGCCTTCGGTTAACCGCGCAAAACGCCGCCTGTTGTCTTTTCCACATTGGCCACGATCTTGGCACTGATGGCATCAATCTGATCATCGGTGAGGCTTTTGTCGGTCGGTTGCAATGTGACTTCAATCGCAAGCGACTTTTGATCCGCCCCCAAAGAACCACCTTCAAAGACATCAAACACGCGCACCTGTTCGATCAGTTTTTTGTCCGCTCCCGAGGCTGCGCGCAGCACGAGCGCCGATTCAACTGATTTTTCCAACACAAACGCGAAGTCGCGACGCACCGGCTGCAATTGGGACAGGGTCAGCGCACCTTTGCTCCGATTGGCCCTTTTGCGCGGCTCGGGGATCGCATCCATGTGGATTTCAAATCCGCATAGCGGGCCTGTTACATCCATCGCTTCCAGCGTCATGGGGTGGAACTCACCAAAGGAGCCGAGCACGACCTTTGGGCCGAGTTTGAACGTGCCGCTGCGCCCGGGGTGGAACCAGTCAGGCCCTCCCGCTTCAATCTGCACCTTGGAAGGGTCCATGCCGCAGGCTGCCAGCACAGCAAGGGCATCTTCTTTGGCGTCGTAGACGTCCACGCCTTTTGCGGCCTCCCGCCAGTGACGGCCCACGCTTTCCAACCGGGCGCTGCCACGTCGAATGCCCGCGGCGGATCGAGATTGGTCGTCGATCTCCACACCGGCATAAACATGGCTGACCTCGAAAATCGCCAGATCGCCCATGGCGCGGTCCGCATTGCGTTTTGCGGCAGCCAAGAGGCTGGGCAAGAGAGACGGGCGCATGTCGGACATGTCGGAGGCAATGGGATTGGCCAACGCCAGTTCACCCTGTCCGCCGCCAAAATGCTCCGCGTGCGCTTTCGGGATGAAGGAATAGAGCACCGCCTCGCTCATACCACGCGCAGCCAAAGTGCGGCGGGTATCGCGGGTGCGCTTCTGGCCGGTGGTGAGAATGCGGCAGCCAACACTGGACAGTGCGGGCAAGGGCTGCGGCTCAATTTCGTTCACCCCATAGATGCGCATCACTTCTTCCACCAGATCGGCTTTGCCATGCACGTCCGGCCGGGCGCCGGGCACACCGACTGACAGCCTATCGCCGCTTCCAGACACGTCGAAGCCGAGCCTGGTCAAAATGGAGGCTGCTTGTTCGGAGCCAACGTCTAAGCCGGTCAGACGTTTAGTCTCGCTCACGGGAAATTCGATTGTCATGTCAGCAGCAGGGATTGTGCCCTCAATCAGTTCGTCCGATGCTGCGCCACCGCACAGGTCCATCACCAATTGCGTGCCAAGGTTCAGCCCGTCCACCATGAACTGCGGATCGACGCCGCGCTCAAACCGGTAGCGTGCATCGGTTATGATGCCCAGATCACGGCCCGTACGGGCGATGGTCAGCGGGTCCCAAAGAGCGGATTCCACCAGCACATTTTTGGTTTCCAGCGAACAGCCGGACTCTTCCCCGCCCATGACGCCAGCCAGCGATTCCGGTCCATTATCATCCGCTATGACAAAGTGACTTGAGGTCGGTGTGTAGGTTTTGCCATCCAGAGCCAGAAATTCCTCGGCACCCGTGGCACGGCGGACCATCAGGTTGCCGGTGACTTTGTCCGCATCAAACACGTGCAAAGGGCGGCCACGATCGAACGTGACGTAGTTTGTAATATCCACCAGAGCGGAGATGGGGCGCAGGCCGATGGCCTTGAGCCGTTGCTGCATCCATTTCGGCGACGGGCCGTTTTTAACATTGCGCACCAACCGAAGACCAAAGGCCGGGCAGAATTCCGCTGCGTCATCGCTGGTCAGATCCACCGCCACGGGGCAGGGGAACCCGCCCTTAACCGGGTCAATCTTCGGAGATTTTACAGTGCCCAACCCGGCCGCCGCCAGATCGCGGGCGATGCCAGACACACCAAGCGCGTCCGGCCGGTTGGGCGTGATTCCAATTTCGATGACCGGATCGTTGAGCCCGGCATAGTCCGCAAAGGGTGTGCCGACGGGGGCGTCAGCCAGAATCTCGGGTGGCAGGTCGATAATACCATCATGATCTTCTGAAAGCTCCAACTCGCGCTCGGAACACATCATGCCAAAGCTCTCGACGCCTCGGATGTTGCCGACACCCAATGTTGTGTCGATGCCTGGAACATATGTGCCCGGTCCTGCGAATGCCCCCACCAGACCGGCACGGGCATTGGGTGCCCCGCACACAACCTGCAATGGCTTGCCGTCACCGATATCGACAGACAGGACCTGCAATTTATCCGCATCGGGATGCCGTTCGGCACTCAAGACCTTGGCAATGGTGAAAGGCGCAAATGCGGACCGATCATCGACGTCTTCGACCTCGAGGCCGATCATGGTCAGCGTCTCAACGATCTCGTCCAAAGTGGCGGTCGTGTCCAAATGGTCTTTCAACCAGGAGAGTGTGAATTTCATGTCTTGGCCCGTAGCGTTTGCAATACTGACGCAATGGCGCCCTGCATCAAAAGGTAAGTGTTGAAGGAAGCTTGGTTAGGCTGCCTGGCTTTCTTGAGGGTCAACCCCTCCGGGAGCTTTCCAGCCCAGAAACATGCTTTTGACTGAGACGCCCTCGTCGACGTGGTTCCACCATATGCCTTCATATTCGAGGTCCATGGCGTTCAACTGAGCTTCGGTCGAACCGTGCAAAAAGGGATACCAGGTCAGTGGTGCTGACACACCTCGCCCATCTTTGAGAGTCACCCACACGCGGCCATCTCGGCATTGAGCAGCAACGGGCCGCATATCTTCGGTTTCAAACTCCAAAGAAGTCATTGAAAGCTCCTGTCCTTTCGGCTTGGTGTTCGCCAACAACATTGAGAATTCTACGCAACTCCACGTCAGTGTATCCTTGGTTCTTCGCGGTTTCCAGCGAGGCCAACCAAACCTTCGCTTTCTTTGTGCCTTGAACTGCATGAATGTGGGGTGGTTCACCGGAATCGGATGAATAAAACCGATACTTCGTCCCATTCAAGATCAGCAGTGTTGGCAACTTACCCGCTCAGCCCACCAAACAGCGTTGGCATGTCCAGTGGTCTAAAGCCGTAGTGATTGATCCAGCGCTGGTCGGCTTCGAAGAACGGGCGCAGATCGGGCATGCCGTATTTCAGCATGGCAATGCGGTCGATGCCGATGCCCCATGCGAAGCCTTGGTAGACGTCCGGGTCCAGACCTCCAGCGCGCAGCACGTTGGGATGCACCATGCCGGAACCCAAAATCTCCATCCAGTCCTCTCCCTCACCGAACTTTACTTCGGCACCGGAGCGGTCACATTGAATGTCCACTTCCAAGCTTGGCTCGGTGAACGGGAAGAAGGACGGGCGAAAGCGCATGTTCAAGCTGTCGACCTCAAAAAACGTCTTGCAAAATTCCAACAGCGTCCATTTCAGGTTGGCGATGTTGGCCTTCTCGTCCACCACAAGGCCTTCCAACTGGTGGAACATGGCAGAGTGCGTCGCATCGGAATCCTGCCGGTAGGTCTTGCCGGGAATGACGATCCGAATGGGTGGCTTTTGGCTTTCCATCGTGCGGATTTGCACCGGTGATGTGTGGGTGCGCAGCACGCGGCGCTCGCCGTTCTCATCGGGGTTGAAGAAAAACGTATCGTGCATCTCGCGGGCCGGATGGCCTTCGGGAAAATTCAGCGCTGTGAAGTTGTAGTAATCCGTTTCGATGTCGGGGCCTTCCGCCACCGTGAAACCCATGTCGGCAAAAATCGCGGTGATCTCATCCTGCACCTGGCTGATCGGGTGAATGCGCCCAAGCTCGAGCGGATTGGGGCGTGCGGGCAGGGTGACGTCCACTTTTTCGCTCACCAGACGCGCTTCGATGGCTGCGCGTTTGAGCGCGTCGCGCCGTTCGGCCAGCGCATCTGTAATCCGCGCTTTGAGACCGTTGAGCAGCGGGCCCATCGTCTGGCGTTCTTCCGGGCTCATTTTGCCCAGCGTTTTCATCTGTTCGGACAGGGACCCCTTTTTGCCAAGGCTCGCCACGCGAACCGCTTCCAATCCGGCTTCGTCGCTGGCCGCATTGACCTGATCCAAAATGCTGCGCTCCAGTGCTTCGATGTCACTCATAGTGTCGGTCCGTATCCGTCATGGTGCCTGTTGAAGTGGCGGCAAAACAAAGAAACCCGCGTCAGCTTGCGCTGCCACGGGTTCCCAACAAATTCAATGGTATTGAGGGAGGCGCGGTCAGCTTTGGACAGCGGCCTCAAACGCGTTTGGCGTCGTATCCTTGAGATATTCCAGCGCGGTTTTGGCTTTTGCCACCACGGCACCAAACGCCTCAGGTTGGTTGATTGCCATATCGGACAGCACTTTGCGGTCCATCTCGATGCCGGCTTTGGTCAAGCCGTCGATCAAGCGGGAATACGTCAAACCGTGCTCGCGGGCAGCAGCGTTGATGCGCTGTGTCCAGAGCGTGCGGAAATTGCGTTTGTTCGCCTTGCGGTCGCGATAGGCATATTGTTGCGCTTTTTCGACGGCCTGCTTGGCGGTGCGGATCTGTTTGCGGCGGGCGCCGTAATAGCCCTTCGCTTTTTTCAGAACTTTTTTGTGTTTTGCGTGGGCGGTTACGCCGCGTTTGACACGAGCCATGGTTGTTTACTCCAAAATATCCGGGTGTTGCCGCTTATTTGCCGGCGTAGGGCATGAATTGCTTCACGATGCGTGCATCCGGCTCGGAAAGAACCATTGTGCCGCGTGCATTGCGCAAGAACTTGTTAGAGCGCTTGATCATGCCGTGCTGCTTACCAGCCTGTGCGACTTTCACTTTGCCGCTTGAGGTTACTTTGAAGCGTTTTTTTACGCTCGATTTGGTCTTCATTTTGGGCATTTTGCTCTCCTTCGAGACAAAACGGGAAGCGTGCCGCAAAGGGCCCCTACCGCTCGTCGATCTGTTAGTGATTGTGTGCCGCAGCAGACCTTGCCGCAGTACCAGCATTGCGAACTGCCAAGGCATGCCCTGCCCGACCGTTCCGAAAGCTGCGTGGCTCATAACGCTGGTCGCGGCCAAAGGCAAGGAAAACAATGCGACAGGGCCCATCACGCACCTTTTGAAGGAGCATTGGCTGTTCTATAAGCGTGATCACAGGCAGTTTTGCGCAACGACGCGCTAAACCGGCACCCGTACGGGCCATGGTGGTCTACGATAAGGCAAAGCATGACGAAACAAAAATCGCTTTTGGTCCGGTGCCTCTCCGCCTTCCCAAACAGTCTAGCGGCAGGGGTAACGGCACTGGCTCTCGCAGTTTCGATCTCGCTTATGGCCTCGCCATCTTTCGCCCAAAGCCGACCGTCAATCCCGAATTTTTGGGACCCTCAGGAATTGTTTGTAAAGCCCGACGTCTCAAACCGACCGCGCTTGCGGTTTTTGACGACGACTGACTTTCCGCCCTTCTCCTATATCGATGATCGCAAGCAGTTGTCCGGCTATCATGTTGATCTGGCGCGCGCGATTTGCGCGGAGTTGTCACTCGATGCGGTGTGTCAAATTCAAGCGCTTCCCTTTGCAGACTTGGTGCCCGCGCTGAACCGTGGCGCGGGAGATGCGATTATGGCGGGGCAGGCGGTCACGGCGGCCGCCCGTCGTCAGGTAACGTTCACACGACCGTATTTCTTTTTGCCCGCCCGTTTCATCATGCGTTTGGGTGAGGAAGCGTCGCCGCCGCTGCTCGCATCGCTTGAGGGCAAGCCCATCGCTGTTGTCGCGGGTTCCGCCCATGCGGCTTATGCGCAGGCCTGGTTTGGCAATGTGGAACTGCGCATGCTGCCCACACGCGATGCAGCGCTGCAGGCTTTGGAGGCAAAAACCGTCGATGCGGTTTTTGATGACGCTTTGTCGCTGTCCTTTTGGATACAGCAACGCCTCGATAAGCCCTGCTGCGCCTTTGTGGGCGGCCCCTATCTGTCGCCCACCTATTTTGGCAACGGAATGGCGATTGCCTTGGAAAAAGATGATCGGGTTATGGAGAGCGCCATCAACTATGCGCTGCGCTCGCTCAACGACAAAGGCGTGATGAGCGAACTGTACCTGCGGTATTTCCCCATCAGCCTCTTTTAGTTTTTACTGTCGCCCGCCGACGGGCTGCTGGACGCAGGGTTTCCAAACGGCAGCGCAAGGGACCATCCCAAACGGCTGGGGCGCTCGTCTTGCCATTCATCGAGGCCAATGGTCATGCCATCATGGCCCAGGGCGGGTTGATCGATATAGGTGCCAAACATCCTGTCCCACCACGGCAGATTGAAACCGTAATTGGAATCCGTCTCATCGCCGATGGCGGAATGATGGACGCGGTGCATGTCCGGCGTCACCAGCGCAAGCCGTAAAACTCTGTCGAGATTCACTGGCAATTTGGTGTTGGAATGGTTGAACATGGCGGTGCCGTTCAACACGATTTCAAACAAGATGACTGCGATGGCCGGTGCGCCCAACAGGATCACGAAGCCAACCTTCCAGAGCATCGAACCGATGATTTCAATGGGGTGAAATCGCAATCCGGTGGTCACGTCGATATCCCGGTCAGCATGGTGCATCCGGTGAAAACGCCAAAACAACGGCACTTTGTGGGACAGCACATGCGAGGCCCACACAGCGAAATCCAGCACGACAAAACTGACAAGCACCGCAAGCCAAAGCGGCGCGTCCAGCCCGTTAAACAGCCCGATCCCGGCCGACTGCGCCCACAAAGCAACCCCGACGGCTGCGGCCGGAAATAACAGGCGCACTAAAGCGCTGTCCAAAACGATGATCGCAAGATTGGTGGTCCAGCGTCGGCTCTTGTCCACCACCAGTTCACGGCGTGGCCTTAACCACTCGCTCAGCGCTAAAATGGCAAACAAACCGCCGGCAACCGTCAACCGGATAGCGCCTTCATGATCGGACACCACCTGCGAAAAACTGCTGGAAAAAAGTGTTGAAAAGTCCATCTGCCAGCCTGTCGTTTGGGGTACTTTAGCCCGTCTGGTGACGCGCCCGTGCGGCGAGTTCCAATGCCGCTGTCGTCAGCTTTTCAAGGTTCAGGTGATTGCGCAACATCTGCAACAGTCGCACCTCTTCGGTCGTTACGCTCAGGTCTGCCGCCGCAATTTCGGCGGCCAGCGCATAGGCCGTCAGTTTCAAGTTATCCGGCAAAATGCCCGCAAAACCCAACACGGTTTCCAGACCTTCATCATCCTGCAGGATATCCCGGCAGGTCTTGGCAGCGTTGACCAATTGGTCGGGCGTGTAGCCATCAAACACCGGCAGTGTTTTGACCACATTGCCGATGCGCAGCATCTCCTGCTCGCCCATGTTTCTGTCGACGGCGGAGACGGAGACCATGATATAGACAAGCGTATCTTGAACAGAAATGGCGTTCATGGGGCGGAAAATCCAAAAAGTGTGTTGCCTCCACCAAATACGCTTTGCCTGGCCACGATTCAACGCCTGCGGGATTGGCGTGAACGGTCGTTACTGCAGGTGATCAGCTCCTGGCACCCGGCGGTTGCATTTGGGGGGCGGCAGCCATAGTTTCCGCGCAATCAAGCTGCGCGTCAGTCTCCGCAAAGACGTGCGCATCTCCTCATCTTTCCCGCATCATTGCCCCTGATCAAACACAGGCATTTTTCGACCCATGGCCGCCCCTGAATTTCCGCCGATCACCATCACGCCCTCCCTTGTTGAGGCCGCAAAAGCCTCTAAGGCTTGGCCGTTTGAAGAGGCGCGCAAGATCGTCAAACGCTATTCGAAATCGGGCTATCCTGAGACGGTACTGTTTGAGACCGGCTACGGCCCTTCCGGCTTGCCGCATATCGGAACGTTTGGTGAGGTGGCGCGCACGTCCATGGTCATCAACGCGTTCCGGCTGCTTACGGAAGACACCGTACCTGTGCGGCTGTTGTGCTTTTCAGACGACATGGACGGTATGCGCAAAATCCCCGACAACGTGCCCAATCAGGAGATGATGGCGCAGCATCTGGGCCAACCACTCACCGATGTGCCCGATCCTTTTGGCTCTGACCACGGCAGTTTTGGCCACCATAACAATGCGCGGCTGCGGGCGTTCCTGGACACGTTCGGCTTCACTTACGAGTTTGCAAGTTCCACCGAGTATTATCGCTCTGGCCGCTTCGATGATCTGCTCATGCGCTGTGCGGAAAAATACGACACGCTGATGGACGCCATGTTGCCCACATTGGGCGAAGAGCGGCGGGCGACCTACAGCATCTTTTTGCCCATTTCACCCAAGACGGGCCGGGTGCTCTACGTGCCCATGAGAAGCGTGGATGCACCCAGCGGCATGATCACATTCGACGATGAAGACGGCACGGAAACGACGCTCTCCATCAAAGGTGGCAATGTGAAGCTGCAGTGGAAGCCGGACTTTTCCATGCGCTGGGCGGCGCTTGGCGTGGACTTTGAGATGTATGGCAAGGACCACCAGAACAACTCAAATCTCTACGATAAAATGTGCCGCATTTTGGGGGCACCTGCGCCGGAGCACTTCATCTACGAGCTGTTTTTGGACGACAAAGGTGAGAAGATCTCGAAGTCCAAGGGCAACGGCATCTCGATGGAACAGTGGCTGAGCTACGCCTCGCCCGAAAGCTTGTCCCTGTTCATGTACCAAAAGCCGAAGACGGCCAAACGCCTGTTTTTTGATATCATCCCGCGTCAAATGGACGAGTATTTTCAGCACTTGGCGGCGTTCGAGGGTCAAGACGAAAAGGCCCGTCTCACTAACCCGGTCTGGCACATCCATGCGGGCAATCCGCCCAAGCTTTCTGTTCCAGTCACCTTCTCCATGTTGCTCAATCTTGTGAGCGCATCAAACGCGTCGGACAAAGAAACGCTTTGGGGCTTCATCTCGCAATATGATGGCGATGCGACGCCGGCCAACAATCCGAAACTGGATGAACTGGTGGGATACGCAATCTCCTACTTTGAGGACTTCGTGCGTCCGTCCAAAACTTTCCGCGCGCCC
Organism: Pseudomonadota bacterium; assembly: GCA_038746275.1. Lineage (GTDB taxonomy): Bacteria > Pseudomonadota > Alphaproteobacteria > Rhizobiales > Rhizobiaceae > Pseudahrensia. The sequence goes on along the minus strand of JBCDKS010000015.1, from coordinate 71,566 downwards.
AGCGATCCGGAACGGGTGGCGATGGAAGCGCTGGCTGAAAGGCTGGACAAGATGCCTGCGGATGCAGACGGTGAGACGCTACAAACCGAGGTTTTTGCTGTTGGCAAAGAGCACGGTTTTGAAAACCTGCGCGAATGGTTTCAGGCGCTCTATCAGGTCCTGTTGGGCCAGGACCAAGGCCCGCGCTTTGGCTCCTTCGCCGCCTTGTACGGCAAAGACGCCACTGTCGCGCTCATCCGCAAGGGCCTGGCCGGCGACTTGATGGCGTAGGCTCCTTACTGGCTCGCCCACACGATCCGGGCGATCCAATCCACCTCGGTCACATCAAACGACCGGTTTTCATGATCGGGATTGAGCGATTGCAATTCGATTTGCTTGGCGGTGCGGCGGGCAAGCACCTTGGCCATCACTTCCCCTTCATGGGTGCGTACCACCACCCGGTCTCCGCGCCGCACGGACGCACCGGGTGAGACGATGATGCGATCACCGTCCCGATAGAGCGGCTCCATACTGTCGCCGGATATTTCCAGCGCATAGACGGTCTCGCCATCGCTTTGGGGAAAATCAACCGCGTCCCATCCTTCGCCGGTGGGCAGGCCCGCATCATCAAAAAACCCGCCGCTGCCCGCTTGGGCCAAACCTAGAAGAGGCACGGCACTGGGCATGTTATAGGGCGCATGGGCTTCTCGCAGGCCTGAGCCAAAGTCCGGACCGCTCTCAGCCAGCGCCGACAGCCGTTGGTTGAAGCTCACCTTGTCGTCGGACACCAGTTCGGTGAACAGCGATAAATCCGTGCCGGTAGCGTCCATAATCTTGGACAGCGATTCCGTAGACGGCCAGCGCAACCGCCCGTCTGCCCCGATCCGTTTTGACTTGTTAAATGTAGTCGGGTCCAACCCCGCATTGCGCGCCAAACGGGACACAGAAATACTGTTGCGCTCTGCCAAAGCATCAATCGCGGACCAAACCTGCGCGTGAGAAAACATGCCTGAATCAGCCAAAAAAGGAAATTTATCCTAGGAGTAAAGGGTCAAGCGAAGCCTGTCCAGTGCTCGATCATGGGCTTTCACAACACAATGCATCCGGCGCTTAAGACACGAGAACCGCCCCCGCTTAAACGGAACCGTTTGATCGATAGAAACCGCGCTAAAACAACAGGCTGCCCAGTCACCCCAGATCGGACGTGAACGCGGCGCGGCCTGTTTCCAGTGCCCGATCCACCAATTCGATCCGGTCTTGGCCCCAGAACACTTCGCCGTTGAGCACGTAGGCGGGGACGCCGACGGCGTCGGCGGCGATGGCGTCTTGGGTGTTTTGGGCGCGGATGGCGGCCATGTCTTCTGTCTTTGCAGCGGTTAAGATCGAATCTGGATCGAAATCGCATTTGGCCAAACGGTCAGCAATTTGGGCTTCGTCGCCCATGTCGGCTTCGTCCGCCCACACACCCCGGAACACGGCATCCATATATTCGGCCGGGTCTTCGCCGCGTTGGATGATCGCGATTGTGCACAGGTCTGCCAGGGTAATGTCGGTTGGAAAATGCGCGGGCTTGGTGTTCAGCGGCAGGCCTCTCCATTCCGCCATGCGTTGCAACTCGAGTTGCCGATAGCGTTGGCGAACGAGAGGCCTTTGGCCGGGCATCACCGCACCGGAAACCTCCCAGAGGCCGAGCAGATTGACGGGCTTAAAGTGCAGTTTCGCGCCGTGCTTTTCCGCCACCGCACGGATGGCGGCGTGGCCGAGGTAAGCGAAAGGGGATTGGCCGATATAATAGTAATCAAGGATGACGCTCATGGTCATAACTCCGCAGGATCTGTGCAATCACCTTTTGCGCGGCGTGCCGGGTTTGGCAAGTTGTATCAGATGGCTCAATGGCTTCCGCGAAGCCAGTGCCAGCTGTTTGAGGCGGGGCCGCAACCCGTTGAGCCATCCGTCCAGCCAAAGGGCACCCTTGCGGGTCAGTGCCTGTTCAAACCGCACCAGTCCGACGCGCCTCGTCTCCCAAGCTGCCTTTTGCGGAGTGGGAAATCCCAAAAGACTGAGACACGCCGTTTGGCGTGCGTCTTGTGTGGTAAGTGACATATGGATCAAAAGGTTGCCGGGGGAACAGCCGGCAAAGGCGGGATCATAGGTGGACAGATAGCATTGCCGCACGGGGTGGGGCTCACCGTCTGTCGGGTGGGCCGGGCCGACCAGATTGATTGCAATTGCGACCGGGTGCGCCCCTGCCATGAGCACTTCAACTTCCGGTTCCGTGCCGCCACCGTCCCCAGGAAACGCGGTGGATCCAAGACCGGCTAAAAACGCATCAATGCCGTGATGCGCCAGCCCGGTGGAAAAGAGCCCGTTACGGGTCAACCACTCCCGCTTGAGTTGCAGGGCCTTCGCCACCAATGGCACAAAGTCCGGGTGGTTACGCCCGACGCGCTTAAAGGATACCGACCCGTGGGCGGACAGCCGCTCCATGCCCTTGCGCAGCGCTTTGCGTCTCGATTTTCCAAGCGTAATTCCAGGCTTGGCTGGGTCCACATCACTGTCGATCAGGGTGACGTATTGCGCCGGGTCCTGCACCAAAACGGGCGCATGTTCCCGGCGCTTGCCCTGATCTGCCAGCGTCAAAGCTGCCGCGTGGAGCGGGCTTCCCTCCAGCATCGGGCCAAGGGCGACCACGTCCACACCCTTGCGAAGGGTGATTTGCGCCAGTGCCAAAGTGAGGCCGATTTGGCAATCGCTCTGACCGTCGGTCACCGCGTCGCAAATTTGAGTGTGCGGTTCGCCCAAGGGCAGCAGATGGACGATGCCGGAGCGCTTTTGTTCCATCAGTGGCAGGATCGCAGCCAGCGCCCGGTCGCGGTAGATGAAGGCCACAACAGGCGTCACATTTAGATTTGCACCGATATGTGTGAGCCAGGGAAACACCCATGCCGGGCTTTGAAAGGCGCTGTGTTGGTTGTTATGGCCGCGGGTCGCGACGCTCTCCAACCGACCCCATTCAGGCGCACGGCTCTCAAGCCCAGTGAGTGTATCCACAATCTCCACAGACCATGTGGTGGCGGTCTGAGCGCTGATCGGTGCTTCTAAATTCGCAACTGCATCGCGTTCATCGAGCGCGGTGGCGTCCTGTTCCAGATCATGTGTCGGCGCGTGCAGCATGGGCTCAGGCGGTTGGAGCGTGTGACTATCTCAACGTAAAGCGCCCGCCTCCTGATGGGCAGGGGACGGGCGCTATAACTAAACGTGTGGTTAATGTGATCGCTGGTTGTTTGCCGATGCGGGACCGGCAAACAGGAGGCCCAAAAGCCGCTAAGCGGCTTTCTTCGTCTCTTCTTCAGCGCCACCGAAACGGCCATAAAAAGTCTCGCCGTTCTTCGCCATCTGGTTGATCAGCTTGCAAGGCTTGAACTGATCACCGTATTTTTTGGCCAGCTGCCGTGCGCGCTTTTGGAAAACATCCACACCCATCTGGTCGATATAGGTGAGGGGACCGCCCGTGTAGGGCGCAAAGCCGAAGCCCAAAATCGCGCCAACATCCGCTTCGCGAATATCGCTCACAACACCTTCTTCCACGGTGCGGGCGGCTTCCATGGCGATGGTGAACAGGAACCGGTCTTTGATCTCCTGCACATCAACGTCCTCGGCAGCCTGCTGCGGATACATAGTCTTCAGATCAGGCCAAAGATGCTTTTTGGCGGGCTTTGCAGGGTAGTCGTAAAATCCTTTGCCACCCTTCTTGCCCACGCGGCCATGCTTATCGACCATCGTATTTACCAGTTCAAAATGGCGCGGATCGATCACACCTTCGCCGAGATCTGCCATGGTCTGCTTCATCACCTTTTGTGACAGATCGATGGCCACCTCGTCGTTCAGCGCCAGCGGGCCCACGGGCATGCCAGCCATCATGGCCACATTGTCGATCATCGGCACGGGCACGCCTTCGATCAGCATATTCCACGCTTCCTGCATGTAGCGCATGACGCAACGGTTGACGTAAAAGCCGCGGGAATCATTGACCACGATAGGCGTCTTTTTGATGGCCATCACATAGTCGATGGCCATGGCCAGCGCTTTGTCGCCGGTCTTTTTGCCAGTTATGATTTCCACCAGCATCATGCGGTCGACAGGCGAAAAGAAGTGGATGCCGACAAAGTTTTTAGCCCGCGAAGAGGCTTGCGCCAGTTCGGTGATCGGGATGGTGGACGTGTTGGATGCGAAGATCGCGTCCTTGCCGATTACGGCTTCGGCCTGCTCTGTCACAGCTTTTTTGATACCCTTATCCTCAAACACGGCTTCCACGATCAGATCGCAGCCGTCGAGATCGGCATAGTCGGCAGTGGAGTGAATGAGCGACAGCAGCGCCTCTTTTTTCTCGGGCGTGGAACGACGCCGGCTGATGGCCTTGTCCAACAGCTCTTCCGAATAGGCTTTGCCTTTGTCAGCAGCCTCTTGGTCACGGTCCAGCAACACAACTTCAATGCCCGCTTTGGCCGTCACATAGGCGATGCCTGCGCCCATGAATCCGGCTCCCAGAACGCCCACTTTCTTCAAGGTCAACGGCCCAACGTCCGGACGGCGCGCGCCCTTGTTGAGTTCCTGCATATTGATGAACAGGGTACGGATCATCGCCGCCGCTTCCGGTGTGGTCAGCGTGTTGGCGAAGTAGCGGCTCTCCACTTTCAGTGCTGTCTCGAACGGCAGTTGTAGCCCCTCATAGACACAGCGCATGATGTTGAGCGCACCGGGATAATTGTTGTAAGTTTCCTTGCGCAGCAGCGCGTTGCCGGCGGCTAGCATTTGCACGCCTTGGGGCGACCACACTTTAATGGGCGCTTTATAGCCCTTCTGGTCCCACGGCGCTTCCGCTTTCAATCCGTCGCGGATCATCTGCTTGGCGGTGTCCACAACCGCATCAGCCGCAACGACCTCTGTCACAAGACCAAGCTGTTTCGCCTTTTTGCCGGGATGGGCTTTGCCCTGCAGCAGCATGGTCATAGCGTCCTGCGGGTTGACCAAACGCGCGACGCGCTGGGTTCCACCGCCGCCAGGCAACAGTCCAACCTTCACTTCCGGCAGGCCAACGGTGGCTTTCTCATCATCGCTGATAACGCGGGCGTGGCAGGCCAGCGCAATTTCAAAACAACCGCCAAGCGCCATGCCGTTCAACGCGGCAACCCACGGTTTGTCACCGGCTTCGATGCGGCGCAGCGTTTTGTTGAGACGGTACGCGCCGTCGAACAACATCTGGGCAGCGGCCTGCTCATCGCGGGCTTTTTCGTCGGCATAAGTGCCCAGCATGGATTGCAGCATGGTCAGGTCTGCACCCGCGCCAAACGCTTTTTTGCCCGATGTGATCACCGCGCCTTTGATGGCTTCGTCTTCCGCGACAGCGTCGATGATGGCATCAATTTCTTCCATCACCTCAGCGTCGATAACGTTCATCGACTTGCCGGGTGAATCCCAAGTGATCAGCGCAATGCCATCGGCGTCGGTTTCAATACTAAAGTTTTTCATGGTCGTTCCTTAAACCCGCTCGATGATCGTGGCTGTGCCCATGCCGGCACCGATGCACAGGGTGACGAGGGCTGTGTTGAGGTCGCGGCGTTCGAGTTCGTCCAGCACTGTGCCCAGGATCATCGCGCCGGTTGCGCCCAATGGGTGGCCCATGGCGATGGCACCGCCGCACACATTCATTTTCGAGTGGGGAATGTCGAAGGCCTGCATGTAACGCAGCACGACGGATGCGAAGGCTTCGTTCAACTCAAACAGGTCAATATCGTCGATCGACATCTTCGCTTTTTTGAGCAGCTTCTCGGTGACGTCCACCGGGCCCGTGAGCATGATGTTCGGTTCCGAACCGATATTGGTGAAGGCTTTGATCTTGGCCCGTGGCGTCAGACCCATAGACTTGCCGCCGCGCTTGGAGCCCAGCAGAACCGCAGCGGAACCATCCACAATGCCGGACGAGTTGCCCGCGTGGTGAACGTGGTTAACGCCCTCAATTTCTGGGTACTTTTGCACTGACACGGCATCGAAACCGCCCATCTCGCCCATCATGGCGAAAGACGCATTGAGGGACGCCAGCGACTGCATATCGGTCGAGGGGCGCATGTGCTCGTCATGGTCCAAGAGGGTGAGGCCGTTAATGTCCTTCACCGCCGCGATGGACTTTTCAAACCGGTTTTCTTCCCAAGCTTGACCAGCCCGTTTTTGGCTCTCCACGGCATAGGCGTCCACGTCATCGCGGGAGAAGCCGTATTTCGTCGCAATCAGGTCCGCCGAGATGCCTTGGGGCACAAAGTAGGAGGGAACAGCCACGCTGGGGTCCACCGGCCAAGAGCCGCCGGACGCGCCAATCCCAACACGCGACATGCTCTCAACGCCGCCGCCGATGGCAACATCGTCCGCGCCTGCCATGATCTTGGAGGCGGCGAAGTTCACCGAGTCCAAACCGGACGCACAATAGCGGTTCAATTGCACACCGGCGACGCTGTCGTCATATCCGGCTTCCAAAATGGCTGTGCGTGTAATGTCGCCACCGGCTTCCATCACCGGGTCAACACAACCGAACACAACATCGTCCACCAGTTTGGTGTCGAGTTCATTGCGGTCGCGCAATTCACCAAGAATACCCGCTGCCAAACGGTTGGACGGCACTTCGTGTAGCGAGCCGTCTTTCTTGCCCCGTCCGCGTGGTGTGCGCACGTGATCGTAAATGAATGCTTCAGCCATGATCGGCTCCTTGTTATAGGTCTGTATGTGCGGTGTTAGAGGCGACTATGGCCTCTTCGAAGCTGTGATCGCCTCTTTCTTGTTGTTTGGCGCGGTTTTCTTGTTGTTTGGCGCGGTTCCTATTGTTCAAACGGAACCGTCTGAACGGGAACGGCTCTAGGCCTTGGGCCCTGACGGCAAAATGTCTTCAGGCTTTGCAAAGTTTGGCAACGCCTGAATGCGCTCCAACCACGCTTTGATGTTGGGGTAGTCGTCCCATGTGATGTTAAAGTGATCCGGCCACATCAGGTAGCCAACCATGGAAATGTCGGCGATGGTAACACGTTCTCCAACGGTCCATTCCCGGTCAGCCAAATGGCGATCCAGCATCTTAATGGCTTGAATCATCCGCCCCTGCATAAACTGGGCTTCCGGGCTGTCCCCCTTGCCCATGAACTTGTTCAAGAAACGATAAATGGCGATGGCCCCGGTAAGCTTGTGGTTATCGAAAAGGATCCAGCGTAACACTTCGCGATGCTCCTCGGCATTGCGGGCTGCAAACTGGTCAAAACGATCCGCCAAATGCCACAGCTGCACGCCGGACTGGTTGATTGCGATATCGCCTTGTGTGTGATCGACGAGAGCGGGCACTTCTCCCATAGAGTTGATGGCCAGATATTCAGGGGTGCGATGTTCGCCCTTGAAAAAGTTGACCCAGTTGGCCTCCCAGTCCGCGTCTGCCAGTTGCAGCATGAGAGCGGTTTTATAGGCGTTTCCGGATTCCAAAAAACAGTGCAGTGTATAGTCAGCCATCGGTTTTTTCCGTTTCAAATTGCAGGCCCGTAAACGGACGCAGTTTCAGGCTTGATGTGGCGCGGGCCGCCAACTGGGTTTCGTTGATAAACAGCTTGGCTTCGGCAAACACGATGGCCTTGCCAGCTTTTGTGACCTCCGCCTCGCATTGGATTGGTCCCAAAGGTACGGCCTTCAAAAACTGCGTGTGTAGATCGATGGTCGCCATGGCGTACTGCATTTTCAGCGACACGAAGGAGTTGAATCCCATCGCATCATCCATCATGGCACCCAAAATGCCGCCCTGGATGACACCGCCAAAGTTCACCATGTCCTTGTTGGGTGAAAACGTCACCCGCGACCACATCCGGTCCGGATCATGGGCCACAAGGTCCATCCCCATCCACCGCGCCGAAGGCGGCGCCATGTTCTGTGAGAAACCGTCAATCATGCCGGGGTCCTATAAGCTGCGGGCGATCAGCACTTTCATGATCTCGTTTGTGCCGCCGTAGATGCGCTGCACGCGGGCGTCGCGGAACATGCGGGCGATTGGGTATTCATTCATGTAGCCATAGCCACCAAAGAGTTGGACGCATTCGTCCATCACTTTGCATTGCAAATCCGTGAGCCAGTATTTGGCCATGGAGGCGGTGGTTGCATCCAGACCGCCTTTCAGATGGCGGCGCACGCAATCATCCACAAACACGCGGGCGATGGTGGCTTCGGTTTTCATTTCTGCAAGTTTGAACTGGGTGTTTTGAAAGTCGATGACCCGCCCGCCAAACGCTTTGCGTTCTTTCACATAGTCGATGGTCAGCGTGAGCGCGCGTTCGATGCAGCAGATCGCTTGGTTGGCAATCAGCAGGCGCTCCTGAGGCAATTGCTCCATCAATTGATAGAACCCTTTGCCCTCGTCTGTCCCCAGCAGGTTGGACGTCGGCACGCGAACATCATTGAAAAACAACTCAGATGTGTCGTTTGCCTTGTAGCCCACCTTGTCGAGATTGCGCCCGCGCTCAAACCCTTCCAGATCGTCTGTCTCGATCACGATCAAAGACGTGCCTTTATGCCCCTGCGACGGGTCGGTTTTCACCACCAGCACGATGATGTTGGCGTGTTGGCCGTTGGTGATGAACGTTTTTGAACCGTTGATCTTGTAGTGGTTGCCGTCGCGCACGGCAGTTGTTTTGACCCCTTGCAGGTCTGACCCGGCACCGGGTTCCGTCATGGCAATCGCGCCGATCAGCTCGCCGGAGGCCATGCGGGGCAACCATTTTTCTTTTTGCTCTTCGGAGCCGTAATGCAGGATGTAGGGCGCCACGATGGAATTGTGCAGCGCCAAGCCAAACCCGTCGACACCCTGATGGCCGATGGCCTCTGCTATCACCGCTTCGTGGGCGTAGGAGCCGCCGGCACCGCCATAGGCTTCCGGCATGGACGCACAGAGCAGACCGGCTTCACCGGCCTTTTCCCATGCTTCACGGTCCACCATTTCTTGCTTTTCGTAGCGCTCGTAGTGGGGAACGACTTCTTTTTCCAAAAACTGATTGGTCATGTCTTCCAACATGGCCACGTCGCCGGTGCGCCACTCTGGCGTGTCAGCCTGCAAAACTTCTCTTGGATGGGTCATAAAATCGCTTCCTCCAATCAGCGCTTAAAACGCTTCGGCGTCCAGAGCCATCATGCCGTCAACGCCGGTTTGAATGCGCGCCAAAAGCATGGCCGTTTCCGGCATCATCCGCTGCACGAAAAACATGCCGGTGGTAAGCTTTGTTTCGTAGAAAGCCGCATTGCCGTTTGCGCCTTCAGCCAGTTTTTCCTGCGCGGCTTTCGCCATCAGCAGCCACATATGGGCGAAGGTGACGAGGCCAAACATTTGCAAATAATCGGTGGACGCGCCGCCCGCTTCGTCGGGGTTTTTCATGCCGTTTTGCATCAGCCACATGGTGGCGGCTTGCAGATCGGACAGGCCTTTTGAGAGGGCATCTACAAAGGGCTTGAGGTCTTCATTGTCCTTATTGGCCGAGCAGAGAGAACCGACTTCTTTGAAATAGGCTTGGATCGCGCGGCCGCCCTTGCTGGGCAGTTTGCGGCCCACAAGGTCGAGCGCTTGAATGCCGTTGGCCCCTTCATAGATCATCGCAATGCGGGCATCGCGCACGAACTGCTCCACACCCTGATCTTTGGTGTAGCCTGTGCCGCCAAAGACCTGCTGCGCCATGACAGCATTGTCGAACCCCCGGTCGGTGATGAAGGCCTTCACCACGGGTGTGAGCAGCCCCATCATGTCATCAGCTGCCTGACGCTCTTCTTCGCTGCCGGACCGGCGGTGAATATCGCCCTGCAACGCAGTCCAATAGACCATGGCGCGGGCCGCTTCGTTGAAGGATTTGACCGTCATCAAAACCCGGCGGATGTCCGGGTGGACGATGATCGGGTCTGCCTTAATGTCGGGAAATTTCACGCCGGAAATCGAACGGCCTTGGATGCGCTCGCGCGCCCAGTCTGCTGCGTTTTGATAGGCGACTTCCGATTGAGACAAGCCCTGCACACCGACACCCAAACGGGCTTCGTTCATCATCACAAACATGGCTTTGAGGCCACGATTTTCTTTGCCAACCAGAAAGGCTGTGGCCCCCTCGTAGTTCATCACGCAGGTGGCGTTGCCGTTAATGCCCATCTTGTGTTCAAGCGAGCCACAGGACAGGGCGTTGCGTTCGCCGGGGTTGCCGTCCGCGTCCAGCAAGTATTTGGGGGCCACGAACAGGGAGATGCCATCAACGCCTTCGGGCGCACCTTCGATGCGGGCCAGCACGAGATGAATGATGTTGGAGGACATGTCGTGTTCACCGGCGGAAATCCAGATTTTCTGGCCGGAAATCTTGTAGGTGCCGTCTTCTTGCGGAACTGCTTTTGTGCGCATCATGCCCAGATCGGTGCCGCAATGGGGCTCGGTCAGGTTCATGGTGCCGGACCATTCACCCGATAGCATTTTGGGAACGTAGGCCTGCTTTTGCTCTTCGTTGGCGTGTTCGATCAGCGCGGCGACCGCACCGGCGGTGAGGCCGGGATACATACCAAACGCCATATTGGCCGACGATACATATTCAGAAACAGCGACATTGAGCGTGGCTGGCAAGTTTTGGCCGCCATATTCTTCAGGGAAGGGCAGGGAGCCCCAGCCACCTTCGGAATAAGTATCATAGGCCGCTTTAAAGCCCGTTGGCGTTTTGACCGTGTTATTGAAGTCTTGACCCTCGGTCCATGTGCAGCCTTCGCGGTCGCCAACTTCGTTGAGCGGTTGTAGGGTTTCCTCGGAGAGTTTGCCCGCTTCGCCCAAAATGGCTTCGATCATGTCCGGTGTTGCGTCTTCAAAACCCGGTAGGTTGTTGTAGCGTTGTATGTTCAGCACGTCGTTGAGCACGAAAAGTGAGTCGGTTACGGGTGCGCGATATGTTGGCATGTTAAGACCTCCCTTGGGCCGCGAAGCGGCTGAAATCTGGACCGGCCGCGAAGCGGCTGAAATCTGGACCAGCCGCGACGCGGTAAAAATCTGAACTGGCCGATATGCGGCCGAGTTTTATGTTTTGCCGATGCCAAGCCCTTACAGGCTTTCACGGCGTGTTTGGATCGGACTTGTTGCGGATGCTGCCCGCTGACGCGGTGCAGCCTTGATGTTTAGAACGTCGGTTGTGCGACAACGAACACCTGGTCACAACTTGATGGCCCGATCACGACACTAATCTATGCGTTTTTCGCCAAAATGTCCAGAACTCTTACGTTTACGCAAACGTAAGAGTTTTTGCGCTGGTCCTTAAAACCCAAGCGATGTGTGGCGTGCGGCGAGTCTTGAGGCAATCACTCTGCATTCAACAGCAAAAGGGTGAAAAAGTGCCAAAAACCCAACACGCGCGCACCGAACGGCACAAGCAAAAAGCCTGTTTTCTTACAGCTTTGCGATGGCGTCGCGCAGATCGGCAATTGCATTTTGGGTTTCTGCCGCTCGTTCCTCCAGCACGGTGAGTTGCTGTTCGTAAACAGTGCGAATGCGTTCTGCCATCGGGCCGTCGCTGCCGTTGCGCTCTATCAGATCTAAAATAGTGGAAATCTGACCAAGCGACAGCCCAATACGTTTTCCAAACAGGGCGATCTGCAACCGTTCGCGATCGCTTTCTGAATAGTGGCGGGTGGTGCCTTGACGTTGCGGGTTGAGAAGCCCGCGATCTTCGTAAAACCGCAGCGTACGTAGGGTCACGTCGAACTCGCGCGCAAGATCGCCAATGCGATATCGGCCTTCTTCTTTGGCGTCATCGGATATGGGACCGGAGGGGGTATCGATGGCAGAACCGCGGGACTGGGTTTGCAAGACTGGTTTTACCATTTGCTCATCTTCACTGACGCTGCGCATTTGATTTAGGTTATAGCCCCGCGCTGTCAGCCCTTCGCTCGTGGCCCCCCACGGACAATCTGTTCTGATTCACATGCCGTGCTCTGTCAAACCCAAGCCACTCATAAGGTTGTCAGTCTATTGCATCAAACCAATAAACTGCGGTGCATTTTGGCACATTGGCGCGCTTCAAGCCCATAAAACTCAATCGGTTAACGGCCTATTTACCATGATTGTTAAAGGTTAGCAGGCCTCTTGAAGGGGCCGGACACGCTTTTTGCGTCTGCGGACAGTCGGTCCGAATCATGGTTTTTAGTTTTTCGGATGCATCTTTTGGGATCGTCCGGGCCACCGAGCGGAGTCTTTCCTGCTATGCGCCAAGCATTTTCCGGACAGTACGGATATGGTCCTTTCACGCCTCACGCTGGCGCTGCCGCAGTCGAAAGTGACCGACTGGCCAACATCAAACGGGCGGTGGAAGCGATAGAGCAACGCCTGTACAGCGCCAATTTGCAACCCCAAGTGCAAGCGCCCTATGCTCAACCCGGTTTCACGGCTCAAGGGCAAACACCACCGATGGGTGGTGATGCCGCTTCTCAGCTCTCAATATTGCAACAGCAACTCGCGCGTCTGTCTTCTCAAGTGACGCAGGTTGGCCCTGCCGCTCAGCCGCCTTTGTCGGATGCGCAGGAGATCGCGCGCCGGCAAGCGGAGTTGAACGCAGCCACCCAGAGAACCGAGCCTCAAACAGAGGCACAAACGGCAAATCAGCCAGCGACAAAACCAAACGCAGCAAGCCCGCGCCCCGACAGCAACGCGGCTTTGGGCGCTGTTGCACGCCACCTCAAAGATTTGCGCAAAGACCTCAACAGCCTCAAGCAGGAAGTCGCCAAACCGGCCCCGCCCACCAAAGTGGAGCAACCGGACATTGACCGCATTGCGACAGCGTTGGCTAACCTCCAGGCCCAAAAGCCAGAAGCGGCGGCGCATCCCGAGACCGATAAAAAATTGGACGGACTTGCGGCGGAATTGAACGCATTGCGGGCAACGCTTGAGCAGGATTTGAGTGCTGCAAAGCATGATGACAGCGCCGAGCGCGACTTGGAAATGCATCAACGCCTCGATGCCCTCTCAACCGGTTTGGACACGCTGGCCCAACACGCTGCCGCCACCATGACACCGCAGGTTGAAAACATCGGAAGTCGTTTGGACGATTTGCGCATTAGCGTCGAAGACATGCCTCAGACATTGGCCATCAGCCGTCTGGAAGATCGTATGGGCGACTTGGCTGTTAAACTGGAAGACCTCGCGGCGCGCCCGCAGGCGGCTCAAGCGCCGGAAGTGGATATCGCTGGCCTCGAAGGTCGTTTGGACGAAATAGCCCGCGCTTTGGTTGCCGTCTCAAATATCAATCGCAAAGCGCCCAAGCTCGATATGACCGCCATCGAGCGTCTCGAAGCACGCATGTCCGACCTGGGTCGGGCCGTCGATTCCATGGCCAGCGCCAGCGTCAAGGCGATGGAAGAGGCGAATGCGAACGCGAGCGCATTTGTGGAAGCCAACAATCGTCCGATGCCGGAAGTGGAAGCGCTTTCAGTGCGCATTGAAGGCTTGGTGGAGCGTCTCGGTTCGTTTGAAAAATACGCCGCATCCGGTGACCTCGGAGCGGCCAACGAAATGTTCGCCGCTCCGGAAGTGGGCCAGATTGAAGAGCAATTGCGCACTATAAGCGCCCGCCTGGATCAACAGGCCGTGCCGGATTTGTCGGCCCTTGAACAACAGGTGCGAATGCTCAGCCAGCAGATGCAGGAAGCGTCTGCGGTTCATTCAACGGCCGCGCAGATGTCCAATCTGGAAGCGCAGATCGGTCAGATTCTGCGTCAGATGGACAAGCAGCCAAGCTTTGATGGTTTGGATTTCGGCCCCGTTGAAACGCGTCTGGGCGCAATCGAAGAGCAATTGCACGCCCAGTCCGCAAACATGGGCCAGATGCCTTTGGAATTGGCACAGCAAGCGGCTGAGCAGGCCGCGCAACAAGCCGCCCAGCAGGCCGCCCAGCAGGCGGTGTCCATGATGGGCAGCTCACCGGAGCAGAGCCAAATTCTGGCCGCGCTTTCCGAAGACCTAAAATCCTTGCAACAAACTGCTGCTGCACCTGCGCACGCTGCGACCAACAATGATGCGGTCAATTCAACGTTGCACGCCGTTTTGGACCGTTTGGCTTCTCTGGAAGGTGCGGTTGAAAATACGGTGGACCGGGCATCGCAGGCCGTTGAAGAGCGTGTCGCTTCCTTGTTGAACGAACGGCCTCTGGCAACATCCACCGCGCCGTCCGCGTTGATGGGGCAACCATCTCAAGCCCCGGGCGCTTATGCGTTGGACGAAGCTGTATTTGCTGCCGACGGTCTGTCGGATGCGGCTTCTAACAACGAAAATCTAGGCGTCATTCATCAAGCTGCATTGGAGTCCGGTTTTGTGGCCCCGCCCACCGGCCCCGTGGTTGCACCACCGTTGGACCCCAGCGCCACCATGGATGCGTCCATGGCCGGAATGCCGGCTGGTGCACCTGGCCACACTCCGCAACCTCACATGCCGCAACCTCACATGATGGTGCCGGAGAACAACGCTCCACTGGAGCCCGGGTCTCCCGCTCCGCAGATCGATGACTACCTGCAGCAGGCCACCCAGAGCCTCAATGCATCGGCTTCCGGAATGCCCCAAGGCGCTTCACAAAGCACGCCATCTGCCCCCGTTTCGACTGACGATGGTGTGGAAACCGACTTCACCGCTGCGGCCCGCAAGGCGGCTGCCTATGCCCGTGAAGATGGTGGGGACGTTAAGGGCGGCAAAAAAGCTAAAGCCAAAAAAGGCACGGGTGCTTCTGGCGACATCAAATCACGCATCATGGCGCTTGTCGCGAAAGCGCGCTCCGGCGAATCCCGTCGCCCGATCATCATGGCAGCCGCCGCAGTGCTGCTCACCGCATTGGTGTGGAACGGCTGGAGCATGTTGACGTCAAGCCGGGATAGCACACCCGTCGCGGCGTCTGTCGAACAGTCAGTCGAAAGTGGCACCGACACGGCACAATTGACCGATGAAGGCCGCGCCGTCCGCAGCGTCGATGGTGATGGCGCCGATGGAACTGACGGCACAGGTGGCGGCGGTGTGGACTTGGCTCTGAACAACGCAGCCGCCGCAGACAATTCGGAAACGCCGCAAGCCTCGGGGGATACACCCACGACAAATGCGAGCGTGAGCGATGAACCAAACACCGATGGTTCCCCGGTTTCGACTGAGCAGGGCAATGCGGACAACGCTTCCAGATCGGGCGATCCAGCATTGGACACATCTAACACGCAACAGGCCGCCGGTACGCCGTCGGCCGCCCCCGCTCCAACCCAATCGGTGTATGAGGTCCCCGCTTCGGCTGGCCCGGCGGCCCTGGTAGCCGCCGCATCGGCTGGTGATCAAAAGGCCCTGTTCCAACTCGGTATGCGCTACTCGGAAGGTGATGGCGTGACCCGCAACATGGGTGAAGCGGCGTCTTGGTTTGAACGCTCCGCAAAAACCGGCTTTGCCCCGGCGCAGTACTCCCTCGGCAGTCTGTATGAAAAAGGCATCGGGGTGGAACGGGACATCGCAAAAGCCGCTGATTGGTATGACAAAGCCGCTGCGCAGGGCAACGCCCGTGCGATGCACAACCTTGCTGTCATCCGCGCCATGGGCAACCCACCCGCTGTTCAGCCTGATATGGACACCGCCGTCGACTGGTTCCAGAAGGCCGCCAATTACGGCATCAAAGACAGCCAGTTTAATTTGGGCATTCTCTACGGTCGTGGGATGGGCGTGCCGCAGGACCTGGGCGAATCCTACAAATGGTTCGCACTCGCGGCAAAAACCGGTGACACCGACGCTGGCAAAAAGCGCGATGAAGTGGCCAACGCCATGGACCCTGCCGATCTGACCGCCGCGCGTAAATTGGTCACCAACTGGCAGCCGGAAAAACTCAATGATGCGACCAACCGAGTGGCCGTTCCCAAGGAATGGCAGGGCAAAGGCGGTGCATCCAGCGCAGCCGGACTGTCCGCAAAGCAAATGGTCAAGCAGGCGCAAACGCTTTTGAACCAGCGCGGCTTTAGCGTCGGCGCTCCTGATGGTCTTGTGGGTCCAAAAACCACCCGCGCCATCATGGAATTCCAACGCAGCGCGGGCGTACCCATCAATGGCAAAGTGGATGCAACACTGTTGAAGGCCCTGGCGCTACAAACCTCGTAAGAGCGACACACACCGTGCCATCAGATCACGATTGGCGCGCCTATCACTTTGCTTGAAACGAGCCGTTTATCGGTCCAGATCGTCGCTTTCTTGAGGCCAGCGCTGGTTCAACCCGGCTTTCACGCCGCGCGCATTTGACACAATCCCGGTGCGGGCGCATGAGGTTTTTGAAGCTGGCTGAGGTGCGCTGCAAACCCTGTTTGCGCGGTCGCGGTCATTGTCGTTTTTTGCCCGGTCACACGCGAGTTTGAGCCGTTGAACCTCTACCTACCCATCGCCGAGATGTCGGTGAATGTCTTTGTGCTTTTCGGCATGGGGCTTGGGGTGGGTTTTTTGTCGGGCATGTTTGGCGTTGGCGGTGGTTTTTTGATGACCCCGCTTTTGATTTTCTACAACATCCCCCCTGCCGTTGCGGTGGCCACGGAGGCCAACCAGATCGTGGCATCCTCCTTTTCCGGTGCGCTGGCGCATTTTAGACGGGGCACCGTGGACATAAAACTGGGGGTCATGCTTCTTATCGGCGGCATCACCGGGTCCGCCGCCGGTGTTGCGATCTTCTCCTCGCTGCGGGAAGCCGGTCAGCTCGATCTCATTATTTCGATCCTTTACGTCGTGTTTCTTGGCACAATCGGTTCGTTGATGATCGTCGAAAGCCTGAACGCGATGCGCAAGGCGCGTTTGCAGCCGCAGGCGGCGACGATCCGCAAAGCCAATCGGGGTTGGATCACAAGCCTGCCTTTCAAGGTGCGCTTTCACCGTTCCAAACTCTACATCAGTGTCATTCCGGTTTTGGTTTTGGGCGTTGTGGTGGGCCTTTTGGCGTCTATCATGGGTGTCGGTGGCGGCTTCATCATGGTGCCGGCTATGATTTACATTTTGCGGGTGCCCACCAATGTGGTGATCGGTACATCGCTGTTTCAGATCATGTTCGTGACCATGTTCACCACCATCGCCCAGTCCGCCACCAATCAGACGGTGGACATTGTGCTGGCCCTCATCTTGATGGTGGGGGGTGTGATCGGTGCGCAATTTGGCGCTCAGGTGGGACAAAAACTCCGGGGCGAGCAATTGCGCGCTTTGTTGGGTCTGATTGTGCTAGCGGTGTGCCTGCGCTTGGGGTGGGACTTGGTAAACCGCCCGGATGAATTGTTCACACTTGGTTTTGCGGGAGGTCACTGATGCGCTCTTTGATGGCCTTCCTTTTTGCGTTTACCGCCCTGTGGTGTCAGTCCGGCCTTTCCCAAGAAATTCAGATCGGTCTGTCCAATGATACTGTGGCGATCTCGTCCAGCTTTGACGGTACGGACCTCATCGTGTTTGGCACGATTGAAGGGGCCGACGCGCAACGGTTAACCGACCGCGCCTATGAGATTGCTGTTGTGTTGATCGGCCCGTTGGAGCCGGTTGTCGTCCGCCGCAAGGAGCGCCGGTTCGGCGTGTGGGTGAATGGCAAATCCATGCGCTTTGAAAACATACCTGCGTCTTACTCGGTGGCCACCAGCAAGGCGCTGAATGACATTGCCGATCGGAATGAAACCTCCGTTCTTCAGATCGGGCTGCAAAACCTTCAAATGGCGCCACTGGTGGAAGACGCTGACAGCGTTGACGCCCGCACGTTCCGTGAGTCCCTCAAGCGCATCAAAACCGAAAAGGCGTTGTTTGTGGAGAAGATCGGCGGCGTGGAGTTTATCAGTCCTTCGCTGTTTAAGGCCCGCGTTCCCCTGCCAGCCAGTGTGCCGATTGGTAACCACCGCGCCCGCGCGTTCTTGTTTTCGGACGGTAAAATGATCAGTGCAAAGAGCGTGAGCTTTCAGGTGCGTAAGATCGGGTTTGAGCAATTCACCTATGATTTAGCCCACAGCAACGGTCTGCTGTACGGCATCATTGCGGTGTTGGTGGCCATCGCCACGGGCTGGCTTGCCAACGTGATTTTTCAAAAGGACTAAGTCTTGGCCGTCCAAAGGCAGAATGTAGGAAAGTCGCGCGGTGTCCCCGCACCGGGAGATCAGGGTGAACTAATGGCCGCCGCTTCCTACCGGCGAAAAATGGTCTGGGCGCTTTCCGTTTCCGGCGTCATTCCATTTGCCTTGGCCACGCTGTTTTTGGTGTTTGTCGGCAAGGGCCACCCGTTACAGCCGGTCGCCGTAGACGCTCTCAAGACCTATGGCGCTGTGATTTTGTCTTTCCTGGGCGGCATCCGGTGGGGTTTAGCGTTGGAAGCAACGGATCGGCGGTTGGCGGCTTGGGTCCATGTGGCCTCTGTCATCCCATCGCTGGTTGGCTGGTTTGCCCTTTTTTTGCCAAACGCCATGGCTTTCGGTGTCTTGGCAGTCGCCTTCGCGGCGCAGGGCGCTTGGGATTCTTTTGCCGGTCAATCGGGTACATTCCGAAACTGGTTTGTGCAGGTGCGCATGGTGATCACGACACTTGTTGTTGCTCTGTTTGCCATCGCTTTCATGGTGACGGTTTAGGGGTTACCGGCCCCATGATTGCTTTATGCCGGTTGCCCGCAAAGCCCTGCGGGCCTATGTCGCTTCAAGAGACAATCAAGACGCCCCACCACGGAGCAGCCTTCATGGCCAACGCCATCACCCGTTTTTTGGGCGACAGCCCGGTTCGCATTTTCATCAAATTGGCTGTTCTGTCACTGGTGGTGGGCATCGTCATGCGCGCGTTGGGTTGGCGCCCGCGAGACATCTATTATGGCATTGTCGAGTTTGTGCAGGGCCTTTGGGAACTGGGGTTTGAAGCCATCTACGGGGCGTTGGACTATCTGCTCCTGGGTGCTGCCATCGTTATTCCGGCCTTTGTAATCATCCGTATTTTAAACTACCGCTCAGGTTCCGGCGGTTAGGCCACGTAATTGATTAAGCGCGCAAGTGGCGCAGCAAAACAACGACCACGTGCAAGAGCAAGACCGAGCGGGTGACGCCTTTCCGGTTCGTCCTGTGCGCCCGTTTGAGGTCACCCATCGCAATGTGATCATGATCGCCACGCCGATGACGCTCGCCTTTCTGTCCACGCCGCTTTTGGGTTTGGTGGACACGGCGGTGATCGGCCAATTGGGCAGCGCAGCTTTGCTCGGCGGGTTGGCCATCGGTGCGATCTTGTTCAATCTGGTGGACACGCCGTTCAATTTTCTGCGCTCCTCCACGGCTGGCTTTACCGCGCAAGCCTTGGGTGCCGATGACGCAAAAGAACAGCACGCCATTTTCTTGAGATCATTGATGATCGCCATCGTCTGCGGTCTGTTTCTGATCACGCTCATTCAGCCGCTCTTGACCATCGGCCTGCCGTTAATGGGGGCCAAAGGTGAAGTCGCGCAGGCCACCCGCACCTATGTTGAAATCAGAATGCTCGGTGCCCCGCTTGCGCTGATCAATTTTGCGATCCTGGGTTGGTTGCTGGGTCTGGGACGGGCGGGCACTGGGCTGTTTGTGCAAACAGTGCTGAACTCGATCAACATCATCTTGTCGATCTATCTGGGTCTCCACTTGGAGATGGGTATTGCCGGTGTGGCGTGGGCGACGGTGGCGGCGCAGGCTGTCGCGGCACTGTTGGGCATCGGAATTTTCCTGCATCTGACCCGAGCGAAACCCAGACCCAATCGTGCGCAGATATTCGATGTGCAGCGAATGGTACGCCTGATGGTGGTCAATCGCGATATCATGATCCGCTCATTTATTTTGATGTTTGCTTTTGCGTTTTTTACCGCCCAGGGCGCGCGATACGGCGAGACGACACTGGCGGCTAATGCGATCCTGATGCAGTTTTTCATGATCGCGGGCTACTTTTTGAACGGGCTCGCCACGGCGGCAGAGCAATTGGTTGGCAGAGCCATCGGTGCAAACTATCGACCGGCCTTTGATCGGGCGGTGCGCCTGACTTTGATTTTGGGTTTCGTTCTGGCCGGGCTGGCCAGCACGTCGTTTTACCTCGGCGGCCCATGGTTGATCGACTCTCTAACCACCAATGATGCGGTCCGCGCTGAGGCGCGCATTTATCTCATCTGGGCGGCCGCCACGGCGGTGGTGGGAGTTTTGGCCTTCCATATGGACGGTGTCTTCATCGGCGCGACTTGGTCAGTGGACATGCGCAACATGATGTTCTTGTCGCTCATCGCCTACATCACAACGTGGTTCGTTCTCAGTCCATGGTTTGGCAATCACGGACTGTGGTTTGCGTTGGAGGTGTTTTTAGGCGCGCGGGGCCTGTCGCTTTATTCTCGCATTCCAAAAAAGGTTGCTGGCGCTTTCACGCCTCAGGGATAGCGCGGCCTGCCCAAGCGTCTGTCTTGGTACCCACCAGATCGGTAATTCTATCGGCACCCGTTTGGTCCAGGTGGTGGCTCATGGCGCTCAAAATGTCCTTCACCAGTCCCGGCCCTTCGTAAACCAATCCGGTATAGACTTGGACAAGGCTCGCCCCGGCTTCCACCTTGGCCAACGCATCGGCAGCGCTGCTGATACCGCCCACGCCTATGAGCGGAAACGCTGTGGGCAAGCGCTTGCGCATCCGTGCCAGCATGATTGTGGAGCGTTCAAACAACGGTCGCCCCGACAGTCCCCCCGCTTGGTCGCGATGGACACAGCCTTGCGTGCCGGCCCGTGACAGCGTGGTGTTTGAGACGATCAATCCATCTATTTGAGACGCGAGCAAGGCTGTTGCGATGTCATCCAACTCGTCTTCGTTGAGGTCCGGTGCGATTTTCAAAAACACCGGCGGTCGGGCACCACCCTTTGTGTTTGCTTCCGGGCGGGCTGCATCGACCCGATTGAGCAAATCGCTCAAGGGCGCTTGCCCCTGCAGTGAGCGCAGGCCCGGTGTGTTGGGTGAGGAAATGTTGACGGTGAAATAATCCGCCAAACCGGCAAACGCTTCCAGTCCGGTCACATAGTCTGCGGCGAAGTCTTCGCTGCTTTTGTTGGCACCCAGATTGACCCCGATGGGCGAGGTTATTTCGTTTGCCCGCAGGCTCGCCAATCGCGCACGTATCACAGTGTGGCCGTCGGAGTTGAAGCCGTAGCGGTTGATGACACCCTTGACCCGCGGCAGCCGAAACGCCCTTGGCTTGGGATTGCCCGGCTGCGGCTGTGGCGTGACCGTCCCGATCTCCGCATGACCAAAACCCAATGCGTGCAGCGCATTGGGTACTTCGCAATGCTTGTCAAAACCGGCGGCCATTCCCAACGGATTTGGAAACACGAGCCCGGTCTCGGTGCCCCCGATGGTGACTGCAAGGCGCGGGTCGCGTGCACCGTCAAACCGTGGGTGAATGCCCGCCTTAAGGCCTGCAATTGTAAGCCCGTGGGCTTTTTCTGCATCGAGAGAAAACAGTGCCGGTTGGGCCAACTTGAAAAGCAAGTTCATGTGTCGGCCTCTGCAAATGTGAGATGGGGCACGCCCGCTGCGTCCGTTACGATGGGCAGCGTCCAAACAACGCTTCCCATGTCAAACGCGCCGTAGAGATGAGGAAACAGTGCGCCACCCCGCGAGACTTCCCACCGCATGGCATCGCCGTAGCCCGATGTGGAAACTGCCACGAGCAAAAGATCATGCTGGCCGTGAAAGTGCTTCTTGGCGGTCTCATCGGCCTGTGTTGCCGTTGAAAAATGGATGAAACCATCGGCGAGATCGATGGGTGCACCGGAGTACTCGCCTGCAGCCACCGCAGCCTCCCAGTCCATCCTTGGCGTGATTTTGTAAACGATGTCGCGCTCGCTCATGGGTGTGAATTCCACCGGTTGGTTTGAGGGGCCTTGCTGTGTCGGGGCGACTGGTGCCACATCGTCCCATCGGGGAGAAGGGTGTTTCGGCCACAATTTCCTCTATGCTAGTCGCGTTACGCTAGAAGTATCAAAGGAAGCCACACCATGCTCCGTCGTTCCACACCCGTCCGCCTTGCGTTGGTTTCAGCCGCAGTCTTTGCCGTGCCGCTCACCGGGGTCCCATTGTCCGCGCAAGAGGCCGAACCGAAAGCGAGTGCAGAACGGTTTGAACTGGTAACAACAAAGGACGGTGTGATCCGTGTGGACAAGACCACCGGTGCTGTCACCTTCTGTCGTCAGTCCGGCAGCAGCCTTCGGTGCGTGCTGGCAGCTGATGAGCGCCAAGCGTGGCAAGCCGAGACCGAAGCCCTGTCTCAACAGATCGCCGGTTTGAAGGAACGCATAACCGCCCTCGAAGCCGGAGCGGTGGCCAACAAAGGTCCGCAAAGCGCTGAAAACGGCACGCGGAAATCGACCGAAAGTGATGAAGGTCTTTTCTCCAAAAAGACGCAGAAAGACATCGATGAAATGGTGTCGGCTTCGGAGCGGATCTTGCGCGGGCTGGTGGGCGCTATGAAAGAACTTGGCACCGATTTATCGGACAAGATGAAGTCCAATTGATCATGCGTCCAAGCCGGATGACCTGACTTTGAGAAGGTTGTGATCCAAGAACTCCGCCTTGGAAAAATGCACCACCAAACGACCGATCAGGAGACTGGCGAGCGCGGCTGCCAAACCCGATAGGGCTATTGGTGCGAAGCTGAACCCCTGCAGCGAGAGCACGAAAGCACTGGCCGGGTCTTCCAAGCCGGGGTCTTCTAAGACCAGTTCTCCCAAAACATGAACGGCCAAGATGCCCAGCGGCACGCTCGTGCCGCTCACGATTGCTAAAATGACAGACCACACCGGCAGGTGTGACACCCAACACGCTGCCGCCATGGCGGGGAAAAGGCCGCCCGCCAAAAGCGCAAGCGCTGCAAAGATCAGCCATTGTGGATCCGGTAGCGCGAGGTCTGACGCGAACCAAAACCCGGTGGCCACGCAAAAACAGGCAAAGCGTGTGGTGAACATTGACCGCTCGCCCGGGTCCAGATTGCTGGTGCGCAACAACGTACGGGCTGTTGCAGACCCAAGAGCAAACAGGCTGACGCTGAACGCGCTCACCGCCGCCAGCAAAAGTGCAATGTAAGGCAGTGCGTGCAAGACGGCGCTGCGTTCCAGCACCGTAGCCACGCCCTCGCCGGTTGGCGTCAAGACAATCAACACCAGGGATAGAGGAATTGCGCTTATCGCCAAGAAAGCGGCCAATGCTGACCATGTGCCCGCTTCCAAACTGTCTTGAGAAGAGGCTGACAGCGAAAGCCGTGAAAGGCTGACCGGCAGCACGCTGAGACCAACGGCAAGCAACAGCACCGGTCCGAAAGGCGACCACGGGCTCCCCCCCATCATCAGCGAAGCGTCATTGCCCCCAAACAGGCTGGAAAGAGGCGAAAGAACAGAGGGTGTCATGCCCAACGCTTGGCTCTGCGCCAAGAGGGGTGCAAAAAATCCGCTGGCAATTGCCGGGGCCAAAAAAGCGAGCAGGACAAAAACGGTCAAAAGACTGCTGCTCATCAACAACGCCTTCCATCCGCCCAAAAGCGCGGGAAGTGTTGCAACGATCAAAAATAACGCCCATGAGGTGTCGGCTGGCAGGCCCGTCAGACTGCTCAGAACCGTAACACCCACGTTGAGCTCTGCCGCGAGCACACACAAAAGAGCGGCACCAATGGCAAACAAAGCCGCCAATCCCACCCAACGGTTACCATAGCGCCAGATCAAAAATCCGGGCGCGGTTGAAACGCCGGACCGTTGAAAGCTTCGCGAAAACAAAATCATTTGCAGCGCGATGGCGCTCATCACGGCGACAATTAACCAAGTGCGCTGCTGAAGCGGTGAGAGCGCCAACACCAGAAGCATGGCGCCGCCCAGCCAATCTCCCGCACCGCCAAGGCCGACGATGGCAGTTGGGGCAGAGCGACTGGCATAAAAATAGTCGGGGCTTGTCATGGTTTTGCCGACCCAAAGCGCGACCGTAAAACCGGCACCGAGCAGAGCAAGCGTAAGCTGAATGCCGACGGATGCAGGCAATCCAACGCGCGACAACAACAACAGAGCCAAAATCAGCACCACAAAGCCAAAGCCTGCCAACCAAAGTCCGACCGCTTGCCGGTGACCGGCGGACCGTGTCCGCGCCTTCAAGGTTGGCCCGGTGGGTGTCCCAAACCTGTGTTTCAGACTGTTCATGTCCGGCGTCCCTTACGCCGTTCCGCCGGCGTGCAAAAAATGTTGCATGGGGATCAGCCGCCCTGCTTAACGTGCGTGCTGCGCCGCACACTCAAATTGGAATGCACGCGGGCAAATGCGGTGAGCAACACAACGATAAAAAGCGGAAACAGAGCATGGGTAAGCGGAACGATGAAAGCGGGCAAAGAACCGGTCGAATCTGCGGTCGCGAAGCGCAAGACAGCAAATGAAACGGCTACCATGAGCGTGATGAAGCCAGCGCTGACCCAACAGGTTTTGGCCCACCATGACAGCGAGCCCCACCAACCGTTTTTCATGACACCTATCCCTCAATGCGCATGCACCTCGCTTGTGCCGCCAAAGTGGCAAAAGTGCAAACTACGGCACAGTAAGCGCACCCAGCCTTCGCCAGTGCTCCAAACCGATCTTAGCATAATGTGGAATGGACATAGTGGCGTCAGCGGAGCCACGATAAGAGCAGATCGTTCGCAAGAAGGCATTGTGGAAAATGATGGCCACCGCTCAAGCACAACAGGCAGTTGCAACGCTGGTCATTGTGGATGACCACCCTTTGTTTCGCGGGGCCATGCGGCAGGCGCTTTCCGGCAGTCTGGATGTTGGCCCACAAGGCATCGGACCGGTGGGCATTTTGGAGGCCGGTAACTTCAACGAATTAAAAGCGTTGCTGAATACGGACAGCGATTTTGATCTGATATTGCTGGACCTGTCGATGCCGGGTGTGAGTGGCTTTTCGGGCTTGTTGGCGCTGCGGGCGGAACATCCCACCATGCCGGTGGTGATCGTGTCCGCCAATGATGACCCGGCCACCGTGCGCCGTGCCATTGAGCTTGGAGCCTCCGGTTTTGTTCCCAAGTCCGCCAGCATCGATACCATTCGCGATGCGATTTCGAGCGTTTTGCAAGGGGACGTGTGGCGGCCCGAAGACATGGAAATTGGCGCGGAAGCCGACCCGGAAGTCTCCGATCTGATCAAGCGCCTGGAAACTTTGACACCGCAGCAAACCCGCGTGCTGTCGATGATCGCACAAGGTCTGTTGAACAAACAAATCGCCTATGAGCTTTCCGTATCGGAGGCGACGGTCAAAGCGCATGTGTCGGCAGTCTTGCAAAAGCTCAACGTCGATAGCCGCACGCAGGCCGTCATCGCTCTGGGGAAACTGGGCGCGGAAGCGATCCCTTCCCAAGGCACCTTCTAGCACTTCTGTTTGATCACTCTTGGATCGCCATCACTCGGCGGCGACTGTTTCGCCGGCCACGCCCCGCCGCATCGTCTGACGCACCAAGGCCCGCAGGGCTGCCGGTTTAAGAGGCTTGTTGAGCATCGTCACGTCGGCCGCTTGTGCCATTTTACGCACACTGGCACTGCGGTCTGCCGTGATCAAAACGGCCGCAAGTTCCGATCCCAAATAGGCCCGAACTTCGGCAATTACGTCCAATCCGGTTTCGCTGTCCAAGTGATAGTCAGCCAGAATGATCTCAGGCCGGATGGTGTCCAACTGCTTCACAAGCCCATCGGAACTGCCAAAGGTCGTCACATCGCAGCCCCACCCTTCCAGCAGAGCCCTCATACCATCGAGAATGCGCGGTTCGTTGTCGACGCATAAGACCCGCACCGGCACCGGCTTATGTGCCTTGGCCTGCAACGTTTCAGGCACATCTTCGGTTATAGACACTTGCAGGTTGAGGGGTACCGACACCGAGAAGGTCGACCCTTCAGCGGGGCGCGACGAGAAGCTCAAAGGATGATCCAGAGTGTCGGCAATGCGTTTGACGATGGACAAACCAAGCCCAAGTCCGCCAGCCACATCCTTTCCGGCATCGAGACGGCGGAACTCTTCAAAAATCGCATCGCGATCATCATCGGCAATCCCATGGCCGGTATCCGTCACGGTAAACACCAGTCGGTTCGTCTTCACCGCTGCATCCACAGTCACCGTGCCTTTATCCGTATATTTGATGGCGTTGGAAACGAGGTTCTGTAGCAGGCGTCGCAGCAAGGCGTAGTCCGAACGCACGGAAAAGCCGTTGGCCCGAATATCAAGTGTCAGCCCTTTCGATTCGGCAATCGGGTAAAAATCCACTTTGAGCTTTTGGAACAGACGATCGACGCTGAACACGGTAGTGTTGGGCGTCAGCGCCCCGGCGTCGAGCCGTGAAATTGCAAGCACTGACCCCAAAATTTCTTCCACCGATTCCAGTGAATCATCGATATTTTTGGCAAGCCCGGCCATGGTCTCTTCGTCCAACCGCTCCACAAGGCTTGATGTGTAAAGCCGTGCGGCATTGAGCGGCTGCAAAATGTCATGGCCTACCGCGGCCAGGAATCGCGTTTTGCCGAGGTTGGCGGTTTCCGCCGTTTGGTGCGCCTTGGCGAGATCGGAGTTCAGGCGGGTGAGTTCCTCGGTGCGTTCGTTGACCCGCCGCTCAAGGCTCTCATTGGCGATCTGCAGGGCGCGGGCAGCGGTGGCTCTTTCTGTCATATCGTTCCAGGAAATCACCACGCCGCCATCCGGCACGGTTCGGGTCTGCACTTCAATGATCCGGTTTGTGCGGTTCACTGTCAGATAGGTCGGGGCCGACGTATCGAGCAGCAGTTTCACCAGGTCATTGCTGGGCGCAGAGGTGTAGGACGCCCGTTCTCTGATGGCGGTTGCAAGGTCGCTTAACCGTGTACCGGATTGGCCCAGTTCTATTGGCAGTTCCAGGAGCAGGCGAAATTGGCGGTTCCAACTCGACAGTTTGAAATTGTGATCGAAAACGCTGATGCCCTGCTCAACTTGGTCGAGGGCCGTCTGCAGTAATTCGTGGTTGTAGCGCAGGGCGCTGGAGGCGTCGTCCAGCAGTTTGATTGCTGTCTCCGGCACGGTCTCGTTGCGTTGCAACAGCAAGGATATCACCAATCGGGCGGACGCGCCGCCGATGGCGCTGGCCAACACCTGTTCGGTGTAACGGATCAGATCATCCGTGGCCCGGTCACGGGTCTCCAACACAGCGCCGATATCATCAAAATAAGTGTCCAACGCCTTTTTGGAGCGCGCGTGGCCGAGGTAATTTGCAATCGTGTGCCGCAGGTCAGCGACCGTGATCTCATTGGACTGGCCGGACGCATAGTCCTGCCTGTGGTTACCAAAAAACCAAAACGCGTTGGCCTGCATGCGCTCAATCGTGCTGGGCGAACGCAGCCTGGAAACCGCCCAGTAAACCAGCGCGTTGAGACCGAGGCTGACCAAGACACCGTGGGTGAGCGGGTCAAGGTTGGTGTAAAAAAGTCCGTGCGGCCTCAAGAACGTCAATCCCATGGGGCCGTCCAACATGAGGCCGCTTTGGGGGCCAAGCAGCGTCGGCAAAAACAGCGTGTAGGTCCAAGCGGCAAACCCGGCACCCATGCCGGCCAGCGCGCCCCGCGCGGTCCCGTCGCGCCAGAAAAAACCGATGAAGAATGCCGGAGCAAATTGCGCCACCGCAGCGAAACTCAAAAGCCCAATCTGCGCCAACGCCGCCGAATCTCCTGCTGCTTGGAAGTAAACGTAGGCCAAGGTCAGCACGCCAAGGATCGCTGTGCGTCGAATATTCAGCAACACAGGCGCCATGTCGCGGCCACTGCCCCAACCGCTCCATGGCTTGTCCCGAACCGAAAAACGACCAAGCCCCCGTTCGCCGCCCAGGATGAGTGGCAGGATAAGGTTGTTGGAAATCATGATCGACAGAGCAACGCTGGCAACAATTACCATTGCTGTCGCAGCCGACAGGCCGCCCAGAAAGATACCGAACGCAAGTGCTGGCATATCGCTGGAAAGCGGCAGTGCGAGCACATAAGCGTCGGCATCAACGCTGCGCCCAAACGTCAGCAGGCCTGCCAAAGCGACGGGCACCACAAAAAGGTTGATCAGGATCAGGTAGGCGGGAAACAGCCAGCGGGCCGTCTTCAACTCCTGCGCGTTACGGTTTTCCACCACGCCCACATGAAACTGCCTTGGCAGCAAAACGAACGCGCAAAAGCTGAGCAGTGAGAAAATTAGAAATGTGCCGGGGTTAACTTCGACCAAGAGATTGGAGCGGACGAACTCCGACGCTGCGGCTTGAGCAATGAGATCGCTCGGGCCGTCAAATATGAAAAACAGAACCGCTATTCCGGCTGCCAAGAAAGCCACCAGTTTCACAATCGATTCGGTGGCGATGGCCACCATCATGCCCTCTTGGTGTTCGGTCGCGTCTGCGTGACGCGTGCCGAACAAGATCGCAAACAGCGCCAAAACGATGGCCACGAAGAACGAGGTATCGATAGGCGTGCCGCCAGCGCCCAGCAGGCTGGTGCGGTCGGCAGTGATCATGGTTTCAACAGAGGTTGAGATCGCCTTCAGTTGCAGAGCAATGTAGGGAACGGTCCCCACCACGGCAATTAAAGTGGCGACGGCGCCAACAGCCGTGCTCTTGCCATAACGCGACGCCAAGAAATCGGCGATTGACGTGATTCGCTCGCCCTTGGCTATTAAGACGATGTGTCTGAAGAGTGGAAAGCCGACCGTCATCATGAGGATCGGGCCAACATATATCGCCAGAAAATCAAGACCGGACGTGGCGGCCAAACCGACAGAGCCGAAAAACGTCCACGACGTGCAATAGATGGCAAGTGCCAAAGAATATATGATTGGACGGCCGCTCAAGCGGCGCTTGCGGCCCCAGCGATCTCCTAGACTGGCGACCACAAACAGGCACAACAAATAGCAGATGGCTGCTAGTATCACTCCCCAACCTTGCATGGCTCCCTCCCATACGCAGGCTTTTGCACGGCAAGACACCACACGCAGGTGCGTCTGTCCAATCGTGACCTCAAAAGCGGGACTGTTGGGGGGGAGCGCCAGCACAGGCCAAGTTCAAATGTCCATAAATTTGGACAATTAGAGTGTAAGTTACCTAAAGTTAGCAACTGTGTTAGCGATGCATTGCGACGGTTTTGCTCGCACACATTCAACCTGGATAAAGAGGGAAGCTACCCGGTGGTTAACGAATTCAAAGAGTTTATTGCAAAGGGCAATGTCATGGATCTCGCGGTCGGCGTGATTATTGGCGCTGCATTCGCCGCCATTACGGCATCGCTTGTGGCCGACGTGTTTATGCCAATCATCGGCGCGATTTTTGGCGGTTTGGACTTTTCCAATTATTTCCTGCCATTGGGCAGTGAGGTCACCGCAACAACCTTGGAAGCGGCAAAAGAGCAGGGCGCTGTTTTGGCCTATGGCAGCTTCATCACAGCTGTGGTCAATTTCGTGATCATTGCTTTCATCGTGTTCTTGATGGTCAAGGGCGTCAATAATATGCGCCGGAAGGAAGAAGAAGCGCCAGCCGAGCCCGCCGCACCACCGGCTGACATCCAACTGCTGACGGAAATTCGTGACGCGATGGTTTCAGCAGCCAAGAAATAACGCCGTGGGCGCGCTTGCGCGTCCCGCGTTTTCCCAGACAAAGGGAGCCTGGGAAGGCCCCGGTTGCACACTGCAGCCGGGGTTTTTTGTGTCTGCGGGCCGGTTTGGTTAAAAGTCTTCACTTTCCTGTCTTAGTGTCCAGACCTTTGGCGGGCGGATTGAATGACACTTCGGGGGATTGAGTGAGCGAATTGGAAAAAGCACGCAAACGCTTCATCGGCGTTCTTTGGGCGATTGGCGGCTTTTCGCTGGTGGTTAACCTGCTGTTGCTGACAATGCCGCTGTACATGCTGCAAATTTACGATCGCATTTTGCCGTCCCGCAGTATGGACACACTGATTTTTTTATCTTTAATCGCCGGTGCCGCGCTTCTGGTCTTGGGCATTCTTGAGGGGGTTCGGGGTGTTATGGCCTCCCGCGCCGCCGCCGCCTTGGAAACCGGCTTGGGGCCCGCCGCCTTGCGCGTCTCGCTGGGTGGCGGAAACACGCCTTCAACCGCCGGGGTGGAGGCGGGCGCAATGCGCGATCTCGCCACCGTGCGCGCGTTCATCTCCTCGCGGGCCATGTTTTCCCTCATGGACCTGCCCTTCGCACCGATCTTCATAGCTATCTTGTATTTCATCCACCCCACCATTTTCTGGGTCACAATAGGTGGCGCGGCTGTGCTTCTGGGCCTTGCCGCCGCCAACCAGTGGCTGACCGCACGCCCAACCACCCAGTATTTGGCTCAACAGGGTGGGGCGCTGGCCACCGCGCAGGCATTAAGCGCCAACGGCACCACCGTTCGGGCCATGGGCATAACGGAAAACGGTATCGCAGCCTGGGGCAAACAAGCCGCGTCCTCGTTGACCTCACAAGCCGTCGTCGACACACGAAACGCGCTGGTGACCGGCCTGTCCAAATCGCTCCGCATGGGTCTTCAAGTGGCGATCCTGGGCATCGGTGCGTGGCTGGTTCTTCAAGAGCAGATGACGGCGGGCATGATTTTTGCTGCCTCCATTATTTCGGGCCGTGCACTCCAACCCATCGATCAGGTGATTGCGGTTTGGAAACAGTTCGGCATAACCCGCAAGAGTTGGGAGAGCCTGCGCGACGCCCTGCAGAGCCATCATATGCCCCAGACCCGCACCCAACAGCCCGCACCGAAGGGCGAAATCACAGTCTCAAGTGCGTTGGTGATGGCCCCGGAGGGAATTTCCCGCCCGCCGCTTCTCAACCGGGTGTCGTTCCGTCTCATGCCAGGCGATCTTTTGGGAGTGGTCGGTCCATCGGGATCGGGCAAGTCCACCCTCGCACGTGTTTTGGTGGGAGCGCAGCGCCCCAACACGGGTTCTGTGCGATTGGACGGGTCCAGCCTTTCAGATTGGGACCTGACCGATCTTGGCACTCATATCGGTTATGTCGGCCAAGAGGTGGAACTCTTTCCCGGCACGGTGCGCGACAACATCGCCCGTCTTTCGTCCACACCGGATGATGCCGCCGTTCTGGCTGCCGCCCGCAAGGCGCAGGTTCACGAACTCATTCAACGATTGCCGAACGGATACGACACGCTGATTGGCCCCGGTGGCACTGGCCTTTCCGGCGGACAGAAGCAACGCATAGCCCTGGCCCGCGCGTTCTACGGAAATCCCCGGGTTATGGTGCTGGACGAGCCCAATGCCAACTTGGATGAGGAGGGCGAAATTGCGCTCCACCGCGCCTTGCTCAGCGCGCGAGACGCGGGTGTGACAACCGTCATCATCACCCAGCGCAAACAGGTTCTGCGCGCCGTCGATAAGGTGCTGCGGTTGCATTCAGGCGCGGTGGACTTCTTTGGCAGTCGAGAGGATTTCATCACTGCCCTCCAAAAGGCGCGGGAGGAAAAGGCGGGTCCGCCAAAGACGGGTGCACAATCCAAGGGGGGAATCACCGGCAATGGACGGCCTATCGCTGGCAAAACCGTGTCTGCGAACTCCATCGCTGGAAGGAAAGTGTCATGAGTGAAGAACTCGGACGGATTAAACCCAAACGCATACCGGCCTCACAGGCGATCCCCGGCAACGCCGACCATGCCCGCTTGATCGAACCGGTAAAAGAGAAGGAACGCTCAAACACCAACCCGGAGCCCGACAAAAAGGAAAGTTGGTCCGACACAGTGAAAACCGGAATCGGCGGTCCTTCGATTTTAGGTCTTTTGGTTCTTGCGGCGTTCTTTGGCAGCTTTGTCATTTGGGCCATCATGGCGCCCCTCACCGGTGCAGCCATCGCGCCGGGCATCGTGGCCGCAAGCGGGCAAAATCAAACTATCCAGCATTTGGAAGGCGGTGTCATCGAAGCGCTCCTGGTGAAGGAAGGGGACAGCGTAACGGCTGGTCAGGCGCTTATTCGTTTGGACCCCACCCAAGCTCGGTCCACCCGCGACCGTGTCAAAAAGGCGCTCATCGCCGCGCGGTTGCAAGCCGCCAGGCTTAAGGCAGAACGTGACGATTCTAAGCTGTCATTTGACGACGGGCTGATCTCCTCTGTGAAGGAAGCAGGTATGCAAGAAAGCCTGCAGGAACAGCGCAATGAGTTTGAGAAACGCAAAGCGCTGACCGCAAGCGAGCTGGGTGTGCTCGACCAACAAATGCGCGCATCGCAAGATCAAATAAGGGGATTGCAGGCGCAGATTTTGGCGACCCGTGAGCAGATTACGGTTCTCGAAGAAGAAATTGCGGTCAAACAGGCCTTGTTGGACCAGCAATTGACCAACCGTTCCGAAGTGCTGCGCCTGCGCAGAAACCGGTCCGAATTGCGGGGCAGGGTTGGCGAATTGGTGGCGTCTTTGGGCAGGGCGCGAACGTCCATCGTTGAAGCCCGGCAAAGACAGGTGAGCCTGCGTGCGGAAGCTGCAGAAAAAGCGGTGACCGCGCTCAACGAAATCCGCCGCACGATTGCCGACGCCGAGCAGCAAATCTTGAACGCCGAAAACATCCTTAAGCGCGTCGTTATCCGCGCGCCATCGGATGGGGTTGTCGTACGCATCAACAAAAACACGCCCGGCAGTGTCGTGCAGAGGGGCGAAGAGTTGCTCGAACTGTTGCCCACGGGTGGTGAGTTGATCATCGAGGCGCGGTTGAACCCGCTGGATGTGGACGTGGTGCGCGTCGGCCAGGAAGCCAATTTGCGTTTTTCCGCCCTGAACGCCCGTACAACGCCGGAAATCATGGGCACGGTCAGCTATGTGTCTGCGGACCGTCTGACCGATCCGGCCACCAACGAGGTGTATTATTCCGCACGGCTGAAAATTGCACAGACCCTGCCACCCGAGATATCCAGCGACCGTATTTTCCCCGGGATGCCGGTGGAGACTTATATCAAAACGGGTGATCGGACGTTTTTCGAATATCTCGGCAAGCCATTGACGGATTCCTTCAGCCGCGCATTCCGCGAGGAATAGGGCCCCAGTTGCTCAGCTCCAACCCTCAGATGCCATGCGGTGCAACCGGTCGGGGTCGAGAATGATCACACCGCCTTTGGTGCGTTCCAGAACGCCCATACGTTCCAAGGCCTTCATTTCGCGCGATACGATTTCCCGGCGACTGGCGATCCGGTCTGCGATATCGCTTTGCGGTGGAGCGGGGGAGATGATGCGTTGAGCGTTGGGTGCTTCTGCATCTGCACTTGCCTGCGCCAATTGCCGCGGGCGAGACAACCGCAAAAGCTCGGCGTATAGCCTGTGTTTGGCCTTCAAAAAACTAAATTCTGAAAGTCGGTCGGACAGTCTGCGGATGTTGGCGACCAGGTGGTTCATGACACGCCAAGCAATGTCAGGCGCGCTATCGCAGATTTCCTTGAAGACGGCCTGTGGCATGATGCATAGGCGCACTTTCGTGACGGCGGTCACGCTGGCCGAGCGCGCGCCACCGTCAATGGCTGCCAACTCGCCAAAAAACTCTCCAGCGTTGCAATCGTTAAAGATAACCTCGCGGCCCTCCGCCATGCGCACAACAATGCGTGCGGATCCTGTTATGATGAAGCGCACATCCTGCGACTGTTCGTGGTGATCGATGATCAATTCATGTGGCTGGTAGGTGCGCCAAGCGCACCGTCTGGAAAACGCATCGCAAAGATCAGGATCCAAACCGGCAAAAAGCGGTATTGTTTTGAGGTGGTCCATCTGCCGGCCTTTGGTGCGCCCCGTCCGAACGCATTTATTGGCTAACATACAACAAAAGGCTGTTTTGCCAACGGCTTGTTGGCATGGTGTCGCTGTTGGTCGGGGCTTCTCAGCCGGCCGGTCGGCGCGATGGCTTTGTCACAGTGACCTCAAAATTCGCCAATCGAAAGCGGGTTAGTTCATCGGGTGTGAAGACGTAGAGTTGCGCCGGAGGTGTTTGCGATGCTTTCAGCCAAACCTGCAAATCCACCCCCATATCCACCAGCAACTGCTGGCACAGGGCAGTTATGAATTGCGCATCGCGCATGCCGGTCTGCAATGTACCCACGGCTTGGGGAAGGGCGTAGACTTGGTGCACGCCAACGAAGGCTTCATCACCAACGGTCCGGTAGAGCCCGCTTGCGAGGATCAAGGGACAAGCGGACGCGCAGTAACCGTGAGCGGCAACGGCAGTTCTGATACCGGCAGCTCGGATGGCCCGCCCCATGGCCAATGCATCGCTGACAGACCCGCCCGGCGAGTGTAGCGTAATTTCGGCAATCGCTTCACCATGGGTTTCCATGAACGTCTTGAGGCGGTCTGCTGTTCCAGGATCAATGGTCCCCACCGCAGATGCCCGTCCCTCCGGTCCCAGCACAAAACGCATGGGCGCGGCCATCGTGGCCCCGTCCAGCGGGTCCAGCCATCCTGGCAGATCAGGCTTTTTGCGCGACGGGCCAAGCGGCATGGTGCGCGGGAAATAAGGCCGTGTCTGGTCTCCGGGAGAGGGGAGTGTGAGCGGTGCCGGTTGGCCCGTTCTGTTGCCGGGAAGCCCCTGTGGCGCGTTGGCCACCAGCGTTTGGTAGTCTTGAACGAGGATCACTACGCTCAAGCCCAGCATGGCCAAGAACACCAGTTTCAAAAACCGTCCGTC
Source organism: Pseudomonadota bacterium (assembly GCA_038746275.1). Classification (GTDB taxonomy): domain Bacteria; phylum Pseudomonadota; class Alphaproteobacteria; order Rhizobiales; family Rhizobiaceae; genus Pseudahrensia. Next base: position 36,859 of record JBCDKS010000015.1, on the reverse strand, counting down.
CGCGACGGTGCGCAGGAAAGCCGTGATCGGCTTTTCCGCCACGGGGTGGGCATGTTCCAACCCGTCCGTCAGCGGGGTGGATCTGTGACGCCATGTGGACCAGCGGTCTCGCAGCGATGGTTTCGGGTTTTCTTCCACGATCAATGTGTCCCGTGCACAGCGCGCCTAACCGCTGCCCGTGCCCGTGCTACCGCCTGAAACAGTATTTGCGGAAAGCTTCGTTACCTTCGGGTCCGCACTCATGACCGTGTCTGTATTGCGCACCGGTTCTCGCCCATCATCGGGCGGCGGATTGTTTGGATTGCCATCGTCCAACGAGCCCATGCGGTTGAGTTCTTTGTACAGTTTGACCGCCCGGATCATGTCATTGGCGGTTACTTCATTGGCCGAACCGTCTTCGCCCTCTTCCTTGCGGATGGCGGCTTGCACCGCACCCAGGATGAAGATGAGGACCGCAGGCAAAAGGTCGATGGATATCGCTCCTGCCCAAGAGGGCATGAAGTCCCCTGCGTAGCGCAACACGGCTTCGGGCGACGACAGTGGTGTGAAACGCACCGTCTGAGCCGCAGGACGGGTGATGATTTCGTCCGCCGCTGCCGCCAACACCTCGCTTTGCGCCTTCACGGAGCTTTCGACCCGTCCGACAACGTCCGTCTGCCTGTTGGCCAGATCAACTGTCGAACCGTCCGCCACCGGCGCTATGAATGTGCGACCGAGGTCCTCCGCCGCCCGTTTGACGGCGGGAGCGATCGAACTTTGTTGCAGCGACGCAATGGTTCCAGAAAGCGCCACGGCTTCGTCCGCGAAAGCGTTGGCGCGGTTCGCGACGGGGCCGGGGGACGAGACCAGTTTGCGCATCGCGGCCAGCCGTTTACCGCCCTCTTCAAACAACTCCTTTGTTGGATCGCGGGATGCGGTAATTTCATCTCCCAAGGTGGCCAATTGTCGCGACATCTGGGTCAGCAATTGCACCACCGTTCCGCTGCCGGACGTACCGGTTAACGCGCCGGAGGATGCTTCTTCTCCAGCCAACCGTGAAAACCGCTGAGACGCAATTTGAATGTCCGGCAAAAGGCTTTGAGCCGCGAGCGCATTGTCATGCGCGACCTGCAGTTCTTGCTGATAGCGCTCTGTCGTGTTTGCAAGATGTTGTTCCAGCGCAGCACCACCGGCGAGCGCTGCAGCGTTCAGCCAGGACGACATGGCGACAATCATCATGCTGCCGAGCGCCATGGCGAGGTAAAGCGAGCCCCGTCCATAGCCCGGCCGCACGTGGGGCATGAAGCGCATGAGATAGGACCAGAAGCCGAAAATCGCCACGGAAACGGCGACGGAGTACACAACCGCACCGTAGAAGACGACTGTGGGAGAGCCGTTTAAGAGTTCACGGACACCGAGATAAGTGTAGACCCCTGATGCAAGCGCCAAAATGCCCAGCGTAGCCGTTGTCATGGTTTCAAGACCGGCTTGTGCCTTGCGTAAATCACGCCCCATAGAAATTCCCTTACACGTAACATATTGGAGTGGGCCTACACCCACGCCATCAGGTCGAAAACTTAGGGCTGATATGTGGCAAAAAGAAAGGGCCCGGCCTGTGCCAGGCCCTTCCTCGCTTCGTTTGCCCCCATGCGGGAGAAGAGGGAGTGCGCGTTCTTAAATGCGGTTAGCAATCGTCGATATAAACTCGGCCCCTGCGGTCCCGGTAGCGGCACTGTCCGTTTTCGGTTGCGCGCCCGATGAGCGCACCGGCTAAGCCGCCAGCGGCTGCGCCAACGGCAGCCCCGCCCGGTGTGCCGGTGGCGATTGCGCCGATGGCCCCGCCGGCACCCGCCCCAACTGCAGCACCACGCTGGGTTGCGTTGCACCCGGCCAAGACCACAAGAGCAAACAGTGTGATAAGAATTTTAGACATGAATGACGGTCCTTATTTCCAACATGCTCCATCCAAACAAGGCAATAAGGCGCTAGTTGCAGCGTCGAAATCACAAAATGTAACAGCGTAAACAGTGTGCTTGATCCGCGATCTACTTATTGGTCGCGCGGTAGATGCCGTCCCAATCTTGGGGCGTACCGTTCTGGTGCAATTGCTCAAACCGGGCGGCGTAAAGAGCGTACAGCGCTTGAAGGTCGGGCAGTAACGGGTCTGTCTCAGCAGCTTGTTTGGCAAGTGTCAGAGCGCGCTGTGTTGCTTTGGTGCCCTGTGACGCATCCCCGACTTTGAATGCGGCCAGCATTTCGGCGTGGGCCTGCATAAGGCCTACAAGCTCGGTGCGGTTCAATTCGGTTTCCCGCCCTAACAGTGTCCACACGGTCAGCGGTGTGTCGCGACCCACAACCTGCAGCGTATCGACCTGCAGCGCGATCAATCCGGAGACACCTTCCAAAGTTTCTGCAGCGACCAGATTGTCCAGGCCGTAAAGCTTGGTCTGCCCTTCCACCCGCGAGGCAACGTTTACCGCATCTCCGATGGCCGAATAGTTGAACCGCTGCGTGGACCCCAGGTTGCCAACGCAACACAGACCGGAGTTCAAACCGATGCCGACATCAATCGGCTTTTCCAACCCGGCGTTCAGTTTTTCAAGCGCTGTCCGCATGTCCAGCAGCCCCTCGCAGGCCAATTGCCGGTGGTCTTTCTGGTCCAAAGGGGCGTTCCAAAACGCCATAATGGCATCGCCCATGTATTTGTCGATGGTCGCTCCGCGGTCCAGGAGCGCGGTGGTCATGGGGGTTAAAAACCGGTTGAGCAGGTTGGTCAGTTCCGTCGGAGCCAAACCTTCGGAAAGGCTGGTGAAGCCGCGTATATCGCAAAACAGAAGCGTGAGTTCCTTGTCTTCGCCTCCCAGTTTCAACGCTTCCGGCGTGCCCGCGAGGCGGTCCACCATGGCGGGGGCCAGATAGCGTCCAAAGGCTGACCGAACCTGCTTGCGCTGACGTTCTGTAATCAACAAATTCGCGGCAGTGCCGCCAATATAGGCTGTGACTAACGAGAACCCGGCCACCAGCGGGCTGGCCACCAGATAGTGGTTTGAAAACATCTGCCAGAAGCCAGCGACGATCAAGGCCATCAGCACCAGCGTGAAAAATCCACCGGCAACGGCTCCCGTTAACGGCAGGGCGACTAAAACAACGGCAACCGCCAGAAGAGCCGCCGTGAGTTCCAAACCCGGTATCCAATCCGGGCGCGTGAGGAACGGTCCCGCGATCATTTGATCGATGATATCGGCATGGATGGACACTCCGGCAACTACCGGTTCCAATGGCGTCGCCCGCAGGTCCAGCAATCCGGCAGCCGATGTGCCGATCAGCACGATGTGGTTTTGGACCGCCGACCGCAGTGCGTTTTCCTGTTCGGCACTTAGTGTTTCGCTCAAAAGCCGATGGGCCGCCACAACGGGCTTCTGGTCTGACGGTGAGTGATAGACCATCAGCCCGCCATCGGCGTCCGTCGGTATGGTAAGAGCGCCGATTTGGGCTGATACGACAGCGTTGCTGCCCGCCGCCACTTCGCCGCTGCCATCGGTCATTTTGATTTTGAACGAGCCTGCCCCCTGCGCCACTCTCAGCGCTTCGCTGGCAAGCGAGGGGTAAAAAAGACCGTTGACCGGGCGCAACAAAATTGACGTGCGCACCACCGCGTCGCTTTGTTGACCCGCCTGAAAGCTAAACTCGCCGATGCCTGTTGCGGCTTCATCCAGCATAACCAAGTTGCGCACGGCCTTTGACGTGTCATTGGCAAGGCGAGGGGGCAGCGTGCCACTCACCCCTGTGCCGGCCTTCGGTCTCGGTGGCTCGGTCCCCCGGGGCGAAAGCACCAAGCCTGTTACCACCGGTAGTTCGGCGATCGCAGCGGCAAAGGCGCGATCGTGATCGAGTGCCTTTGGATCAAATGTCCCGGGCAAATTCACGGCCACACCCGCCTTGCGCAAACGGCCCAGAGAGATGACCGGCGATGTGCGGTCCGGTTCAGCAAACACCATATCAAAGACGACCACAGCCGCGCCCAAGTCCTTCAAACGGCGGGTGAGCCGTGTCAATTCCGTGCGCGGCCAAGGCCATTGCCCCAGTCGTTGCAACGACTGCTCGTCAATATCGACGATGACGATATCTGATCCGCTAAAAGTGCGCGGTTTTGCGACCTGATAGGCGTCAAATACCAGCGTATTGAGTCGCTTGAGCGGTGATCCACCGTCTCCGATCAACCCAAACAGCGCCCAAAACAACCCGCACAGTCCCAAGCCGCCCACCCAAACCGGAAGCCATTTGTTGCGCAAAAGCCGCATTGCGATTCGAAATCCGATTTATCGGCCAAAAACCGTCCAGTGTTACAGCATGTGATGAAACGCCGTTTGACCGCAATGAGGGCCGGGGTAAAACTGAAATTCCCGGAAGAGGATGACACCTGTGATCGTTTCGCCACGCAAAACCAATCTGATGTCTGGCTTGATGAAGGCGAGCAAAGCCGCGGTGGCATTGAGCGCAGTGTGCGTGGTCGCCTTCATTCCGCTGGACGGCGTCCGCGCGCAAGAGGCGATTTCGTTTCAACAGGTCCTCGCAAGCCCTGATGACACCCAACTGAACCTCGATTATGCCCGTCAGCAGGTCGCTGCCGGCAATCTGCAACAGGCCAGCGCCGCCCTGGAGCGCTTACTTCTGGCGCAGCCCAATTGGGATTCGGTGCGCCTGTTTTACGGTATCGTTTTGTACCGTTTGGATGATCTGTCCGGTGCCAAACGTGAATTGAAACTGCTCGAAGGTCGTGATCTGTCCCCCAAACAAGAGGGCGAGCGTCGCAAGTATTTGGCGCTGGCCGAGCAAGCGAGCCGGCGTGTGCGCATGAGCGCTCGCTTTTCCCTCGGTCTGCGCACTGACAGTAATCCGGGCCGCTTGAACGACGAGGTCGATCTCTTTGACGTGGAAGACGGTCCAGACAGTGCGTTCACGGGTGCGAGCCAGTTCCGGATCGAGGTTGATTTCCAAAACGGTCGGGGTGACTTTGCGTTTGTGCAGATAGGGGGTGTCTTCAACCAATATTTCGAAATTGGCCGCGCCGACTTCGCTCACTTCCCGGTAAAGGCCGGCGTCACGCTGCACCGTTTCGGTGGCACCATTACGCCCTATGTATTGGCCAGCCACAGCATTGTGCAAAACGAAGAGTTCCGGAGCGAAACTGGCGGCGGGATCGACACCAATTGGTCGATTAACGCGCAACTCGACTGGTTTCTAAACGGCTTTGCGCAGTATCAGGACTATGACGAAACATCTTTTAGTATCGTTGGTGATCTTCGCGACGGTTGGTTGTACGGCGGCAAGACGGGGTTGCGTTGGCGGCCGAGCGACCGTCAGACGTTCACGTTGAGTGGAAGCGTCAGGCGCAAGGATGCCGAAGGCGACCTCTTTGCTCCCGATGGTTTTTCGTATGATTTCGCCAAAATTGAACTGTCGTCACTGACCTTGTTGGGTGGCGGCTTTTACCTCAATGCGAAGGCTTCATACTCGCAGACCAACTACGATGAAGTCGATTTCTTCACGTCTTTTTCCGACATTCGTGAAGATGAGCGGTTTTACGCGCGTGTGGCGGTTGGCGCGCCATTGAGCGCATTGTTTACTTCTGCCGACATCGAATTGCCAGAGGCTATTGCAGACATCGTGGCGCAGGTTGGCGTTTCCTACACGGATCAGAACTCCAGTATCTCAAACCTGACATTTGACAATTGGTCCGGCGATCTTCTGTTCACAAAGAGGGTTCAGTTCTGATGCGGTTGTTTAAGACGATGCCCGGTGCGAAATCCTCACTGTCGAAGCGGTTCGCACAGTCCACCGCCGCAGGGGCGCTGGCCACAAGCCTATTGGCGCAGGCGGCGTGGGCTGCGCCCGTCATTGGCACCAGCGCTGCCGTGCGCGGGAACGTTTTTGTCACCACACAGGGCGCCGAACGCAAGGCGCGCGTGCGCGACGCAATCAAGTTGGAAGACCGTGTGCTGACGCGCGATGACAGCGCATTGCAGATTTTGCTGCTCGATCAAACGACCTTTACCGTCGGCCAAAACTGCGAAATGACCATCGACCGTTTTGTCTATGATCCCGCCACATCCGCCGGGACGGTGAGCGCGCGGGTGGCAAAAGGCGCGTTTCGTTTTATGAGCGGGCGCATCGGCAAACAAAACCCCACCAATGCCAGTGTGGACACGCCAGCGGCCACTATCGGCATTCGGGGCACATCGTTTGAAGGCATTGTGGGTGAAGACGCCATAGCTTTGGCCGGGCTCGCCGGTCTCAACACGGCGGGTGCCGACCCTCGCAGCGCGAGCATCGTCATTTTGAAAGGCCCGGGCTCCCGCCGCAATTCGTTGGATAATGTGGGTGCCATCACGGTATCAAACAGTGGCGGATCTCAAATTCTGACCGCGCCAAACTATGCTGTCTTCGTATCCGCCATCGGCGCAGCGCCTTCGGCACCTTTCCAGATGACCCCCGCCATGCAGGACTATCTCGACTTCTTCCTGCGCTCGAAACCCAATGGCGCCCCGGTCAACCCGGCTGATGTGCTTGACAGCGCCGAAGGCGAAGCCGGTCAAGACAAGTTCGAACTCCCGGAAATCGGCACCGATCCACCGGCAGAAGACTTGGAAGACGGCCTCCAAGACCCCAGCATTCAAATTTTTTCCTAGAAGCAATTATGGCTTCTTTGAAGCCCCGATTGCCTCTAGATTGTTGTCTTACCCCGGGTTCTTTCGTTCAAACGATTCCGTTTGAACAGGAACGTCTTCGGGTCGTGTTTTCCGCAGGGTGCTTAAACAATCAAGTGCTGGTTTTTATTGCCATCCTCACACCGCATACACGTCCACCGTTTGGCCAATGCCGGGCAGGGCTTGGCCGGGGAAAGGTTCAAACGTTGGCTCTCTCAGGGCGTCCGCCATGGGGCCGTCCATAAGTATGGTTCGCCCGATCATTTTGCCGTGCGCTTCCAGCCGAGCAGCGCGATTGACTGTGTCACCATAGACCGTAAACGCTTGCCGCTGTGCCGAGCCGATACTGCCTGAGGCTACCGGGCCTGCGGCCAAACCAACTCGGATTTGAAATCCGAGTTCCTCTGCACAGGATTGCAATCCATGCGCTGCGGCTGCAGCGTTCTTTTCCGGCACCTGCAATTCGATGGGTGTGCCGAACGTGGCCATCAAGCCGTCACCGGTAAACTGGATGACCACCCCCTGTTCGCGCGAGATGACGTCCGCGCACCGGGCCAAAAACCGGTTCAAACCGTCGATCACCTCGCCGGGGCTGCGACTGGCCGCGTATGCGGTGAACCCTGCGATATCCATCACCAGCACGGCGGCATGACGCTCCTGCGGGGCCAAGGCAACGGGGTCGTCGATCAGGCGTTTGGCGATGGTTTCTGGCACATATCGTCCCAGCGTTTCGGCGATACGGTCTCTATCAAACTGCGCTGACAACTGCGCCAAAAACACCCCACGCGCCCGCCATACGGCCAGTGCCAATGTGGCGGATGCGAAGAACAGAAATCCGGTTTCCTCCACACGATTGCCTTGGCCCACGAAATCTATCGAGAGGAAAATGGTCTCATAATCTGCCTGCGATGCGGGGATCGGCATATCGCCCCATGACAGGGGGTTGGTGATGTCCGATAAAACGAACAAGAAGGCCGCCCACCAACCCGCAATGGCGACCGCGCCTGTCCAGAGCACCAACCATGGCGATAGAGAAAGCGCAGCCATGGCGACCAAAGGAAAGAGGTAGTAAATGCCGTAGGCGCGAAACGCTATGATTTGCGGAATATCCGCAGCAACACTCACCGGCACGAAGGCAAACGCAGCGCAGATGCCCAATGTGTCGACGCTGTAAATCGCGTATTTCATCCAGCGTCTGTCGTAACGTGTTCCGATAACCAGAGCATGGGCAATTCCCAAGAGTGTAAACCCGCCCAAGGCCAAAAAGACCCAAGGGCTGGGGTGATAACCAAGTGTCAGCCACGCGCCCATCACCCAAAGGAAGCCGATGCCGACAGCCACCGTGCGGCAAATTACGGCAAGCCGTAGCCCCTGCCGTTCGGCCCGATAGAGCCGGGTTTCTTCCGCTCGCGTTCCTGCAGGAAAAAGCGGCGTGCGGAACGATGCGGTGGCTGCTCTTGTGATCATTGGGTCCTAACTTCCCGGTGTGGACTTTACCCAATTGGAGCCGCGCTCATGGGTCATGTCAAAGGCAAAGCCAGACACTTTCCACCGGGCATCGGTGCGGGTGAATGTGTGGATGGAGTTGCCCCAGGTGCCCCAAAGCTTGCCAAGCCCAATCGGCCTGCCGTTCATCGCGTTGCAGAAGCTCTTGGCGTAAACCAACATCAACGACGTTTGACGCGCGCACAAAGCAACCTTAAATCCTGCCAAGAGTTCGATTGCTAGGATTTTACGGCGACATTTCCGCAAGTGATGAGAAATGGTGCTGTTGGGGAGATTTGAACTCCCGACCTCTTCATTACCAATGAAGTGCTCTACCCCTGAGCTACAACAGCGTTGGCGCGGATGTGATTGCGCGAACCGCGGTGGGTTTGCCACAAGGGTTTGGGGCTTGCAAGCGGCGTGTTCGGGATTTGAGTTTTGATGTTCTGACTGATGCAGCACTGCAGAAGTGAGGCGGCAACCCCGCAAAAGTTCGCGCGTTGGAAATCATCGCATTTGAGGTGGATCGGCCTTAAATAAGGGTCTGCAAAACTTGTAAATATGGCGGAGGCCGCATCGTGAACCGCGAAGACAGATTGCGAGAGGCCCTAAGGGCCAACTTGCAACGCCGCAAGATGAAGGCGCGCGGTTTGCGCGAACGTGTTCAAGCTCAGACCGAGCGGCCGACTGAAAAGGCCGGTGAAACCGGGATGAGTTCAGATGGCGATGCCGTGCCGAAACCGGTCGATGATCAATCGTGATCATGCTGATTGCCGTAAACAAAACCCTGCAGCGATCAGTTAATAGAGTTGGAGCTCGGTTTAAGCACCTCCAGCTGGGCGCAGCCTTACTGTTGCCGCAGGGAAAGCTTTGAAATACACCCAGCCGCATACTGGCCGACACCCAAACGGGTGTCCTGACTTTTTTATGCAGCACATGGCCTGCTTGGCCCAGTAAGCCGCATCATCGGCGGCGGCCCGTCAAAACGAATTGGAAAACGACATGGATAAGATCGTCATTCGCGGCAACGGCATGCTGAACGGAACGATACCGATTTCGGGCGCAAAAAATGCCGCTCTGCCTTTGATGATCGCCACCATGCTGACGGATGAACCGGTGTTGCTGGAAAACATGCCGCGCCTGGCTGATGTGACATCGCTCATGAGCATCCTGTCCAACCATGGTGTGGACTATCGCGTCAGAGGCAAGCGCGCGGGCGATTCAGAAATGACCGGCCGTCGTATCGAGTTTCAGGCAGAGGAAATCGTGGATACCACCGCGCCCTACGAACTCGTGCGCAAAATGCGGGCGAGCTTTTGGGTGATCGGTCCGCTTTTGGCGCGTTGCGGTGTGGCGCGCGTCTCCCTGCCCGGTGGTTGCGCCATCGGAACACGCCCGGTGGACCTGTTTATCGAATCTCTTGAGGCTTTGGGTGTTGAGATTGACATCGATGGCGGTTACGTCAACGCGAAGGCGCCTAAGGGTGGCCTTGTCGGTGCCAGATACGCCTTCCCGAAAGTCTCCGTGGGCGCGACCCATGTGATGTTGATGGCAGCCAGTTTGGCCAACGGTGAGACCGTTATTGAGAACGCCGCCCGCGAACCGGAAGTGGTGGACGTCGCCAATTGTTTGAACGCCATGGGCGCCAAGATTTCCGGACATGGAACCTCCACGATCACCATTGAAGGCGTGAGCGCCCTTCACGGGGCCACACATGAAGTGCTGCCGGACCGTATTGAAACCGGAACTTTTGCCGCTTGCGTCGGCATGGCTGGCGGTGATGTCTTGCTCAAGGGCGCGCGCGCTCCGCTCCTGCAAGCCGCGCTGGACGTTTTGGTCGAGGCGGGTGTCGATGTGGATGTCACCAACGATGGCATCCGCGTGCGTCGTCTGTCCGGTCCCATCAAACCCGTGAATTTTGAGACCGATCCTTTCCCAGGCTTCCCCACCGATTTGCAGGCCCAATTCATGGCGTTAATGACCCGCGCTGAAGGCGTAACTGAGGTGCGCGAGACAATCTTTGAAAACCGTTTCATGCACGTTCAAGAGCTGGCCCGCCTGGGTGCCAATATCGCGATTGATGGCCAAACAGCTGTGGTGACCGGTGTTGAACGCCTGTCTGGCGCTCCCGTTATGGCAACCGATTTGCGTGCCTCCATGTCGCTGGTGATTGCGGGTCTGGTGGCTGATGGAGAAACGGAAGTAAACCGGGTCTACCACCTCGACCGTGGTTTCGAGATGCTGGAAGAAAAATTGGCCGCCGTCGGCGCTGATATCACCCGCGTCAGCGGGGAGTAACGGCCTTGGTCAGCGAGGGGCAATAGAGTGAACCTTTCGGGCCGGGCCGCTCAGCGCTCTCATGTTAACAGGCACTGACGGTCTTTTTAATTCGTCAGTCGACGCTTCCAGCGCCAATTCATCTCCTTGGACAGTCATGTGCCGCTTCAAAACGCTGGCGACAGCACTGGTGACCTGGCGCAGGCCCGCTGCGCCGCCATCGGTTTTCCCGCTGCTCTTGTTCTGCACCGCTGCGGAGAGGTAGAGCGCAGCGGTGAGATCTCCAAGGCCGTTGGGCACTTGGGCAAACGCGCGGTGCTCCGCCATATGCGCTTCGCCAGCACGGTCTTGGGTTTTGGCTTCCACCAGCAAATTTGCGATGTGCCCGGTCAACATGGCCGGCGCCGATGTGGCCAATACGGAACTGACGTTCCACTTGGCGCTTAGCGCCTCGGCCATGGCGACGACGGCATGAGGCGTCATAGCCGGTGCATCGTTCATCAGCCCCTTCACGAGCCATGCCAGTTCAAACGGATTGGGCGTCACGATATCGGCCAGCGGCACGAGCCGGTCACGAACAGCTTCGGCCACCTCCAATGGTACATATAGCCGGTCGCCATCGCCGATGACGGGGTCGGCGGCGTAGAGCAAATCCGGGTTGGCTTTGCCGGCAGTTTGGACCAAAGAGGCGATGGCATCCGCCTGTGCGGCATCGCCCAAATAGCCGCTCAAAATACCGCCGACCTCCGGTAACCAAGGGGCTGCCTCCAAGCTCTTCAACAGTGCAGCAAAGTCTTCGGGCGATGCGAAGAGCCGTGTCGGTGCACCCGCTGTCGGTATGTGGCCGGGGTGCCAAGAGAGAGTGACAGTGGGCACGGCCCATACAGGATGCCCCAGCGTCTCCAGCGCAAACGCGGCTGCCCGGTTGCCCACCGTGCCGCGCACGACGTGGCTTGAAATCACGATGATGGAGGTGCGTTTCACAAAGCGGGAGCGGGTTTTAAGGGATCTATGATGCAATCTGTGGGCGAAAAGTTGTCACTTCACAAGATCGCTTGAGAGCCTTATCGACTATGGCTGCGGCAACGTGCGGGCGCATGTGCGGGCAGCGAAATCGGCTCCGTCAAATCGCCGCTTGTTCTTGATCGCGGGACCGCCTAAATGCCCACCGTAGACAGGCTGCGCCGATACATGGTGCGCAAGGAGACAGGTATGCAGGCGGTTTTTTGGCTCATCGATACGATCTTGAACCTGTATTGGTGGATCATCATCATATCCGTCGTCTTGTCGTGGCTTTACGCGTTTAACGTCGTCAATCCGTCCAATCCGGTCGTACGCATGATTGGACAGTTTGTTCACGACGCCACAGAGCCGTTGCTCGGCCGCATCCGAAGCTTCATGCCCAATCTGGGCTCTATCGATATTTCACCGATTGTACTTTTGCTGGCGCTTACGTTCCTGCAGATTTTCCTGCGCGGCACCATCGCTCCGGCCTTCGGTGTGTTCCGCTATTGAAGGTTTAGCGGACAGAAAAGCGGACACCCTCCGACGAAACAAAACTTTTTGGTCCGGTTTTGCGAAACGACACGCAGCTTGTACCCTTGGCGGGGCCGCTGGGAAACGTGGTGCAAACCCGGTTGCCGCGATAACGCCAGGTGCCGTTCAGCGATCCCACAAGCGTTTTCGCAGACACGGTTCCGTTAGGGCTGTAACGCATGGTGATGCGCAGCCCAAACCGCCGCGTGACGATGGTTTTGTTGAGCATTTCCGTCCGAATTTCAGCTTGTGTCAGCGTTTTGGCAAAAGCCGGCGCGACTGGCAGCAGGGACGCGCAGATAAGCACCGCCAAAACGACGAGACCCGAATGACGCATTTTCGGCACTTCAAATTCCATCTTTGGAAAAAATGACATATTTACTCCCGCTGTTCTGCAAGCTTTGCGTTACGTACTGCTTAGTTACGTGCGAAACTGGACGCCGGTTTGCCCGCTCTCAGACTGCCGTGTCGGGCGCACCGCGGGCTCACACAACCGCTCTAAACCCAAGCAAATGCCGTTTTGCTCAGTGTAGTACCGCTAAAGGTCTCGCTGCCTTCAGCAACGTCGATCCCACCGGCGTTTTGATAAAATTGCACAGCGGCATGATTATCGTCCAACACCCAGACCACGCTGCCGCTCAAGCCGATATTGGTGAGTTCTTGGCGGGCTGCGAGAAACAGCCTGCGTCCCAAGCCAACCCCTTGATATTCGGGCAAAAGGTAGAGTTCGTAAACTTCGCCCTCTTGCGCCAATGCCGATGCCCGGTTGCGTCCCATGGTCGTGTAACCCACGATTTCGCCCATGGCTTCCAACACCAAAATACGGGTGGAGTGTCGAATGGCTTTCGCCCACCATTGCTCGTCACGGCGGGCAATCATCGTCTCCAATGCGCGGTGGGGAATGAGACCGGAATAGACCTGACGCCAAGAAAAATCGTGCACCTTGGAAAGGGTCGGTGCATCGCCGCTCCCGGCGCGGCGTATATCTATGGACACGGTACTCATTGGGATATGCTAGTTAACCTGTCGTTTACCAACAAGCCCCGTGGTCTGAATTGATCTAGTTTGGCGCATGACGCACTGTCAAAGGCGTGGAAAACTGTGGCGTCGGGGACTGCCAAACAGAAGACCCGCAACTCAACACAACCCGTCCGACTTGGATCGAATAGATCAGGCTTGGTTGGACGGGTTGTTGGGCGGGAAGCAAATTGGGGAGAGACCAAATTGAAACTCAAAGATGTGCGCACGTTCGTGGTGGGCAACCCGCCACCTTCCTTTGGCGGCCGCTACTTCCTGTTTGTAAAGCTCACCACCGATACCGGCATTGTCGGCTACGGCGAAATGTATGGAGCGAGCGTCGGTCCAAAAGTGCAATGCGCGGTGGCCGAAGACCTGTTTGCCCGCCATTGCGACGGGGCGTCCCCGTTTGACACCGAAGTTTTGTTTAGGCGGTTCCATTCATCCGGCTTTTCGCAACGCCCGGACCCCACAGTTATGGCCGCGTTTTCCGCCATAGAGATGGCCTGTTGGGACATTGTCGGCAAAGCCTTGGAGCAGCCGGTCCGCAACCTGCTGGGCGGCACGGTCAACGAGACCCTCCGTTCCTACACATATCTTTATCCAGGCGAAGGCCAAGACCCGGCTGCGTTCTACAACGCCCCTCAAGCGTCTGCAGAGCAAGCGGCTGTTTTGGTGGAGCAAGGGTTCACCGCCATCAAGTTTGATCCGGCAGGCCCTTATACGGAATACGATCCCCACCAGCCCGCCATGGTGGATCTGGAGCGCTGCGAGATGTTTTGTCGTCTGATCCGTGAAGCGGTGGGGACGCGCGCCGATCTTCTGTTTGGCACCCATGGTCAATTCACGCCGGACGGTGCCGCCCGCATGGCGCGCCGTTTGGAACCCTATGAGCCATTATGGTTTGAGGAACCGACACCGCCCGAAATGCCGGAGGATACGGCGCGGGTTGCGACGCGTACAAGCATTCCTGTAGCAACCGGCGAAAGGCTGACCACAAAATACGAGTTCGCCCGCGTGCTGCGCACAAACGCCGCCTCGATTTTGCAACCGGCTTTAGGACGCGTTGGCGGGATATTGGAAGCCAAAAAGATCGCAGCTATAGCCGAAGTGCACTATGCGCAGGTGGCGCCGCATCTTTATTGCGGCCCGATTGAGGCGCTCGCCAACATTCAACTGGGCGCGTGCATACCCAACTTTCTGCTGCTGGAATCCATCGGACAGTTCGACAATTTTCATTCGCAATTGCTGGACCACCCCATCCGCTGGGAAGACGGCCATGTCATCCCATCCGACAGGCCGGGTCTTGGCCATGAACTGAATGAAGACGTGGCGCTGGCCCATCCCTACGAAGCCGATCGCCTGCACTTGGAAATGCAGGCCCAGCCCTATGACTATCGCGGCGAATACCGCTTCGGCGGTGGGTGAGCCGCTCACTTCACAGCCGTTTCCATTCAAACGGCATCGCTTGAGCGAAAGAAACCGCTTTCAAACAAAAAGCTAGAGGCGATCAACGCCTGAAAGAAGCGGTGATTGGCTTTAGCCACGCTTGGCGCTGACCGTCAGCAGGCGATCCAACAGGATGGCCACAACAACGATCACCAAACCGGCCTCAAAGCCCAGCGCACTGTTGGCCGTGTTGAGCGCACGAACGACTGGAGTGCCCAAGCCGGAAGCGCCCACCAGAGCCGCGATCACCACCATGGAGAGTGATAGCATGATGGTTTGGGTAAGACCCGCCATGATGTTGGGGAGGGCGTGGGGCAGTTCGATCGTCCACAAGCGCTGCATCCGTGTTGCGCCGAAGGCATTGCCGGCTTCCATGAGGTCCGCAGGCGTTGAGGCGATGCCCAATTGTGTGTTGCGAATGGCAGCAGGGATGACAAAAACAATTGTCGCCACAAGGCCTGTGACCATGCCGATGCCAAAAAATATGATGGCCGGAATGAGATAAACAAACGTCGGAAGGGTTTGCATCAAGTCCAGAACGGGACGGGCAAACGCGTAGGCCCGTTTACGGTGTGCAAGGTAAATCCCGGCGGGAACCCCCAGCACCATGCAGACGGCAGAGGCGGCCAGCACGAGCGCTAGCGTTTCCGTCATGGCCTCCCAATAGCCTTGATTGAGGATAAACAGCAGCCCAAAAAAAGCGCCCACTGCGAGGCCAACCGAGCGGCGCAGGTAGAACGCGGCCAGTGTGACCAGCAGGGTCATGACCAAAGGGTGCGGCCATTGGAGGACGGCCAAAAGGCCATCAATTATGGCCTCCAGGAACGTCTCCATGCCATCAAAGATGAAAGACAGATTGTCCGTCATCCAGTCTACCCCATCGCCCACCCAGCGGCCGACGGGGATTTTATGGTCAGTGAGCCAATCCATGGCGAAAGGTGTAGAACCAAGCTTTGCGGATTACTGACCCAATGCTTTTGCGACGGCTGCCTTTGCGTCACCACCGTCTGCGGTTGTCACGCCGTCCAGCCACGCCATAACAGCGTCGGTGTTGGCCTTCATCCAAGCGGTGGCAGCCACTTCCGGCTCCTGCTTGTCGTTCAGGATTGCGCCCATGATTTCGTTCTCCATGGCCAGCGAGAATTCAAGGTTTTTCAACAGTGCACCCACGTTGGAGCACTCTTCCACATAGCCCTTGCGCACATTGGTATAGACGGTCGCGCCACCCAGATTGGGGCCGAAGAAATCATCGCCGCCTTCAAGATAGCTCATTTTGAAATTGGCGTTCATGGGGTGCGGTTCCCAACCCAGAAATACGATAGGCTCGCCGCGCTTATCAGATCGCTCCACCTGCGCCAGCATTCCGGCTTCTGAGGATTCGACGACTTCAAAGCCTTTCAAGCCAAAGGCGTTTTTGTCGATCATGTCTTGGATGAGGCGATTGCCGTCATTGCCAGGCTCAATGCCGAAGATCTTGCCTTCCAGCTTGTCCTTCATTTTCGCAATGTCGGCGAAGGTTTTCAGGCCAGCGTCGGCTGCCACTTTGTTGACAGCCAGGGTGTATTTTGCGCCTTGCAAGTTGGCGCGCACAGTCTCGACGGTCCCTTCTTCGCGGTATTTTTTGATGTCGCCTTCCATGGTTGGCATCCAGTTGCCGAGAAACACATCAATGTCACCTTTGGCCAATGAGATATAGGTGACTGGCACAGACAGAACCGTCGTTTCAGGCGTATAGCCCAGCGCTTTCAGCACCACAGATGTGGCGGCCGTGGTTGCGGTGATGTCGGTCCAGCCCACATCGGAAAACTTCACTGTTTTGCAAGTTTCGGCCTCGGCATACGCAGCCGTTGTCATCGCGCCCGATGCGGCGGTGGTCAGTGCGGCTGCAACCAAAAGCGATTTTAAGATCCGTTTCATACGTAAGTCCCTCCAAGATTGAGCGCGGTCGTCCGCGCCGTTGGGCGCAATGAAACGTCTTTTGTGGGCCTATGTCACCCCTCTTTTGTGTCATAAGAGAGCCAAATGGACTGACCCTGCCCGTTGTCAACGAATACCTGCCGCAACGCCGACTGCAACTGGCCCATCGGATTTTAATGATGAAACCCAATTTCCTGATTTTCATGGTCGACCAGTGCACCGGCACACTGTTTGAGAGCGGCCCGGCAGATTTTCTCCACGTCCCAACGCTTCGCAGGTTGTACGACGAGGGCGTTGGGTTCGGTAACACCTATTGCGCCAGCCCTTTATGCGCACCATCGCGGGCATCCTTCATGTCGGGCCTGCTGCCGTCCCGAACCGGCGTTTACGATAATGCGGCGGAATTCGCTTCCGCCATACCAACCTTTGCCCATCACCTCAGACGCGGTGGTTACAAGACGGCCTTGAGCGGCAAAATGCATTTTGTCGGGCCGGACCAACTGCACGGATTTGAAAAGCGCGCCACCACGGACGTTTATCCCGCCGACTTTGGCTGGACGCCGGATTGGACCCAGCCGCATAAACGCATCGACTGGTGGTATCACAACCTTGGCTCCGTCACGACGGCGGGCGTTGGTGAGATTTCCAATCAGCTGGAATATGATGATGAAGTGGCGTTTCATGCCCGTCAGGCGTTGCACACCTATGCGCGGGAAGATCGCGAACAACCGTTCTGTTTGACGGTCAGTTTCACGCATCCGCACGATCCGTTTGTGGCGCGTCAGAAGTTCTGGGACTTGTATCCGGAAGAGGCGCTCCCGCCGCTCAACACACCTGCTAAGTCCTATGAGGAACAAGACCCCCATTCCAAACGCCTGTTTGATATGTCGAACTGGCGCGAGTTCGATATCAGCGAACAGGACGTCACCAATTCGCGCCGCGCGTATTTCGCCAACATCTCTTATGTCGACAGTCTCATGGCCGGCATATTAGAAACACTGCAAGCCTGTGATTTCACCGACGATACGATCATCCTTTTCTTGTCAGACCATGGCGAAATGCTCGGCGAGCGCGGCCTTTGGTTTAAAATGAGTTTTCTGGAAGGGTCAGCGCGGGTGCCGCTGATGCTCCATGCGCCGGGGCGTTTTCAGCCCTCCAATGTGACCGCGCCCGCATCCACGCTGGATGTTTTTCCAACGCTGCTTGATCTCGCGGGCCTGCCGGTTCCTGACAATCTGGATGGTGAAAGCCTTTTGCCGCTTCTTGATGGAGATGCCGTGGACCGCACGATCATCAGCGAATATGCGGCGGAAGGGTCCATCGCCCCAATGGTCATGGCGCGGGATGAAAGTCACAAACTAATCGTTTCTCCCGCCGACCCGGACATGATGTTTGATCTGGAAAACGACCCGCAAGAGACGACCAATCTTGCCGGGCAACCGAGCCACAGCGACAAGTTCACCCAATTGCGCGAGATCATCGACGATGTCTACGATTTCAACATGTTTCATGAGGCGGTGTTGAACAGTCAGGCACAGCGTTTGTTGATCTACGATTCCCTGCGGGCGGGAAATTATTTCCCTTGGGATTACCAGCCACTGCAACTGGCCAGCGAGCGCTATATGAGAAACCACAAAGACCTGAATGTGCTGGAGGGGCAGGCCCGTTACCCGCGCTATCAGCCCAACAAGACGTAACGGGTAAGTGTTGTCATGAGCCACGGACTGACCCCAACTCAATTTGTGCAGCAGGCCGACTACGTTATCGTAGGGTCAGGCTCGGCCGGGTCTGTTGCGGCCAATCGCTTGTCGGAAGACGGCAAACACTCCGTTTTGGTTTTGGAATATGGCGGCACGGACATCGGTCCGTTTGTGCAAATGCCAGCCGCATTGTCTTACCCCATGAACATGGCCCGCTATGATTGGGGTTTTGGCACCGAGCCGGAACCCCACCTCAACAACCGGCGTCTGGCGACACCGCGCGGCAAAGTGGTTGGCGGATCATCGTCGATCAACGGCATGGTGTATGTGCGGGGCCACGCGAAGGACTTTGATCACTGGGCCGCAGAGGGCGCGCAGGGGTGGTCTTACGCGGACGTGCAGCCCTATTTTGAACGGGCGGAAACCAGCCATGGCGGCGCGGAAGGTGAGGGGCGCGGAACGAACGGTCCGCTGCACATCAACAGAGGCAGCCGGGATAACCCGTTGCACCAAGCCTTTGTGGAGGCCGGTCGGCAAGCCGGTTTTGAACTCACGGAAGACTATAACGGCCTGAAGCAGGAAGGCTTCGGTGCGATGGAACAAACTATCCACAAGGGCCGTCGTTGGTCTGCTGCAAACGCCTATCTCAAACCGGCGTTGTCCCGGGACAACCTGCGTCAGATGCGCTGCTTCGTGCGCCGGGTGGTAATGGAGGGCCGTCGGGCCATCGGCGTGGAAATTCAGCGCGGGGACACCGTGGAATATGTGCGCGCCAACCGCGAAGTGGTGCTGGCCGCATCGTCCATCAATACGCCAAAACTCCTCATGCTTTCGGGCATCGGCTCGGCATCGCATTTGGCTGGGCACGGTGTGGAGGTTGTTGCGGATCGGCCGGGCGTTGGGGCCAATCTGCAGGACCATCTGGAACTGTATGTGCAGCAGGCCTGTCTGCAGCCCATCACGCTGTACAAGCATCTAAATCTATTTTCCAAGGCTGTGATTGGCGCACAATGGCTGTTCACCAAAACCGGTCCGGGCACGACGAACCACTTTGAAAGTGCGGCCTTCCTGCGATCTGCGGCGGGCGTGGATTACCCGGACATTCAGTATCACTTCTTGCCAATCGCCATCCGCTATGACGGCAAAGCGCCGGAGGCGGGTCATGGGTTTCAGGCCCATGTCGGCCCCATGCGCTCCGCATCCCGGGGCACCATCCGTTTGGCGTCCGCCGATCCGCTGGACAGCCCCAAAATCCAATTCAACTACATGAGCGACCCGAAAGACTGGTCGGACTTTCGCCACTGCATTCGGCTGACGCGGACGCTGTTTGGCCAGGCGGCTTTCGATCCGTTTCGCGGCCACGAAATCGCGCCCGGCGATCATGTGCAGACGGATGCGCAATTGGACGCGTTTATCGCAGACCATGTCGAAAGCGCCTACCATCCCTGTGGCACGGCCAAGATGGGCCGTCCGGACGATCCCATGGCTGTCGTGGACCCGCAATGCCGTGTAATCGGTGTTGAGGGATTGCGCGTTATCGATACGTCGATCTTTCCCCGCATCACCAATGGCAACTTAAATGGCCCGGCCATCATGTGCGGTGAAAAAGCCAGCGATCACATACTGGGAAAGACCCCGCTTGCGAGGTCCAACCTCGAACCATGGATCAACCCCCGCTGGGACGTGAGCGACCGGTAGGCCCTTTCCCGTTCAAACGGAACCGTTTGAGCGAAAGGAACGGGGTTAAAACAAATACCCCAAAGTCGGACCGCCAAATCAGCAAAACCGCGTGCTTTGGCTCTTGCCAATTGCACGTTTCTTGTTCCAAGTCATGCGGCGGGTTGGCGATGGCGTCGCCTCCACTTTTGGACACACCCGTATTCATCTTCCTGAACGCCGGGATCTTGCTTTGCCGTTACCGCGGTGAAGGGGATCAGCCCTTTCGTTGCGCAGCGCAAAGCGAAACGAAGGAGCTATGCGATGAACACCGCCCTACCCAATTTGTCTTCTGTGCGATCCGATCACCGCCCAGATTTTTACCGCTTTCATCAAGGGCAAAAAACCTTACCGTTTGCGGAGGCTGAGTATGAAAGCCGGCTGGCAGGCCTGCGGCTTGCAATGCAACACTTGGACGTTGACGCCTGTGTGCTCACGTCGATGCACAACGTGGCTTATTATTCGGGTTTCACATACTGCGCATTCGGACGTCCCTACGCGCTGGTTGTCACCAGAAAAGACAGCGTGACCATAAGCGCCGGTATCGACGCCAGCCAACCATGGCGCAGATGTTATGGCGATAACATCACCTATACAGACTGGCAGCGAAACAACTATTGGCGGGCCATCCGGTCGGTTGTTGGCGAGGGTAATGTGATTGGTTTTGAAGCTGATCACATGACCTTCTCAAGCATGAATGTGCTGCGGGATTTTCTGGTGCCGAGCCGCACTGTGGATATCGCCCCGGCCACGATGCACCAGCGTATGCGCAAATCCCTCGCCGAGATCGACATCATCCGGCACGGTGCTCAAGTCGCCGATATCGGCGGTTACGCCATCCGGGATGCTGTCAAGGTTGGCGCGCGGGAACTCGATGTGGCGATGGCCGGTCGCGACGCCATGGAGTTGGAGATCGCCCGGCGTTTCCCGCAAGCGGAGTATCGCGACACGTGGGTGTGGTTCCAATCCGGAATGAACACAGATGGCGCGCACAATCCGGTCACATCGCGCAAACTGGAGACGGGAGATATTCTCAGTCTCAATACGTTTCCCATGATCTCAGGGTATTACACGGCGTTGGAACGAACGATGTTTGTTGAACAGGTGGATGCGGCGTCGCTGGAAATCTGGCAAGCCAACGTTGCGGCTCACGAATTGGGCATGTCCCTGCTTAAGCCCGGCGCGAGCTGCGCAACCGTCACCAGCCACATCAACGAATTTCTTCAGGAGCGTGACCTGCTGCAATACCGGACCTTCGGTTATGGCCACTCATTCGGTATCCTATCGCACTATTACGGCAGGGAAGCGGGCCTGGAACTGCGTGAGGACATCGACACCGTGTTAGAGCCTGGCATGGTGATTTCCATGGAGCCGATGCTCACCATTCCCGATGGCCAACCGGGTGCTGGCGGTTACCGCGAGCATGACATTTTGATCATCACCGAAGATGGCAACGAGAATATCACCGGCTATCCCTATGGTCCTGATTTCAACATCATCGGCTAAGCCGACGAAAGAAGTGCCGACAGGGTGCGCCGTGGGTCGGCGCACCCTGTTGCATTATGCAGCCGCTGCGATCGCCGATCGGGCTGTTTGCAACGCCTTGGTTTCGTCCATCATGGTTTGGCTGGCCGAGATGATGTCAATATCGGTTATGCCAATAAAACTGAGGACCTGGCGCATGTAGCCGGTGGCAAAATCCACCGGGCCGGCAAGCTCCGTGCCGCCGGATGCCACGACCAAATAAGCCTTTTTGCCTTCCAGCAGTCCAACGGGGCCGGTTGGTTCGTACCGGAAGGTCACGCCCGCGCGGCAGACCTGGTCCACCCAGGCCTTTAGAACGGCGGGAACCGAAAAATTATAAAGCGGCGCGCCGATGACGATGTGATCGGCATTCATCAGCTCCGCCACCAGTTCGTCTGACGCCGATAGACGGGTCTTTTGATCGTCTGTTCGCGCATCGGCGGGCGTGAAGTTTGCCTCCACCCAGCTTGGATCGATGAACTCGATGCCTTTTGCGGCGTCCCTGTAAACAGTATCGCCATCACCGTGTTTCGCCCGCAGTGTCTTCACCAGCTCGGCGCTAAGGTCTCGGGTGTGGGAACCCGCTTGGCGCGCGCTGGTATCAATGTGCAAAATGGTGGTCATAATGTGCCCTTGCAAAAAATGTACTGAACAGTAAATAAATATACATGGGCAAGGATGTCAACATTAATGTATCAAACGGTACAAAAAAGCGTGGAAGGCCCCGCGCCTTTGACGGGGAAGCGGCGCTGAACGCGGCGGTTGAAGTGTTTTGGGCCAAGGGATTCGAACGCGCCTCACTGGACGACTTAACGCAAGCCATGGGCATCAACCGCCCTTCGCTCTACGCGGCGTTTGGAGACAAAAAGGCCTTGTTTGTTCGCGCTTTGGGGCACTACGGCCTTGGCTTGGGCTCAAAGGGGATCAAGGCATTCGATGAGGAACCGGACATCAATGCCGCTGTTACCGCCTTTTTGACGGTTTCGCTTCAGTTGCAAACGCGCGACGGGGATTGCGCGAAAGGGTGCTTGATATCAAACTGTGCCGCCCCCCTGTCCGGCATTCTGCCAACGGTAGGAGACATGGTCTCAGCGATTGAGAGCAGCACAACGCAGCATTTGACCCAGCGCTTTGAGCAAGAGAAGGCAGGGTGCGCGCTGTCAAAGGATTTTCCCTCGGCGGAACGGGCGGTATTGTTAAGCGATATGCTGCACGCGCAGGCGCATCGCGCACGAACCGGGGCCTCCCGTAGTGCCTTGAAGGCGCAGATTCCTATGCGTGTTGATGCCGTTTTACGGTGAGAACGAGCGGGATGGGCGACGGCTCTATTGCGGCCAAAGCGCTGTCGTTGGGTGGAATTGCGACCATGCAAACCAAAAAGCCTGATGGCTACCAAGGTCTGCACCATTGGCGTCCACGGCTTTCACTCCGCCAGCTTCGAGTGTGAGGCGGACGTTTTCAAAACTGATCGCTTCGCCTTTCGTCAAGGCGGCGATGGCTTTGCTGCGCTGGAAAGCAACGGGTGTGCCGGAGGCGGCAACGACACCGATGATGTCCTCATGAACGGCCAAACGCGGGTCCACATCTCCGACAGGAAAGATCGGTCCATCGGCGTCCCGGTTGTTGCGGAAATCAAAGTCGCGCCCCAGTGCCAGCGCCTCTACAAGTACAGTGGTTTTGGGATGTGTTGCTTTCCACGTGCCCCACGTCGTGGTCACTACTGAGGCTTGCTTTAGTTTAATGCCCTTTTCAGCCAAAGGCCCGGTGACGGCAGTTCCCAAAAATGTGTCAAAAACGGAGCCGCTGGTGATGTCGTACATCACTTTGTTGGAGCGGATTAGAAGACCTGTGGTGCGCAAGACAGGGCGTTCGATGCCGTCCGGCAGTTGGTCCGTGAAATAAGCCTGCGCCGCACCACACAACGTGCAGTAAGGGATGCCAAGGTCACGACCGCCCAACGTGTCATTGACCATTTCCCGCACTTCCATAATGCGCCGGGGATAAGCCCGGTGTTGGCCGTTCATGCTCACCCCAAAGACGATGTCATCGTCTTTCAACCACTTCGCCTCGTCCGCGCTGCTAACCTTTGGATTGTCAGCGGCAGGGATGCAATTGCAGACCTTGTCGGTGGTGTCATAGGCGCGGTCATCAATTAAAACGCCGCCCCAAGAGACGTGCCGCCAATCAATACTGCCTTCGACGAAGATTGCCTCCCAACCGGGCACGACGGTGGTAAAGATGGCCCGTTTTGCGCGCAGATAGTCGGGCGGTGCCGGAATGTCCCACGCCATGAGATAATCTGTGACCACGCCCCAATTGTTCTCATTCGGGATCTTTTTGCCCAACAGTTTGGAGGCCGCCCTGGTCAACTCGTCGCTCAAGCGTTGACCGGACGCAAAGCGCATCAGATCGCTGATAATCCATACCAGCCTTGGGTCTTTCGATTGTGCAACCTCGGCCAGTGCGATGGTTTGATCCCGTCCCCAGGCTGACTGCGTCACGCTGTCGATCAAAGCCGTCTTCACCGACGCTTTGACGTTTTGGGGCAGAGGTCCGGTGGGTATGGCGGGCGGGTGACCAAACTGGGCAATCACATAGTCCGGCAGCGGTTTCACAGCCTGCGCCAAGGAAACATGTGTCCATAACAGGCTACCAGCAACCAAGACGAGCGTTGCAAGGCACTGACGTTGAAAGACTGACGCTAAAACCATGAGACCATTCCTCCGCTTGCGTGCGTGGGCGCGCATATCGCGGCCAGTCTTCATTGGGAAAGGTCTATCGACCAATCACGTTTGCTCAGCAGTCTGTGAGGGCTGACCGCGGTGCACGTTTTGCGCAAACAGCGAGGGGGAGTTTGTACAAACCGGTGTGGCTAAATCTGACCGGCGCTGCGCTTGCGATGTTCGTCCCGCTCGCGTTTTTTACGGCGTCGTGCGGCTTCTATGTCCACCGCCAGATGATCTGTACCGCGCGTTTTTGCCAGCTTGAGTTGGTGTTGCCGGTCTCGAAAGGCCGCGATGCGGGCGGCGTCGTATTGGCCGTAGCACTTGGGACAGGAAACTCCTTCTTCGAAGTGCTCGCTGGCCTTGTCGTCATCCGTGATCGGCATTCTACAGGCGTGACACAGATCGTGTGTGCCAACGTTCAAGCCATGGGTCACGCTTACGCGCTGGTCGAACACGAAGCACTCGCCTTGCCAAAGACTTTCGGCTTTCGGCACGTCCTCCAGGTATTTCAAGACACCACCCTTTAGGTGATAGACCTCCGAAAAACCTTTAGCTTTCAATAGCGCAGTCGATTTTTCGCAACGTATGCCACCGGTACAAAACATCGCGATGGGTGTATCCTTTGGGATGTCCAACTCACTGTCTACCCAGTCAGGCAATTCGCTAAAGCTCTGCGTTTTGGGATCGATTGCCCCCTCAAACGTGCCAATGTCCACTTCGTAGTCGTTGCGGGTATCGACAACCAAAACGTCGGGCCGCGAGATCAATTCATTCCATTGTTTGGGTTCAACATACTGACCGGTGCGATTGATGGGATCCACTTCATCGACGCCCAAAGTCACGATTTCTTTCTTCAACCGCACCTTCATCCGCAGAAAGGGTTGTGTCGGTGCCCAGCTTTCTTTGACCTCCAGGTCGCTGAACACGGACTGGCTTCTCAATGCGGCAATGACCGTGCGGAGGCCGGTTTCAGGCCCGGCAATTGTGCCGTTTATACCTTCTGGGGCAAGCAAGAGTGTGCCAAACACCCGGTTCGCCGCGCAATGACGCTGCAACTCGGCTTGAAGAATTGGCAGATCGTCCAAAGCTACGAATTTGTAGAGCGCGACCACCAGAAATTCGCTTCCTCCAGCCGGACCTTGGCGTGCTTTAGGGGCGTATTGATCCTGAATGGTGTCACTGGTGCTCATGAAAGCGCTATACAAAACATGGCGGGCTTGTCCAAGCCGCCATCGATTGAACTTCCTAACCGGGGCGGTGGGCTCAAACCGAGGCACAAAAGACGTTTGTTTCACGAAGGAAGGAAGTCACAGACCATGTCTAGCACCATGAAACGGCGTGTCATTTATGTGGGTTTAGTGCTCGCGGTTGCCTTGGCCATTAACTATCTGTTCCCCGTTTAGGTGCCGTATTTACGGTTTGACGGGTCCAAGGTTGGCCTTTTGTCTCGCTTTGAATCAAGTTTAACCCCATTTTCCTGAAGTTCCTTAACAAACCGGCACGTTTGGCAGGTTTGGTTAAGACGCTGTTAACCCTGTCGACCCAAAGGTTAACGCGCTCGGATTCCGTTTGGATTCGGGCGGGCTGCGACGTGCGGCTGAACACAAAGACCAAGATCCACCGGCCGGGCGGGCTTCGGGCGAGGAAATTGGGGTAGGGGACAAAAATGCTATCAGCATTTGGGAAGATTTTTCGGACAAAACCACGCGCGGTCGAAGCGCCTGACGGCGATAAACCGCTCATGCGGGCGTTGGAGCCAAGGGTGCTGCTGGACGCAGCTGCTGTTGAAACCGCATCAGACGCCGCTCAAGCCACCCATACGGCTTTGGCCGATGCGGGCCAGTCCTCAAGCGGTACCGACACAAGTTCCGAGACGGAAAGCGACACCCCGCCCGCCGCTTTTGGTGCCGAGCAGCAAACCACCGATATTGTGTTCATCGATGGTGCTGTTGATGACATCGGCGGTCTGCTGACCGAGATCGATTCTGGTGTCGAAGTTCACATCCTTGATCTGCAGTCCGATGGCGTGGAGCAAATCGCGACCATTTTGAATGGCCGTCAGGACATCGATGCTGTCCATATTTTCTCTCATGGCGGCGCGGGTTTTCTCAATCTCGGCTCGGGTCAACTGAGCTCTGAAACCATCACGCAGTCCCATGTGACCGCTTTGCAGCAGATAGGCTCGAGCCTGTCTGAAGGCGGGGACATTCTCTTTTACGGCTGTAATTTTGGTGAGGGCGAGCAAGGTCGCCAAGTGGCCGAGCAACTGGCCGAAATCACAGGCGCGGACATCGCAGCCTCCAATGATCTGACCGGATCAGAGGATCTGGGCGGCGACTGGGATCTGGAAATCGTTCAGGGTTCGGTGGAAGCGACGTCCTTCAGCGCACCAAATTGGAACAATCTGCTTGCCGAGTTCACCATTCGCGCCACACAAGACCCGGTGGTTACAGGCGGGACGGGCGTTGGAGCCAGCGGCCTTTGGGAAAACGCCGGCACGGTCGGTGGTGTATCTATCGATATCCGCGCCACGGTAACCGCCACCACCGGTGGTGCGGTGGTTGGGTTTGACACGGTCAGCACCACAAATCCCGGTTTGGATGACATGCGCATCACTGTGGGCCAGCAGGGCAGCGCCACGGTAATCTGGGAGATTTTCCTCGCCGGAACCAACACCCGACCGACCGAAGGCGAAGTCTCGCTGACCATTGCTGACATTGACGGCACTGCAGGCAACCCAAACAGCATCGAGGCTGTGTCGGCTAACCTGTCAGGCCTGTCGTCCTACACGGTGCAGGCTCCCACGAACCAAACTGTGGTCAATGACGGCACGCTGATCACCTCCTCTGGCACCCAAGATCAAGACACGATCGATCAGGAAAGCTGGGTTCAGTTTTCCTGGGGGTCGGTCAACCAACTCGAATTGGTCTACACGACCTATGACAACAGTACGCGTTTCTTCGATCATGATGGTGATGGCGATCTCGTATTCACCAACCCCAACACATCCTTTGCCACCGGCATCGACCTTGACCAGAACGATTCCTCCGGGGCAACCGGCAGCAGTTATCAAGACATCTTTTTCACCAATGCCGGCGGCGGCGGCACGCCGGTCGCTATTGCAGATGGCGACATTGATATCGACAATCCCGGCGGCGGCGCGTCCAGCGCTACGATCATTCTGACAAACGCAAGTGCCGGTGACCAACTGAACGTCAACACGGCGGTGATGGCGAGCTTGGGCATTACGCCAACCATCGATACCTCCGTCAGCGGTCAGATCACAGTGTCTTTGGCCGGTGCAGCCAGCACGGATGACTACCAAACCGCCATCCAGTCGATCACCTATGAAAACACGGTTGTAGGCTTTGATCCGACAATCCGCCTGATCACAGTGCAGGTGTTTGACGGTGCCTTCGCGTCCGGCATTGCCGAAACCAATATTTCTTTTGGCAATATCGTCAATCAGCCCACACCCGTTCAAGACGTTTACGTCGGCGATGAAGATACCACTCTTTCTGTCGGTGTGGCCTCGGGTCTGCTCAGCAACGACACCGATCCCAACAGCGATCCGTTGACAGTCGTCTCGGCTCTTGATTCTGGTTCGGTGGTTATTCCGGTCAACGCTGTGGGGGCTGCAAGTCCGGTAGCACACTTGCTTCCCAGCGGTTCTACCCTTGTTTTATATGCCGACGGTTCGTTCGATTACACGCCACCGGCGGACTATAGCGGCGTTGAATTCTTCAACTATACGATTGAGGATCCGGCAGGAAACAGCGCCGACAGCTACGCATCGATCAACATTCGGGGCGTCGCTGATACTCCCATCATTCCAGGCGGCATCGTCAGCGCGGTGGGCGATGAAGACGTATCGGCAGGCCCGGTTGATCTAACGGCTACCCAGGGTGACACAGACAATTCAGAGACGCTGCGCTACTCCCTCACGGGCGTGCCGTCCGGCTATACGCTGACCGATGGAACCCGTTCGTTTACATCTACGGGGACCGCTGATGTCCTCTTCTTGGACGAATGGGACGTCACGCAGGTCACGCTGCAAACGCCTGCATCCAACAACCATTCGGATGCTGACATAACCTTGTCGATGACGGTGGAGTCCCGCGAGCCGAACGGTTCGGTTGCCAGCGCAACCGGGTCCGTGTTGTTCAACTTTGCCGCTGTCGCCGATGCGCCGCTTTTGACCGGTTCCACCGCCGGCACCGGTGTGGACGTGCCCCTCGCGGTCGGTCCGTTCGTCAATGCGAGTCTTGTCGATCAGGACGGGTCTGAGACCCTCACCAGCTTAACTTTCTCAAATATTCCAGCCGGTTATTCGGTCTTGAACAATGGTGTGCCCCTGACAATCACGGCAGGGTCCGTCACCTTTGCAGCCGCTGATTTGGCCGACATCACCGTTGTCAGCACGCCAGGGTTTTTAGGCGTCTACCAATTTGATATCACCGCGACCTCAACCGAATCCAATCCCCAAGATGACGTATCGGTTGCCATGGCCACCAGCGCACCCGTCACGCTCGTCGTGACGGTGGACGCGGTGGATGATCCGGTGACCGCAATTGAAGATTCTGGTGAGACCACGCTCAACACACCACTGACGCTTGATCTTTTGGGCAATGACTTGGTGCCGGACGGTGGCGGCTTTGTCAGCCAAATCGATGGCACAACACCGGTGATCGGCACGCCGTTCAATCTGGCCAGTGGTAACGGTCAAGCGGTGTTGAACGCTGACGGTACTGTCACCTTTACTTTTACGGGTACGGCAACGGGTACCGAGACTGTTACGTATCAGATCACCGATGTGGACGGCAGCGTTGACACTGGTACGGTCTTCATATCGGTGCAGCCGGAATGGTCCGTCACCGGCGTGGCCACCACTGCCGAAGGCACAGACGCGAGCTTTGATATTGTGTTGACCGGTGGTGTGCCCGCCGGACAGACCGTATCGGTGGATCTGGCACTTGCCGACATCGACACCACCTCCGGCGACTATGGCGACCTCGCCGCGGCGGTCACAAGCTCGGTGTCCGGGCGGTCCGATCTGTCTTTTGACGGGACCACGCTCACCTATTCCAATGACGCCTACGTCGCGAATTACGATGCGACCGGCAGCACGTACGTCGATATCAGTGCGACCGGCAATGTGCTAACCCTTGGAGACGAGGTCAACCAGCAACAATCCATCGGATTTGATTTCGAGTTCTTCGGCGAGACCTATTCAGACCTTTTCGTGCACGACAATGGGTTCGTCACGTTCGGCTCAGGCATCGGCAACGCATTCAATAACGCTAACATGTCCGGCGGCACGCAACTGGGTGGCCGACCGGCCATCGCAGCTTTGTGGAACGATTTGGACACTGGCGCGGGTGGCACGGTTTATACCCAAACTGTTGGTGCACCCGGCGCGCAGCAGATGATTATCCAATGGGATGATGTTCCTCTCTATAGCAACGGTGGCAACAACGGTTCGTTCCAAATCATCATCAGCGAAGCCACGGGCGAAGTTCGCATCAATTATCAGGACGTGGACTTCCAAGGCACCGGTGCTGACAACGGTGGTGGTTCAACCATCGCCATTCAAGATGGGTCCGGCACAGGCATTCAACATGCCCACAATACGGCTGGCAGTGTTGTCGCCGGGTCATCAGTTGTGTTCTCCGGATCCGCGACGATGGCACCGCTGACAATCGATCTTTCCACGGCATCAGACAGTAATTTTGAATCCGACGAAGACTTCCAACTGGTGCTGTCCAATGCGAGTTCATCCACCATTGATGCGGCTCAAAATGCGGCAACAACCACGATTTTGGATACCAACGATGCGCCGGTAAACACCGTGCCGGTAACGGGCGGGACTGCCATTTCCCAAACCACAACACCGGAAGACACGCCGCTCGTCTTCAACGCGGCCAATGGCAATACAATTTCGGTCGATGATCCCGACGGTGACACGGTCACGGTCACACTGACGGCCACCAATGGCACGCTTCTGGCCAACGCTGCTGGCGCCGCAACAATCAGCGGTCAGGGCACGGCCAGTGTCACACTGTCCGGCACACAGGCGCAGGTGAATTCAGCTCTGGATGGGCTCAGCTTCACCAACACGGCGGACTATAACGGGACGGCCAGCCTGACGGTCGTGACCAATGACAACACAGGCACTGCGACAGCTGAGACGACCAGCGTCATCGACATCGCAATCACGCCTGTGGCGGACGCTTTAGACGATGTGGCGTTGATTGATTCCGGCGCGGCCGCGATCATCAATGTGTTGGCCAACGACTTTTTCGAAGGTCCGATCACCTCCGTGACGGCCGTAGACGGTGCGTCCGGCACAGTGACGGTCAACCCCGACAACACGATCACCTACACGTCCACCGGCGCCCCCGGCACGTTCAGTGACAGCTTCACCTACACGGTGACAGCGGGTGGCGTCACGGAAACCGCCACCGTTCTTGTGGTGAAGCCACCTTTGCCGGAGCCAGACCCGGACACCGGCGCAACCAACGAGGATGCCGTGTTGAACGTTGCGGCGTCTGGCTTGCTGGGCAACGACACCACAATTACTGCAACACCGGTCCTGGATTTCGACACAATCACCATGACGGGCCCGGATGCCGGGTCTTGGGACGATGGCTCCAACACGTTTCCGTTCACATGGGCCAGCGGGATTACGGAAAACACGTCGCCCACGACTGCCTATCCGGGTATCACGAGCAGCCTGACATTCGACGGAAGTCAGGACGCTTTGGCCACCGATCTGGGGTCACTTGCAGGATCGCCCTCCGACGCCGACGCCAGCTTTGAAATATGGTTCCAATACGACCCCGCTGACTACACCGCTGGCAACGGCGCAGTGTTGTACGAAACGGGCGGTAGCGGCGATGGCATGTCGATCGCCCTGTCGGATGCAGCTGGAACGGGCTCAGGCACGATCGACCACATCCGCGTTCAGTTTAACAATTCAAACGCCGCCGGTGGTGAAACCATTACCCTTTTGGCCGATCTCAACGAGATTGTGGGTCCGGGCAATATAGCCGGTGAATTCATTCAGGTTACCGCCGTCTATGATCGGGACTCCGTTGGCACAGATGACACCGTTACTCTGTTCGTAAACGGAATAGAGGTGGGCACACAGACTGTTGGAATTCTAAACGATTGGGACGGCGGCAGCGACGCGTCGCTGGGCGGCAATTCCAACGGGCCAAATGTTTCCGGCGCTGAGTTCGATACATTTATTGGCGATATCGCGCAGTTCCGCTTCTACGAGACAACACTGGATGCAGGACAAGTCAAAGACACATTCGATGCTGTGGCTGGCCTCACCGTCACAGCCCATGATGCAACATCGAGCTTGGGCGCCACCGTCACCGTTAACGCCGATGGCAGCTACAGCTATGACCCGACGACCGCTCCCACCCTGCAGGCACTCGCAGCCGGAGCCAGCGTCACGGACACATTCAGCTACACGGTCACAGACGCCAATGGCCTGACTGCCAGCGAAACGGTGACCATCACGGTTCTGGGCGTCAACGACGCGCCGGAGGGTGTGGACAGCGCGGTAACGACGCTGGAAGATACACCTTACACATTCTCCAGTTCTGATTTTGGGTTCACTGACCCGGTAGATTCTCCCGGCGACAGTCTTTTCGAGGTCTCCATTGGTACGTTGCCAGCAAATGGCACGCTGATCTTTGACAATGGCACCGGTCCGGCCCCGTTGACGGCGGGCGTGGTTATCGCTGCCGCCGACATTGATTCCGGTGCACTGCAGTTTGTGCCCGCAGCAGACGAAAACAACGCGAGCACGCCCGGTGCCGCCTATTCCAGTTTCACCTTCACGGTGGGGGATGATGGTGGCACTGCCAATGGCGGGCAGAATTTTGACGCCACACCCAACACGATGACCCTAAACGTGACACCGGTCCAAGATGCACCGGTCTTGTCAGTACCCGGTGCGCAAAACACTGTTGAAGACGTGGCCTTGTCGATTACTGGAATGAGTGTTGCAGACCTTGATGGCGACACGCTCTTAGTCACTTTGACGGTGCCCGGCGGTTCCGGTGCTTTGTCTGTGGCATCCGGCTCCGGCGCGGTGGTGACAGGGTCCGCCAGCACGACTGTGACCATCAATGGCACGGCCGCTCAGGTAAACGCTGCATTGGTAGGTCTCACATTCACGCCCAGTGCCGACTACAACACTGATACCGGTGGAGCGATCACGCTTGGCGTCTCGCTGGACGACGGTACGGATACAGTCAGCAATACCGTTGCCATCACGGTAACATCGCAAGCCGACATCACTGACGACAGTATCACAACAAATGAAGACACGGCGGTCACTTTCAACGCTTTGACGGGCGTTGGTGGTGGCACGGCGGATAGTTTTGAAAACTCTGGCGCGATCATTCGAAACGTAACCCAGGGCGCAACGGGCACTGTTGGATTCACCACCAGCGGTGAACTCACATACACGCCGACTGCCAATTTCAACGGCGTTGACACCTTCACCTACACGGTTACCTCACCGGATGGTGTCGGTGGTGAAACGCTCGAAACCGCCACGGTCACGGTGTCAGTATCGCCAGTCAACGACGCTCCCACCCCAAACAATGACACCGCAGCCGGAACGGAAGACGGTCCCGCCGTCACCGGCAATGTGCTCACCAATGACACGGATATTGACGCGGGCGACACGTTGACGGTCGAAGACTTCACCTATGATGTGGGCCCATTCCTCCCGCCGATCTTCTTGGCGGGATCACCCGCCACGATACCGGGTGTGGGTACGATCACGATCCAGCCCAACGGCGCTTTCACCTTCGCACCCATTCCCAATTTCAACGGCACCGTGCCGACCATCACCTACACCATGTCCGATGGCACCGAGGTGGCCTCGGCTGATCTCGATATCACGATTGCAGCGCTCAACGATGCCCCCGTCGCCACCAATGACGGACCGGTTACGGTCGTGCCCGGTGTGGCAACCTCCATTTCGGTTTTGACCAATGACAGCGATGTGGACGGCGACACGCTCACCGTCACCAACCTGTTTGAGCCCGGCGCTATGGGGTCGCCCATCTCGATCACTTTGGGTGACACCGTCACCCTCGCGTCCGGCACGCAGGTCAGTTTGCTGGCGGGCGGTATCCTCTCAGTGGTTCAGCCTTTGGGAGCCGACGGCAGCGAAGACTTCTCCTACGAAATTTCTGATGGTCAGGGCGAAACCGACGTCGCCCAAGTCACTCTGCTGACGGACACCGACGCTGACGGTGTGGCCAACATCACCGACATCGACGATGACAATGACGGCATCCTCGACATCGTGGAGCAAGGCATTATCGGCGCGACAGATTCCGGTATTAACGGATCAATTCCCGCATCGAATGTATCCTTCGAGATCACAAGCGCCGATTTGAGCGATCCGGACGGCGATCACGTTTTGGACGCCATCACCATCAATGGCGTGCGCTATCCAAACTACATTTTCCCCGACAGCTATGCCTTCAGCTTCGCAGCCGCCGGTCAGGACGCCACCTTCCGCGAAAATGGCACGAACGCCGCCACGCTGTCGGGTTCTACCACTTGGGAAGCCGACATCCTTCCGGCATTTCAATCCCCAGACCTCAATGACTACCAGGTTTTGGGACAGGCTGGACCGAATTGGACTGCCGGTGACTATTATGAACTCGGCTACTCAGAACCCTTTCTGGTGTCTGACGGTGCTTTCATCGGTGTAACGGAACGGGGCGGCAACAACGCGCTGCAACTGCAAGCCTTTGATGAAAACGGCGTGGCGCTGGGCGCACCGATTGCCGTGAACTCATCGGATTTCATCTCCACCGGAGCGAGCCAAAACGCATCGCAGACCGCAGAGATTGCACTTTTCGCGCTGGATGATTTGGCGCCTCCTGGAAGCTTTGTCTCTTCCGTGCGTGTCATCCTGCCCGGCGGCGGTGATGCGCCGGACGGCAAGGTGTTTTTGATTGGTGAACCGGCAGCCCTGCAACCCACTGGCAACCAGTTGGATCTCGATTCCGACGATGATGGCATCACCGACAATCTTGAAGCGCAAACTACAGCCGGCTACATCGCCCCCAGCGGCGTGGATGCAGACGGCGACGGTCTTGACGATGCCTATGATGCCGATGACACGTCCGCAGACGCCGTCTTGTCAGCCGGTCTCGCGCCGGTTGATACTGATGGCGACGGCGTTGCCGACTACACCGATCACGACAGCGACAATGACGGCACCGCCGACATTGCAGAACGTGGTGACGGAGCCCCAACCAGCATCACATCCATGGCAGACAGTGATGGCGACGGCCTGCTCGACATTTTCGAAGGCAGCAATGCCAATGACGGCTTCGACGCCAATGACGAAAACCTCGATCCGACAGATACAAATTTCGATCTTGCGGGTGTGCCAGCGTTAAACGCTGATGGTTCCAACGCGGTGCCCATCACCACCGATCTGCTGTTTCGGGACATCAATGATGCGCCCGCTGCGACAGCAGACACGGCGACTGGCATTGAAGACGCCGCCTCCGTCACGGGCAATGTCCTCACCAACGATACAGATGCAGACGGTGATCCGCTGATCGTCACCACGTTTAACATCAGTACCTTGACCGGCCCCTTCGCTGCGGGATCAACGGTTACGATTCCCGCAATTGGTGATCTGACAATCAGCGCTACCGGTGCTTTCACCTTTGTGCCATTGCCAAACTACAATGGATCGGTCCCAACCGTCAGTTACGGGGCAAGCGATCCCTCCGGTGCAGTTGCGGCGTCTACACTGGACATCACGATCACGCCCGCCAACGATGCGCCCGTGGCAGTCGACGACGTTCTATCGGGCAATGAAGATGGGCCCGCCGTCACCGGTAACGTGTTGACCAATGACAGCGACCCGGACGGCGATGCGCTCTCCGTGCTCGGGTTCACGGTTGCCGGTGTCTCGGGCACCTTCTCCGCCGGCACATTGGCCACCATTCCCGCTGTGGGCGATATCGATATCTTGGCAAATGGCGCGGTGACCTTCGTGCCGGACGCCGATTGGAACGGGTCCGTTCCACAAATCACCTACACGATGAGCGATGGCACGCTTACGACAACAGCGTTTCTGGACATCACAATCACACCCGTCAATGACGCACCGATTGCCTTAAACGATAGCGTCACAACGGTAGAAGACACGCCGGTGACGATCCTTGTTGGTTCCAATGACAGCGACGTCGATGGCGATACGCTCACCATCACGCAGGTTGATGGCCAATCGGTGACAGACGGGGGCGCAGCCGTTCCGGTCGACAATGGCACTGTCGCATTGGTGGGTGGCGACCTCGTATTCACCCCGGATGCGAACTTCAATTCGTCAACCGGTGGCACAGTCACATTCAGTTACACCGTCGATGACGCCCAAGGCTCGCCCAACTCCACAGCGACTGCGGACGTCACTGTCACCGTGACAGCGCTAAACGATACGCCGGTCGCCGGTGCAGATAGTTTCACCACGCCCGAAGATACGGCCGTCTCCATCGTGATCGCGACCAACGATAGCGACCCCGATGGCGACACGCTGACGGTCCTCGAAGTGGATGACCAACCGCTCACCGATGGCGGTGCGGCGGTCCCCGTCACAAACGGCACCGTGCAGCTCGTTTCCGGCGAACTCTTGTTCACTCCGGACCCGAACTATAATGGCCCCATCAGCTTCACCTATACGGTCGATGATGGCCAGAGCGCGCTAAACTCAACCGCAACGGCCACCGTCACCGGCACCGTGCTGCCAGTAAACGACAATCCTGTTGCGAGCGACGACACCTTCACCGTTTCTGAAGACGCTCCGTTGACCATATTGGGCAATGTCATAACCGGTGACACCGGATTTGGTGCTGACGTTGATATCGACGGAGACAATTTAGCGGTTTCAGCTGCGACGGTGGATGTCGACGGTGACGGCGACCAAGATGTCTTGGCTCCCGGTGTTGCTACACTGTTAAGCAATGCGACCGGGTCGGTCGGCGTAGTGGTGCTGGAAAATAACGGCACGATTTTGTTTGCACCCGCGCCCAATTACAACTCCACGGACGGTGGCGCTGTCCCGGTTATCACATACACGCTGATCGACGAGAGTGGCGCGTCCAGCACGGCCACCATCACACTTGATGTGACAGCAGTAAACGATGCTCCGGTTGCAAGCGCCGATTCCTTTACGATCAACGAAGACACAGTTCTGCTGTTTGATCCGCGTTTGAATGACAATGATGCAGATGGCGATGCGCTTACAATCACAGCGATCGATGGCCAGGCGATTGTAGCCGGTGGGTCGTCAGTCGCAGTATCAAACGGATCGGTTTCGCTCACCGCAGCGGGACTGCTGGAGTTCACGCCGGATCCGAATGTGAACGTGACGACCGTGGGC
This sequence comes from Pseudomonadota bacterium, assembly GCA_038746275.1. GTDB lineage: Bacteria > Pseudomonadota > Alphaproteobacteria > Rhizobiales > Rhizobiaceae > Pseudahrensia. Next base: position 387 of record JBCDKS010000015.1, on the reverse strand, counting down.
ATATTGACCTTCGATTACACCGTGGACGATGGCCAAGGGGCCGCCAATTCGACGGCCACAGCAACGGTCAGTGTTCGGGTCTTGCCACTCAACGACGCACCTCTGGCAGGGGATGATACGTTCACCACGGCTGAGGACACGGCTGTGAGCGTGCCTGTGTTGGTGAATGATACCGACATTGACGGTGATACGCTGACGGTCACGGAAGTTGACGGTCTGCCGATTGTGGATGGCGGTGCTGCGGTTGCGGTTGCCAACGGCACGGTTCAATTGGTTGCGGGGGATTTGGTGTTCACGCCGGATGGCAACTTCAACTCATCGCTGCCGGGTCCTGCCGGTGGTCCGGTGAGTTTTGAGTATCGTGTGGAAGACGGTTTTGGCGGTGTT
>JBCDKS010000014.1:0-116371 GCA_038746275.1 Pseudomonadota bacterium | reverse complement strand
TCCGGAGGTGATTTTACCGGTCAGGATGCGGCCGAGATAGGGGTTGGCCTCAATCGTCGTGGCCAACATGCGAAATTCGCCTTCTTCGATGGACGGCTCTGGAACGTGGTCCATCACGAGGTCCAGCAGCGGGGCCATGTCTTCTTTGGGGCCTTCGGCGTCCATGGCCATCCACCCCTCTTTGGCGGAGCCGTAGAGCACATGGAAATCGAGTTGATCTTCGTTGGCTTCCAGCACACCAAAAAGGTCAAACACTTCGTCCAACACCCAATCGGGACGACCGTCGGGTTTGTCGATTTTGTTGATCGCAACGATGGGGCGCAGGCCGAGTTTGAGCGCCTTGGCGAGCACAAATTTGGTTTGCGGCATTGGGCCTTCCGCTGCATCGACGAGGATGATCACCCCGTCCACCATGTTCAAAATGCGCTCCACTTCGCCGCCAAAGTCGGCGTGGCCGGGGGTGTCCACAATGTTGATGCGGTTTCCCTTCCACTGGATGGACGTCACTTTGGCGAGAATGGTGATCCCGCGCTCTTTTTCGAGGTCGTTGGAATCCATTGCACGCTCATCAACCTGCTGGTTGTCACGATAGGTGCCGGATTGCTTGAGAAGAACATCGATGAGCGTGGTTTTGCCATGGTCAACGTGCGCGATGATCGCGATGTTGCGAAGGGTCATGGGAGGGCCTGACATGTGGGAGGTGTCGGCGGGAGGGAGCCAACTTTGACGCGCTTATAGGCAGAGACAGGCAGAAGGGAAAGGGGGCGCTTTGGTTGGGATCGCCACGGCAAACCGGGGAGCAAAACCCAAGCGCTTAATGAACGGTTAAGCTTAGAAGTAATCCCTCAAGAGTGGGTTTGGCTGGAACAAGGGTGCCACCCGTTCGTTGCCCTCGTTGATGACGACTATGTCTGTGGGATGATGAAGGTCCGGATTGATCTTGAGCGGGCCGTCTTTTGGCAGTGTCCACGTGGCGCCACCGATATTGGTGATCGCTTTTGCCAGAGCCGGGGAGATGAACACGGTCAGGCCGTCATAGGTTTCTGTGGCCGCGATCTTGCTGTTGAGATGCGGGTAGTCCGGGCTGATCAGGGCGTACCCCGCGCCGAACTGGGGAACCAAAAAATGCTCGCTGCGGATCGGTGGATGCTTGTAGTGGTCCCAAAACTCCACCGGTACGACGCAGTAGACCGCGTTGCTCCAATAGGGTTCAGATTTCACGGTGGAGAGCTGTTCGACGTAAAACGACTTGGTGAATTGAACCAGTTGTTTGAACACCGGTCCCTGCGGATAGGTTTGTATCCGTCCGCCCTTCTGGCCTTTCCAATGGGCTTCCATCAATTCCAACAAGGGATTGTTGAAATAGGCGGGTATCATCACGTGGTCGAGAACGATGTCCATTGCTAATGTGAAGCCCCTACCGCGCCAAGTCCGCAAGAATGTTGGCGGCCACCGTCAGTCTTGAGACGCTGACATTGTCTTGGTCGATGATGCCGGTCATCTGGTTTTTCGCGCGGTTGACCGGTTCGTGGCGTTGTTCAAGCCAGCCGGTAAAGCCGTCTTTGGTTTCCATCGCTTGATGTGTGATGTCCCGGCGGGCGGTGTGCAGGCTCTGGAGGGCTCGGTTGAGGGCAAGGCCGTCGTAATAGTCGGTTGGTTCGACGCCGCGTGCGGCTTGGACAATGCGGCCAATGTGGAACTCTTCGGTCACGGCGAAGAAAGCGCCTGCGGTCTCGGTGAGGCCTTTGTTGGTCGTTTCGGATATCAGTTGCACGTCCGGCAACAGTCCGGCGATGGGGAGTTGCGCCAGAGCCTTTGCGGTTTTCGCCGGCACACCCTGATCTTTGTAGCCGGCTTCGTCCTTGGCCATGCGCTCCACCAAGAAGCCCGGCACAAGCCTGTCCAGTTTGGGGGCGAGCGCTTCAATGGCCCTTCGATATCGGTTTGCTACAGGTTCCAGCCCATCCCTGAAATCGGCGTGGCGTGTAAACCAGATGGATTGCGACACCACCCGGTCTTGCACAATTGCGTAAAGCTGCAATTGCAGATCGCCGGAAATCTTTGTGTCCAAAGCATCCACATCTTGGATGAGGCTTTGGAGATCAAACGCGGCCCGGGCGGCGATGAAGCCTTTTGCTATATCCGGGGTTTTTTGACCTGTTTCACTTTCGCATTTTTGCAGGAATGTCGGACCTCCCCTATTGATCATCGCGTTGGCGATCAGTGTGCCAATGATCTCGCGGCGCAATTGATGCCCTTTGATCTGTTTTGCGTAAGTTTCGTGCATGGCGGGTGGGAAATAGGAAAACAGATCGCGTTCAAGATAGGGATCATCCGGTAGATCGCTCTCCACCAAATCGTCCAGCGCGACGATCTTGGCATAGGCCAACAGGACACCGATTTCCGGGCGGGTGAGCGGTTCTCCGCGCGCCATGCGTTCGCCAATCATCGCGTCATCCGGCAGATCTTCTACCGCACGGTCCAGCCTGCCGCGATCTTCGAGTGCCTGCATCATGCGCTGCTGGTGGGGAAGTTCGGCCAAGCCTGTCCGTTGTGCCAGGGAAATCGCAAGCGTTTGTTTGTAATTGTTGGCCAAGACCAGATTGGCGACATCGCCTGTCATGGATTCCAGCAATGTGTTGCGCTTCTCACGCGTTAGTCCGTCATTTTTCATGGCGGCGGACAAAGCGATTTTGATGTTCACCTCCACGTCTGAGGAGTTCACACCGGCTGAATTGTCGACCGCGTCGGAATTGCACGCGCCGCCTAGACTGGCAAATTCTATGCGGGCGGGGTGGGTGACACCCAAATTGGCCCCTTCGCCGATCACTTTGACCCGCAGCTCTTTTGCGGTGACACGGATGGGGTCGTTTGCCCGGTCATCGGCCTCAGCATTGGATTCGTGGCTGGCGCGCACATAGGTGCCGATGCCGCCAAACCACATCAGATCAACCGGCGCTTTCAGGATGATCGTCAGCAAGTCTTGCGGGCTCATTTTACCGGGCTGTGCACCCAAGGCTTCCGCCGCTTCTTTGCTCAACGTAATTTCTTTGGAGGCGCGTTTGAAAATGCCACCGCCCTTGGAGATCAGATCTGTCTTGTAGTCCTGCCAGCTGGAGCGACCCAGTTTGAACAGGCGTTGGCGTTCTTTGAAGCTTTTGGCGGGATCGGGATCGGGATCAATGAAGATATCGCGGTGATCAAAAGCTGCGATCAACCGGGTTTGCTTCGACAACAACATGCCGTTGCCAAACACGTCGCCGGACATATCTCCCACGCCGACCGTGGTGAAGGGCTGGGACTGGATGTCCCGGTCCATTTCGCGGAAATGGCGCTTGACGGCCTCCCAAGCCCCCCGGGCGGTGATCCCCATGGCCTTGTGGTCGTAGCCCGCTGACCCACCGGATGCGAACGCGTCATCCAGCCAAAAGTCCCTTGCTTGACTGATGCCATTGGCGGTGTCGGAAAAGGTTGCTGTGCCCTTGTCGGCTGCCACCACGAAATAGGGATCATCGCCGTCACGGCGGACGGTCTTGGCAGGGGCGGTGACTTCGCCTTCGATAATGTTGTCAGTGACGCTCAATAGCGACGTGATGAAGGTTTTGTAAGCGGTTTTGCCTTCCTCGAACCACGCTTTGTAGTCGTCGCGCGGTGGTAGGTTTTTGGGGTAAAAGCCGCCTTTAGATCCCACCGGCACGATAACCGCGTTTTTGACCTGTTGGGCTTTTACCAGCCCCAAAACTTCAGTGCGGTAGTCTTGTGCCCGGTCGGACCAGCGCAATCCGCCTCGCGCCACCGGGCCAAATCGAAGATGCAATCCTTCCACCCGCGGGGAAGACACGAAAATTTCCCGATACGGCACCGGTTGAGGCATGTGCCGAACCTTGGCCGGGTCGAATTTGATGGCTAGTACCGGTGCCGGTGTTTCGTCGCTTTGGGGATTGGAGGCCTCGTGATCCAATGCGAAGTAGTTGGTGCGCAAAGTCGCAGAAGACAGGTTGAGGAAATTGCGGATGATCGCGTCATCATCGCTGGAAGCAACAGTGTCCAACGCGCTGGTGATGGATGTGACAGCCTTATCGACGATTTGTTTGCGACGGCTTTTGTTGCCATCAGGGTTGAACCGGGCGGTGAAAAGTTGGGCCAGTGTTTCGGTGATGTGTGGATAGTTTGTCAGCGTTTTTGCCATCACGCTCATGGGAAAGCGGGATTGGATTTGCCGCAGATACCGTGCGTATGCCCGGAACACTGTGATGAGTTTCCAGTCTAAACCCGGGGTCAGTACCAGCGCGTTGAAGGGATCATCATCGGTTTTTTGGCTCCAGATCGCGTGGAGCGCATCTTCCAAATGACCCTCAAACAAGTCTTTTGAGACTTCATCGCCATTGGCCACAGCCAAAGACATTACATGCAAGAATATTGTGTTTCCCGCGCGGTTATTGAGTTTAAACGTGAATTCTTCGATGACGGAAAAACCCATGTTTTCCAGCATGGGCACCCGCTGTGATAGGGGCACCGGCGCGTCCTTGTGGAAGAAGCGCAATTCAGCGCGGGTGGTGTCTTCATCGCTGTGTAAAAAGTCGATTGCGATATCGCCGGCTTCACCCAAACCCTCAATCAACTGCGCATCGGTTATCGCGCGGGCAGTCGAGAATTTTTGTTGGTAGGCCGATGAAAACTGGCTGGCGGTAACGTCGGCGGCGTTTTCCAACGCCAAGTCATCGGCCCATGTTCTGGTGAGTGCTTCGATCTGGCTTTCAAGATCGCTGGTGCGCACCTTCGGAATTTCCCCTTTGGCGCGGCCAATGATGAATTGCACACGGGTGAGTCCGTTCTCCATGAAATTGGGCGAAAACATCGAGACGTAGCCGTCATAGGCGTTGGCCAGCAGTTCGCCTGCCGCGATGCGCAGGTTGGTGTCGTAGCGTTCGCGCGGCACGTAGACGAGAACCGACACGTAGCGGTTGAATTTATCCGGACGGGGCAGGACGCGCACGCGGGGACGCTCATCGAGGCGAATGGCTTTGTCGCAAAACCCGGCGAGCAGTTTTTCTTCGATCTGAAACAGGTCGTCACGGGGCCAGGTCTCCAGCACATTGATAAGGGCCTTGCCCGAGTGGCTGGACGGATCAAGCCGTTTGGCTGTCAGCAGTTTTTCTACTTTGGCGCGCAGCCGCGGAATGCGCAGAACGGACTTGTTGTAAGCGGTGGAGGTGAACAGGCCGACCACCCGCAACTCGCCTGCCAGGTCTCCGGCCGGTGTGTATTGTTTGATCCCAATATAGTCGAGATGGATGCGACGGTGCACCCGCGCGCGTAAATTGGCCTTGGTGATGATGATGGGGTCTTTAGAAAACAGGAAGGACCTAATTTCAGGCGTCAGTGTTACAGGCTCACCATCGCGGGCCATGATCGAGAGGGTCTCATCGCGCAACATGCCCAGCGCTGAGTCTGGAACAGGTTTGAGCTGCCCGTTGTCGCGCCCACCCTCGTAGCTGTATTCCCGCATACCCATCAGGGTGAAATTGTCTCCGCACACCCATTCGACGAACTCGACGCACTCCGCGAGATCGGAGGCCGACACAGCAGGCGGGTTGGTGCGAAACTCTGCCGTTGCGGAGGCCAAGCGGGCCAGCATGGGTTGCCAATCATCTGTGACGAGTTTGATTTGCTGCACGAGGGATTCGAGCGCTGCCTGCAGACTATCGACTTCGAAGCCAGTGTGTGTCGTGACGATGGCGACAAACAGGGATGTCTTCTGCCCCGCTGTTTCTTCAAAAACGGGATGGCCCACCAGTTTCACGGTGACACCGGCCGCATCCAACTCGCCCAGCAGGGAATCAACAATGAAGGCGCGATTGTGCTGTTTGACCGCGATCACACACTCTGCAGTGTCGTTCAGCATCTTGAGTGAAATGTTTTGTGGCTTATCGCTGTTGAACGTTTCATACGCATTGGCGAGCCAGGACCCTAAGGTGTCTGTGGGCAGGGCTTTGACGTCCTCTTCCGGCAGGGTTTCAAACAGCGTCGCAGCCAGCGTATCGCGTGCTTTGGACATGCGTCCCGGCGCTTTGGCCAGCGCTTGCTCCAGCAGTTTTTGCAGGCTTTTGGGCAAGGTTGTAGATTTGGATGCGGACTTGCCTTGCATCGGTTTGCTGGCCATGACGAACTCTCTCCCCGCGCGTGCCAATCGTGTGCCGCGCTTCACATGATACGGAAGCAAGCCCATGACCAAAGATCAAGACAACAGCGTAACGGCCTTGGAAATTGAGGCAGAAGCGCCACTTTCTGACGAAACCAAGGCCTATTTTGAATTGTGTCGCGAAAAGCTGGGGCTCGTTCCGAATGTATTGACCGCTTACGCGTTCCATGAGGGCAAGCTGCGGGCTTTCACGGACATGTATAATGACCTGATGTTGGGAGCGTCCAATCTCGGCAAATTGGAGCGGGAGATGATCGCTGTTGTGGTCTCTTCGTGCAACCGGTGCTTCTACTGTTTGGTCGCGCACGGGGCTGCGGTGCGCCAATTGTCCGGCGACCCCAAATTGGGGGAAATGCTGGTGATGAATTACCGCGTTGCGCCGCTGGAACCAGGACAGCGGGCCATGCTGGATTTTGCGGTGAAACTGACCGAGACGCCGCAGGCCATTGTTGAAGGTGACAGGCAGGCGCTTCGGGATGCGGGGTTTAGTGATCGTGACATCTGGGACATTGCCAATGTCGTTGGGTTTTACAACATGTCCAACCGCGTTGCGGCAGCCAGCGACATGCAGCCCAATGATGAGTATCACAGCATGCACCGGTAACAGCGTTTAGCTGCGTTTGATCAGCTTGCTTCTCTAAACCCGTTTTGTTGAGCGGCCATAGTTTTCATCAGCTGGGGGGCAGGTCGATCCTCCGCCAAAGCGTCTGCTGTTCCAATCCAAAGATCGAGAAATTGATCCAGGAACGAACTGATGGCGCGGTCGTATAACAACCGGCCTTCAAGATGCTGCTTTCGGGTTTGTGCGCCCGGTGAGGCCATGCGTTCCGCCCCTTTGACAGACCATTTGCACATCATCGCGTAGGTGAATTCGGTGTGAAATTGGAAGGCATAGGTGCGCTCGCCATATCGGAAAGCTTGGTTTTCGTAAGTGTCGCCCCACGCCAGTAGATCCGCTCCGGCCGGCAGATCAAAGCCCTCGCGGTGCCATTGGTAGATCATGGGTGGCCAATCCAGCAGGCTTGCTCCGGCCTCTGTCGGGTGAAGCGGATAGTAACCGACCTCCACGAGCTGTTTTGGATGGGCGGTAACCTGACCACCCAGATGGCGGACCAGCTTTTGGGCTCCCAAGCAGATGCCCAGAAACGGGCGGTTTTCCTGCAGCGGCACGGCGAGCCAATCGGTCTCCCGTTTGACGAATTCGTCCCCGTCATTTGCGCTCATGGGGCCGCCAAACATCACGGCACCGGCGTGGCCGTCCATCGTTTCGGGCAATTGGTCTCCCAAAGGCGGACGACGGATGTCCAAGTCAAATCCGCGTTGCATCAGTCGCATTCCAACCCGCCCGGGCGTCGAGGTCTCTTGATGCAAGATGATGAGTATTTTTGGTTTGTGATTCATCTTATGGATTGGGCCAGAGCAGGAAACTCATTCATCGGCGTCTCCAATACGTCCCATCACGCGCTGCTTGAGCGTCATACGGTGACGACTGTGCACGCCCAAAAGCTCTGCCACGCGCCAGACAACATTGTCTTCGAATTCGTGCACGGACCCGTCGGCAAACACCATTTCCCACAGGTCCTCCACCAAGAGAATTCGCTCATCTTCCGACATGTCGCGCTTGAGCAGGCTGGTGAAACCATAAAGATCAGTCGCGCTGCTTTGGGCAGACTTTGCTTGGTTCGCCAATGATCTCGCCTCCGCATCCGATAGTGCGTAGTGATTGTGCAGCACCTGATTGAGCTTGGTTTCTTCCTCGCCGGTGATTTCGCCATCGGCCGCGATCACGTGCACCATCAACGCAGCGGCAGCGAGGTTTTTGTCCAGGACGGCGGGCTGTTCGGGTGTGGCCTGGGTTTCATCGAAACCGAGAAGCGATTTGATCTGGTCGAACACGCGAGTTTTCCAATTTGACAATTAATTCCTGCCCAAACATAGGGCCGCTTTTGCCTCTGGACCAGTGCGTGTGGAAACAACCGGTGATGTGACGCTGTCTAAGTGTTTTGATGCGGCTAAAGCGGGTTTGGCTCCCTCGTTTTGTTTTGAGGCCAATGCCGCTAAGTGTGAACCCCAAGACGTTGAACAAGAGAAGCCCTGCTGTGGTTGCACGCCAGTCCTTTGCCTCCCGTTTGATTGCGGAATCAGATGCGCAATCGGAAGCTCTGATCGGTGGCGTGAGAATGTTTGTTGCAGGCGTGTTGTTTGTCACGGTTGTAGCTCTCCTGTTCCGCCTTCCTCTCAATGTGTTCTTGTTGCGTCAAACTGAGCTTCAAGCTGCCGTGGTGGTGACGCTGCTTTATTTTGTTTTGGGGCTTACGTCATTTCTCTTAGTTAGGTTGGGCCACTACAAACCGATCTACGGCCTCACCTTTGCGCTGCTGGAAGTGGCGCTGGTTTTAGCCAACATCTTTTTTGACGTGCGGGATTTCGAGACCAGTTCCCTTTTTGCGCTGGCCAGCCCCCTGATTTTGATGGTTACTCTGGTGTTGGTTTTGCAGGTGCTGCGCTACCGGCTGGTTGTGCATGTGGTTGCGTCCACGCTGCTGCTCAGCGGTATCCTAGTTTTGTTGACGTTCGACATGCGGGTGGGACAACCGGCGACCCCGCGGGTGTTGGCGGAATTGCAGCAGATGTATTCTTTGCCGCCCAATCTCGTGCGCGTGTTGATGCTGTGTGTGCTGGCAACAATTGTCGGATTGGCCATCTGGCGCTCACGGCGGATGATGGAAACCATTGCGCAAGAGCTGGAAGCTGCGCACAACCGCAACCGGTTCCTGCCCCGAGAGCTGACCAACCGTCTGGATGATGCTGAATTGGCCAAACTTCGAGAGGGTCAGGAGCGCGAAGTCGTGGTCATGTTTGTGGACCTTCGCGGCTATACCGCCTTGAGCCAGACGATCTCACCGTCTCAAACCGCGGATTTGTTGAGCCGCTATCGCAGCTTGGTAAGTGGCTGTATTTCCCAAAATGATGGCATCGTCGATAAATTCATCGGCGATGGTGTAATGTGTTTCTTTGGGTTGAAATGCAGCCCTGAGGAAGCCGCCGCGCAAAGCGCTGCTGCTGCCCTCGCCGTCCACCGGTCCATCGCGGATTGGAACGAAGAGAGACGTGCTGCCGGTTCCGCCGTGCTGGATACGGCGATTGCCGTGGCGGCCGGGCCTGTCCTCGTGGCTGCATTGGGCGACGAGCAACGCTTGGAATTCACCGTAGTGGGCCCCGCCGTTAACACCGCTTCCCGGATCGAGAGTTTCGCCAAGGAAATTGGCCAGCGCACCGTCATCGATGCCCGGGTGTTCTCATTGTTGGAAAAGTGGCCGGATAAACAGAAGACGGGTTTGCGCTTGGACAATCTGGGCAAGCACACACTGCGCGGCGAACGGCGTAGCGGTTCGCTTTATACGCTTCGGCAGCGATAGAGCAGGGGCTGTCCCATGTATCCAACCGTCGTATCCAACCGTCACACCCGGTTTGCCGGAACGCCTAGACCGCGCACACGGTTCTATAATTTCGCCACAACTTCTGGATTCTCGATATTTGCTGCGCGAAACCGGGAATGATGACGGGTGGGAAATGGTCTCCAGCCACGCAGTGGCTAGAGCCAGTCACCGCTTCTTTGAAGTGCTCATTGCCTCTAGCTCGCTGTTTTAACGCGGTTGCTTTCGCTCAAACGGTTCCGTTTGAACGGGAGCTGCACTAGGCGTGTCCCCCCAATCCCGAGGCTTGGTCTCATTAGACCCGTCGCTCCACCATCATTTTTTTGATCTCTGCGATAGCCTTGGCCGGGTTCAAGCCCTTCGGGCATGCCTGTGCGCAGTTCATGATCGTGTGGCAGCGGTAGAGGCGGAACGGGTCTTCGAGGTTGTCGAGACGCTCGCCGGTGGCTTCATCACGGGAATCGATCAGCCAACGATAGGCTTGCAGCAGGGTTGCCGGGCCAAGATAGCGGTCGCCGTTCCACCAGTAAGACGGGCAGGACGTGGAGCAGCAGGCGCACAGGATGCACTCGTAGAGCCCGTCCAGCTTCTCGCGGTCTTCGGGGGACTGTTTCCACTCTTTTTCAGGCTGGGGGGTCACCGTTTTCAGATACGGCTCTATGGAGCGGTGCTGGGCGTAAAAGTTCGTCAGATCCGGCACAAGGTCCTTCACAACCGGCATGTGCGGCAGCGGGTAGATCGCGATCGCGCCAGACACTTCATCCATGCCCTTGGTGCAGGCCAATGTGTTGGTGCCGTCAATGTTCATGGCGCAAGAGCCGCAAATGCCCTCGCGGCAGGAGCGGCGGAAGGTCAATGTCGGGTCGATGTTGGATTTAATCCAGATCAGCGCATCCAGCACCATGGGTCCACAATCGTCCGTGTTCACCGTATAGGTGTCGACACGCGGGTTGCGGTCATCATCGGGCGACCACCGGTAAATCTTGAATTCACGTGCGGGCGCAGGCGTATCGGTGGCGATCTTCGTCCAGACCTTGCCGTCTTCAACGCGGGAATTTTTGGGGAGGGCGAGTTCAACCATGTTTAAGCCTTAAGCATCTTCATCATCGACAAGGGCGATGGCCATATCGTTGTTTTCTTCAATTCTGAGCATTCGAATGTCCCGCACAGCTGGTGAAAACCAGTCGAATTTTTTTGACATTCTTTGCACCGTGGTGACGCAGTTCACCGCATTAATTGTCTCGTCGCCGAAGTAGGTGCTGCCCTGCATCCATTCAAATCCTCGGGTCGTCAGGTAGCGGCGGATGTCGGCATAAGCATTGTTGGGGCTGTTGCCTTCGTACACTTCAGCCAAAATCTGGGTGTCGAGATCAAACACAATGGCATACACTGATTTGTTTCCCCCAGAGTTGTGACCGATACGAGGCATTGTGTTCCTCAATACACCCGCGCCTTGGGCTTGATGTAGCTGACTTCGTTGGACAGCGTGTAGGTGTGGACGGGGCGGTCGTCGAGTTTGACCGCCTTGGTCGTGTCATCCGCAAACGCCAGTGTGTGGTGCATCCAGTTTTTGTCGTCGCGGTCCGGGAAGTCCTCGTGGGCATGGGCACCACGGCTTTCCTTGCGGTTCCAAGCGGAATCCATGGTCACGACGGCTTGGGTGATCAGATTGTCATATTCCAGCGTTTCCACCAGATCGGTGTTCCAGATCAGGCCGCGATCTTCCACGCGAATGTCTTCGGTGCCGCCCCAGACTTGATGGATTTTCTCGTGTCCTTCGTCGAGAATTTCCGTGGTGCGGAACACGGCGCAGTTGGACTGCATCGTGGCCTGCATTTCATCGCGCAATTTGGCCGTTGGGGTGGCGCCGTCGGCGTGGCGGAAATGATCGAGACGGGCCAGCGAGTTTTCACCGGCGTCCGTTGGCAGCGGCGCGTGGCCGGAGCCCGCTTGCACGGTTTCGGCGCAGCGCATACCGGCGGCACGGCCAAATACGACAAGGTCGATCAGGGAGTTGGAACCGAGACGGTTTGCGCCATGAACGGAGACGCAAGCCGCTTCGCCCACGGCCATGAGGCCGGGCACCACGTGGTCGGGGTTGCCGTCCACTTTGGTGAGCACCTCGCCGTGATAGTTGGTCGGGATGCCGCCCATATTGTAGTGCACGGTCGGGATCACGGGGATCGGCTCTTTGGTGACGTCGACGCCTGCAAAAATCCGTGCGGATTCTGAAATGCCGGGCAGACGTTCGGCCAGCAGGTCGGAATCCAGATGGTCCAAGTGCAGATAGATGTGATCGCCTTTTGCACCCACGCCACGGCCTTCGCGAATTTCCATGGTCATGGAACGGGACACCACATCGCGGGACGCCAAGTCCTTGGCGGAGGGAGCATAGCGTTCCATGAAGCGCTCACCTTCGGAGTTGACGAGATAACCGCCTTCGCCGCGTGAGCCTTCGGTGATCAAGCAACCCGCGCCGTATATGCCGGTGGGATGGAATTGCACGAACTCCATGTCCTGCAAGGGAAGGCCTGCGCGCAGCACCATGGCATTTCCGTCACCCGTGCAGGTGTGGGCCGATGTGCAAGAAAAATAAGCGCGGCCATAACCGCCGGTGGCCAAAATGACCTTGTGGGCGCGGAAGCGGTGAATCTCCCCGGTGGCCAAATCCATGGCGACCACGCCACGGCAAGCGCCGTCCTCCATGATCAGGTCGATGGCGAAATATTCGATGTAGAATTCCGCATCGTATTTCAGGCTCTGGCCATAGAGCGTGTGCAACATGGCGTGGCCGGTGCGGTCTGCGGCTGCACATGTGCGCTGGGCCGGTGGACCTTCACCATATTCCGTGGTCATGCCGCCAAACGGGCGTTGATAAATTTTGCCCTCTTCGGTGCGCGAGAACGGCACACCAAAATGGTCCAGTTCGTAGACGGCCTTCGGTGCTTCGCGGCACAGATATTCAATCGCGTCTTGGTCGCCCAGCCAGTCTGACCCCTTGACGGTATCGTACATGTGCCATTGCCACGTGTCCTTGCCCATATTGCCAAGAGAGGCGGCAACCCCGCCTTGTGCGGCCACGGTGTGGGAGCGTGTTGGAAAGACCTTGGTGATGCAGGCTGTTTTCAAACCGGCCTGGGCAGCGCCCAGCGTGGCACGCAGCCCTGCGCCGCCCGCGCCCACGACGCACACGTCCACCGTGTGATCGATGAATTGGTATGCGCCCTTCAAGCCATGAGCGCCGTTGAGCGTTTTGCCGTTGGTTTCAGCTTTACCGTTTGTGCCAGCCATATCCGGTTAGCCTCCAAATGCGAGTTTGAGCACCGCAAAAGCGCAGGTCACTGCGATCGCGATGGCAAAGAATGTGTTGAGAACCAGCAGAAATTTGCCGCTCGCGCCGTGCACATAGTCTTCAATGACCGTCTGCATGCCAAGCTTCATGTGGTAGATGCCAGCTCCAAGCACCATGAGCATGATAATAGCGACAAACGGGTGCGACAGGTATGCGACCGTTTGCGCGTAACCGGCGCCGTTGAGGCTCACCACCGTCCAAATGAAAAACAGGATCAACGGAACATTGGCCATGGCGGTGAGGCGCTGGTGCCAAAAGTGCTGCGTGCCGTCCTTGGCTGAACCAAGCCCGCGAACGCGGGAGAGGGGGGTGCGCATGTCGTTTTGCATTGTGTTTCCTCAATCTGGCCGTTTTCGTAGCCCTGTTCTCGGTCCTGTTGGAACTTGTATAAGCGTTTTGGGCTTCAGCGTGCCCAGCCCGGCAACAGCAAGTGCCAGTTATTCCCGCTCCAATAATATTCCATGAAAAGCGCTGTTAACCCTCCCGCTGGCAGGCCGATCAAGCCAAGACCGTCGCCCAGTGTCGCTACGAGCGCGACAACCAGAATGCCCGCGATGATGCGGCGGGACCACGGGGTCGTTGACCGCTTGTTGGGCTGATCGCCCTCCGCGTGTTGGTCATGGTCGGCTGGGTTCATTGGGGGGTTCGCTGCGGAATTCATGGATCACATTACCTGATGCCGTAGGCGACGCCCCAGATCACCAGCGTGATCACAAAGGCGACGATGGGTTGGGCCACCGCCATCTTGGTGGTGAACGTTTTTTCCAGCGCAGCGCCGGTGTCCTGCACCAAATGTTTGATGCCACCCAGCATGTGGTGGACCAGCACGAATGTGTAGCCGAACAAGACAAGCCGCCCAAACCACGACCCAAAAAAGCTACTGGCGGTCTCAAATGCGCCAGGGCCGGACGCGGCGGCCATCAGCCACCAAGCCACCAAAGCGGTGCCGAAATACAGGCCAACACCGGTCATGCGATGCAGGATCGACATCACCATGGTGGGGATGGGTTTGTAGATCATCAAATGTGGAGAAAGCGGCCGCTGCTTGGCAGCGCCCGTCTGAGATGAAACGTCACTCATGTGTTCAACACGGGCTCCCTTGTGTCTTGCCCATCGTCTTACGCAATGGGCGAGGGGACGTCAAAGGAGACTTTGGGGGAAGGGTTGTGACAAGGGACTTTCGGGCAACTCATCAGCTGCGCCCTCCGCCCCGGTTACCCTTCTCCCCCCTTGCGGGGGAGATGTCAGGCTCTTCGCCTGACAGAGGAGGACTTATTTAAGTGTTAGTGCCCCAGACAACACACGTCATTCAAAGCACCATCCCTCCCCCCTCTGTCGTCTGCGCCGACATCTTCGCCGCAAGGGGGGAGAGAATTGCGCGGGGCTGCTGTCATTGGATTGTTTTTGCGGTCTATGTCTTGGGCGCAGTTGTTTGGGGTTTGTGGACCTTCGCGCCTTCGATTGGCGAGGCGTATTTGTCTATTTTCAGCATGGCCGCAGATTGGGCGTTTTCTTGGCGGGTTTAGAAGGCGGGCGCTCGGCTTTGCCCACGCTTCACCTGTCATCCCCGCGGAGGCGGGGACCCACGTCTCAACCCGCGAAACTGTCGTTCAGAACACACCGTAGGAAAATCCACACTCTCATCCCCATCACGCTTTGGTCTACAATGGGTCCCCGCCTGCGCGGGGATGACAATTGGGGGGCCGGAATTGCAAGCGGGCAATGAGGGACCGTAAGAAACCGGCCTTCACCTCGGGCACCACCATTAACGCTTCGCTCACCTAGTTCTTGACCCTCTTGCCGACAGCCGCCTAGCCTGACGGGGGATGCGGCACATCTTTTTATTTCGGCTTGGGTTTGGGATTTTTGCGCCCCGCCCGGTTTGGGAGTTTTTGTGATGCGTATTCTGTTTGCCGTGGCCGCCTTGGCGGTTGCGCTTGTTTTCCAACCATTTGGTATTTCTACAGCCAGTGCCCAGCGCTATTGCGCCGGGTCTTGCGACCAATATGGCAATCCCATCGATGAACGTACGCCGCAGGTGTCGGACCCCGTCCGCGACGGTGGCCGGTCGTGGGTATCGCCCAACCCGCCGTCCATCGGGCGTGATGATCCGCGCCACCCGGATTACCGCCGCTCGCGCATTGGCAATCCGTATCTTAACCGTCGCGTCGGCTCCGGCCCCGCGCCGTCACCGGAGTTTTATGCGCCGGTCCGTCCGCGCAAATATAGCGGTGGCTATCAGCGCCGGTATGAGGGCCGCTACGAAGGCACGTACAAGCGCCGCAGCTACCACCAGCCGCGTAGGACCTATCGCAAGCGCTATCGCCATGGCCACAAAAAGAGCTACCGCAAGCACCGTCGCTTGGTTGCTCGCCACTCTTACGCCAACCGCACGAAGTTTTGCCGCAAGGAAAAGCGCCGCAATGCATCCGGCTGGGGCTCACATACCGTGAAACGCTGCGTGTGGGTGCGCAACGACCTGCTGCGCGGCGGCAAGTGGCACTGGTAGCAAGCGAACGGCTAGTCGACGCCCGCGCGAGTGTCCATCACACACAGTTGAGACGGTTTGTCTTGTGTTGTGGGGCCGTCCGCCTGACCTAAACGTCATAAAAATTCTCTTTTGAAGGTCTGTCGCCATGACACGTTTCAAATTCTCCACTTCCGCATTGGGTTTGGCGCTGCTGGGCAGTGTCTTTGCCGTGCCTGCTGTGGCTGCCCAAAAGGAAGCCATTTTTGCGGGTGGGTGTTTTTGGTGCATCGAAAAAGACTTTGAGCATGTGGACGGCGTGGTGGACGTGTTTTCCGGTTATACGGGGGGCACCAACGCCAATCCGACTTACCAAAACCACGGGAAATACCGGCACCGGGAAGTGGTGAAAATCATCTATGATGACACCAAGACGTCCTATGCCCGTTTGCTTGAAATCTTTTGGCGCAGTGTCGATCCCACCGACGCGGGCGGGCAGTTTTGCGACCGGGGTCACAGCTACACGACGGCCGTTTACGCGGTGGACGGGGAACAGCTTGCGCTCGCACAAGCCCAAAAGGACGCCCTGAACAGCGCCAACGTGTTGGGAAAACCGGTTGTCACGGAAATTGCGATGGCGCAGAAGGTGACGCCCGCCGAGGGCTATCATCAGGATTATTACAAAAAGAACCCGATTCGGTACAAATATTACCGATATCGCTGCGGCCGGGACCAAGGCGTGAAGGCCCTGTGGGGCAATGAGGCGTATACGGGCGTGTCTTATATGAACAAGGGCAGCTGATTTCGGTCCAGCACCTCGCGGTTAAAGCCGGTGAGCGGTTCGCTGCGAACTTTCCAAAGCCGTTGAAGAATCTGCGGTTCCCCTACTTATGGTTTGGTTAACCATGTTGCGTGGCAAGGTGACGTAGAGGCAGGTTTGCCCTCGCCATGATCACCGATACAGCATAGGGTGAAAGGGAGTGTTATCCTTAACGCCTTATGATTGCCGCATTGTGCTGGCGAGCCCGAAGGATTAAGCGATGTCTCGGCTGGCCCCTCCCGTGTGTTTGGCGCTTGGCTTGTGTACCGACCCGACTGGAGTATCAAAAATGGCTGGTAAGGATGGGCGTTCTTTGATGAGCCACATTTCCGCAAAGTCGCTCACAGCGCTTGACCACCGTAGGTTACGCAAAGCGCTGGGCATGTCGGTGCTCATGGCCACTGTGTTGGCTTTGTCGGCTTGCAGTCAGACGTCCCGCTTCAATCAGGGCGGGGTCGCGCCGGTTCAGCCCGCACGTCCGCTTGCGCCGGCGCCGTTGCCCCAGGTCAACGAAGGCACGCTTGGCCCAGCTTCGGAAACAGGGGCGCTTGTGCCTCCTCCGCCGTCTTCCGCTGAAGCTATTCCACCGACACCGGCTGCTCCTGAATTGGGGACGCCATCGGCCCCCACATCGCAGCCAACCCAGGTGGCGGCTGTGGATCCCGCTGCATCGTCGCAGCCTGTGACCCGTCAAGGCATGGTGGGCGCTTGGACTGTCAGCACCGGTGGTTCCAATTGTCAGATATTCTTGGCCTTGACCAAATGGTCCGGTGGCTATCGCGCAGCGTCCCGCGGGTGCCGGGCTGCTGCGTTGAAAGACGTGCAGGCATGGGATGTGAAGGGCAAACAGGTTGTGTTGGTCAATTCATCCGGCTCCACGGCGGCAACCTTGTTCCGGTCCAGCGGCGAGCGGTTTGATGGTTCGACAACGTCCGGCGGTTCAATTTCCTTCTCGCGTTAAACGTATTGCACCGCCAAGCCGAGTGATCTGTCGTGGCTGACCGTGGACATACACAGCACGCGCTTGATGACAGCTTGGCTGTCTCAACTTCACACAGCGATAAGTGCGCAGGTTCGGTTGCTGAGGCTGTGGCCGCTCTTGTGCGTGAAGGCACATTAAAGTCCGATCCCGCCCAACGTGAAACCATAGCGACGTTGGATGGCGTGCTGTCCGATCTGGCCAAGCCGCCGCTTGCCAACAAAAAGAGTTCGTTGGGTTGGTTGTTTGCCCGTAAAGGCGTTGCCGTCTCCGACACATCGGTGCGCGGAGCTTACATCTGGGGCGGCGTCGGGCGCGGCAAAACCATGCTCATGGATTTGTTTTTTGATCTTGCGCCGGTCGATCTCAAAAGGCGTGTGCATTTTCACGCCTTCATGCAGGACGTTCACAGCCGCATTCATGTTTGGCGTCAACAGCAACGCAGCGCAAAAGCCCGCAGCGCAGATCCGATACCGCCCCTGGCTGCAGACTTAGCCAAGCAAGCGCGTTTATTGTGTTTTGATGAGTTTGCGGTGAGCGATGTGGCCGATGCTATGATTTTGGCACGGTTGTTCACCGCTCTTTTTGATCATGGTGTGACGGTCATCGCCACATCCAATGTACGCCCCGATCTCCTCTACAAGGACGGACTGAACCGCTCTTTCTTTCTGCCGTTTATCGCGCTGGTAAAGGAGCGTTTGCAGGTGGTGGAACTGGCCTCTGACCGTGACTACCGGATGGCCCGCCTCGCCAATGCCGATGCGTATATGGTGGGATTGGATTCCCATGGGCGGTTTCATCAGCTTTGGGGCGATTTGACCGGTGATATTACTGTTGAAGCCGCGACATTGGATGTGAAAGGGCGGCACCTCACCTTTGAGCAATCCGCCGGAGGGCTTTTACGCACCTCTTTCGACGTCTTGTGTGGCCGTGCCTTGGGCGCGGGGGACTATTTGGCTGTCGCGGCACGGTTCCACACCGTGTTTCTTGAAGGTGTGCCCATAATGGATCATGCGCGGCGTAACGAGGCGAAGCGGTTCATTACCCTTGTTGATACGCTTTATGATGCCGGGCGCATCGTTATCATCCAAGCGGAAGCCGCCGCCGATGCGCTCTATCCTGTGGCGCACGGGACGGAAGCATTTGAGTTTGCCCGCACAATTTCCCGTTTGCAGGAAATGCAGTCCGTCCAGTGGCTTGAAGCGCATCGGTAGGTCTCGAAGGCCCTGCAAGAGCCTTGTGAGCCTGCACTGCTGAATTGGCGTAGAGATTCGCCTTTGGTTGACTTGCCATTCTCAGCCTCACGAGTCAGGGTGCCGCGTAGAAATCGGGGACAATTCCGCTTAAAATTCTTACGTAAAAGGAAGTTAAATGGCTCGCAACAAGATCGCGTTGATCGGGTCCGGCATGATTGGTGGCACATTGGCCCACCTCGCCGGATTGAAAGAACTTGGAGATGTGGTGCTGTTTGATATCGCTGAGGGCATTCCTGAAGGAAAAGCGCTCGATATTGCGGAATCCTCCCCCGTGGACGGGTTTGACGTCAAACTGTCCGGCACACAGTCCTATGAGGCCATTGAAGGTGCGGATGTGTGCATCGTGACGGCTGGCGTTGCGCGCAAACCGGGCATGAGCCGCGATGATTTGCTCGGCATCAACCTTAAAGTGATGGAGCAAGTGGGGGCCGGCATTAAGAAATATGCTCCCAATGCATTTGTGATCTGCATCACAAACCCACTCGACGCGATGGTGTGGGCGCTGCAAAAGTTCTCCGGTCTGCCCAAAAACATGGTCTGCGGTATGGCCGGTGTATTGGATTCGTCGCGGTTGAAGCACTTTTTGGCCGACGAATTTGATGTGTCCATTAAAGACATCAACGCTTTCGTGCTGGGCGGTCATGGTGACACGATGGTGCCGATTGCCAAATACACCACTGTGGCGGGCATGCCTTTGCCTGATCTGGTGAAAATGGGTTGGTTGACCAAGGACCGTATGGAAGAAATCTTTGACCGCACCCGCAAGGGCGGCGGGGAGATCGTTGCACTGCTGAAAACAGGGTCTGCCTATTACGCGCCTGCTGCTTCCGCCATTTCCATGGCCGAAGCCTTCCTGCGGGATCAGAAACGCATTCTGCCGTGTGCCGCCAACCTGAAAGGCGAGTATGGCATTCAAGACATGTATGTGGGCGTTCCGGTGATCATCGGTTCTGGCGGTGTGGAGCGCGTGATCGAAATCGAGATGTCGAAGAGCGA
Organism: Pseudomonadota bacterium; assembly: GCA_038746275.1. Classification (GTDB taxonomy): domain Bacteria; phylum Pseudomonadota; class Alphaproteobacteria; order Rhizobiales; family Rhizobiaceae; genus Pseudahrensia. The sequence goes on along the minus strand of JBCDKS010000014.1, from coordinate 96,862 downwards.
TGAAAAAGCCTTCGGAAAATCAGCATCCGCTGTCGCAGAACTGTGTGAAGCCTGCGCTGAGATCGCCCCGCAGCTGAAGTAGCGGTTGGCCACTCAGTTTGAGCTTTTGTGCCGGGAAGGGAGTGCCTGCATGAGTTTGGTGAAGATGCTTTTTTCATGGGATTGCGGCAGCAGGTTTGCTGGATTCCTGGGTGCCGTAGTGTCGCTCACCGTCGCCTCAGGCCCGGCCGTTGGCCAGATTTCCATCGCCTATACCGATATCAACACGGCGGACGCTGCGCAGTTCTGTAAGACATTGGAGGCTTCTTCGAACGAGGAAGGGCCGGGCAGTGCTGCTTTGGTTTGTACCGGTTACGCCGGGATTGATCTTTATCTCGACTATTTTGATTCGCGTGATGCCATCCGTGTTGGTCGCGACGGGGTGGGTACGCCTTTCCTGCCGCAGTTTACGAGCTTTGGCCCCAAGGCCGAATGGCGCCTTGAAGCTGGTGTTCCCGTTGCGATGATCTTGCGGATGCAGCTTGGTGGCTCGACCCCCGGCAATTGGTTGACAGTGCACAAGGTGGATGCGACGGCCAAAAAGGGTTGCGTAATGGGTTATGTTGACGCCCGTGCCAACCGAAATGCCAATCTTTTAGCGCGTGATATTGCGGCCGGTGCCGACAGTTTCGTGTGCGGTCGCAGTGAATTGCAGTTTTTGGGCACGCAGGGCGAACTTATGGCCTCGCTCTTGCCACGGTTGATTGACGCTGCTGCATCGGCCGCACCCACCAACGCTGTTGAAACCAATGATACGTCACAGCCGCAGACGGCAGTTGGTGGGCAGTCCAACGGCCCTCCGGCGCTCGACCTAGCGTCCATTGCGCCGCAAAATTGTCGGCAGGGTAAGCCGGAGGGTTTTATCGGCGGTGTGCCGTTCCAGCTTTGCGTGATCGAAGAATTGGTCAATCTGCATGTCATCCGTGCGGGTGATCAAACGATTGTGGGGGTGGGGTCACTGCCTCAACCGATTGCCGCTTTCCCGTTTCCCGTCGAGGTGAGTGATGATGTGGCCCTCGTGCTCACCCCGCAGGGCACTGCTTGGGGCGCTATCGTCACCTACAAGGTTACACCGCCCGAAGCTGCGCCTTTTGAAGGTTGGTCTTTGATCAAAGCTGCAACCGATGACGTAAAAAGTTGTGCGGTTGTCTTTGGCGAAGGTGCGGTCAGCGATGCGGTGTTGAGCGATGTTGCCCGCTATATGGAAGGCGATTTTGTCGCCTGCGGGCGTGGCGAAGCTATTTGGAGCGGTTCGTCAACCGAGGGGTTCACCCTGATGATGCGCCTGATGAATGTGAAATTTGCGGCCTGACGGCTGGTGATGCGTAGCGGCTGAAACAGGCCGCGAAAAGAGGAACAAGGACACCATGAACATTCACGAATACCAAGCCAAACAACTGCTGAAGGGCTTCGGTGCACCGGTGGCAGAAGGCGTGCCGATTTTGTCTGCGGACGATGTTGAAGGTGCGATCGAGGCGTTGCCAGGACCGCTTTATGTGGTGAAATCGCAAATCCACGCCGGTGGGCGCGGGAAGGGCAAGTTCAAGGAATTGGCGCAAGACGCCAAAGGCGGTGTTCGTCTAGCATTCTCACCGGACGAAGTGCGCTCCCACGTCTCCGAGATGTTCGGCAACACGCTGGTGACCAAGCAGACCGGTCCGGAAGGCAAGCAGGTCAACCGCCTGTATCTGGAAGACGGGGCGGATATTGAAACCGAGCTGTATTGCTCGATTCTCGTCAACCGTGAAACGGGTAAAGTCTCCTTCGTGGCGTCCACCGAGGGGGGGATGGACATCGAAGCCGTGGCCGAGGATACGCCAGAAAAAATCCACACGATTGATATCGATGTGGCGGATGGCGTCACAGAAGCGAAAGCGGCCGCGCTGGTCTCCGCCTTTGAACTCACTGGCACGGCTGCTGAGGAAGGCCCGGGCCTCTTCCGCACACTCTACAAGGCGTTTACCGAAACAGATATGAGCCTGCTGGAAGTCAACCCGCTGATCGTCATGAAAGACGGCCATTTGCGCGTGTTGGATGCCAAAGTGTCGTTTGATGGCAATGCGGAATTCCGCCACGCGGACTTGCAGGACCTGCGTGACCTCACTGAGGAAGATGCAAAAGAGATCGAAGCTTCCAAATATGACCTCGCCTATGTGGCGCTGGACGGTGATATCGGTTGCATGGTCAATGGCGCGGGCCTTGCGATGGCGACCATGGACATCATCAAGCTATACGGAGCCGAGCCAGCGAACTTTCTGGACGTGGGTGGCGGTGCCACTACGGAGAAAGTGACAGCGGCCTTTAAGATCATCACGGGCGACCCGAAGGTGAAGGGCATTTTGGTCAACATTTTTGGTGGCATCATGCGCTGCGATGTGATTGCCGAAGGCGTGGTCACAGCCGTGAAAGAAGTGGGACTTCAAGTGCCGCTGGTGGTTCGTTTGGAGGGCACCAAGGTCGAAGAAGGCAAAGCGATCCTGAACAACAGCGATGTTGACGTGGTGGCCGCCGATGATCTCGATGACGCCGCGCAGAAAATCGTCAAAGCGGTGAAGGGATGATGCTTCGCTCAACTCTTGCGGCGGGCGCGTTCGCTTGCGGGCTTTTGGCGAGCGCTGGTGTGAGCGTGTTCGCCCAGTCCGCATCGAACACGACGCTTGGCAACACCGATGCCAATCCTGATCCTGTTTTTGTGTTCAATCGCATCTGCTATTCGCAAGTGCCAAGTGTGCAGGCGATCCGGGATATGTCGGTGAAGCTGGCTTGGAAAGCGATACCGGAACAGCAGTTGGAGCGCTTCAAAAGTGTCGACCAGCCCACATCGCTGGATGGCTGGGACGTGCAGGTAGGGGAACGCCTGTTTCGTGTTGGCCTGCAGCAGGCACCGCTCACGGACGCGCAAAAGGCAGCCTTTCCAAATCTGAAAGAGGGTGTCTCCACAACTTGCTCCATCGTGTTGGACGACCAGCAAAACGCCTCTGAGTTTATGCCCAATATGCAAACACTCGCAGGCAAAGAGCCTGTTTCCAAAGACGTGCCGGAAGGCCTCCTGCGCACTACCACATGGGCGGGCGGCAACGATGTCCTCAAAGTCTTCTTGATCGCTAAAGCCCCGCCAACGGGCAAAGGCGGTCTGCTCAACGTGACCATTCTGCAATAATCGTGGTCTTCAAACCATCTGGATCCAAGGGGAGCCACCGAATTTTATGTCCATTTTGATCGACAAGAATACCAAAATCATTGTCCAAGGCCTGACCGGCAAGACCGGTACATTTCACACCGAACAGGCGCTTGCCTATCACGGCACGCAGATGGTGGCGGGTACGCATCCCAAAAAGGGTGGAGAGACGTGGTCGGCATCCAACGGTGAGGGAGATTTGCCCATCTTCACGAGTGTGGCTGACGCTAAGGAGAAAACGGGTGCCAATGCATCCGTCATTTACGTGCCCCCGGCGGGTTGCGCTGCAGCCATTGAAGAAGCGATTGATGCGGAAATTCCGTTGATCGTTGCAATTACCGAGGGCGTGCCCGTGCTCGACATGGTGCGGGTGAAGGCCAAATTGGCCACATCAAAGTCACGTCTTATCGGACCCAACTGCCCCGGTGTTCTCACGCCAGACGAATGCAAGATCGGGATTATGCCCGGTTCCATCTTCAAAAAGGGCAATGTGGGCATCGTTTCGCGCTCCGGCACGCTCACCTATGAGGCGGTGTTCCAGACTTCCAATGTCGGCCTTGGTCAAACCACAGCCGTTGGTATTGGCGGTGACCCCGTGAAAGGCACGGAGTTCATCGATATGTTGGAAATGTTCCTTGCTGACGATGAAACCAAATCGATCATCATGATCGGTGAGATTGGTGGCTCCGCAGAAGAGGATGCCGCGCAGTTTCTTGCTGATGAGGCCAAGACGGGCCGCTCCAAACCAACCGTAGGGTTCATTGCCGGTCGCACAGCGCCTCCGGGACGCACCATGGGCCATGCTGGTGCCGTGATCTCCGGTGGCAAGGGCGGTGCGGAAGACAAGATCGCAGCGATGGAAGCTGCCGGCATTCGCGTTTCGCCATCACCCGCCAAACTGGGCGAGACGCTGATGGCACTGTTGAACGAGTAGGTCCAACATATCACTCAGCCAAGGTGAGTGACTGGACTATCAAGAGGGAGCCGGAGCTTTGCTTCGGGACAAGTGATGGCACGTAACGAAGCGAATGAAGCGTTTGCGAACTCGTCTTTTTTGTATGGCGGCAATGCCGGGTACATAGAAGAGCTTTACGCGCAATACCGGGACGACGCGTCCTCCGTCCATCCTGATTGGCGCTCGTTCTTCGATGATCTGGGCGACGATGCTGTTGATGTCATCAAGAACGCCAAAGGCGCTTCCTGGAAAAAGTCTCACTGGCCGATCCACGCCAATGGTGAACTGACCTCCGCTCTCGACGGCCACTGGGCCGATGATGAGATTATCAGCGAGACGAAAGTGGCGGCGGCCATTTCGGAAAAAAGCCCCGACAAAGCCACCGACGTATTACAGGCCACACGGGATTCCATTCGCGCGATCATGATGGTGCGGGCTTACCGCATGCGTGGGCATTTGCACGCTAATCTTGATCCCTTGGGCTTGGCTGCAAAAAAGGATGATCATAACGAATTGCATCCGTCCGCCTACGGGTTCACCGAAGCTGACTACGAACGCAAGATTTTCCTCGATCATGTGCTTGGGCTGGAATACGCAACGATCCCCGAAATGCTCGCGATATTGAAGCGCACCTACTGCTCGACGCTCGGTGTGGAGTTCATGCACATTTCCAACCCTTCCGAAAAAAGCTGGATACAACAGCGCATCGAAGGGCCTGACAAAGAAATATCCTTCACCGATAACGGTAAATTGGCCATCCTCAATAAGCTTGTTGAAGCGGAGGGGTTCGAGAGATTTCTCGACGTTAAATATAAGGGCACGAAACGCTTTGGCCTTGATGGCGCTGAAGCGCTCATTCCGGCGCTTGAACAGATCATTAAGCGGGGCGGGCAATTGGGCCTTCAGGAAATCGTGTTGGGCATGGCCCACCGTGGCCGCCTGAACGTTCTGACCAATGTGATGTCAAAGCCGTTTAAGGCGGTGTTTCACGAGTTTAAGGGCGGGTCGTTCAAGCCGGACGAAGTCGAGGGCTCCGGAGACGTGAAGTACCATCTTGGTGCGTCCTCCGACCGGGAGTTTGATGGCAACACAGTGCATCTGTCGCTGACGGCCAACCCATCGCATCTGGAAATCGTGAACCCGGTTGTGCTGGGTAAAGTGCGGGCCAAGCAGGACCAGTTAGTGCCGAAGCGGGAAGATGGGACGCGGGACCGCTCCAACGTTTTGCCGCTTCTGTTGCACGGTGATGCCGCTTTTGCCGGCCAAGGCGTCGTAGCCGAATGCTTTGGTCTTTCCGGCCTCAAAGGCCACATCACCGGTGGTTCGATCCATGTGATCATCAACAATCAGATCGGCTTTACCACCAATCCGCGTTTCTCGCGATCATCGCCGTATCCCTCTGACGTGGCCAAGATGATCGAAGCGCCGATCCTGCACGTGAACGGCGATGATCCGGAGGCTGTGGTTTATGCGGCCAAGATCGCCATCGAATTCCGCCAAACCTTCGGTAAACCGGTCGTCATCGACATGTTCTGCTACCGCCGCTTTGGCCACAATGAAGGTGACGAGCCGGCGTTTACGCAACCGATCATGTACCGGAAGATCAAAAGCCATGACACGGCGCTGTCGATTTATGCGCGCAAATTGAAGCGCGAAGGTCTGATCAACGATGATAGTGCGTCTGAACAAAAAGCCGCCTTCCGTGATCGGCTGGACGAAGAGTTTGAGATCGCAGAGGGTTTTAAGCCCAATAAGGCCGACTGGCTGGACGGCGCGTGGTCGGGCTTGAAAGTTGCGGGTGCTGCAGATGATCCGCGCCGCGGCAGCACCGGTGTGGATATGGACATGCTCAAGGAATTGGGCGGCAAAATCACCACCATCCCTGAGGGTTTCAATGCTCACCGCACCATCAAGCGGTTTATGGATAACCGCGCCAAAATGATGGAAACAGGCGAAGGTCTGGACTGGGCGACAGGTGAGGCCATGGCCTTTGGCACATTGCAAATGGAAGGCAATAAAATCCGTCTGTCGGGTCAGGATTGCGAGCGCGGCACGTTCTCGCAACGCCATTCTGTGTTGTACGATCAAGACACGGAGAACCGCTATATCCCACTCGATAACATCGGCAACGGCGCCGCGGGATATGAAGTCATCAACTCCATGCTCTCGGAAGAGGCGGTGTTGGGGTATGAGTACGGCTACTCCCTTGCGGAGCCCAATGGGCTGACGATCTGGGAAGCGCAGTTTGGTGATTTCGTCAATGGCGCGCAGGTCGTCATTGACCAATTCATTTCCTCGGGCGAACGCAAATGGCTGCGCATGTGCGGACTCGTGATGTTGTTGCCCCACGGGTATGAAGGCCAAGGGCCGGAACATTCGTCCGCCCGGCTGGAGCGGTTCCTGCAATCGTGTGCAGAAGACAATATGCAGGTGGCGAACTGCACGACGCCTGCCAACTATTTCCACATTTTGCGCCGCCAGATGAAGCGCGATTTCCGCAAACCGCTCATCATGATGACGCCAAAAAGTCTGCTGCGCCACAAGAGGGCGGTGTCACGTTTGGATGAATTGGGGCCGGACACCACGTTCCACCGCCTGTTGTGGGACGATGCGGAGATGCTCAAGGATCAAGAGATCAAGCTGGTACCGGACAAGAAAATCCGCCGTGTCGTGTTGTGCAGTGGCAAGGTCTACTACGATCTTTATGAGGACCGCGAAAAGCGTGGTGTCGATGACGTCTATCTGTTGCGGGTGGAACAGCTTTATCCGTTCCCGGCTAAGGCACTGATCACCGAGCTTTCGCGCTTTAAAGATGCTGAAATCGTGTGGTGCCAGGAAGAACCCAAGAATATGGGATCATGGGGCTTTATTGAACCGTATTTACAATGGGTGCTGAACCACATTGGCGCGAAGCACCAGCGGGCACGCTACTGTGGCCGTTCGGCTGCGGCCTCTCCGGCGACAGGTCAGATGTCCCGTCACTTGGCGCAATTAAACGCATTTTTGGAAGAGGCGCTCGGCGCGTAGAGCGCTGGCGCATCGAACAGTTTTTGCCGGTCCCAGAGTTGCGATCCGGCTTAAGAGGGAAACATCATGGCGACTGAAATTCGTGTACCGGTCCTTGGGGAGTCTGTGACCGAAGCCACCATCGGCAAATGGTTGAAACAGCCAGGTGAGACTGTGAAGGCCGATGAACCGTTGGTGGAGTTGGAAACCGACAAGGTGAGCATGGAAGTGCCGGCTCCTGCCGACGGTGTTCTGGAAAGCATCGTTGCTCAAGAAGGAGACACGGTGGAGGTTGCTGCGCTATTGGCGTCTTTTGCAGAGGGTGGTAGCGGGGTCACCGCAGCAGTTGCCTCTGCCCCAGCCGCGGAGTCAGCCCCAAGTGCACCCGCTGCAGATGGCAAGATGATTGACGTCGTCGCGCCCAGTGCTGGTGAGTCCGTGACGGAAGCCGAAGTTGGCACCTGGCATGTGAGCGTTGGTGCAACCGTGGCCGTGGACGATCCACTGGTGGAGCTGGAAACCGACAAGGCCGCCATGGATGTGCCCGCATTGGAAGGTGGAACGCTGGCGCAAGTGCTTGCGGAGACCGGGACAGTGATCAAGCCGGGCGATGTCATCGCCCGCATTCAAGTGGGTGGCGCAGCCAGTGCTGCTCCCGTTGCCACGCCTGCTGCTGCTCCTGCTGCGAGTGTTCCAGAAGCCCCCGGTGCAACCGAGATGGCACCATCCCCTGCCGCTGCCAAATTGATGGCTGAAAACAATTTAAGTGATGGTCAGGTTGCAGGATCAGGCCGTCGCGGGCAGGTGTTGAAAGGTGACGTGATCAGCGCCTTGGAAAAAGGCACCACGGCTGCGCCAGTGCCCGCGCCCGCCACCTCCGTCCCACGCGCCCCAGTTGCTGCCGGGGATGAGGTGCGCGAAGAACGGGTGCGCATGACGCGCCTGCGCCAAACCATCGCCCGTCGTCTCAAGGACGCGCAAAACACCGCCGCCATGCTCACCACGTTTAACGAGGTGGACATGGGTCCGGTTATGGACCTGCGCAAACAGTACAAAGACCTGTTTGAGAAAAAGCACGGTGTGAAACTCGGCTTTATGGGTTTCTTCGCGAAGGCTGTTTGCCATGCACTGAAAGAAATTCCAGCCGTCAACGCTGAGATCGATGGCACGGATATCGTCTTCAAAAATTACGCTCACATCGGCGTGGCCGTGGGCACGGATAAGGGTCTTGTCGTGCCCGTCGTGCGCGATGCCGACCAGATGTCGATTGCTGAAATCGAGCAGGAAATCGGTCGCCTTGGCCGTGCGGCCCGCGACGGCAAGCTTGGCATGGCCGACATGCAGGGCGGTACATTCACGATCTCCAACGGTGGTGTTTACGGCTCGCTCATGTCCACGCCGATTTTGAATGCGCCGCAGTCCGGAATTTTGGGGATGCACAAAATCGAAGAACGTCCGGTCGTGCGCGGCGGCCAGGTCACCACCGCGATGATGATGTATCTTGCGATGTCCTATGATCACCGCATTGTGGACGGCAAAGAGGCTGTCACCTTCCTTGTGCGCGTCAAAGAAAGCCTGGAAGATCCGCAACGGTTGGTCTTGGATCTTTAAGGCTTTTATCCGGATCATTCACCTTCGTCTGATGGGAAATTTCGTTCATGACGCCTGAACTTAGCTATTTGGTATGGTCTGTCGTGTTGCTGATCGTCCACATCTTCTTGCAGGCTGGCCTAAAGTCCGCCAACTTGGATTTGGCTTATCTGGCCGGTCCGCAGGATGCGAACAGACCGCTGACCAATCCGCTCGCTATGCGGGTGCGCAAGGCGCTGGTGAATTTTCTGGAAACTTGGCCCGCGTTTGCGGTTTTGGCGCTTTTGCTGGCGGTTACGGAAACCAGCACGTCCATGACGGTCACGGGAGCCGCGCTCTATTTTTGGGGCCGCGTGGCCTACATTCCCGCCTATGCGTCTGGCATTCTTGGCATACGAACGCTCGCTTGGGGTGTTTCTTTGATCGGTCTGTTGATGATGCTCTATCCGCTCCTGATGAGATCGTTTGCATGAGCGCTGTTTATCTCATCACCGGCGGGAGCCGTGGCATTGGCGCAGCCGTTGCAAAACTGGCTGGCGCCCAGGGTGCTAAAGTGTGTGTGAACTACGTTGCCAACAGGGATGCCGCAGCAGAGGTCGTCGAAGCTGTTAAGGCTGCCGGTGGCGAGGCGATTGCCGTCAAGGGAGATATGGCCATTGAGGCCGATGTGGTTGCCTTGTTTGACGCCTGCGAAGCGCGATTGGGACCAGCTACCGTTCTGGTCAACAATGCCGGCGTGCTCGATCTGGAAGGCCGTTTGGAAGACTTTGGCGTTGCGCGGATCGCCCGTATCATCGATGTGAACGTGACGGGTGCCATTATATGCGCGCGCGAAGCGGTGCGGCGCATGTCCACCAAAAACGGTGGTCAGGGCGGGTCTATCGTCAATGTTTCCTCGATGGCTGCATCTTTGGGCGGGCCGTCCACCTATGTGGACTATGCCGCCTCCAAAGGGGCAATTGACACCTTGACCGTGGGTTTGTCGCGGGAAGTCGCGTTGGAGGGCATTCGCGTCAACGGGGTGCGTCCGGGCATCATCGATACGGATATTCATGCCGCCGGGGGCAATCCGGACCGTGCTGAAAAACTGGCACATACGGTGCCGATGGGGCGGGCGGGCACAGCCCAAGAGGTGGCGGAAGCCATCGTGTGGCTCGCGTCCGACAAAGCGTCTTATGTTACCGGTTCGACAATCAATGTTTCGGGCGGCCGCTAGAGCCCAAAAAAGACAGTTCAAGAGGGAAGATCAACCATGGCTGAACAATTCGATGTTGCCGTCATCGGCTCCGGACCCGGCGGCTACGTTTGCGCCATTAAGGCAGCGCAACTGGGTCTTTCGGTTGCCATTGTTGAAAAAATGCCAACCCTTGGCGGGACCTGTCTCAACATCGGGTGCATCCCATCCAAAGCACTGCTGCACGCCTCAGAAATGTACCACGAGGCGTCCCACGGTTTTGATGCGCTGGGCATCGAGACGGGCAAGGTGAAGCTCGATCTAAAAAAGATGATGGCTCACAAAGACGATACGGTGAAAGCCAATGTCGATGGCGTCGCTTATTTGATGAAGAAGAACAAAGTCACCGTCTTTCACGGCATGGGCAGTCTGGCGGATGCAAAAACCGTTGTTGTGACGGCGGATGATGGCGGCGAAACGAAAGTGGCTGCCAATAACATCGTCATTGCAACGGGTTCAGATGTGGCGGGCATCCCCGGCGTTGATGTGACGTTTGACGACAAGACCATCGTTTCCTCCACCGAGGCTTTATCCTTAAGCGCGGTTCCCAAAACCATGGTGATCGTGGGCGGCGGCGTTATCGGGCTGGAGTTGGGCTCCGTCTGGTCCCGTTTGGGGGCCGAGGTTGCGGTGGTGGAGTATCTGGGGACCATTCTTGGCGGGATGGATACCGGTGTATCGAAACAGTTTGAACGGATTTTGAAAAAGCAGGGCTTTGCTTTTCACCTCAATTCGAAAGTCACTGGCGTTGCCAAAAAGGGCAAAAAAGGGGTTGTCACATTTGAACCCGTCAAGGGCGGCGACGCGCAGACGCTGGAGGCCGATGTGGTTTTGGTGGCCACGGGCCGTCGGCCCTATGCGGACGGGTTGGGGTTGGAAGCGTTGGGCATTGAGACCGAACGAGGCCGGGTGAAGACAGATGCACATTGGCGCAGCAGCGTTCCCAATATTTATGCCATCGGGGATGTTTCTGACGGCCCCATGCTGGCCCATAAGGCTGAAGATGAAGGGGTTGCCGTGGCCGAGACCATTGCTGGGCAGCATGGGCACGTAAATTACAATGTCATTCCCGGTGTCGTTTACACCATGCCGGAAGTGGCTAGCGTCGGCGCGACGGAAGAACAGTTGAAAGCTGAAGGCGTCACTTACGTTAGCGGGCAGTTTCCTTTCACGGCCAACGGCCGTGCCCGCGCGATGAACGCCACGGAGGGCTTTGTGAAATTTTTAGCCGACGCAAGAACCGACAAAGTGCTGGGCGTGCACATTGTAGGGTTCGGTGCCGGAGACATGATCCACGAAGCGGCTGTGTTGATGGAATTTGGTGGATCGTCCGAAGATCTGGCACGCACCTGCCATGCCCATCCCACGCTGTCAGAAGCGGTGAAAGAAGCTGCGTTGGCCACGTTCTCCAAGCCGCTTCATATGTAATGGCCCCGTAGTTCCGGGCATAAAAAAACCCGGCTTAGCCGGGTTTTTCATGACCAATAGGGTCAGCTGACTTAGTAATCAGTCGGCAGATTTTTCGTCCATTGATGCTGGCTTTTCGACTTTTTCGGTTGCTTCAAAAGCAGGCTTTTCAGCCGGATCGAATGTCGACATGGCCTGTTCTTCAACCTGTGGTGCGGATGCGGTCACGGCTGGTGTCTTGTGTTCGGCCATTTTGCCGAAACCGCAAGCCATGGCCGGAGCGACGGCGAAGGCTGAGATAAGCAGTGTTGCTGCAAGCGTTTTCATGGATGTCTCCTGTGGGGTGTTTAGAGCCAATACAGAAAGCTAACAGACAATATCTGCGTGTCAAAACGGGACAGTGTGGCAGACCAACGCAGGCAGGTCTTATTTTAGTATCCGCAGGTTTCGTCAGCAGCGCGTTCTGCGTTCATGTAACAGCGGTTGCGCGACGAGCAAAAGCGACGGTCGATCTTTGAGTAGGTCATGATGCCGGAACTGATCTGGCCATTGGCCTTGCGGCGGCAGCGCAGCACGATTTCCACGATCAAACCCTTGTCCGTCGTCATTTCCACAAAGGCCTTCGGATCAGTGAAACCGGGATAAAGCGTGAAGTTGGCCGCCATTGCAGGGGTGGTGCCGGCAAACAGGGCGATGGCGAGAAGCGTTTTGCGCATGGTTTTGTCTCCAAGTGCACGTCAGGGTGCGTTGGAAACAAGGCAGCAAGTGCTATGCCATCAAATTTGGACCTTACTGTTCCATTCTGGAACACATGAGTGTTTGGGTTAAGGACGGGTCACCGTGTAGCCACGATCCTTGAGCAATTGGACCAAACCTTTTTCGCCCGGCAGGTGCAGGGCACCAACTGCAATAAACGCCCCGCCTGCCGCGATAAGGGGCTCGGAAGCGTCCGCCATGCCGATGTTGCGTTTGTCGATGATGATGCGCTGAAAATCGGCATAACCAGCATCGTTTGGCTCATCTGTGATCCCCTCTGGCCCAAAATGGCGCAACAAAGCCCAGAGCAGACCAAGCTCTTCGCGCTTGTAAAGGACGATCATTGTCTCAAACATGTCTTCGAGGCGTGGACCCAGATCGATGGTCTGCCTGAGCGCCAAGAGCATGCTTTCCTCGGGCAGTTCGGACATGGCCTTGAGCTGACTGTCCAGTGTCTCCAGACCAACAATGGATTTGTTTGCGCTTTTCGCGTTTTGCCCGAGCGCCATGTCGAGGAAAGGCATGCCGACGCGTTTGCGCGCAAACTCGCAGGCGGGCAGGGCCACCGCGCCCAACAAGGCCCAGGGACGCATTTTGCGGGCGACCGACCAGGGCAGACCGGCCACGTCTTCCACGCGTTTTTGCAGTTTGGGTACGAAGATCGGGTCCAGTTTGTCGTCGAGAGACTGTCCGTCCAGATAGGACGTGAGTTGAACGATTGTGAAAGCCTTGGCGGCCATTTTTTCCGGCTCAAGAATTTCGGTGATCTCAAGGGCCAAAGTCGAAGCATCCTCAAATGCCGCGGTTGCCTTACCCGTCATGCTGCGCAGTCTTGGGTCCGCCAGATGCATCGTGCCAAAGATGTAGGAAGGCGCTATTCCGGGTACGTCCACACGCCAGAGGTTTCCCGTCCCATTGGATATTTTGGCAGCTTCGTTCTGCAACAAGGTCAAATGATTGTCTGCCAAACCCTCCATGATGTTCTTGCCGGTGCAAGTGAATTCATCCGTTTGGGCAAGCACCGGATTCTGCCAAGGCAAGACGGCCAACAGTGTTGACACTAAGGCTGTCACGCCCATCAGGCTCATGACTCTGTGGAGATGGGAAAAGATCATCTTGCGGTGTGCTTTCTCAAGGTTAGGCGCGCGGGTGGGCGTTTTGCCAAGCTGCCATCAGCGAGTGCGTGTCGACGGCGGTGTATTTTTGGGTGGTGGAAAGGCTTGCGTGGCCGAGCAGTTCCTGAATGGTGCGCAGGTCGCCGCCATTTGACAAAAGATGCGTGGCGAAGGAATGGCGCATGGCATGGGGTGTTGCGCTGTCCGGCAGGCCCAATGCGCCACGGAGAACGCGCATCGCTCTTTGCACCACTCCGGGGTTGAGCGGTCCACCCCGCAGGCCGCGAAACATCGGTTGGTCGGCAATTAGTGGATGGGGCACTTGTTTTAGGTATTGCTCCACGCCTTCCATTACGACAGGCAGGAGCGGGACTAAACGGGTTTTGCCGCCCTTACCCGTGATGCGCAAAACACTCGCAGCCGGGTCTTGTTTTGCTTCCCGCCAAGCTTGGGGCGTAAGCGCCAGCGCTTCGGAAATCCGTAAACCGCAGCCGTAGAGCAAGGCCATCAGCGCGGCATCGCGGGTGGCGATCCAGGGTTCTTCGTGGGTGTGAAGATCGACACTGGCCAGCTGAATGGCTTGTTCGGGACGCATGGGACGGGGCACGGTGACCGGCTGTTTAGGTGCGCGCATGGCCACAAGCCCGGCGCTGCTGGCCAGTCCTTGTCGTTCTAGATAGCGTACAAAAGAGCGCAGTGAGGCCAGGCCCCGGGCGATGGTGCGCGGTCCGCAGCCCTCGTCACGGCGCTTGGCCAAAAAGCCGCGCAGTTGGCCGGGGCGCAAGTCTGCGAGATCGTTCAGATCTACGGGTGCTTTGTGGCGCTCGGACAGATTTTGCAAGAAGACGAACACATCGCCTTCATAGGCCGTGAGCGTGTTGTCGGACAATCGCCGTTCGTCGCGCAGATGGGTGAGCCATGCCCGCATATGCGTCGCAAGGGTCACTGACACAATGCGAGAACCGCCGGTGCTATGTTGGGCGTGCGATGATGCGGCATTGGTCATGCCGCATCATCTCACGAGCCGGTTAGCGCCCGGTTAGCGCCCGGTTGGCGTGCGGTTGGCGCCCAATTGGCGAATTGTCTTGAGATGCGCCGATTTACGTGAATCCCTAGATCGACTGACCGGTCTTTTCCCAGTCTGCCAAAAACGCTGCCAAGCCGGAATCTGTGAGCGGGTGTTTGACCAGTTTTTCAATCGTGCTCGGCGGAAGGGTGGCGACGTCCGCACCGGCGATGGCGCAATCCTTGACGTGGTTCACCGTGCGGATGGAAGCTGCCAAAATTTCGGTGTCGAACATGTAGTTGTCGAAAATCGTGCGGATTTCTTCGATCAGTTCCATTCCGTCGATGCCCATGTCGTCGAGACGACCGATGAAAGGAGAGACATAAGTTGCGCCCGCTTTGGCCACCAAGAGCGCTTGGTTGGCGTTGAAGCACAATGTCATGTTGGTTTTGAAGCCTTCGTCCACCAAAGTGCGGCAGGCTTTGACGCCATCCATGGTAATGGGCAGTTTGATGCAGATATTGTCTGCGATACCGGCCAGGGCGCGGCCTTCGCGCAGCATGGTGTCATAGTCCGTGGCGGCCACCTCGCCGGACACATCACCGGCCACCATCTCGCAGATTTCAGACAACACTTCCTTGATGTCGCGGCCGGACTTTAGGATCAGGGACGGGTTGGTGGTGACACCATCCAATAGGCCTGTGGCGTTCCATTCGCGAATTTCGTCCACGTCTGCGGTGTCGAGAAAAAATTTCATGGATGCGTCTCCGGTGCTATGCGCCCATAATGCCTTGGTGGCGGCGCTTGTATTGGCTTTGCCGGTCTTCTAGCGGAGCGCGACGTATTGGTCACGGACGAAAACACAAGATCGCTCTTTGAGCGGGAGAACACGCCTCCGTCGGCCAATCCAGAAGCTGTGTCGGATGGTGCGGTGGACCAAACCGACCGTGTTGTCGACGTTTTGCTGCCCATCCCAGCTGACCGGCCATATTCCTACGCCGTACCCGAAGGTATGTCAGTCGCACCGGGGGACTTTGTGCAGGTGCCTCTTGGGCCGCGTCTTGTGGCCGGCGTGGTGTGGGATCGTGCGGAAACTGACCAAAACCGCAAAGTGGTGGACCCTTCCAAACTGCGCGCCCTGGAACATCGTTTCGAGTGTCCCCCGGTGCAGCCGACATTGCGCAAGTTCATTGATTGGCTTGCCCAGTATACGGTTTCGTCTCCCGGCATGGTGGTGCGCTCGCTTTTGCGGGTGCCTGCCGCGCTCGACCCCGAACCGCCCATTGCGGGATTGCGCTATTTGGGCGTTCCTCCAGAGCGGATGACAGCTGCACGGCAAAAACTCATCGCTTTGCTGGATGCAAACACCGGCATGGCTTGGACGAAATCCGGATTGGCCCATGCCGCGGGTGTGACTGCGTCGGTGGTGGAAGGTTTGGTAAAACAGGGCCTGTTTGAACCCGTAAGCATCCCTGCGCCGGCCGTCGTGCCTTCCCCTCTTTTGAACCATCAAGCCGCCACACTTTCGCCCGACCAGGAGCGAGCGGCTGCGGCGTTGCGAGAGGCCGTAGAAAAAGGCGCGTTTTCAGCCACTTTGCTTGATGGCATCACCGGGTCGGGCAAAACAGAAGTCTATTTCGAAGCTGTGGCGGCGGCTTTGGAGCGTGGCAAGCAGGTGCTCATACTGTTACCGGAGATTGCGCTTACGGCTACGTTTTTGGAGCGCTTTGAGCAAAGGTTCGGTGCACCGCCCGCGCCTTGGCATTCCAGCATGCCGCCCAAACAGCGGGAGCGGGTGTGGCGGCAGGTGGCCACCGGTCAGATCCGCGTTGTGGCCGGTGCGCGGTCAGCGTTGTTTCTACCCTTTAGCGACCCGGGTCTCATCGTCGTCGATGAAGAGCATGATTCTGCCTACAAGCAGGAAGATCGGGTGTTCTATAATGCCCGGGATATGGCGGTGGTGCGGGCATCCATAGGCGGGTTTGCCTGTGTGTTGGCTTCCGCCACACCCTCAATTGAAACGCGGGTGAATGCCGACCAAGGCCGTTACGCCCGCTTGGAATTGCCGAAACGGCACGGCGCTGCCGTGCTGCCAAAACTCTCTGTCATTGATATGCGTGCAAATCCGCCCGAGCGCGGGAAGTTCTTGTCGCCTGTTCTGGTGGATGCGATTGGTCAGGCGTTGGGGCGGGGGGAGCAGTCGCTTCTGTTCCTGAACAGGCGGGGCTATGCGCCTTTGACCCTGTGCCGGGTGTGCGGATTTCGGTTTGAGTGCCGCAATTGCTCGGCCTGGCTGGTGGAGCACCGGTTTCGCAATCAATTGCAGTGTCATCATTGCGGCCACGCTGAACCAACGCCCGAAGCTTGCCCGAGTTGCGGGACGCTTGATCATTTGGTCGCCTGTGGTCCCGGCGTGGAACGCTTGGCGGAGGAAGCCGATGCGACTTTTCCCGATGCCCATATCGTTGTTTTGTCTTCCGACATGCAGGGCGGCGTTTCTCGACTGCGTTTGGAACTTGAAGCTATCGCGGACGGTAAGGCGGATATCGTGATTGGCACGCAGGTGGTGGCCAAGGGCCACAACTTTCCCAATATGACCTGCGTTGGTGTGGTGGATGCCGACCTTGGCCTGGCCAATGGTGACCCCCGTGCGGCGGAGCGCACGTTCCAATTGCTTAATCAGGTGACGGGCCGGGCCGGCCGGGCCGGTGGCGAGTCGGTCGGTTTGTTGCAGTCTTACGCACCGGATCATCCGGTGATTGAGGCCATCGCATCAGGCGACCGCGAAGCGTTTTACGACCGTGAGATTGCCATGCGGCGGGCCGCGTCTTTGCCGCCATTTGCGCGATTGGTCTCGCTTATTGTTTCTGCCGGAGAAAAGCGCGGGGCTGAAAACCATGCACGGGCGGTCCGTCAATCCGCTCCGCAAGAAGCCGATATTGCAATATTGGGGCCCGCTGAGGCGCCTATGGCATTGGTGCGTGGGCGTTACCGATACCGCCTGCTTGTCCACGCACCCCGTGCCTTTGATGTTCAGACTTATGTTCGCTCGTGGCTTGCTACCGCTCCAAAAGAGCGAGGCAGCGTCCGGGTGCAGGTGGATGTTGATCCTCAAAGTTTCTTATAGGTCTTGATCTTTTCAGGCTCCCCTTGACCCACAGCGCCGCAGTGACAAGTGCCATGCAAAAGCTTATCGCCACGCACGTTCGGCTCTCTTTCGTCTGGTCTCAATATGTTCAATTTTGCGCTTCCCGCATCGTCCAGCGAAACGCTGGCTTTCTTGGTATTGTTGATCGCGCTGGCCGGCGGATTGATCACGCTGTTTGCGCCGCGCACGATTATGGGCTGGACCGGGTTGTCGCTCACAGAGGGGCGCGCCTTTGGCCTGTCTGAAATTAGGGGACCGTTGGGTGGCTTTTATGTTGGTGTGGCCCTGTTCGTGCTTTTGTCTACGCCGCGCCCTTATCTCATTCTCACGCTGGCGTTTGGCTTCGCTTGTTTTGGCCGCATCCTGGCGTTTGTTTTTGACCGGGTGCGCAATTGGCAACATGCGGGTGCCATCATTGGCGATGCCATCCTATCGGCTATCCCGTTACTCCATACATTGGGTGGTTTTTTCTTCATCGAACAAATTTTGGGGTGGTAAGAGGGGTGGTCTATCGAATCACAAACCCGACGCAGCGTGATGATTGAAATCGCCTTCCTCTATCAGTGGCCTGATCAGTGGCCTGAGCGCATGGCTTGGATCACCGCCTTGGCCACCGTCATTATTGGGCTGGGGCTCATGTTGGTTCCGCGACCTTTTATGCGCTGGCTGGGTCTGGCAGCGGGGGGAGAGACCCAAAATGGCGTCTCAGAAGTGCGAGGCCCTTTCGGCGGTGTTTGGGTTGGTCTGGGCGTTTCATGCTTGTTGCTGGCGCAGCCGTTCACATATTTTGCCTTGGGCATGGCGTTTTTGTTTGCCGTGATTGGCCGCATCATCTCGTTTGTGGCTGATCGCACGTTCAACATTCACTGCGTGGTGGCGACGATTTTTGAGGCGTTGTCCGCCTATTTTCCGTTGCGTTTTGCATCTGAGGCGTTTGGCCTGATAGGCGGTTAGTGCTGACGTCGGGCAGCCTGAGTGTAGTCCTCCATCATGCTTGTGGACGTTTTTGGATTGGCGTTAGCGACAATTTATGCGCGTACACGTCCCTGGTCCTGAACCAAACCGCAGGGAAAAAACAGCGACCTCGCCAAAAGAGGTATCTGAGCCGTGTTGCGACTCAAAAATGCCCATGCTAGGGGGAGCGCGCTTGGTGCGGTTGCGGGGTTTTATTGCGACATGCGCAGGGCATTATTCAGTGCCATTTGTCACGAAGGTTGGCGGATTTCCTCTGCTGGTACCGGACGGCTAAGACTAGAGAAGATCACCTTTGGCAGACTCCGCTTCATCCTCCTCCGGAATGGTTTCCGGTGTCGCCGAACGCTACGCGTCGGCGCTGTTTGAGCTTGCTGTTTCCGAAAAGGCTGTTCCCGCTGTTGAGAAAGACGTGACAGCGCTTGAAGCTTTGCTGAGTGGCAGCGAAGACTTGATGCGTTTGGTGCGCTCTCCGGTGTTTCAGGCTGACGAACAAATTGGCGCGTTGGACGCTGTTTTGAAGAAAGCCAAAATCGGCGGCATGGTCGCCAACTTCGTGCGGGTTGTCGCTGGCAATCGCCGCCTGTTTGCCGTGCCGGACATGCTGCGTTCGTTTCGCCAGAAACTGGCCGTGCATCGCGGCGAAGTGACAGCCGATGTCAGTGTCGCTGAGACACTGACCGCTGCACAAACAAAAGAATTGCAAACCACGCTCAAGGGGGTGGTTGGTAAGGACGTCGCATTGAATGTGACGGTGGATCCCAGCTTGCTTGGCGGCATGATCGTTAAAGTTGGATCCCGCCAAATTGACACGTCCTTACGGACAAAACTTTCTACCTTGAAGCTCGCACTTAAAGAGGTCGGCTAAGATGGACATTCGTGCTGCGGAAATCTCCGCAATTCTGAAAGACCAGATCAAAAATTTTGGTAAGGAAGCGCAAGTTTCCGAAGTCGGACAGGTTCTGTCCGTTGGTGATGGTATTGCCCGTGTTTACGGCTTGGATAATGTTCAGGCTGGTGAAATGGTGGAGTTCCCTGGTGGGATTCAGGGCATGGCGCTGAACCTCGAAACTGACAATGTCGGTGTCGTGATTTTCGGCTCTGACCGTGACATTAAAGAAGGCGACACCGTTAAACGGACCGGCGCCATTGTGGACGTGCCGGTGGGCAAAGAACTGCTCGGTCGTGTGGTTGACGGTCTCGGCAACCCAATTGACGGTAAAGGCCCGATCAAATCCAAACAGCGTGCCCGTGTCGACGTGAAGGCTCCTGGCATTATCCCGCGCAAATCGGTGCATGAGCCAATGGCAACCGGCTTGAAGGCGATTGACGCTTTGATCCCCGTTGGCCGTGGCCAGCGTGAATTGGTGATCGGCGACCGTCAGACCGGTAAAACTGCGATCATTCTCGATACGTTTTTGAACCAGAAGCCCGGCCACGATGCCGACAGCGAAAGCAACAAGCTTTATTGCGTCTATGTGGCGGTGGGGCAGAAGCGATCTACTGTTGCTCAGTTCGTGAAAATCTTGGAAGAGCGCGGCGCGATGGAATATTCCATTGTGGTTGCTGCCACCGCTTCTGATCCGGCGCCAATGCAATATCTTGCACCGTTCACCGGTTGCGCGATGGGTGAGTATTTCCGCGACAACGGTATGCACGCTTTGATCGGTTACGATGATTTGTCAAAACAGGCTGTTGCTTATCGTCAAATGTCCCTGCTTCTGCGTCGTCCGCCAGGCCGTGAAGCGTATCCCGGTGATGTGTTTTATCTGCACTCCCGTCTGTTGGAGCGTTCGGCTAAACTGAACGAAGGCAGCGGTTCCGGTTCTTTGACCGCGCTTCCTGTGATTGAAACGCAGGGCAACGACGTGTCGGCGTTTATTCCAACCAACGTGATTTCGATCACAGATGGTCAGATCTTCCTGGAAACCGACTTGTTCTTCCAGGGCGTGCGCCCGGCTGTGAACGTGGGTCTGTCGGTGTCCCGTGTGGGTTCTGCGGCGCAAATCAAGGCGATGAAACAGGTTGCCGGTTCGATTAAGGGTGAGTTGGCCCAGTATCGAGAGATGGCGGCGTTCGCCCAGTTTGGTTCCGACTTGGATGCTTCGACCCAGCGCTTGCTGAACCGCGGTGCGCGTTTGACCGAGCTGCTCAAGCAACCGCAGTTCTCGCCGCTGAAAACAGAAGAACAGGTTTGTGTCCTTTATGCGGGTGTAAACGGCTATTTGGACGATCATCCGGTGTCAAAAGTGGGTCCTTTTGAGCAGGGCCTGTTGACCGCGCTGCGCGCTGACCATGCCGATCTGTTGTCCGACATCGCCTCCAAGCAGGCATTGGATGACGATCTGACCGGTCGCTTGAAGGCTGCAATCGACGGTTTCGCCAAAGGGTTCGAGTAAGACTGGAGCCGGGCGGCTTAAGAGCCGCCTGCACCACGACTTTTGAGACGATAGGGAAGGCCTGATGGCTTCACTTAAGGAACTGCGGAACCGGATCGCCTCGGTCAAGGCCACGCAGAAAATCACCAAAGCCATGCAAATGGTGGCTGCAGCCAAACTGCGTCGCGCACAAGGCGCAGCGGAGGCTGCCCGCCCCTATTCGCAGCGCATGGATGCGGTGATGGCCAATATCGCAGCCGCTATTGGTGACGCGGAAGACGCACCGAAATTGTTGGTTGGTACCGGCAAGGATCAGGTTCATCTTCTGGTTGTAGCAACAGCCGAACGCGGCCTGTGCGGTGGTTTTAACTCTTCCATCGCCCGTCTGGCCCGTGATCATGCCCGTAAACTGATGGCCGCCGGGAAAGAGGTGAAAATTCTGCCGGTTGGCAAAAAAGGTGCGGATGTTCTTCGCTCCGAATTTGATGCCATCATGATGCCGGTCGTTGATCTGCGCGAAGTAAAATATGTTGGCTACGATAACGCCTACGCGATTGCGCGTCAGGTGCTGGGACAGTTTTCGGCCGGAGACTTCGACGTCGCGACGCTGTTTTACTCAGAATTTCAGTCCGTGATTGCGCAAGTGCCAACCGCACAGCAAATCATTCCGCCACAAATTCCTGAGGTGGATGCCGACAGCGCTGGTACGCTGTACGACTATGAGCCCGACGAAAACGAGATCCTCAACGATTTGCTGCCGCGCAATGTCGCCGTGCAGATTTTCCGGGCTTTGCTGGAAAATGCCGCCTCCGAACAGGGTGCGCGCATGTCGGCGATGGACAATGCGACCCGCAATGCTGGCGAAATGATTGATGCTTTGACACTGTCCTATAACAGACAGCGCCAGGCGCAGATCACTAAAGAACTGATTGAAATTATCTCCGGCGCGGAAGCGCTGTAGAAACCGGGATCGATCCGGGAAACCACAGAAGGGTTTGACATCATGGCGACAGCCCCCAAGAAAGCGCCTGCCAAAAAGGCACCGGCGAAAAAATCATCGGCTAAGAAAGCTGCAGCCGTCGCAACCGGCAAGATTTCGCAGGTCATCGGCGCCGTTGTGGACGTTCACTTCGATGATCACCTGCCAGCCATTTTGAATGCTTTGGAATGTGACAACAACGGCAACCGCTTGGTTCTCGAAGTTGCGCAGCACCTTGGCGAAAACACCGTCCGCACCATCGCCATGGATGCAACAGAAGGTCTCGTGCGCGGCCAAGGCGTATCTGATACTGGCCAGCCCATCATGGTTCCCGTGGGCGAAGAGATGCTCGGGCGCATCATCAATGTGATCGGTGAGCCCGTGGACGAAGTTGGCCCGATCACATCGACGCAGATGCGCGCTATTCACGCCGATGCTCCTGATTATGTTGAGCAGTCCACGTCGTCTGAAATTCTGGTCACCGGTATTAAGGTTGTGGACCTGCTCGCGCCTTACGCGAAGGGTGGCAAAATTGGCCTGTTTGGCGGTGCCGGTGTGGGCAAGACCGTGTTGATCATGGAATTGATCAACAATGTCGCGAAGGCCCACGGCGGTTATTCCGTGTTTGCCGGCGTGGGTGAGCGCACCCGTGAAGGCAACGATCTTTATTGGGAAATGATCGAATCCAATGTGAACGTTGACCCCAACGAGAACGCTGGTTCGACGACCGGTTCGAAAGCTGCCCTCGTGTATGGCCAGATGAACGAGCCGCCAGGAGCCCGCGCCCGTGTTGCACTGTCTGGTCTGACCATTGCCGAGGACTTTCGCGACAAAGGCCAAGACGTGTTGTTCTTCGTGGACAATATCTTCCGCTTCACCCAAGCGGGTTCTGAAGTGTCCGCGCTGCTGGGCCGCATCCCGTCTGCGGTGGGTTATCAGCCAACGCTTGCCACCGATATGGGCGCGATGCAGGAGCGTATTACGACAACCACCAAGGGCTCGATTACATCGGTGCAGGCCATTTACGTGCCTGCGGATGACTTGACCGACCCTGCGCCGGCGACTTCGTTTGCGCACCTGGACGCCACAACAGTGTTGAACCGTTCAATCGCTGAAAAAGGTATCTACCCTGCGGTGGACCCGTTGGATTCCACCTCACGCATGTTGGACCCACTCGTGATTGGTGAAGAGCACTACGCAGTTGCCCGTTCCGTGCAAGAAGTGCTGCAGCGCTATAAAGCTTTGCAAGACATTATCGCGATCTTGGGCATGGACGAATTGTCGGAGGAAGATAAACTGGCGGTCGCCCGCGCCCGCAAGATCGAACGCTTCTTGTCCCAACCATTCTTCGTGGCGGAAGTCTTTACCGGTTCGCCTGGTAAACTGGTTGATCTGGAAGACACGATCAACGGTTTCAAAGGCCTTGTGGCCGGTGAATACGACCATCTTCCAGAAGCTGCCTTTTACATGGTTGGCAACATGGATGAAGCGATCGAAAAGGCACAGAAACTGGCTGAGGAAGCTGCGTAATTTTACAGGGACGGGAAATGGTTCGTCCGTTTCCCGTGCCGCGTGCAATTGGCAATTCAATGCCACGCCTATCACAGCATTGGCTGAGAAAGACTGAATATGGCTGACAATTTCACATTTGAACTTGTGTCACCCGAACGCCTTTTGGTGTCCGAGGAAGCGTCAATTGTGACCCTTCCCGGTGCAGATGGTGATATGGGTGTGTTGGCCAATCACGCTCCTCTGATGACGAGCCTCCGCCCGGGTGTGTTGACCGTGACTGCTGCAACGGGCGGAGATGACAGCTATTTCGTGCGCGGCGGCTTTGCCGATATCGGCACGACCGGTGTGACAGTTTTGGCTGAGTTTGCTGTCAAAGCCTCCGAGATGACCCAAGAGATGTTTGACGCGCAGAAGTCACTCGTTGAAGCTGAGCTTGAGGAAGCCAAGACTGAAGCCAACGAAGACAAGATGGCCAGCACCCAAGCCTATCTTGATCAATTGACCCACATGGAAAGGTCATTGGTCACCGCTTAGGCGGGCCTGCCCTTCCAACGGTATTCCCCTGTCGCTGGACTGAGTTGGAAAAACTCTTGCAGCCCAAATGGCTGAAAGCTTTGGGAAGGGCTCACCGTCTCCGGATGAGCCGCTGTTCGGCTTCAATAGGTGTGTTTTACGTTGCTGTAGGTTTGGCTATCGCTTCGAACTGCTCTGCCAATTCCGCATAGATGTCACGCTTAAAATCCACCACGAGGTCCGGCAGGGCATCAAGACTTTCCCACCGCCAATCATCGAATTCGGCCTTGTGGCCATCCGGCGGTGGGCTGATGCGGATTTCGGACTCGTTGCCCTCAAAGCGGTAGACAAACCACATTTGTTTTTGGCCCCGAAACCTACCCTTTAGCCCGGTTCCAATCAGGTGCGTAGGAAGGTCGTAGAACAACCAATCATCAGTCTGGTCGATCAGTTCAACGGATGAGACGCCGGTTTCCTCGTATAACTCTCGCAAGCTGGCCGCCTGCGGGTCTTCTCCCTTATCGATGCCTCCCTGCGGCATCTGCCAGAGTTTTGGCGAGCCTGAGTACTCGGTGTTGTTGGTGGCGGTACGGTGCCCAATCCACACTTTGCCATTGGCATTCAACAGCATGACGCCAACGCAAGGGCGGTACGGCAGGGTATCGGCATCCACGATGGTCACCGCTTGTAGTCCCTAATCAGATTGCTGACGGGTACAATTTGAATATTTTTGGCGGCTGCCGTTTTTGCCCAACGGCTTATGCGCTCGACACTTACGGGAAACGCTGTCGCCACGCCAATAGCAAAGCCACGCTGCTGCGCCAGTCCCTGCAGCGCTTGGAGTTGAGCATCAATGCGGGCCGGGTTTTGGTTCAGATCTAAGGTCATATTGGCTTGCGCATGGGGCAAACGCGTGGACTCCGCCAAAGGTATCGCTTGGCTCGCGGCAACTGTGCCATCGTCGATATAACCTAACCCCCTGTTTTTGATCTCTTCCAGCAGAGGCTCGAAACTGCTGCGATCTTTGACCAACCCTGCCCCCAGATAGTTCATGACGATGGGATAATTGGTCATACGCCCCAGCGACCACCGCAGGTTGCCAAGGTTGGCGCCAAAACTGGCCTTGGCCGTCAGCGTGCGTGGACCCGGATTGATGGAGGGATAACCTAACGGTTCCATGGGCACTTGAAGCACGACTTCGTGGCCCTCCTGCCTGGCCTTTTGCACCCAACGTTGCAAAGAGTTGCCCATGGACGAAAAGCCTAGCGTGATGCCCGCAGGCAGCGCCTCGATGGCTTCCTGCGTGCCTGTTTGGCTCAGCCCCAAACCGCCAACAATTATGGCAACTCTGTTCGGGCCCACGGTGCCAGATGATTGTGAGTATTCATCCAATGCACGCCGGCCCGTCGGCCCAACTTTTGGAAGCGAGCCAAACTCGGATGCTTCCACCAGTTCTGGATTGGGGAATCCAGCTGCTCTGCGCGTGCCGCTAGAGTTCTGTGGCTTGAAGCTCGGCCGATTTTCGTTTGCCGTCGTGTTTTGACCGGAAGGTGAAATGATTGTCGGCGTTGACCCGGAGGAAGCAGGCTCGAGCGGAGATAGGGGTTTGACCGCTGGTTCGTCGAGCGATTCACGCGGCAACTCCCTCTCAGAATCAAGGAGTGCCTTTTGAGGCGTTTGGGATTGCACGCTATCTGTTTGAGCGT
This sequence comes from Pseudomonadota bacterium, assembly GCA_038746275.1. Lineage (GTDB taxonomy): Bacteria > Pseudomonadota > Alphaproteobacteria > Rhizobiales > Rhizobiaceae > Pseudahrensia. Next base: position 71,368 of record JBCDKS010000014.1, on the reverse strand, counting down.
CTTGCAGTTGAGCCACAGCGGACTGGCCATCGGCGGAACGGAACACGCTCCAACCAGCATAGCCGACGGCCGCCACCAACACAGAGCCGATTAGAGCAACCGCAACCGATTTGCCTAGGGAGATCGACGAGCCTTTGGGATTCCTAGTCTCGCTGCCCAGAGGCCTGTTCAGCTCATCCATGGGGCTGAATCCCTCTTAATACCAACCGTCTTTCCGGTTGTCGCAGCTTAGACCCGTTTGCAGGTTGTGCCGGTTGGCAACTTGTCGGTGCTTGGCGGGAACGCCGCATTGGTTTTTTCGCCACGCAGTAGTTCGAGTGCGTATTGCAGCTGCAAATCATCTTTGGGCTCTGGCGGAACGTAAGCGATGGACCCTGACCCGCTATCGTCTTGCGATTCACCCTCTATTGAGTTGCGCAAGCTGGATTCACCCCGTGCTGTCACCCGACCGCGCAATTCGTCTGGCAGGGGTTGATCAACCTTGATGTCCGGGTCAATGCCACGCCCCTGAATGGAGCAACCGCTCGGTGTATAATACAGTGCAGTGGTTAGACGCAGAGCCCCGTTGCGGCCAAGCGGGATGATGGTTTGTACGGAGCCTTTGCCGAAAGAACGCGTGCCCACCACCGTTGCACGACGATGGTCTTGCAAGGCGCCCGCTACAATCTCGGATGCACTGGCTGACCCGCCGTTCACCAAAACAATCACGGGCTTGCCGCGCGTCAGATCGCCTGGTTTCGCGGTTTCGCGAACGACATTGGCCTTGTCACGCCCACGGGTTGATACGATCTCGCCCCGGTCCAAAAAGGCATCAGACACGCTGACCGCCTGAGCGAGCAAGCCGCCCGGGTTCAGGCGCAGGTCGACTACGTAACCCTTAAGCTTGTCGTCCGGCACTTTCTCCCGCACGGCTTTGATGGCGTCAGCGAGGCCTTTGTAGGTTTGTTCGGTAAAGCCGTTCACATCGACATAGCCAACGTCATCGCCCTCGATACGGTGCTTCACCGACTTCACAACGATTTCGTCGCGCACAATGGTGATTTTCAAAGGACGATCAGCGCCTTCGCGCAGGATTGTCAACACGATGGGGGTGTTGATCAAACCACGCATTTTTTCGACTGCATCGCGCAAGGAGAGGCCGCGCACCGGCTCGCCGTCGATTTCAGACACCAGATCACCGGCCAAAACACCGGCTTTCGATGCAGGCGTATCGTCGATGGGTGCGATAACTTTCACCAGCTCGTTTTCCATGGTGACCTCGATACCGAGGCCTCCAAAGCGGCCTGACGTCGTGGACCGCATGTCATCGCTCTCTTTGCGATCCAAAAACGCTGAGTGCGGATCGAGTGACTGCAACATGCCGTTAATGGCGCTTTTGATCAGTTCCTGATCCTTCGGCTCGTTGACGTATTGCGAGCGAACGCGCTCAAAAATATCGCCAAAGATATCCAGCTGACGATAGGTTTCCGACCCAGCCGCGTCCGCCTTTTGCGTAAACGCCGACACTTGGTTGAATGCCACCATGGCCAATGCGCCCAAACCGGCTCCCGCCGCAAGCATGGAAATCCTACGAATCATTTGCTGGCCCTTCCTGCGTTCCTCTTGCCCAAACGGGCTTCGGATCGACTGCCTTACCGTCTTTTCTCAATTCAACATACAACAGTGGCGCGCTTGAACCAAGCGTTCCGGTGCGTGCTGCGGCAACAGATGTTTGGCCCATTTTACCGACTGGTTCTCCTGCTAAAATCGCCTGTCCTTTGGTCACACTCACCTGCGCAAGGCCAGCCATCACCCATGTGTATGAATTGCCTGCGTCCAAAATAAGAAGTGTGCCAAATGTGCGAAATGGACCGGCGTATAACACTGTGCCCGCGTTGGGCGCTCGTACCCGCGCCTCGGTTTTGGTGCTAAAGGCCACAGCCTTGTCGAGACCGGGGAAGTTAGATTTGGCCGAGACGCGCTTTCCATTCACAGGCAACCGGCTTGAAACCAAACTGGGCAAAGTGCCTTTGGCCCCTCCGGTTAATGCATTGTTAACAGTGTTTTTTTCCGATCCGACGTCAAGTGAGCTGATGTCTTGAGCCGATGCGGCGCCACTGGCCAGACGTTGCTTAGCCTGCTCCAATCGCGCCAATTCCGCGCTGCGTCGAGCCTCATCGCGGGCCTTTGCCAATTCGGCCATCTTTGCCGATGCTTCCGCTTCCCTCCCTAGGCGTTGCACCAGGGCCTCCAGAGCCTTGGCCTGTTTGGCCAGATCGGCAATCCGTTTTTGCTCGTTCAGCAGGGTAGTTTTGGTCTGCGTGGCCAGTTTACGCTTATCTTCCAGCAGCAGCGACAACTTGTTTTCGTCGAGGGAAAGTGCGTCCAACTGTGCCGCAAGCGCGGTGCCGGTTGTTTCAATTTCGCGTGTTGTGTTTTTCAGGGCGTCAAGTTCAGCCAACAACGCACGACCTTCATCGCGCATGTGAGGAACGACTGAACCCAGAAGGATAGAGGAGCGAACGGACCGCAACGCATTGCGCGGATGGATAAGCAACGCCGGAGGCGGATTGCGGCTTATGCGCTGCAAGGCCCCCACCACTTGGGCAAGGGCCGCGCGTTTGGATCGCAAAGAAACCATCAATTCGCTGCGTGCCGCTTGAAGGACTGTGAGCCGTTCTTCCGACTGCGTCACATCTCCCTCCAACTTGAAGGTGCGGTCTGCAACTGTCACCAAAGCACGGTTGATGGCTGTGAGATCTTTTTCCAATTGCCGGGATCGGGCTGTGAGTTGGTTGGTCGCTGAACGAGCCTGCTCCAACGCTGCGCGGGCGGCGTTTAGCTGATCGAATGCTGCTTGGGCATTTTGCGGCGCAATTGGGTCAGGGGTGCTTTGAGCCAAGGACGCATGCCCCGACAGCAAGGTCCACAAGACGAGCCAACATCCAAAACAGATGCCGCGCAAAGCCTTGCTTTCCCCCGGTCTCATACAGGTTGTTTGGCGCATCATCATCACCGGTCAGACTACTTACCTGAGGATTAAGGGGACATTAACCATGATCGTAACAGGGCGGTGCCATCGTTTTGGCGCGGGCCGCTGTATCCGAAAGCGAATAATAGCCGCAGCTTGCTCATACCCGGTGATAGGGGTGACCCGATAAAATGGTGGTTGCGCGGTACAGTTGTTCCATCACCAAAACCCTCACCAACTGGTGGGGCATGGTCAATTTTCCAAAAGAGATGGTGTGCTGCGCGGTGTTTCGAAAGGCACTGTCCAAACCATCCGGCCCGCCAATAACGCAGGCGATGTTTTTGCTTTGATCTAAAGCGCCCCTGATCATATCTGCGAAGGCTACGCTGTCGATTGGCTTCCCACGTTCGTCAAAGCAAATGATGGTTTGAAACGTTGAAAGCCGCTTTTGAAGTTCTGCGGCTTCCGAGCGTTTGCGCAAATCTGTTTCCGTTGCCCGACCTTCGGTCAGCTCGACCTGATCCAAAGACGCAATGCCCAACGGCCGCGCAGATTTTTCTATGCGCGAGGCATAGCGCGTGACCAATTCCCGTTCCGGCCCCGCTTTTAATCGGCCTATGGTGGCGACAGCGAGACGCAAAAACGAACCTTAGTTGGCGACCGGCTCATCCTCGGCAACGGCGGTCCACATCTTTTCAAGATTGTAGAACTCCCGCACTTCCGGACGGAACACGTGAACAATCACATCGCCGGTATCGATCAGCACCCAATCGCAGGCGGGGATGCCTTCCGTCTTGGGAGTTCCGAAGCCGGCATCTTTCAAGTCGCGTAGCAAACGGTCTGCCACTGCGCTGACATGACGATGCGACCGCCCGCTGGTGACCACCATATGGTCTCCAATCGAGGACTTTCCGGCAATATCGATGTGGTTTGTGTCTTCAGCCTTGGAATCATCCAAGCTGGTGAGGATGGTGTGCAGCAGCGTGTCCTGAGGCGGTGTGCCCTTGGAGGGACTGACTGTCTGTGCTTGTGCGTTCAGTTTGAAGACCTCTCTTTTGATCTGAACCTGTTTGGCGAATCACTCACGGCGTTGGAAACATCCCAACACCTCCATCTTAGGCGCGAATTAGCGACAGTTTCAATAAACGCCCGTTTAGACATTTTTAACACTGTTGGCGCTGCGACCTCTCAAAAACGTTGAGGACAGAGCGTTGCGTGGTCCGTGGAGAAATGTCCATGCCGGTGGCCGCAGGTTTGCTAACACGGGTGCATCTGTCTCATCCAACCGAAAACGAGAAAGCGCGACGGCAGCCTGTGCGGAGTGCAGTGATAGTGTGGACCCGGGCCGATCAATCACAGCAATGGGACATGTGGCGGCAATGTCACGCCACCGGTCCCAACGGTGAAATTGGCCCAAATTATCTGCGCCCATGAGCCAGACAAAGCGGTTGGCCCGGTGGCGTTGTTTGATGTGCGCCAACGTGTCTGCGGTAAAGCGGGTCTTCAAACTGGCCTCGCAGGCCGTTATCTTCATCGCCGGGTTGATGGCAAGCGCTTCGCAGGCCTCTATGCGACTTTGCAGTGGTTCCAGATTGGACAGATCCTTCAACGGGTTGCCGGGTGTGACCATCCACCAGATTTGGTCCAGTTCCAGCCGCCGCAGGCCGAGTTCGGCCACCAACAAATGTCCGTCATGGGGTGGGTTGAAGGACCCTCCAAACAAGCCGATACGCTGTCCCGGCTCGCAATGGGGAAAGCGGAGATACGAGGCCATGGACCCAGGCAGCGCGTTGCGTTCGCTCACCGACGGGTTTCCATCAGACAGGTGTTGAACCGGTTGTTCACTCTAGCCGCGAACCTGGCCGGTACCGCGCACAAGATATTTGAAGCTTGTCAGTTGCTCGACACCCACCGGGCCGCGGGCGTGCATCTTTCCGGTGGCAATGCCGATTTCCGCGCCCATGCCAAATTCGCCGCCATCGGCAAATTGGGTTGATGCATTGTGCAGCAAAATTGCGCTGTCCAAGCGGTTGAAAAAGGTCTGAACGGCGGACGCATTTTCGCAAATAATCGCGTCGGTGTGGTTGGAAGACCACGCATTGATGTGGTCCACCGCACCTTCAACCCCGTCAACCAGACCCACGGATATGATGGTGTCGAGATATTCCGTCGCCCAATCGTCCCGGGCGACCGCCTTCACGCGGGTGTCCAATGCCTGAACGGCTTCCACGCCCCGCACTTCGCACCCTGCATCCAGCAGCGCGGTAATCAATGGGGCAGCGAGACGATTGCTGTCGTTGCTGTCGATCAAAAGTGTTTCGGCTGCGCCGCAAATACCGGTGCGCCGCAGTTTGGCATCCAAAATAATGGACCGTGCCATGTCGAGATCGGCAGATGCATCCACATAAACGTGAACCAAGCCTTCCAGATGGGCGAAAACGGGAACCCGTGCATCGCTTTGCACGCGCTCCACAAGGCTGCGGCCACCGCGCGGTACGATCACGTCGATTGCGCCGTTGAGACCCTTGAGCATCTCGCCAACTGCTAAACGGTCTGTGACTGGTACCAGTTGGATCGCGTCCTCCGGCAGCCCAGCTTCGCGTAAGCCGTCCAGCATGGCGGCGTGGATTGCGCGTGAGGAGTTAAAACTGTCAGTCCCGCCGCGCAAAATGACCGCGTTGCCCGCTTTGAGGCAGAGTGCGCCCGCGTCTGCGGTCACGTTTGGGCGGCTTTCGTAGATGACGCCGATGACACCCAAGGGTGTGCGCACCCGCGCAATGTCTAGCCCGTTCGGCCGCTCCCAGCGGGCTATCGTTTTCCCAATGGGATCATCCATTTCTGCAATGCCCGTGACGGCATCTGCCATTGCATCAATACGGTCCGGCGTGAGCAAAAGACGATCCAGCATAGCCTTGGAGAGCCCCGTGTCGCGTCCGTTTTCCATATCAATTGCGTTGGCGGCCAGAATGATTGGAGACTGTTTGCGCAATGCTTCGGCGGCTCCGATCAGTGCTGCACGCTTGGTTTCGGCAGGTGCAACTGCGAGCGCTGCGGCTGCGGTCTTGGCCCGCCGACCCACGTCTTGCATCAGGCTGATGATTTCGGCTTCGCCGGTTGCTGTTTTATCAAGCATTGTGTTCACCCATCCCGGAAGAGCCGTCTGCGTGGCGCATCAAGCGCAACACGCCAGCTTTAGCAGTCTTTCCTATCATGTCTTTGCGCCAAGGCCATATTGTCCCGGTGCACCATGGCGCTGCGGCCTTCATAGCCTAAGGCTTGCGCCAGAGCTTTGGTGTTGAGGCCAATTATGGCTTTTGCTTCCAAGGCATCATAGGCCACCAGACCGCTTGCCACCATATCGCCGGATGTATCGCAAATCTGGATCATATCACCGCGCTGAAACTGGCCGGATACCGATACGACGCCAGCCGGCAACAAGCTGTTCCCTGCAAACAAAGCCCGCTTTGCCCCGTCATCGATGACCAGTGTTCCCAGCGTTTCCAACTGCCCTGCGATCCAGGTTTTGCGCGCGGCTTTCGATCCCGGTTCCGGCTCAAACCACGTGTGCCGCGCGTCTTCGTTTAGCGCTGATACCGGGTGGTCGCGTTTGCCGGATGCGATAATCATGGCCGTCCCGGACCGGGTCGCCAGTTTGGCGGCTTCGATTTTCGTGACCATGCCACCACGGGAAAGGCCGGTTGCTGCGTCCCCCGCCATGGCTTCGATCGTTTCCGTGATCGTGTCCACGCGGGGCAAGTGCTTTGCGTCTGCGTCCTGGCTCGGTGGTGCGGTGTAGAGCCCGTCAATATCTGACAGGAGTATCAGTAAGTCCGCGCCGATCATCGTCGCTACGCGGGCCGCTAGTCGGTCATTGTCGCCATAACGGATTTCCGAGGTGGCCAGCGTATCGTTTTCATTGATCACAGGAATCGCGCCGAACGCCAGCAGGCGATTGATCGTATCGCGGGCGTTCAAATATTTACGGCGGCCACTGCTTCCTTCCGTGTCGTGGAGAGTTAGCAAAATTTGTCCGGTGACCAGATCATGGGTTCGAAACGCATCTGACCAAGCGCCAGCCAGGGCGATCTGACCGACGGATGCTGCCGCCTGGCTCTCGTCCAGTTTAAGAGGCCCGGCATTCATGTTGAGCAAAGTGCGCCCCAGCGCAATGGCTCCGGATGAGACGATAAGGACTTGTTTACCGGCTCCAATCAATGAAGCCGCGTCTTGGACCAATGAATGCAGCCAAGCCGTACGCACGCCGGATTGCGGGTCCACCAACAGGGCTGACCCCACTTTGATGACAATGCGTTGCACACTGTCAAACAGGCTTTTGTCTTGGGGTCTTGATTGGGTCATCGAAAAGAGAGTGCCGAATTATGTCTTGGGAGCGTTTTGCCAGCGTTGATCCGGCTCCGGCGGATTTTCAGACAAGCGCACTTCGTCCAAGGCTGACGCCATGGCCCGCAATACGTCTGACGTGCCCGTGTTGGTGACGGCAGAGAGCGGGATAATGTCGTTGCGGCCGCTGACTTTTGCCAGTTCAGCAATCTTCGCGGCCAGTGTGTCTGTGTCCACAGAATCAACCTGAGATAGGGCCAGCACCTCAACCTTGTCCTCTAGATCCGCGCCATAGAGTTCGATTTCTTTGCGCACGGTCGCGTAGGCTAACGCCACATCTTCTTCATGGGCCGACACCAGATGCAACAAAACCTTGGTGCGTTCCACATGGCCTAAAAACCGGTCGCCAATGCCCACACCTTCATGCGCCCCTTCGATGAGCCCTGGAATGTCGGCTATCACCAATGTGCGTTCATCAATGGTGGCAACGCCAAGATTGGGGTGAAGGGTGGTGAAGGGGTAGTCTGCAATTTTCGGTTTGGCGGCGCTTACGGTGGCCAAAAATGTGCTTTTGCCAGCATTGGGCAAACCGATAATGCCAGCGTCAGCGATGAGTTTAAGCCGCAACCAGATGGTGCGCTCGTCCGCTTCCTGGCCGGGATTGGCATTGCGCGGGGCTTGATTGGTGGAACTTTTGAAGTGCGCATTGCCGAAACCACCATTGCCGCCCTTGGCGATGCGAAAACGCTGACCTTCCTTCACCAAGTCGCAGATGAGTGTTTCGTTGTCCTCTTCAAAGACCTGTGTTCCCACAGGGATTTTAAGAACCACGTCTTCGCCATTGGCTCCGTGCCGGTTGCGGCCCATGCCGTGCATGCCAATTTTTGCTTTGAAGTGTTGCTGGAAGCGATAGTCGATCAAGGTGTTGAGGTTGGAAACCGCTTCCACCCAAACATCGCCACCCCGTCCGCCATTGCCGCCGTCCGGCCCGCCATACTCGATGTATTTTTCACGGTGGAACGACACCGACCCCGCGCCACCGGCACCGGATTTGATATAGACCTTGGCTTGATCGAGGAATTTCATACTGGTGTCGCAGACGGAGTTTAGCGGCTAAAGAAAGGTTTTGTGTCCGGTAAAACCGGCAAAACGGTGAGCGGTATGGGCTTTTCCTGCGTAACTTACAACATTCAATACGGCGTCGGCATGGATGGCCGATACGAACTCGAACGTATAGCCGATGCCGTGCGCGATGCTGATCTCATCGCGTTCCAGGAGGTGACGCGGGGAATGCCCGTGAACGGTGGTGCAGACATGGTTGCCGCCCTGCAGACTTTGCTGCCGGATCACCAAGGGGTGTTCGGGTCACCCTTTCAAATCGGGCTCGAAGCTCTGGGCGGTGCCAGAGGGTCGTTTTTTGAATTCGGCAATATGATCTTTTCGAAGATGCCGATTTTGGCGACGCGTTCGATCAACCTGCCGCGTTCCCGCACCTATGATCAATTAAACCTTCAGCGTTGCGCCTTGGAAGCTCTGGTGGAGACGCCGATCGGACCAGTGCGGTTCTACTCCGTGCATCTGGATCATGTCAGCAGTGAGGAGCGGTTGGCTCAAATTGCATATCTTCAGGACATTGCAGATGGGCACCGGCAGCAGGGCGGGGCGGCGACTGGCCTGTCGGCTTTTGGCTTTCCCGATCTGCCTATTGGCGATGCGTATATGCTGATGGGAGATTTCAATCTTGAACCGGAAAGTGCCGAATACATCGCCCTGTGCGGATCGTCTTCTTCGGAGTTTGGCCGTCCTCGGCGCAGTGGTGTTCTTGCGGATGTCACCCGCCCGCCGGGCAGTGCTGTGAGTGATGTTCACACCTATTTTCATCCAAAGGGGGAGGTGCCCTCAAAGCGGCTGGACTATTGCTTTGCCAGCGCGGAGCTTGCACCCCATTGCAGCGAGCCGCGTGTGGACAGCGACGATGTTGGGTCGGACCATCGCCCGGTATGGGTCACTATTAGCTAAGGGCGTTTGAGCTTTGATACGCTTTCAGGCCGTGCGAAGTTCACCACCACGCGGCCGACCGGTAAAATGGTTTTGAAAACAATGGCCGTGTTGCGCACCGTCCCATCGGGCAGCAGCACCATTTTATCGCGAAAGCGCACCAGATTGCTGCGCTCTTTTGCGTTCAAGAACAGGCTGTAGCTGTAACGGGCGGTGTTGCCGCGGACGCGAACATTCGCAACGCCTTTCACGTCAGAGCGCCGACCAACATATCTTCCGGGCGCTGTCTTGGTGAAGTACCAGATCTTGGTGTCGCGTTCACCATCGTCATATTTGAAATATTCGACCAGTTTGAGCGTCTTGCCGTTCCAAGTGCCGTTCAAATCGACCCTAAACGTGCGTTTGACGCCGTTGATTGCTGAAAACTTTCCATACGCGACTGTCTTGCCGAGGAAATACTCCTCAAATTTGAACGTCTCAGCCGCTTTGGCCGGAGCAAGGCTCAAAACCGCAAAGAAAAATGCGGAAACAAGGGTGGTGAACGGGCGGAGTGAGAACGTCATGATGCGGTTTCCCGATGGTTTGGACAGCAGGTACGCCGTCAGGCGCAGCCGGGTTTTTAGAAAAACCCAATTAAGACCCACGTAACGTGGTCGTGCATTCACGCAGTGCTCCTGCGTTCAAGCTTGGTTGGTTGAACGCAGGACACATTATGCTGCTTGTTTGGTATCAAGGGAGCCGAACAGCCGTTCGAACTTGCCGCGTGTCACGCTTGTGCGGATATCGTCGATTTCCTCACCCAGCGCTGTGCAATGGGTTTTCCCGGTGCCGGTTTGTTCAAAGCCGAGTTTTTCCATCACACGCAAGGATGCCGCGTTGTCTGCCCAGGTGTATGATCGGATTTCTTCGCAGTCGAACAGTCTAAAGGCGCGCGCCATCACGGCGCGGGCAGCTTCGGTCGCATAGCCTTTGCCCCAAGCGGGTTTGGCAAACCAATAGCCCAAAGTGGGCTGGTCGTAACGTTGATGCACGGACACCGCGCCAATGAGCTTCTCACGGTGAACTGTAAAGTCGCATGGTCCGGTTTCTTTTTGTTTCGACGCAATCCAATCCACCGCGTCCTGCAGACTGTACGGATGTGGAACACGAGATAGACGGCTGGCCACATCAAAATCGCCAAGGCCCATTGCGAGCGGCTCTGCATCCACCTCCAATGGTGGGCGCAGGGTCAGTCTGGGGGTGATCAGGATATCGATGGGCGCAGGCATGGCAGCCTCCTTTGGGTTGCCCCGCTCGTGCCCAACGCTGTGCGCTGGAATCAAAACGGGGGAAGATGGTGCTCCATCTCCCCCCGCGCTGTGTCTGGTTTGTGACATCCGGGGTTCTGAAGGAACACCGGACGCAAGATTTTAACTTTTCCGGTTATTCAGCGGCTTCCGCAACGGGCATTACCGATACGTAGGTGCGCTTGTTCGCTTTGGTTGCAAACGACACGTGACCTTCCGTCAGTGCAAAAAGTGTATGGTCTTTGCCCATGCCGACATTGGCGCCGGGATGCCATTTGGTGCCGCGCTGACGTGCGATAATGTTGCCTGGAATGACGGCTTCGCCGCCAAATTTCTTCACACCAAGACGGCGGCCGGCTGAATCGCGACCGTTCCTGGATGAACCGCCTGCTTTTTTATGTGCCATCGTTCAATTCTCCTGTTTCGGGAGGCTGGTCTGCTGTGCAGATTTTAGCCGCCGATCTTTTCTTTAGCCTGTGCTTGCCAGTCTTCGATCTGGGCTGCGCTGAACGGCATGTATTCATCAACCTTCACAATCTCTTCCGCGGTCAATGCTGCGATCTGGGCAAAGGTCATGATGCCCTGTTCGTTCAACTGCTTCTCGGCCACGGGGCCGATACCCTTAATGTCGGTCAGCTTGTCTTGTTGGCCACCCGCTGGCGCGGTGAACAAAGGAGCGCCCGATGAAGCGGGTGTTGCCTCTGCGCTCTCTGCCTTTTTGTCGGCTTTGGCCGGCTTGGCATCAGCTTTGGCAGGTTTGGCCTCTGCCTTATTGGCTGCGGTTTTTTTGCCGGTGGCCTTTTTGGAAGGTTTGGCGCCATCAGTTAGTATTTCGTTGATTTGCAAAAGCGTAAAGTGCTGGCGATGGCCGATTGTGCGGCGTGAGTTCTGGCGGCGGCGCTTTTTGAAGGCGATAACCTTGCGGTTGCGACCCTGTTCCAGAATTTCGGCTGTCACCATGGCGCCATCCACGAGGGGCGCGCCAACGGTTTCACCGACCATCATCACTTCGTTAATTTCGATCATGTCGCCGGGTTCACCGGCCAGTTTTTCGACCTTCAATTGGTCGTCGGCGGCAACAGTGTACTGTTTTCCGCCTGTTTTGATGACTGCGAACATCTTTGTCTTTCCTGTGTTCAAGCTGTGTTTGTCGGACACCGGCCCGCAAACACCTTTTTGCCAGTCTATGGTGGATAAAATGGGTTGGATATTTGGCTTAGTCGCAGCAAAGGGTTCGAACGAACGCTTCGACACCGTGTGCGATATAAAGCAGCGTTGTAGGGAGTCAAGGTTTGTGAGCTTGGCCGCAGTCTACCATGGACTGCCCGCGCTGCGTTGCACCGCTTTCAAACTTGATTAGTTCGACCACTCCCGATATCCGACGCTGTGGACGTACACGACCCCAATACTCTATCGCGGAGAGGTGCCGGAGTGGTCGAACGGGGCGGTCTCGAAAACCGTTGTGCGAGCGATCGTACCCAGGGTTCGAATCCCTGTCTCTCCGCCAACCTTGATCTCACGGCATTCGCTGCGCTCAGGCCTCCGATGGGGCGGGCTGGCCGCCCGGCGACCTCTTCGCTCGCTGATGCAGGGTGCAAGATTTCTCCCGATATCTCGACCATTTTGAGCGGATTGCACGTGCATCTTTTGAGTGCTTGAAATGCCTTGTGCTCGCAATTTTTGCACGCGCGCGTATATGGGTGGTATGAACAGACGTCGATTTGTCCAGTCGCTTGCCGCGATATTCGCCCTTCCGCTTGGCTCTCCCATGGCCCTAACATCGGCCCGCGCCGCGCTTCCCACGGCGGCTGCTGTGCCCAACCAAGCCCGCTTTTGGGCGATTTACATTTCAGCACTGCATGGCGAGTGCACACCTAAGACGCTGCAAAACTTGCTGCACATTCCGGAGGTCGACGCCAAACGGTATATTGGCCAATTGGTTGCCGATGGTGTCATCCAGCCCAGCGCGCTTTTACAGAACTCGGTGTCAAAGATTTTGAAAAACAATGAGACCGGACTGGTGGAAAACGCTCCAGAACGCCCGGAGTTGAAGGCGTCGTCCCCATCTGGCGATCCGCCACTGGGGCCCGTTGACGAGGATGTAACCGACGCAACGATGGACGAAGACTTGGGTGAGAGCTTTCGTCAAGGGCCAGCAAAGGTTGAGACTGGCATGGAGAAGGGCACCGAGACTGATGTTGCGGACGACGCCGAACTGGACGTAAGCGCCGCCACTGAAACCGACGCCGGATCATGTTCTCACTGATCATGCCTTTTTGAGGATTGGGAACTAAGATCCTTGGTTGAGTTGAGCGGTTTGAAACTGGGTTATGATATCCCTGCGTTGGTTGGGATGGATGAAGCTGATATTCAGACGCCGTGTCTGGTGCTTAATCTTGATGCGCTGGAGCGCAACATCATAAAGATGGGGGACTATGCGAAGGCGCAGGGTGTGCGGCACCGGGTGCATGGCAAAATGCACAAGTCTGTCGATGTCGCCTTGCTGCAAGAGCGCTTGGGAGGGCCATGTGGGATTTGCTGTCAAAAGGTCAGTGAAGCCGAGGCGTTTGCCCGTGGTGGTATCAAGGACATCCTTGTTTCAAACCAAGTGCGCGACCCGCTGAAGATCGACCGCCTTGTGCAATTGCCAAAGTTTCATGTGCGCATAGCGTGCTGTGTTGATGATCTCGATAATGTGGGCGAGCTCTCAAAAGCCGCAGCGGCGCACGGAACGCAGATTGAGTGTATTGCCGAGATTGATTGCGGTGCCGGCCGGTGTGGTGTCACCAGCCCGGGCGGAGCAACGGAGATCGCTTTGGCGATTGACCGGGCTGAGGGTCTTAAGTTTGCCGGTCTGCAAGCCTATCAGGGTGCGATGCAGCATCTGCGCTTGCACAGCGAACGGCGCGCTGCATTTGAGCGTGTTGTCGCGATGGTGCGGGAGACGGTGGCTGCGATTGAGGCGGTTGGCTTGCGCTGTGAAAGCGTAACAGGCGGTGGCACCGGCAGTCATCAGTTTGAGAGCGAATCCGGTGTCTATACAGAAATCCAGTGCGGCTCATACGCGTTTATGGATGCGGACTACGGGCGGGTGTTGGATGAACAGGGTCACCCGCTGAACGAAAGCGAGTGGGAGAACGCGCTTTTCATTCTCACCTCGGTGATGAGCCACACCAAGCCGGATCGCGCTGTCGTGGATGCGGGCCTTAAGGTCCAGTCCGTCGATTCCGGTCTGCCGATTGTGTTTGGTGCGGATGACCTGCAGGTCTTGGACTGCTCCGACGAACACAGTGTCATTGCGGATCCGCAAGGGCGCTTGAAGATCAACGAGAAGCTCAAACTGGTTCCCGGTCATTGCGACCCCACGTGCAATCTGCACGATTGGTATGTTGGGGTGCGCAATGGGAAGGTGGAAGCCCTCTGGCCGATATCAGCCCGTGGCAAAGCGTTTTGATAGAGCTGCTTTTAGAGGCAAGCCATCAAGCCGCCAGTTTGTCTGCCACACGTTCGGCCACCGCGCGGAACCTGCTGACGGTGCCATCCACGTCCTTGAGTTTGTCCAACCCAAACAAACCAATACGGAACGTGGCAAAGTCCTCCGGTTCATCGCACATCAGTGGTACGCCGGCTGCGATTTGCATGCCTTGTTCCTTAAAGCGGCTGCCGTTTTGAATCGTGGGATCATTGGTGAAGCAGACGACCACGCCGGGCGCTTCGTACCCGCGGGCGGCCACGCTTTTGTATCCTAGATCGGCCAGTACGGCGCGTATCTTCTGGCCCAATTCAAACTGCCGCTCTTTAGCAACGTCAAAACCCATGTCCTGCGTTTCCATGATCGCATCGCGGAAGCCGGTCAGGGCGTCCGTGGGCATGGTTGCGTGATAGGCGTGGCCACCGTTTTCATAGGCCTGCATGATGCTGTGCCACTTTTTAAGATCCACCGCGTAGCTGGAACTGGTCGTGGCTGCCACAACTTCAACAGCGCGGGCGCTTAGCATCACCAAACCTGCACAAGGGGAGGCGCTCCAGCCCTTTTGCGGAGCGCTGATGACCACGTCGATGCCCAGCGTTTTCATGTCCACCCAGATTGCGCCGGAAGCGACGCAATCCAGTGCAAACAGGGCTCCGGCATCGTGGGCCGCTTTAGCCAATGAAGCGATGTAATCATCGGGCAGCATCACACCGGCGGACGTCTCCACATGGGGAGCAAACACGATGGCGGGTTTTTCTTTGGCGATGGTGGCCACAACGTCTTCGATAGGCGCTGGCGCGAAGGGTGCGGGCAGATCATTGCCGGTTTGGCGGGCTTTGATCACAGTCACTTCGTCGGCAATGTCACCGGTTTCCAAGATTTGGGTCCAGCGGTAGGAAAACCACCCGTTGCGAACAATAAGTGCCTTTTTGCCGGCGGTGAATTGGCGGGCTACGGCTTCCATGCCATAGGTTCCACCACCAGGCACGATCGCCATGGCATCAGCTTGATAAACGTCCTTCATGGCGGACGAAATATCGGCCATGACCTGCTGAAACCGCTGGGACATATGGTTCAAAGACCGGTCCGTGAAAACGACGGAAAATTCATCAAGACCTGTTGGGTCTACTGGGCTCAGGGTCATGGGGTGCTCTTTGTGGTTTGGCATTTTCGATTGCACTGTGGCCTACCGTATTTCATGGCAAGGTAACAGAGCCAACGTGATGCGCCCTTTTGGGGGTTGGGATTAATATATGAGTGATCAAGGTTTTTTGACGACGCATATTTTGGACACTGCCCGGGGCTGTCCCGCACATGGCGTGGCGATTGAGTTGTTTGAATTGAAGGGCTGTGAGCGAGAGCACCTGGCGTCCACCACTACCAATGATGACGGACGAACCGATGCACCTCTGCTACCCAAGGGGCAGTTGCGGTGTGGCACCTATGAATTGGTGTTTCACATTGGAGCCTATTTCAAAGGTCATGCGCCCGACAGTGATCATCCGTTTATCGATGTTGTGCCGGTTCGTTTTGGTGTAGACGATGAGACAAGCCACTATCACGTGCCTCTGCTGGTTTCGCCGTTTGGATTTTCGACCTACCGCGGTAGCTAATTTCGTTTTATGGCGCTCAATTTGCTGTGAAAATGGACGCTGTTGCAGTTGTGCAGCGGCTAAATGTGTCAAGCAGACTGGACAATCGAGAGTCTTAATGTACAGTTTTAATAGGGTGAGGGAGCGCCCTGCTTTATGGCTGGTCGGAAAGATATCCATAACTCTGAAATGCCGATTGTGTGCCAAGCCTGCGAAGCGCGGCACAAGGGCGTTTGCGGGGCTTTGTCAGCGGAGCAATTGGTCCGTTTGAGCAAGCACACGACCAAAAGCATGCATGGCCGGGATGTTGTTTTGACAGAGCCTGTCAGCGAAACGGCTGATACTTACGCCAACATTCTTAGCGGCGTTGTCAAACTCACAAAGCTTATGCCCGATGGACGCCAGCAAATTGTTGGCTTGCAATTTGCCCCTGATCTGACAGGGCGTCCCATGGCGGCCAACGATGACGTGGTGGCGGAAGCGGCCACCAACGTGCGATTGTGTTCTTTCCCAAAGTCGGTTTTGGAAGAGATGTTGCAGGAATCGCCTGACATGGCTTTGAGACTGCACCGTCAGACACTGGCCGAGTTGGAGGAAGCGCGGACGTGGCTTTTGACACTGGGGCGGAAGTCTGCGGCGGAAAAGCTTGCAAGTTTCCTGTTGCTGATTGCAAGCCATCTCGACCCGGAACACCCGGACGGAGCCGTCATTGAGTTCGAGCTACCGTTAAAGCGCTCTGACATTGCCGATTTTCTCGGTCTCACCACCGAGACCGTCAGTCGTCAGATGACCAATTTGCGCAAGCGCGGTCTTTTGGAACTGCTCGACCGGCGCATTATTTCGATCCCGGACCTTGGTGCGCTGCGACGCGCCAGCGAACACGATCCGGCGCGGGCCTCAAACAGCCTTTGAAAACCTGAACTTGCTGTCGGCCAGATAGGCGTCAAACTGGGATGCGATGATGCGCACAAATGCTCTTGCATTGTCGTCGACCCAGAGCCTGCTGTCGTCCGCATGGGTCATGTGGAACTCGTCGTTCGAAGCGGCCAGGCGGGCTTCCGCGATGTAGGGTTGGGCGAGATATCCAAAACGTTCTTTCATGTCCGCGAAGCGCAGTTCCAGGTTGCACATCAATTGCTCAATCATGAAGGCGCGGATCGTATCGTCTGTGGTGAGCCGGTAACCCTTGTCGAGGGGCAATTCTCCGTGGGCGATGGCGTCTTTGTATGTTTTGGTGGCCACCGCGTTTTGCATGAAGCCAAAGCGTGACCGGCCTATGGAAGATGCGCCCAAGCCAATCAGCGTGTCGCACTGGTCCGTGGTGTAGCCTTGGAAGTTTCGGCGCAAATGGCCGCGTAACGCCGCCTTGGCCAAGCAATCATCCGGTTTTGCAAAGTGATCGATGCCGACAGGACAATAGTGGGCTGCCTGTAGCTGAAGGGCGGCTGCTTCCGCTTGGTCCAACCGTTCTTCTGTGTTGGGTAAAGCCTCGGTTGGGATCATGTTTTGGTGTTTTTTTACCCATGGCACATGGGCATAGCCAAACAGGGCGACCCGGTCCGGTTGCAGGCTGATAACCTGATCCATCGTCTTGCGCACGCCGTTGATCGTTTGGTGGGGCAGGCCGTAAAGCGCATCGATGTTAAGCGAAGCGATGCCCGCATCCCGTAGCCGATTTACAACATCGCGGGTTGTCTCAAAGCTTTGCGGGCGGTTGATCGCCTTTTGCACGGTCTCATCGAAATCCTGCACGCCGATGCTGGCCCTGGTCATGCCCAGATACTGGAAAGCCAGCATGGCATCGCTCGGGTTTTGGGCGACGTCGGTTGGATCAATCTCGATGCTGATTTCGGCATCATGGGTGATCGTAAACGCTTCGCGCAGGGCTGCGCCCAGACGCTCGGCATCGCTGGAGCGCAGCATGCTGGGGGAGCCGCCTCCAAAGTGCATATTTGTAACTGTGATGGAGCGACCCAAACGGGCCCGCAGAAGGCCGATCTCTGCGATCAGGCTTGTGACATAGCTCTCAATGGGATCGTAGCGAAGGGTGTGTTTTGTGTTGCACCCGCAGAACCAACACAGCTTGTCGCAAAACGGGATGTGGACGTAAATCGAAACCGGTTCGCTGGATGACAAGGTTCGGTAGGTGTCACTGGCGATTTCCGCACCGACGCTGGCCTGAAAGTGCGGAGCGGTTGGATAGCTCGTGTAGCGCGGCACGCTACGCCCCAGATGAACACTGGCTTTGCCGATAGCGTTGTCATTGGAGTTGAGCGCAGTCGTCGGCCCTGTGGGTGGAGTGATCATGAAAATGCCGTAGGGGAAGGAAATCGAGATAAGGAGAGGCGGGGCGACTGCCGCTTGTGAACGGGTTTAAGAAGCTGCGAGATGCAGCGGTGTCACTGTGGCTTGACGCTTGAGCATCGGCACCAAGTGTTCGGTCTCAAATGCCATGTGGCGGCGCAACCCTTCAAAAAAACCGCGCAGCATGTAGCCCAGTTTTTCGCCGTCCACGCTTCCGTTACCACGTCCAAACTCAATCAGAGATTCGGTCACTTCTTCGGCGAAGCTCTCGTCTTCCCAGTGTTCAAACCGCAGGCGCTCAAGGCTTTTGGTTAGGCTTTCCGATGGGCCGTTTAGCTGTTCCAGGAGTGGAAAGAGGCGTTGCTCTTCAAAATCGTGGGCTTTTTTCACTGTTGGAAAGATTTGCCGTGCAGCCGCCAGGCACCGCTGCCTGTCCACGGCTTTCGGGTCTTCGGGGATGTCATCGGCGATGGCTTCAAGCAGGTCGCACAGCGCTTCCTGCGCTTGATGGCATTTGCTCAGTTCTGAGGAAACTTCGCTGATCGGCATGGCGATGCTCGCTTTAATAGGATGCGCACAAGACGGAAGTGTCTTTGCTTAGGCATCAAGCTTTATCCGCTCCACCGCGGTCTTTCGTTGATCTGGATCAAAGAACCAGACGTCTGTTTGCGGCAACAAGACGGCGTCGAAATGCGTTCTGGTCCGTGAATCTGGGTCGATACGAGCAGTTTCGACCATGCCGAAAAGGGAGCATTCAAATGAGAAACGGAACCGAAGCCATTCTTCTGGCTATCGCGACCTTCCTGGCCTTTTTGGTGGCGGGATTTGCCCAAGATGATTTGTTTCAAGCCCATATGTGGGTCTTGTTCTTCATCCTTGCGGGCACCACGCTGGTGCTGTTGCGCCGCGTTGAGATGGCACCTGCGGGCCAAGCCATACCGGCACCGGACAAATCAGGGTATATGGATGATGTCATTCGATATGGCGTCATCGCAACACTGTTTTGGGGCATTACCGGCTTTTTGGTCGGTGTTGTGATAGCGGCGCAGCTCGCCTATCCCATCCTCAACATCGAACCGTGGTTTAATTTCGGGCGCCTGCGTCCGCTGCACACATCAGCGGTGATTTTTGCCTTCGGCGGCAATGCGCTGATCTGCACCAGTTTCTACATCGTTCAACGCACCTGCCGGGCGCGGTTGTTTGGCGGCAATTTGGCTTGGTTTGTCTTTTGGGGCTACCAGCTGTTCATCGTCATGGCGGCCACAGGCTACCTTCTGGGCATCACCCAGTCGAAAGAATATGCTGAACCCGAATGGTATGTTGATATTTGGCTGACCGTTGTTTGGGTCGCCTATTTAATCACATTTGTGGGCACGCTGGTGAAGCGTAAAGAGCCCCACATCTATGTGGCCAACTGGTTCCTGCTCTCCTTCATCATCACGGTTGCCATGTTGCATCTCGTCAACAATGCGGCTGTGCCCGTCTCGTTGCTTGGTGTGAAGAGCTATTCTGCCTTTGCCGGGGTGCAGGACGCGCTCACGCAGTGGTGGTACGGACACAACGCTGTGGGCTTCTTCCTGACTGCGGGCTTTCTCGGCATGATGTATTACTTCGTGCCAAAGCAAGCCAACCGTCCGGTGTTTTCATACCGGTTGTCGATCATCCACTTTTTGGGCGCTGATCTTCCTGTATATCTGGGCCGGTCCCCATCACCTGCATTACACAGCGCTGCCAGACTGGGCGCAGACCTTGGGCATGGTGTTTTCCATTATGCTGTGGATGCCCTCATGGGGTGGCATGATCAACGGTCTGATGACGCTGCAGGGCGCTTGGGACAAGCTGCGGACGGACCCGATCCTGCGCATGTTTGTGATCTCACTCGCCTTCTACGGAATGTCGACCTTCGAAGGTCCGATGATGTCCATTAAGTCAGTCAACTCCCTGTCCCACTACACGGACTGGACCATCGGTCACGTGCACTCCGGTGCGCTGGGTTGGAACGGTATGATCACCTTCGGTGCGCTCTACTATCTGGTGCCCCGTCTGTGGCAGCGCGAGCGGCTTTACTCGCTGCGTCTGGTGAACTGGCACTTGTGGCTCGCCACGATTGGCATCGTGATCTACGCCGCTGTG
Source organism: Pseudomonadota bacterium (assembly GCA_038746275.1). Taxonomy (GTDB): domain Bacteria; phylum Pseudomonadota; class Alphaproteobacteria; order Rhizobiales; family Rhizobiaceae; genus Pseudahrensia. Next base: position 51,292 of record JBCDKS010000014.1, on the reverse strand, counting down.
ATGTGGGTTGCCGGTATCACCCAGGGCCTGATGTGGCGCGAATATGATGATCAGGGCTTCCTCGTGAACTCCTTCATCGAAACCGTGTCCGCGATCCACCCGGAATACGTGATGCGCATGGTGGGCGGTGGCCTCTATCTGCTGGGTGGTCTGGTCATGGTCTACAACGTGTGGCGCACCATTCGCGGAGACCTCCGTGAAGAGGTGCCCATGGGTGGCCGCGCCGCGGCGCCCGCTGCACCTGTCGCCGCAGAATAAGAGAGGAGAAGACAATGGGTTTTCTTGACCAACACAAAAAACTTGAACGCAACGTCTCGCTTCTCTTTGTGGGATCACTGGTGGCCGTGTTGATCGGCGGTATCGTGGAAATCGCGCCGCTGTTCTACGTTAAAAACACCATCGAGAAAGTGGAAGGCATGCGGCCCTATACGCCGCTGGAGCTGGCCGGGCGCAACATCTACATCCGTGAGGGATGTTACGTGTGCCACAGCCAGATGATCCGTCCTTTCCGCGATGAGGTGGAGCGCTACGGTCACTACTCTTTGGCTGCGGAATCGATGTACGACCATCCGTTCCAGTGGGGTTCCAAGCGCACCGGGCCGGATTTGGCCCGCGTAGGCGGGCGCTACTCAGATGAGTGGCACGTGCAGCACTTGATCAATCCGCGCAATGTTGTGCCGGAATCGATCATGCCGCCCTACAGTTTCTTGGCGACCACGCCTTTGTCCACCAAAGGGTTTGAAGCGCATCTGACGGCCAACAGCTATGTGGGCGTGCCCTATACGCAGGACATGATCCAAAACGCTGTGGCTGACATGCGGGCGCAGGCCGACCCTGAGGCGGATACGGACGGTTTGGAAAGCCGCTATCAGAAAATCTCCATTCGGGATTTTGATGGCGACCCGACCAAGCTGACCGAAATGGATGCGCTTGTGGCCTATCTGCAAATGCTGGGCACGCTGGTGGATCTCAACGCCTACAAACAAGCCGAAAACCTGCGCTGAGGAGAGCATGATGGATAATTCTATGTACGTTTTCATGCGTGAGGTCGTGGCCTCTTGGGGCTTGATCTACATGCTCGTCATGTTCGTCGCAGTCATTATTTTCACGTTCCGACCTGGCTCAAAAAAAATCGCTGACGACGTTTCCCAAATCCCATTCAGGGAGGACAAATAGTATGTCTGAACACGAAAAAGACATTGACGAAGCCACCGGTGTCGACACCACGGGTCATGAGTGGGACGGCATCAAAGAACTCAACAATCCGTTGCCGCGCTGGTGGTTGTGGACCTTCTACGCAACAATCGTTTTTGCAATCGGCTACATGATCGCCTATCCCGCAATTCCGCTTCTGGAAGGTGCAACCGCCGGTGTGCTGGGCACCAGCAACCGGACAGAACTGAAAATTGAAATGGCGGCTCTTGAGGAGTCCCGGCGGGATCGCTTGGCGCAATTGGCGCAAAAGGATCTTGAGACCATCCGAAATGACGAAAACCTTGTGCGGTTTGCAGCTGCCGGTGGGGCGTCTCTCTACAAGGTCTATTGTACGCAGTGCCACGGTTCCGGTGCTGCCGGTGGTCCGGGCTATCCCAACCTGAACGATGATGACTGGCTTTGGGGTGGCGATCTGGAGGCCATCTATACCACGATCAAACATGGCGTGCGCAATGACGAAGACGACGACGCGCGCCTGTCTGAAATGCCGGCCTTTGGCAAAGATGAAATTCTGGAACGGGATGAAATCAACGCTGTTACCGAGTATGTGCTGAAACTGTCCAACCAAGAGCATGACGCGGTTTTGGCGACGACCGGCCAAGAGGTCTACATGGACAATTGCTCGTCCTGTCATGGCGATAATGGTCTTGGCGGTCGCGATTTTGGTGCGCCCAATCTGGCGGATTCCATCTCGCTCTACGGCAATACCCGCAGCACTATCCGTGCACAGATCGTCAATCCGCAATTGGGTGTCATGCCGCCATGGGTTGAGCGTTTGGGTGATGCTAGCATCAAGCAGCTTGCAATCTACGTTCACGCGCTTGGCGGTGGTGAAGCCGCCCCTGTGGAAGAGTAAATCTTGTGTTGGGGGAGCCGGCACAAGCGCAGAATGCGCCATCCATACCATCGGCCATCCCGCCAGACGGCGGGGTGGAGCGGTTCGATGCGGAGGCGCTGAACTCAGCCGCCAAGCAGACGCTCTACGCTGCGCGGCAAAAGATATTTCCCAAGCGGGCGGAAGGCGCTTTCCGTCGCTTCAAGTGGATCATTATGATCGTCACTTTGGGGATTTATTATCTCACCCCTTGGATCCGCTGGGACCGGGGACCCGGTACGCCGGATCAGGCGGTGCTGCTCGATATGGCCAATCGGCGGTTTTATTTCTTCTTTATCGAGATTTGGCCGCACGAGTTTTTCTACGTCGCGGGCCTGTTGGTGATGGCGGGCATTGGCCTTTTTTTGGTCACCTCAACACTGGGCCGGGCATGGTGCGGATACACCTGTCCGCAGACCGTTTGGGTCGATTTATTTCTCGTGGTGGAGCGGTTTTTTGAGGGCGAACGCGGCGCGCGTATGCGCCTCGACAAAGGTCCTTGGACGTTTGACAAAATCTGGAAGCGGGTCGCCAAGCATTCAACTTGGTTGGTGATCGGTGTTTTGACCGGGGGCGCTTGGATCTTTTACTTTGCCGATGCGCCAACCTTGTTCGTGAATTTTTTCACCGGTCAAGCCGTGCCTGAGGCTTACATCACAGTCGCCATCCTGACTGGCACAACCTACGTGTTTGGCGGTTTGATGCGCGAACAGGTGTGCATCTATATGTGCCCATGGCCCCGCGTGCAGGCGGCCATGCTGGACGAAAACTCGTTGACGGTGACCTATAACGCCTGGCGCGGTGAGAAACGCACCCACCACATGAAGCGCCAGCGGGCGGCGGGTGAAATCACTGGCGACTGTGTCGATTGCAACGCCTGCGTTGCAGTGTGCCCCATGGGGATCGACATTCGTGACGGCCAGCAAATGGAGTGCATCACCTGCGCCCTGTGCATTGATGCTTGCGACGGCGTCATGTCAAAGCTCGGTCTGGAGAAAGGTCTTATCTCCTACAGCACGCTGGACGATTACGCGTCGAACATGCGGGTTGCTGGCGCAGCGGGTGCCACTTTCGACATGACCACAGAGGCCATCTACGATCAGATCGACCCGAAAAAAGTTCACAAGCCCGGCGGCGGCTATCTTGATGGCCTGAAGCACACCACGTGGCGCTCTATGATGCGTCCACGGACCTATATCTACCTCGCCATTTATGCCGGTATTGGACTGGGCATGCTGGGCGTTTTCGCGATGCGCGAAACGTTGGATATCAATGTCCTGCGGGACCGCAATCCGCTGTACGTTCAATTGAGTGATGGTTCGATCCGCAATGGATATGAGATCAAAATTCTCAATATGCGCGGAGAACAACGCCAATTCTGGGTGCAGCCTGTGGGCTTGGAAGGCGCGACCATGCGGGTTGCAGGGTCCGACAACCGGCCCACACCATCTCTGCTGGTGGAAGTGAGCCCCGATAAGATGCGCGCTGTGAAAGTCTATGTCACCGCCCCGGTGTCAGCCCTGAAATCACGCCGATCCACTTTCACCATCCGTGCCATTGCCTTGCGCGGTGCGGAAACCACTCAAGCCAACGTGACCTTTGAAGCCCCACCGGAGTTGTTCAAATGAGCCTTGCCGACACATCCAAAACCGACGCCACCACGTCTTCTTCCTTTCGTTTCACCGGCTATCATATGGCGGCCTGTATGATCGCGTTTTTCGGCGTTATCGTCGTGGTGAATTTCTCCATGGCCACGATGGCGTCCCGCAGTTGGACCGGCTTGGTCGTCAAGAACTCCTATGTCGCCAGCCAGAAGTTCAATCAGGATTTGGCCGCGTCCGCGCAACAGGCCGCAACGGGCTGGCGGTCTGTTGTGGCCTATGGCGATGGGTTTTTGACAGTTGAGATGTCCAACCGGAACGGCGCTCAGCCGCAGGTTCGCGATGCGGTTGTCCACATCGGTCGTCCGGCGTTTGAGCAACAGGACCGCAGCGTGGCAGCATCCGTTGTTGAGGGCTCCAGTCAGATTGCACTTCCTTTGGATTTGGCGCCCGGAGATTGGTTTGTCCGGTTTGAAGCCAAGGTGAATGGCGAGCCCTACCGTCGGGATGTGCGCCTTGATGTGTCCAAAGACGGAAAAGGGGTCGTGAGATGAGCTGCTGCAACACAACTCCCTTTGCCACAGACGGTCCAAAAGAGCGTTCGGGCCACGATGGCCTTGCCAAGGCTGCGCAATCCAAAGCGGATTCGGTGGCGAGAGAAAAATCTGCAACGACGGGATGTGGATGCGGCTGTGGTACGGGCAATGGGTTGGAAGAGGAGGTGCGCGCGCTCTCAACGCCTTTGGACAATGGTGAACAACAACTCGTGGTGGTCATACCCGCCATGCATTGCGCCGGGTGTATCTCCAAGATTGAGAAGGGTCTTCACGCTCTGCCTCAAGTGGTGTCCGCCCGGGCCAACCTGTCCACGCGGCGGGTAACGATTGTTTGGGATGCCAGGTTTGGACAGGGATCTGACCTTCGTAAAACCATCAGCGAGTTGGGCTTTGAACACCACGTCTTGGGCGAGGCTGATGATGGTGAATCTCACCTTGAGGCGCAGGGCCGCTCTTTGCTGTTGTGCCTTGCCGTGGCCGGGTTTGCCTCCGCCAATATTATGCTTTTGTCGGTCTCGGTCTGGTCCGGCGCAGACCCTTCCACAACGCAACTGTTCCACCTTCTGTCCGGCTTGATCGCGGTCCCGGCAGTCGCTTTTGCCGGGCGTCCATTTTTTGCCTCCGCCCTGTCGGCCTTGCGCAATGGCCATTTGAACATGGACGTGCCGATCTCCTTGGCTGTGCTTTTGTCTTTGGCCATGGGCGTGTTTGAAAGCATGAACGGTGGTCATGAAGCGTATTTTGATGCTTGCGTGACGCTGTTGTTCTTCCTGCTGATCGGGCGGACGCTCGACCACCACATGCGGCTGAAAGCGCGGGGCGCGGTGGCCAGTTTGGCCAAATTGGCGGCACCCGGTGCGCTGGAGGTCATGGACAATGGCCAGACCCGCTTCGTTGCTTCACAAGACATTGCCAAAGGCATGCTGCTGCGCGTTCAAGCGGGAGAGCGCTTGCCTGTAGACGGCGTTGTCATATCCGGCAGTACTGATGTCGACCGTTCTTTGGTGACCGGTGAAAGCGATCCCGTTTCCATTGCACCGGGGTGCGATCTTGAAGCCGGTATATTGAACCTCACCGGGCCCATCGATCTGCAGGCAAAAGGTACCGCTGACACGTCGTTCCTTGCGGAGATACAGCGCATGATGGAAGCGGCAGAGCAAGGGCGTGGTCGCTACAGACGCATTGCGGACCGGATGGCTTCTATTTATGCGCCTGCCGTTCATTTGCTGGCGCTTATCACCTTTATCGGTTGGCTGGTTGTCACCGGTGGCGATTGGAAGGCATCGCTCTACGTTGCGATTGCTGTTTTGATCATCACATGCCCTTGCGCCTTGGGTCTGGCAGTTCCGGTCGTGCACGTTGTGGGTGCAAGCCGGTTGTTTCGCGAGGGCATTCTCGTGCGCGATGGCGGTGCATTGGAGCGGATGGCTGAGATAGATACCGCCGTTTTCGACAAGACCGGCACCTTGACCAAGGGCGAGCCCCGGTTGGATTATTGTGAAGGGTTGCAGGTGGAAGATCTAATTCCACTATACGGCTTGGCATCCCGCTCGTCCCACCCGGCTTCAAAGGCGGTGTTGCAAGGATTGCATGACCGTTTTTTGGACGCGGGTGTCCTCACGCGGGATGGATCCGGTAAAAGTTCTTCCGATACCATAAGCTCGATCAAAGAAATGCCCGGGCTGGGCATGGAAGGTATCGCTGGCGGCAAGCGGGTGCGTTTGGGTCGCCCGTCTTGGGTTGCCGAAATCGCTTCGAGCAAGGGTAAGGCGCCGACTGTGCACGCTGGCGCAAATGCGAGCTTGATGTTTGCCCGCGAGGGAAGCAATCCGGCGGTCCTGTCCACGCGGGATACGTCGAGGCCGGATGCCCGTGCCAGTATCGCGCATCTGTCCGGTTTGGGTATCAGAAATCAGATTTTGTCCGGTGACCGCCGCGACAAGGTTTGGGCACTGGGTGCAGAACTCGACATTTCCACCGTGGAAGGTGATTTGCTGCCCGGTGAAAAACTAAGGCACATAGAAAAGCTGGGTGAGGATGGCCACAAAACCCTCATGGTGGGCGACGGTCTCAACGATGCACCGGCGCTAACTGCGGCTCACGTGTCCATGGCCCCCGCCTCTGCGAGCGAAGTCGGCCGCATGGCTTCGGACTTTGTTTTTTTGAACGGATCGCTCGGCGCTGTGCCTGTCGCCTATGAAATTTCGAAACATACGGGACGGTTTGTTCGGCAAAACTTCGGATTGGCCTTGCTCTACAATGCAATTGCCGTCCCATTAGCCATGACCGGATTTGTGACCCCGTTAATCGCAGCCATTGCCATGTCAGCGTCTTCTATTGTGGTTGTCGCCAACTCCATGCGCCTGTGGCAGGTTCCGGTGTTCAAGGGCAGTGAAAGCGCTACGGAAGTGGATATGGACCGGACCGTGGAACGCGGAATTGCTCCAACTCTAGACCTTGCCAGTGGGGTAAATGTCGCGTCTCGTGGGCAGGCGGATCAACAGAAGGTGCCAGCATGAACCATCTTGTCATCCTCATACCCATCGCTCTTGGTCTTGGATTGGCCGGGTTGTTTGCCTTTGTTTGGTGTTTGCGCTCCGGCCAGTATGACGATCTGGATGGCGCGGCTGAACGCATCCTGACTGACGATTAGACAAGACCGAGCGCGCGCGATTGAGCGCGCCTTGGGCTTTTTTGGGTTCAAGCCAGCGTCGCCCGGCCCTGTCTTTTGACTTTCCGCTGAAAACGCTCTTTGTGTGCGTCCCACAACGCCCATCGCGCATGTGGTGGCGTTTGTATATGTCCAAAACACTTGGGAGGAGTTTGGATCATGGGTGACGCGAAGACGCTTTCTTACGCCATTTCTGAAAAACTGCGCATCGAGTCTGAGGCACCGATTGCCGACCGCTGGTCGGTGAAAACACCGTTTCAGCTGTTGCAAAAAACAGCCGCAGTCCATGCGGACCGGCCAGCTGTCAGTTTTCAGCTCAAGTCCGGTCCGAAGGATCCGGCCCAGACCTACACCTGGAGCGCGTTGCAAACACGTTGCACCAAAGCGGCCAACCTGTTCCGCTCTCTTGGTGTCGGCGATGAGGATGTCGTGGCCTATCTTCTCCCATCGCTCAACGAGACTGTGGTGACATTGATGGGCGGCATGACCGCCGGGATCGTCAGCCCCATCAACCCGCTGTTGGAAGTGGATCATATCGCAGCCATTTTGCGCGAAACCAATGCCAAGGTTTTGGTGACGTTAAAGGCGTTCCCAAAGACTGATTTGGCGCAGAAGGCGGCGGCAGCGGTCAAGGATGCGCCCAATGTGAAAACGGTCCTCGAAGTCGACTTGCGGGACCACCTCACGCCGCCGCTTAAATGGTTGATCCCGTTCATCCGGCCAAAGGTGGAAGACACGCACCAAGCGCAGATTGTTAACTTTGAAGACGGGATGGCACAAGCCAATGGCGGTGGGCTCGACTTTGAAGAGAGTAATGACGACCGTTACTGCGCTTATTTTCACACCGGCGGCACCACCGGCATGCCGAAAATCGCGCAGCACCGGTCTTCCGGCATCTTGTATAATGGCTGGACCGGAAGCGAGATGTTGTACAAAGCGCAGGACGTTGTGCTGTGCCCGCTGCCGCTGTTTCACGTGTTTGCCGCCTATCCCATTTGGATGGGCTGTTTAAGCTCCGGTGCCCATATGGTGCTGCCAACCCCTGCCGGCTATCGCGGCGACGGCGTGTTCGACAATTTTTGGAAGCTTGTGGAACGGTGGAAGGCGACGTTCCTGGTCACCGTGCCAACCGCAGCTGCCGCGCTGATGCAACGTCCGGTGGACGCCGATATTTCATCGCTTCAATTGGCGTTTTCCGGATCAGCCGCCCTGCCGGTAGAGACCTTCAAGCGGTTTGAAGAAACCACCAAGGTCAAAATACTTGAAGGCTACGGCATGACCGAAGCGACCTGCATTGTCTCGTGTAACCCTGTGGACGGTGAAAAGAAGATCGGCTCTGTGGGCGTGCCCATGCCCTACACCGACGTGCGCATTTTCCATTGTGGGTCCGACGGCTCCGTCATCAAGGAATGTGCAGTCGATGAAGTGGGTGAGATTTGCATTTCCAACCCCGGTGTCATGATCGGGACGACCTATACCGAGGAAGCCAAGAACAAGGGTCTTTACGCAAACGGCACCCATCTTCGCTCCGGAGACCTTGGACGCATCGATACCGACGGGTATTTGTGGATTACAGGCCGCGCCAAGGATCTGATCATTCGCGGGGGCCACAATATCGATCCCGCCGTGATTGAAGAGGCCTTGGCGTGTCACCCGCAAGTTGCGTTTGTGGGCGCGATTGGCGAGCCGGATCAAGTGGCGGGTGAACTGCCATGCGCCTATGTTGAACTGATTGATGGTGGCAAAGCCACCGTTGACGAGTTGATGGCCTATGCCGAAGAGCATGTGAGTGAACGGGCCGCGGTGCCAAAACACCTCGAAATCCTGCCCGAGCTTCCAAAGACTGCCGTTGGCAAAGTTTTCAAACCCGACCTGCGCCGCATGGCGATCACGCGCACCTATAACGAAGCGCTGTCGGCTGCGGGCTTGGCTGCCGCAGTCAGTCGTGTTGATGAGGACAAGAAACTGGGTCTCGTTGCCAAGGTGGTTTCGACCGGAGCCAAACCGTCCGACGAAGCCATGGCAGATGCTTTGGGGGCGTTTAAGAGGCCATGGCGCTGGGCTGAGTGAGACGGCCAAAATGGTTAAACACTCCCACCAAAAGCACGCCTGTTTTGCACGGTCTTGTGCCTGTGCTGGCTAAAGATGTGATCGCCGGTGACCGTCGGGAGCCATGACACCTGCGTCAAACTGTGTCAGGCTTGGCGGGTTAGCATCCATACATGCCCCATTGGAAACGCCCCCATGATCTCATTTGCTCCCTCAACATCGATCCTCAAGCGCTTGGCACTGGCCACCTTTTCTATTGCCGTTTTGGCCAGCCCGACCGCCATTGCTGCTGGCGACCCGGCTGCTGAACGTCAAAAAATCATGTCCCATGTGGGAGCCGCGACGGGAGCCGGGGCTGCAATCGTGAAGGGTGAAGCGCCTTTTGAAGTTGTTAAAGCCCAATTGATCCTGCGCACCATGAACAGTGTCGGGCACGGTTTTGCTTACATGTTTCCGGAAGGATCTGAGACCGGCGCGAAAACCGAAGCCTCGCCAAAAATCTGGGAAGACCGCGCTGGATTTGATGCGGAAGTGAACAAGTTTATCGAAGCGTCCGCCGTCCTACCCACCGATTTGGATGGCTTTAAAGCAGCCTTTGGAGCCGTGACCGCAACATGCGGCTCTTGCCACCGGGCGTACCGCGTAAAGAACTAAGCATCGGCGGAGGTCTTCTCCATGCGTCGCTTGATCATGCTTTTCGCCGTCGTCGCCCTCGTGGTGGCGGCAGCGGGTTGGGTTGTAACCACGCCAAAACCGGTGTCGGCCGAACGTCTTGCCGGGATGCCTGCGGGAGATGCTGCACGGGGAGAGATGGTGTTTTGGGCGTCCGGCTGTGCCAGTTGTCATGCGGCTGAAAACGCACGGGGCGACGCGAAACTTGAGTTGGTGGGCGGCCATCGGTTTGCGACCGATTTTGGGACGTTCATCGCGCCCAACATCTCCAGTGATGTCACCCATGGCATTGGGGCGTGGAGCCTGGCCGAGTTTGCAAATGCCCTTGTGCGCGGCATATCACCTAAGGGCGAGCACTATTACCCCGCTTTTCCCTATGCCTCCTATATTCGGATGCGCGATCAGGATATCAGCGACCTCTACGTTTATATGAAAACCTTGCCTGCCAGCGACCGGCCATCGCAACCGCACGAACTAGGCTTTCCCTTCAATGTGCGTCGTGGTTTGGGCCTTTGGAAGGCGATCAATCTCAAACCTGATTGGGTGATGGCAACTGTGCCGGACGGGGTTGGCGACGTGCCTGTCTTTGAGCGGGGACGCTATCTGGTGGAAAGCCTGGCCCATTGTGGGGAGTGCCACACCCCGCGCGATCTCACCGGTGGACTAAAACTTGCCGAATGGATGGCGGGCGCCCGCTCTCCCGACGGAAAAGGGAATATCCCCAACATCTCTCCGCATGAAACGGGAATTGGGGCGTGGTCAAAAACGGATATCGCTTATTCGCTCGAAAGCGGATTTACGCCAGAGTTTGATTCTTTCGGTTCCACGATGGCGGATGTGCAATTGAACATGGCCAAATTACCCGCTTCGGACCGCGAAGCCATAGCGCTGTACCTGAAATCCATACCGTCCGTTGCGTCGCCTGCGAAATAAACAGCCGCGCACTAAAACACTGAATATAGTGACTTTATCGACGTGTCTGTTAACGCCAGTTAACCCTAACAAATTGGAAACTGAAACCTTTTCTTAGCCATATCTGCCTAGTTTGCCGTCAGGAAACGGGGTGGTGTGGTTATGTATAGCGTCCAAAACACAGCCAAAAATGCGGCCGAAGAGCCGGACGGTGCAGACGCCGAAAAACTTTCGCTGTCCTCCGATTTAATGAAGAACTTTCGTTGGTTGTTTGCCTTCTCGGTGGCCGCCAATGTGCTTCTGTTGGCCATGCCAATCCACATGATCGCGATTTACGACCGTGTGTTGACATCCCGCAGCCAAGAAACTCTGCTTTACATTACGCTGATGGCGGTGATCGCGCTGGTGCTGTTGGGCATTACAGAAGCGGTGCGCATGATGATCGCGCAAAGATCATCCGCCAAATACGTGACAGTGACAGCTGGCGCCTTGTTTGGCGGTCTGGTCCACGCGGACAGTTCGGCCAACAATGAGCGGTCGCAACTGTTGCGCGACTTCTACTCTTTGCGCAGCTTTTTGGCCGGTCGCGCGATGATTGGCCTGTTCGATATTCCATTCACACCGTTGTTTCTCGCCCTGTTGTTTGCGCTCCATGTTCAGCTTGGTGTGATTACGCTGTTTGGCATTATCATTTTGGCGGGCCTTGCCTACGCCAACCGCTATTTCAGCCATGCCGTCAGCGAAGAGGCGACGCGCACGAGTTCGGATGCGGTTTCGTTTTCACAGTCGGTGTTGAGCCGCAATGAAGACATTCGCGCCATGGGGCTCTTTCCCGCCTTCTTGAAACGCTGGGGCGGCAAGATGAACAAGGCGTTGAACCATGCCGACGAGACGGCGCGGGTTCAGGCCATGTTTTTTGGCATTTCGCGCAGCGTGCGTCAGATCCTCCAAATCATCATCATGGCCATGGGTGCCTATCTGGTTTTGGATGGTTCACTTTCTGGGGGGGTCATCTTTGCGGCCTCGCTCATTTCCAGCCGTGCCTTTGTGCCGGTGGAGCAGGTGATTGGCTCTTGGGATCAGATTGTTCACGCCAAGTCGTCCTTCGCTAATCTATCCGCGTTTATCAAACACAACCCGCCGCAGCCACGTGCAGTGGTGCCGCAAATGACGGTGGGCGATCTGGAAGTCCAAAAGGTCTCGTTTGAGGTTGAAGCGGGTAAGCGGGTTGTCAGCATTCTCCGCGATATCTCTTTCAGCATGAAGAGCGGGCATGTTCTGGCGATTATCGGGCCAACGGGTGCCGGCAAAAGCACTCTGGCCAAAATCTTATCCGGAGCCATGAAGCCCACCGAAGGGGCTGTGCGTTTGGACGATTTTGATCTGACGCTTTGGCCGGATGAACGGCGGGGTGAATCCATCGGTTATGTGCCGCAGGACGCGCATTTGTTTCCAGGGACCATTGCGGAGAATATCTCCCGATTTGAACAGCACCCTGACGAAGACCGGATTATCGAAGCTGCCCGCAAGGCCAATGTGCATTCGCAGATTGCCAAACTGCCGGAGGCCTATGCCACGCAGGTTGGCCGGGACAGCCATGAAATGTCCGGTGGTCAGCAGCAGCAATTGGCGCTTGCGCGCGCATTCTACGCCAACCCACGTGTGCTGGTCCTGGATGAGCCCAATGCACATTTGGACCAGACGGCTGAAGATTCTTTGCTGCGGGCGCTGGCGCTTTCGCGCGAAGAAGGCGTCTCTTCCATTGTGGTTTCGCAGCGCCGTTCGATCCTTAAAGTCGCGGACTATGTCCTCACGCTGAACGATGGACGGATCGCTTCCTTCAAGGAAAACCATGGCCAATGGCGCGCCCGTCGCACGGATGAACGGGCAGACGTTCCCCCGGCTGTTGCCAATGTGAAGCCGACTGTCGACGTCCAGACCCTGGGCAAGTTGCGGCCACGTCAGACGGGTCAAGTACGGGTGGAGGCGAGCTAGGTTCGTGAGTAGTTCCTCTATCAACGCCATCCACTGGCAACGCGATGCGAAGACCGACAGCTCGCCGATCATCAAGTTTGGCTTTTGGTCGATTGGTGCGGTTTTTGTCGTCTTTTTGTTTTGGGCCACGGTTTTTCCGTTGAGTTCTGCTGTCGTGACTTTGGGGTCGTTGACGTCCGATGGGCGCAACAAGATGGTGCAGCATCCAACGGGCGGCCGGGTGGCTGCAATCATGGTTCGGGAAGGGGCTCTGGTCGACAAAGGTGCGCCGCTGATCACGTTGGACGGGGGTTCGGCGCGGGCCGATCTGACTCAATTGGAAGCGCGATTTGCGTCTTTGTCGGCACTGAAAGACCGGCTGGACGCCGAGCGCTCCGGCGGTCGCCGTGCCATGGATCCCGCGGCACTCCTTCCGCTGGATGGATCAAACGAGACGGCTTTACTAGACGAGCTCCCGTTGCGCGGCACAGAAGCCAACAAGGCAATTGCCACTGGTCAACTTATGACAGGGTCCACGCAGCCTGTGATCGGGTTGCGCGGTATCGCCGGAGCACCCTTCGTGTTGCCCGTCGCCAAGCCGGCTCAACCGGCTGTACAGCCAGCGCCATCCCGGCCTGATGGTTCGGCACGGAGCGCAGGTTTCAATTCCGAGATTTATGAAAGCGAGCGGGCTGCCTTTGAAGCCGGTCGGCAGGTGCTGGCACAACAGATGGCAGCGTTGAGCCGCAAGATCGACACCTTGACGCAGAAGCGCCGGGGCTTGCTTGCCAGGGTTAAATCTCAGCAGAGCCTCTTGGCCATGAACCGCCGTGAGTTGAACAGAATGCGCCCCCTTGCCCGCGATGGATATGTCGCGCGCAACCGGCTGAACGAGCGCGAAGGCACCGTTTTGGAGTTGGAAGGGACGATCAGCAGTCTCGAGTTGGACGCGGTTGGTGTCGAGCATCAAATCGAAGAAGTGCGGGTGCAAATGCGCAAAACAGCTGCGGAAAGCGCGGATACGGCTTCCCAGCAATATGCCAAAATCGTCGGTGAATTGGCTGAACTGTCCGACAAACTAGTTGCGGCACGGTCCGCGGTTGAAAATATCACAGTTCGCGCTCCCATCGGGGGTCGTGTGATCAAATTGGCGACCACCACCGTGGGTGGTGTGCTTGGCGGTGGTGAAGTCATTGGCGAAATTGTGCCGTCTGACGCACCCATCATCGTACAGGCACGGGTGGAGCCTGCCGACGTGGATTTCGTGAAAGTGGGCAGCACGGCACAGGTGATCGTGACCGCCTTTAGCCGGACGCTGGACGACACGCTGGACGGTGAAGTGATGTTTGTCGGTCCGGATGCGGAAACCGATGAGAAGACTGGCAACACTTTTTTCACGGTGCGCTTGTCCGTCAAACCTTCAAAAGACAGCAATCGTTCGCGGATAGCGGATCTTCAGCCGGGCATGCAGGCGGAAGTCTACATCAACACGGGTGCCAGAACGTTCCTGAGTTATGTCGCCCGCCCGCTGACCGATAGCTTCAAACGGGCGTTCAGGGAGCGTTGATAGATTGAATTCATGACGCCGCTTTAACGGAGTTTTCCTGAAACGGCGTCATATTTGGGGTTGGTCCACCGACCAACAGGGGTTGTGAGTAAACCCGGTAACTGCCGGGATTGTGAGAGTAGCGTGTTTGTTTTGCGTCGGTTTGGGCAAGGGTTTGCCCATCAAACTAGGGTTGCCCCCATGCGCGGGTGCGGCATGCTGGTGTCAGCTTTTGTGCTGGCCTTAAGCGCTGATGTGCTGGGCTATGATATCGCACTTGCTGATGATCTTGCTGATCCGGTTCCTTTGCGGGGTGCCATTGCAACGCAGCACCCGAACAATATGCAGCATGGCTCACATGATGGTGTGCCAGGTCCCAGTCTGCGCGGCAGCCACGATCCGGTTCACGCTCCGTCTTACGGCTCTGGACCCGAAACACCTTCGCTGATGAGCGAATTGGCCGGAACGATTGGCCACTCGATAGTTGGTTTTGCGCCGCTGACCCAAATGCCGGACCGGTTCCGCGGCAGTAGTGGCATTGTTCGCGACCGTGACCAAGGGTTGATCGTCCCTGATCGCCCAAGCCTGCGCCAAGCGATGTTGTTTGGGGATTTGCGACCGTCAGATAACGCTGCGAGCGGGCGCTTGGGGAACGCGGTCGCACTGGCGTTGCGTGGCAGTTACACGACACGGGGCTTGTTGGAACGGGCGAAAGCGGACCGAGCCCGTGCGCGAGCCGCAGCTGGCGGCTTCCTGCCCAAACTCACACTTTCGACCGACGCTTCATCCTTGCAGAGTGAGACAGACGGCGACCTCACCGACACCATGACCGGTGATGTTCAATTGTCGATCCCGATCTATTCCAGCGGCGCCGTTCGCAATGCACTTTATCAAGCTCAAAGCCTCAGCCTGGCCTCAGACTACAGCTACTTGGCGGGCGAGCATCGTGTGGCGCTTGAGGCCATTGCGGCCCATGTCAACTTGCGCTTGAACCGCGCCATCGAGCGGGCTTTGCGCAAGAACGAAAAGGCCATGAAGCGCCTGCTGGCCATTGCGCAACGCCGCTATCAGGCCGGGGACGCCACGCGTACCGACATCGCCATCGCGCAAGGCAATCTGGAAGGTGCCCGGGCCGAACTGGATATTGCCCGCAAGTCTCGGGAAGAGGTGGCGACGGATTACGCCTCTGTTGTGGGCAACCGTGCGCCATCGCATCTTGCGCCGGCCCATGCCGACCGAATGGTGCCTGATACTGCGGAAGAGGCGGTCGCGATGGCGCGCCGCTACAACCCGGTCTTGATTTCCGCCCATCACGCGGCAGATGCGAGTGGCTATGCGGCCCGCGCTGAGAAAGGTCGGTTCGGTCCAAAGGTCGATCTCTATGGAACCTATTCGCAAGAACTCTACACATCTTCCAACACCCCCACCGACCCAGAAACGACCTTTGGCATTCGGCTGAAAGTGCCTTTGATTGACTTTGCCGCCATGCCCAGCGTGAAGGCGGCGAAACACGATGCGCTGGAAGCCGGGTATCGTGCTTTGGATCAGGAGCGGCTGATCATCAAGCAGATCAAGCGCAAACACATTGCTTATAAAAGCGCCCTTCGCCGCACCCGAATTTCGGGCCGTCAGGTCAAAGCCATTGAGCGCAGCGTGGTTGGCACACGGCGTGAATATGAGGCGGGGTTCCGCTCCATCACCGACGTGACCAACGGTCAAATCAAGCTGACGCGCGCGATGATTACAAAAATTACAGCACAACACGAGCGGATGTTGTGCGGCTACGAACTTGCCTTCGCCACGGGCAATCCAGAAATCGCCCGGCTGGTTCTGGAGCAATAGGAAAAGCACATGACGACTTCCAACGGTATTCCAGACCTGACCGCCATTCCTGCAGAAGGTGGCTTCATTTATCAGATTGATGCCAACTCTGCCGGCTATCAGTGGAAACTCTCCTCCAGTGCACCTGGCGTGGTGTGGACCGATGAAAACTACTCCGTGTTGGAAGATTGTGTTGGCCTCACCTTCAACGATGTTGATGTTGAACTGGGCCCTGATGGCGAAGTGCGGGTGGTGCCAAAAGGCGAGGACTTTGCTTCCACCATGGCTGATGCTCCGGATATGCACGACGGGTTTGTGCGCAGGGGCAGTGCGGAACCGATTGTGGATGCGGTTGTTGATCCGGGCTTTTCGGCAGTGGCCAATAAGATTGCTGTTGCTACACGCCCACTCAGCTCCGATCCCGCTGCGGCGCAAACCGTCGATCTATCGATACCGGCACAGTTTGACGACTTGGGCTCCGAGGTCAGTTTTGATATCGCGACGTTTCTTCCCGAAGCCTTATTGAGCGAAGGGTTGCAACTGAGCTTTAACGGGCTGCCGCCGGGCTTGCGGTACAACGTTGCTCGCATGCGCATCGAAGGCACGATTGCCGATGATGCCATGACGGGCCAGCCCTACAGCGTGGCGATGGTGCTTGCATTGCCGGATGGTTCGCTGATGCGCGCCACGTTTCAATGGACGGTGCGGGACGCGACAGCCGTTGATGCCGGTGCGAAAATGACATCGGTTGTGCCAGCCTCCGGCAACCGCGATGAGGCTGCTGCTGCCGGTATTTTGATGACCGTTGCAACCCATGGTATTTTGGCAG
The DNA here is from genome assembly GCA_038746275.1 of Pseudomonadota bacterium. Lineage (GTDB taxonomy): Bacteria > Pseudomonadota > Alphaproteobacteria > Rhizobiales > Rhizobiaceae > Pseudahrensia. The sequence continues at coordinate 34,571 of JBCDKS010000014.1, read as the reverse complement.
GCACTTCCCTGTCGTTGAGCGCCCGGGCGGATGCGGCCACTCCACCGGCGGCGGGTTCCGGCCGGTTTGAATTGTCTGATCTTGGATCCTCTGCTGCTGCCGGCTTGGCCCGTGGTGCAGCCAATCGCGATGCCGGCGCCAGCATTGACAACCTTGTAACTGGCTCCATTGCAGGCGCGACCAACGGACGGATCGGGTCTGGCGCGGACCGGAACTCTGCCTCGGCTTTGGAATCCCGCGACGGATCCCAACAAGTGCGGTCTGACGACGGTTCCGATGACGTCGAAGTTGATGGTCCCGATCAGGCTCCGATTTCTTCGCAGCTTGCCGCGCAAGGCGCCGACGTTGGTGCCAGCGGTGGAACGGGCGTTACAAATGCACGACCCTTTGCCGGGACACCTGCGCCCCAGACCGTGCTGGAAGAAACCCTGCGCAGTGATATTGATGTTTTGTCAGCGGCTTTTGACGTTGATGGTGACATCTTGTCTGTTGTGTCGGCAGAAGCGAGCAACGGTCAGGTTGCGATTTTGGAAGATGGCCGTTTGAGCTATCTGCCGAACGCACTGTTCAACGGCGACGACACCATCATTTATCAGATTACCGATGGTAAGGGCGGTACGGACAATGGAACCGTTAGCGTGACGGTTCTGCCAGTCAATGATGATCCTACGGTTGGCGCGTTCACCAACCGGCCGACCCAAGAAGATGTCCCGATCATCAATATTGATGTGCTCAGCAATGCTTTGGATGTGGACAGCACCACTCTTTCTGTAACGCAGGCAAGCGCGTTGAACGGTATCGTTTCTATCAACGCGGATGGGACGTTGAGCTATCAGCCCAACGCGGATTTTAACGGATCGGATGCGATTACGTTTACGGTCTCTGACGGTGACGGCGGTACCGGTATCGGTACAATCCCCGTCACTGTGAGTGCGCAGAACGACGCGCCAAACCCCGGCACACCTCCAACCAGCACAGTTGCCGAAGACTTTGCTGTGAACAATATCGACGTGCTGGGCAGCGCAACGGACGTGGATGGGGACCTCGTCACCCTCGTGGGTGGATCTGTGACAGCCTTGAACGGTTTCATCACGGAAAATCCGGATGGCACGTTCAACTATACACCGGCTCCCAACTTTAACGGTACCGACACAGTCACCTACGAATTGACCGATGGCAGTGGGCTCACCTCCACGGGCTCGGTGAACGTAGTTGTGACACCGGTTAATGACGCACCGAATCCCGGATCGCCGGTTGATCTGACAACGTCGGAAGACGCGCCCATCGCATCCATCGATGTTTTGCAGTTTGCAACCGACATTGATTTGGACGTCTTGGTTCTCAACCCGGCTTCTTTATCCGCGACTTCCGGCACGGTGACCATCAATGGTGATGGCACATTGCGCTATGTGCCCAACAGCAATTTTGTGGGCACAGATACGGTCAGCTATTCGGTGGATGATCAGGCGGGTGGCCTCACCTCGGCCAGTTTTCAGGTGACCGTGACGGGCGTTAATGATGCGCCTGTGACTACGCCTGTCCCCAGCGTGACGACCAGCGAAGATGTTGCGGTTGCCAGTATCGATGTGCTCAGCTTCGCCAGCGATTCCGATGGCGATGTTTTATCTGTCGACCCGGCATCTTTGGTTGCCACCAATGGCAGTTTGAGCCTGAACGGCGACGGATCGTTGCTTTATACGCCCAATACAAATTATTTCGGTAACGATCTGATTTTCTATACGATCCGTGACGGCAATGGCGGCACAGTTGACGGAACGATCAGCCTAAGTGTTTCTGCGGTCAATGATGCGCCCAATGCCGGGTTCCCGGCAACGGTGTTCACGCCGGAGGATACCCCTCTTCCTTCCATCAATGTTCTGAGCTTCGCCAGCGATGTGGACGGTGATCCGGTCTCTGTTCAGCTAGGCTCAGTGTCCGCCATCAATGGTGTCGCATCGATTAACCCCGATGGCTCTCTCAATTATACGCCGAGCCTCAATTTCAACGGCATTGATACGATCACCTATACGCTGGAAGACGGTAATGGCGGCACGGTTGCGGGTTCCGTACGCGTCAACGTCAACTCGGGCAATGATGACCCCGTGGCGGGCTCACCCCCCAGCGTCGCAACCGGCGAAGATGTGGGCTTTACCGGCTTTGATGTCTTGTCCGTGGCGACGGATTCGGATGGTGATATCTTGTCTGTCCAGCCTGGTTCCGGTTCGGCGCTGAACGGCACGGTTACCGTTAATCCCGACAGCACAATCAACTATACGCCCAACGCAAATTTCAACGGCACGGACACGATCACGTATCTTGTTGTGGACGGGAATGGCGGCAGTGACACTGGTTCGCTTACGGTTACCGTTGCAGCCGCCAATGATGCGCCGGATGCCGGGTTCCCGGCAGGCCAAGCAACGCTCGAAGACACACCGCTCACCGGTATCAATGTCTTGTCTGCAGCCAGCGATCTGGATGGAGACACGTTGGTCGTGACCCCCGGTTCGGTGTCGGCCACCAATGGTGTCGTTGTGCTCAACGGCGATGGGACAATCGACTACACACCCAATGCGGATTTCAACGGCTCAGATACCATCACATACACTGTTGAGGATCCGTCGGGCGCGACAGCATCCGGCTCCGTCGATGTGAGCGTTGGCGCGATCAACGATGCGCCTTTGCTCGATTTGTCCGACGTCCAAAACGAAGTGCGCAACGGCACGTTCACCGATACGCTGTCCTTGGGCGACTGGGTGGATTGGACCGAAACTGGCCTCTTTGAGACGGCGGGCGATGGTGCCAACGCACCGGCTGTGAGCCAGTTTTCTCCCCAAACACTGACCCAAACCGGATTGACCAATCTCAACACTGGTCCCGCGGCCAGTGGATCTGCCATCTTGGCTTTTGATCTCGGCTGGTCTGAAACGACTGGAGCGTTGCCGAACCCGCTTGGCCTTGAGGTGTACGTTGCCGGGACGCGTTATGCGGTGATCGAAACCAGTCCGGGAACGACCGGCAATCTGACCTACACTTATGAAAACGGCGCGACCGGTACGACCACAGCAATTCCTGCGGGAATTGCTCTGGATTATACTTACGGCCAAGTTGCCATAGAGTTGCCAGCCACCGTTCCAGCCACGGGCAATCTTGAATTCCGGTGGGTAGAGCCGCCTGTTTTGGGGTCTTTTGACGATATCTCCATCGACAACGTTCAGGTGATCCGCACCGCCGATAACTTGGCGACCACGGGTCATTCGGTCACCTATGAAGACGGTGCCGAACCGGTTCGGATCTTGGATCAGACTGCGACGCTGACCGATGCGGATGGTGGCGGTTTGGTGGGTGCCAGCATCAGCCTGACCAATATGGAGGCTGGCGACGAACTGCTGATCGGCGGCGCATCCGTTGGCGACGGCATGATGGCCACGATTGGCTCAATCTCTTATTTGGTCACCATCGGTGGCGGGACGTTTAACATCGCTTTGTCGGGGATCGGTACCACATCCGATTACCTCACCGCGTTGAATGCCATTGAATTCCAAAGCAATTCAGGCTCACCGGTTAACACCAACCGCATCATCACGATCCAAGTCGATGATGGTACAGATATGTCGAATGTGGCCACGACCACGGTGGTGTTCGATGTCACTGCACAGGCCCCGTCACCGTCGGCTGACAGTGCCAGCGGCAGTGAAGACACCCCGATTGCCATCGACGTGCTGTTGAACGATGCGGCGGGGGCCAATCCCATTGATCCCGCGACCGTGCAACTGCAAGGCACAGCCAATCCCGGCGATTCGTTGGTGGTGGTCGGCGAGGGCACATGGTCTGTTAACGCGATATCAGGTGTTCTCACATTCACGCCGGAAGCAAATTTCAACGGCACCGTGACCACGGTCGCCTACACCGTGGCCGATACGACCGGCTACCGCTCGTCCCTTGCGAGTGTTGATCTGACGTTGGCGCCGGTGAACGATGCCCCCGTTTTGGATTTGAACGGTGTGGCCCCCGGCGCAGGTTTCGCCGTCAACTTCACGGAAGGGGCAGCCCCTGTTGCCGTGGCTTCCGGCACTGCCTCTGTGACCGACATTGAGACAGGCATTCAGTCGGTTGGGTTCCAGATTGCCGGTGCAACGGACGGTGCGGCGGAAGTCATGTCCGTGGGCGGCGCGAGCTTCAATCTGGCTGCGGATTTCACCACCATCATCGCGGTGTCAGGCACGCCCGTTACGCTCACCTATGTCGAATCCAGCCGGACGCTAACCGCAAACCACCAGTCCGGAACCGGCACGCCCTTAACGCTTGGCGAAGCCGAGGCGTTGGTCCGTTCAATCACCTACGAAAACACGTCGAATCTGCCGACTGTCGGGGACCGTGTCCTCGATTTTTGGGTGGTCGACATGGACGGCACACCCTCCGCCATACCGCAAAGCGTGGTCACTGTGGGTGGTGTGAACGATGCGCCGACGGACATCACTTATCCCTCCGCAGTGGTGAGTGAAAACGCGACGGCTGGAACGGTTGTGGCCGTTCTTTCTGCGGTGGACGCAGACTCTGTGGGACCTTTTGCGTTTTCACTGACCAACGATCCCAGTGGTTTCTTCGACATTGTTGGAAACTCCATTGTGGTTGCATCCGGTGCCAATATCGATTTTGAAACGTCAACTTCGCACATTGTCGATGTGCAAGTGCTCGATCCGCAAGGGGCCAGCTATGTGGAGCCAGTGACGATCACCGTCACCAACAGCAATGAACCCCCCGTGGCGTCGCCTCTGTTGGGTACTATGCAAGAAGACGGTGCGCCGGAAGTCTTTGACGTCACCAGCATTGCCACTGATCCGGAAGGCGACACGCTGACGGTTTTGCCCGGGTCGCCAAGCGCAACCAATGGGTCGGTTGTCATCAACGGTGGCGGTGATCTCGTTTACACACCGGACGCTGATTTTAATGGCACTGATACGATCACATACACGCTGTCCGACGGGAACGGCGGCACGAATTCCGGTTCGGTGACGGTCACGGTCACGGCCATAAACGACAATCCAGTTGCCGGAACGCCCGCTGCCCAAAGCACTGGAGAAGACACTGCCATCGCCAGCATCGACGTGTTGAGCGCGGCCAGTGACGTCGATGGGGACGCGCTCTCCGTTCAGCCGGGGTCTCCCTCCGCTTTAAACGGCTCTGTGATCGTCAACGGCGATGGCACGCTGCAATATACGCCCAACGCGAATTTCCAGGGCAGTGACACGATTTCCTACACCGTTGAAGACGGAAATGGCGGATCGGTGCCTGGCACGGTTGATGTCACGGTCACGCCGCAAAACGACCCGCCGACGCCCAACACGCCGCCAGCAGCAACCACGGCAGAAGATACGGCCATCGCGTCCATTAATGTCTTAGCAGTCGCGACGGACCCGGAAGGGGATGCCTTGTCCATCGCGCCGGGGTCTGTCAGCGCGGTAAACGGCTCTGTCGTCATCAATGGCGATGACACGCTGCAATACACGCCGAATGCTGACTTCAATGGTACCGATACCATCACGTACACCGTCCAAGATACCAATGGTGGCACAGCGGTCGGTTCGCTGACGGTCAATGTCACACCGGTCAATGATCCACCGCTGGTTGATCTCAATGGCGGGGCCGCTGGCCGCGATTTTGCTGTCACCTTTACAGAAGGTGATAGCGGCCAAGGGGTGGCTCCTGCCTCTACCCTGGTGGTTGATGATGACAATGCCATCACCACAATCCGCATGACTGTCAGCGGTCTTCAAGACGGCGGGTCTGAGCGGTTCAGCATGCTGGGCAGCAATATATCGTTGGCCGGTTCCGGTTCCGGCACGATTATCCACAGCACGTTTAGTGTTGACTACACCTACTCCAATGCCACCGGAGTGATGACGCTTACACGAAGTGGTGGGGGCACGTTCACGGCGGCGGAAGCTGAGGAGGTGATTGAACCATTCGAATATCAAAATACGTCTCAAAACCCGACGGAAACCGACCGGACTTTCGAGTTTGTCTTGCAGGATGCTGACGGTCTGCTTTCCCCGGTTGCGACCACAACGCTGAGCGTGGTTGCCGTTAACGATGCGCCGATTGTGCCGGGCAGCAGCCAGCCCACCGGCACTGAGGACACGCCGACACTGATTGATGTTCTGGCCACGGCCAGTGACGTTGATGGTACCTTGGATCTAACTTCGATTCAGATCCTTGGCACCACCAATCCTGGTGATCCGCTGACCGTCCCGGGTGAGGGCGTTTGGACAATCAATACGTCTACCGGCACGATCACGTTTGCCCCGGAAACGAATTTCAGCGGTCTGACCAGCACGATCCAGTATGTGATTGCCGATGATCAGGGCCTTGTGTCTGATCCGGTGAACCTGAGCGTAAACGTGACCCCGGTCAACGACCCACCTGTGGTGGATTGGTCTGCCGTTTCTGTTGGCACCGATCACGTAGCAAATTATCTGCCAGGCACGGGATCCCAGTCGGTTTCCGATGCCAATGTGGTCATCAGCGACGACAGTACGGCCTTTGACCGAATCCAGTTGTCAATTTCCGGCCTTGTCAATTCGCCCGCGGAGGTTTTGCACTTCACCAGCGCAGATTCTATTTTTTTGGGGGGCGGCACCAGCACCACTGTTGATTATGGCGGCAGTTTGGTGGTGGACCTGACTTATTCCCGAGCCGGGTCCAGCGGTACCGTGGTGATCACGCCTCAATCCGGTACTTTCACTGCGTCAGATGTCGAGTTGATCCTTGAGCTGCTGCAATATGAACACACAGCCACTCTTCCTACCCCCGGACCCCGTGAGATTGCGGTCACGGTGCGTGATGTAGAGGGTGAAACATCCAACGCGGCTGAATCCGTCCTGAATGTCGGTGCGGGCAATGGTGTGCCGGTTGTCGATCTCAATGGTTCCGGTGCGGGCCAGGACTTTTCGGCGACATATACCGAAGGGAATAGTCCGCAGGAAATTGTGGACCCGTTGGTAAGTGTCAATGATCTGGAAGATGCACTTTCGAGTGTGGTGATCGATATCGCGTTTCTTTCCGATTCTATCGACCGGTTGTACATGGATGGCACGTCGCTTGCGCCGACCATCAGCCAGTCAGGCACGACATCCTCAACGGCCTCTCCGCTGTCTTTCACCTACGATGATGTTGCCCGCCAGCTTACAATTAGGGATGTTGGTGGTCCCAGCGTTGCGATGACCAACGCTCAGGTTCAGGAAGTTTTGGGACTCATCACGTTTGAAACGACCGGCTTTAATCCGCCTGCCGGTGACCGCACGTTTGATGTGACGGTGACCGACATGGCTGGTCAGTCTTCCGCTGTGACGACTTCAACGGTGACCGTGGTTCCAGTCAACAATGCGCCGGTCGCCATCGCTTTGAACGGCCCCAATGACGAAGACACTTCGGTCACATTCCTAGCCGCTGCGAGTGCGACTGATGCCGATGGCACCATTGATCCGGCGCTGACGCAGATTGTTGGAACGACCAATCCGGGCGATCCGCTGGTTGTTGGTGGCCAAGGCACCTGGACCATCGACACGGGCAATGGTCAGATCACGTTCACGCCGCTGCCCGATTTTGATGGGGTCGTAACCCCTATCCAATACGTGGTGGGTGATGATCTGGGAGCGTTGTCAGCACCGCAGACGATTGATGTGACCATGGTCGCCATCAACGATGCGCCGGTTGCCACCAATCTGGGTTTGAGCCTGCCGCAGGGGTCTAGCTTTGTCCTGGATGTTTTTGGCACCACAACCGACGTGGATGGTACTATTGACCCCACCACCATCCAGATCACAGGCACGGCGCTGGCGGGCGACAGTCTGACCGTGCTGGGCGAAGGTGTGTGGTCCGTGGATACGGGCGCAGGGACCATCGTGTTCACGCCAGAACCACTGTTTACCGGTCAGGCGACTCCGATCAGCTACCGGGTCAGTGACAACCTTGGTCAAGTGTCTAACGTCGCTAGTGGCGATGTTGAAGTACAGCCTGTCGCAAACACGGCGCCAACTTTAGACTTGTCCAATAGTAACCCTGCCAACGGGGTGGTGTGGTCTCACAATATAACGGCTAACCGCGCACAGGCGGAGATCATGGATCCGCTGCTGGTGACGTCCGCCAGCGATTATACGCTGGGCGCTGGCATCACAGGCACAACGCCGGTGTCTTATTTCGAGTTCTCGGGGGCCGGAAGCGCCGGCACAACTTTCGCCAATGCCGTGCTGCAAGACGATTATGTGGAATACGCGTTCGTTGCGGAACGATCCTCGACGCTCAGCAACATAACCTACAGCTCATTTAACGATACCGGGTCTTATCAAATCGGTCTGGAAATTTCTGATGACGGGTTTGCCACGTCCACCAATTTGTTAACCGACTATCAGCACGTCGCGGCGAATGCGGGTGATTTTTCAGTCGACTTTGGCGGCGGCGGTTACATGGCAGTACGCTCTGTGGACGTGTCCGATTTTTCTTTAACGGCCGGGCAAAGCTACGCCGTGCGGGCTTATTTTTATGATGCGGTTGCAAGCGGCCCCTACGGGAACGGAGAGGGCGTCTTTGATGATCTCCAGCTTCAAATGGAAGCCGTCGGCGTCGACAATGGCAACAGATTTTTTGGGCCGGGACTGGGCGTAGTCAGTGCTCCCAGTTTACTGGTGGACCCGTTGGCGGGCGTTTTAGACGCCGAGGACAATGTTGTAAGCGTGTCCCTGACGGCCGGTGGCATTGTTGAGCCTGGCAACGAACAAATTTCTATTGGCGGGACGGCCTTCACATTTGATTCTGATCAAACCTTCACCGGTATTGTTGCCGGTGGCACGGCGTTCGACGTCAACTACACGGCGGCGACCCAGACGTTTGTTATTTCCAACAACGCGGGCCCCACCATTGCCATGCCCATTGCCGATCTTAATTCGGTTTTGCGCACCATAGGGTATGAAGATTACAGCCCAACCACCACGCCGGGACTGCGAACCTTTTCTTTTGCAGCCACCGATGGTGGTGGTGCTACGTCCAACGGCGCGACGGCAACCATCAGCGTTCAGGTGCCCGTAGTTGCGTTAAGCCAGGCCTCACCTTTTGCAGACACTTTGTTTGGCACAAGCAATGCCGACTTCATTAGGGCTCAAGGGGCAGACGACACCGTGGATGGTGGCGATGGCGATGACTTTCTTTTCGGTCAAGATGGTGGCGACACGCTGATCGGTGCCGCGGGTAATGACCGGCTTGTTGGTGATAACATCTTTGTCGACGCAGACATCGTGCAGTCGCAAGTGATCCTCAACAACCAGACCCTGGGCAATCAGTCCGCGCCCACCGTGGTGTCCTTGGAAAACGGGAATGTTCTGGTTGTCTGGTATGGCGATGCGGATGCGCCCTCGCCGGGTGCTCTTTCCGTGCGAGAATTTTCTGCTGATGGGACGCCTGCGGCTGCATTGATTACCGGTCTAACCGCACCTTCGGGCGGTGATTATCACGATATGCCGGTCGTTTCTGCTGCGCGCCTTTCCAATGGTAATGTGCTTGTGACATGGGCTACGGACGCCGCCTCCGGTTTTGGTGGGGCGGATGAAAATATTGCCGCTGTTGTCTATGATGTGAATACGCAAGCTCTTACCGGCGGTGAGAGTATGATCAATACATCTACCGCTGGTGCCCAATCCGGCCCACTGACCATCGCTCTCAACGACGGTGGGGCATTGGTGATCTGGTATGATAACGCAGACTTAGATGGCTTGACGAATATCATGCGCGGTCAAGTGCTAGATGCCACTGGAACACCGGTGGGTCCTGAGCGCTTCATCGGTGACTATGCGGTTGAAACATCGGATTCGCGTGATTTTGCGCCGGTGACCGGCAGTGTTTTGAGCAACGGCAATGTTGCGATTGTTTACATGACAAACGATGCCGCATCTGCCGATGGTAGCCAATCTGCGGTTGCAGCGACGGTCTTTAACCCCACGACCCAACTTTTCACAAGCGATGTGATTGTCAACGCTACCACCACAGGCGCGCAATCTTCCCCCACAATCGTGGCGCTGTCGAACGGCAGCTTGTTTGTCACTTGGTACGGGTCTGCAGATGGTGATGGTGCGGGGGGCATGAGCCTGCTTGGCCGCATTGTAAACAATGATGGCTCGCTGGGCAGCTCCGAATTTCCCGTAAGCACAACGCTTGTTGAGGGCTTTGATAACAACGATATGCCGCCGGTCACGGCGATTGAGCTTGCCGATGGTAACATTATGGTTGGCTTCCAGACGGACACGTCGCAAGCCGTCGATGGACCCTTCAGCGCGGCTGTCATGGGCGTCGTTGTTGATGTGGTTGCTCTCAGTGGCGGCACGGAATTTGTGATCAACTCGACCTTACCCACGGATCAATCCGGTCCCATTCTGGTTCCTCTCCACGATGGGCGGGTGTTTGCCACCTGGTACGATGACTCCGATCAGGACGACACCGGCAACATGCAGGTGCGTGGACAGTTCCTGGAAATGGACGGCACATTGAGCGGCCCGGAATTGATGCTCGGTATGACCGACATCGAAGGCAATGCCACTTCTGGCAATGGTCCTGATAGTTTTGATATGCCTCCTCTCACCGCAACGCTTACGGAAAACGGCGATGTCTTTGTTTCTTGGGTGAGTGAAGACGGGTTCAACGCGGACGGCAGCGGGTCGGCAGTCATGAGCGTGCTGGTGAAAACGGCCACCACCTCGGGTGATGATTCCCTTATTGGTGGCGCTGGCGACGATGTTTTGATTGGTGGTGGTGGAGATGACTTTCTCCAAGGCGGCGCTGATAATGATACGCTTTATGGCGGGGAAGAGGCGAACACGCCTGCTCTTGTCACGATCAATGAAACGTCACTGGGCAACCAGTCAGCCCCGCAAACCATCGCGCTCGACGATGGAAACATTCTGGTCGTCTGGTATGGCAATGCGTTTAGTGCAGACGCAGGCAATTTGTCGGGGCGCATTTTAGGAGCGGATGGTTCTGCGGTCAGCGCTGAATTTTCTATTGGAACCGTGCCGGTTGAGGGCAATGACGTAAACGACGGCGCACCGGTTTCCCTGGCCAACCTAGGCGGTGGAAATGTCTTCATCAGCTGGATGTCAGAACAAAACCACACGCCTAATCCTGACGGCAGCGGCCAGGCGGTCCTTGGGTCCGTTGTTAACGTTTCGACACAGTCCGCCGGTCCTGAATTCACGATCAACCAAAATGGTTCCGGTGAGCAGTCCGCTCCGGTTTCAGTTTCTTTGGATGATGGACGTGCGCTGGTGTTTTGGTGGGATGATGCGCGTTCCCAAAACGGGCTGTCACAAGTAAACGCCCGTTTTATCAACAGTGACGGTTCGCCGGACGGGGCTTCGTTTTTGGTGGGCACAGCGCCCGTGGAAGGCGATAGTGACTACGATCAACCAAGGCTTGATGCGGTGCAGTTCAACAACGGCAATGTGCTGGTGTCATGGCAAAGTGATGACACTCCCGACGTCGACGGAGACGGCACGGCGGTTGTAGCCGCAATGATCGACACGTCCACCAACAGCGCAGGCTCGCAATTCACGGTCAACACAACAACAGCGAGCAATCAGTCCGGGCCGGTGACCCTTGCTTTGTCAGACGGACGCGGTCTTGTGGTTTGGTACGACAATGCTGATAGAGACAACTCAATGTCCCTGACAATTCGCGGTCAGTTTCTTCAATCCAACGGTGCGATGGATGGAACAGAGTTTGAGATCGTCGGCTCCGATGTTGAAGGTCTCGACCGCATCCAGATGGACCACTTGACCGCTCATGAACTTGAGAACGGCAATGTCATCGTGGGCTGGCAGTCCGAGGGCCTCACGAACACCGATGGAGATTCGACGGCTGCAGCCGCAGCTATTGTTGATGTCACATCGAGGACAGCCGGGACACCGTTTGTCATCAATACTTTCAACGCATCAGCACAAAGCGCGCCGGTGTTTGCCAGTTTTGGTAACGGTCAAATGCTTGCGGTTTGGGTCGATGATTCCGAGACCGTGGGGACGGATGAAGCGGTTGTGCGTGGACAAATTCTAGATGAGACGGGTTTCCCGATCGGAGACGAATTTGAGCTCAGCGCTGTCACCGCCCATATCGATCTGACCTTGGATAGCCCCAACGTATCTCTCACTTCTGCCCCTGACGGTTCGGTTTTCGTCTCTTGGATTTCAAACAGTGATCAAGCGGTGGACGGAGACGGAACCGCAGTTGTGGGCATACGTGTTACGGCTGGTTTCACCACTGATGATGACACGCTGATCGGTGATGGCGGTATCGATCTGCTCTACGGCGGTGATGGCGAAGACGTCATCGAAGGGGGTGCGGGTATCGACTTCCTATCGGGCGGCGATGGTGACGATACTCTCGATGGTCAAAACGGCGATGACACGCTGGATGGCGGATGGGGTGCGGATGCACTCGACGGCGGGATTGGTAACGACACCGTTGACTACAGCTCTGCCAACAGTGGTGTTGTTGCCATTTTCTCATCCACCGATGCCAGCGGTATTGACGGAAATTTCACGACCTTTGGCGCCGGTGGCTATCAAGGAGACGCCACGGGGGACACCTATTCTTCGATTGAGACAGTTTTAGGCACGCTCTTTGACGATCAGATCTATGGCTCGTCTGCAGGTATGACCGCATCTTTGAGTAACGGCAACGATGTCTTCGATACCGGCAGCACGAACTCGGTTTTCGATGTGACCGGCGGTGCGGGCGATGATCGTATTTTCACCAGCAACGGTAACGACATTCTGCGCGGTGGGTCTGGCAATGATACATTGGTGGCTGCCGGGGGTGATGATACTCTCGAGGGTGGCTCTGGTGATGACACGTTGACGGGTGGTGCAGGCGCTGATGTCCACAATGGTGGTAGCGGTGTAGACACTGCGAGTTATTTTTCTGCTTCCGCTGGTATCGATCTGTTGTTTTCGTCCACCAATGGCGCTGACTCCATCTGGGGCAGTTTTCTAAACACCAGTGCCGGTGGCTATGCCGGGGATGCCGTGGGGGATACGTTTAATTCCATAGCGGCTGTATCAGGCACACAATTCAATGATCGCATATATGGGCTTAATGGCGGAATGGACGCGTTTTTGGGGGGGGGAGACGATAACTATAGTGTCGCTTCTGCCAGTACTGGCGTTGACAACATCACCGGTGGTTTGGGCAATGACCGCATCTTCACTGGCGGTGGCGACGACTTCCTCTACGGCAATGATGGCGATGACGAACTTGATGGGGGCACCGGTTCGGATGAGTTGTATGGCATGGGTGACAATGACACCCTGCGCGGCGGTCAAGGCAATGACGACATCTACGGCGGCGCAGGCGATGACAATGCCGACGGGGGACAAGGCTCTGACCGGTTATTCGGTGAGGCGGGCAATGATACGCTTTCCGGTGGTCTCAACGACGATGAACTCTACGGCAATGATGGCGATGACATCCTCAATGGTGGTGAAAATCGTGACCGGGTCTTTGGTGGCAACGGCAATGACACCGTGAACGGGGACGCCGGGAATGATGATTTGTTCGGCGAAGAGGGGGCGGACACTCTTGCCGGTGGTGCTGGTGACGACGATGTTGACGGGGGCAACGGCTTAGACAGCGCGTTTTTCTCCGGTAATCTGGCTGACTATACGATCACAGATCTCGGCAGCAATACGTACCGGGTGGTGGACAATCGCCCCGGTTCGCCTGACGGCACAGATCGTGTGGTCAATGTCGAGAACTTTGTTTTTGCCGATATGACGTTGCATCCCGGTGTCTCACCCGATGCGCCGTCGGTTGATCTTGATAGCAATGAGCTTGGCAACAACAACATGGCCTCGTTCTTCGTTGGGCAGACTCCAACCCGGATGGTGTCTGAGAACTTTTCAGTAACCGATCCGCAAAACGACGTCGTGTCTGTGAGGATTGTGATCGCTGGAGCCGTGGATGGAGCCGATGATCAATTTAATTTTGGCACTTCAAATTTTGCTCTCTCGGCTGATTTTTCGGGAACAGAATCCACCGTCAGTTATGACATTGCATACAATTACGTGGCTGCAACCGGGGTAATGATTGTTGCCAATAATACTGTAGGGGCTTTTACCGCTGCTGAACTTTCGGCTGCGATGCTTGACATCGCCTATTCCAATACGAGTGCCAATCCTACGGAGTCGGACCGGACGTTTACCATCACGTTCGAAGACCTGGCGGGGAATGTTTCCGCGCCTGCCGTTACGACAATCTCTGTGATTGACGACACTCCCAGCCCAACGACAAACACGTTGACCGGAACCTCCGGTCCTGATTCGGCGCTTGATGGGACAAGTGCCAATGACGAAATTAGCGGCCTGTCGGGCGATGACGTCATTCAAGGCCTTTCAGGCGATGACTATATCCTCGCCTCGTCAGGTCTTGATGTTATCGACGGTGGCGCAGGCAATGACTATATCGAAGCTGGCTTGGACAACGACACCGCAAATGGTGGCGATGGAAATGATGTGGTCCGTCTTGGCGAAGGTGACAATGTCGGCTTTGGAGGGTCCGGGAACGACGCGATTTATGGTGCGACTGGGGCTGATACAGTAACCGGTGGCGCAGGTGATGATCTGATTACTCTGCTTGGTGGCATTGACACCGCCGTTTACTCTGGCAACCGCGCTGACTATGAGGTTCATGACTACGGTGGCGGAGTTTTCGTTGTCATTGACCAACGTCCCGGCTCACCTGACGGGCGCGATGAATTGCAAGGGGTCGACAACCTGCAATTCGCCGATCAGACGATCACGATTGGCACAGCCGTGACAACAGTTTCACCTGTTGCGCTCGATTTGAACCGCTCGGGTGCCATTGAAGTCACCGGTGAAACCACGGCGCAGGACAAGACCGGTGTGACCGAAATCGGTGATACGGTTGAATTCGATATGGATGCCGATGGCGATCTTGAAACCATTGAATGGCTGGATGGGTCCGGCGATGCGTTGTTGGTGGACAACCGTGATGGCAGTGCCATGGGCGATATGGACGGCGCACGTCTGTTTGGCGATCAGGGTGGCCAATATGATCACGGGTATCAGCAACTGTCTGAACTGGACGCTGATGGGGACGGCGCGCTGGCGGGTGACGAGTTGGACGGTCTGTCGGCATGGATCGACGATGGCGATGCGCACTTGGAAGAGGGCGAACTGTTCACGGTCCAAGAGCTGGGTGTCAGCGAGATCAGCGTCGCGTTGGAAGTGAATGTGCAGGACGACGCCGGCCGCGATCTGTTCCGCTCCACGGCAACGATGGAAGACGGCAGCAAGATCGTGACGGAGGACGTGTGGTTCGCGCAGGTTGATCTGTCGCACGATCAAGAACTCACCCGCCCCCGGCCGGAAGAACCCCACCAGACCCATCTGGACGATCAGCCTTATTGATGGGGGGCGCGAAGTTAACCGTTTGCGCCGCCACTTCAGATCAAACGAAATCAACCTCGTTTGACAGCGGCAGCGTTCTGATGCGCTTGCCGGTTAATTTGTGCACAGCGTTTGCCAAGGCAGCGACTGCAGGTGGCGTGCCCGGCTCTCCCGCGCCGCCGCGGTGGCTGTCTTCTTCCAGAACCACGATTTCCATATCCGGGCATTGGTTCATGCGCATGGCGTCAAACGTGTGATAGTTCGTCTGTTCCACCATGCCGTCGTCAAAGGTGATTTCTTCCATCATCGCTGATGAAAGCCCAAAGACGATGCCGGATTGCAACTGCGCCCGTACAATGCGGGGATCGATGGCTTGACCGATATCGGCGGCGCACCAGACTTTGTTGATCTTGATGCCATCGTCGGTTTGTTCAACTTCCACCACTTGCGCCGTCCAGCACCCAAAAGAGAGCGTAAAGGCAAAGCCTTTGGCTGTATTGGGGGCTGCCGTTGCGGTCCAGTTGGACATTTCAGCGGCCTTGTTGACCGCGTTCAGCGCTGTTGGATGATCGACCATCAGTTTGCGGCGCAGTTCTACGGGGTCCATGCCCGTCTTGGTGGCGATTTCGTCCATGAAGCTTTCATGGAAAAAGCCGTTGTAGGAGTTGCCCACGGCCCGCCAAAACCCGACCGGAATATCTACAGGCGCTTTGATGCCGGAGACACGATAATTGTCCACGCTATAGGGCTGATCAAAGGCACCATGGGTGATCGTGTTGTCCGGTCCGGCGGGAGAAATAGATGGGAACGTCCGCTTCATCAAAGAACCGATAACAGAAGGCGTGGCAATGCGCCCATCTATGGCGCGGGGCAGGCCGTCATCACCCAGCACCGCGCGCCAACGGCTCATGGACGCCGGACGGTAGGTGTCGTGGGTCATGTCCTCTTCGCGGGACCATGTCACTTTGACGGGCTTTCCCCCTGTTGACTTGGCGATGCGAGCGGCAAAGCGGGCAAAATCCACTTCGCCACGGCGGCCAAAACCGCCGCCCAGATAGGTGGTGTGAATGAAGGTTTGTTGTGAATCGATGCCGACCTCAAAAGCACAATCGTCGCGCACCAGTGTCGGGGCTTGGGTTCCTGTCCAAACGTCCAACCGCCCGTTCTTGAATTGAGCGGTGGCGTTCATCGGTTCCATCGTCGCGTGGGCGAGGAAGGGCACTTGGTAGGTTGCCTCGACAACCTTTTCGCGGCTTGCATCGGCAAGCACCAAATCCACGTCGCCATCGTTGCGCAGATTATCGCCGTCACGGGTTTTGAGAGCGGTTTCGATGACCGCCATAATGGCATCTGTGTTGGCAGGGTAGGGCGCTTCGCCCCATTCCACTTCAACGGCGTCCGCACCTTGGAAGGCGGCCCACGTGTTGGTGGCAATCACGGCGATGCCGCCGCCAAAGGCCTCGTTTTCCGGCCCGGTGATGTCCACGACGTCAATCACGCCGCGCAGTTTTTTTGCTTCTGTTGCATCAAACCGCACCATTGTGCCGCCGAGACGGGGGTTCATTTTGATGGTGGCGTAGACCATGTCCGGTAAATCCACATCGACGCCAAAAATGGGGGCGCCGGTCACCTTCTTGATCACATCCAGACGGGGCTGCGATTTGCCGAGTTGCTTCCAATCGCTGGCGTCCCGCAGTTTCATATCCCGGGGTGGAGTGATTGTGGCTGCGGCTTCCGCCAACTCTCCGTAGGGCACCTGTTTACCGTCTGTGAGAATGACAAAACCGTTTTCGGTTTTAAGGCTGGATACCGGTTGATTGAACCGCTCAGCCGCTGCCGCTTTGAGTGTCTCGCGCGCCATGCACCCCGCTTCCCGCATGCGGTCAAACAAATCATTGACCGATGATGACCCACCGGTGGCTTGCAGGCCGAGGACTTTGCCGACGCTGCCCATGGAGACACGCATGAAACTGGCAAACGTGCTGCGGTCGTAATGCGCCACAGGTGCGCCATCCGCCAGCATGGCCGAATTGTAGTAAGCGTAGGCGGCAGGCGCCATTTGCGTCTTTATGCTCGTCACGTCCACATCGAGTTCTTCCGCCACCATGGCGGCCAGTGTTGTTGATATGCCCTGGCCCATTTCGGCGCGGGCAATCATCACCGTGATCTCATTGTCTTTGCTGAGTTTCAAAAACGGATTGAACGTGGTTTCGCCCTCCGCAAGGTCATCCTCAAGCGGATTGGAATAGGTTTTGTTGAGTTGATAGGCCCCAAACGCCACGCCACCGGCGATGGCTGCTGCGCTGATCAGGAACGTGCGGCGTAAAATTTTGCCCATGGCTACGCCTCCTCTTGTGTGTTCTGAGCTGCACGTTTGATCGCTGCGCGAATTTGCGGATAGGTCCCGCAGCGGCACAGATTGCCTGCCATGGATGCGTTGATGTCTTCGTCCGTTGGGTTGGGCGTCTCATTGAGCAGAGCCACAGCGCTCATGATCTGTCCCGACTGGCAATAGCCGCATTGGGGCACTTGTTCGGCCACCCATGCCGCCTGCACGCGGTGCAGCGTGTTGCCGATGGCCAGTCCGTCAATTGTGGTTACTTGGCCGTCTACATCGCCCACCGCCAAAGAGCAGGACCGTTGTGCCACACCATCCACCAAAACCGTGCAAGCCCCGCAGGCCGCGATGCCGCAGCCGAATTTTGGACCCTTGATCCCGGCCAGATCGCGCAATGCCCAAAGCAAAGGCATATCGGGATCAGCATCGATTTCGATGGGTTTTCCATTGACGGTGAGTCGCATCTTGCCTCCAATTTGTGACCCGCAGTGGCCTCAAAGCGCACAGAAAAAACGGGCGATCACCCGATGCTTGATAGCGTGATGACACAAAGATGTGGTGCTGATAAGACACCTGGGCGGAATGACCATGCTACCCTTTTACCATCACGACAGGCCCCATGTTCCAATCTTGCGACCCGTTTGAAACCAAAGCTCCGCTGACCATGCCTTTGGGCCGTCAAAAGACAGTGGGCGTGCGCGTGGGGGACGTGCAGGTTGGTGGCGGTGCACCTATCGTGGTGCAATCCATGACCAATACGGATACGGCAGACATTGATGCGACCGTGGAGCAAGTGGCGGCGCTGCACCGGGCGGGGTCCGAGATTGTACGCATCACGGTAGACCGTGATGAAGCTGCGGCAGCTGTGCCCAAAATTCGGGAGCGGCTGGACCGGCTAAACATTCCAACGCCCTTGGTGGGAGACTTCCACTATATCGGCCACAAGCTCCTCGCAGATCATCCGGCCTGTGCACAAACGCTGGCGAAATATCGCATTAATCCCGGCAATGTTGGCTTTAAGAACAAGCGGGATGCGCAGTTTGGCGCGATCATTGATATCGCGCTAAAACACGACAAGCCGGTGCGGATAGGAGTGAACTGGGGTTCGCTCGACCAGGAATTGCTCACCAAGTTGATGGATGAAAACGCGGTGCTGGCGCGCCCGGCTCCGGCTGACGCCGTGATGCGAGAAGCGATCGTTCAGTCGGCCCTGCTTTCGGCTGCCGAGGCGGAACGGATGGGCATGGGGCGCGACAAGATCATCCTGTCGGCCAAGGTCAGCGAAGTTCAGCAACTGATAGCGGTCTATGCCGATCTGGCCAGCCGCACCGACCACGCTCTGCATTTGGGCCTCACGGAGGCTGGTATGGGGTCCAAAGGGATTGTCGCCTCATCGGCTTCGCTTGGAATTTTGTTGCAGCAGGGGATCGGCGATACGATCCGCATCTCTTTGACCCCGGAACCGGGTGGTGACCGCACCCGTGAGGTGCAGGTGGCACAGGAACTGTTGCAGGTTATGGGTTTTCGGTCTTTCGTTCCTATCGTGGCTGCGTGCCCCGGTTGCGGGCGCACGACGTCCACCGTGTTTCAGGAATTGGCCTCAAAAATCCAAGGCCAGTTGCGCGAGAACATGCCCCTATGGCGTGAAAAATACCCCGGTGTCGCTGATCTGAAGGTCGCGGTCATGGGTTGCATCGTCAATGGGCCGGGCGAGAGCAAACATGCCGATATCGGCATCTCCTTGCCCGGCACCGGTGAAACACCGGCCGCTCCGGTTTTCATAGATGGTCAAAAAGCGGTGACGTTGCGTGGTCCCCAGATCGCCGAGGAATTTGAAGCTCTCGTGCAGACCTATGTCGAAAAACGCTATGGCGGCGCGCAGGATGCGGCGGAGTAGTCCTTGCCTGACTGCCAAGTCGTTATGGGCCGCCCTGTTGTTGGCCTCTTTTCTATCCCACTCCGTGCTTGCCCAGACTGCTGCTAAGCCTGCCAAGCCAACCGGAGCAGCCGGGGCTGTCATAAATGCTAAAGACTGGCCGGTGCAGCGTATTTGCCGTGAAATTGAGCGCGTGGCGGGTGTGCACGATCTGCCTTTGGCGACATTCACCCGTTTGATCTGGACGGAAAGCCGGTTTGACATCTTTGCGCGCAGTCCGGCGGGTGCCCAAGGCATTGCCCAGTTTATGCCGGGTACCGCCCGCGAGCGTGGTCTGGTGGATCCGTTTGATCCGGCACAAGCGCTGCCCGCGTCTGCAGCCTTGCTTGCAGATTTAAGACGTGACCTCGGCACGTTTGGTCTTGCTGCCGCGGCTTATAATGCTGGTCCAGCGCGTGTTCGCGGTTGGCTTGCCGGACGGCGGACACTTCCTTTCGAGACCCGCGATTACTTGGCTGCCCTGACGGGCAAACAGGCGGATTACTTCAAGACGAAGGGTGCGGACATCATCGATTTTCCCCTGCTGTCGAACCGGACTTTCCAACAGGGCTGCGAAGCGCTGCCGGTGCGCAAAACTCGTGCCCGTTTGGCTCGGGTGACGGGTGCTGATGAAGGTCCGGCCACGCCATGGGGTGTTCAAGTGGCCGGCAATTTTTCGCAAGATCGGGCCATGCGATCCTGGACCCGCATCCGGGCGCGCCTTGGCGTGGCCGTGGGTGACAGCAAACCGCGTCTTTACCGACAACGCACCCCAAGGGGCATGAAATCCCGCTGGACCGTGCGTTTGGGGGCCAATTCACGGCAAGCCGCGAACACCCTTTGCCAACGCATCCGTGCGGCTAACGGATTCTGCATCGTGCGGCGCAATCGCTAGAACCGATCACCGGTTCTTTGAAGCACCGGTTGTCTCTGGCTTATTGTTTGACGTGGTTTTTTTCGCTCAAACGGCTCCTAAACTCGTCTCTGTCGCAGCGGTATGGTTGTTAGCTTTCCCGGTTTGCCACAAATCGTGCGGCTTGTTTCAACCCGTCTGCTTTTTGGCCAAACGGTTCCAGACACACATCCGCTTCTTTAACCAAGGATGCCAGTTCTGCGCGAACGGCGTCTATGCCGTGCAGATCGACCAGCGTGCCTTTACCCTGTTCAGCGTCTTTGCCAACGGCCTTGCCCATCACGTTGGCACTGGAGGTTTGGTCCAAAACGTCATCGGCCAATTGAAAGGCGAGGCCGATAATGTCCCCATATCGGGTGAGCGCTTTGCGCTCGCTGAGGCTTGCGCCACCCAGTATGGCACCAGCTTCGCAGCCAAAACGGATCAGTGCGCCCGTCTTCATGGATTGTAGAGTTCGGATGGCTTTTTCATCCGGCGTGGCGGTTTCCGCCTCAATGTCCAGCATTTGACCGCCAATCATACCGCCCATGCCACTGGCGCGGGCCAGGTGCAGCACCAATTCGCAGCGCACGGCGGGGTCCGGGTGGGTGTGGTCCTGCGCCATCAGATCAAAGGCAAAGGTCAGGAGCGCATCGCCAGCGAGAATTGCGGTTGCCTCGTCATAGGCCTTGTGAACGGTGGGCTGACCGCGGCGCAGATCATCATCATCCATTGCCGGTAAGTCGTCATGAATGAGAGAGTAGCAATGCACACATTCCAGAGCGCAAGCTGCTGATAAAGCTTCTTCCTGCGTCACTCCAAACAGTGCCGCCGATTCAAAAACCAAAAAGGGCCGTAGACGTTTCCCGCCGTTGAGCGAGCCATGCCGCATGGCGGATATCAGTCGGTCGGGGCGTTTGTTTTCAAAACTGTCTGGAGCGGAGATCAGCAATTCGCTCAAGTGGTCGCTGACACACTTGGCGCTCATTTGCACGCGATGGGAAAAGTCGTTCGTCATAAAGGAATAGACAATAAGTTCAGATCTCAGTGCGCTGCATGGGGAGTAACCATGGTTTGGTCAAGCGCATAGCGGTTTTGGCATTAAGTACTGTGCAGTTTGGTATGCTCTCCGTGGTGTCTGTCGAGACATGCCCGTTAAGCAGCCTGACAAGAGTGCAGTTGCCGTTTTGGGGTGTCGGGGCTAGAGCAAAGACATTCGCTGGATGTTCCTGCATCTAAGCTTGGGCGTAAAACGCACCGTCACAGACTTGGCCAACCGTCCGACAGACGAATTTTGCCTCGTATAGGGGCTGGAGTAAAAGCAGGCGTGTGGCCGGCGTAAGAGGAAGGGAAGGGCAGTGACCGAGCCAGTACACCCTCTGCCTTTAGGTAGGTCCTCCGACCAGCCATCGCAGCCCGTGCCCAGTAACACTTCGAGCGACACTTCGAGCGACACTTCGGGTGACACTTCGAGTGACACGACGCCCCTTTTGAGCGAGCCGGGCCTGCGTGACACGCCGCTGTTGCAGTCTTTGCTCGATCCTTCCGCAACAACACCCAACCGTTCCAAGAGGCGCGGTGGTTGGCGACGGTTCTTAGCTGTTGCGATCCGAAGGCTGGTCATACTCGCGGTGACTGTCGGTCTTGTGCCAGTTGCATTGATCGTCATCTACTCGTTTGAGGGTGTGAAACCGGTCTCCACCCTGATGCTTTACGACACGTTGCGCGGGCGCGACTATAAACGTGACTGGGTTGCCTTTGACGCAATTGCCCCACCCGTTTGGCAATCCGTTGTCTCCTCCGAGGATGGCAAGTTTTGCAGCCACAATGGCGTGGATTGGGAAGCCCTGAACACGGTGATTGACGATGCGATGGAGGGTGAACGCACCCGCGGTGCCAGTACCATCCCGATGCAAAACGCTAAAAACCTGTTTTTGTGGAGCAGTCGCTCCTATGTCCGCAAAGCGTTTGAAGTTCCTTTAGCTATGCTCACAGACCTGATGTGGTCGAAGCGAAGACAGATGGAGATTTATCTCAATATCGCGGAGTGGGGTAATGGTGTTTACGGTGTGGGCGCGGCCGCCCGCAGCCATTTCAAGCGCTCAGCCAAACGTCTCACCAGACGCCAATCTGCATTGCTGGCGGTCAGTCTGCCCAATCCGAAAGTGCGCCGTCCGGCCCGTCCCACACGAGGTTTGTCGCGGCTGGCCCGGGTGGTGGAACGCCGGGCGCGGGCATCCGGCGCTTACGTGACATGCCTGCGAGGGTGACGTTTGCGAATTACCTTGCTTTGTGGGCCAAAAGCGCTATACCGCCGCCTAACCTGATTACACAATCAGCCGGCAGCGCTGGATTGGCATCGGCCCACCTTCCAAATTGGCGTGAGTTATCACCGTACCTGGAAAGCGTAGGCCGTCGGCTGCGTCTGCCGCAAATCCTATAAACGCTATGGCAGCTTGTGTTGCTGATAGTTGAACGAACCCGGAGACCCGCAATGGCTGTTCCAAAGAGTAAGATCACACGCATGAAGCGCGGCCATCGTCGCTCCACCGATGCGTTGAAAAACCCGACCTATGTCGAGGACAAGAATTCCGGCGAATTGCGCCGCCCACACCATATCGACTTGAAGTCCGGCATGTACCGCGGCCGTCAGGTGCTGGAGCCAAAAGAGAGCGTGTAACGCGTTTTCTCACTTGTAATGACTGCTCGAAAAAGGGCCTGCACATGTGTGTAGGCCCTTTTTTGTGGCCCGTACCGTGTTGTTCCTCTGGGCATGTTGTTAGTTTGCGGTCGCTGCCGTTAAACCGAACACCAGACCACCACACGCTCACCCAAGGAAGTTGCCATGATTACCACCATTCCCCTGATGATCGTCGCCTTGATCGCTTACAATGGGCTCTTGTTTGGCATTGGCCCTGCCAATCTGGACTGGTCCGCCGCTGTGTTCAGCGTGTCGATGATTTCAGGTGCGGTTTGGACGATGACCCTGGGGGACGTCATGATTGCCTTGGGTTTATTTTTATTGTTTTTCGAGATTCTCAAGGCGACCCGGTTCAGCACGCTTTCGATTGTGGACCATTTGCTGTCCACGCTGGTGCTGATCGCATTTATCGTCGAGTTCTTGCTGGTCAGGGGTGCGGCGACCAGCGTGTTTTTCTTGCTGATGCTGATCACTCTGGTGGACGTGCTGGCTGGATTTTCCGTATCCATCCGAACCGCGTCCCGCGATGTCAGCCTTGGCGGCGGCTCACTTTGAGCGCGGTTTCCGCTACTCGTCTTCGGTGTTGCGCAGGGCGTTGCTGACGGCCTCTTTGCGATCCAAAGCGCGGTTCACGCGCATGCGCATCCGTTCTTCCAAAGTGCGGGTGGCGGCGGGTAAGACAGCGCTTGCTGTGCGCAGGGGTCCAAGATCAAGGTCTTTTTTGCGCTTGGGCGGCACTTTACCAATGGATTTTAGTTTGCCGGCCGGTTTCGACCCCAGCACCACATAGTCATTGCCCAGCGCCGGTTGTACGTGCATCGCGCTGATGACGACCGTGAGGGCCGTAAAGGTGTTTGCCAGAAGTCCCATGGTCACTGTTCCACTCGATTGCACTGGTGAGGAGCGTACCAATTTCGCCTTAGGGTTCCGTGTTGGATTTGTGCGAAGTTTTCTTCAAATGCCGCCGGTGTTTATAACGGTTTCCTAACCATCGTTCGGCCTTTCGTCGCTCTTGAGCGTTGCTGCCAAACTGATAGTTTGCGGCCTCTCTTCCTCGGCGTTCCGCGCCGATCAAACAGGATTTCTCGCGTGGCCAACAGCCCTTATGACACCGATCTGGATCGAAACCCGGCCAATTTTGAGCCTTTGTCGCCGCTGACGTTTTTCCGGCGGGCAAAGGACGTGTTTGGCCATAGGCCCTGTTACGCTTACGGCGCCTACACCCGCACGTGGGGTGAAGTGTACGATCGCTGTGCACGTCTGGCAGGCGCGTTGAACCGCGCTGGTATTGGCAAAAACGACACCGTGGCCGTCATCGCGCCCAACATTCCCGAAATGTTTGAGGTTCAGTTTGGTGTGCCCATGTCCGGTGCGGTGATGAACCCGATTAATATTCGTCTTGATGCGAAGACGATTGGCTACATTCTCGATCACGGTCAGGCGAAGGCTTTGATCGTCGATACGCGGTTCTCACAGGTTGCGCAGCAGGCGCTAAACCATGCGGGCAAAAGCGATATTTTGGTGATCGATATCGACGATACCGAAACGGACGAGCCTGCTGGCGTCCGCATTGGGTCGACCGACTATGAGGCCTTTATCCAAACCGGCCAGCCTGACGACCCTTGGAGCCTGCCGGGTGACGAGTGGGATGCGATTTCGCTCAATTATACGTCGGGTACGACCAGCGACCCCAAAGGTGTGGTTGTCCACCACCGTGGTGCGTATCTGATTGCACTGGGTACAATTGCCGCCTGGCCCATGGTGAGTGCGGAACCGGGGCAGTTTCCCGTGCACATGTATGTGGTGCCGCTGTTTCATTGTAACGGCTGGGGTCACGCTTGGGCCCTTGCGGCCAATGGTGGGATGAGTGTGCTGCTTCGCAACATCACGTCGGCAACACTGTATGAGGGTATTGTCCGGCACAAGGTAACGCATTTTGGAGGTGCGCCGACCGTGCTCTCCATGTTGATCAACGCGACTGAGGAAGAACGTCAGCCGTTTGATTGGCGCATACAAGTCTATACGGCCGCCGCACCACCGCCGCCCTCTGTCATCAATGCTGTGAAGGCTGCCGGGTTTGAACTCACCCATGTCTACGGCTTGACCGAAACCTATGGCCACGTGGTGGAGTGCGTTGAACAGGAAGAGTGGGCAGCGTTGGATGCCGATATGCGCGCAAGCCGATACGCCCGGCAGGGTGTGCGTTATGCGGTCACCGATGATGTGATGGTGGCTGACCCTGAAACCATGGAACCTGTGCCGGCGGATAGCGAGACGATTGGTGAAATCATGATCCGGGGCAATACCGTCATGAAGGGCTATTTCCGCAATGCGCAGGCCACGCAAGCAGCCTTTGCGGGTGGCTGGTTCCACAGCGGTGATCTGGCCGTCGTGCAAGACGATGGCTATTTGCAGATCAAGGATCGTTCAAAGGACATCATCATTTCCGGCGGCGAGAACATATCATCTGTCGAAATTGAAGGTGTGCTCTACCGTCACCCCGCCGTCTTGGCGGCAGCGGTCGTGGCGCGACCGGACGATAAATGGGGCGAAACGCCCTGCGCGTTCTTGGAATTGAAGGCTGGCGAACGCGTTAGTGAAGACGAAGTCTTCGGTTTTTGCCGCGAGCATCTGGCTGGTTTTAAAATGCCCAAAACTGTGCTGTTCCAGGAATTGCCAAAAACATCGACGGGCAAGATCCAGAAATTTGTACTCCGCGAGAAAGCACGGTCCCTGTAGATCATTTCTATCTTTGATGGAATCGATCCAGTTGTGGCGCTCACCCCGGCTCGTGGGCCGGGGCAGGCTGCTGTCGGCCTCACGATGCCTTCGCGACCCTAGGGTGGGGGAGGTGCGGCGCATAAGCGCCGGGTTGCTCTTAGCAACCGAACAGTTCGAGCAAATTGTGCACCGTTCTAAGCCTGCCCCGCTTAAAGCAATCCTCTTTTGGCGATGTCCTGCGCTTATCGCGTTGGCAACAGGCGGTCGAGATAATCCAACTCCAGGCGCGGGCGGGACGGTTCTGACAGTTTGCGGCGGATCGCTTCCAGAATTTCCCGCGCGCGTTGAGCGTCAATCTCGCCTGGCACTTTTGTGTCATCACCCAGTTGCGGACCGTTGGAGCGGCTTTGACGGCCCAACGGATCCCGCTCGCCGCGTGCCTGTTCGCCGTGTTGGCCACGTTCGCCCTGACGACCGCGTTCTCCCGCCTGATTTTGCATTTGCTGCATCATCTGCTGCGCGCCCTCACGCATGGCCTGCAGCGCGCGACCCTGCTCGCCCATGGCTTCGCCAGACTGGCCTTGGCCAAGGCGCTGTTCGGCACCGCCCATGGCTTCACCGGCTTCGCCCAGTTTATCGCCCGGCTCCATGCCCATATCGCGCATGGCCTGCTGCATTTGCTGCATCTGCTCCTGCAGCTTGCCCTGTTGTTCCTGCAATTGCTTTAGCGCTTCAGCGAGCTCTTCCGGTGTCATGGGCCGCTGTTCGCCCTGTTGGCCTTGCTGGCCCTGTTGTTGACCTTGCTGTTGCTGCTGGCCCTGCTGCTGTTGACGTTGCTGCTGCTGGCCCTGTTGGCCGCGTTGTTGTTGTTGTTGTTGCTGCTGCTGACGGCGCAGGTTGAAGGTCTCGTCCATCAAGCGTTGCTGCTCGCGCATCATTTCGCTCAGTTCGTTCATTTGTTGGCTGAACTGATCTTGCTGCTGTTGCTGCTGCTGAGGACGGGCGGTCTGCAAATTGTTCATCATACGCTGCAGTTCTTGCAGCAGTTCACGGGCCGCATCGCGGGAGCCGGACTTTGCCAAGTCTTCGATCTGCTGCATCATCCGATCAAGGTCTTGCTGGCGCAGCGTCTCGCTGTTCTCGTTAAATGGCATGGCCTGTTGTTGCGGCGGGTTCTTGGCCATTTGTTCGGCCAGTTCGCGCATGAACTCGTTCATCGCGTTGCGCAGTTCCTGCATCAAACGGGCGATCTCTTCGTCGCTGGCGCCGCTTTCCAGTGCTTCGGACAGCCTTTCTTGAGCATCGCGCAAACGGCGTTCTGCGAGAGACAGATCACCGTCTTCTACGGAAAGAGCGATTTCCCAAAGAAGGTCCACGGTGTCGCGCAGCTCTTCTTTTTTGTCTGACCGGCGCAAGGTTCGATAGGCGACCCGCAGCCCGGTATAGACGGCGGCATCGTTGATAAATTGATCAGGATGCGTGGACGTGATGATATCAAGCATGTTGGCGACGTCGCGCGCCTTGTTGGCGTCCAGGGCGAGGCGGCGGCGTTCATCAACGATTGCGAGTGCCAGCGGTTTGGTAAACACACGCTCCGGCAGGCGGAAAGTTTCGGCCGCACTTTTTCCTGTTTGTCCAGCTTCGTCTTCGACCACCAGTGTCAGTGTCACTTCGGCACCCGCCCACGGGTGAGAGGTCAGGTCACGGCTGGTTTTGGATGTGCCTTCCTTGGCCCGTCTGCGAGGCAGGGGAAGGGGAAGCTCTGGTGCTTCAATCAGCGGGTCTGCGCCCGGTTGGGCCGCTTGTGTAGCCGTCAGGTCAGCTTTCGCCGACACGATCCCGTAGTCGTCTTTCACCGAATATGAGAATTCCAGCGCGCCCCTGTTGGAACCTGCGGGACGATCTTCAAAGGCGATGCTGGGGTCTTCGTCTGGCAGCACCGTAAAGCCCCACGTGCGTGCCACGGCCCCGTCAAGGCGCAGCTGCACGCTGGCAGTCTGTTCCAATTTAGTCGTGAAGGACAGGGTTTTGGATGTGTCCGCGGCTGCCGCCACGTTGGGTGCCGGTGTTGCGCCGTTAGGGTCCTCGGATTTGGCATCAGCCTTTTCGGCGCTGGGCGTATCAGGATCGATGGTACGAGGCTCGCCATCCGACATGATTGAAAGGCTCGCGCCGGGCAGATCGAAAAGGCGAACAACCACCTCACTGCCTTCGGGCACGACTATGTCTGCATCCGCCACTTGAACGTCATTGAGGAAGATTGGGGGGCGGTTTGTATAAACCGGTGGTGTCACCCAAGCGTCCAGTCGACCGGTGGCAGCTGCAATCGTGGTGTGGGTGCGGAAGGCATCGCCCAAGCGTGTCTGCCATTGGCCCCAGCCGACGCCGCCAGCGACAACGAGTGCCAAGACGAGTATCGCGCGGAGGGCAAAGGGGTCACGGCGCGCGATATCGGGGACCGGCCGACCGGGGTTGAGATATTTCAAGCTCTCGCTCGCCCGTTTTTGGTGTTCGCGCCACAGGATGTCTGCGAAACCGCCGCTGTTTTGTTGAGCACTGGAGGAGCCGACGCCAACGGGTCTGTCAGACTGCGCGGTAACCGGGCGGTGTGCCAAGTGCGTCGCCCGCTCAATGCGTGTGTCGAGCTCTGCGCTTGATGGGAGCGCAAACCTCCGAAGAGGCAAAAGCGATGCTACTGTCCCAGCAGCAAAAAGAGCGAGTAAGGCATAACGTAACCAGTTGGCCATCATGGGCCAGAGACCGAACCACGACACGATGGCAAAGGCGGCTAAAACACCGGCGAAGGGTGCCAAGAGGGGCCACAGCCGCTCCCATGCAAGCGCGGCCCAAGCGGTTGTCCGCGTGCGTTTCAAGGATGTTGGCCAGGTGTGTGCATTGCCCTCGGCCTTGGTGTCTGTGCGCTGCGTTGTTTCGATGGTGGCCATGGGTGCATGCTCCTATGAGCGTACAGCTTATCAAGAATCGCGGCCAATGCGAGACACTTGCGGGGATAGGTCGCGGTCTCGCCGGATTGTGAACGCTGTGTCTTTCGTTGGCGCCTCAATGCCGCCTCAGCCCGTGGGAGCGCCCTGCAACCAGTCCGGGACGCTGTCCAAGGCTATAAGATCGTCATAAGCCAAACGGGGGCGCACAACGTGGAATTGATCACCTTTGACCAAAACCTCCGGCACCAACAGACGGGAATTGTAAGTACCCGACTGAACCGCACCGTAAGCACCGGCACTGCCCAGAGCCAAAAGATCGCCTTCGCGGGGCATGGCGATATCGCGATCTTTGGCCAGATAATCGCCCGATTCGCACACCGGTCCTACGATATCTGCGCGAATGCGGCTGGAGCTGCCGCGTGCCACGTCCACAGCCATGATTTCGTGATGGGCTTCATAGAGGGTTGGGCGGATCAGATCGTTCATGGCTCCGTCCACGATAACAAAAACCCGGTCCGCGCCTTCTTTGACGTAGATGACTTCGGTCACCAATATGCCAGCATTCCCCGCGATTAGGCGGCCCGGTTCGAAGATGATCTTTGCCTCCAAAGACCGGACATGCCGTTTTACCACCTCGGCATAGCTGTCCGGGTCCGGCGGTGGCTGGTTGTCGCGCTGATACGGAATACCCAAGCCGCCCCCCAGATCGATGTGGTCGATCAAATGGCCTTGGTTGCGCAGGTCTGCGATCAGTTCTGCTAGGCGCGCGAAGGCCCGGTCGAAAGGCTCCAGATCAGTAATCTGACTGCCAATGTGCATGTCGATGCCGGATACTTGAATGCCGGGAAGTTTGGCCGCTTTCTCGTAGATGGCGGGGGCCAGCTTCCAAGGGATGCCAAATTTGTCTTCGGCTTTGCCCGTGGAAATTTTGGCGTGGGTCATTGCGTCCACATCCGGATTGATGCGGAAAGAGACGCGGGCGATTTTGCCGAGTGCAGCAGCGCGGGCAGATAGGCGTTCGAGTTCCGGTTCAGATTCGATGTTGAAGCAGAAGATGTCTTCGCTGAGCGCATAGTCCATTTCAGCACGCGTTTTGCCGACACCGGAGAACATGATCTTGCTGGCAGGGATGCCCGCGGCCAGAGCCCGGCGTAATTCGCCCTCGGAAACCACGTCCGCACCGCTGCCCAAACCGGCCAGCGTTTTGAGTACGGCTTGATTGGAATTGGCTTTCATGGCGTAGCAGACCATGGCGTCGATATCGTCAAAGGCTTTGGCAAACACTGAGTAGTGCCGTTCTAGAGTGGCGGTGGAATAGCAATAGAAAGGTGTTCCAACCTCTTCGGCGATCTGAGGCACGGGTACGTCTTCGGCGTGTAAAATGCCTTCGCGATACTCAAAATGGTTCATGGCGGTTACCGCAATTGGGTCGTTGATGGATTGGGTGGGTGGGGGCTAACACGTCGGCCGGCTCGATCTTGCCCGTGTTGGAAGGGCGTGTGTGACGGTCGTAACCACCCCCAATATTTGGTCAGGAGACTGGCCGGCTACTCCAGCAGGCCGTCAAGCACGAACCGCTTTTCCGGGTTTTGTTCGTTGGGCACCGGTTTGTTGGGTGTTGGTTGCTTACTGGCCTTCGCCTCGTTGATGGCAGCCTGTGACGGCTTTATCGGGTCGCCCGCGCGACCACACGCGGACAATGTCCCCAGCGAAATGATGAGCGCAACGAACATGCCTCCGCGTGCAAGCTTATGCATCAAAACCAATTTCGCTTTCCTGTTTCCGTGTCACCTGCGGCCGTAAGCCGATGATCAGCGGTCGGGGTATCTCGACCGCGACTTTCTAGACGCAATTTCAGTTTAGGCCAAGCGCTCGCGCCAATGTGCGATCTGTTTGGTGACCTCGCCGGGCGCGGTGCCGCCAAAACTGGTGCGGCTGGCCACGGATGCGTCCACAGTCAACACGTCATAGACTGCTTCGTTGATGGCCGGATTGATGGCCTGCAGCTCGCTTAGTGTCAGTTCTGCCAGTTCGCAGCCTTTCTGTTCGGCCAATGCCACGGCAGCTCCCGTGGCGTGGTGGGCATCGCGGAAAGGCAGGTTCGCTTCCCGCACCAGCCAGTCTGCCAGGTCTGTGGCGGTTGAGTATCCGCTGCCCGCTGCGCCACGCATCGCGTCTTTGTTGACGCGCATGTCCCGCACCATGCCGGTCATGGCCATCAGGCAGACGTGCAGGGTCTCGGCTGCATCGAAGACGCCTTCTTTGTCCTCCTGCATGTCTTTGGAATAGGTGAGGGGCAGGCCCTTGAGCACGGTGAGTAGCCCCATCAGCGCACCGGATATGCGTCCTGATTTGCCGCGTACGAGTTCAGCCGCGTCCGGGTTTTTCTTTTGCGGCATGATGGAAGAGCCGGTGGAGAACGTGTCGGACAGTTGCACAAAACCAAATTGCGGTGTGGACCAGATGACGATTTCCTCCGCCATGCGGGACAGGTGTGTTGCGCATATGGCGGAAGCCGCCAAGAATTCGAGTGCGAAGTCACGGTCGGAGACGCTGTCGAGGGAATTGCGGGTCGGTTCCCGAAAACCAAGGGCCTTCGCAGTCGCGTGGCGGTCTATGGGAAAGCCAGTGCCAGCCAGTGCTGCTGCGCCCAACGGGCTTTCGTCCATCCGCGCGACAGCGTCCGCAAACCGGCTGCGGTCCCGGGAGAGCATTTCCACATAGGCGAGGCAGTGGTGTCCGAATGTGACCGGTTGCGCCGTTTGTAAATGGGTGAAGCCGGGCATCACCGTACCAACATGCTCCTCCGCCTTGTCCACGAGAGCTTCGATGAATGCCCTGAGCGTCACGTCCGTTTGTTGTGCCCGCTCTTTCACCCACAGGCGCATGTCGAGGGCAACTTGGTCATTGCGCGACCGGGCGGTGTGCAAGCGACCGGCAGTCGGACCAATCAAGTCGCGCAGGCGGCTTTCCACATTCATGTGAATGTCTTCCAGGTCAGTGGAAAAAGTGAACGTGCCCGCTTCAATTTCTGACAGAATCGTGTCCAACCCTTGATCAATCAGGGCAGCATCGTCAGATGACAAAATACCGACAGCATGCAACATCACCGCGTGGGCTTTTGAGCCTGCGATATCCTGACGGTAGAGTTTGCGGTCGAAATCAATCGAAGGATTGATCTGTGCCATCACGGTGTCGGGACCGGCGCTAAAGCGACCACCCCACATTGTATTCGTAGACTGGGTGTTTGTGGACGGTGTGCCGGTAGATGCGGTTTTGTCGGATTTTGGAGTTTGCGCCATGGATATGGGAGCCCGTTAAAGAATGGCAGAAAAACAGTCTGGTGAAACGCCGCAAAAAGGGCCTGTTTCAACCGCCGCTAAGACCGCCGCGCTTTTTGGGATTGCATTGGCCGTGGGTGCTGCGATTGCGGTTGGGGTATACGCATTTCAAAGCCCGAAAGTCCATCAGCAGCTTGCCGGTGGAAAGGGGGCAACTGACGTTGCTGCGTCCACTTGCTCTGTCGATGAGACAATGAAGACCCGCTTGTCCGCCGCCGCCACCGGCGAAGTGGCCGCCTTCACGGCCTTGGACCGGGGTTTTGATGTCTCTGAGTTTGGTTTTTTGAAAGCCGATGGCAGCGAGACGCGTATGGCAGACTGGTCCGGCCGAACCGTGCTTTTGAACCTGTGGGCCACGTGGTGTGCACCCTGCCGTGCTGAAATGCCGGCGTTGCAGAAGTTGCAACAGACATTGGGCAGTGACAGTTTTGAGGTTGTTCCGGTCAGCCTTGATCTGGGGTCTATGGACAAACCCAAGGCGTTTTACGATGAGATCGGCCTGAACGATCTGGGTCTTTATCACGACGCTAAAATGGCGTCTTTGACTACATTGAAAAAAGCCGGCCTGGCCTTTGGTCTGCCGGCGACGCTGTTGATCAGCACAGAAGGTTGTGTGCTTGGCACTTTAAACGGCCCTGCTGAATGGGCGGGCCATGATGCCCAAAATCTTGTGAAGACTGCGCTGACCAAACCTCAGAGCTGAGTTGTCAGGCTTCCGTTTGTGTCGAGGCCGTGGCCGGTAAAATATTGCGCGGCCCATGGCCACCGTTAGCAACGGTGTCTTGCGGATTGTAAATCGCGCAATGGGAAAGCGACAGGCAGCCGCAGCCGATGCATCCGTCCAGATTTTTGCGCAACAGGGTCAGACCTTCGATTTTGGCGTCGAGCTGTTTCTGAAAAATCCGTGAGAAACGGCCCCAGTCTTTTTTGGTGGGCGTTCGGCCATTGGGAAGGGTTGCAAGCAGGTCTTTAATGTCCGCAATGGTCAGGCCCAATTGTTGTGCAATGCGGATGAACGAAATCCGCCGAATGTCTGACCGTAAAAACCTGCGCTGATTGCCCCGGTTGCGTTCGGGAAGCACCAAGCCCTGCTCTTCGTAGTACCGAATCGCTGAAACCGCGAGACCGGTTCTGGCGGCGATGTCACCGATACTCAACAGGTCGGTCGGGCGCAGCACATCAAGCTCCAAAAAATCTCAATTCATTGCTTGACCTCAAGTTAGCTTGAGGAATTAGGCTCGGTCAAATCAACGGTTGAAAGATGGTTTTGTGGCTCTCTTTTTCGCGTTGAGACGCAACAAACTTTAAGAGAAGGATCTCCCAGTATGTCGATTGCCAGATTGGAACATGTGAATTTCACGGCTCAAGATGCGGATGCAAAAGCGGCGAAGCTTTGTGATCTGTTTGGGTGGCAAGTGCGTTGGAGCGGTGACGCTCTCCATGGTGCGGGAAGAACCGTGCATGCCGGCTCGGACGATTTCTATGTTGCGATCTACGCGCCAAAGGACGGAACACAAAAGGCGGCTTCCAGTTCTTATGTCACCAATGGCGGGCTGAACCACATTGCGGTGGTCGTAGACGATATAGAGGCAATGGAGGTGCGCGTGACCGAAATTGGCTACACACCGATCAATCATGCTGATTACGAGCCCGGTCGCCGTTTTTACTTCATCGACGAGGATGGGATCGAATTTGAAGTCGTTCAATACGATTGAGGTCTTACTTGAAGTGTGTGCCGAGCGGACTAACGGGTTGGCACAGGCTCCTCACCCGCATAGTCGTAAAAGCCTTTGCCGGACTTGCGGCCAAGCCAGCCCGCTTCCACATATTTTACCAGCAATGGGCAGGGGCGGTATTTACTGTCCGCCAGCCCGTCATAGAGCACCTGCATGATGGAAAGGCAGGTATCGAGGCCGATGAAATCGGCCAATTGCAGCGGACCCATGGGATGATTGGCGCCGAGCTTCATCGCCTTATCGATTGCCGCAACGGACCCGACACCTTCATACAAAACATAGATCGCTTCATTGATCATGGGGATCAAAACGCGGTTGACTATGAAGGCCGGGAAGTCTTCTGAGACCGCGGTTTCCTTGCCCAATTGGTCGCAAAAAGTGCGGGCGGTTTGGAAGGTCGGATCGTCTGTGGCGATGCCCCGCACCAACTCTACCAATTGCATGACCGGCACAGGGTTCATGAAGTGCACGCCGAGGAATTTTTCCGGGCGGTCCGTCGCGGCGGCCAGTCTTGTGATGGAAATAGAAGATGTGTTGGT